>DATJSL010000051.1:0-44839 GCA_035504115.1 Steroidobacteraceae bacterium | reverse complement strand
GCTTCGTCCGCGGTGATGGATTTGACCGGCAGGTTCAGGCGCCGAGCGATGCTCTCCGCGATGTCGCGCATCGGCACACCTTCTTCCGCAACGGCATGATACTTTGCGCCCGCTTCAGCCTTTTCGATCGCGAGCCTGTAGAGGCGCGCGACGTCGAGGACGTACGCGGCCGGCCAGCGATTCAGACCCTCTCCCACATAGGCGCACACGCCGCGTTCGCGGTACATCGCGATCGTCGGGGTGATGAGGCCCTGCGAGACCGGGTCGTGAACCTGCGGCAGCCGCACGATCGATACGTTGATCCCGGTCGCAGCGACGGAGGCGGCCGCCTCCTCCGAGGCAGCGCGAGGATGCACCTTGGAGCCGACGATCGCATTGTTCTCCCTGGCGGGCTCACCGGGCACGGTGTTGGCTATGGGGGTCCCCGAGGTCACGATGAGCGGCCGGTCGGAGCCGGCGAGAGCCGAGCCGAGCGCCATGATCACGCGGCGATCATCCTCGCAGTTTTGCACGAATCGCGAAAAGTCGTGGTTGAAGGCCAAATGGATGACGCCATCCGATCGGGAGGCGCCGTCTTTCAGACGGTCCGGGTCGGCGATCGACCCGCGATAGACCTCGGCGCCAGCGGCCAGCAAAGCCGGCGCCTTCTCGTCCGAACGGCAGAGGCCGAGCACTCGATGGCCTGCCGCGATCAGTTCCTCGACGACTCTCGAGCCGATGTTTCCGGTAGAACCAGTGACGAATACGCGCATGAGTGATGCTCCGAGTTTCCTTGGAGGTCAGTTTCGGCCTAGTATGTATGATGGTAAAGTAGTGAGATTATCCTATTAAGATTGCTAACAGGATGAGCGAGCACCGGGCGAGCGAAAACCTGCTCGGCAGCTATTTGAGGGAGCGGCGCATGAAGCTCGATCCGGCGGCGTTCGGCCTTCCGGGTGAGCGTCGCCGCACCCCGGGGCTGCGCCGCGAGGAGGTGGCGCAGAGGGCCCACATCAGTCCGACCTGGTACACCTGGCTCGAGCAGGGTCGCGGTGGCGCACCCTCGAGCGACGTCCTCGATCGGATCGCAAGCGCCCTCCTGCTCACGGATGTCGAGCGCGAGCATCTGTTTCTGCTGGGTCTCGGCCGGCCGCCGGAAGTGCGCTATCGCAAGAACGAAGGTGTGACGCCGCGGCTGCAGCGTGTTCTGGTTGCGCTGGACCCGAGCCCCGCCGTCATCAGGACAGCGACCTGGGACGTCGTTGCGTGGAATCGGGCGGCAACCGCGATGCTGATGGACTATGGCTCGCTGCCGCCCGAGCAGCGCAACATTCTGCGCTTCATTTTCCTCGATCCGCGCGCTCGGGCTGCCCAGTACGACTGGGGGAGTGTGGCGCGATTCGTATTGGGGGCATTTCGCGCTGACTCAGCACGCGCCGGCGCTGCGGCAGAGGTGGAGCCGCTGGTCGAGGAGCTCTGCCGGCTCAGTCCCGAGTTCAAGGCGATGTGGCGCGAGAACGATGTGCGCGGGCCCCACGGCGAGGCCGTCAAGCACATACGCCACCCGGCTCTCGGCTCGATCGCCTTCGAATATTCCGCATTCGCGGTCGATGGCCGCACCGATCTGACCATGGTGATCTACAACCCGGCGACGGCAGAGGACGCCGAACGCATCAGGTCATTGATTGCATGAAGCTGCCGCAGAAATAGGCGCCGTCGACTCGCGAAGCGGCCCTTCATGACGGCTCAGTGGTCTTGATAAAGACAGCTCCGCAGCGGATCAGCAGAGACTCCACCCTGCGCGTCATGGTGCGTCGGTGTCAGCGCCGGATCCGGCGGGGATGATGGCAGCCGTACCGTGACGCGGCAGCCTTCGCCGGGGACCGCATCGATATCGAGCATTCCGCCCGCGGCGCGCACCCGCGCCCGCAGCTGCTCGAGTCCGAACCGCAGTCCGAGCATGGGCGCGGTGCGCCGCACATCGAAGCCGACGCCTTCGTCGACCACAATCAGATCTATCGAGTCGGGCGAGACGTCGACCTCCACTTCGGCAGACTGCTGTTGCGAGTGCTTATAGGCATTCATCAGCAGCTCGCGAATGCAGCGGAAAACCAGATGCAACTGGTGGCGCGGAAGCTCCGCTCCGCCAGTTACCCGGCACGTCACGCGAAACCCGAAGCGCTTCTTGAACAGATCGACCAGCCACTGCAGCATCACTTCGAGCGACGCGTGATCGAGCTCGGGAGGAGTCAGGTTCTGGATCATGACTCGCAGGCCCTCTTGCGCCTCGCGAGAGGCCATCACCGCCTCTTCGAGCAGCATGGCAAGCCGCGGGGGGTGACTTGCATACGCGCGCATCGCGGCGAGCGTCATGCTTTGACCGACCAGCACTTGACCGATGCCGTCGTGCAGATCAGCCGCCGTCGCTCGCCGCGCCGCGTCCTCGGCGAAATCGAGCGCCTGCGCGTAGTGGCGCAGCTGATCGCGCTCGTGAGCGAGCTCCTCGAGCAGCATGCGTTGCTTGAGCGTCAACAGATTCACGAGCAAAGCACCGCCGCCGCCGATCAGCAGAAAGATGTCGACTGAGATGACGACGTCGGACCAGCCGCCGAGGTCGGTGAGGTTCTGATGGCTGCCGGGCCCGTGCCCGGCGAGAAACGCGACCCCTGTGGCAACGATTGCCACCGCGATGCTCGTCGCACGGCGGGAAAAGCGCAGAGCCAGCCAAACGAGCGGCACGGCAAACAGCATCGGTTCCACGAGTTGATCCGCCGGCGGCCAAGCCACGATCGCGAACCAGGTGAACAGGCCGATGACGATTGCGGAGACCGCCCATCCCTCCCATGGGCGGGCCAAAGGGCTCGCGGACTCGGGGAATCCGAGCAGAGCCCCGTAAAGCGCCGGGCTGAACGTGACGATCGTGAGTACCGCGGCAAGAACCCACAGGCAGGTATCCGCGGGGAGCGTGGGTTCGCCGGCGGCGAGCGCGCGTGTGAGCGCGCCGAGGACGGCGCCTGGCAGCACTCCCGCAAACAGCGCCACGGTCCAGAGCGGCGATATGATGAGCTGCGGGCGGTCGCCTCCGCGAAAGAGCCGCATCTGGCGCGCAAGGAATGCGGGGCCGGCGGCCGTGAGGGTGTTTGCGATCGCGAATCCGAGAAGGACTGACGGAGCGCCTTGAGGGCGGTTCGTCGCCCAATTCAAGGCCGCATCCGACAGCAGTTCCGAGGCGATCGTGCCGAGCGCGACCAGCGGCCAGCGCCGCACCGGCAGCAACAGATACGCGATGAAACACAGGGCGTGTGCGGGCCAGATTGCCGCCGAGGCCACCAGGGGTTTCGATATCCACCCGGCCGCATAGAGCACGATGTAGCCGAGCCACAGGTACACCACCGCGCGCCATCGAATACGAAGCTCTCCCGCCGCGGAAAACCCGTGGACGAGAGGTACGCTCAAGGCAATCGCAACGAAACGGTGACCACGGATCCCTGGGCGGCGCGGCCGATTTGGGCAGCGGGCGCGCGGCCCGACGCCGGACGGGTTCGAACGAATTCAGCCATCTTGAGCAAGCCGCGTCGGACGTTGAAGTGCGTACCCATATAATCAGAGCACCCAAGGTCCGGGCCAGTATACCATCGAGGTCGAGGCGGGGAGCCCTGCGCACCGAAGGCGCACGCAGCCCTGTGCGCCTCGATTGTCCGTGGGAACGGGACGCGTCGCCTCGGCCAGTCAACTGATCTTGACGACGTACCGACCGGTTGGTACGCTCACGACCATGGATCCGCAAACTGCCGAGCGATCAGCATCGGGCGGAGCGCGCAGCAAACTTCTCGATGCGGCCTTCTCGATCATCCGCGAGAAGGGTTATGCCGCGACCTCCGTCGAGGAGCTCTGCGCCCAGGCCGGTGTCACCAAGGGGGCGTTCTTTCATCACTTCAAGAGCAAGGATGCGCTCGGGGTCGCCGCGGCCCATCACTGGTCGGAGGTCACCGGGGCTTTTTTCGAGATCGCGCCCTACCACAAGCACAGCGATCCTCTCGAGCGTGTTCTAGGCTATCTGGACTTTCGCAAGGCGATGTTGACGGGCGAAATCGCCGAGTTCAGCTGTCTGGTCGGCACGATGGTGCAGGAGATCTACGACACCAATCCGGCTATCCGCGAGGCCTGCGAGGCCTGCATCAGCACGCATGCCGCCAAGGTGGAATCCGACATCGCCGCCGCGATGAAGCTTCAGCGCATCCGCGCGCCGTGGACCGCCGAGGGCCTCGCGCTGCACATGCAAGCCGTGCTGCAGGGCGCGTTCATCCTGGCGAAAGCCAAGGGCAGCGCCGCGGTGGCCGAAGCGAGCATCGACCACCTGCGTCGCTATGTCGAACTGCTGTTCCGCCGTCCGAAGAAAAAGGCCGGCCGGAGGAGTCCGAAGACCTGGTAACCCAAGGGAGCAATGAGCCATGAGAAAGGCAACGGTATCGCGCCGCACAGTACTCGAGGCGGGCGCTTGCGCGCTGATTGCGGCCGGCGCCGCGCGGTCGGCGGGCGCGAGCACGGAGACGGGGGCGCGCTCGAAGCGCCTCGAGACCATCCGCGGATACTACGCCGCGTGGGAGACGAAGCAGTGGCATCCGCTGGACATCCTGCTTGCGGACGACTTCACTTTCTCGAGCCCGCTCGACGACCACATCAGTAAGAGCGCTTTCAAGGCAGGATGCTGGGACACACAGGTTGCCTATATCGACCGGTTCGACCTGAAGCAGGTTGTGATCGGCACGGACAACCAGGCGTTCGTGATGTACGTCTGTCACACCACGAACGGCAGGACGTTCCGCAACGTGGAGTATCTTCAGCTTCGAGAGGGCAAGCTGAAGGCGGTCGAATGCTACTTCGGCGGCAAATCCAGCTTTGCATCCGCAGTGAGCACCGGGAAGGGATGACGCCGCGGTGTCCCGAGAACACGCGTGAGAATATTGATCGTCGATGACCATGCACATGCGCGAGACAGCCTGACTCGGCATTGCGAGCGCAGCCACGATGTGCAAGTCGTGGGCGAGGCGGCCTGCGGCAGGGCCGCGATCGATGCGGCGGACACGCTCAACCCGGATGTCGTGCTCATGGACGTGGAGCTGCCGGACATGTCCGGTTTCGAGCTGTTGCGAGCGGTGGGCGCGGGCACCCGTCCACTCGGAATCATGGTTTCCAGCTGCCCGGATCACGCGGTCAGGGCTTTTGCGGAAGGCGCCATCGATTATTTCGTCATGCCGGTGACCGAAGAGCGGTTCGACCTGGCAATGGCTCGCGCCCGTCATCAATTCAGCGGTGGCCCACCCGGGAGCAGTCGCGTGCCATCAAGTGCAGCAGCGCGCGGGCCTGCGCCGCCGAGTCCACCTCGCTTTCTGGTGGGCGAGCGACAACGGCGGCTGTATCCCCTGGATCCGAGGTCGGTCGACTACATCGAGGCGGACGGCAACTACGTCACGCTACGCGCCGGCAAGGTGGAATACCTCAGCCGTGACTCGATCAAGCATCTATCGACCGAGCTCGCGGCGCTGAACTTCGTGCGCATCACGCGATCGCTGCTGGTGAATGCAGCGGCGGTGTTGTATGCGGAGCGCGCGGGTCGCGGCATCTTCGCGCTCACGCTGACGTGCGGCGCTTGCCTGCATTCGAGCGCTACTTACCGCGATGCGCTTTTGCACGCCATCCCGCTGCCGGTCAAGCGCCCTGGAATGCCTCCACGCGCTCGCTGAATGCTTTGCGGCTGGCGTGATGCTGCGCAAGTCCCGGTAAGCAGCCGCTCGGAGCATACGCCGCCTCGCCGCGCACAACGATCTTCGCGCAGCCCCAAGCCTTGGGCTATCATCCACCTCGGGTGACGACTCCAGACTGTTCCGGCAATTCGCTCGACGCGCGCCGCTTCGAGGCCGGCCGCGCTGCGGCGGGCCGGCCGCGTTGAACGCAATCGACCCGACCAGCGAGGCCGACCGGCCGCGCCGCACGCTCATCACGATATCGATCATGATGGCCTCGATCATGCAGGTTCTCGACACCACCATTGCGAATGTCGCCCTGCCGCACATTCAGGGGTCGCTCTCGGCCAGCCAGGATCAAATCGCCTGGGTGCTGACCTCGTACATCGTGGCGTCGGCCATCATGACGCCGCTCACCGGCTGGCTCGCGGGCCGGGTCGGCCGAAAGCGCGTGCTGCTGTTTTCGATCGCCGGATTCACCATCGCCTCGATGTTCTGCGGGCTCGCGCAGTCGCTGCCGCAGATGGTGGCGGCGAGACTGGTGCAGGGGGCGTGCGGGGCGGCGCTGGTTCCGATGGCGCAAGCGGTGATGCTCGACATCAATCCGCCGGAGCGGCACGCGCGGGCGATGACCATCTGGGCGATGGTCATCACCATCGGGCCGATCGTGGGACCCGCGTTCGGCGGCTGGCTCACCGAGAACTACAACTGGCGCTGGGTGTTCTACATCAACGTGCCGTTCGGCATCCTCGCCTACCTCGGCACATTGGGCGCGATGCCGGAAACCGAGATCAAGCGCTCGCAATTCGACTTCTTCGGCTTCGCGACGCTCAGCCTCGCGGTGGGCGCGCTGCAGATCACGCTCGATCGCGGCCAGCTCAAGGATTGGTTCAATTCCCCCGAGATCTGCATCGAGGCGGCGGTGACCGCGGCGGCGCTGTACCTGTTCATCGTGCATATGCTCACCGCGCGCAAGACGCGGTTCCTGGAGCCGGCGCTGTTCAAGGATCAGAATTGCATGGCAGGGTGCATATTCATCTTCACGGTGGGGCTGATCCTGTACGCGACCCTCGCGCTTCTGCCGCCGCTCCTGCAGGGCCTCATGAACTATCCCGTGGTCACGACGGGGTTGGTCACGGCGCCCCGCGGGTTCGGGAGCCTGCTCGCGATGATCGTCATCGGACGCCTGGTGCACAGGCTCGATCTGCGCTGGGTGATCACCGTGGGCTTCGCCTTCGCGGCATTCTCCTCCTGGCAGATGACGCGCTTCGATCTGCAAATGGACGCGGGCATGGTGATGTGGTCGGGCATCGCGCAGGGAGTCGGCTCGGGCCTCGTGTCGGTTCCCCTGGCCGGGGCCGCATTCGTCACCTTGAGCCCGGCGCTGCGCAATGAGGGCGCCGCCCTGTACAACCTGTGCCGGAATCTCGGCAGCAGCGTCGGCATCTCGATCGTCGAGACGCTGCTCACGCGCAACACGCAGATCGTGCATGCCTCGCTCGCGGAGCACCTGACGCCGTTCAGCGCGCTCGTTCGCGCGCAGATGGCGGAAGGTCAGGGCCTGCGAGGCCTGGCCGCGCTCAATGCACAAGTTACGCAGCAAGCCGCGATGGTCGCCTACGATGACGATTTCAAGCTGATGATGTGGCTCTCGCTCGCGGCAATCCCGGCCGTGCTGCTGCTGCGCAAGGGCGCACCTCGCAAAGTCGATCTGAATGCGGACGAGGCGGTCGTCATCGAGTGATGGCAGCCGCGCCGGGAGAGCGGCCCATGGCAGGGGGCCCTTGGGACGGGGAGAGGGCGCGCCGCCCCCCGCTCACGCCGGCGGCGCCGCCGGCTCCGCGGCGTGATGCTTGCCATGATCGCGCGCCAACATCAGGTACATCGCCGGCACCACGAACAAGGTGAACATGGTGCCGATCGAGATCCCGGTGAAGATCACCAGCCCCATCTGGTTGCGGCCGGCCGCGCCCGCACCGCTCGCCACGACCAGCGGCAACGTACCGAGCACCATGGCTCCGGTGGTCATCAGGATCGGGCGCAGGCGGATCGTGGCCGCCTCCAGCACGGCTTCGCGCTTGCCGAGGCCCGCGAGCTGCTGCTCGTTGGCGAACTGCACGATCAGGATGCCGTGCTTGGCAATCAGCCCGACCAGGGTCACCAGCCCGACCTCGCTGTAGATATTGAGCGTCGCCGCGCCCTCGAAGATGAACACCATGGCGCCGAAGATGGCCATGGGCACCGACATCAGCACCACCAGCGGATCGACGAAGCTCTCGAACAGAGCGGCCAGCGCGAGATAGATGATGATCAGCGCGAACGCCAGGGTCACGAGAAATGCACCCGATTCCTGCACCGCCTGGCGCGACTGGCCGGCGTAATCCACGTTGTAGCCGGACGGCAGGACTTGCCGCGCGATCTGCCGCAGGCTCTGCAGGGCCTGCCCCAGGGGCACCGCGCTGACTCCGCTGATGGTGGCGGAGTTGAGCTGCTGAAAGTGATTTATCGACTCGGGAATCGTCCGCGTGACGAGCTTGACGACCGTCGAGGCCGGGACCACACCGCCGGCGGCGGTGTCGATGTAGTAGCTGTAGAGCTGATCCGGGTTGAGCCGATCGATGCGCCGCACCTGCGGGATCACGCGATACGAGCGTCCCGCGATGCTGAAATAGTTGACGTAGCCGCCGCCGAGCATCGCGCTCAGCGCCCCGCCGACATCCTTCATGCTCAACCCGAGGGTGGCCGCCTCGTCGCGGTCCACGACCACGGTGGCCTGCGGCTTGTCGAACTTCAGATCGTTGTCGAGGAAGTAGAAATTGCCGCTCGCCTGGGCGCGCTGCTGGATCTCGTGCACCAGCGTCGCGAGGTTCTCGAACGGCCCGGTGGTCGTGATCACGAACTGCAGCGGCAAGCCGTTGCCGCCCCCGGGCAGCGGCGGGAAAGAGAACGCCGCGATCCGGGCGCCGGCAATGCCGTTGTACTTCGCCTGCAATTCCTGCTCGATGGCATGCGCGCCGCGCTTGCGCTCGTTCCAGGGCTTGAGCAGCATGCCGCCGAACCCGACGTTGACGCCCTGCGTGCCGTTGATCTGAAAGGCGCTGCTGAACTCGGGCAGCTTCGACATGATCTGATAGACCTGCCGCGAGTAGATCGCCGTTTGATCGAGCGTGGCATCGGGCGCCGCCGTCAGCAGGTATATGACCACCGATTGATCCTCCTCGGGCGCGAGCTCGGTGCTCGCCAGCGCTCCGGCGCGCGGCACCGCCAGCATGGCGTAGATCAGAACGATGATGATGAATCCGAACGCGACGACGACCTTCCAGTGCGTCAGTCCCGCCCAGAGGATGTGCCGGTAGCCCCGAGTGAGGCGCTCCAGATTGTGGTCGATGGCGCGCGCCAGCGGCCCCTGCTCGTGGCCCGGCTTCAGGAACCGCGAGCACATCATCGGCGAGAGCGTCAGTGCGATCACGGCGGAGACCCCCACCGCGCCGGCGAGCGTGAAGGCGAATTCCGAGAACAGCGCTCCGGTGAGGCCGCCCTGGAAGCCGATCGGCACATAGACCGCCACCAGCACCACCGAGATCGCGATGATGGGCCCGCCGAGCTCGCGAGCCGCCAGGAGCGCGGCTTCCAGTCGCGGGCTGCCGAGCTTGATGTGCCGGTCGACGTTCTCGACCACGATGATCGCATCGTCCACGACCAGTCCGATCGCCAGCACCAGTGCCAGCAAGGTCAGCAGGTTGATCGAGTAACCGAGCAGCAACATCACGAAGAAGGCGCCGATCAGCGACAGCGGCATCGCGATCACCGGAATCACCACCGAGCGAACCGAGCCGAGGAAGCCGAAGATCACCAGGGTGACGATCAGCAGGGCCTCGGCGAGGGTCTTTTGCACCTCGGTGATCGAGGCATTGACGAACACCGTGCTGTCGAAGGCGATCGTGCCCTTCACTCCGTGGGGCAGTTGCGCGAGGATGTCCGGCAACACCGCACGGATTCCCGCCGTGGTATTCAGCAGATTGGCGTTTGGCGCGACGTTGATCGCGATGAAAACGGCGGGTCGTCCATGAAATTCGGTCTCGAAATTGTACTGATCGGCGCCGAGCGTCACACTCGCGACATCCTCGAGCCGCACCAGCGAATCGCCCTGCTGCTTGATGATGAGCTTTCGAAACGCCTCCAGCGAATGCAGATCGGTGCCCGCGGTCAGATCCACGGTGACCATCTGCCCTTTGGTGGTTCCGACCGCGGAGATGTAGTTGTTATTGGCCAGCGCCGTGCTGACGTCCGCCGCCGTGATGCCGAGCGCAGCCAACCGCCGGGGATCGAGCCAGGCGCGCAGCGCGAACTGACCGGCCTGGATCTGGGCCTGCTGCACGCCGGCCACGGCCTGCAGCTTCGGCTGCACCGCGCGGATCAGGTAGTCGCTGATCTGCTGGTTGTCGAGCACGTCGCTGCTGAAGGCGAGGTACATCGCCGAGGTGGTGTCGCCGGTCGACACGGTCAGGATCGGTTGCTGGGTCTGCGGCGGCAGCTGATTCAACACCGAGTTGACCTTGGTGTTGATCTCGGTCAATGCCCGGTTGGAGTCGTAATTGAGCCGCAGCACCGCGCTGATGGTGCTCGTTCCGGTCTGGCTGTTCGAGGTCAGGTAGTCGATGCCCTGCGCCTGGGCGATGGCGTTCTCCAGCGGCGTCGTGATGAACCCCGCCATGACGTCGGCATTCGCGCCGTAGTAGGTGGTCGTGACGGTGATCGTGGCGCTCTCGGTCCTGGGGAACTGGCGTACCGGCAAGTTGAACAGCGAGCGCGCGCCCAGCACGAGGATGGCGAGGCTCAGCACCGTCGCCAGGACGGGCTTGCGGATGAACAGATCGGTGAGATTCATTCGGGCGACCCTACTCGTTGGGCGGATTCGGGTTCGGGTTGTCTGCCGGCGTGACCGAGTTGTCGATGATCACCTGTGCGCCGTTGCGCAGCTTGAGCTGACCGGTGGTCACCACCAGATCACCCTCCTTCAGGCCCTTGACGATCGCCACTTGATCGCCGCGCGTCGGGCCCGTCTCGACGAACTCCTGCTGCACGATGAGGGCGGCCGCGGCGACGGGCGGGCGCGCGGACTCGCCGGCAGGTTTGACGACGAACACCGAGGCGCCATAGGGGTTGTAGACGATCGCGGTCTGGGGCAAGGTCAGGTAGCGCTGCGCGGCACCGCGCTCGACACTCACGTTGACGAACATGCCCGGCAGGAGCTTGTGCTGGGCGTTCGGAAGCCGCGCGCGAAGCTCGACGTTGCGGGTGTTCGTATCGACCTGCGGATTGATCGCCTCGATCCGACCGGGGAAGGACTGCCCGGGCGCGGCATCGGTAGACACGGTGACGCTGCCCCCGACCTCGAGCTGCTCCAGGTACTGTTGCGGCAGATAGAAATCCGCATAGATCGGATCGAGCGACTGCAGCGTCACCAGCTTCGTTCCGGCGGCGACGTATTGGCCCGGATCGATCGCGCGTATGCCGACCCGGCCGGCGAAGGGCGCACGGATGAACTTCTTGTCGACCACCGCCTGCTGCTCGTTCACCTGTGCTTGCGCGGACTCGAGGTTGGCGGCATCGTTATCCACGATGGTCTGGCTGACGGCCTGGGCCTGCAACTGAGCCTTGTCCCGGGTATAAAGGATCTGGTCGAGCGCCGCGATCGCCTGGAGCGATTTGAGGTGCGCCAGATCGTCCGTGGCGCGCAGGCGCACCAGCAACTGTCCGGCTCTGACGTCCTGACCGGAGTCGAAGTCGATGGCGACGACGATTCCGGCGACCTCCGGGCTCAGGTCCGCGCCGTGCACGGCGTGGAGCGAAGCGACCGCGGCTTGCGTCGGCTGCCAGAGCGTCCATTCAGCCTGGGTCGCGGAAACGGTGTATTTCGGCGCGCCCTGGGCCTTGAACCCCTGGATCGTCCGGTAGATGAAGTACCCCTTGACGCCGGCCAGCACCAGCACCAGCACCAGAACCGCGCCCAACATGTACGCCCAACGTCTCATCCGACTCTCCCGAAACATCGACTGACGACAGCCGCCGGCGCCTTGCCGGTGCGGCTCAAAGCAGCATGGACCTCGGCTGATTACGGCATCTGTACCGATGCCGGGCCGCTCGGCGGCAGCCGCGTCGCGCCGCGATTCCACCAGCCGCCGCCCAGGGCTTGAATGAGCGCCGCCGTATCGGCCAGCCGAGCCGCGCGCGCCTGGATCAGCAGCAGGCGCGCTTGCCGCTCGGCGCGCTGCGCATTCAACAAGGTGAGGAAGCTCACCGCGCCCAGAGCATACTGCCGGTCGGTGAGCGCAAGATCGTCCGCCGCCGATTGCTCGGCCTCATTCTGCGCGCTGAAAGTCTCTGCATCGGCCACCAGCGCATGCAGGCTGTCGGCCACGTTGCGAAATGCCGTCAGCACCGTCCCGCGGTACTGCGCCGCAGCCTCATCGTAAGCGGCGATTGCCGCGCGTCGCTGGTGCAGGAGCTGCCCGCCATGAAACAGCGGCTGGGTGATCCCCGCGCCCGCGCTCCAGATGCGGCTGGCACTCTCGAACAAGGCGCTCGACTGCGTCGCGGTGCCGCCGTAGCTGGCGCTGAGCGTGAGCTGCGGCAGCAGGTTCGCGGTCGCCACACCCACCTGGGCGCTGGCCTGGTGCAGCAGCTCCTGCTGCTCCTGCACATCCGGGCGCTGACTCACGAGCTGCGAGGGGAGCGACACCGGCACCGACTCGGGCAGCTCGAGGTCGGCGAGCCTGAAGGTCGCCTGCGGCTGATCGCTCGGCAGCCGGCCGAGCAGGCTCGCGAGCAGGCTCCTCTGCCGGTCGAGCTGATCGCGCAGGCCCGGCAGGCTCGCCCGGTCCTGCGCCAGCTCCGTCCTCTGCGCCAGCACATCGGCGCCCGAGGCGCCCCCCAGCCTCTGCTGACGCTCGACCACCTCAAGCCGCCGGCTCGAGGCTTCGACCAATTGCTCCGTAGCCTCGATCTGCGCCCGCAGCGAAGCCTCGGTAATGGCGCTCGTCACGACGTTGGCCGCAAGCGTCAGGTAGGTCGCCTCGAGCGCGTAGCGCTGATAGCTCGTCTGCGCGCGCAGCGCCTCCAGCTCGCGCCGGGCGCCGCCGAAGACATCGAGTGCATAGGATACGTTGACCGAGGCGTTGAACAGGTTGTACATGAACGCTTCGCCGGGCTCGCCGAATTCCGCGCCCGAGATGCGCTCGCGCGCGCCGTTGGCGGTGAGATCGACCGAGGGCGCCAGCACCCCCCGGTCGGCCAGAAAATTCTCATGTGCCTGCCGCAATGCCGCCTGGGCGGACTGCACCGTGGGGTTGGCCGCGAGCGCCTGCTCGATCAGCGCATCGAGCGGCGGGGAGTGGAACAAAGTCCACCATTGCGCGGGTATGCGCTCGCCGGCGACGAATCTTTGAGCGGCCCCGCCCGCCGCATCCGTAGCCACCGTGCGCGCCGGCAGCGGCTGCACGCTCAACCGAGCAGCTCGGGGAGGTTCGGGATGCTTGAAGTTCGGGCCCACCGCGCAGGCGACGCACAGCAGCGAGCCGCCGACGGCGCTCGACAACGCGCCGAGCGCGCGCCGTCGCGAGGGGCGCGCATGCCCCGGGTCAAAGCCGAGCATGGTCAATGGGGCGCGTGCTCACGCGGCTCGGCCTGCGGCCTGGCCTTCATGTACAATTTCTCATAGCTCACCTCCTCAGCTGCGCCAGATATACAGTTGTACTGTGAATGCGTCAATACTGAGGCGCATGACCAATGTTTATGCATACGATGCTAAACTGAGCGCCTCGGACCGGAGTGGAGATCGGATTGGCAACAAATTCCAAGACGCCTTTGGATTATCTCGAGGATCGAGATGAGCTCGTGCCCGTTCAGGTGCGGCTGCCGAAGGAGCTCGTGGATGGCGTGAAGCAGAAGCTGCAAAAGCACGGCATGACCTTCACCGAGCTGATCCGCGGGGCTTGCCATTGGTACCTGGAGTGCCCGGAGGCAACCGTCGCGGAGAAAAAGAAGCACATCCGACGGCGGGAGTAGCGAAGTCCCGCGGGGGTCAAAAGATGCATCTTGAGCCGCGACCGTGCCAGCGCGAATCGGCGCTGGCCGCAAATGCCGGTGCGTTGCCGGGCTAAGCGGTCGAGTCGACGCCAACCGCGAAGGCGGCGCGAAAGCGCTCACCCGGTTCGACCAGGCGCAGCCCGCGCCCGCTCGCCAGCGCGTTGGTCGCGGCCGTCATCGGCTCGATGGCGATGTAATCCTTGTCCCGCGGCGCGAAGACCTGCGCGTAGCGGTAGCCCGCCAGGAACTTAACGGTGATGCGGCGGCCGGCGCCCGCGAGCGAAAACGCCGCATGCTCCTCGGGCACGGTAAAACCGTCGTCATAGTGAGTCGCGCCGAGCAGCGAATCGAATGCCGCGACCGGCGCCTCGGCGCCGGACGGAATCCCGCGCTCATCGGTCGCGAGCCTGCGCATCGCCGGCAAGGTCAACCGCCATTGCGCACGCGGCAGCCCGGGAATCCCGAAGTAAGGATGAAACCCGAAGCTCACGGGCACCGGGCCCTCGGAACCGGCCGCCAAGGTCGTTTCCACGGTCAACCCGCCGGGCCGAAGCGTCACCATCATCTCCAGGCGGTGCGGAAATGGAAACACCGCGAGCAGCTCGGCGCAGCTCCAATCCAGCCGCGCCGCGATCCGGTCAGGCTTCGCTTCGTACACGTCCCAGGCGAGCAAGGGCCAGCCCACGCCATGCATCGGCAGCTGATTGCCATCGAGGTGAAGAAGCGGTGAGGAAAGATCGAGAGTCACTGTGCGCCCGGCCGCCTCATATCGAGGGCCCGCGAGGCGGTTCGCCCACGGATGCAAAAGCGGTATCCCGGCGGTACTGCCCTTCGCGGCCGCCGCCGCGAGGTCCTCGACCCGCCGCAGGAGCTCGTCGCCCCGATGTCGGAGGGACGCGCCGAGCATTCCTCGAGCGGGCAGAAAGATCGCCTCCAATGGGCCGGCGGCAAGGCGCAACGCCGCCGGATCGTTCAGAAAATCGGCTGGACGGTCTTGAGCACTGCGGCGTGAAAGACTCATGCTATCGCCCCCGCGGCAGTTTTCTCGGCGTTGGCGCGGATTTTTTGGTCCAGAGGCGAAAACCGCCGAGAAAGGCGTTCGCGTTGTCACCCGCGCGACACCCTTCGGGCAGCTTTTTCAAAAGCTTGGCGTTGCCGCCGCCCAGTACGATGTCGTCCGGCTCGAGCGCCGCGATCAATTGCGCCACCACATCGGCGACATGCTTGGACCACTTCTTCCCGCCGTATCGCTTCAGTCCACGAAGTCCGATGTAGTCCTCGTAGGTCGCCTTCTTGTAGGGCAGGTGGCCCAGTTCCATCGGCTCGACGATGCCATCGACGATCAGCGCGGTGCCGAGTCCGGTGCCCAAGCCGAGAAACAGCAGCTTGCCGCCCCGGTAGCTGCCGAGGGCCTGCATCGCGGCATCATTCATGAACTTCACCGGGCGCTTGAATGCCCGTTGATAGTCAAAGGTAGTCCAGCCTTTGGCGAGATTGTGCGGCTCGGTGACCGGCCGGTTGTGCAGAACCGGCCCGGGATAGCCGACCGAGACCGCCTCGAACTGCCAACCCGCGGCGAGCTTCTTGACACCGGCGAGCATCATTTGAGGCGTCATCGCGGGCCCGGAGGGAAACTTGCGCGCTTCCTTCTGTCCGCTGACCAGGATCTTGACGTGGGTCCCTCCGATATCGATTGCCAGCACATTCATGATCCATACCCCCGGTATTTCAGGCCGACTTCATGAGCATCGATCTTGCACGCCATCGAGGGGCTCGCGAGTGACCGGCGCAGGCTGAGCAGTCTACCCCACGCTAGTACCGGTTGGCCGCAAGCCACAATGAGACCTTGGTATCGCGGGCTCCTGAGCCGGGCGTGGCGCGACTCGCGCAAGCGGCGATAGCACTTGCATACCAATGTGACACGTGAATTCAAGATGTGCCGCCCGTGATCCATCAATATCGAGTCGCATTCGCGATCATGCAGTGGCGCTCCTCGGGAGGTGCACAATGACGATGTTTTCCGCTACCGCCTCGCCCGGTCATCGGTGGAAGATGTTTCTGCCGCAAGCCGCCGCGATTCAGGGCGACGTCGCGAGCATGATCAGCGCCGTCGCCATGGCGCGCAGCCGCTGGTGCAACGGCCGGCCGCACGGAGGGGCCCGGGCAATGCCGGCGCCGCAGCCGCCGAGCGCTCTTGCATGACCGAGCGCACACCCGGCGAAAGCCACTGCTTCGACAGCCATTGCGCGGGGGCGCCTGCGGGGCGGAGCGATGCTTTCATGGAGCTCTGGCAAGCGCGCTGCATCCAGGGCTACGTGGCCGTGCACCTTCACTCGAGGATCGATCTGCGAGATCTGGCCAAGGTGGCGCAGTTCGGCCGGTGCAAGTTCAACCGTACTTTCAAGGCGAGTTTTGGCTGTACCCCCGGTCAATACGTCAGGCGAATGCGAATCGCACGCGCCCAGAACCTGATGACGATGTCCCGCGACCCGCTGTGCCAGATTGCAGCGGAGAGCGGCTTTGCGGATCCAGCACACTTCAATCGCTGTTTTCGCAAGGTGGTCGGCGAATCACCGGGGATCTGGCGGGCGCGGCGCCGCAAGAGCTTGCAGAAGGCGTAGCGCCGAGATGGCAGACACACATGGCGAGCACAGCGGCATCCGCGCGAGGTTCCTCCGGGGCGCCGGTGCACGCCCGCCCTGCGCCGATGAGCTGATTGAGCTGGCCTTGAAGCGCGCCGGGCGGCGCGACTTCGCCGACCGCTCGTTCATCGGCCCCTTCCAGCGCTTGCTCGAAGCCTGCAGGGCGGAGGCGGATCTGAGCGCGCTCGGCATCCGCGCGCTGCGCGTCGACGTTCTGCGCTTTTTGAGGAACCTGCTGCGCTTCGAAGAGTTCGAGGCGGCCTGTCCTGCGGTGCTGTCGCGACCGATTCGGGCCCCCGTCTTCATCACTGGAATGCCGCGCAGCGGAACCACTTTCCTGCACCGCCTGATTCTGCAGGATCCGCATACGATCGCCCCGCGGCTATTTCAGCTGGTGTATCCCCATGCATCGCAGGCCGGCCGCTTCGAAACCGCGCTGCGCAAGCGCTGGGTGAGTTTGCAGCTCGCCCTGTTCCGGATGCTTTCCCCGGAGTTCAATGCCCTTCACCCGGTCGCGGTCGATGCACCCGAGGAGTGCACGGACATCACCGCGCACGTCTTCCAGAGCCTGCGCTTCGAGAGCACGTACCGCGTCCCTTCCTACAGCGGCTGGCTGCAGCGCAGCGGTCTGCTGCATGCCTATCGCTTCCACCGTCGCTTTCTGCAGCATCTGGACGCGCAGCTTCCGGGGCGCCGATGGATTCTCAAATCGCCGGATCACGTGTTCGCGCTCGAGGACATCCGCAGGGTTTATCCTGATGCGCGCCTGGTGTTCATCCATCGCGATCCCGTCAGGGTCATGGCGTCGGTGGCGAGACTGACGGAGGTGCTGCGGCGGCCCTTCACGCGCGGCGTCGATCGGATAGAGGTAGGTCGCGAGGTCAGCGCATCGTGGGTGGACGGCGCGCAGCGAATGAGCGCGCTGTCAACGCGCGACGAATCGGTGCTGCACCTTCATTATGATCAGATCGTCGCTTCCCCTCTCGATGCGGTCAAGGCGGTCTACCGTCATTGCAGCCTCGTGCTGACTGAAGAGGCGGAGGCGCACATGCGCCGCTGGCTGTGCACGGCGGTCAACATCAGCCGGCCGCGGAGGCAATACAGCCTGGCCGAATTCGGCCTCGATGCACGTCTGCTGCGCGAACGCTTCGCCCGCTACACGGATGCCTTCGGTATCGAGATCGAGGGTCACGCTGGAGAGGCAGGGACTGCCGCCTTGGCCTGAGGTGCAGAGAGGCACGGTCATCGCGCTCACGATCGGCGTCGCCGCCGCCGCGGCAGCCGTCATCGGCGCGGGTGCCGGCGCGGTCGCCCGAGCGCTCCAAACCCTGCATTTGCGCGGGCTGCTGGTGCTGGCGCTCCTGCATCTGCCGATCGTCGTGCTGATGGGCCTCGCCTGGCGGCTGGCGTCCGGTGACGATCCCCCGGCCTCGCCATCGAGATTCCTGTGGGCGCGATTCGTGCGAGACGCCGCGGGCGAGGTGTTGCCTTTTCTGTACCTCGGCGGTGTCGCCCTCGGGGTGCGCGCCCTCGGTCGAGGCCGGGCGATCACCCTGGGCGCGGTCTCTGCGTGCATCGACGGTGTGATGGAGCTCACCGCCAAGCTGCCCTATGTGCTTGCGGCACTGCTGAGCCTGCTCGCACTGGGCCCGCAGAGCCGCTTCACGCGTCTGCTAGCGCTCGCCCTGGCCGCGACCGGCATCGCGGTCGCGAGTCTTGCCCTCGCTCGCCGATCGCTCGGTGCGTCGCTCGGCGCGATGGCACGGGCCGTGAGCTCCCGCTGGCCGGCCGTGCTCTCGCCGGACGACGGCGCCGGCTGCGACGTACAAGGCTGCTTCGATCGGATCCTTCGTCAGCGGGCACGGCTGTGGTCGAGCTTCACGCTGCACCTGTGCTGCTGGTGTCTGGGCGCCGGCGAGGCTTGGGTCATTTTCCGGCTCCTCGGCGCAGATCTGAGCCTCCTGCAGGCGCTCGCCATCGACGGCACGGTCGTGGGGCTGCGCACGTTCGGATTCATGGTACCGGCCGCCGCCGGCGTGCAGGAGGTGAGCTACATGCTGGCCGGTGCGGTGTTCGGCATCCCTCCCGCTGCGGCGATAGCCGCCTCCTTTGCGCGCCGCGCCCGGGACCTGCTGCTCGGGGTCGGCACTCTGGGGATCGCCGCCGCCGGCGACGCCCGAGCTGCCGTCCTGCGCTTGCGGGTCTGAGGTGGGAGCGACACGGGCGGGCGAGTGAACGATTCATCGGCGCCAGCGACTGCGGGGTCCTCGCTGATCGTCCGCCTGGTCGGGGTGTGTGTCGCGCACGCGCGATTCATCGTCGCATGCCTGCTCATCCTTTGCACAGGGATGGGTTACTACGTCGCACACCACTTCGCCATGAGCACCGACACCGACGCTCTGCTGTCGCGCAAGCTCCCCTGGCGAGTACGCCAGGCGGCGTTCGACGCGGCCTTCCCGCAGAGCGACTCGGACATCGTCGTGGTCATCGACGGCCAAACACCGGAGCTGAGCGAGGCCGCTACCGCCAGGCTCGCCGCGAGTCTCGGCACTCAAGCGCGGTGGTTCCGCTCGGTCGAGCGGCCCGACAGTGGGCCATTCTGGGAGCACAACCGCCTGCTGTTCGCCTCGACCGAGGAGGTGAAGAAGCTGATCGCTCAGCTGATCAAGGTCCAGCCGTTTCTCGGATCCATGGCATCCGATCCTTCCCTGCGCGGCTTCGCCAATACACTTTCCCTGACCATGAAAGGCGTGACCAGCGACAAGCCTGCGCCGCAGGAGCTGCGCGCTCCCATCCGGACCCTGGCCGACGCGCTCCAGGGCCCCGCCGTGGGCAAGCCTCGATTCTTCTCGTGGCGCACCCTGCTCACCGGCCATGGGCCGGACCAACGTGAGCTACGACACCTCATCCTGATCGATCCGGTGCTCGACTTCACCCGGCTGCAGCCCGGCAAATCGCCCATCGAGGCGATCCGCAGCACCGCGCGCCGGCTTCAGCTCGACCCCGCCCATGGCGTGCGCGTTCGCCTGACGGGTTCGGCACCGCTGCAGGATGAGGAATTCGCAACCTTGGCGCAACGCGCGGGTTTGATCGCCTGTCTTGCAAGCGCGGCAGTGATCTTGATGCTTTGGTTCGCCGTACGATCGGCTTGGTTGATCGCCTCGATACTCGCGACGACCCTGGTGGGCCTGCTCACCGCCACGGCCCTGGGCCTTGCGCTGTTCCATCGGTTCAATGTCATCTCGGTGGCGTTCATCCCTCTGTTCGTCGGGATGGGGATCGATCTGGGCATTCAGTTCAGTGTCCGCTATCGGGCAGAACGCGCGCCCGGAAGGGACGCAGGCAGCGCCCTGCTTGCGACGGCGCGCACCATGGGAAAATCGCTCAGCCTGGCGGCGACCGCGATCGGCATCGGCTTCCTGGCCTTTGCGCCCACGGCCTACTACGGAGTCTCGCAGCTCGGCATGATCGCCGGCCTCGGCCTGTTTGCTGCCCTTGCGTTGAACCTGACGCTGTTGCCCGCGCTGATCACGCTCGCCCGACCGCCGGGGGCGCCCGAGCGTCGACCCGGCGCGCGGTTGACTCGGATCGAGGGCTATGTGCTGCGGCACCGGCGCCTGGTGCTCGGCGTCGGCGCGGCCGCCGCGCTGATCTGCGCCAGCCTGCTGCCGCTGCTGCACTTCGATTCCAATCCAATGCACCTGCGCAGCTCGAAGGTCGAGTCGGTCGCCACGCTCGCCGACTTGACGCACGATCCGGATCGCTCCCCCAATACGCTGGAGCTCATCCGGCCGAACCTGGCCGCGGCCGACCGGCTCGCCGCGATCTTCAGGGCGGATCCGACGGTTCATGGCGCTCGGACTTTGTCGAGCTTCATTCCAGCCGGACAGCGCGAGAAGATCTCACTCATCGCCGATGCGGCAAACCTCATGGATTTCACGCTGAATCCGCTCGACGTAGCGGCGCCGCCCACCGATGCGCAGGTCATCGACAGCCTGAACCGGGCGGCCGACAGGCTGCGTCAAGCGGCAATCGAGGATCCTTCGCTGCGTGCGGACGCCCGCAGGCTCGCCGATGAGCTCGGCACGCTGGCACGCGGCAGCCGGGCCGCGCGAGCTCAGGCCGAGCAGATGCTCATCCCCGGTTTCGTCACATCCCTGGAGCAGATACGCGAGCTGTTGCACCCGCAGCCCATCAGCATCGAATCGCTTCCGCCTGAGCTCGTGCGCCAGTGGCGAACCGGCGACGGCCGGGCGCGCGTATCGGTCATACCGAAGGGCGACGCGAACGACGATGGGGCAATCAGCCGCTTCATCGCGGCCGGCATGAAGATCGCGCCCGACGCGACCGGCACGGCGATCTACCGCCAGTGCTACGGTCGAGCCGTGGTCGACGCGTTCATCGAGGCAGGGGTGCTGTCTTTCGTCGCCATCTGCGCTCTGCTCCTGATCGCGCTGCGCCGCGTGCGTGACGTGGCCATTACCATGACGCCGATCGTGCTGACCGGGCTGTTGACCCTGGGCAGCTGCGTACTGGTCGGGCAGCCGCTCAATTTTGCGAACATCATCGCGTTGCCGCTGCTTTTCGGGATCGGAGTGGCATTCCATATCTATTTCGTGATGTCCTGGCGATCCGGCGGCTCGCACCTGCTGACATCGAGCCTTGCGCGCGGTGTCTTCTTCAGCGCGCTCGCGACGGCCACCGGCTTCGGGAGCCTGTGGGCCTCCAGCCATCCCGGAACGGCCAGCATGGGCAAGCTCTTGATGATATCTTTGCTGTGGACTCTCGCCTCGGCCCTGCTCTTCCAGCCGGCGCTGATGGGTCCGACAAAACCGTAGAGCGCACGGAGCGGAGGCTATTTCATGAGCTCGTCGCTCACCTTGTGCAGGTGGGCGAGCAGGGCGGGCACCCCTCCGGCGGCGATCGCAGCGACAAAGTCATCTCGGCGCAATGTCAGTTCGCTGACGCCGTCGGAATACACGTCGATGACCTTCCAGGCGCCGTCCACTTCGCGCATCCGGTAAAGCAAGCTCACCGGCGTATCATGGACGGGGATGATGCGCGTGCGGACGATTTTGTCCTCGCCGCGACTCACCACGTCGTCGATTTCGAATTTCTGCCCGCTGAAATCGCGAAAATTGTGGGCGTAATTGGCAATTGTGAACCTCGTGAACGCCGCGATCAGCTCGTTTTGCTGCTCCGGCGAGAAGTTTCTCCACTCGGGGCCGACGGCGAGCCGGGTCATGAGCGGCAAGCCAATGACCTGATTGATCACCGGCTCGAGCCTGCGGTATCGCTCGGTCATCGGCTCGGCGGAACCCGCCTGCATCGACCGGAGGAGCGATGCGCTGAGGGTCTGCACCTGACTCGCCGCAGGATCGGCGACCACGGCGTGCGCCGGGTCGGCGAGCGGCAGGAGGAGCAACATGCAAAGCAGCATCGGGAATCTGGGTGTCATGGAGGTTTACCGCGTCGATGCCGTGAGTGTTCAAGGGTCGGGTGGTTTTGTCTTGAACTCGCGTGCTGCGGCGATGAGCGGGGTCGCGCAATCGCACGCAAAAACAAATAGGGCCTGTTGTTTCAAGACCGATCGAGCGCAACAAATTGATGATGGCACAGGCGATGGAGTAGGCGCGCATGCGACTTGTGATTCATGAGGGGTGCGAATGAGCTTGCCGGCAGCGTCGTGGCTGGTCGAGTGCGGCACGGTGCTCGCGGCCCTTGCGATGGGCTACAGCGTCATGGCGTGTCTCGCCGTGCGCCGCCGCGCTCGCACCACGGGCGGGGCGCCGGCGAATGCACCCGCGGTAACGGTACTGAAGCCACTTTGCGGCGAAGAACACGGGCTGTACGAGTGTCTGCGCTCCTTCTGCGAGCAGGATTATCCGCATTTTCAGATCGTCTTCGGTGTGTCCAATTCCCGCGATCCGGCCGTCGCCGTGGTGCGCAGGCTGAAGCGCGAGTTTCCGGCAATGGATCTCAAGATCGCGATCGATGGCCGGCAGCACGGCAGCAGCCCGAAGGTCAGCAATCTGATCAACATGATGCCCCTCGCGAGCTACGGCCATCTCGTCATTGCAGACAGCGACGTGCGGGTCACGCGCAGTTATCTGGCGACCGTCGTCGCTCCATTGCTCGATCCCGGCGTCGGTATCGTCACTTGCGGCTATCGCGGACGGCCGCGGGCCGGGCTGTGGTCGCTCCTGGGATGCCTTTTCATCAATGAATGGTTCATGCCGTCGGTGTGCGTCGCGGCCATGGCGGGCTCACGGTCGTTCGCCTTCGGCGCGACCATCGCGATCCGTCGAGATGTGCTGGATCTCATCGGGGGTTTCGAGTCCATAGCGAATCAGCTGGCCGATGATTATCGGCTGGGGGAACTGACGCGTCGCATGGGCCTGCGCACGGTACTGTCCGAGGTGGTCGTCGATACGTACGTGGGCGAGCGTAATCTGGGCGAGCTGCTGGAGCACGAGCTGCGCTGGCTGCGGACGATTCGCGCGGTGCGCCCCGTGGGCCATGCGCTTTCCTTCATTACCTTCGGCATACCGGTGGCGGCCATCGGCAGCTTGCTCGCGGGCGGCGCGCCACCCGCTCTCGCCATGCTCGCCGTCACGGCGGGTGCGCGGATCTTGCTGCACTTCACCGTGCGCAAGCCGGGCTCGGCGCGGTCGCATCTACCGATGCTTCTGCTGAGGGATACGCTCACCTTCGTCCTGTGGAGCTGGAGCTTCGCCACGCGCACCGTGCGCTGGCGGAACGAGCACTTCCGCGTGACTCGCAACGGCGCCTTCGAGCCGTTGATGAGGATGACGCGATGACATCGCTAGGCAGAGCGAGGACTCTCCAGGCCGAAGGTCCGGCGGTACAGCGCGATGGCCTCCATGAAGACGCGATCGGCCATCGCCGGATCGTAACGCGCACCCTCGTCGCGCATGAACGCATGCTCGCCGGGCAATTCGAGATAGGTGTGCCGCGCGCCGGATGCCTGCAGCGCCGAGCGCACGATGCGGCGCGCAGGCGCAGGCACGTGCGGATCGACGTCTCCGAACACCAGCAGCAACTCTGCCTTGATCTCGGCCAGCCGGGCGAGCGTACCGGCATCCGGATCCGCTCCAAGGCTTCCATCGTGCACGCCCGTCGGATAAGCACACACCGCGGCGCGGCACCTAGGATCCAGTGCGGCGCGCAGCGCGAGATGTCCGCCGATGCAGAAGCCCATGGCGCCGACCGCAGGACCCGAGGAGTCCCGCTGCACATCGGAGCGTGTCGCGAAATGATCGAACACCGCGGCGGCCGTGGCATCGAAATGCGCCACCGGCGTGGTATGGGCCAGATGGTTGCCATGCATGCGCCCGGGGTCATCGTAAGCGATCACCAGGCCGGGCGGGCAGGTGCGATGGTAGATCTCGGGCGCGGCCACCACGAACCCGTGCCCGGCCAGGCGGTTTACCGCCCGGCATATCGGCCCCGTGAGCTGAAATATCTCCGAATACAGAACGATGCCGGGATACCGGGCACCCGCCTGGGCGGATTTCGGAGCGGCAACATAGGTCCGGCAGGGGAAGCCGTCGATGGTCAGTTCGACGTCGGTCGTGCTGATTTGCACCTCGTCGGACCTTCTGGCTACTTCGAGGGGGAGCCGGAGACGGAGGCCATGGTCTCGAACACGCCGTCCTTGCGGACCAGCAAGTGAAAGAATGCCGCGGCGATGTGCAGCAGAATCAGCGCGAAAAACGCGAACGCGAGGAAGTAATGCGCGTTCCAAAGGATCGTATGCAGCCGATCGCTCTGCGGCAAGATCGCGGGTAGATAGAACCCCGGGTAGAGCCGCACCGGATAAGCCGCGGCCGACAGCATCCCCCAGCCGATCAGCGGCATCGCGATCAGCAGGACATAGAGCAGATAATGCGATAGATGGGCGGCGAGCTTCAGGGACTCGGGCAGATCCGCCGGCAGCGGCGGTGCCCCGCGCAGCAGGCGCACGGCCAGGCGTATCAGCACCAGAACCAGGATGGCGATCCCCAGAGGTTTGTGAATCGATACGAGCGTCAGGTACTTCGGCATGACGGTCGACACCATGCCGACGCCGATGAACAGCATCGCGAGGACGCACACGGCCGTGACCCAGTGCAGGATACGTTGCAGCGGGGTGAAGATCGGCCGGATCATGGCGCGCCACCGATCACCGCTCGAGGATAGTCCGCCGCTTCGGCCGTGCGCAGGTCATAGGACTTGGCGTAGACGGAGGAGCGGGCTGCCGGGAACGGATCATCCGAGGTCTTGATGCCCGCCGGCAGCACGGTCGGATCGAAGTTGATGTCGCGACACGGGCCATCGCGCTCCGCCTCGATCTGCCGCGCGATCAGCGTGCCGACCTCGATGGTGCGTCGATCCGGCGGCCAGGGGCGCGTCGGGTCCGCGGTCGGATCGCCGGGGTTGGCCGCCGTCACGATGAGCGTCCAACGCACCGGGCCACCTTGCACGCGCCGGGTGATCTCCTGCTCGAGGAAGTCCGGGCCGCGCGTCGCGAGCTCCTCGGGTGGGACCGGCACGGGCTGCGCCGCCGGCACGAGCGACCAGCGCACCGCGTGCGAGGTGCCCTTGGAATCCTCGAAGATGAAGCTATCGAGGCTGTTGAAGCGCTCCTCCGCGTAGCTTCCTGTCCAAGGCCCGTTCTTGGCCCACGCCGCGAATCCGCCGAACTCGGGATGAGCGGCGACGAACGTCGGCATGGCGTTCGGATCCTTGCTCTTCGACGCCAGCAGCAGCTGATAGAACGCTTGCGGGGTCGACACCGCGAATACGGGGGCGTTGATCATCGCGCTGCGCCACTTTTCACCGTCGGGCGCCGAGATCTGCAGACCCATGCCGCGTACCCGCACCGAGGCGTCCGCCGCGTTCGCATCCGGGGTCCCGAGATTCAGGCGTCCGAGCGCGGGATACTCACCGCGAGCGAATATCTGCGCCCGAGACAGCTCCGTGCCCGCGCCGTTCGACTCGAATACGCCGGTGAAGCAGATCCCCTTTGCATGATTGCGCCGATGCCCGAGCGGTGGGCCGCCCGGCGGCGTAAAGGCATCCACCATCCTGTTCGGGGTGAGACGCGCGGGGGAGAGCCATCCTGCGGTGTATGCGAACGCCGCGGCAGCCGCGCCCACCAGCAGGGCGATGAGGATCAGGGAACGTGTCGCACTAGCAGCGGCGGGTTTCGACTGAGGCATGTCGGTATCCCGAAAGTTTACGGGTCATCGCCACGGCGTGCTCGCAAGGTGTCGCCGGCAAACAGCGACCATCAGGATCATAACGCTCGCAGGTGCACCGCCACAAGATGCGCTCGCAGCGCCGATTCAGTGAGCGCCCGCAGGCCCCCGCGAATTCGCAGCGATCACGCGGCGGCAGACGCCGGCTGCTGCTGCGTAATGCAGTGGATTCCGCCGCCGCCGCTGGCGAGGTGGGTGACGTCTATTTGCACGACCTCGCGGTCCGGGAAGCAGGCCTGGATCACCGCGCGGGCTCGAGCGTCGCCCGGGACGCCGTAGGAGGGCATCACAATGGCGCCATTGGCCATGTAGAAATTGACGTACGATCGGCAGAACATTTCGTGAGGCGTCTTTACCTCATAGGCATCGTCGATGGAAATGATCTGCAGCCGTCTCCCGGCCGCATCCACGGCGGCTTGCAGAGCGTCTCTGTTATCCGCCGCAAGCTGCCGCGCGGCGCCCGAGGCGCTCGGATCGCTTTCAAACAGCACCACCCCGGGTCTCACGAAGCACAGCAGTCCATCGATGTGTCCATCGGTGATATCGACAAAGATTCCGTCGGGATCGCCCGGCAGCCAGATGACCTTGCTGGCACCGAGCGCCTCGCAAAGCTCGCGCTCGGCCGCGTGTTTGCCGATTCCGGGGTTTCGATTGGGGTTCAGCACGACCGATTCCGTCGTGATGATGGTGCCTTCACCGTCGGTGTGTATTGCCCCGCCCTCCAGGCAAAGGCTCGAGTGGTAGGAGGGAACCCCGGCAAGATTCAGCACTCGACCGGCGAGTCGAGCATTCTCTGCGTACTGCGGGACCTTGCCGCCCCAGGCATTGAAGCGCCACACCGTTCCGGCCCTCCCGCCGGATGCAGCGGCGACGAACGTGGGGCCGCTATCGCGCATCCAGGGGTCATCCATCGGAAGTGGAATGACCTCGATATCCGCTCCGCATTGATCGCGCGCCTCTTGGGCGTGGCGCGGTTCGGCCACCATCTTTACGGGCTCGAAGCGTCGAATCGCCCGTGCGATCGAGGCGTAGGTCCGCTGCGCACCCGCGAGACCATCGACCCACTGGTCATCCCGGCTCGGCCACGCCATCCAGCAGCATTCATGCCTCGCCCACTCGGCGGGCATCCGCAGACCGGCGGCCAGAGGCGTTTCGAGCATCAGCGCGCCAAAGCGTGCGGACTCGGCTTGGTGGAGCTCGTTGGCAGCAGGCATGATCAGCTCTCGCCCCTTTGGGCCTCGCGAATGAACCACTCGTACACGCGGCGCACCTGATCATCCTCGTAGGAGCGCAAATCGCAATAGATGCGATAAGACGGCTGCGCAATGCGCGGTCCCGCCAACGCCAGCAGCGCTCCGGTCCGCAAATAGGGGCCCGCGCAAATCGCGCTTGCGAGCGCCACGCCGTGTCCGTCCACCGCCGCGTCGATCATCAGGGCGTGGTCGGAAAAATTGGAGCCGCTGACCACATCGACGTCGGATCGGCCGAGCAGTGAGAACCACTGCCGCCAGCTGACTTGGCTTTCGTCATGCAACAGGGGCCATCCCACGCTCGAAGTTGCGACGCCGAATGCACCGCCCATTCTGTCGATCAGGCCGGGCGCCGCCACGGGGACTCGCTCATCCTGCAGCAGATGGGCGTCGATCGTGCCGTGCGCGGCGACGCCGCCGGCACCGGTGATCAGAATATCGACCTCATCGGTGGTGAAGTCCACCGCCCGCTCGCTCGTGTCCAACCAAAGATCCACATCCGGCAGCTCGGCGCGAAATTGCGCCATTCGCTGGCGCAGAAACCCTCGTGCAAAAGACGTGGTGGTATAGAGGATGACTCCGCTCGGCTTCTGGTAGGGAGCGAGACGGACAACGCCATCCTCCAGTTGCCGCAGAATCTCCCGTACGGTGCGGGCGAAGTCCTTGCCGGCATCGGTGAGCACCACGGATCGGCCAACCCGGCGGAACAATGGCTGACCCAACTCTCCCTCCAGCAGCCTGATCTGGTGACTGACCGCCGAATGGGATAGGTGCAGCTCCTGCGCCGCCAGGGCAAAGCTCGCGAGCCGCGCCGCCGCCTCGAACCCGCGCAGGGTGCTCAAGGTTACTGAGGGTCTCGCCACGCCCAATTGATGAATAAATCTAGACCAATTGTCAAGAATTGCTCGTTTGCGTCGTCGATCATCCGGTGTTTTGCTATTTCGAGGCGGCTGGGGAGTACAAGACAGGGAGAACATCATGCCATCGATCGGTGGGCGCGGAGGGTCGTTGCGGCTGCCTGCCATGGCTCTTGGCCTGGTGAGTGGCCTGGGGTTTCTCAGCGCCGCCGCGGCCGCCGGCGACGACGCAGCAACGGGCACCGGCGGCCTCGAGGAGATCGTCGTGACCGCGACGCGACGCGCCGAGCGGCTGCAGGATGTGGCGGTCAGTGCAACCGCCTTCACCCAGGAAAAACTCGATGTCGAGGGCCTGCGCAGCATCGACGATCTGACCCGGCTCACCCCCGGAGTCACCTTTCAGCGAGATGCCACGACGTCCGCGGGCAACTTCAACGACGAGGATTCGGACATCAACATCCGCGGGATCGATTCGACCGCCGGCACCTCCACGGTCGGAATCTACATCGATGACACTCCGATTCAAGGGCGCCATATCTCCTTCACCTCGTTCAACGCGTTCCCCGCGCTCTTCGATCTCGAGCGCGTCGAGGTCTTGCGCGGACCGCAGGGGACGCTCTTTGGCGCGGGCTCGGAAGGCGGTACCGTTCGATTCATCCAGCCTTCACCCGACCTGCATACCGAGTCGGTGTATCTGCGCTCCGAGGCCGGCACCACTCACGATGGGGCCGCCAGCTACGAGATCGGCGGAGCGGTCGGCGGTCCGATCGTCGCGGACACGCTCGGCTTTCGCGTGAGTGCCTCCTTCCGCGAGGACGGCGGCTGGGTCGACCACGTCAACTATGCCACCCGAGCGGTCACCGACTCCGATTCGAATTATCAGGATACCGTGGTCGTGCGCGGCGCCTTGAAATGGGCGATCGATGAGCGCCTGTCGATCACGCCATCCGTTTACTATCAACAATTGAGGTTGGGGGATACTTCGGCCTACTGGCCGTCGTTGTCCGATCCGACGGCAGGCAACTTCGAGAACGGCAATGCTCAGCGAAACCCGAGTACCGATCCGTTCTATCTGGCGGCGGTGAAAATCGAGTGGGACACGGCGTTCGCGCAGCTCAGCTCCGATACCTCGTACTTCTCGCGAAACCAGCACTCGATATCGGACTACACCCAGTTCGACAGAGCCCTGTTCGGGCTGACGCTGCCGCCGCCCGCGGGCGATCTCGGCACCTCGCACGATGCGGACAATCAAAATAACTTCTACCAGGAGATCAGGGTCCAATCGCCCGATCCAGCAGCGGCGCTGCTCTGGACCACCGGCGTTTTCTACTCGCACCTCGATGAGAACACGACGGAACATGTGTTCGATCCGAATCTGAACGCCGAATACAACGCGGCGTACGGTGTGCCCTTTTGTACGCCGCAAGCACCATGTCCGAATGGCGAGATCCTGACGCAGCCGATCTCCCAGATCATCGACCGCCAGTACGCGCTGTACGGCGATGCAACGCTCCAGGTCTTCGATTCTCTCAAGTTGACGGCGGGGCTGCGTGCGTCCCACATCTCCTATAGCGGCGATCTCGTTTACTATGGACCGTTCCTGTCGCCGACCTCCGGACCGCTGACGCCGCTCGCCGCAGCGGGCTCGAATGACGAGAATCCGATCACGCCGAAGGCGGTAATCGCTTATCAGCCGGATCGCGCCGATCTTCTGTACGTGAGCGCCGCAAAGGGCTATCGGCCCGGCGGGATCAACGGACCGCTGTCCTCCATCTGCGGATCGAATCTCTCGTCCATCGGCTTGACGGCGGGACCGGAGATCTATGCGGCCGATTCGCTGTGGAGTTACGAGCTGGGGACGAAGAACTCGTTCTGGGACGGCCGCATGCTATTCGATGCCAGCGCCTTCCTCATCGACTGGAACAACATCCAGCAAGCAGTCTATCTGCCGGCATGCGGGCAGAATTTTGTCGAGAACCTGGGCAAGGTACGCAGCGTCGGCGGGGAAGTCGAAATGCAGACCCGTCCGGTCGAGGCGCTGCTCTTCGATGTGTCGGTCGCGCACGTCGATGCAAAATACACCCATACGGTCTGCGCGGGCCCGAGCGCCTGCACCGGCGCCGATGCGCCGTCACTGCCGGTCGTGACGGCGGGCGATCGTCTGCCGGGGGCGCCCTGGACATTTCTCACGTCGGCCGAATATGCCCTTCCTGCCATTGCGAGCCGCAAGCCGTACCTGCGGCTCGATTTTCAATACACCACCGCGCAAACCGCTCTTCAGCCGATTCAAGACCCCAACAACGGGGTCTCCGATCCCACCTATACCGGCCTTCCGCAGACCAGGAACCTGTCGCTCCGTGCCGGCCTGCGCTTCGGCGGAATCGACCTGTCGCTGTTCGCGCAAAATCTGACCGATTCGCATCCCGTGCTATCCCATACACGCGATACGACCACCTCGGATTTGTTCTACGACCACACGGTCCGCCCTCGAACCGTCGGGGTCACGGCAACCTATCGGCGCTGAGGGGCGCCGTTGGATCAGCACACAGGAGTCGAGATGAGGCCAGCCGACTTAGGATATACGATGCCCGCCGAATGGGCGACCCACGCCCGCTGCTGGATGGCATGGCCGAAGCGGATCGAGCTGTGGCGCGAGCACATCGAGGGGGCCCGCGCGGACTACGTACGCGTGGCTCAGGCCATCGCGGCCCACGAGCCGCTCACGATGATCGCGGATCCTGCGGACGCGGCCGAGGCTCGCCAGCGGTGTGGATCTTCGATCCAGATCATGCCGATGCCGATCGATGATTCATGGCTGCGCGACTCCGCGCCCACCTTCATCGTGAATCCGGCGGGCGGCCGGGCGGCCGCCGCCTTCACCTTCAACGCATGGGGCAACAAGTACCATCCCCATGACCGAGACGCGACCCTGGGCCCGCGCATGGCCGAGCTGGCGGGATTGCCGGTCTACCGCTCCGAGCTGGTGGTCGAGGGCGGGGGCTTTTTATGCGACGGCGAAGGAACGCTGATCACGGCCGAGACCTGTGTTCTCAATGCCAACCGCAATCCCGGCTGGAGCAAAGCCGAGGCCGACGCCGAGCTTCGCGCCATGCTGGGCGTGGAGAAAGTCATCTGGCTGCCCGGGGATGTGATGGATACGGAAACGGACGGTCATGTGGACGGCTATCTCGCGTACGTCAAGCCGGCCACGGTGCTGTTGGAGGTGGTCGCGGACCCGGCGGACCCGCGCTTTGCGATCATGGCCGAGAATCGCCGGGTTCTGGAGGCAGAGACCGACGCGCGGGGACGCCGATTCAATCTGCAGCCCATCGCCGAAGCGCCGCGCTCGGCCGTGGCGGAGGGCAGCTGCCGCTCCTACGTCAACTTCTACCTGGCCAACGGCGCGGTGATCGCGCCTGCCTACGGCATCGCGGAGGATGAGGCCGTGGCGCAAACCCTGCGCCTCGCCTATCCTGACCGGCGGATCGTGCGAGTGGCGCTCAAGGACTTGTTCCGCGGGGGCGGCGGCATTCACTGCATCACGCAACAGGAGCCCGCCGCATCGCCTCATGCCTGACCCCGAGCACCCGAGGAGCCTCGCCATGCGTCACTCGCTGACCGGCAATGTGCGCAGCCCGCGCGCAATGAAGCCATTCTCGGCCCGCAACCACCTGCTCGCGGTCATCGGCTCGCTCGTCTTCATCGGGTTGCCGACGCGCGCCGCGCCGGATCGCGCCCACGTCGTCAACGTCTACGCCTGGTCGGACTATTTTCCACAGTCCGTGGTGGAGAAATTCCAGTCCGAGACGGGGATGCACGTCAACTATACGGTCTTCGATTCGCCGGATACCGCGGAAACCGCCCTGTCGGTGGGCAGCTCGAACTACGACATCGTCACCATGAACGCTTCCCCGCATCTCGCACGCGAAATCCCCAGGGGATTTTGGAAAAAACTCGATCAATCGCAAATACCCAACGCTCGCAATGCGGATCCGCAAATACTGAAGATGTTGAGCCACGCGGACCCGGGCAACCTCTACGCCGTTCCGTGGATGTGGGGGACCGTCGGCGTCGTTTACAACGCCGACAAGGTCAAATCGATCGTCGGCGCCCTCCCTGCCGAAAGCCTCGATCTGATCTTCAAGAGGGAGTTGGCCGCCAAATTCGAGAAATGCGGCATCAGCGTCCTCGATTCGTGGCAAGACATCCTGCCCTTGGTGGCGCGCTATCTCGGCCAGCCCGAGCTCTCGGCGGAGCCGGCGCAGCTGCAGGCGGTCGAGAAGAAACTGGAGGAGATCAGGCCATTTTTGCGGCGCATTGCGACCTCGGGCTACTACGAGCAGCTCGCCGACGGGGAGCTGTGTGTGGCGATCGGGTACTCGGGAGACGCGATGATCGCCCGCCGCATGGCCGCGGAAAGCGGCACGAAGATCCAGGTGAACTACGCCTTTCCGCGCGTCTCCGTTCCGCTATACATCGACAGCATGGTCATTCCGGCGGACTCGCCCAATTACGCCGGCGCCTTGAAGTTCATCGACTTCATGATGCGCCCGGAAATCTCCGCCGAGGTCACCCGGTTCATCGGCTTCGCCTCCGGCAATGCGGCCGCTCTTCGTTATCTCGACCCGCCGACGCGCGCCAACAGCATCGTCTATCCGCCCGCGGAGGTGCGCGCGCGCTTTGCAATGGAGCGGGTATACACCACGGATGAGCTGCGCACATTCAACCGCACCTGGCAGCGATTCAGAACCGGGCAATGACGGCGAGGATCGCCGAGACGAGACGACGTGGCACGGGACGAGGTCGCGGGGCACGAGATCGCGCGGCACGAGATCGCGCGGCACGAGGTAGCGCTCACCGCTGCGCCGGCGCCGTCAGCAACTGCGCGAGGGTGCGGTAATCCGCTTTTCCGGTGCCCAGTACGGGGATTTGTGAGACTTCCCGAACGATGCGAATGTTGTGCAAGCCGGATAGCCCGGCCTCCTGGATGGTCTTGTTGACGCGCGCCCGGTCCAGCGGCCGAATCGTAAACAGGACCAGCTCCGGGTGGGCCTCATCCGCTGTCGGCAGCACGGCGAGGCATGGGCCTTGGTCATCGGGCCGGGCATAAGCGCGCATCAGCAGCTCTTCGATCGCCGGCAGCGAAACCATCTCCCCGCCTATTTTCGCAAACCGCTTGAGCCGTCCCATGAAGGTCAGCCGGCCACGTTCGTCGGCCTTGACCAGATCACCCGTGCGGTACCAGGTTTCGCCGTCGATCGTTTCGAAGGGTGATGGGCCGCTGTAGTTCAAATACCCTGCGAAGATACTCGGCCCACGCAGCAGCAGCATCCCGGTTCGGCCCGGCGGCGCCGGCAGGTGGGTGTCGATATCCAGGACGAGCGCCGTGACCGAGGGCAGGGGCGTGCCGATCGTTCCGGGCTGCACGTCGTCCTCGCGCATGACTGAAACCATCGGCGAGCATTCGGTGATGCCGTAGCCTTCCAGAATGGTGGCCCGCGGACAGACGGTCTTGACCGACTCATGGATCTCGCGCGAGCATTTCTCCGCTCCGGTGATGCACAGGCGAAGGGAGCTCAGATCGCGGCCCGCATTCGCACGGACAATGTTGGAGATGAACGTCGGCGTGCTCAACAGAATCGTCACTCGATAACTCGCGATGATCCCGCCGAGCGCCGCGACCTCATTCGGATTGGGGTGATGCACGACCTTCAGGCCGGAAAGGAGCGGCAGCAGGAGCGTCCCGGTCAGACCGAACGAATGGAACGGGGGCAGAAGGCCGAGAAATCGGTCGCTTTGCACGACGTTGAAGCTGCAGAGGGCGTCGCGAATATTGGTCAGTATGTTGAGGTGGGTGAGAGGAACCGCCTTGGGCAACGATTCCGAGCCGCTGGTGAAGAGCACCACCGCGGTATCCGCCGCGCTAACCGGCTCCAGGCTGCGCCATGAGAATCTCGCGCGGATCGCGGCGCAGACCTTTTCGGTCCAGCGAATCGTGCCAGCCATCTTTTCCAGAGACACCAGGCGCTCGCCGAGTGCAGTGAGATCGGTGCCTTGAGCGGATAGGCGGCGCAGCAGCAGATCCGCCGTCAGTACCTTGTGTATCCCCACCATATCCAGCCCAAGCTGAATCACGCGCCCGCCCGCCGTCCAATTGATCATTACCGGTATCTTCCCGGCAAACAGCACCGCCAAGAAGAGAGTGTCGGCAGCGACGGAGGCGGGCAGCATGATCCCGACGTACTGTCCGGGAAGCGCCGCGATCCTCGGGCGCAGCGCCAGAATGGCGGTGATCAAATCGCGGTAGCTGCGGCTTCCTTGCTGCAGGTCCGCGACGATCACTTGCCCGGGGTTGCGGCGGGCCTGGGCCAGAAATACCCGCTGGATGGTCCGGCCCTCGGGAATCTGCACCCGCGCGTCGCCGGGGTTCGACAGCCACCCGGCCGAGGGGACGGCGATGCGCACATTGGCGGACTCTGCCGCGGCGCTGCCACAGGCCGCCATGATCATGTCGCCCACGGTCAGGACGGCCTCCACGCCGGGCACGGACACGCCGAATTCCTTCTCCAGCCAGAGCAGCGTGTCGGTTACCGCGAGACTGTCGAGCCCCAGGTCCCGCGCCAATTCCTGATCATCTTTCAGCCCCTCGATGCCGGTCACTTCACGCAGATGTGCAAGCACGATTTGCCGCGTGGCCGCCGGCGCATCATCAATCGAGTGCGCCACCGCCGGCTTGGGCTCCGCGAGCGCGCGTCGCCCGCCCTTTTCCCAAATGCTATAAGGCACGTAAAGAGCGGGCGGCGCGGCGTGGCTATAAAACTCGTCGAGATAGGCGTTGAGTCCGCGGCGGTCTGCATGACGAGGCACGTCATCCGGCTCGGCGAGCTCGACTCGCACCTCTCGCCTGGGCATGAAGAATACCCCGCTGGCCAGCATCGGTCGCAGATGCCCGAGGAGGCCATCCTGCAAACGGGGCGGCTTGCCAGAGGCCCAACCGAAGCAACTGCCCCACAGTCCCGTGGTTCGCACCAGGACCACCCTGATCTGCGGCAGCTCGGAAATGATCCGGTGGGCCGCGCTCACCCCACCCAGGGTCTCCAGCCGATGACGCATGAGCCTGCCGGCAGGGTAGAGAAGCACGTTATCGCCCTGCTTCAACGCCGCGATGCAAAGATCAATCGAACGCTGTACCGCGTTCGCACTATCTCGGTCGAGCTCGGACAGAACGGGAACCCGCAGTACCCCGAGCAGGTCCGCGAGCGCACTCACCACGGGCTCCTCGATCTGGTCTTGCAGGGCGAGAGGCCGCACGGCAAATTTGCCGTGCAGATGGGCGATGAGAATGACGGGGTCGATCAACGCGGGGTGGTTCGGCAAGAATAAAATGCCGGGCGCACCGCGCTGCCTGGCGCTCGCCGCGCCCTGGATCAGCGCGCCCTCGATCGGCGCGCCCTGCAGGTGTACGCGGTATCGTAACGCGAGAAGGCCTCTCGCCAGCAGACACAACACCAGCGCGAGCCACGATTTCAGGATGTCCGACATTCGCGATTCCCGTGCGATGAGGCGCTCGACTTCAGTCTCCGACTCCCGTCAGTAGCTACCAATGGTCCTGGCAGCTTAGCGGGTGCCGAGGCGATTGCCATCCTGCCGTCCTCCGCAATCGCTTCCTCGTTGCTACAGGCCTGGACGTCCTGGAGAATATTCCAGACGCGGTGTTCATGTGAGCGCGTGCTGCCAGGATTGGAGAAAACTGCGATGTCGGAAGCTGACGTACCGGGGACCCTTGCGACGCGCGTGCCCGGCGCGCCGAACGAACTTCCGCTCGAGCCTCGGTTGCGCATCGGCGTGCAGACGATGCACAGGCGCTCCGAGCCCGCATCGGCACCCTGGTTGCCCACGATCGACGAGCTGCAAACGCACGTGCAGTTGATCGATGCCTGCGGCTACGACTCACTTTGGGCCGGTGATCACGTCGCCTTCGCCATCCCGATTCTCGATCCTCTTTTGCAACTTGCCCAGGCTGCCGTCTTGAGTCGACGCCTCCTGTTGGGAACGGCCGTCTACTTGGTGCCGCTTAGAGCTCCCGGTTCGATCGCAAAGATGGTCTCCTCCCTCGATCATCTCACGGAAGGCCGTCTGATCTTCGGGATTGGGGTCGGGGGAGAATTTCCCAAAGAGTTCGAGCTGTGCGGAGTCCCGGTGAATGAGCGCGGCTCGCGCCTGACGGAGAGCATGGAGGTGCTACGCAAGATCTGGAGCGGCCGGCCGGTGAGTCACCGGGGGCGGCACTATCAGTTCAGCGAGGTCGCGATGCAGCCGCCCCCTCGGCAGCGCGGCGGCCCGCCTATGTGGTGCGGTGGCCGTTCCGACGCGGCGCTCGCACGCGCGGCGCAACTGGCCGATGGCTGGATCTCCTACGTGGTAACTCCCGCCATGTTTGCCGAGTCGATGGCGAAGATCGCTCGGTTCGCCATGGAGTGCGAGCGTCGCATGACGAGTTTCGGCGCGGCCCATCTGCTGTTCCTGCGCCTCGATGACGATCCAGCCGAGGCTTTTCGGGCGGCGAATCAGTGTCTGAGCGCGCGCTATGCGATGGACTTCAGCAAGCCGACTCGACGGTATGCGGCCCTCGGTCGCCCCGCTGATATTGCGGCGCAGGCTCGGGCCTATTACCACGCCGGCGCCCGCCACCTGATCCTCGATTTCGTCGGCCCCTACGAGGATCGGGACCGCCAGATCGAGCGGTTCGCAGCGGACGTGATGCCTCTGATCAGGGATCTCACACAGGGATAGCGGAATGCGCGGCGATAGGGGCTGCACGCAAAGCGCGGCCGGCGACGCAATCATCGGCCGTTACGATAAGTGCTGCGCCGCCGCGTGCGCGAGCGGCGTAACCACGCGATTGCGCAACGTGCGCCGACCGATATCGAGCGGCGACAGCAGGTGCGGATAGAGGGATACTTCTGCCCGACTCATCGTGGCGTGAATGACGGCCCCTTCATCGGCTCGTTGACCGGGCGATCCGCATCTGTGAAAATCAGAATGATGTTCATATAAATGAATGAAGCGTGACCGCGGCCGTAATGCAGCCGCGCCTTCGAGGATACCGTGCAAGCATGAATTTTCAGTTCAGCCGCGACGACGAGGCTTTTCGTGACGAAGTGAGAGCGTTCGCGCGGGAGAGGCTGCCGGCGAGCATCGCGCTCGATGTGAAGCGCTGGCACGACCCGCTGATGAAGAACTTCCGCGCGTGGCAGCGCATTCTGAGCGAGAAGGGCTGGGGTGCGCCGCACTGGCCGAAGCAGCACGGCGGTAGCGACTGGAGCCCGATGCGCAAGCACATCTTCATGCAAGAGATGTATGCGGCGGGTGCCCCGGATTTCGGCTGGCAGGGTCTGCACATGCTCGCACCCGTGCTCATCGCGTTCGGTTCCAAGGCTCAGCAGGATCGCTTCCTGCCGCCGATGCTGAATGGAGATGAGGTTTGGTGCCAAGGCTTCTCTGAGCCAGGCGCCGGGTCCGATCTGGCGCATCTCAAGACGGCCGCCGTGCTCGATGGCGACTCTTACCTCATCAATGGACAGAAAATCTGGACCAGCGATGCCCGCGACAGCGATTGGGGCTTTTTCCTCTGCCGCACGGATCCGACCGTCAAGCCTCAGCGGGGGTTGTCATTCTTGCTGGTGCCCTTGAGCTCGGCGGGGCTCACCATCCGTCCGATCCGCGAGCTCAACGGCCGAACGGACCTCAACGAGGTCTTCCTCGATAACGTCAGGGTGCCGCGCGAGCACCTGGTCGGCGAGCCCGGCATGGGCTGGACCTATGCCAAATATCTGCTCGAGAAGGAGCGGACCACCAGCGCATTCGTTTATTTCAACCGGCGAGAGCTCGAGAAGACGAAAGCGATTGCGCGGCAAATCCGCGTCGGCACCGGGCGACTACTCGATACTGCGGAGTTCGCCCTGAAGCTCGCACGCGTCGAGGCGGACCTGATGGCGTTGGAATGGTCGGTGCTTCGCATACTCGCCGGCGAGAAGAACAAGTACAACCTGGATGCGGTCGTGTCTGCCTTGAAGATTCGCGGCTCGGAAATGCAGCAGCGGGTTACCGACCTGCAGCTCGATGCCCTCGGGCCACTCGGCGTGCGGCACTTCCAGCACGGCGATCCGGATCTCGACGACCCGGCAAGGGCGCCGAGCTGGCCCGACTATGCGATTGGTCCGGCGGCTCTCTTTCTGCACACCCGAGCTGCCACGATCTACGGCGGCGCGCGCGAGGTACAGAAGAACATCATCGCCAAGCTGGCCTTTGGCGTATGAGGGCGCGCGCGTGGATCTGAGCTTGACGGACGAGCAGGACATGCTGCGCGATGGCGTACGGCGCTTCGTCGCGGAGAACTACGAATTCGAGAAGCGGCGGTCACTGGCGGCGAGCGATCTCGGGTATAGCCTAGATCATTGGCGGACTTTCGCCGAGCTGGGTTGGCTCGCATTGGGACTGCCCGAGGATGCGGGTGGGCTCGGCGGAACTCTCGTCGACACTGCTCTCGTCATGGAGGCTTTTGGGGCCGCTCTGGTGCTCGAGCCGTACGCATCGAACGTGGTGTTATCGGGCCGAATTCTCGAGCGTGCAGACAATCAGGAGCTGCGCTCGAGAACTCTCACCGCGCTGGCGCAGGGGCGCGAACGTGTCGCGCTCGCGCATTTCGAGCGCGAGTCGCGCTATTCGCTGAGCCAGGTCGATACGGCGGCCGCGAGACAGGGTAGCGACTATGTCATTCGCGGCTGCAAGTCGCAGGTCCTCGATGGTGCGGGCGCCGATCGGCTGATCGTGTCGGCCCGACTCGGAGACGCGCTCGCGCTATTTTTGATCGACCGGCACGCCGCCGGCATCGAGATGGAAAGCTATCGGCTCCTGGACGACACGCGCGCGGCGGAGGTGATGCTGCGGGATGTGAAGGTCGGCGCCTCGTCGCTCCTCATGAGCGGTCCGAACGTGGCCGCGGTGCTCGAGGAGGCAATCGATCGGCTCATCCTCGCCAAGCTGGCCGAGTCGCTCGGTGGGGTCGAAACGGCGCTCGAGATCACCGCCGAATACCTCAGGTCGCGCATCCAGTTCGGACAGCCGCTGATCAAGTTCCAAGCCGTCCAACATCGCCTGGCGGAAATGTTCGTCGAGGTTCAGGAGATGCGCTCGATCCTGTATTGCGGCCTGGCGCATATCGACGCGGAGGTGCCGGAGCGCCGCCGAGCGGTCTCGGCGGCCAAAGTAATCGCCGGGGGAGCGGGCCGCCTGGTAGCTGGCCTCGCCATACAACTGCATGGCGGCATCGGCATGACCGAGGAGTACCGGGTCGGCCACTATTTCAAGAAGATGGTGACGATGGACAAGCTCTTCGGGGATGGCGACTACCACCTGGCGCGACTGGCTTCAGGCGGCTGCTAGAGGTGACCGCCGCGGGCGTAATTGACCGCTTGCGGCTGATCAATTAAATTGAACACTGTTCGTATATAGGAACATCAGGTGCATTCAGGAACGCTTCGATGATTGATCTGTCGCGGCGCGGGCGCGTGGCGATCGCGACCTTGGCGCGGCCGCCCGTCAACGCCATCGACGATGAGCTGATCGCTGCCTTTCACGGCGTGCTCGATCAGCTGCGTGAGGGGGGTGAGTATCAGGTCCTGCAGATCCGCAGTGCTCAGAAAGTATTCGCGGCCGGCGCCGACCTCGATCTGATTCGCTCCTGGAAGAGCGCGCCCTCGCCCGGCCGGGCGTTGTCGGCCTATGTCGAGCGGCTTCAGGCCTTGTATCACCGGATCGAGCAGCTGCCGCAGGTGACGTTGTGCGAGATCGCAGGCGCGGCCATGGGGGGCGGATTCGAGCTGGCGCTCGCTTGCGACCTTCGGCTCGCCGCGGATGAAGCGAAGATTGGACTGCCGGAAGTGGGCATCGGCTTGATCCCCGGGGCCGGGGGAACGCAACGGCTCACCCGGCTCTGCGGCCGGGGCGTGGCCTCGCGAATCATCCTGGGCTGCGAGCCGGTGGACGGGCGTACCGCGGCGACCTTGGGAATGGTGCAGTGGTCTGTACCGCGCGGCGAGATCGAAGAGAAGGCGCGCTCGATCACCGAGCGAATTGCCGGCTTGCCGGCGCATGCACTTCGGGTTGCGAAGCAGTGCATCGCTGCCTTCGGCGGCACCGAGCTGCACGGTTATGGCCTCGAACGGGAACTGGGCGGCGCGCTGCTCGACTCACGTGAGACCCAGGATCTGATTGCGGCGTTTCTCGACCGCAATACGCCCCGATAGGAGAGTGGTGGATGTCGGAACCGATGCGGATGAGCTGGAAACAGGCGACCGAGCTTGCCGGCAGGACGGTCGTGCTCACGGGTTGCGCCTCGGGAATCGGTCGAGCCACCGCGCAGCAGTTCGCCGCGGCCGGCGTCAAGGTTTACGCAGGGGACGTCAACGAACGCGACGGCGCTGCCACCATCGAAGCGATCCGTCAGGGCGGCGGTCAGGGAGAATTCGTGCCGCTGGACCTGACCCAGGCGAGCTCCATCGACGCTTTCGTCGATGAGGTCAAGCGGCGGAGCGCCGGGCAGATCGACATCATCGCAAGCATCGCGGGTATCGATCGGATCGAGCCCTTCCTCAAGAACACCCCGGAGATCTGGGACAAGATCATCGGGGTGAATTACCTGGGCCCGGTGCGCATGATTCATCGGCTGCTCCCGGCGATGGTCGAGCGGGGAGTCGGGGGGCGGATCATCACCATCTCGAGTGACGCAGGTCGCGTCGGCAGCACCGGAGAGACCTTCTATTCGGGTACCAAGGGCGCCGTCATCAGCTTTACCAAGGCGCTTGCGCGCGAGATGGCCCGCCATGGCATCAAGTGCAACTGTGTGGCTCCGGGTCCTACGGACACACCGCTCTTCACCGTGGCGATGGATGAAAAGCTGCGCGATTCCCTGGTCAAGGCCATTCCATTGCGGCGCATGGCGAATCCCGTCGAGATTGCCAATGTCATTTTATTCTTCGCAAGCCCCGCCGCCGACTACATCACCGGGCAAGTTCTGAGCGTGAGCGGCGGCCTCACGATGCACGGCTGATCGGTCATGGCCGCCGACACGCATCCGGAAGAGGAATTCTTCGCTTTTCTGGCCGAGGGCCGCTTCATGCTCCAGCGCAGCCGCGAGAGCGGCCGCTGCTTCTTCTACCCGCGGGTGGCGGAGCCGCTCAGCGGTTGTACCGACCTCGAGTGGGTCGAGGCGCGCGGCCGCGGCACCGTCTACTCGACGACCGTGGTACGCCAGAAGCCGCCAACGCCCAGTTACAACGTCGCTTTGATCGACCTGGAGGAGGGGCCGCGGCTCATGAGCCGGGTGGAAGGCATCGCCTCCGAGGAGGTGCGGATCGGCATGGCCGTGAAAGCGAGGATCATCCGCGAGAGCGATAAGCCGCTGCTCGTGTTCGAGCCGGCCTGATGGCAAGCGAAGGCGCGGGACGATTGTCATGAGAGATGCTTTCCCCCGGGGCGCCGCGGCGATTGTCGGTTCGGCCACCTTTGGTCTCGGGGAGGCCCCCGGCTTCAGCAATTTCGATCTGGCGGCGCATGCCAGCATTCGCGCGCTGGCAGCCGCGGGCTTGAGGCCGCGCGATGTGGACGGCCTGTTCATCGTGGTCATGGACGAGACATTGGCGGCGCTCAACTTCGCGGACTACCTCGGGATTCAACCGCGCTTTACCGACAACTGCCGCACCGGGGGCTCGTCGTTTCAGATCCAGGCCTCGATCGCCGCGCTCGCGCTCGCAGCCGGGCAGTGCGACGTGGCGTTGATCGCCTACGGGAGCAATCAGCGCTCGGCGGCCGGAAAGCTGATCTCGAGCACCTCCCGGCCGTCCCCCTGGGAGTCGCCCTACCGTCCGCCGCGCCCCATCGCCCAGTACGCCTTGGCCGCGGCCCGGCATATGCACCAATATGGCACCACCAAGGAGCAACTGGGTGCGGTGGCGATTGCGGCGCGACAATGGGCGCGCCTCAATCCCGAGGCGTTCCTGCGGGATGAGCTGACGATGGAGGGGTATCTGTCTTCACGCATGATTTGCGATCCGTTCGGTGCGCGCGACTGCTGCCTGGTGACGGATGGAGCGGCCGCGGCGGTGATGGTCCGCAGGGAGCGCGCCCGCGAGCTCTGTGAGCGGCCGGCCTATCTGCTGGGAGCCGCCGCCGAGACGACGCATCGGGAAATGTCGAGCATGGCAGATTTGACGGTGACCGGCGTGGCGCGCGCGGCGCAACGCGCCTTCGCGCAGGCGCGCGTGGGTCCGGCCGACGTCGATGTGGTCGAGCTCTACGACGCGTTCACCATCAACACGATCTTGTTCCTCGAGGACATGGGATTCTGTCCGAAGGGCGAAGGTGGGCGTTTCGTCTGCGGCGGGTCGATCGCCCCCGGCGGGCGCTTGCCCGTGAACACCAACGGCGGCGGGCTCTCCTGCGTACATCCCGGCATGTATGGCCTGTTCACGATCGTGGAGGCGGCGCGCCAGATCGCAGGCAGTTGCGGCGAGCGGCAGATCCCCGGGGTGGATGTGGCCATCGCCCAGGGAAACGGTGGAGAACTGGCGAGCGAGGCCGTGCTCGTTCTGGGCTCCGAGGCGACGTTGTAACCATGTTGGATTACCAGGCGGTCAAGAACTGGGATTTTGGCGAGATCGTTCACAGCTACATGACGCGTGACGTGATGCTCTACGCGCTCGGGATCGGGATCGGCACCGACCCCTTGCACGAGGGCCAGCTGCGCTTTGTCTACGAGAAGGATCTGCAGACGGTGCCCAGCATGGCCTCGGTGCTGGGCACGCCCGGCTTTTGGTGGCGGGACCCGCGCACCGGGGCCGACTGGGTCAAGCTCGTGCACGGCGAGCAACATCTGCGCCTGCACAAGCCCTTGCCGGCCGCCGCCACATTGGTCGCCCACAATCGGGTGCTTTCCATCACGGATAAAGGCGCCGGCAAGGGCGCCATCGCGGTGATCCGCCGCGACCTCATCGATCGAGCGAGCGGCGAGGAGCTGGCGCAATTGACCAATGTGACTTTTCTGCGGGGCGACGGCGGCTTCAGCGAGCGGTCCGGCTGCAGCGACCCGGCTCCGCAGCCCTTGCCCGCTGTGCCGGAGCGCGCTGCGGACATCGAGGTCGACCTCGGGAGCCTCGCACAGCAGGCGCTCATCTATCGCTTGAGCGGCGATTACAACGTGCTGCATGCCGACCCTGCCGTGGCGCGCGCCGCGGGCTTTGCGCGTCCCATCCTGCACGGACTTTGCACCTATGGGATGGCGGCGCATGCGCTCCTCAAGACCGTCTGCGACTATGACGCGAGGGCTATTCGCCGCCTGGCCGTGCGCTTCACGGCGCCGGTCTATCCCGGCGAGACCGTGCGCTTTCATCTGTGGCGCGTGGATGCGCAGCATCTGCACTTCAGGGCGCGTGTCGAGGAGCGCGATGCGGTGGTGCTCAACAACGGGATCGTCGAGTTGGCTTGAACGATTTGAGCCCTACTTCTAGAGCTGGTTTTGGGTACACTACCCCCCGTCCAACGATGATACCGAGGCTCCCACCCATCCTCGGTCCGGAATCGTCGCGTAATGTCTGGACTAATATCTGAACGTTGGTCTAATATGTAAATCTCACCTTGCCTTGGATGGGACCACCATGGCCAAAAGCAGCAGCTCGACCAAGAACCTCGCTGCGGAGGTCACGGGACCGCGCTCCCTGACCCGATTGCTCGGCCTGTTCGATGCGCTGGCGAAGTCTGCAAGCGGACTCACCCTGGCCGAGCTCAATACGGTGCTCGAGTCGCCGAAAAGCAGCTTGCTGAATTTATTGCGGCCGCTCGTCGCCGACGGGTATCTCAATCACGAGAACGGACGTTATCGGCTCGGACCTACCATCTTCCGCCTGGCTGCAAACATCATGTCCGTGTGGAATTTCTCGAACATGATCCGCCCTTACCTCGACGAGCTGGCGCGGCGCTCGCACGAGTCGGTCTATATGGGTGTGCTGGACCGGGTCGCAAAGGCGATCACGTATGTGGACAGCATCGACAGTCCCCACCTGGTGCGCTATTCGGTTCCCGTCGGTGCGGTGCGGCCGCTCTACTGCACGGCCGCCGGTCGGGTGTTGCTCGCGTTTGCCGATCAGGAGTTTCAGGATGAGTACTTGCGCTCGACCAAGCTCGAGGCGCGCACCGAGCGTACGATCACCACACGCAAGGCCCTGCGGGCAGAACTCGACAAGGTGTTGAAAACCCGCTTGTCGGTGAGCATCGGGGAGATGTTTCCCGAATCGGCGGCGGTGTCTGCGCCGATTTTCGGAGCGAACGGCAAGATCGTGGCCGCGGTGGCGGTCGGTGGACCCTCGGAGCGGCTGCAAAATCGGCTCGCCGAGCTCAAGCTCATCATCGCGGATGTCGCCACTCGGGCTTCTGGGATGGCGGCTCGCAAGGTCAACGGGGAGGAGATCTCGACCGATAATGTCATCAGCACGGTCGGAAGATCGGGAGCCGCAGCCTCACGGCTCTGAGGACAGCCCGCGCAGCAGATTCGGATCAGTTTTATCCCAGAAGGGCTTCCAGCTCGGAAACGCCTGGGGTAGCTCCGGCGTGCGATCCGCCCAGGCGGGCCAGCGCTGGAAGTTTGGCCCGCGGGGCCGCTCGAGGATGTCGGTCGAGTACCAATGCTTCTCACGGCGCCGGAGGAAGTACCAGCGACCGTCGCGCCGCTCGTAGCTATCGAAGTAGCAAATCAACATGATGTACCAGCGGTCGCCTTGTTCGTGCTCGGCGCGGCAGTAGACCTTGCCGGTGGCGTGATCGGCGTCGATGAAGTCGATGGCGTGTCCGCAGATCTGGTGGTGCGAGCGGTAAAAGGTGCGCACCGCCGGATCGATGAACTTCCGTAGCGCCTCGCGGCCCCGCCCGTGCTTGCCGCAGTCGACGTCCTCGACGAAGAGATTG
>DATJSL010000050.1:0-179710 GCA_035504115.1 Steroidobacteraceae bacterium | reverse complement strand
TGCGCGTGATCGTGCCCCTGCGCGTGCGCGTGCCCCTGCGCGTGATCACGCCCGTGCGCGTGATCGTGCGCACCATCATCCCCGTGGTCGTGATCCAGGTCGTGCGCGGCCGCATCGTCAGGTTGGTTGCTCATCCGATCGATGTTCCTTCAGTTGCTCGAAGCTCTGCAGCCGCCACAGCATGGGAAAAAACACGCCAGCCCAGAGCACTGCCACGAGCAATGTTACTCCACCGCCCAGCACGATCGCCGGAACCAGCCCGAACCAGGCGGCCGTGAACCCCGACTCGAACTCGCCCAGCTCATTCGATGCCCCGATGCATACCGAGTTCACGGCGCTGACGCGCCCGCGGATGGCATCCGGCGTCTCGAGCTGTACCAGCAGCCCGCGGATGTACACGCTCACCATGTCCCCGCTCCCCATGAGCGCCAGCGCGCCAAGCGCCAGCCACAGCCGATGGGTCAACCCCAGAACCACGGTCGATACACCGAATATGGCGACGCCAGTGAACATAAAAAGGCCGACCCGGCGCCTGATCGGCCTCGCGGCCAGACACAGCGCCATCGTCACCGCCCCGACCCCGGGCGCCGCCCTCAGGTAGCCGAATACCGCCGGCCCCGCATGCAGCACATCCCGCGTGAACGCCGGCAGGAGCGCGGCGGCCCCCCCGAACAATACCGCAAACAGGTCGAGCGACATGGCACCCAGTACCGTTTTGCGCCGCCAGGTGAAGCGCAGTCCCTCCAGCAGGTCAGACCAGGAGGGGGCGGTGCTGTTGCGCGCCGTCCTGCGATGCTTGATCAGGCTGAGCATGATGAGCCCGCCGGCCAGCAATGCGGCGGCGCTGCCGTAGACCCACTGCGCTCCGGTGCTCGAGCGGGATTCCCCGAAGGCATAGACCAGGCCGCCGATGCTCGGACCGGCGATGCTCGCCACCTGAAAGGTGGAGGAGTTGATGGCGAGCGCGCGGCCCAGCGCGGACACCGGAACGATGTTCGGCAGGAAGGATTGCGCGGCGGGCGAGAGAAATGCCCGCGTCACCCCGAGCAGCGCCAGCACCAGGAAAATCGGCCAGACCGTCGCAGCGCCTGCGCGCGCAAAAGCGAACAGCAGCGCCGCACAGGCCAGAAACACCGCGAAGCACAGCATCATGACCACACGCCGCTCGTGCGTGTCAGCCACATGGCCCGCAAACAGTGCGAAGCACAGAAAGGGCAGGAATTGCGACAGGCCGATCAGGCCGAGATCGAGCAGCTGCCCGGTGATCCGGTAAACCTGCCAGCCGACCGCGATGACGATCATCTGCGCCGCGATGGACGAGAAGAACCGGGCGAAGAGGAACAGGGTGAAATCGCGCTCCCGGAAGATCGCGAAACCAGCCGTCACCGGCGCGCGTCTCGGGTTGGCGCATCTCGTGGGCGCGCCACTCGTGGGCGCGCGGCCTCGGGCAGGCTCACAGGCCGAGAGTGCTCAGGGAGGGGTGATCGTCCGGGCGCCGGCCGAGCGGCCAGTGATACTTGCGCTCCGTCTGCGCGATGGGCAGGTCGTTGATGCTGGCGATTCGCACTCTCATCAGCCCGTGCTCGTCGAACTCCCAGTTCTCGTTGCCGTAGCTGCGCAGCCAATGCCCGCTGTCGTCGTGCCATTCATAGGCGAATCGTACCGCAATGCGGTTGTCGCGAAACGCCCAGAGCTCCTTGATGAGGCGGTAGTCGAGCTCGCGCGACCACTTGCGCACCAGGAAGGCCTGAATGGCCTCGCGTCCCGAGAGGAACTCGGCGCGGTTGCGCCAGCGGCTGTCGACGGTGTAGGCAAGCACCACGCGCGCAGGATCCCGGCTGTTCCAGGCGTCCTCGGCCATGCGCACCTTCTGCGCAGCGCTATCGGCATCGAAGGGCGGCAATGGCGGTCGATCCATGGGCGGGCTCGGTGGCATGATCGGGCTCCATTATTGTAGCGCCAGGGCTTGCCGGCGGGAGCGCTTCAGCCCGCGCGTGCCGATTGCGGATTGAAGCCGCCGAGACCGCTCAGCCAGGTATCCTTGTCCCGGATGATGGCTTGCGCCGGCAGAGCGGGCGTCTTGACCGAGAGCCCCGGGCACCGGCGCACCGCGGTGCCGACCGCGAAGATCTCGACCAGGCTCGATCCGAGCTCCACGATGTACGTCTTGATGCCCACCACCTCCTCCGCGCCGAGCGCCCCGGCCTCGCGCTTCAGGCGATCGAACACTTGCTCGCGGGCATCGTAGACCAGCGTCGTCAAATCCGAGATCTCGCCTTTCACGAAGCTCTTGAGCGCGGCCTTGATGCCGCCGATCGCTCCCAGCGAGTACACCGACGTCGAAATGAGCAGCTTCAAGGGCATGTAGCCGAGCTGCGTCAGCCCCCAGAGCTCCTCGCCGGTGAGATCGCTGGTGACCGGTGCAGCGAGATGCTCGCCCGGCAGGCCGGGATGAAGCGCCGCGGTACCGGCCATGTACATCTCGTGGAAGCCGGCGAAATGCATCACGCTCGTGCGGATGCCTACGACGGCATTGGCGCGCGCGGTGCGGGCGTGAGCCACCGCACGGTCGAGCGCCTGGTGGCGCGTGCGGTTGAACACGTCGCTGAACTCCTTGATCTCTCCGCGCACGAGGGTCTTGAGCGTGCCCGAGATTCCGCCGACCGCGCCGACCGAATAGGCGATGTTGCCGAACACGAACTCGCGCGGCTCGTACCCGGCATCCATGTGGCAGTACAGCTCCTGTGCATCGCCCGCGCTGGTGAATGACTGCGCGCCGATCCCGCCGCGCACGCCCGATCCGACGAACAGGAATTCGGAGTTGCCGCCGAGGGCGCGCAGCTCCGAGCTCACGCCGACGACGCCGTGCACACCCTCGCGCCGCGCCTCGGCTTGCATGCGCGCGAACGCGGCCTCGCGCCCCGCATGAATCATCTCCGTGACGTCCGGGATCTCCCCGCCCACGATGCCGCGAAAAGCCGAGCGCACGCCGCCCAGCAGCCCCATCGACTGGATGCTGTTGCCGATGACCACGCCCGTGGGCGTCAGCCCCTTGAGGCGCATGCAGTAGATCTCGTTGCCGGACAGCCCGGTGAGCGTGGCCTCAGCGCGCAAGGTGGCGCATCTTCCAGTCGCTGCGGATGTTGGCCGATGTGAGGCCGCGGCCATCGGCGCGCCAGCCGGGCGGCCCGAACACGAGGCCCAGCGCCTCGCGCCACGAGCGTGCGCCCCATACATCGCGCGCGATCGCGGCCCACTCGTGAAAAGCGATCCGGATCGGGTTGAACGTGGTGATGTTCTTCACGATGCCGTAGCGCGGCGGCTCCGCTTCCTGCTCGGCCGAGAACGTGCCGAACAGCCGGTCCCAGATCATGAGCACGCCCGCGTAGTTGCGGTCCAGATAGCGCGCATTCGACGCGTGGTGCACACGATGATTCGAAGGGGTGTTGAACAGGTATTCGAACCAGCGCGGCATGCGCTTGATGGCCTCGGTATGGATCCAGAACTGGTAGAACAGATTGAAGCCTTGCTGCGCCAGGATCATGGCGGGGGGAAAGCCCAGCAGCGCGAGCGGGATCCACGGCGTCCATGTCCCCACGGGAACACCCGTCCAGGATTGGCGCAGGGCGGTCGACAAGTTGTATTGCTGCGAGGAGTGGTGATTGACATGTGCCGCCCACCAGAATCGGCATTCGTGGCTGATTCGGTGAAACCAGTAATAGGTGAAGTCATCCAGAAAGAAGATGGCGGCCCAGCTGACCGGCGAGGCCGGCGAGATGTCGAACAGCCGCACCCGGTACGCGGCCGAGAGTCCGGCATACACCGCCCCGGCCATGGCGAGATTCATGAGAATGTTGCCGAGCTGCATGCCGAGCGAGGCCCAGGTGTCCTTCGCCCGGTAGCGGGCGTCGATGAGCGCCCAGCGCGCCAGCGCCGCCTCGATGGCCAGCAGCAGCAGCGAGATCGCGAGGAACAGATCGGGCAGTGCGAATTTGTGGTGCACGCCCCATCGTAGGATATCGAATCCGATCTGTCGATTTCGCGCCGCGCTCGGGTGGCGGGTCAGGGTGGAAGGGGGCGGGTCAGGGTGCAGGGTGGCGGGTCAGGGTGCAAGGTGCGGGTCAGGATGGAAGGTGGCGGTTGATGAGATCGATCATGCGATCCGAGGCGACGTGGAAGGGATCCAGCGTCAGGTCGGGCAGATCGACGTAGGTGGCGTCGGGCTTGAGCAAGCCCCGCACGCGCTGCGTCTGCTCGATGATGTCATCGTGCGGCGCGAACACGGTGAGGGGCGTGCGCAGACTCTTCAGCTTCCTCTCGATCGGGTAGCTGCCCGCCGCCTTGAGGGCGGCGCCGGGATTGGCGGCCAGCAGATGCTCGACGAAGCGCTGCTGAGTATCGAGCAGATCATAGGGCGGAGGCCGGAACGCAAAGCAGCCGCGCCAGGCGCCGAGTACGTGTCCGCCCTCCGCGGCGGGTCGCAGCGGCTGCTCGCTGTACTTCTCCAGCTGCCGCTGCAGCTCCTCGGCGCTGAACAGCGGCATGCCCACTGCGGCCACGCGGCGCACCCGGGGCGCGAGCGCGTGCGCGATCTCGATCGCCTCGACCGATCCCACGTGGAACCCGAGCACGTCGAACGGGCCCTCGAGCCCGAGCGCCTCGAGACCCTCCACGGTGCACTGAGCGTACTGCTCCAGGGACATCGCCCAGGGAGGCGGATCGGAGAAGCCGTAGCCCAATCGGTCCGGTGCGATGGTGGGGCGCGTGAGCCGCTCCTGCAGCCCTTCCCACATCCGGCCCGAGCGCGGAGAGGGATGCAGCAGCACCAGCGGTACGCCCTTGCCCTCGCGGCTGCGTACGTGCAGGTGCCCGAAGCGCGTGTTGAACAGTCGTCGCGTCAACGCCATGGCGGACTCTTCGTGGCTAGTGTGCGCTCGTGAAGCGCTCGATCAGCGGCGCGATGACCTCGGGCTTCTCGATGTGCAGCATATGTCCCGCTCCGGCGATGCGATTGATCTCGACGGCGCGCACGATTGCCCGCAATGCCGCTTCCGTCCCGTCGGGTCCGAGCCGCGGCAGGTGGTCGGAGCTCTCGCCGAGCAACATCAGCACCGGCGCTTCGATGGCGCGCCAGCACGCCTCGGCGTCCTCGCGCTTGTAGAGCGTGGGGCTCACCCAGCGATGGCGCGCATCCCCGAGCAAGCGCACGCGGCCGTCCTCATCGAGTTTACCCCAAGCCCGAGCGATGAAGCTGGCCCGCGTTTCACCGAAGCGCGGATAGCGGCGGCGGATGACCGCGGCGAGGTCGTCGAACGAGCCGTAGTCGCCCGCGACGGGAGCCGTCTTCACCTGATCCAGCCACTGGGCGTAGCGTGCCGGCGCGCGCTCCGGGGAGGTGCGCGGCAGGCCGAATCCCTCGAGATTCACCACCGTGCGCACGCGCTGCGGGCGCACGCCCGCGTACAGGAAAGCGACGTTCCCGCCCATGCTATGCCCGAGCAGGCGCACCGGAGCCTCAGGGCTCATGAGATCCACGAGCGCCTCCAGATCGGCCAGGTAGTCCGCAAACCAGTAGCCGTTCGGCGACCAGCCGCTGCGGCCAAACCCTCGCCAGTCGAGCGCGGCGAGCGGCCAGTCGCGCTCCAGCGCATCGACCAGGAATTGAAACGTATCGCCGGTGTCCTGAAAGCCGTGCAGAAGCAGCCACAGCGGCTGGTCGGCGCCGTGCGCCGGTCCCCAGCGGCGCACGTGGATGTCGAGCCCGCGCAGGCGCAGCGTCTCGTGCCGCGCGGCGCGCAGCACCCGATACGCGCCCTGTTCTGCCGCCTCGGTGTTCATGCGCGCGTCAGCGGCTCAGGAATATCCGGTACGCGGGGTTGTCGGTCTCCTCGGTATACGCGTACTGCAATTCGTTGATGTGGAGCAGGAAGTCCGTGAGCGTCGCGGGCGGTACCTGAATGCCCGCGAGCACGCGGCCGTGATCCGAGCCGTGGTTGCGATAGTGAAACAGACTGATGTTCCACGCCGGCCCGATCGCCTGCAGGAACCTGAGCAGGGCGCCCGGTCGCTCGGGGAACTCGAACCGGTACAGCCGCTCGTTCTCGAGCTCGCGCGGCTGACCGCCCACCATGTAGCGCACGTGCAGCTTCGCCATCTCATCCTCGGTCATGTCGTGCACGACGTATCCGGCCTCGCTCAAGGCCCTGACTATGGCCGTGCGCTCGGCGCGCCCCTGGCTGATGCCGAGCCCGACGAACAGCTGCGCCTTCTTCGTGTCCCCGTACCGGTAGTTGAATTCCGTGACGCTGCGCTTGTCGAGCACTTCGCAGAAGCGCAGGAAGGAGCCTGGCGTCTCGGGTATCTGCACGGCGAGCAGCGCCTCGCGCTGCGCACCCACGTCCGCGCGCTCGGCGACGTAGCGCAGGCGGTCGAAGTTCATGTTGGCGCCGCCGTTGATGGCCACCAGAGCGCGGTTGACGCACGACTCGCGTGCCACGTATTTCTTGATGCCCGCGACCGCCAGAGCACCGGCGGGCTCGGCGATGGAGCGGGTGTCCTCGAAGATGTCCTGGATGGCGGCGCAGATCTGATCCGTGGTCACCAGGATGATCTCGTCCACGTACTGGCGCGCGAGCCGGAACGTCTCCTCGCCCACCCGCCGCACCGCCACGCCGTCGGCGAATATCCCGACCCGCTCGAGCGTGACACGCTTGCCGGCGCGCAGCGATTCGTACATGCCTGCCGCGTCCTCCGGTTCCACGCCGATGATCTTGATGCGCGGATAGAGCGCCTTGACATAGGCGGCGATGCCCGAGACGAGTCCGCCGCCGCCGATGGGGACGAAGATGGCCTCGAGGTCGTCGCCGTGCCACTGGCGCAGGATCTCCATGCCGATGGTGCCCTGTCCGGCAATGACGTCGGGATCGTCGAAGGGGTGGACGAAGACCAGATTGCGCTCGCGCGCGAGCTCGATGGCACGCCCGCTCGCCTCGTCGTAGTCATCGCCGTGCAGCACGATCTCGCCGCCGAGATCGGCGACCGCTTGCACCTTGATCTCCGGCGTGGTCACCGGCATCACGATCACCGCCCGGATGCCCCGCGTGCGCGCGCCGAGCGCCACGCCCTGCGCATGATTGCCCGCGGAGGCGCAGATGACGCCGCGCTGCGCCGCGGTCGCCGACAGCTGCGCGATCTTGTTGTAGGCACCGCGAATTTTGAACGAAAAAACCGGCTGCAGGTCTTCTCGTTTGAACAGCACGCGGTTGTCGAGCCGACGGGACAGGCGCGGCGCCGCCTCCAGCGGCGTCTGCACGGCGACGTCGTAGACTTTGGCCTTGAGAATGCGCTCGAGGTAGTTTTCTTGCATGGTGTCAGGGGGTTGCAAACCCTTACCTTAGCTCAAGCGGCTCCTCGCGGGTACGTTTGGCGGAAACTGTGAGACGCCGCACAGCCGGCATGCGGCCGTGGCGCCTGGCGGCGGGCCAATTGGGTAACATAGGGCGTATGCCGACATCGAAGTGGTGGCTCCTCGCGCTCGCGCTTCTCGCGCCCGCCGTCCATGCGCTCTCGGGCAACACCGTCGCCACCGACAACGTCAAGGCGCGCCTGGTCAGCGAGACCAGCGCCATCGCCCCCGGGCAATCGATCTGGGTGGCGCTCGAACTCGACATCCGTGACGGCTGGCACACCTACTGGCGCAATCCCGGGGACTCCGGCCAGGCCACGCAGATCGCCTGGTCCCTGCCGCCCGGCGTTCGCGCGAGCGACATCGTATGGACCACCCCGCACCGCTTCGAGGTGGCCCCGCTGGTCAACTACGGCTATGCCAAGCAGGCCGTGCATCTGGTGAAGATCAGTGCCGCGCCGGATCTCAAGGCGGGATCGCCACTCGAGCTCAAGGCGAAGGCGAGCTGGCTGGTGTGCGCCGATGTGTGCATTCCCGAAAGTGCCGACCTCAGCCTGAAGCTCCCGGTCAGCGCCGCGCACGGCGCTGCCGATCCTGCGGTCGCGGCGCTGTTCAGCCAGGCGCGCGCCGAGCTGCCGAGCCCGGCGCCGGCGGCGAGCAGCGCCCGTGTCGATCACGGCCAGCTCGTGATCACGCTCGGCCCGGAGTGGGGCGCCACGCTTTCGCGCATCAAGTCGCTTGCCTTCTATCCCTACGATGACGGGGTCATCGAATATGCCGCTCCGCAGACGCTCACGCGCCGCAACGGCTCGCTCGATCTCGCCGTGAAGCTCGGCTATCAGCCGCCGCGCTCGGGCAGCGTTCGCGGCGTGCTGCTCGCGACCAAGGAGAGCGGCGCGGCCGGCGCGGGCGACGCCGTCCCTGTCGCCATCGAGATTGCGGCGACCTTGACCGGGGCGACCCCCACGCCGTCCGGGGCGGCCGCGCCGCGCTTCCCGGTGGGCGCCTCGTTCACCGCGGCTGCGCCCGCGGCCAGGCCACCGGCGCTGCCCGTGCTCGTCATGCTCGCCGTCCTCGGCGGCCTGATCTTGAATCTGATGCCGTGCGTGTTTCCGGTCCTTTCCATCAAGGCCATCGGCCTGGTGGAGCAGGCCAAGAAGCACCCCGCGGCGGTGCGCGCCAAGGGCCTGGTGTTCGCCGCCGGTGTCATCTCCTCGATGCTCACCCTCGCTGCGGTGCTGCTTGCGCTGCGCGCCGGGGGAGAGCAGATCGGATGGGGGTTTCAGCTGCAGTCGCCGCTGTTCGTCACCTTGATGATCTATCTGCTGCTCGCCGTGGGGCTGAACCTGTCGGGCGTGTTCGAGGTGGGCGGCGGCCTCGCGGGCATGGGCGACTCCCTCACGCAGGGCGACAGCTATCGCGCCTCGTTCTTCACCGGCGTGCTGACGACCCTGGTGGCGACCCCATGCACCGCGCCCTTCATGGCCACTGCCGTGGGCGTGGCCTTGACGCAGTCGCCGCTCGTCGCGCTCTGCATCTTCGGCGCGCTCGGAGCCGGCCTGTCGCTGCCTTACGTGCTGCTCTCGTTCGCCCCCTTCTTGCGGCGGGTACTGCCCAAGCCGGGCGCCTGGATGGAAACGCTCAAGCAAATTTTTGCGTTTCCGATGTATGCGTCGGCGGCGTGGCTTCTGTGGGTGCTCGCGCAGCAATCTGCGCTCGGCCTGGGCGCGGCGCTGGCAGGCGCCATTCTCGTGGCCTTCGCCGCGTGGGCCTACCAGAAATCCAAAGGCAGCTCGGCCGGCTCGCGCTGGGCGGCGGTCGCCGGCGCCGCGGCTGCCGCGCTGCTCGCCATCCTGCTGCCGGTGCGCCTGGCGAACGTGGCCGCGGCTTCCCCGATCGCGACCGCCTCCGCGTCTGCGCCGGCGGCTGAGGACTGGCAGCCCTACAGCGCGGCCCGCGTCGAGCAGCTCAAGGCGAGCGGAACTCCCCTGCTGGTCAACTTCACCGCCAGCTGGTGCCTGACCTGCCTGGTGAACGAGCGCAATGCGTTCGCCGACGCGAGCGTGCAGCAGTTGTTTCGCGACAAGGGCGTCGTGCTGATGAAGGGTGATTGGACCAATCGCGATCCCGCCATCACGCAGGCGCTCACCGATTTCGGGCGCGCCGGTGTGCCGCTCTACGTCGTCTACAACTCCAAGCCGGGATCGGGCGCGCCCGTGGTGCTGCCGCAATTGCTCACCGCCGGGATCGTTGCGGACGCATTCGCCGATCTGCCGAATCGCGATTCAAAATAGCGGCCGGATGCGGCATGCTGCGAGCATGGGCTCGGATAACGCCGGCACGCTGCCGGTCATCGACTTTCGCCGCCAGAGCATGGTGCTGCAATGGCACGTGCTGGGGGGCACATGGACCGCCTGCGACATCCCGCCCCCGCTCGTTCACGGTGTGGCGCTGATTCGCGCCGCGCAACCGAACATCTGCGTCTATGGGCAGGCCGGCAAGCTGCGTCTGCAAGTGGGTGCGGATCAGTTCGCGCTCTCGGAGAGCTCGCCTCGCATCAGGTGCACCCGCGGGGTCGTGAGCTTCGGATTGCGCCGCCGCTTCAGCGTCGAATCGAGCACGGGCGGCGTGCTGTTCAGCCATTCCTACTGGACCAACCAGGGCGAGGACTTCTTCCGCTGGCTCGCCGCGCGCGCGCAAGATCCGGCGTGGCGCTCGATGATGGGGCGGCGCTGGAGCGAGGGCGTCTCGGCGCCCGTGCTGCGGGCCGCCTGAGGAGCCGCGCCCGGCCCGCGCCTCGCGCGGCCTCATCGCCTCGCGCGGCCTCATCGCCTCGCGCCGGTCTCATCGCCTCAGCAGGCCAGCCACCTCCGGCTCGCTCAAGTAGCGCCATTCCCCGGTGCGCAGGGAGCCCAGGTCGATGTCGATGATGCGCACGCGTTTCAGACGCTGTACACGATAGCCGAGCGCCGAGCACATGCGCCGGATCTGCCGGTTGAGCCCTTGGGTCAGGATCATGCGGAAGGTGTGCGGGTCGATGCGGACCACTTTGCACGGCTTGGTCTTGACCCCCATGATCTTGACGCCGCTCGCCAGCATGCCGAGCGAGAGTTCCGTGATCGGCCGATTGACCGATACGATGTATTCCTTCTCGTGCTCGTTCTCCGAGCGCAGGATCTCGTTGACGATGTCGCCGTCGTTGGTGAGCAGGATCAAGCCTTCCGAGTCCTTGTCGAGCCGGCCGACCGGGAAGATACGCTGTGCATGGCCCACGAACGCGATGATGTTGCCCTCGACCTGCGGCTCGGTCGTGCAGGTGATGCCGACCGGCTTGTTGAGCGCAATGTAGATCGCGCGCTTCTTCGGGCCGATGAGCTCGCCGTCGATGCGCACCTCGTCGCACTCCGCGACCCGATGGCCCAGCTGCGCGGGCGCTCCGTTGAGCGTCACGCGTCCTGCTTCGATCCACTTGTCGGCATCGCGCCGTGAGCAGACGCCGGTTTCGCTGATGTACTTGTTGAGCCGTACGGATTTCTCGCCGCTCATCGGATGTCCCGGCTCCCCGAGCGCATGGCTCAGCTCTTGAGGAAGGCCCCGACCTGCTGCGCGAGGGTCTTGGGGTCGGCATCGAGCAGCGCCAGGGAGCCGATGTCCGCGAGGCGGGCATGAGCGAGCGCGCCCTTGCTCCAGGGCTCTTCGGCGCGGTCGGCATTGACCCGCAACACCAGGGTCTGCTGCTTGACCGGCGGGATGCGGTCCAGCGGCGGCGTCCCGATCAATACCAGCCGGCGCACCAGCTCGGGCCGCGCCGCAGCCAGATCGAGCGCAACCGCCGCTCCGAAGCCCACACCCAGGACGTCGATCTGACGCAGCCGCAGATCGCTTGCCAGGTCCGAAACGGCGTGCGCCGCCTCCGCGCAGCTCGCGCTCGGCGCCGCGTCGGATTCGCCGAATCCGGGCAGATCCGGGGCGTACACCGATCGCTCGTCCGCGATTTCGGGCAACAGCCGCGCGAAGCTGCGGCTCGATCCCTCGCGCGAATGCAGGCAGAACAGGGTCACCCCTTCATCGAACCCGCCGGTGGTCGGAAAGGCCGTGCGTACATGCAGCTGCCCGAACTTGAAATCGAAATACGCTCGCCGTGTCCGCACCGTGATCTGGGGTACGACCGAGAGCTTGGAATGCTTGGCCAATCAATGATCTCCTCCCCGTCAAGAATCGCCCCAAGAATACTCGATCGTGCAGCGTCGGACAGTCAGCGTGACCCGCGCATGCGATCCCACAGTTGTTGCTTTCGAGTCACATTAATTTTTGCATTTCTTCACAATAGGACTAGATTCGCCGCCCGTGCAACGCTAGAGTGTTGCACGAACGCAATAGAGGATTTAGGGAAGCAAGCATTTCGGGGAAGTAAAAAACAGACCGAATATCGCCAGGGTGCGAACGACAAGCGCCGCGAGAGGGCATGGGGACTTGAAAGCCGGGCATCTGCCCGGCTTTTTTATCTCTGCGCGCCCCCTGGCGAAGGCGCCGTCACCCGGTCCCATACCCGCGAGGCCGTGAAGCCGTTCGATCGGCCACCCGTGAAGGTCACCACCTCGATGAGCTGGCGGCCATCGCTCGAGAGGTTGAAGCGCTGATTGTAGGGCGGCCGGTCCTCTTCGGGCTCACCGGACTCCACCACCAGCGTCGACCCGTCCCAGCCGCAGCGAGGCGGCGGCGCATCACCGCGGCCGCGGGTAGCGCTGAGGGATTCACGCGGTTGCCGCTCGCCCGCCACGCATTCGCGCGCGCTGCTGCCGCTGCTGGTGAATGTCACTCGCGGGCCGGATTGCTCGATCGACACGAGCTTGCCGGGCCAGCGCAAGCCCTCGTCCAGGACGAGAACGGAAGGCATGACGGGCCCCATGGCGACCGGGCCGAGCTGCTGCCGGCCGCCGCGGCGGCTGCTGGTCTGGGTTTGACCGCCGGCGCTGGCGTTCGCGGTTGCCGCGACCAGCTGGCTCTGCAGGAGGCGCTGCGCATCGTCGCTGTCCGCCTCGTCGAGCTTCCACTGGCCGCTCAGATTCACCCCGCCAGGGGGCGTGGAGACCAGCCGATCGCCGGCGCAAGCAGCCAGAACGCACACCCCCACCACCACGGCAATCCGCATGGCACCACCTCATCGCGCAACCTGCGGAAGCTTACAACAGACGATCGCGGGCGCGTCAGACCGAGCGGCGCGCCTGGCCGGCGGTGCGCAGATTGTTCGGGCCGCAGATCCACACGCGCCCTTCGAAGGGCTGAAAGCAGACGCGCAGCGATTCGGTGCGTCGCATGGTCTGCGATCCGCAGGCGATCTTCGCCTCGGCAAGGTCTGCCTGGATCAGGTCGACCAGCGAGGCGCTCGGCTCGCCCGCATCGGTGGGAGGCAGCGCGTGCGCGAGGATGCGCGCCTGGATCTCGTCGCGCTTGGAGGAGTTGCCGAGAACACCGCGCTTGAAGCGATCGAGGACCACCAGGACGGAGCTCAGCGTATTGTCGGTCACATCGCTCGGGCGCCCGGTCCCGCCCATGAACTTCAGGTGCAGAAGGCCGCCCACCGCGCGGCCCTCGTCATGCAGGCACAGCGCGAGCGCGCCGTGCAGTTCGGCAACGAGCAGCATCGGTTCGGGCGAGACGTGGTAAGTGTCGGGCGCGACCAGAACTTCCACCAGATCCTTTGCTGCAGAGAGACCTTTTGCCACGAGTCGAACCTTATGTAACCCACCCGATGCTGACGGTAACCACCTTTCGGCGCTGCCGAGCGAATCACGCTTTTGTGCCCCATCGACCCCGCCCGGGCGGCCAACGCGACCTGCATCACGCGCCGCGCCGATTCCCTCGACTTGTGTCGGCCGACCCGTGCGGATCTGCAGCCGGCTGCCCGCGCTGCGGCCATCGCCGCGCGAGCGTTCGATATGAGCACATGCCGGCCGGGCATTAGCCGCCCCGCCGATGGAAAGCTACAGTAGCGTGATGTACCGCTACGATGCGATCGACAAGGCGCTCGTCGATGAGCGCGTCGCGCAATTTCGAGATCAGACGCGGCGCTTCCTGGCGGGCGAGATCAGCGACGATGAGTTTCGCCACCTGCGGCTGCGCAATGGACTGTACATCCAGCGCCACGCTCCCATGCTCAGGGTCGCGATTCCTTATGGGCTTCTGTCCTCCGAACAGCTGCGCACCCTCGGATGGATCGCGCGCCGCTATGACCGCGGCTACGGTCACTTCACGACGCGGCAAAACATCCAGTACAACTGGCCCAAGATCGAGGACGTGCCGGAGATTCTCGCCGCGCTCGCCCGGGTGCAGATGCACGCCATTCAGACGAGCGGCAACTGCATCCGCAATACCACGTCCGATCATCTCGCGGGCGTGGCGCCCGACGAGCTCGAGGATCCGCGTCCGTGGTGCGAGCTGATCCGCCAGTGGTCGACGTTTCATCCGGAATTCACCTACCTGCCGCGCAAGTTCAAGATCGCGGTCACCGGGGCGCCGCGCGACCGGGCGGCGTCGCAGGTGCACGACATCGGCGTGCATCTGACCCGCGGCGCCGCCGGCGAGCCCGGCTTCGAGATCCTCGCCGGCGGCGGCCTCGGCCGCACCCCCGTGATCGGCCAGGTGGTTCGCGAATTTCTGCCGCGCGAGCACCTGCTCTCCTATCTCGAGGCGATCCTGCGCGTGTACAACCGGGAGGGCCGGCGCGACAACATCCACAAGGCGCGCATCAAGATCCTGGTCAAATCGCTCGGCATCGAGGAGTTCCGCCGCCGCGTCGAGGCCGAGTGGGACCTCATCAAGGACGGCTCACTGCGCATTCCCGGGCACGAGATCGAGCGCGTGCGCGCCTTCTTCGTGGCCCCTCCTTATGCGCCGCTCGCGGATGGCGATCCGGCGGCCGGCGATGGGCCGGCGGGACGCGATGCGGCGTTTCGCGCCTGGTATCGCTACAACACCAGCGCGCACAAGATGCCCGGCTATCGCGTCGTGTTCGTATCCCTCAAGAAGCCGGGCGTCGCTCCGGGCGATGCCACGGATGAGCAGATGGAGCTGATCGCGGATCTCGCCGATCGATTCAGCTTCGGCGAGGTGCGCGTCACGCACACTCAGAATCTCGTGCTCGCCGACGTCGAGCAGGCGAAGACCTTCGAGCTCTGGCGGCTTCTCGATGGGGCCGGGCTGGCGACGCCCAACATAGGCACGCTCACCGACATGATCTGCTGCCCGGGCCTGGACTTCTGCAGTCTCGCGAACGCCGGGTCCATCGAGGTGGCGCGGCTCATCAACGAGCGCTTCGACGACTACGACTATCTTTACGATCTGGGCGAAATCGATCTGAAGATGTCCGGCTGCATGAACGCCTGCGGGCACCATCACGTGGGCAACATCGGCATTCTCGGCGTCGACAAGGGCGGCGAGGAGTGGTATCAGATCACCATCGGCGGTGCGGCCGGCACCGATGCCTCCCTCGGCACCGTCATCGGTCCCTCGGTCGCCAAGCGCGACGTGGCCGAGACGCTCGCTCGACTGCTCGAGGTCTACGTGCGCGAGCGCTACCCCGACGAGCGCTTCATCGATACCGTGCGGCGCATCGGCGTCAAGCCCTTCAAGGAGCGGGTGTATGCGGTGCACGCTGCTGCGTGATGGCAAGGTCGAAGCGGACGACTGGCGCACGCTGTCCGATGGCGATGTGCCGGAAGATGCGGCGCTGATCCTGACCTTCGCCGACTGGTCCGCTCAGCGCGAGCGCTGGCTCGCCCGGCCGGGCCGCCTCGGGGTGATCCTCGCACCAGCCGACCCGGTGGAGGCGCTCGCGCCCGACCTCGGGCGCCTCGGGCTCGCCGGCGCCGAGTTTCCCAGCGTGAGCGAGGGGCGCGGCTATACTCAGGGCCGGCTGCTGCGCGAGCGCTTCCGATTCGCGGGCGAGCTGCGCGCCCGGGGCGCCATTCGCCGCGATCACGTGTTTCTCCTCGCCCGCTGCGGCTTCAACAGTTTCGAGCTTCCGCCGAGCGAGCTGGGCGGCGCGGCCGCGGCGCTGCATACGTTCTCCGCCGCTTACCAGCCCGCCAACGACGCGGGCCTGCGGGTGCGGCTGCGGCATCGATCTGCGTGAGCGAGTGCCGTGGGTCTCGAGGCGCGCGTATCTCGCGCGCGTATCTCGAGGAACGTGGCGGTTTCGTGCCTTGACCGCCGCCGCGCCCCCTGGCCATATATATGCAGTGGACTTCCACTCGTGCACGAGCTCGCTCAAGAGTGAGCTTCGCTTCGACCGTTCAACACGGCCCATGAGCTGCTCGATACCGTGATGCATCTCGCCGCCGCCCCGCAAGTCCTGGCCCCCAACGTGTAGCGTTTGCGCTGTTCGCTCCATCCTCGCGGTCGCCTCATCCCCTGCCCGTCGCCTCATCCCCTGCCCGTCGCTCCATCCCCTGGCCGTCGACGGCTTGGCGCTGGCCTCGTGCGCCTTGGGTCTGGCGCCATGCGGCAGGTCGACGCGCATGGCGCCCTCGACCGCCCGAATCAAGGGTTGTCGCGCAGCGGGATGGCGAGGCCCTCGAGCACGCGCTCCATGGCTTCCGGCGTGGCCGCCCTTTCGGTATCGCGCACCAGCTTGCGCGGCAAGTGCGGCGCGAGCAGCTCGATGAACTCGTACATGTAGGCGCGCAGCAGCGCACTGCGGCGAAATCCGATCCAGGTGGTATGCGCTTCGAACAGATGGGCGGCATCGAGCACCACGAGATCGGCGTCGGCCGCCGGATCGATGGCGAGCCGTGCCAGGATCCCGACCCCGAGTCCGATGCGTACGTAGGTCTTGATGACGTCCGAATCGCGCGCGGTGAGTGCCACGTCGAGAGACAGGCCGGCCGTCTCGAACAGCGCCGGAAGGGAGGAGCGTCCCGAGAAGCTGAACACGTAGGTGACGATGGGATGCTCCGCCAGCTTCTTCAGCGTGAGCTTGCCCGCCGAGGCGAGCGGGTGGCCCACGGGTACCACCACGGCTCGATGCCAGCGGTACACCGGCAGCCGCACCAGGTGCGGGAACAGCTCCTCCGAGCCGGTGGCGATCGCGAAGTCGACGCGATCGCGCGCCACCATCTCGGCGATTTGCTCGGAAGTGCCCTGATGCAGGTGCAGGCGCACCTTGGGGTACTTCTGGCGGAATGCGCGGATCACCTGCGGCAGCACGTAGCGCGCCTGGGTGTGCGTGGTGGCGATCGACAGCGTTCCGCCATCCGCCTTGCGCAGCTCCGCGGAGGTGCGGCGGATGTTCTGCATCTCGCGCAGGATGCTGCCGGCGCGCGAGATGATCTCCTCGCCGGCGGCGGTGGTGCGGGTGAGGGCGCGCCCTTCACGCTCGAACAGCTGAAATCCCAGCTCTTCCTCGAGCAGCTTGAGCTGACGGCTGACCCCGGGCTGTGAAGTGTGCAACTGACGTGCGGCGGCGGTGATGTTCAGTCCGTTCTCGTGAACCGCCACGAGATACCGCAATTGCTGGAACTTCATGAGCGCTAGGATATAAGAATTCTAGAAGGCGATCAGCTTGCCGCCCACCAGCAGCAGCATCCCCGACAGCAGATAGCGCAGCAACGCGTCGGGAATGCGCCCCGCGAAGTGGCTGCCGATGAGGATGCCGGGAAGCGACCCGATCAGCAGCGACAGCAGCAAGGTCCAGTCCACGCTCCCGAACATCCAGTGCCCGATGCCCGCGACCAGCGTGAGCGGCACCGCGTGCGCCAGATCCGATGCGACCACGCGTCCGGCCTTGAGCTGCGGATAGAGAAAGAACAGCGCCGTCACACCGAGCGCGCCTGCGCCCACCGAGGAGATGGATACGACGAAGCCGAGCAGCAGTCCGGTGAGCGCGGTGAGCGCGGGACGATGCGTGATCTGCGGCGCACGGGTGCGCGCGAGCCGCCGCAGGTACGGACGCAGCGCCAGCGCGACGGAGGTGAGCAGCAGCGCGGCGCCGAGGACGGTGGTGATGATCCGCGACTCGCCGAGCCGGCCGGCGAAATGATGCAGTCCGAGAACCGTGGCGACGGCTGCCGGTATGCTGCCCACCGCGAGCCATGCGGTGATGCGCCAGTCGACCCGTCCTTGTCTGGCATGCACATAGGTGCCGCCGGCCTTGGTGAGGGCGGCGTGCAGGAGGTCCGTCCCCACGGCGGTGGCCGGGTGAATGCCGAACAGCAGAACGAGCAGCGGGGTCATGAGGGAGCCGCCGCCCACGCCGGTCAGCCCGACGATCAGACCGACCCCGAACCCCGATATCGACTGCGCTGGATCGACCATATCGGCACTATAGGGCCCGGCGGTGCATCTGCCGAGATCGGGGCCGCGCCGCGCTAGCATTAATGAGCATGTGCTCATAAGCAATAGTTCGCATCCCACGGCGAGCGCACGGCGTGTGGGCATTCGCTGTAAGCTTGCGGCTGCGGAGGAACCTCGCCTTGCAATATTTTCCGCTTTTCTTCGATCTCGACGGCCAGAAAGTGCTCATCGTGGGCGGTGGCGAGGTGGCGCTGCGCAAGGCGCTGCTGCTCGAGCGGGCACGCGCCTCGATCACACTGGTGGCGCCGCGCGTCGCCCCCGAGATCGAGCGCCGCGCCGCGCAGGGCGCTCTGACCCTGGAGCGGCGCGAGTTCCTGCCGCAGGACCTCGACGGAGCGCGTCTGGCGATCGTCGCCACATCGCGCCGCGCTCTGAACCGCTGGATCGCGTCCCTGTGCGAAGCGCGGGCGATTCCGGTCAACGTGGTGGACGACCGGCGCGCCTCCCGCGTCATCGTGCCGGCGATCGTCGATCGAGATCCCGTGCTCATCGCCGTCTCGAGCGGCGGTGCCTCCCCGGTGCTGGCGCGGCGCTGGCGCGAGCGGCTCGAGGCATTCGTGCCGGCGCGCATCGGCGAGCTGGCGCGCTGGCTGCAGGCACTGCGCGGCGCGAGCCGGCGGCGGCTGCGCGATACCGGCACACGCCGCCGCTTCTTCGAGTCGCTCGTCGACGGCGCCGCGGCGGAACGCTTTCTCGCGGGTGATGCGCGCGCTGCCGAGCGCATCGCACAGCGGCTGCTCGCCTCGAGCTCGGCCGCCCCGCAGGCGCCGGGTCATGTCGCTCTGGTCGGTGCCGGGCCGGGGGATCCGGAGCTGCTCACGTTGAAGGCTTTGAGAGCGCTGCAAGATGCCGATGTGATCTTGCACGACCGCCTGGTGCCGGCCGCCGTGCTCGACTTCGCGCGCCGCGATGCGGTGCGGATCTGCGTGGGCAAGATGCCGGGCGGCCGCGGCGCGTCGCAGGAGAGCATCAACGCGGCGCTCATCGAGCATGCGCGCGCCGGGCGGCGCGTGGTGCGCTTGAAGGGAGGCGATCCCTTCGTCTTCGGGCGCGGCGGAGAGGAGCTCCAGGCGCTCGCGCGCGCGGGCATCAGCTACTCGGTCATACCCGGTATCACCGCGGCCAGCGGCTGCGCCGCCTACGCCGGCATTCCACTCACCCATCGCGACCACGCGCACCGCGTGAGCTTCGTCACGGCTCACGCCGACGAGGATGCGGAGCCCGATTGGCGCTCGCTCGCCGCAGAGAAGGTGACCGTGGTCTTCTACATGGGGGGAAAGCGCCTCGAGCACATCGCCGCCAAGCTGATCGCACACGGGGCCCCCGCGGAGCGCCCCGCCGCCATCATCACCCGGGGCACCACCGCGCAGCAGCAGGTCATCCTGGGCACCCTCGCGAGTCTCGAGGGATCGCAGCGCATGGAAGATCCCTCACCGCCGACCCTGTTGATCGTGGGCGAGGTCGCGGCCCTGCACGAGGCTCTCGCCTGGTTCGATACGTCCGCATCCGCCGCGGTGTCCGAGAGCGCCTGAGCGGCGAGCTGCGCCGCGTCAAGTGGCAATCGCTGGCGCGAAGCCGCGTTCGGCGATCCAGGCGCGGTTGAACAGCCGCGATTGATACTTGGCGCCGCCATCGCACAGCACGGTGACGATGGTGTGTCCGGGACCGATCGAGCGCGCAATCCGCACCGCCGCGGCCACGTTGATCCCCGCCGTGCTTCCCAGCAGCAATCCCTCCTCGCGCAGCAGCCTATAAACGAAGCGGACGGTCTCCTCGTCCGGGATGCGCAGCGCGTCATCGATCGGCGCACCCTCGAGATTGGCCGTGACGCGGCCGGTGCCGATGCCCTCGGTGATCGAGGAGCCGCCGTCCGATCGGAGCTCCCCGTCCTTCACGAAGTGATACAGCGCGCTCCCCGGAGGATCGACCAGCACGATCCGCACCGCCGCGGACTGGGACTTCAAGAACGCCGCGGTGCCGGCGAGCGTGCCGCCCGTCCCCGTTGCGGCGCAGAACACGTCGATCTTCCCGCCCGTGTCGCGCCAGATCTCCGGGCCGGTGGACTCGAAATGCGCCTGGCGGTTCGCCGTGTTGTCGAACTGATTGGCCCAGACCGCATTCGGCAGCTCGGCGGCCAGCCGGCCGGCCACCTTCTGGTACTGATTGGGGTTGCTGTAGGGAACCGCAGGCACGCGGCGCAGGTCCGCCCCGAGCGCCTCGATCGTCTGGTATTTCTCCTGAGACTGATTGTCCGGCATCACGATGACGCACTTGTAGCCGCGGGCGTTGCACACATGCGCGAGGCCGATCCCCGTGTTGCCGGCCGTGCCCTCCACGACGGTGCCGCCCGCCTTGAGCACACCGCGCCGCTCCGCATCGAGCACGATCCATTTCGCGGCACGGTCCTTCACCGAGCCGCCCGGATTCATGAACTCGGCCTTCCCCAGGATCTCGCAGCCCGTCTCCTCACTGAAAGCCCGCAAGCGAATCAGCGGGGTGTTGCCCACCGCACCCGTGAAGCCCTCGATCAGTGCCATGCAATGGTCCCTCCGCTGCGCCTGCCGAATTGTGGCCGGATCGCGCATAAAAGTATCCCCGGATGGACCGGGGACCTTGAGAGGGGAACAGGTGTCGAGTCACCACCCGACACGTCCATGGGCGGAAGATGCGCCGCACAAGAGTGCGCTACGCTCGACCGTCTTCGAGTTAGGTCGACTGTTGCAATTAAGTAACAGTGCAACAGCGCCACTACTCCAGTGGCACGAATGCTATCACGGCAGATCTGAAAATTGAAGGTGTTTCCCGATGAAATTGCGGAAATGTTGCGCTATGTCAAGTATGTTGCTTTGTTGTGACACGCCGACAACGCCGGCATCGGCGCCCCGCCCCCCAATCAATGCCCGCCTCGGCCCCGCCTCCGCCCGGCCAGCGCCTGCCCCTACCGGCGCCCGCCCGGCCGCCGTCAAGGCCATGGAGTGGCCTGGCGCTCGAAATCGGCCGAGCTTGCGCGCACCACGCAGAAGCGCTGTCCGGTGGGCGCTTCCATGATCCACCAGCTGTCGACGGGCTGGATGCGCCTGGCGCCGAGCTGCTCGAGCCGGCGCACCTCCGCGTCGATGTCGTCGGTCTCGATGTCGAGGTGCACCCGGCTCGGATGATCGACTTTCTGGACCTCGATATGCAGGCCGTGCTGCGCATCCTCGAGCCGGCGGTAGCGCTCGCCCTCGCTGTCCGGGAGCTCTCTCATCGGCATTCCGAGCGCCCCGCTCCAGAAGCCGGCGGCGGCCCCCAGATCGTCGGCGCGGCAGTCGATGATGAATCCGCCCAATTTGCTTTTATGCACGGCTTGCTCCAAATTCCCGCGCGGCACCTCGCGAGATGATTCCATGAAGTACCTTCATACTATGGTCCGCGTGACCGACATCGGGCAATCCCTGCGTTTCTACGTGGACGCGCTCGGTCTGCGCGAGCTGTCGCGGCGCGATTACCCGGCGGGCCGCTACACGCTCGTGTTCCTGTCCGCGCCCGGCGATGAGCACGCGCAGGTGGAGCTGACGTACAACTGGGATCCCGAAGCCTACGGCGCGGGCCGCAATTTCGGACATCTCGCCTACGCCGTTCCCGACATCTATGCCACCTGTGAGCGGCTGATGAAGCATGGGATCAGCATCAACCGGCCGCCGCGCGATGGGCGCATGGCTTTCGTGCGATCACCGGACAACATCTCGATCGAATTGCTGCAGGAAGGGCAGGCGCTCGAGCCGGCCGAGCCCTGGATCAGCATGCCGAACACCGGGGTCTGGTAGGCGGCGCAAGCCGCCGCGGCGGCGCTGCCGGGCTTGCGCGGCGCGCTCCCGCCGCCGGGGCGGCTGCCTCAGCTAGAACATCTTCGAGGCATCCGGCGGCTTGATCTCGACCTCGGTACGCGAGGCGATGTAGTCGCCGGTGATCATCTCGTCGTAGGCCTGCCCGGGGCCCACCATGGGATAGACGCCCGCGTCCTGGTCGATCATCACCTCGAGGAATGCGGGCCCCGGAAAGCGGATGAACTCCTCGACCACGCGCGGCACGTCGCTCTTCTTGTCGAGGCGCACGGCGAACTTGAAGCCGTCGGCAAGCGCCGCCTTGACGAAATCCTTGGTATGCAGGCTCTTGTCGCTCGCGCTCAAGCGGCCCTTGAAGAACAGCTTCTGCCACTGCTTGACCATGCCGTCGCCGAAGTTGTTGAGCACCACCACCTTGATGGGCAGATCGTAGGTCGTGACCGTCTCGAGCTCGCCCAGGTTCATGCGGATGCTGGCGTCGCCGTCGATATCGATCACCAGGCGCGAGCGCTGGGCGAACTGGGCGCCGACCGCCGCCGGCAAGCCGAAACCCATCGTCCCCATGCTGCCCGAGGTCAGCCACAGGCGCGGGCCGCGAAAGTCGAAGTACTGTGCGGCCCACATCTGGTGCTGACCGACACCGGTGGTGATGACGGCCTCGCCCCCCGTCAGCCGATTGATCTCCTCGATCACGTAATACGGCTGGATGAGCGCGCTGTCCCGGTCGTAATTCATGGCGTACTTGCGCCTGAGCTCCTCGCAGCGCGCCTGCCAAGCGGGCCATTCGAGCCTGATGTTCTTGCACTTGGCGTGATCGATCAGGTTCACCAGCGCATCCTCGAGCGCGCCGACGTGGCTCCAATCGACGCGCTTGACCTTGTTGATCTCCGAGGCATCGATGTCCAGGTGGGCGATGAACTTCGCCCGCGGCGCGAATTTCGGCGGGTTGCCGGCGACCCGATCGTCGAAGCGCGCACCGATCGCCACCAGGAAATCGCAATCCTCGACCGCGTAATTCGCGAACGCCGCACCGTGCATGCCCAGCATGCGCATCGACAGAGGATGCGTGGTGTCGACCGCGCCGATGCCCATGAGCGTCGTGACCACGGGAATGCGCAGCTGCTCGAGCAGCTCGCGCAGCGCCTGCGACGCCGCGCCGTTGATCACGCCGCCCCCCGCATAGATCAGGGGCCGCTCGGCGCGCGCCAGCGCCGCAAAGAACGCGGCGCACGCCCCATCCGGCAACTTGCTCGCGTACAGGCGGTTCATGCGCTGGCGATAGCCGGGAATCGGCAGCCGGCCGGAGCCCACGAAAACCCCCTTCCAGTTCTGCACGTCCTTCGGGATATCGAGCACCACCGGCCCGGGACGGCCGGTGCGCGCGATCTCGAAGGCGGTGCGTACCGTGGCCTCGAGCTTGGTGGGATCGGTGACCAGAAAGACGTGCTTCGCGACCGCGCCCATGATGCTCGGCACCGGCGCCTCCTGGAAGGCGTCGGTGCCGATCGCGGTGGTCGCGACCTGACCGCAGATGACTACGATGGGCACGGAGTCCGCCTGGCTGTCGCGCACCGGGGTGACGGTGTTGGTCGCACCGGGACCGGAGGTCACCAGCGCGACGCCGACCCGTCCGCTCGCGCGCGCGTAGCCTGCCGCCATGAACCCCGCACCCTGCTCGTTCGCCGGTACGATGAGCGGCATCGAGGAGGCATGGGCCTGGTTGTAGCGAAATACCGCGTCGTAGATCGGCAGGATGGCGCCGCCGCTGTAGCCGAAGATCGTGTCCACGCCTTCGTCGGCCAGCACCTGGACCAGCATCTCGGCGCCCGTCATGCCGGCGCCGGCCAGCGGGTGAGCCCCCTGATTCAGCATTTCATCGCGGTTTTTCACGCTCGAAGCCTAGCAGTTCTCGCCCTGGCGCCCAAGTGCCGCCGTCCCGTATCCTTCGCGCCATGCGGCATCTCATCGCCATGCTTTTACAGAACGAGGCCGGCGCGCTCACCCGCGTCACCGGGCTGATCTCCAGCCGGGGATACAACATCGAGTCGCTCTCGGTGGCGCCCACCAACGATCCGACGGTGTCGCGCGTCACCCTGGTCACCATCGGCTCCGACTCGGTCATCGCGCAGATCAACGCGCAGCTGCAGAAGCTCGTCGACGTGGTCGCCGTCGAGGACATGACCAGCGGCGATCATCTCGCGCGCGAGCTGATGCTCATCAAGCTGCAGGTCCCCGCCGGGCACGTCGATGCGGTCGCTGCGCTGCTGCGCCGCGTGGGCGGCAAGGTGCTGTCCTCGAATCCATCGAGCTACATCGTGGAGCTCGCCAGCACCGAGGTTGAAATCGGCGAGTTCATCGCCAATGTGGCCGCGTTCGGCGAGATCGTCGAAGTGGTGCGCAGCGGCGTGCTCGGCATATCGCGCGCCAATCCGCGCCTGCACGTGGTCAAGTGAGACTGGATGCATGACTGAGATCGAAGTATCGCCCGAGCACGCCTCGGACCCGAGGACGCGCATCGTGGGAATTCTCGTGGGTGTGATCGGGATCTTCCTGTCCGTGGTCACCATCGCCTCGCATCGCGCACACACCCAGGCCGTCATCGAGCGCACCCGGGCGAACGACGATTGGGCCTTCTACCAGGCCAAGAAGATTCGCGCGAACACCAGCGATGCCGCATTGTCGATCCTGCAGGCGCTCGGGTCCGATCCGTCCAGGACGGCCGATGTCGCTCGCAAGCTGCAGGCCTCGCGCGACAAGGAGATCGGCGACACCAAGGGCCTCGAGTCCCAGGCGCACGCCTCGGAGGAGCGCACCGACATGGAGGAGAGGCGCGCACTGCGCTTCGATATCGGCGAGGGACTGCTCGAGCTCGGACTGGTGCTCACCTCGCTGTACTTTCTCGCGCGCAAGGGCTTCTTCCCGATCTTCGGCGTGCTGGCGGCGGCGGGGGGAATCGCCATGGGCATCGCGGGTTGGCTGCTTTGAGGATCGCACCCGCGCCTCGCGGGCGCGGCGCGCTGGCGCGCTGGCGCGCTGCCGCTCTGGCGATCGCGGCGGCATCGAGCGCTCTGGGGATCGCGTCGCTCGCGGCTGCCGCCGCCGGTGCTGCGCCGAGCCCCGCCGGCAGCGCGCGGGTCGAGGCTCGATCCGCGCAGCTGCTCGCCGTCGGTACGGTGCATGGGGAGCGGATGATCATCCACCTGAGCCGCATCGAGGACAATGCGCCGATACGCGATGCGCAGATCGACGTCGTCCTGCGCGGCGCCACGCATGCGGCCGTGGCCGACGCGGACGGAAGCTACTCGGTCGACAGCCCCGACTTCGCCCTGCCGGGCGCCGCGGCGGTCGAATTTCGGGTGGCCTGGGCCGGCACGCGGCACAATCTCGAAGGCACGCTGCAGGGCCCCGCTGGCCCCGCGGAAACGAGCACCGGCGGCAGCTCGCGCCAGATCGGCTGGTGGGTGCTCAATTTTGCGGTATGCATCGGCTTCCTGTGGCTATGGAGCCGGCGCAAGCGGCATGACGCCGACGAGGCATCATCCTGAGCCCGCGACTCCCGCCCGCCTCACAGCGCAGCGTTATCGGTCTCCCCGGTGCGGATGCGCAGCACCCGGATGATGTCCGTGACGAATATCTTGCCGTCCCCGACCTTGCCCGTCTTGGAGGCGCCGACGATCGCCTCCATCACCTGATCCACGAGCTCGTTCTTCACGGCGACCTCGATGCGCGTCTTGGGAACGAAATCGACCACGTACTCCGCGCCTCGATACAGCTCGGTATGTCCGCGCTGGCGTCCGAACCCCTTGACCTCCGTGACGGTCATGCCCGACACGCCGATCTCGGACAAGGCTGCGCGCACATCGTCCAGCTTGAAAGGCTTGATAATGGCTGTGATCAGTTTCATTGAAGGCTCCGCTCCGGGTTGGCCGCCCGCTCAATCCTATTACTATTCGCGCCGCCAGGCACCACTCTCTTGGCGGCTGCGGTCATGCGCAGCCGTGCGCCGGGGCGGCCTCGCGCGGTCCGGCGAGCTGCCGCTTACGGGCCGGCCGCCGACCGGCTATAAAGGAGCCGCATGACCTCGACGATACTCATTCTCGGCGGCGGCCAGGCCGGCGCGCAGGCGGTCGACAGCCTGCGGCGCGAAGGGTTTCGCGGCCGTCTGGTGCTGATCGGGGACGAGCCGCGGCTGCCCTATCAGCGGCCGCCCCTGTCCAAGCAGTACCTCGCGGGCGACATGGCCGAGGAGCGCCTGGCTTTCCGGCATCAGGCGTTCTACGACCAGCACCAGGTGGAGCTCAAGCTCGGCAAGCCGGCGGTGCGCATCGATGCCCCCGCCCGGCGGGTGTCGCTGTCGGACGGGGAAGAGCTGCTGTACGACCGGCTGCTGATCTGCACCGGATCGAGGTCACGCGCCCTGACCTGCCCGGGCGCCGACCTCCCCGGCGTGCATTACCTGCGGGGCGTCGCGGACGTGGGACCGATTCGCGAGGGCCTGACCACGGGCGCACGGCTGGTGGTCATCGGCGGCGGGTACATCGGCCTGGAGACGGCGGCCACGGCCCGCAAGCTCGGCTGCGCGGTCACCGTGCTGGAGATGGCGGATCGGGTGATGAATCGCGTCGTGGCATCGAGCGTGTCCGAATACTTCGCGCACGAGCACCGCACCCAGGGCATCAAGATCGTGTGCAACGCGCGGGTGGTGCGGCTCGAGGGATCGGCGCGCGTCGAGCGCGTCATCTGCGCGGACGGCAGCTCCTACGAAGCCGATATGCTGATCGTCGGCGTCGGCGCCGTGCCGAGCTCGGAGCTGGCCGCACAGGCCGGATTGGCGTGCGAGAACGGCATCCTGGTCGACGAGTACTGCCGCACCGGAGATGCCGCCATCTACGCCGCGGGCGACTGTACCAACCACCCCTCGCCGCGCTTCGAGACGCGCGTGCGGCTCGAGTCGGTCGACAACGCCTTCGAGCAGGCCAAGGCCGCGGCCCTGAACATGCTCGACCGGCCGACCGTGCACGACCGCGTACCCTGGTTCTGGTCCGATCAGTTCGACAACAAGATGCTCATCGTCGGGCTCTCGCAGGGCTTCGACCAGCAGCTGCTGCGCGGCGACCCCGCCACCCGCAGCTTCAGCGTGTGCTATCTGAAGGGCGGCGAGCTGCTCGCGCTCGAGGCGATCAACCACTCGAAGGACTACATGGCCGCGCGCAAGCTGATCGCCGAGCGCGCCCGCCCGAACATCGACAAGCTGGCCGATCCGAGCATTGCGCTGAGAGATGCGCTCTGATGCCGAGGGTCGTATTCCTCGGGCCCGGCGGCGCGCCCGCACCGCATCGCGGGTAGGGGCGGGGGCTCGGCTGAGCCGTGGGCGGCGCGCGCGGCGAGGTGAATGCCCCTACGCCAGCACGACCAGCAGATCCTTGGCATCGACCGCCGCGCCGGCCTGGACCAGCACTTCCTGCACGACGCCGTCCACCTCGGCGCGCACGGTGGTCTCCATCTTCATGGCCTCGAGCGTGAGCAGCACGTCGCCGCGGGCGAGCCGCAGTCCCGGGCGCGCCGCCACCGTGCCGATCGTTCCCGGCATCGGGGCGCCGACATGCTTCGCATTGCCCGGCTCGACCTTGCGCTGCGGCGCACGCTTCGCCACCTGGCTGCGGTCGGCCACGCGCAGCGGCCGGGGCTGGCCGTTGAGCTCGAAGAACACGGTGCGCGTGCCGTCCTCGTGCGCCTCGCTGGTCGCGACGTAGCGCACGATCAGCGTCTTGCCGCGTTCCAGGTCGACGTTGATCTCCTCGCCCGGCTGCATGCCGTAGAAGAACACCGCCGTGGGCAGCGCGCTCACGTCGCCGTAGGAGGCCCGCTCGGCGGCGTAGTCGGCGAACACCTTGGGATACATGAGATGCGAGGCGAGCTCGCGTTCGCTCACCGGCCGCCCGATCTTGCTCTCGACGGCGGCGCGCTCGGCGGCGAGGTCCACCGCCGGCAATGAATCGCCCGGCCGCGCGCCGAGCTCGGTTCTGCCCGCGAGCACCTTGCGCTTGAGCTCGGCTGGAAAGCCCCCCACCGGCTGGCCGAGCTCCCCGCGGAACAGCTGCACCACCGACTCGGGGAAGGCGATGTCGACGGCCGGATCGAGCACCGCTTCGCGTGTCAGGCCGGCAGTCACCATCATGAGCGCCATGTCGCCGACCACCTTGGAGGTCGGGGTGACCTTGATGATGTCGCCGAACATCTCGTTCACCTGCGCGTAGGCCGCGGCCACCTCGCTCCAGCGGTGGTCGTCGATGCCGAGCGCGCGCGCCTGCTCCTTGAGATTGGTGTACTGGCCCCCCGGCATGCCGTGCACGTAGACTTCCGAGGCACCCGAGCGGATGTCGCTCTCGAACGCCACATAGCCGCGCCGCACCTGTTCCCAGTAGCCGGAGATCAAGCGCAGCGCGTCGGGATCGACCTGCGACTCGCGCGGCCCGAAGCGCAGCGCCTCGACGATCGAGCCGAGGTTGGGCTGCGAGGTCAGCCCCGACATGGCGTCCACCGCTCCATCGACCGCATCGGCGCCGGCGGCGACCGCGGCCAGCACGCTTGCCGCGCCGATGCCGCTGGTGTCGTGGGTATGAAAATGGACCGGCAGTCCGACCTCGTCCTTCAGGGCCTTCACCAGATCGAACGCCGCGCGCGGCTGGCACAGGCCCGCCATGTCCTTGATGGCGATGACGTGCGCCCCCAGAGCCTTGAGCTGCCGCGCGACGCCGAGGTAGTAGCCCAGGTCATACTTGCGCTCGCGCGGATTCGATAGATTTCCGCTGTAGCAGATGGCCGCCTCGCACAGCCGCCCGGTGGCGAGCACCGCCTCGATCGCCACTCGCATGTTGTCCACCCAGTTCAGGCAGTCGAAGACGCGAAAGACGTCGACCCCGGCTGCGGCCGCCTGCGACACGAAGTGGCGCACGACGTTGTCGGGGTAATTGGCGTAGCCGACGGCATTGGCCGACCGCAGCAGCATCTGCAGCAGCAAATTCGGCATGGCCTGGCGAAATCTTGCCAGACGGTCCCAGGGGTCTTCCTTGAGAAAGCGCATCGCCACGTCGAAGGTCGCTCCGCCCCAGCATTCCATCGAGAACAGCTGCGGCAGCAGGCTCGCGTAGTAGGGCGCGATCGCCGCCATGTCGAGCGTCCGAAAGCGCGTGGCCAGAAGCGATTGATGCGCATCGCGCATGCTGGTGTCGGTGAGCAGCACGCGCTTCTGCTCGAGCATCCATCGGGCGAAGCGCTCGGGCCCGAGCTCATCGAGCTTCTGCTTGCTGCCGGGCGGCGGCGGCGGCAGCGGCAGCGGGACACGCGGCGGACGCGGGAAGATCGGCGCCTTGGGCCTGAGCTCCCGGCCGCTCACCTCCGCGTTGCCGTTGACGATCACCTCGCCGATGAACGTCAGCAGCCGGGTGGCGCGGTCGCGCTTCCTCGGAATGCGCATCAGCTCGGGCGTCTGATCGATGAACTTGGTCGTGTACTCGCCCTTGGCGAAGCTCGGATGGGTGATCAGTTGATCGAGAAAGCGCAGGTTGGTGACGACGCCGCGAATGCGGAATTCCCACAATGCGCGATGCATGCGCGCGATGGTCTCCTCGGGCGTCGGCGACCAGGCCGTGACCTTCACCAGGAGCGAATCGTAGAAGCGGGTGATGATGGCGCCGGCGTAGGCGGTGCCCGCATCGAGCCGGATGCCGTAGCCCGCGGGGCTGCGATACGCGGTCACGGCGCCGTAGTCGGGGACGAAGTTGTTCTCCGGATCCTCGGTGGTGACGCGGCATTGCAGCGCGTGGGCGCTCACGCGGATGTCCTCCTGGCGCGGCACCCCGCTCGCCGGGGTGCCGATCTCGGCGCCGGCGGCGATGCGAATCTGCGCCTTGACCAGGTCGACGCCCGTCACGCACTCGGTGACGGTGTGCTCGACTTGAATGCGCGGGTTGACCTCGATGAAATAGAACTTGCCCGAGTCGGCGTCCTGCAGGAACTCGACCGTGCCGGCCCCGCGGTAGCTCACCGCGCGGCCGATCGCGAGTGCGGCCGCGCACAGCTCCAGACGCTCGCCCTCGGCGAGGAACACGGCCGGCGCGCGCTCGATCACCTTCTGGTTGCGCCGCTGCACCGTGCAGTCGCGCTCGAACAGATGCACCAGATTGCCGTGCGCATCGCCCAGGATCTGCACCTCCACGTGCCGCGCGCGCCGGATGAGCTTCTCGAGATACACCTCGTCCTTGCCGAAGGCCGCCTTGGCCTCGCGCCGCGCGGCGCCGAGCGACTCGATGATGCCGCGTTCGTCCTCGATGATGCGCATGCCGCGGCCGCCGCCGCCCCAGCTCGCCTTGAGCATGACGGGAAATCCCACCTCGCGCGCCAGGGCGAGCGTGCGCGCTTCGTCATCCGGCAGCGGCGGGGTGGCTGGCATCACCGCGACGCCCGCTTGCGCCGCGAGGTTGCGCGCCTCGACCTTGTTGCCGAGCTTGCGCATCGTGTCCGGGAGCGGTCCGATGAAAATGATGCCGGCCGCCGCGCAAGCCTCGGCGAGCTCCGGGCTCTCCGACAAAAAGCCGTAGCCGGGATGGATCGCATCGACACGCGCCTCGAGGGCGATGCGCACGATGTCCTCGATGTCGAGATAGGCCTCGATCGGTCCCTTGCCCTCGCCCACCAGGTAGCTCTCGTCCGCCTTGGTCCGATGCAGCGAGAAGCGATCCTCGCGCGAATGGATCGCGACCGTGCGCAGCCCGAGCTCGGTGGCGGCGCGCATCACGCGAATGGCGATCTCGCCGCGGTTCGCGATCAGCAGGCTCTTGATCGCCGGCAGATGGGGGAATGGAATCATCTGCGAATGATGATAGCCTTGGCCGGGGGTGCGCGAACAGGGGAAAGGAAGTCACGATGTTTGGGCTTGCGATTCACGGCGGTGCGGGCACGCTGCCGCGAGCGGAGATGAGCGCCGAGCGGGAGCGGCATTATCGCGCCGGGCTCCACCAGGCGCTCGCCGCCGGCTTCGCGGTGCTCGAGCGCGGCGGCTCGAGCCTCGAGGCGGTGACGCGCGCCGTGGTCGTCCTCGAGGATGACCCGCTGTTCAACGCCGGCCGCGGCGCGGTGTTCACGATGGACGGGCAGAACGAGCTCGACGCCTCGATCATGGAGGGGGGGACTCTCAGAGCGGGCGCCGTATGCGCGCTCGCGCACGTCAAGAATCCGATCGAGCTCGCGCGCGCGGTCATGGAGCATTCCGACTACGTGCTGCTCGCCGGCGCCGGCGCCGAGGAGTTCGCGCTCACGCGCGGGATCGAGCTCGTGCCGCGCAGCTATTTCCATACCGCGGCCCGCTGGCAGCAGCTCGAGCGCATCCGCGCAGGCGATGCGCAGCTCTCCCCGCTCACGCTCTCGCACGTCGGGACGGTCGGCGCGGTCGCCCTGGATGAGCGCGGCCGCCTGGCCGCCGCCACCTCGACCGGCGGCATGACGGGCAAGCGCTTCGGGCGAGTCGGCGACTCGCCCATCATCGGCGCGGGCACCTATGCGGACGACCGCTCCTGCGCCGTCTCCGCGACCGGCCACGGCGAGGTATTCATCCGCGCGGCGGTCGCGCACGACATCAGCGCCCGCATGCGCTTCGGCGGGCGAACGCTCGCTCAGGCGGTGCGCGAGGTGGTGCTCGAGGAGTTGCCGGCGCTCGGCGGCGAAGGCGGCGTCATCGCGATCGACCCCGCGGGCCGCATCGCCATGGAGTTCAACTCCGAAGGGATGTTTCGCGCGAGTCGCGTCGCGGGCGGCGCCGCGGCGGTCGAGATCTATCGCGGCGCCTGAGCCGCGCGCCGCCGGGCAGCCGCCTTCCCGTCCATCATCCGCGCTGGCTGCTGCGCCGCTCGAAGCGGCCGGTGCGCAGCGTGTGGTACTCGGCCTCCAGCACCACGACGCAATTGCGGCCCTGCTCCTTCGCGCCGTACAGAGCCTCGTCGGCGAGCTGAATCAGGCCCTCGTGCGAGCGGTTCGGGCCGGGCAGCACGAAGGCCGCGCCGATGCTCAGCGTGAGGCGGCTCGCCACGCGCGAGGCCTCGTGCGGAATGTTGAGCTCGGCGATGGAGCGCTGGATTCGCGTCAGCACCTCGGCGACGTATTCGCGGCTCGCCTCGTACAGGATCACGGCGAACTCCTCGCCGCCGTAGCGGGCGACGAAGTCGAGCGGGCGGCGCGCGCACTGCGTCAGGGACACCGCGACGGCGCGCAGACACTCGTCCCCGGCCTGGTGCCCGTAGCGGTCGTTGTAGTCCTTGAAGCAGTCGATGTCGGCCAGCAGCACCGCGATGCGCTGCCCGTCGCGCACCGCCTGCTGCCAGGCGCGCTGGATGTGCTGGTCGAACATGCGCCTGTTCTGGATGCCGGTGAGTCCGTCGCGGGCCACCATCTCCCGCAGCAGCGCCGCTTCCAGGAATCGCAGGCGGCTGGTCTTCTCGTGCACGTAGGCCACCGACGCGCAGAACACGTTGCCCGCGAGCACGGACATGGCATCGAAGCCGAGCTCGCGGCCGGGCAATTGCAGGGTGCTGCCCGCGGCGATGTAGGCGAACAGCGTGATCGCGTTGGCGGCGAGCGCTTGATAGAGCGTGAGCCCCGCCATGAGGTAGGTGAAGATGGCGGTCAGCTCCAGGCAGGGCAGCAGGATGGGCGCGCCGCCGACGCCCGCGATCAGCTGCGCCGCGACCACGCACAGCCCGACCACGATGGCCCCGCCGAGCGACACCATGGGATAGACGCGGTGGCGGTTCGGCGAGAAGCTCGCCGCCAGGCAGATGAGCAGGATCGGAATCAGCACCAGCATGTGCAAAAGATTCGGGATGCGGCTGAGCTCATGCCCGAGGACGGTGGATTCCATCGCCGACAGCACCGCCGTGGCCGCGACCGCCAGGCACAGGTTCACGCGGATGTGCGGGAAATGCTCGTCGAGAACGGCGCGCCGATAGGGCTGCTCGAGCTCCGCATCGAAGGTGAGCCAGGGGATGCCCGCCTTGAGCTGCCGGGCATGCGGCAGGTCCGGCAGATCCTCGCCCGGAAAACGACTCCCGTTGTTCATCGCTCACTACCTTATCATCGGCACGCAACGGCTCCGCGAATTGGACCACACGTTCGCATCGAAATAGCGAGCGCCGCGTCTCGGTTTATGTCAAACGGCGCGGCCGCGCGCCCGGGCGTGGCGATGCGCAGCGTGACGGCGCCCGGGCGAGGCGCGGCGTGACGGCGCCCGGCGTGACCGACGCCCGGTCACTCCGCCAGGTAGTGGGCGAGATAGGCGTCGAAGTCCATCTTGTCGGCGGCCTCGATGCGCCGCTGCTCCTGATGGGACTCCTCCGCCGCGAGCGCGAACTCCGCCAGCCGGCTCTCGTTCGGCGGATACAGATCGAGGAAATAGTCCTTGTGCATTCGCGACATGCGCCGTGCCAGCTGAAAGAAGGATTCGCCGCTCTGGCGCATCTCGGCGAGCAGCCGCGCCGACGGCGTGCGCTCGACGTCGTCGATCTTGGCGCGTTGCTGCTCGAGAGCCGCGGCGTAGGGACGTGCAGGCTCGCCCTGATCGAGCAGCTCGCACAGGCCCTGCATCGAGTCGAGAAGCTCGCGCGCCCAGCTCGTCATCGGCACCTCGCGTCCGTCGCGGTTCAGCGTGAGGCCGGGCTCTCGACCGCGCCGCGCGACCTTCAGGTGGTTGGCGTCGAGCGTCTCCTGCTCGCTCCTGCCGATGGGCTGCGCTTCGCTCAGCACGCACAGCGCCAGGAAGGCCTCGAGAAAGCGCAGCTTGTTCTGATTGACGCCCACCGGATCGAAAGCGCTCACGTCGAGGGCGCGCACCTCCACGTACTCGACGCCCGCGCGGCGCAGTGCCTTGGTGGGCCGCTCGCCGGAGCTCGCGATGCGCTTGGGGCGGATGAAGCTGTAGTACTCGTTCTCGATCTGCAGGATGTTGGCATTGAGCTGCCGGTACTCTCCGTCGACCTTCACTCCGAGCTTCTCGTAGGGCGGATAGGGCGTGGTGATCGCCTTGGTGAGATCGCGCACGTAGTCGGCGAGGCCGTTTACCGACACGCTCACCGTCGCCTGGTTCTTGTTGCGGTAGCCGACGTCGCTCATGCGCAGCGACGTGCCGTAAGGCTCGTAGACGGTGTCGGCATCGAGCGCGGGCAGAGTGATCTCGCGCGAGCCGAAGAAGCTCCTCGATACGGCCGGCGAGGTGCCGAACAGGTACAGCACCAGCCACCCGAAGCGGCGGTAGTTGCGCAGCACCGCGAAGTACTGCTCGGAGACGAAGTCCTGGCGGGGGAGCTTGGATTGATTGATCGACTCGAGCGCTTCCCAGAAATCCGCGGGGAACGAGTAGTTGTAATGCACGCCGGATATGGCCTGCATGGTCCGCCCGTAGCGCATGCCGAGCCCGTGGCGGTACACCGTCTTCATCCGCCCGACGTTCGACTTGCCGAACTGCGCGAGCGGGATGCTGTCGTCGCCGTCGAACCCCGCCGGCATGCTGGTCGACCACAGCAGCTCCTCGTCGAGGTGGCGATAGACGAACTGATGCAGATCGCACAGGTACTGGAGCAATTCCCAGGACTCCTGGAACGCCGGCGTGACCAGCTCGATCAACGCCTCGGAGAAATCGGTGGTGATGTGCTCGTTGGTCAGCGGCGCACCGAGTGCGGCCGGATGGCGGCTGGCGGCGATGCGGCCGTCGGGGGTGACGCGCAGCGACTCCTTCTCGACCCCCTTTCTGCCTCCGCGCAGCACCGCGCGCTGGCCCGAGTTGATGAGCCCCGCCAGGCGGCGTTCGAATTTCTTGTCGATCACGCTGTACATCGTGACCCAAGGATACCAGCACCGCGGGTCACGGCAGCTCGGCGATCACGTCGACTTCGACCAGGAAGCCGGGATCGATGAGGCGCTGGACCTGCACCCAGGAGACGGTCGGCAGGTGATCCTTGCCGTAGTACTCGAAGCGCAGGTCGGCCGCCTTGAGCAGCGCATCCATGTCCGTCGTGTAGATGGTCTCCTTGACGACGTCGCCGAAGTCGGCGCCGTTCTGTGCGAGCGTGCGTCGGATGTTGCCGTAGACGGCGCGCATCTGCCCGGCCATGTCGTTCGGCGCGACCAGCCGTCCGTTGGCGTCGGCGGCGACCGTGCCCGACACGTACAGGGTCTTGTCGACCAGGATGGACTGTGAAAAGCCGAAGTCCTTCTCGTAGGAGTTAAGGTGCAGGGTTTGCTGGATGCGCGGCGGCGGCGAGCTCGGCGCCTCGCGCTCGCATCCCGCCAGCCAGGATGCCGGCCATGTTGCGGCCAGCATCCAGAGCACCCGAACGATGCGCGAAGTCCTGCCAGTCATTGTTCGCTCCCGGTGGCCCTCTGCCGAGCTCAAGACGCGGGCACGAGCGCCGATTCGGCACGCGTGCGCAGGGCGCGCAGCATCTTGGGCAGATCGTGTTTCAAGGCGAATCTCATCATCCAGTGCGGCACCCAGAATCCCGGCGTGAGCTCGAGCGTGTAGCGCACGGCGGTGTACTCGCCGTCGGCCTGGAGATACCACGAGCTGCGCAAGGTTCTCAAGTCCCCGGACACCCGCTCGATCGACACACGCGCCGGATAGTCGTAGGTTGCCCGGATCACGTAGGAGACCTTGGGCACGAGCCAGGAGTAATCGACCACCTGGCGTATGAGCTGCCACGACGCATCGGGAGCCGTCTTAAGCACCTCGCAATCGACCAGCCCGGGCAGCAGCTCGCGCGCGTCCTTGCAGCTGGTGAGCACCGCCCAGACCGCCTCGCGCGAGGCATGAATCCTCAAGCTGGCGCTCGCCTGCCCGCTCTGCGCGCCGGCGTCGAGCACCACGTGGACGTCGACCAAGTCGCGCGCGGCGGCGTCCGCGGCGGTCGCGGCGGGACTCGCTGCAAGCAGCGCGACGAGGAGGATCTGGGGGCGCACGGTGGGGACCTGTTATTCCCTTAGTGCGCGCGGCTCAGCCAAAGGTTCGCGGCGGACTCGAGAATGTCCAGCGGCATCGCCCCATCGTCGATCAGCTCCGAGTGAAAATCGCGGATGTCGAAGCGCGCGCCGAGCACCTGCTCGGCATGCGCGCGCAGCCCGCTCAGCACGTGCATGCCGAGCCCGCAGGCGAGCCCCTCGGCCGGCAGCGCCAGCTCGCGATCCACCGCGCGGTTCGCCGCCGCCTCGTCGACCGGTACCTGCGCGCGCCAGTAATCCACCGCCTGCTCCCGGGTCCAGCCGAGCGCATGCAGGCCGGTGTCGACGACCAGGGCTGCGGCGCAGGCGAGCTGATCGGAGAGGCTCTCGAACTTCGATTCCGTGTCGCGGTACAGCCCGAGCTCCTCGCCGAGGGACTCGGCGTACAGACCCCATCCCTCGACGAATCCCGGATCGCCGCCGAAGCGGCGGAAGCGCGGCAGGCCCGAGCGCTCCTGCTGAGTGGCGATCTGCAAGTGATGGCCGGGAAGCGCTTCGCGCAGAAACAGCGCGGTGTCGGGTAGGAGCGGCTGCAGCGCGGTATCGACGTGGAGAACGGCCGGATAGCGGCCCGTCGCGCGCTGATAGGACAGGGCCGGCGTGCCCGCCGCGGCAGACGGATCCAGGGGACGGATGCCGAAATCGGCCTGTGGTCCTGGTGCGAACAGCGCGGCGAGCGCGGCGGCGGCGGAGAGCTTGAGCTGCGCGTAGAAATCGAGCAGCTCCTGGGGCGTGTTGAAGGCGACCTGCGGCGCGCGCTGCGCGGCCTCGAAGAAGGCCTGCGCATTGCCGCTGAATCCGGCCTCGCTCAGCAGGGCCTGGAGCCGTGCGTGCAGGCGCTCGACCTCTGCGATACCGAGCGCATGGATGTCGGCGGGCGCGAGCCGCGAAGCGGTCTCTCGGCGGATCAGGAACGCATACCAGCGCGGACCGAGCGGCAGGGCGGAGAGGCCGAGACTTTGCCGGGCGCGCGGCAGGTACTCATCGCGCAGGAAGGTCGCGAGGGTCCGGTAGGCAGGCAAGATCTCCTCCTTGACCTGCGCGGTGATTCCCGCGGCGAGGCGCTCGCGCTCGCCCGGCGGCAGCGTCGCGGGGAGCGAGCGCAGCGGCTGATAGAACACGCTCTGCGGCCGATCGGCTCCGAGCGCGGTGAGAATCGGCAGCATTTCGGCGACGAGCGCGCGCGGCACGCTGTAGCCGCGCCGCAGTCCCTCGCGCATGTTGTCGATGGCCTGGGCGGTCCAGCGCGCGTAGGCGTGGGCGCGCGCCCGCCAGGCATCGTAATCCTGGGCGCTCAGCACCGCGTAGGGGCCCGACCCGGCGCCCATGCGCGCGAATTCGAGAGGCAGGGACCTGAAAGGGTTGACCGGCATGAGCTCGAAGGGGTAGGTGAAGCTCTCGATGGCGAGCTCGCGCTCGCGCTTGAATATGTCGTAGGTGAGCTGCGATTCGGCGTCGAGGCCGGCGCGCGGCACGGCGAGCAGCGCATCGAGATAGCGGCGCTCGAGCGCCAGCGAATCGGCGAGCGACTGCGCCGAGATATCGAATCCGGCGGCCGGCTCATAGCGAATCGCCGCGCCCTCGGTGAGCGGCCGCGGCTTGAGGCGCGAGCTTTCGTCCCAATACTGCTCGACCAGCCGCGCCAGCCGCTCGTCCGGCGAGGCGGCGCGCGCCGCGGGGGGAGCGGACGGCGGGGCGGGCGAGCCGCCGCAGCCGGGGAGTGTCGAGACGGCGAGCGCCAGGAGCGCCGCCTGCAAGAAACGCAGCATCGATCGATTATAGCGGTCGGCTTCGGTTCATAATCTCGCGCCCGGGGGCATCTCGGCGCTGCATGGGGCACGGAAGGAGGTTTTCGCATGTTGGTCGGAACAAGTCCTCGGCGGGTCGCAATCGTCGGCGGGGTACGCATTCCGTTCGCGCGCGGCAACGGCGCTTATGCCCGAGTCGGCAATCAGGACATGCTCACCGCGGTGCTGCGCGCGACCGTCGAGCGGTTCGGATTGCAGGGCCAGCGGCTCGACCAGGTCGCCGCAGGGGCGGTGATGAAGCATCCGAGCCAGTGGCACCTCACGCGCGAGTCGGTGCTCGGCTCGGGGCTCGCGGCCGAGACCCCCGGCCTCGATCTGCAGATTGCCTGCGGCACCAGCCTCGAGGCGGCCATACTCATGGCGAACAAGATCGCGCTCGGGCAGATCGACAGCGCCATCGCCGGCGGCGTCGATACCGTCAGCGATCCGCCGATCGTGTTTCCGCGCGCTTTCCAGCAGCTGCTGCTCAGGAGCTACCGCGGCAAGAGCGCGGGCGAGCGCCTGGCGCCGTGGCTCGGCCTGCGCCCGAAGCACTTTCGCCCGGTCCTCCCCGGCATCGCGGAGCCGCGCACCGGCCTCTCGATGGGCGAGAGCACCGAGCTGATGGTCAAGACCTGGGAGATCGGCCGTACCGAGCAGGATCAGCTCGCCCTGGAGAGCCACCAGAAGGCCTCCGCCGCCTATGCTGCGGGCTTCTACAAGGATCTGGTGATCGAGTATCTGGGACTCTCGCGCGACGACAACGTCCGTGACGACACCAGCCTCGAGAAGCTCGCCAAGCTCAAGCCGGTGTTCGACACCTCGGGCACCGGCACGCTCACCGCCGGCAACTCCACGCCGATGACCGACGGCGCCTCGGCGGTGCTGCTCGCATCCGAAGCCTGGGCGCGCGAGCGCAACTTGCCGGTGCTCGCCTATCTGACCTACGGCAAGGTCGCGGCAGTCGATTATGTGAGCAAGAAGGAGGGGCTGCTGATGGCGCCCGCCTTCGCCGTGCCGCGCATGCTCAAGGATGCGCAGCTCAAGCTCGATGAGTTCGATTTCTACGAGATTCACGAAGCGTTCGCGGGACAGGTGCTGTGCACCCTCAAGGCCTGGAACGATCCGGGATTCTGCCGCGACAAGCTCGGGCTTGCGGGCGCGCTCGGCAGCATCGACCGGACCCGGCTCAACGTCAAGGGCGGCAGCCTCGCGCTCGGCCATCCGTTCGCCGCGACCGGCACGCGCATCGTGGCGACGCTCGCGAAGCTTCTCGACGAGACGCGGACGAAGCGCGGCCTCATCTCCATCTGCACGGCGGGCGGCATGGGGGTGACCGCGATCGTGGAGCGCTGAGCGAGGCGCCGCCCCTGGGGGTCGCGCCATCGACCCCCCCGCGGGGTAGCGGGGCGTTGAGCGCGGCCGACGATCGGGGCTATTCTTGCAGACCCACCCCAGATTGCAGGACCCTGCCATGGCACATTCATTGGAGCGCAGCGCGCAAACCGGGCAGCCGGGCGCCGATTCCTTGCAGCTCAAGGATCCCGAGCTCAAGCGCGATCGATGCCTCATCGACGGCCGCTGGGTCTCGGCCGACGAGGGCGGCGTCTTGCCGGTGCACAATCCGGCCACCTCCCGGCCGCTCGGGACCATCCCGAACATGGGCGCGGGCGAGGCACGGCGCGCCATCGCGGCCGCCGCTCGCGCCCTGCCCGCCTGGGCCGCGCGCACGGCGAAGGATCGTGCGGCGGTGCTGCGGCGCTGGTTCGACCTGATGATCCAGAACGAGCAGGATCTCGCGGTGCTCATGACCGCCGAGCAAGGCAAGCCGCTGGCCGAATCGAAGGGCGAGATCGCCTACGCGGCCTCGTTCATCGAATGGTTCGCCGAGGAGGGCAAGCGGCTGTACGGCGACATCATCCCGGGCCACCAGCCGGACAAGCGCATCATGGTGCTGCGCCAGCCCATCGGCGTGGTCGCCGCCATCACACCGTGGAATTTCCCCTCCGCCATGATCACGCGCAAGGCGGGACCGGCGCTCGCCGCCGGCTGCACCATGGTGCTGAAGCCCGCCACGCAGACCCCGCTGTCGGCGCTCGCCCTCGCCGAGCTCGGCGCGAGAGCGGGCATCCCCGCGGGCGTCTTGAACGTGATCACGGGCTCCTCCGCCGCCATCGGCGGCGAGATGACGTCCAACCCGACGGTTCGCAAGCTCACCTTCACCGGCTCGACCGAGGTCGGCAAGAAGCTGATGGCGCAATGCGCCGGTACGCTCAAGAAGCTCTCTCTCGAGCTCGGCGGCAATGCGCCCTTCATCGTCTTCGACGACGCGGACCTGGACGCGGCGGTTCAGGGTGCCATCGCGAGCAAGTACCGCAACACCGGACAGACCTGCGTATGCGCGAATCGCCTGCTCGTCCAGCAGGGAGTTTACGAGGAGTTTGCCCGCAAGCTCGCCGTCGCGGTCGGCCAGTTGCGTGTCGGCGACGGGCTCGAGGGCGCGACCGATCAGGGTCCGCTCATCGACGAGAAAGCGGTCGCGAAGGTCGAGGAGCACGTGGCGGACGCCCTCGCCAAGGGGGCCCGGGTGGCGTTCGGCGGCAGGCGGCACGCGCTCGGCGGCACGTTCTTCGAGCCCACCATACTCACCGGCGTCACCAGCGACATGATGGTGGCGCGCGAGGAGACCTTCGGACCCGTGGCGCCGCTGTTCAAATTCGAGACCGAAGCGCAGGCGATCGCGATGGCGAACGCGACCGAGTTCGGTCTCGCGGCTTACCTGTACACGCGCGACCTCGCCCGCAGCTGGCGGGTGAGCGAGGCCATCGAATACGGGATCGTCGGGCTCAATACCGGGATCATCTCCACCGAGGTCGCACCGTTCGGCGGCGTGAAGGAGTCGGGCATGGGCCGCGAGGGGTCGAAGTACGGGATACTGGACTACACCGAGCTCAAGTACGTTTGCGTGGGCGGCGTGAGCTGAGGGGTGCTCGGGCGGTTCCTCGAGTATTCGATCGCGACGCCGGATATCCGCGCATCGCTCGAGTTCTACGAGAAGCTCGGCTTCGCTCAAGGCCAGGTCGGCGACGCCTGGCCGCACCCGTATGCGGTGGTCACCGACGGCCGCATCCACTTGGGGCTGCACCAGCAGCCGGCCCAGTCGGCGCCCTCGCTCACCTTCGTCAAGCCCGACCTGCTGCAGCTGCTCGGCCCGCTCGAGAGCCAGGGAGTGAGCGTCGAGTTCAGGCGGCTCGGGAACGACGTCTTCAACGAGCTCGGCTGGTACGATCCCGGCGGCCATCTCATCAGGGTGATCGAGGCGCGCACCTTCAGCCCCATCAAGCGTCCGATCACCGACACCTCGCTGTGCGGCTATTTTCTGGAGATCGCGCTGCCGGCGCCGAGCCGCGAGCAGGCCAAGCAGTACTGGGAGCGGTTCGGCTTCGTCGGCATGGACGAGCCCGATGCGCTGCTCGAGCACGTCTCGTGCACCAGCGATTGCATCGACATCGGTCTGTACGATCCGGCGCAGCTGCGCTCGCCCACCCTGGTGTTCGACGCGGGCGACGTGCGCGCCGCGCTGGGACGGCTCGAGCAGGCGGGAATCGTCCCCTCGGGTCAGCTGCCCGCGCCGCTGCGCCAGCGGCCGGCGGCCGTGCTCGCCGCACCGGAGGGCACCGCGATCTTGCTGCTTTCGGAGGGGGACGCCTGAGCCGGCCGGCTCCGGGCCGGGCCTCACCGGAGCAGCGCCTATCGGGCGAGCGCCAGCAGGCGGAACTTCACACGCAGCTCATCCTGCACCCGCAGCGCTCCCATCATCACGCTGAAGGGCGTCATGCCGAGGTCGGACTGGCGCACGGCAAGCATGCCGCTCGCGCTCAGGCGCCCGGCGCAGATCTGCAGCGTGAACGGCGCGGCGAGCGTGGCCTGGTGCCCCGCGACCGATACCCGTACCCGCGCCTGCATGCCCGTTGCGCTCGGCATCACCGAGAGGCTGCGCACCGTGATCAGGGGATATGCCGCCGCATCGAGCACTGCGGGGCTCAGCATGTTCTCTAGGGTGCCGGCCTTCGCCGCCTCGGGCGTCTGTTCGGCGAACTCGGCGCCCTCCTGCCGCCGGGCCTCGGCCTCATCGACGACGAACCCCGAGACCGGCACCGTCAGGGCAAACGCCGCGCCCGACGCTGAGCCCGTGAAGCGCACCCAGCCCTCGAGCGCCCGGTTGACGATCACGTGATTGTGACCGAGCGCCGACATGATGCCGGCCCGGTAGACCAGCACGCGCAGCTCCGAGTGCGCCGGATCGATCCGGTAGCCCGCTCCGGCCGGCGCACCCACGGGCGCAGTCGGCGCGGGCGCGGGAGCTTGCCGCGGCTTGGGCGCACCGCAAGCGACGGCGAGCAGGACGAGCGTGCCGGCCGCCAGCAAGCCGCGCACGCACCGCAGGTGAGCCGCCTCGAGCATCATTTGCCGCCGTCTCTCTTGCTAGACTTGGAAACAGGGAAAAGAGGCCAGTCTGCACTCGGAGTCTCGCGATGCCAAATCAAGCGACGCGCTACGGCGTTCTCGCCCAGACGTTTCACTGGGTGATCGCGGCGCTGATCGTCGTTCAGTTCGTGCTCGCCAAGACCGCCATGCCGCTCCCCTTGGGCGTGCACAAGCTCGCCCTGCTCGCCCGCCACAAGAGCTTCGGGATGACGGTGCTGATGCTCGCGATCCTGCGGGTGCTGTGGCGCCTCAGGACTGCGCCGCCGCCGTTGCCCGCCGGCATGAGCCGATTCGAGCGCGGCGCGGCACGCGGCACGCACATCGCCATGTACGTGCTGCTGTTCGCGATGCCGCTCACCGGCTGGATGATGTCCTCCGCCAAGAACTACGCCGTGAGCTGGTTCGGCCTGTTCACCTGGCCGAATCTCATCGGCAAGAGCGACGCGGCCTTCGATCTGCTGCGCGCCACGCACGACACCCTGAGCTATGTGCTGTTCGCAGTCGCGGCATTGCACATCGTAGCCGCGCTCAAGCACCATTTCTGGAATCGCGACGATGTGCTCGTACGCATGCTGCCATTCACCAAGTCCATGAGGGGATCTCGATGACGAGACTGATGCGCGCCGCGCTGGCGGCGGCGGCCGCCGGCTGGGTGTCGAGCGCGGCGGCGGCGAGCTATACGGCCGACCCGGCGACGAGCCGCCTCGGCTTCACCGGCGTGCAGGCGGGCGCGGAGTTCAACGCCGTGTTCCACAAGTTCACGGCCGCCGTCGATTTCGATCCGGACGCGCTCGCGGGCGCGCGCTTCGACGTGACCATCGACATGAGCTCCGCGGACTCGATGGACAAGGATCGCGACGGCACCATGCGCGGCGCGGATATCTTCGACGTCGCTCACTTCCCCACCGCGCATTACGTGGCTCGGGGCGTTGCCAGGACCGCCATGGGCTACAGCGCGACGGGCAGCCTGACGCTGCGCGGTGTCACCAAGGAGGTGCCGATCGAGTTCAAGTTCGCCCCGGGCGCAGGCGGCGCGACCCTCACCGGCAGCGCACGACTCAAGCGGCTGGACTTCGGAGTGGGGCAGGGCGACTGGAAGAGTACCGACTGGGTCGGCGACGCCGTCAAGGTGACGTTCTCACTCAATCTCAAGCCGAAGGCATAGCACCGCCGCCTATCGCACCGGCAGCTCCCGGGATTTTTGCACGGTGCGCAGCGCAAAGCTCGACTGGACGCGGGCGACGTGGGGGAGGCGCGTCAGGTGCTGGCTGTGCAGGCGCTCGAAATCGGCGGTGTCGGCGAGCACCACGCGCAGCAGATAGTCGTATTCCCCCGACATGAGGTAGCACTCCATGACCTCGGGCACCTTGCGCGCGGCCTCCTCGAAGGCATGCAGATGCGCCTGCTCCTGGCGGTCCAGCGTGATGTTGACGAATACATTGACCGGGCATCCGGCCTTCTGCTGATTGATGAGCGCGGTGTATCCCTCGATGAAGCCGGCTTCCTCGAGCGCGCGCACGCGGCGCAGGCAGGCGGATTCGGACAGATTCACGGTCTCGGCCAGCTGGCTGTTCGTGATGCGCCCGTCGAGCTGCAGCACGTGCACGATGGCGCGGTCGTAACGGTCGAGCTTCATGGCTGTTGGAGAAATATTATTGCGCGAAATCGATGAATCTTAGGGCATTCTGCCACAGCCCCTGCCCGAGGGCGCGTCTTTTGCAAAGTTCCGGCGCAACGCCCAGGTAGCCTGTGGGCCTCGAATCCACCACCCGGAGTGCGCCGTCATGAAGATCGGGGTTCCCAAGGAGATCAAGGTTCATGAGTACCGCGTGGGCCTGGTGCCCGCAGGCGTTCGCGAGCTCGTCGCTGCAGGACACCAGGTGCTGGTGCAGAGCGGCGCCGGCGCCGGGATCGGCTTCGAGGACTCGCATTATCAGGCGGCCGGCGCGGGCATCGCGGCGCGCGCGGCCGACGTGTTCGCGGGCGCGGAGCTCATCGTCAAGGTGAAGGAGCCGCAGCTCGCCGAGTGCAAGATGCTGCGCGGCGGCCAGACGCTGTTCACTTACCTGCATCTCGCGGCCGATCGCGCGCAAGCCGAAGCGCTGCTCGCCTCGGGCGCGACCGCCATTGCCTACGAGACGGTGACGGCGGCAGACGGGTCGCTCCCGCTGCTCACCCCCATGAGCGAAGTGGCCGGCCGCATGGCGGTGCAGGTGGGGGCGAATTGCCTGCAGAAAGCCAACGGCGGATTCGGCGTGCTGCTCGGTGGAGTCCCCGGCGTGCCGCCCGCGAAGGTCGTGATCCTCGGCGGCGGGGTGTCCGGCACTCATGCGGCGGAGATGGCCGCGGGATTGCGCGCCGAGGTCACCGTGGTGGATCGGTCCGTCAAGCGATTGCGCGAGCTGTCGACCGTGTTCGGCAGCCAGCTGAAGACGGTGTACTCGACGGCCCACGCCATCGAGGAGCTGGTGCGCGATGCGGATCTGGTCATCGGTGCGGTGCTGATCGCCGGCGCGGCGGCGCCCAAGCTGGTGACGCGCGCCATGGTGAAGACCATGAAGCCGGGCGCCGTGCTGGTCGACATCGCGATCGATCAGGGCGGCTGCTTCGAGACCAGCCGTCCCACGACGCACGCCGAGCCCACGTTCGTGCTCGACGGGGTGATTCACTATTGCGTCACCAACATGCCCGGTGCCGTGCCGCGCACCTCCACTTTCGCCTTGACCAATGCCACCTTGCCCTATGTGAAGGCGATTGCCGATCACGGCTGGCGCCAAGCGCTCGCCAGCGATGCGGGTCTGGCGCGCGGCCTGAACGTGCATGCCGGACAGCTGACGCACGAAGCGGTGGCGAACGCCCTGGGGTTCGATTTTCGGGCATATCGGGCGGCCTGAGGCCTCCGGCCGCCGCCATCGCGGGGCTGGCGCCGTGATATAACGCGGCCAAGACGCGAGCGTCCGCTGCGCTTCGCGCTCGGCCGCTAGAACGAACGAGGGGATTCCATGACGACGAAGCGCGCGGTCCCGAAATTTCGGCGGGCGACGCCTGCCGTACGCCGTGAGGCGCTGGTCGATGCGACTCTGCGCTGCCTCAAGCAATACGGGCACGACGGCGTCTCGGTGCGCCGCATCAGCGCCGCGGCCGGCGTCTCGATCGGCTTGATCAACCATCATTTTCCGAGCAAGTCCGGCCTGGTGGCGGTGACCTACGAAACCCTGGCGCTCTCCCTGCAGGACTCGATCCGCGCTCAGGCGGAAAACAAGGGCGTCTCCCCGCGCGCGCGGCTCAGCGGTTTCTTCCGTGCCTCCTTCGCCCCCGAGATCCTCGACCCGCAGCTGTTCAACGTGTGGCTGGTGTTCTGGAGCATGGTGGCGCACTCGCCCGAGATCCGCGCCGTGCACGACAAGACCTACGGGAAATATCGCGCCATCCTCGAGGCCATGCTCGGCCAGCTCGCCGACTCCGGAGCCGCGCCGCCATTCAAGCTGCGCCAGGCGGCGATCGCCCTCTCCGCGCTGCTCGACGGGCTGTGGGTGGAGCTCTCGTTGAGCCCGACGACGTTCAAGCCGAAGGAAGCGATCGCCTTGTGCGAGGACTGGGTGAATGCGCTGTGCAACGGGGCGTTTCCGCGCCTGCTGACCCGGAGACGGCCGCGTGGCTGAGGCCGGGCAGCGCGATGCGCTGATCGTCGGTGCGGGACACAACGGCCTGGTATGCGCCGCGTATCTGGCGGCTGCGGGCCTCAAGGTCACCGTGCTCGAGCGGCGCGCGGTCGTCGGCGGCGCCGCGGTCACGGAGGAGTTTCATCCCGGCTTTCGCAACTCGGTGGCTTCCTACACGGTCTCGCTGCTCAATCCGAAGATCATTCGCGACCTGGAGCTGGCGCGGCACGGGCTGCGCGTGGTCGAGCGCCCGCTGTCGAACTTTCTGCCCCTCGAGGATGGGCGGTACCTCAAGGTGGGCGCCGGCAAAACCGAGCAGGAGGTGGCGAAGTTCTCGACGCGCGATGCGCTCGAGCTTGGGGCGTATGCGCAGCGCCTCGAGGCGATCGCCGATGTGCTGCGCGATCTGGTGCTCGAGACGCCGCCGAACGTGACCAGCGGCCACTGGCTGCACGCGTTGCCCGAGCTGCTGCGCGGCGCGCGCCTGGGCAAGCGTCTCTCGCGACTCGACATGACGATGCGCCGTGAGCTGCTCGACCTGCTGGTCAAATCGGCCGGCGAATACCTCGACACCTGGTTCGACAGCGCGCCGATCAAGGCCGCCTATGGTTTCGACGGGATCGTGGGCAACTACGCGAGCCCCTACACACCCGGCTCGGCGTACGTGCTTCTGCACCACGTCTTCGGCGAGGTCAACGGCAAGAAAGGCGCCTGGGGACACGCCATCGGCGGCATGGGGGCGATCACGCAGGCGATGGCCCGAGCCGCCGAGGCGCGCGGAGTCGAGGTGCGCCTCTCGAGTGCCGTGCGCGAAGTGATCGTGGAGAAAGGCCGTGCCGTCGGGGTGGTCACCGATCGGGGCGAGGCGCTGCGCGCGCGCAGCGTGGTCTCGAATCTGAACCCCAAGCTCCTGTACGAGAAACTGCTCGATCCCGGCGCGCTGCCGCGCGAGTTCCTGGAGCGCATTCGCCGCTGGCGCTGCGGGTCGGGGACCTTCCGCATGAACGTCGCACTGTCGGAGCTGCCGGATTTCAGGGTCTTGCCGGGTCGTATGCCCGCCGAGCACCACAGCGCCGGCATCATCATGGCGCCGAGCCTCGCCTACATGGATCAGGCCTACCTCGATGCGAAGGCGGGCGGCTGGTCGAAACGGCCCATCGTCGAGATGCTGATTCCTTCCACGGTGGACGACAGCCTCGCCCCGCCCGGCCGGCACGTCGCGAGCCTGTTCTGCCAGCACGTCGCGCCGGTTCTGCCCGGGGGCGTTTCCTGGGATGCGCATCGCGAGGAGGTTGCCGACCTGATGATCGATCTGGTGGACAGCCACGCGCCGAATTTCAAAGCCTCGGTCCTCGGCCGCCAGATCATGAGTCCGCTCGACCTCGAGCGCACCTTCGGCCTCGTCGGCGGCGACATCTTTCACGGCGCGTTGAGCCTGGATCAGCTGTTCTCGGCCCGCCCCATGCTGGGCCACGGCGACTATCGTGGACCGCTCGCGGGGCTGTACATGTGCGGCTCGGGCACGCACCCCGGCGGTGGTGTCACCGGCGCCCCCGGGCACAATGCGGCGCGCGAGATCATCGCGGATTTGCGCCGCGGCCGCCTCGCCCCCTGAGCCTCCCTGACCTCGCCCCCTGAGCCTCGCCCCCCGGCCTCGCCCCTCAACTCTTGCCGATCACGGCGATCGGCGCGGGCTCGTCCCCGCCGACCCAGCGATAGACCGCGCCGCCCAGCGCCGCGCCGAGGAGCGGCGCGATCCAGAACAGCCATAGCTGCGACAGCGCCCATCCGCCGGCGAACAGCGCGGGTCCGGTGCTGCGCGCGGGGTTCACCGACGTGTTGGTCACCGGAATGCTGATGAGATGAATCAGCGTGAGGCACAGCCCGATCGCGATCGGCGCAAAGCCCTTCGGCGCGTTGCCGTGCGTCGATCCCATGATGACGAAGATGAACCCGAACGTCATGACCACTTCGCTCACCAGGCAGGACGAGAGCGCGTAGCCGCCGGGCGAGTGCTCGGCGTAGCCGTTCGACGCGAAGCCGGCATGCACGTCGAATCCTGCATGGCCGCTCGCGATGAGATACAGGATCGCGGCGCCCGCGATGCCGCCGAGCACTTGCGCCACCACATAGGGAATCAGATCCTTCACCGGGAAGCGGCCGCCGACGCACAAGCCGACCGAGACCGCCGGATTGATATGACAGCCCGACACATGCCCGATGGCATAGGCCATGGTGAGCAGCGTCAATCCGAACGCGAGCGACACCCCGACGAATCCGATGCCGAGGCCGGGAAAGGCGGCCGCGAGCACCGCGCTGCCGCAGCCGCCGAGCACGAGCCAGAGAGTACCGATGAACTCGGCCGCGAGACGCTTGGCTATGGGCATTGCGATATCCTCCTGATGGTGTGGCCTGTCCTTGCAGCGGGCCAGATTGTAGCGCCGCCCCCTGACCCCGGGAAACTCGATTGCGGCGCCTATCCGCAGAGCAGCGCGGCGAGCCGCGCGGCATCGACGTTGCCGCCGCTCAAGATCACACCCACGCGGCCTCCCGCGAGCAGGGAACGGTGCGTGCGCGCGCCCGCGAATCCGAGGCAGCCGGTGGGCTCGACGATGATCTTCATTCGCTCGGCGAGAAATCGCATGCAATCGGTCAGCTCGCGGTCGCCGGCCGTGAGGATGTCGGCAACCTCGCGCCGGATGATCTCGAACGTCAGGCTCCCCAGGCTCTGGGTCTGCGCGCCATCGGCGATGGTCTGCGGCACTTCGATGCGCACGATCGAGCCGCGGCGCAGGGAAAGCTGTCCGTCGTTCCCGGTCTCGGGCTCCACGCCGTAAACCTTGCAGGCAGGGAGCAAGGCGCGCGCGGCGAGCAGCGAGCCGCCGAGCAGACCGCCGCCCCCCAGCGGCACGAACAGGCAGTCGAGCGGTCCCGATTCGGCGATGAGCTCCAGCGCCGCGGTGCCCTGGCCCGCGATCACGTCGGGGTGGTCATAGGGCGGTATCACGGTGGCGCCGCTCTCCTCGGCCAGGCGCCGCGCGATCGACTCGCGGTTCTCGCGATAACGGTCGTAGCTCACCACGCGGCCGCCGTAGCCGCGCGTCGCCTGCAATTTCGCTTGCGGCGCATCATGCGGCATCACGATCGTCGCCTCGATGCCGAGAATGCGCGCGGCGAGCGCCACGGCCTGCGCGTGATTGCCCGAGGAGAATGCGATGACTCCGCGCGCCCGCTCGCGCTCGCCCAGGCGCGACAGGGCGTTGAAGGCGCCTCGAAACTTGAACGCCCCCATGCGCTGAAAGTTCTCGCACTTGAAGAACACCCTCGCGTCGAGCGCCGCATCGACGGTGTGCGAGGTCATGACGGGTGTGCGCCGCGCATGGCCCTCGAGGCGCTGCGCGGCCGCCTCGACGTCGGCGTACGCGGGCGGGGTCAAGGGCGCGGGCCCCGGCGGGGACCCGCGCGGCGACTATCCAAGGGGCGATACCCCGAACAGCCAGCGGTGTGCCCAGCCGATGAAGAGCACATACAGGGCAAGGCCCAGGACGATGGCGATGAGGTCGTTGAAGCGGCCCGCCGGCGCCGTGCGGATGGCCTGGGCGCGGTGTTTGAGCGATATCCGATCGAGCACCGCCCAGGCGAGAAATCCGCCGAACAGCAGCACGTCCGCCAGCGTGCCGTTCGAAAGCAGGTGTGCCAAAGCCCAGAACTTCACCGCCGCGAGCAACGGATGCTTCATCGCCGTCTTGATGCGCCCCGGCAGGTAGGCCGCGAGAATCAGAGGAAAGACCGGCAGCATCAGCAGGAACGTGACGTGCCGCAGCCACGGCGGCGGCGTGTAAAGCACCACGGGCGACTGGCGCGCGAGATGAAAGCCGTACAGCAGCAGCACGAGCCCGACGGCGGAGAGCAGCGAGTAAAGGCCCTTCCAGCCGCCTTCGCCGAGCTTCGCCAGCGCTCCCTGGCGCGCCGCAGGCGCGACGATGGCGATGGAGTGCACCCCCAGGAAGATCGCGAGGCCGATGATCAACACCGTCATTTGAGCCCCCTCTTTGGGACCGTGTCGGTCCCCCGGACCTCGCCGGTCCCCCGGACCGCGCCGGCCCCGGACCGCGCCGGCCCCCCGATTGATGCGCCGGCCCCGGATCGCGCTACGCCGCGCCCGCGATGCGCCGTGCCTGCTGGCGCAGTATGTTGCCAAATCCCTGATCGTCGCAAAAGGCCTCGAGGCGCGCCGCGTTCGGCGGCCGGCGCCTCAGGTCATCCGCCTGCGCGCCCAGCGGGATGTCGCACAGGATGCCGGTGAGCCGCCGCGCCAGGTAGGCCGCATCCTTGTGTGCCAGGAGCTTCGCCGCGATGGCCGCCGCTCCGCGCAGCTTCAGCTTGCGCACCCGCTCGATGTTGGCGTACAGATCGTCGAGCGAGCCGAACACGGCGAACAGCTCGGCGGCGATCTTCTTGCCGATGCCGGGAACGCCGGGAATGTTGTCCACCGAATCGCCCGTGAGCGCGAGAAAGTCGGCGATCAGTTCGGGGACCGCGCCGAAGCGCGTGCCGATCTCGTGATACTGATAGCGCGCGTTGCCCGCATAGTCCCAGTACACGTCGCCGGCGCGGATCAGCTGCGACAGATCCTTGTCGCGCGTCACCACGACGCTCTTGAGCCCTGCCGCGCGCGTGCGCGCCACCAGGGTGCCGATGATGTCGTCGGCCTCGAACTGCGCGCTCGCGAACTCCGCGACGCCGAGATGGCGGCAAAATTCCCGGCACAGGGCGAACTGGCGCTTCAGGTCGGCCGGGGCCGCGTCGCGGTTCGCCTTGTAGGCCGGATAGATGGCGCAGCGAAACGAGCCCGCGCCGCGCAGGCTCTCGTCGAAGGCGACCCCGATGCGCTCGGGCCTCACCCGCTCGATGAAATCCGCGATGAAGCGCGCGAAGCCGTAAACGGCATGCGTGCCGTTGCCGTCGCGATCCACCATGTCGGCGGGCATCGAATGGTATGCGCGGAACACGAAGTAGCTCGCGTCGATGTGATAGACGACGCCCGCGGCGGCGCCGTCCACCGCGCCCGCCGTCGGCGTGGGCGCGCCGCTCGGGCTCACATCGGCCAGCGTTGCATGCGTTCGTGCAGCGGACTGGAGCGCGGGAAATGCGCGACCAGATATTCCATCTGGTCGGCCAGCACGCGCCGTCCTTTCAGGAAGATGTACTCCGCATAGGTCGGGGTGAACGGCACGGCGAGCAGCTGCATGCCGGCCTGCTCGGGCGTGCGCGAGGCCTTGGCATTATTGCAGCGGCGGCAGGCCGACACCACGTTGCTCCAGACATCCTTGCCGCCGCGGCTGAACGGCGTCACGTGATCGCGCGACAGCAGGCTGTAGGGGAAGCGCGCTCCGCAATACAGGCACAGGTAAGCGTCGCGCCGGAACAAGGTCTGGTTGTTGAGCGGCGGCGTATAGGCGCCCCCCCGCAGGTTGCCGGGATTGCCGGTATGACCGAGCGTGGCGATGATGGAGTTCGCGTCGACCACGGTGCGCGCTCCGGTTCTCGCGCAGGTTCCGCCATACAGGCGGTACAGGAGCGTGCCGCAGGTGTACGCCACTTGCTCCGTGTGATAGAGGCGCGCCGCCTCCCGGTAGTCGATCCACTCGAGCGGCATGCCGGATACGTCCGTGCGCAGGATTTGCTGCGACAGCGGATAGCGGCGAGCCACCAGCCGAGCGTCGGCCTTAAGGTCCAACACCGCGTATCTGTCTTGCACAGTTGGATTCATGACATACTAAAGATAGACGAGTCCTATGCAATAATTCAATGTTTCAGGGGAGATATGCGACATGGGTGTCGTCGTGGGGGCCCTGCGTGAGGCCGCCGCCAACGAAACGCGCGTAGCGCTCATTCCGGAGATCGCCGCCAAGCTCAAGGCGCTCGGTGCGCGCGTGCTCCTCGAGCGCGGCGCGGGTGTGGCCGCGCACTTCGGCGACGACGCGTACGCCGATGCCGAGCTCGTCGATGCATCGGCCATCCTGGCGGGCGCGGACGTGTTGCTGTGCGTGCAGCCGCCGGCCGTGGATCTGGTGAACCGCCTCAGGGAAGGCACCATGATCGTCGGCTTCATGCAGCCCTACGCCCGGCCCGATCTGGTGCGCGCATTGAAGGCGCGTCGGATCACCAGTCTCGCCATGGAGCTCGTGCCGCGCATCTCGCGCGCTCAATCGATGGACGCGCTCTCCTCGCAGGCCGCCGTTTCCGGCTACAAGGCCGCGTTGATCGCGGCCGACACGCTCGAGAAATTTCTGCCGATGCTGACCACCGCCGCGGGCACCATCCGGCCGGCCGCCGTGCTGGTGATCGGCGCGGGCGTGGCCGGTCTGCAGGCAATCGCGACCGCCAGGCGCCTGGGCGCCGTCGTGGAGGCGTATGACGTACGTAGCGCAACCAAGGATCAGGTCAAGTCCCTCGGCGCCAAGTTCGTCGACACCGGCGTGTCCGCCGAGGGCGCCGGCGGCTACGCGCGCGAGCTGACCGCGGAGGAGAAGCACAAGCAGCAGGCGGTTCTCGACGCGCGCATCGCCGCGAGCGATGCGGTGATCAGCACCGCGTCGGTCCCCGGACGCGCCGCGCCGCGCATCATCAGCCGCGCCGCCGTCGAGCGCATGAGGCCCGGGTCGGTCATCGTCGACATCGCGGCCGAGCAGGGCGGCAACTGCGAGCTGACCCGTGCCGGCGAGTCGGTGCTGCACGCCGGAGTGAAGGTGATCGGGCCGCTCAATCTGCCGGCGACCCTCCCCTATCATGCGAGCGAGATGTACTCGCGCAACTTGTTCAATCTTCTGAAGCCGGCCATCTCCAAGGGAGAGCTGCAGGTCGATTGGAACGACGAGGTGTTCGCCGGTGCGGTGCTGACGCGCGACGGCGAGATCAAGCACGAGCCGACGGCAAAGTCCCTGGAGGGTTGACATGATCGACGGCGTCATCGCGCTTTACATATTCATGCTGGCGGCGTTCACCGGCTACGAGGTGATCTCGCGGGTGCCCGTGATCCTGCACACGCCGTTGATGTCCGGTTCGAACTTCGTGCACGGCATCGTGCTGGTCGGCGCCATGGTCGCGCTCGCGGCCGCGGACACGACGCTGCTGCGGGCCATCGGTTTCATCGGCGTCGTGCTGGCGGCGGGCAACGCGGTCGGCGGCTACGTGGTCACCGAGCGCATGCTCAAGATGTTCGTTACCACGGGCAAGAAGAAGGAACACTGATTCATGGCGTCCTTCTCGACCGCGAATCTGACCCAGCTCTCCTATCTGGTCGCGGCGGCCCTGTTCATCCTCGGATTGAAGCGCATGAGCTCGCCCGTCACGGCGGTGAGCGGCGTGCGCTGGGCGGGCGCCGGCATGCTGCTCGCCACCCTGGTCACGCTCGCCTTCATGGGCGCCTCCCGGCTCAACCTGATCCTGGTGCTCGCGGCCATCGGCGTCGGCGGCGTCGCGGCGTGGATCAGCGGCAAGCGCGTGGCGATGACCGACATGCCGCAGATGATCGCGCTCTACAACGGCATGGGCGGCGGCGCCGCGGCGGCGATCGCGGCGGTCGAGCTGTACCGCGGCGCGGAGCCGAACCTCGTCCATCTGAGCATCGCCACGATCGGCGCATTCATCGGCTCGGTATCGTTCAGCGGCAGCCTCATCGCGTTTGCGAAGCTGCAGGGCTTGATCACGAAGTCCGTGCGCTTCCGCGGCCAGAAGGCCGTCAACCTCCTCATCCTGCTGGCGGCCGCCGCCTTCGGCGTCATGATCGTGACCGGCTACGGCGCCGGCCTGCCGACGGTGTCGCTGTTCTTCGCATGCGCGCTGCTGCTCGGAATCGCGATGACGCTGCCGATCGGCGGCGCGGACATGCCCGTCGTGATCTCGCTGTACAACGCCCTCACCGGTCTCGCGGTCGGCTTCGAGGGATTCGTCCTCGACAATGCCGCGATGATCATCGCCGGCACGGTGGTCGGCGCGGCCGGCACGCTGCTCACGCAGCTCATGGCGAAGGCGATGAACCGCTCGCTCGGCAACGTGCTGTTCGCGAATTTCGGCGAGACCTCGGCGGCCGCCGCCGGCGCCGCCGGGACGCAAAAGCCGATCGAGGCCTCCGACGCGGGCGTGATGCTCGCGTACTCGCAGAAGGTCATCGTCGTGCCGGGCTACGGGCTCGCGGTCGCGCAGGCCCAGCACAAGGTATGGGAGCTCGCGCAGCTGCTCATCGACCGGGGCGTGATGGTGCGCTTCGCCATCCATCCCGTGGCGGGCCGCATGCCCGGGCACATGAACGTGCTGCTGGCCGAGGCCGGCGTGCCGTACGATCTGATCTCCGATCTGGACGAGATCAATGCCGAGTTCGAGACCGCGGATGTGGCGCTGATCATCGGCGCGAACGACGTCGTCAATCCCGACGCGCGCAGCAACCGGCAGAGCCCGATCTATGGGATGCCGATCCTGAACGCCGACAAGGCCAAGAACGTGATCGTCATCAAGCGCGGCCAGGGCCAGGGATTCTCGGGAATAGACAATGCCCTGTTCGGGCTCGATCAGACCCGCATGCTGTACGGCGACGCGCAAAGTGCCGTGAGCCAGTTGATCCAGGCGGTCAAGGCGGCGGGATGAGCCCGCATGGCGAGGCGGGCCGTTCAGCCCGCCCGCGAGGCATGCCCTCGGCCGCGGGGAGTAAGTGGCACTGCGTATTGAAATACGTGCCCGCGAAGCGTAAACCGGCACATAGACGCAGCAAAACCGCGCTTTGGCCGGCTCGCGATGCAACAGGGGGGTGGCACCCTGCTCCTGTCCGGATGCACGCGACGCTCGATCGAATGACGCTCAATCAAACAGAGGAGAGGAATCATGAGTTCCGCCCAGGTCCGTCCATCAGAGTCGCCGTCGGCGCCCATTCACGAGAGCAGCTCCTTCGCGGCGCACATGAAGACGCTCGAGCACAAGATCCCGCTGCACGCGCGCTATGGGAATTTCATCGGCGGCGAATGGATCGCGCCGCTCAAGGGCGGCTACTTCGACAACGTATCCCCCACCACCGGCGAGGTGATCTGCCAGATCCCGCGCTCGCAGGCCGAAGACGTCGAGCGCGCCATCGATGCCGCGCACAGGGCGGCACCGGGCTGGGGCCGCACCCCGGTCGCCGAGCGCGCGCGCGTGCTGAACCGCATGGCCGACCGCATCGAGCAGTACCTGCCGTTCCTCGCCGCCGTCGAGACCTACGACAACGGCAAGCCGATCCGCGAGACCAACCTCGCCGACCTGCCGCTCGCGGTCGATCACTTCCGCTATTTCGCGAGCTGCGTGCGCGCTCAGGAAGGCTCGCTCGGCGAGCTCGATGACGATACCGTGGCTTACCACTATCACGAGCCGCTCGGCGTCGTCGGGCAGATCATCCCCTGGAACTTCCCGATCCTCATGGCGGCATGGAAGCTGGCGCCGGCGATGGCCGCGGGCAATGCGGTGGTCATCAAGCCCGCCGAGCAGACGCCGTTATCGCTCCTGGTGCTCGCCGAGCTGGTGCAGGACATCGTGCCGCCGGGCGTGCTCAACATCGTGAACGGCTTCGGACTGGAAGCCGGCAAGCCGCTTGCATCCAGCCCGCGCATCGCCAAGATCGCCTTCACCGGCGAGACCACCACCGGCCGGCTGATCATGCAATACGCCTCCGAGAACATCATCCCGGTCACCCTGGAGCTCGGCGGCAAGTCGCCGAACATCTTCTTCGCCGATGTGCTGCGCGAGGAGGATGATTTCTTCGACAAGGCGCTCGAGGGATTCGCCATGTTCGCGTTGAACCAGGGCGAGGTGTGCACCTGCCCATCGCGCGCGCTGGTGCAGAGGTCGATCTACGATCGGTTCATGGAGCGCGCCGTGAAGCGGGTCGAGCAGATCCGCCAGGGCGATCCGTACCAGATGAGCACCCAGATCGGGGCGCAGGCCTCGAACGATCAGTATGAGAAGATTCTCTCCTACATCGACATCGGCAAGAAGGAGGGCGCGAAGGTGCTCGCCGGCGGCGTCGCCAACAAGCTGTCGGGCGATCTCGCGGGCGGCTACTACATCAAGCCGACGGTGTTCGAGGGTCACAACAAGATGCGCATCTTCCAGGAGGAGATCTTCGGACCCGTGGTGTCGGTCACCGCGTTCGACACCCCCGAGCAGGCGCTCGAGATCGCGAACGACACCCTCTACGGCCTTGGCGCCGGCGTGTGGACGCGCGACCTCAACACCGCCTATCGGTTCGGGCGCGGCATCAAGGCCGGTCGCGTATGGACCAACTGCTATCACGCCTATCCGGCGCATGCGGCATTCGGCGGCTACAAGAAGTCCGGCATCGGTCGCGAGACGCACAAGATGATGCTCGATCACTATCAGCAGACGAAGAACGTGCTGGTGAGCTACGGCACCAAGGCGCTGGGCTTCTTCTGATGCAGGAGCGGGTCGGCGTCTCGGAGGCGGCGCGCGAGCTGATCGAGCAGCTCAAGGCGCAGCACGGCCCGATCATGTTCCACCTGTCGGGCGGCTGCTGCGACGGCAGCGCCCCCATGTGCTTTCAGGTGGGCGAGTTCAAGCTCGGCGGCGTCGACGAGAAGGTGGGCGAGATCGCGGGCTGCGAGTTCTGGATGGATCGCGACCAGTTCAAGCGCTGGTCGCACACCCGCTGGCTGGTCGATGTGGTGCCGGGCCGCGGCGCGAGCTTCTCGCTCGAGGCTCCCCTCGACAAGCGGTTCCTGATCCGATCCTCGCTCTGCACGCTCTGAGGGCGGCCGCGCCGCGCTCAGCGCGGAAAACGCCGCGGCATCGCTCGGGGGCCGGGCCGCATGCCGCCCCGCTGCAGCGCCCCGCGGCGCTGTTCGGGGGTCATTTGACGCCATTGCCGGCGCAGCGCCTGGCGCTCGGCCAGCGGCATTTGCCGGAAGCGCTGGAACTGCTGGCGCACGCGCTGCTGCTCCTCTGGCGGCAGCGCCTTGAACTGCCGCCATCGCTCGCGCACCAGCTGCCGTTCCTGCGGCGGCAATGCCTGCCACTGCCTGAAGCGCTGCTGCGCGCCCGCGCGCTGCTCCGGGCTCATGTTGATCCAGCGCTGACTGCCGCGCGCCAGGGCCTGCTGCTTCTCGGGCGGCAAGGTGTTCCAGGTGCCTTGAAAGTTGTGCAGGAGCTGCTGCTGCTGAGGCGACAGCGACTGCCAGGCGCGCGGCGCGGCTTGAGCCTCGCCCGGCGCACCCGGCTCCTGCGCCCAGACCCGGCCGGCCGTGATCAACAAAATGGCGAGCAGCAATGCCTTCACGACTGCTTCGAGCCTTGCGGCGGGGGCGCCGGGTTCTGCGCCCCGGGCTGCGTCTTTTTCAGGAATTCCCACCAAGCGGCATCTCCATGATCGTCCTCTCCCAGGAACTCGATGAACTCCTCATCGGGCACCTTTGCCGGCGGCGTCTGCGCCCGTCCCGCCGGCGGCGGGGGCTGCCCTTGCTGGCCCGCGGGTTGCGCCGCAGCGCCGCTCGCCCACACCAGCGCCGCGGCGGCCCACAACACCGCCGTGGCCCGCAGCAGCACTCCGAGGCCGAGCCGGGAGCTGGGTCCCCTCAACGGTCACTCACCCTACGCAGAGGGTTCCGAGCCAGCGGTCTTGTCGGCCCAGGCGTAGAAATCGAGGTCGTCCTGCAGCATCTCGACGTTATCGGCACCCCCATCGCTCGAGGCGACGAGGTCCAGATCCTCGAGGGCCGCGGCGCTGTCGGCCACCGGCGGCGGGTGGTGGCTCCCGGCTCCGCCGAACCACAACGCAGCGCCCAGCACCGCCGCAGCCGTCACCCCGCCGGCCGAGGTGAGCAGCGGCAGGCGCAGCCAGCCCGTTCGCGCCGTGCGCTCGGCGGCCCTCAGGGCGGCGTAGCGCGCCTGCGTGAGACGGGAGCGCGTCGGCATGTCGATGCGCTCGACGCTCTCCTGAAACAACGCTCGGCTGCGCTCCTCGAGCCGGCGTGAATCCACGGTCTCTTCGCTCATCACCAGACCTCGCCCAGCTGTTCGCGCAGCGTGTGCACCGCGCGTGAATAGTGAGTCTTGACGCTGCCTTCCGAGCAGCCCATGGCCGTTGCCGTCTCTGCAACGTCCAGTCCTTCGAAATTTCTGAGCATGAACGCCTCGCGCTGCCGCGCCGGCAAGTCGCGCAGCGACGCTTCGAGCTTCTGCATGGCCTGGGCCTGCATCAACGCCTCGGGCACCGCCGGCCCGGCATCGGCGACGTTGTCCAGCGGGTCCTGCGCCTCATTATCGGGATCCTCCTTCGGACCCGGGAGCCAGGTCATGAACCGCTTGCGCACGCTGCGCCGGCGCTGCAGGTCCCTCACGCCGTTCTCCAGGATGCGGTAGAACAGCGGCCGCCATTCGGCGCTCGGGCGCGTGGCATAATTGCGCACCAGCTTCAGCATCGCATCCTGGACCACGTCCATGGCATCGTCGGGGTCGCGCAACGAGACCTGGGCCATGCGAAATGCTCGCCGCTCGATCTCTGCCAGGAATTTATCGAGTTCGCGCGTCTGCTCCAGAACCACTCCCCTGGTCTCTGGCGCGGGACCATCCCCTACCATCCAAGTTGCGGTGAGCGTATCAAAGCCCGGCATGCCAAGTCCTCTCGCGTCGACGGATCGACCGTGCTATGCGTATAAACGCCGACCGCAGCCCTCGGTTGACGGTGCACCCGGTGGATCAGCGACTTACGCACAAAGCGTGTGACCTGCCCTGCAATATTTTCAATCGCAGTTGGCCGGGTGCATCTAGTGGGTGGCGTAACCGATTGATTGTTCAGGGTACATCGTCTTTTCGCACAGTTTTTCGCCAATTTGAATATGTCTCGAAACGGAACGGGCACTTAGGTCGGATGATCCCGCTTTCTCAACAGACTTATCCACAGTTTATGTGGACAAGAGGTCGGCCTTGATTCTCAAGGTCGCGCTCGACACGCCGCTGCGCCGTGTTTTCGACTACCTGCCGCCCGCGGCTCCCGGGGAAATCACGGCTGCCCGGCAGATCTCGCCCGGGCTGCGCGTGCGCGTACCGTTCGGCCGGCGCCAGGCGGTCGGCATCATCGTGCAGACCGTGCGCGACTCCTCGATCGCACCCGCCAAGCTCAAGCGTGCCCACGAGATCCTCGATGAGCGTGCGGTGTTCGACCCGGTGACCTTCGATTTATTGCGCTGGGCGGCCGACTACTACCACCATCCGCTCGGCGAGGTGCTGGCCGCCGCCCTGCCCGCGAGCCTGCGGGCGGGTGAAGCCGCGCAGCCGCGCGCCGCGCAGCGCTGGACGCTCACGGCCGCGGGGCGGCGCCAGCTCGAGACGCCGGCGGGCCCGCGCGCGCCCCGCCGTCAGGCGCTGCTTGCCCATCTCGCCGCCGCCGGCTCGCTGGAGAGCGGCGCGGACATCGGGCGCGCGCAGCTTCAGTCGCTCGCGGCGCGCGGATGGGCCCTCGCCGAGGAAGTGCCGGCGCGCGGCGCGCCGCTCGAGTTCCGGCCGAGCGATGTGACCCTCACGGATGCCCAGACGGCGGCCATCGGGGTCATCACCGCCTCGCTGCAGCGGTTTGGGGTGCATCTTCTCCATGGGGTGACGGGAAGCGGCAAGACCGAGGTGTACCTGCAGGCCATCCGGGCGGCGCTCGAGCGAGCTGCCGGGGGGGCGGGCGGTGAAGGCCAGGTGCTGGTGCTGGTGCCCGAGATCGCCTTGACGCCGCAACTGGTCGAGCGCTTTGCGCTCAGGTTCAGCACGGGCGTCGTCGTGCTGCATTCGGCGCTCGCTCCTGCGCAGCGGCGCGATGCATGGCGCGCGGCGCATGGCGGACAGGCGCGCATCGTCATCGGCACCCGCTCGGCCGTGTTCACCTCCATGAAGCGCCTGCGCCTCATCGTGGTCGACGAGGAGCACGATCCCTCCTACAAGCAGCAGGAGGGGTTTCGCTATTCGGCGCGCGACCTGGCCGTGAGCCGCGCACAGCGCGCGGACGTGCCCGTCATCCTCGGCTCCGCCACGCCGTCGCTCGAGACCCTCGAGAACGTCGCGCAAGGCCGCTACCACGAGCTCAAGCTTCCGCACCGCCCGGGCGCCGCGCAGGCACCGCGCATGCACCTGATCGACCTGCGCCGATTTCCGAGCGAGCAGGGACTGTCGCAACCGGCCATGCAGGCGATATCGCGGCATCTCGCGGACGGCGGGCAGGTGATCGTGTTTCTGAACCGGCGCGGCTACGCCCCCTGCCTCTTTTGCTGCGCCTGCGGCTGGGTGGCACAGTGCGCGCATTGCGATGCGCGCATGACTCTGCACCGCCGCGCCGGGCAGCTGCGCTGTCATCACTGCGGCGCCCGCGCCGAGGTCCCTGCGCTCTGCGGTCATTGCAGGCAGAGCGTGCATGCCGTCGGCCAGGGAACCGAGCGCGTGGAGGAGACGCTCGAGCGCCTGTTTCCGCAGGCGCCGCTGGCGCGGCTCGACCGCGATACCGCGGGCGCGCAGCGCGCGATGCACACGGTGCTCGATCGCGTGCGCCGCGGCGAGGCGCGCATCCTGGTCGGCACGCAGATGCTCACCAAGGGCCATCATTTTCCGGACGTGAGCCTGGTGGTCATCCTGGATGCGGACCAGGGCCTGTTCGCCGGCGATTTTCGCGCGACCGAGCGCCTGGCCCAGACCATCACGCAGGTGGCGGGCCGCGCCGGGCGCGCGGCGCGCGCCGGGGAAGTCGTGATCCAGACATCGTTTCCCGAGCATCCCTTGCTCCGGCGCTTGATCGGCGCCGGCTACGAAGGGTTCGCCGCCAGCGCGCTCGAGGAACGGCGCGCCGCGCGCTGGCCGCCCTACTCCCGGCTGGCGCTGCTGCGCGCCGAGGCGCGCGATGAGACGCGGCTGGACGCATTTCTGAAGGCCGCGGCGGCCGGGGCACGGCCGATCGCCGCGGGAGTGACGGTTCTCGGTCCGGCGGCCGCCGTGATCGCGCGCCGCGCCGACCATTTCCGCGCGCATCTTCTGATCGAGAGCGCCGCGCGCGCGCCGCTGCAGCGATTCCTGGATCGATGGTTGCCGCTCGTCGAGACCTTGCCGGGGCCCGCGGGGTTGCGCTGGTCGATCGACGTCGATCCGCTGGAAGTCGATTAGCCCGGCCCGCGCAGACGCAAGCCGGCCCGCCTCGCGGGCGCTGGGATCGCTCGGACGGGCTGCCGTGGAGATTGCGGTACACTGCGCTGCTCGCACGACACGGATCCCGCCTTGAAGAACCTGATCGAGTCTTTGCTGCATCGAGCGCTCGACGCGCTGCCCGAATCGCTCCTGCCGCGCGCCGAGCGCGGCGTCCCCATCGAGGTGGAGCGCACCAAGGATGCCCAGCACGGCGACTTCGCCACCAACCTCGCGCTGCGCCTCGCCAAGACGGCGCGCCAGAATCCGCGCCAGCTCGCCGCGGCGCTGGTGGGCGCGCTGCCGCCGGACCCCGCGATCGCGAGAGTCGACATCGCGGGCGCGGGATTCGTCAATTTCTTCCTGAGCGATGCGCCCTATCACGCCGAGATCGGGCGCATGCTCGCGCAGGGCGCCGAGTACGGTAGATCGCGCTCGGGCGCCGGCCGCTCCGTGGTGGTGGAGTTCGTGTCGGCCAATCCCACCGGGCCGCTGCACGTCGGCCACGGCCGTCACGCCGCCTATGGCGCGAGCCTCGCCAATCTGCTCGAGGCGGTGGGCCATCGCGTGGTGCGCGAGTATTACGTCAACGATGCCGGGCGGCAGATGGACATCCTCGCCGCCAGCACCTGGCTGCGCTACCTGGAGCGCTGCGGCGAGCGATTCGAGTTCCCCGCGAACGGCTACCGCGGCGAGTATCTGCTCGCCATCGCCGGGAAGCTGCATGCCGCCTGCGGCACGACGCTGCTGCGCAGCGCCGCGCAGGTGTTCGGCGGTCTGCCGGCGGATGAGCCCCAGGGCGGCGACAAGGACCTCTACATCGACGCGCTGATCGGCCGCGCCCGCCGGCTGCTCGGCGAGAGCGACTTTCGCCGCGTTCTCGATGCGGCGCTCGCCTCGATCCTCGCCGACATCCGCGAGGATCTCGGGGAGTTCGGCGTGACCTTCGACTCCTGGTTCAGCGAGCGCTCCTTGAGCGACTCGGGCGCGATCGATCGCGCCATCGCCGCGCTCGAGGCGGCCGGCCAGGCCTACGTCAAGGACGGTGCGCTCTGGTTCAGAAGCACCGCCTACGGCGACGAGAAGGACCGCGTGATCGTGCGCGAGAACGGCATCAGGACCTATTTCGCCTCGGACATCGCCTTCGTGCTCGACAAGCGCGAGCGCGGCTTCGAGCATTTGCTGTATGTGTGGGGCGCGGATCACCATGGCTACATCGCGCGCCTGCGCGCCGGGCTGATCGCGCTCGGCGGTCCGCCGGAATGCTTCGAGATTCGCCTGGTGCAGTTCGTCACGCTGTTTCGCGGCGGCCAGAAGGCGCAGATGTCGACCCGCTCCGGGGAGTTCGTGACCTTGCGCGCCTTGCGCGCGGAGGTCGGCAACGACGCCGCGCGCCTGTTCTACGTCATGCGCAGCAACGATCAGCACCTTGATTTCGACCTCGAGCTCGCCAAGGCGCGCTCGAACGACAATCCCGTGTACTACATCCAGTACGCGCATGCGCGCGTCTCGAGCGTGCGGCGCCAGGTGGCCGAGCGCGGGCTGACCCATGACCCCGAGCGCGGCATCGCTGCGCTCGCGCTGCTGATCGAGCCGCAGGAGCACAAGCTCCTCAAGCGTCTGTGCTCGTTCCCGGAGACGATCGAGCATTGCGCCTGCAACCGCGCGCCTCATGCGCTGGTGCATTACCTGCGCGATCTGGCGAACGACTTTCACACCTATTACAGCGCGCATCAGTTCCTGGTCGAGGACGCGCCGCTGCGCGATGCGCGCTTGAGCCTCGCTTATGCGGCGCAGGTCGTGATCAAGAATGGTCTCGGCTTGCTCGGCGTCTCCGCGCCCGACACCATGTAGGGGCGGCGATGGCGCGGGACTACAAGCCGCGGCGCAAGGCCGCCGCCACCTTTTCGGGATGGATCGGTCTCGCCAGCGGGCTGGCCCTCGGCCTCGCCGTCGCCGCCGGCGTCTACATCCGCGATCATCGACCCGACCTCCCCTCCATCAGCAAGCTCGACAGGAAGAGACCGGCGCACAGCACCGAGCCGCCGCCCGACGCGCAGGAGGGCGGCGCCGGGGTCGCGGACGACGCCGGCCGCTCGTACGATTTCTACTCGAGCCTTCCCAAGTTCGAGGTGGTCGTCCCGGAAAGGGACAAGGATGTCCATCCCGACATCCGCGCCGTCCCCGAGACGCGCCGCGGCACCTACGTGCTGCAGGCCGGCTCGTACAAGAGCTTTGCGGATGCGGACCGCGTGCGCGCGCGCCTCGCGCTGCAAGGCGTCGAGTCGAAGGTGCAGAAGGTGTCGGTGGACAATGACACCTGGCACCGCATCCGCATCGGTCCCATCTCCAATCTGGATCAGCTCAACAAGCTGCGCGCCACCCTGCGCAAGGCCGATGTGGACGTGCTCGTGATCCGGGTGGGCGACTGACCCCCCCATCCTCGCCCAATCCCGGGTCCTCGCCCAATCCCGGCCCCTGGCGCCCCGTACCGGGTTCTCGCCTAATCCTCGCCTAATTGGCGAAAATCGACGCCCAATGCGCGCAACTTCCGGTAAAGATGCGTGCGTTCCATGCCCACCCGCTTGGCCAGCTGGCCGACCTTCCCGTTGCAGAGCAGGAGCTGCTGCTGCAGATAGGCCCGCTCGAACTGCTCGCGCGCCTCGCGCAGCGGCAGAGCGAGCAAGTCCTGCTTGACCAGCGGCTCATCCAGCGCCGTCTTGACCGCGAGCTCGCGCTCGACCTCATCGAGCCGGATCTCCTCCCCGGAGCCGAGCACCAGCACACGCTGCACCAGGTTCCTGAGCTCACCGAGGTTGCCCGGCCAGGGATAGTTGCGCAGCCGGTTTTGCGCGGCGATGCTGAAGCGGCGCAGCGGCAGATGCTGGTCGTCCACCAACCGGTCGACGTAGTAGCGCAGCAGATCGGGCACGTCTTCCGCGTACTCGCGCAGCGGCGGCACGCGCAACGTGATGACGTTCAGGTGCGCGATCAGATCGCGGCGAAACGGCTCGGGCGCCGCGCGCTCTTCGAAGCCCTCCTGCGCCGAGCTGATCCAGCGCACGTTGAGCGGCAGGCGCTCGCGGCCGCCCACGCGGGTATAGCCGTTCTGCTCGATCGCTCCTGCCAGCGCACGCTGCGCCTGGCTCGGCAGATCCTCCAGACCGTTCAGGAACAGCGAGCCGCCCGCGGCGAGATCGAGCGCGCCCTGCACCACCTTGCCGTCGCGCTCGCTGCCGAACAGCGCGGCGGCCGGATCGGCCGAGAGGCTCGCCGCCACCACCATGTGGAAGGGCTTGGAGGCGCGCACCGACAGCGAGTGCAGATGCCGCGCATAGGCCTCGCGGCCCGAGCCCAGCTCCCCGATCAACAGCACCGGCGATGCGCTGGCGGCGGCCTGCTGCACCTGCTCGCGCAAGTTCTGAGTGAGCTTGCTCTTGCCGATCGGCAATGCCAGGCTCGAGCCCTGGGCCCGCTCGGACAGCCGCCTGCGGCGGCCGGCGTCGAGCGCGCGCTCCACGGTGCGCAGCAGCTTGGTGAGCGAGAGCGGCTTTTCCACGAAATCGAACGCGCCGAGGCGCGTCGCCTCGACCGCCGTGTCGACGGTGCCGTGTCCGGACATCATCACGACCGGGCAGTCGTATCCATCCGTCTCCGACCACTCGCGCAGCAGCGTGATGCCGTCCGTGTCCGGCATCCAGATGTCGAGCAGCACCAGATCGGGCACCTGCGCCGCGCGCGAGCTGCGCGCCTGGGTGGCGTCCGCCGCGACCTCGACCTCGTAGCCTTCCTCGGCGAGAATCTCCTTCAGCAGCCCGCGGATGTCCGCCTCATCGTCCACCACCAGAATTCGCGAAGCGGTCATACCCGTTCTCTCCTTTGTTCGCCCTTGCGCGGCTCGCGCCCGGCCGCCCCGCGCGAGCCCTCGCTCGAGGGCAGCAGGATACGCACGCGGGCGCCGCCGGTGCGCCGATTATCCGCCTCGATGCGTCCGCCGTGCTCTTCGACGATCTTCTTCACGATGGCCAACCCCAATCCCGTGCCTTTGGGCTTGCTTGTGACATAAGGATCGAAAACCGTGCCGATCAAGTCGCGCTGGAAGCCGGGGCCATTGTCGGACACGGTGATCGCTGCCATGTGTTTGGGACCATCTTCGACGGTGTGAGTTTCGATTTCGATGCGCGCGCCCGCCTTGCCCTCGAGCGCCTCCAGGGAATTGGTGAGCAGATTGTTCAGGATCTGGCGGATTCGGACCCGATCGGCGGAGATCTGCGGCAAATTGGCGTCCAGCAGCAGGGCGATCTCGGCCGCGCCCTCCTGGGCCCGGTACAGCTCCACGGCCTCGGTGATGAGCTGATTGAGGTCGAGCCGGGCCACGTGCATGTCGGGCGCCCGCGCGTACTCGCTGAATGCGTTGACCATCTGCTTCATCGCCTCCACCTGGGCCACGATCGTGTGCGTGGCCCGCTCGAGGATCTGCGCATCCTGGGCGTTCATGCTGCCCAGGAACTTGCGCTGCATGCGCTCGGCCGAGAGCTGGATCGGCGTGAGCGGGTTCTTGATCTCGTGCGCGAGCCGCCGCGCCACCTCGCCCCAGGCCGCGTCGCGCTGCGCCTGCAGGAGCGTGGTGATGTCGTCGAACACCAGAACGACGCCCGATGCACCCTCCACGTCGTTCGGCAGAGCCGTGCAGGCGCACATGAGGACGCGCTTGCCCGCCTCCGACGGCAGCTCGATCTGCTCGCGCCAATCGAGCTGCTCGTCGGTGAGGCGCGATCTCACGGCGGCGAGGAAATGCGTGAACAGCACGCCGTCGTTGATCGACTCGTCGAAGCGCGCGCCCACCGCGGCCTCCAGATCGATGCCGAGGATGGCGCTCGCCGCTTGATTGGCCGTGCGGACGATGAGATCGGGCGCGAGCGAGATCACGCCGGTCGAGAGCCGCGCCAGGATCACCGCCAGCCCGGCGCGCTCCGCTTCCACGGCCTGCTGGCTGCGGCGGGTCTCCTCGCGGGCTCTCGCCAGGCGCTTGGTCATGTCGTTGAACGAGGTCACCAGAAAGCCGAGCTCATCGCGCGAGGGGAGCGGCAGCTGGGTGTCGTAGTTTCCCTTGGCGACGGCGCGCGTCCCGGCGATCAGGTCCTGCACCGGCTGCACCAGCCGCTGCGCGGCGGAGAACGCGCCGTACACCGCCGCGATCAGCGACATCAGCACGACGAAGCTCAGGATCAGCACGAAGGTCGATTTCAGCGGCCGGCGCAGCTGCACCAGATTGGCATACTGGGTGTAGGAGCGCTGCACGGTGTCGGCCAGCTGGCTGAGCTGCTGAGGCACGGGGTAGAGCGCGACCAGCACGCGCGCGGGCGCGTTCGACGAGGCATCGATCGGCGCGCCGGCGCGGATCACGTAGCCCCCGACCGAATCGGTATCCAGGCTCACGTACGGCCGGCCGCGCCGCACCTGCAGCATCATCTCGTCGGTCGCCGGCACCGGCAGCGTATCCATCGGGCGCTCCGAGCTCGTGGCGATGATCTGGGTCTGCGCGCCCACCACCGTGAATTCCAGCGCGGCGCTGTCGCGGCGCTCGCGCTCCAGGGTGCTGAAGAGGTTGAAGTCGGTGAGCCCGGACAGCTCGTGCGCGACCACCTGGGTGTGCTGCAGGAACTCGCGCACGCGCACCTCGAGCGCCGCGTGCGACAGCTCGCGCGTATCCTTCAGGCCCTGGCTCACCTCGATCTGGAACCAGCTATCGATGCCGCGGTTGAGGAACTGCAGCGCGAAGTAATAGACCACCAGGATCGGCGCCATGGCGAGCATGCTGAAGATGGCGACGGTGCGTCCCTTCAGGCGCGAGCCGGGCACGTGCCGGCGATAGTCCTTGACGAGCTGATAGAGCTTGGCCGCGAGCAGCACCAGCAAGGTCAGCAGCCCGGAGATGTTGATCAGCAGGATCCAGGGGAGCCAGCGATCGAATTGCTGCGAGTTCTGCGCGGCCGATCCCAGCAGATACAGCGCCGCGAGCCACAGCAGCACGCCCAGCGTGCCGAGCACGGTCGAGCCGTATTTGCGCACTAGGGCTGCAGCGTCCATGTGTACCAGTCGCTCTCCCGATGCCACTCGTTGACCCAGAACATCAAAAGCCGCAGGGTGAACGGCACGTGTCCATAGTCGATCTTCGCCCGCACGCTCGCCTCGTAGCGGCGGTCGTCCGGCAGGAGCGCCCGATCGAGCACCGGGAGGCTGCGCACCTCCGACAGCAGCTCGAGCGCCGCATCGACCGTGGGAAGCGATTGCTGCTGCCCGCTGTTCTCGTTGCGCAGCACGTAGCGGGCGCTCACCGCGTTGTACTGCAGATCGTACCGCTGCGTGAGCTCCGCGATGCGCGAATTCGGGAGCAGCTGCCGCACTCGCTCGACGTCCAGATCGACCTCCAGCGTGAGTGGAACACCTTCCGTCAACCCGCGCCGCACCGCGTCGCTGATCGGCAGCTCCAGGCGGGCATTGAGGTGGTACACCCCGTCCTTGAGCTCGAGATCGGCGGAGCGCACTTCGAAGCGCCCCTCGAGGCCGTCGGCCCGGCAGGGGGAAGGCCCCAGGGCTGCGAGCCACGCGGCCAGCACGAGCACCCGCAATGTCGAGGAGGATCTCATTGTTTGGTCAATGCAGCATAATAGAAGCCGTCGGCACCCGCCTCACCCGGCAGGATCTGACAGCCGAACTCATCCGGCTCGCCCAGACCCGGCCAGCCGGCCCATTGCTCGACGGGCACGAGGGCCGCCTGCGGCGTTCGCTCGAGGAAGGCGCCGATGACCTCGCGGTTCTCGCTGCGGGTGAGCGTGCAGGTCGAATACACCAGGCGCCCGCCGCGCGCGAGCATGCTCCACGCTCCCGCGAGCAAGCGCGCCTGGATGGGCGGCATCCGGGCGAGCTCCTGCGGCGAGCGGCGCAGGCGGATGTCGGGATGGCGGCGAATCACGCCGAGGGCGGAGCACGGCGCATCGACGAGGATCCGATCGAAGGGCACGCCGTCCCACCAGCCTTGCGGGGCTGCGGCGTCCCCCTGCTCGATCTGCGCCTGCAGATCGCAGCGCGCGAGGTTCTCGCGCAAGCGGCCGAGACGCAGCGGGTCGACGTCGAGCGCCACCAAGCGGGCGAGCCGCGGCTCGCGCTCGGCCATGAGCGCGCTCTTGCCGCCCGGCGCGGCGCAGGCATCGAGCACCTGCTGGCCGGGCGCGAGCGCGAGCGCGAACGCCACGCACTGCGCTCCCAGATCCTGCACCGAGACCAGGCCCTCGGCGAAGCCAGGCAGCTGCGCAACGTCGCGCGGGGCGCTCAAGGCGAGTGACAGCGGCACGCGCGGCTCGGGCAGCGCCTCGATTCCCGCCTCGCGCAGCAGGGCAAGATAGGCCTGCGTGTCGCTGCGCCGCGCGTTCACGCGCAGCCACATCGGTGCCTGCGCATCGCCGGCCGCGAGCAGCTCCTGCCAGCGCGCCGGCCAATCGGCGCGCAGCCGGTCGGCGAGCCAGGCGGGAGAGGCGTATCGGGCCGCGGGGCTCGTCGCGATGTCCGCATCGAGCGCCGCGCGCTCGCGCAGATAGCGGCGCAGCACCGCGTTCACCAGACCGCCCGCGCGTGCGGCGCCGGCGGCTTTCGCGGTCCCCACGGCCGCATCCACCACGGCATACTGGGGTGTGCGCGCATCCTCGATCTCGAACAGCGCGATCGACAGCAATGCGCGCACCAGACAATCGAGGGACTTCGCCGGCTGGCGAAGCACGCGGCGCAGGATCGCCTCGTGGCGATAGAATCCGCGCACCGCGCCGAAGCACAGCGATCGCACCGGCGGCGCGAGCGCCGCGGGAGCCGTCTCGAGCGCCCCTTCGAGCGCGGCGTCCAGGGTGAGGCGCTCGCGCAGGACCCGAGCCACCGCATGCGCGGCCAGCGAGCGGGCAGTGCAGGCCGCCGCGCTCATGCGAAGCGCGCGCCGGCGAGCGGCTGAGCTTTCAGGAACTCGGCCGCCGCCAGCGGCTTGCGCCCGGCGAGCTGCAGCCGCGTGATGCGGATGGCGCCGCTCCCGCAGGCCACGTCGATGCCGCGCTCGGCGGCGTGCAGCACCGTGCCGGGCGCCGCCAGCGCAGGCGGCTCGGCGAGCCGATCCGCCTCCCAGATGCGCAGCTGCAGCGCCCCGAGCCGCGTCTCGGCGACCGGCGTCGGATTGAAGGCGCGCACCTGGCGCAGCACCTGCTCGGCGTCCTGGCGCCAGTCGATCGGCGCTTCGGACTTCGAGACCTTCCCGGCATAGGTGACGCCGGCCTGCGGTTGAGGAGTCTCGGCGACCGGTCCGTGCGCCAGCGCATCGAGCGTCTGGCATATGAGCTCGGCCCCGAGCCGGGCGAGCCGGTCGTGCAGCACGCCCGCCGTGTCGCGCGGCCCGATGTCGATCGCGCGCGCCGCGAGGATGGGACCGGCGTCGAGCTGCGCCTGCATCCTCATGATGGTGATGCCGGTGATCGCATCCCCGGCGAGCAACGCCCGCTGGATGGGGGCGGCGCCGCGCCAGCGCGGCAGGAGCGAGGCATGGATGTTGAAGCACCCGAGGCGCGGCGCCGCGAGCGCGGGCGCCGGCAGGATCAGCCCGTAGGCCACCACCACCAGCGCATCGAGCCCGCGCAGCGCCTCGCAGGCCTCGGGATCCTTGAACGTGGCGGGCTGAAGGATCGCGAGCCCGAGCTCCCGGGCTCGCAGCTTGACCGGACTCGACTGCAGCTGGCGGCCGCGGCCGGCGGCACGATCCGGCTTGGTGAACACCGCCTCGAGCGTGTGCGGGGAGCGGGCCAGGGCATCGAGCGCCGGCACCGCGAACTCAGGCGTGCCGGCGAAGCCCAGCCTCAAGGACGGATTACCCAAGCGGACACTTCTAAAGAGCGGGTACTGGGGCGCGTACCTCGCTCGCGGAGCGTTGCTTGCGCTCCTTCTGCAGGCGCCGCCGGATCAGCTGGCGCTTGAGCTCGGAGAGGTAGTCAACGAACAGCTTGCCCTCCAGATGATCCATCTCATGCTGGATGCAGACGGCGAGCAGACCTTCGGCCTCGAGCTCGAACGGCTCCCCGTTGCGGTCGAGGGCACGCACCTTGATGCGCGCGGCGCGCTCGAGCTTGTCGTAGATGCCGGGCAGGGACAGGCACCCCTCCTCGCCGGGAGCACGGCCCTGCGCGCAGAGGATCTGCGGATTGATGAACACCATGGGCTCATCGCGCGTATCGCTCACGTCGAGCACGACCAGGCGCTTGTGCACATCCACCTGGCTTGCCGCGAGACCCAGGCCCTTGGCGGCGTACATGGTCTCCAGCATGTCATCGGCCAGCCGGCGCACGGCGTCATCGACCACGGCGATCGGCTGCGCACGGGTCCGCAGTCGCGGATCGGGGTACTCCAGAATGGCGAGCTTGGTCATGGGAGTTATGCGATGGATGTCGTGTTTTTGGCCGATGATAGTTGCTAAAGTTCCGCCGCTGCTTAACTTAATGGCGCGTTTGCGGCGGTGCGAATGCGCTGCTGATTCGCCGAAAACGGGCGATACGTCCCAGTCCTTGGAGGCAGACCGGCAGTATACCAGCCGGCCCGGCACCATATGACAGGCGACTCACGGGAGCGAAACGAATGCAACGCCATCTGACAATAGCCCTGGTACTAGCGATCGCCGCAGCGGGCTGCCAAACCCAGCGGCCGCCGCCCGCGCCCCCACCGGTCGCCGACAACGACAACGCCGTGCAGGGCACGGTGGTCGGCGATGAGCGAACGGCGATGGAGGCGGCCATCGATTCGGGCTCCGGCGCCTCGACCTCGCCCCTGCCCCCGCAGAGCGGGCCGGAAGGCGGCATGCAGCTCGCGCCGAACGCACCCGACAGCTATGTGGTCAAGCGCGGCGACACGCTCTGGGGCATCGCCAAGGTGTTCCTCAAGGACCCCTGGTACTGGCCGGAGATCTGGCAGGTCAACCCCCAGGTGCACAACCCGCATTTGATCTATCCGGGCGACACCCTGCACCTGGTGTACGTCGAGGGACGCCCGCGGCTGGTGCTGCAGCCCGGGCTGGAGCGCGGCGACAGCGCACGGGTGCTGCCGCGCGTGCGCAGCCAGCCGCTCGAGGCGGCGGTGACCACGATTCCCTACGAGACCGTCGCGGCGTTCATGTCCAGGCCCTCGGTGCTCGAGAAGGCGCAGATCGGCGGGGCGCCCTACGTGCTCTCCACGCGCGACTCGCACGTGATCATGTCCGAGGGAAATACCGTCTATGCGCGCGGCTTCAAGAGCCCGGTGGAGCTCGGGGCGAACTACAACCTGGTGCGTGTCGGCGAGCCGTTGCGCGATCCGGACGACAACCGCATCCTGGGCTACAACGGGGTGTACACCGGCTCCGGCCACATCACGCGCGGCGGGGATCCGGCGACGCTCATCATGACCCAGTCGGCGCGCGAGACCTACCCCGGCGACAAGCTGCTGCCCGGCAACGTCGATGTGCCGCTCGACTTCATGCCGAGCCCGCCGAAGAGCAACGTCCACGGCCGCATCATGGCGGTGTCCGACGGCGTCACGGTCATCGGTCAGTACGAAGTGGTGGTCATCAACCGCGGCGCTCGCGACGGCCTGCAGCCGGGCAACGTGCTCGCGGTGTACTCGGCGAGCGACCCGGTGTACGACAATTCGCGCGAAGGGTTCGTGCACCCGACCTCGACGCTGTTCGCCAAGCAGGTGGACCTCCCCGATGAGCGCACCGGCACGTTCATGGTGTTCAAGACGTTCGAGCACATGAGCTTCGGGCTCGTCATGGAAGCCACCGACATCATTCGCGTGGCCGACAAGGTGCAGTCTCCCTAGATCGAGGGCGGTCGATGCGGACCGGCGGGAGCGGCGGCGCGCACCGCGAATCTGCACGTTGATGCAGCGCCAAGCGCGGCGGCGCGCGCTCGGCCTGGCCGATACTAAGGCGGCATGCCGCTATGCGAGGACACTCTGGCGTGGCTCGCGCTCGCCCATACCCCCGCGCTCGACGCCGCGACGCTCGCGCGGGCGCTGGCGCACCTTGGCTCCCCGCGCGCCCTGCTGCGCGCCTCCGAGCCCGAGCTCGCCGCGGCGGGGGTGTGCGGCGCGTCACGCGCCTACCTGCGCTCCGAGCTGCCGCATCCCGGCGCCCGGCAGATCCGCTGGCTGGAAGGCGAGCGCCACCACCTCATACCGTTCTGCGATCCGGATTTTCCCAGCCTGCTGCGGGCATGCCGTGACTGCCCGCTGGCGCTGTACGCCTCCGGCAGCCGCGCACGGCTCGCCGATCCGCAGCTGTGCGTCGTCGGCAGCCGCAACCCCACCCCCCAGGGCGTCGAGAACGCCTTCGAGTTCGCCCGCGCGCTCGCCGAGCGCGGGCTCGCCGTCTCGAGCGGGCTGGCACGGGGCATCGATGCCGCTGCGCATCGCGGCGCCCTCGCGGCGCAGGGCAGCACGCTCGCCGTGCTGGGCAACGGCGTCGACGTCCTCTACCCGCGCGCCCATCGGGCCCTGAGCGAGGCGATCGAGTCCTCGGGCGCTCTGGTGAGTGAATTCCCTCTGGGCACCGCCCCGCGGCGATCGAGCTTTCCGCAGCGAAATCGAATCTTGGCGGCCATGAGCCTGGCGACGCTCGTGGTCGAGGCGGCACGCGGCTCAGGCTCACTGATCACCGCGCGCGCCGCGCGCGCCCGCGGCCGGGCGCTGTTCGCGATTCCCAGCTCCATCCACAATCCCTTGAGCCGCGGCTGCCACCGGCTCATCAAGCAGGGCGCCATGCTGGCCGAAAGTGCGGATGACATATTGAGCGAGCTGGACTTTTCCGGCTTCTTCGCCAGCGCCGCACCGCTCCCCGCAGGCGACGGGCGGCCCGCGCCGTCGGTCCCGGGCATGGACAAGGAACACAAAATCTTGTTAGATGCGCTCGGCTTTGATCCTGCGGACCTCGACACACTGGTCCTCCGCACCGGATTCAAACCAGAAGCCGTGTCCTCGATGATGCTGATCCTCGAGCTCGAAGGCCACGTTCAGGCCGCCCCCGGGGGCCGCTACTCCCGAGTCGCCAACAGGAGAGCCGGAGGTGAAAGATAACGTTCTCGATCTGCTCATCTACCTTTTCGAGAATTACATGAGCGCCGACGACGAGCCGCGGCCGGACCGGGCCACCTTGAAAGTCGAGCTCGACAAGGCCGGCTTCGCCGAAGCGGACGTCGAGCGGGCGCTCGAGTGGCTCGACGGGCTTTCCGGCGAGCAGCTCGGCAAGGTCGCCGAAGCCACCGCGCGCGCCGTGCGCATCTTCAGCGGTCAGGAGCTGCTGCGCCTGGATACCGACGTGCGCGGTTACCTGATGTATCTGGAGAACGTGCGCATCCTGTCGGGCACCCAGCGCGAGCTGGTGATCGACCGCTTGATGGCGCTCGAGGCGGATGAAATCGACATCGACCAGGTCAAGTGGGTCGTGCTCATGGTGTTGTTCAGTCAGCCGGGCCAGGAATCGGCCTACGCGCAGATGGAAGACCTGGTGTTCGAAGAGCGCTCCGACGCCCTGCATTAGACGACCCTAGTACACCATTTTGGGCAACAACCTCGTTATCGTCGAGTCGCCTGCGAAGGCGAAGACCATCAAGAAGTACCTCGGCAAGGACTTCGAGGTGCTGGCCTCTTACGGCCACGTGCGCGACCTGGTGCCGAAGGAAGGCGCGGTCGACCCGAAGCACCACTTCGCCATGAAGTATCAGGTGGTCGAGCGCAACCACAAGCACGTCGAGGCCATCGCCAGGGCGCTCAAGAAGGCCAAGGCCCTCTATCTTGCGACCGACCCGGACCGCGAGGGCGAGGCCATCTCCTGGCACCTGCACGAGCTGCTGAAATCCGACGGCGCGCTCAAGGGCAAGGACGTGCAGCGGGTGGTGTTCTACGAGATCACCAAGAACGCCGTGCGCGAGGCCATGGAGCATCCGCGCGGCCTGTCGCTCGATCTGGTGAATGCGCAGCAGGCGCGCCGCGCGCTCGACTTCCTGGTGGGCTTCAACCTCTCCCCGCTTCTGTGGAAGAAGGTGCGGCCGGGGCTGTCCGCCGGCCGCGTGCAGAGCCCGGCGCTGCGCATGATCTGCGAGCGCGAGGATGAGATCGCCGCCTTCGAGGCGCAGGAATACTGGACCATCGACGCCGAGCTCGAGCACTCCAAGCAGCGGTTCCCGGCCAGGCTGGTGGAATTTGAGGGCGCGAAGGTGGAGCAGTTCAGCTTCACCAGCGAGAGCGCCGCGCGCGCCGCGGTGAGCGCGCTCGAGGCGGCGGCCCGCGGCGAGCTGTCGGTCCTGTCGATCGAGCGCAAGCAAAGACGGCGCAATCCCGCGCCGCCCTTCACCACCTCGACCTTGCAGCAGGAGGCGTCCCGCAAGCTCGGCTTCAGCGCCCAGAAGACGATGCGCGTCGCGCAGCAGCTGTATGAGGGCGTCGACATCGGCGACGGCGCGGTCGGCCTCATCACCTACATGCGCACCGATTCCCTGAATCTCGCACAGGAAGCCGTCGCGCAGATCCGCGAGCTGATCGTCGAGCTGTACGGTCAGGAAGGCCTCGCCGAGGAAGTGCGGGTCTACAAGACCAAGTCGGCGAACGCGCAGGAGGCCCACGAGGCCATCCGCCCGACCGACGCGCGCATCATTCCCGCCGACATCGAGCGCAAGCTCGAGTCGGACCAGTTCCGGCTCTACTCGCTCATCTGGAAGCGCACCCTGGCATGCCAGATGGCGCCCGCCGTGTTCGACACCGTCGCGGTCGACATGCTGGCGGGCGGCGTCCGCGGGCCGCCGTCCGATGGCGGCGGGCAGCGCACGGTGCTGCGCGCCAACGGCTCGACCCTGGTCAAGCCGGGCTACATCTCCGTCTATCAGGAAGGCATGGACGATGTGGTGCAGGATGATTCGGATCGCGTCCTGCCGCCGCTCGCCGAAGGGGACCGCGTCAAGCTGCTCGAGGTCGTCCCCGCGCAGCACTTCACCGAGCCGCCGCCGCGCTACACCGAGGCATCGCTGGTGAAGGCGCTCGAGGAGTACGGGATCGGCCGCCCATCGACGTATGCCTCCATCATCTCCACGCTGCGCGACCGGGAGTACGTGCAGATCGAGAGCCGCCGCTTCACCGCCACCGACATCGGCAAGATCGTCAGCCGCTTCCTCACGCTGTATTTCACCATCTACGTCGACTACGACTTCACGGCCAAGATGGAGAATGCGCTCGACAGCATCGCGGCGGGCGAGCAGGAGTGGGTGCCGCTGCTCGACCGGTTCTGGAAGCCGTTCATCAAGCTCGTCAAGCACACCGAGGCGTCGGTGAGCCGCGAAGAGGTCGCGATGGCGCGCGACCTCGGAACGGATCCGGCCAGCGGCAAGCCGATGAGCGTGCGCATGGGCCGGTTCGGACCTTTCGTGCAGATCGGCACCAAGGACGACGAGCAGAAGCCGCGATTCGCGGGGCTTCGGCCCGGCCAGAAGATGGACACCATCACGCGCGAAGAGGCGCTGTACTTGTTCCAGCTGCCGCGCAAGCTCGGGCAGACGGGGAGCGGCGAGGAGATCGTCGCCAACACCGGCCGGTTCGGCCCCTATGTCAAGTACGGCTCCAAGTACGTCTCGCTCAAGAGCGACGATCCCTACACCATCACGCTCGAGCGGGCGCTCGAGGTGATTCGCGAGAAGGAGATCGCGGACGCGAATCGTCTCATCCTCGATTTTCCGGACGCCGGCATCCAGGTGCTCAACGGGCGCTACGGACCGTACGTCACCGACAAATCGCGCAACGCGAAGATCCCCAAGGACAGGGAGCCCAAGAGCCTGTCGCTCGAGGAATGCCGCAGCATGCTCGCCGCCGCGCCGGCGCGCACCTTCGGCAAATGGGGGCGCAAGGCCGGCAAGGCCGCGGCCAAGGGCAAGGCGGCACCTCAGGGCAAGGAGTCGCCTCAGGGCAAGGCAGCGCCTCAGGGCAAGGCAGCGCCTCAGGGCAAGGCGGCGGCGCAGGGTAATGAGCCTGCCCCGCCGCCCGCGAGGACTGCCGGTGCACCCGCCGCGGGCAGCCCGCGCGTGCGCCGCGGCCGCGGCTTGCGGACCGACGCCGGCGCACGTGTTGCGGCGGCGAAGTCCGCCGGGCTCGGCGCGCGGAGCGCGCGGGCCCAAGCACGGCTTGCGGCCAAGGAATCGAAGCCTGCGGCCAAGAAGCGCGCACCGGCGGAGTTCTCGGCGCGAGCGCCGTCCAAGGCCAGATCCAGCCGCGCGAGGCGGACGAAAACCTGACGCATGGCGGACACCCCGGGCACGATCGTTTCGCCGCCGGATGCCGCCGCCGTGCGCAGCTACCTCGGGCAGCTGCACGATCGCATCACCCTCGCCGTCGAGGCGCTCGACACGGTGAAGTTTCGCCGCGATTCATGGGAGCGCCCCGGCGGCGGCGGCGGCGAGAGCCGCGTATTGAGCGGCGGTGCCGTCTTCGAGCGCGCCGGCGTCTCCTTCTCGCACGTGCACGGCGACAAGCTGCCGCAATCCGCGAGCACCGTTCGTCCCGACATCGCGGGCGCGGCATTCGAGGCCATGGGGCTGTCGCTGGTCCTGCACCCGCGCAATCCCTTCGTCCCCACCACGCATTGCAACGTCCGCTTCCTGCTCGTGACGTCGGCCGACTCGCCCCGGTCGTGGTGGTTCGGCGGCGGCTTCGATCTGACGCCCTACTACCCCTTCGACGAGGACGTGCTTCATTGGCATCGCAGCGCGAGAGCCGCCTGCGAGCCGTTCGGCGCCGACCTCTACCCGAAGTACAAGCAGTGGTGCGACCGCTATTTCTTCCTGCCTCACCGCGATGAGACGCGCGGCGTCGGCGGATTGTTCTTCGACGACCTGTGCGAGGGCGGTTTCGCCCGCTGCTTCGAGTTCATGCGCAGCGTGGGCGATCACTTCCTGCCCGCCTACCTGCCGATCGTGGAGCGCCGCAAGCTCGAGCCGTGGGGAGAGCGCGAGCGCAACTTCCAGCTCTATCGCCGCGGGCGCTACGTGGAGTTCAACCTGTTGTACGATCGCGGCACGCTGTTCGGGGTGCAGTCGCGCGGTCGAACCGAATCCATCCTGATGTCCCTGCCGCCGCTCGCGCGCTGGGATTACGACTGGCATCCGGACGCGGGCTCACGTGAGGCGCGCCTGTACGAGTTCCTGCGCCCGCGCGATTACCTGCAGGAGCTCTCGCGCCCCGCCTGACGGGCGCCGCGGCTAGGCGTGAGAAAAGCGGGTTAGCGCCGGCGCAGATCCTCGAGCAGGGTCCCCGCCGCCAGAATCTCGGCCTCGTGCGGCTCGTCGCGAAACGTCTCGGCCAGCGCGTCGGCGTACCACGCCCGCATCGATGGCAGCTCGAGCAGCCGCGCCGCGTAGTGCGCCGCCCGCGCTCCGAGCTCGAGGCCATAGGTTTGCACGCGGAAGGCGACCGGCGCGAAGAATGCATCGACCGCCGTGAAGGTATTTGCGGCGAGAAACGCCCCGCCGAAGCGCGCCAGGCCGTCGTTCCAGAGTGCTTCCAGGCGCGCAAGGTCGCGCTGCAGCGCCTCCGGCGCCTCCTTGAGCCGGATGCGCACCCCGCAGCTCATGGAGCAGCGGTTGCGCAGCTCGGCGAATCCCGAGTGCATCTCCGCCGCGGCGCTGCGCGCCCATGCCCGCGCGCGCGGATCCTGCGGCCACACCCCGGCGTGACGCTCGGCCAGATACTCGACGATGGCGAGCGAGTCCCACACCGTGGCCTCGCCATCGAACAGGCAAGGCACCCTGCCGCTCGGGCACATCGTCCTGAAGTGTCGCCAGCTCGGATGCCCGAAGGGGATCAGCTGCTCCTTGAATCCGATTCCCGCCTCGCGCATGAGCACCCAGGGACGCAGCGACCAGGACGAATAATTCTTGTTGCCTATGTATAGCTCGTACATGGATTTGCTCTCCTTCCGAAGGACCGGCTCAACTCCCCCATACCTCGCGCGCGAAGCGCAGGAAATTCCGGCCGAGTATCTTCTCCACGCGGCTCGCGCTGTAGCCGCGCCGGCTCAGCCGGTGGGCCAGGTCGTGGAATTGCCCCACGCCGCGCAGATCGACCACGAAGGGCAGCGTATCGGGCCGCTCGCCGGCGGCGCTCACCCCCGCCTGGCGTCGCGCCGCCACCTCTTTCGCGAGCACCGCCTTATACGCCTCGAGATCATCGATCGGGGTCACCGACCCATCGGTGCCGATGCCCACGTGGTCCTCGCCGCAGACGTTCACGGCGTGATCGATGTGTGCCACGACGTCCTCGGCGCTCGCGTGGCCCGTCGGGCTCAGGAACGGCATGAAGAAGATGCCGATGAAGCCGCCTCGGGAGGCGACCAGCGCAAGCTCCTCGTCGGTCTTGTTGCGGGGCAGATCGTTCAGGGCACGGCAGCCGGTGTGATTGATGGACACGGGCTGGCGCGAGGCGCGCGCCGCCTCCAGGCAGGTGCGCTCACCGCTGTGCGACAGGTCGACCATGAGGCGCTGCGCATTGAGGCGCTCGACCACCTCGCGCCCGAAGGGCGTGAGGCCGCGGTTGCCGGGCGCCACCGATCCGTCGCCGATCTGATTGGCGGGATTGTAGGTGAGCTGGATCACGCGCACCCCGAGGCCCGCGAACAGGTCGACGCGCGACACGTCGCTCCCGAGCATGGCCCCGTTCTGGAATCCGTAGATGATCCCGATGCGCCCTTCAGATTGGGCCCGCAGGATGTCGTGTGCCGTGTAAACCCTCAGCAGGTCCCTCTCGCCGGTGCGCACGAGCGCATCCATCTGCGCGATGCTGCGCACGCTCTGCTCGAAGGGATCCGCCTGCCCCGAGACATAGCCGAGGGTGATGTTGACCGCCGTGAGCCCCGACGCGTGTGCATCACGCAGCACGCGCGGCTCGAGCAGCGTCGGATTCGCGCCGGATCCGCTGTCGGGCTGGTTCGGGTCCTCCAGCCCGCCGAGCGCGTTCACGACGAGCATGCCGCCCGAGCCCCGCATGCGATCGCGTGGCAGCTCGTCAGCCGGCGCGCCGGGCGCCCGCGGCGCCGCGAGGCTGGCGGCGGCGAAAGTCATGAAGGTGCGTCGATCGAGGGTAGGCATCGGCTTGGCGCGGCATTGTCCTTGGGCGCGCCGGGCGGGTCAAATTGAGCCGCCCCCCCGCTGGACCCGCGCCAAAAAGTCTCGAGCGCCACCCGGCGAAGCCAAGCACAATGCGCCGCGATGAATTATCGTCATATCTATCACGCCGGAAATTTTGCGGACGCGGCCAAGCACGCGGCCCTGCTCTACTGCCTGGACGCCTTGAGGCGCAAGCAGACTCCGTTCTTCGCCCTCGACACGCACGCCGGCCGCGGGATTTACGATCTGCAATCGGCGCAGGCGAGAAAGTCCGGCGAGGCCGAGCGCGGCGTGCAGAGCTTGCTGCGAGCCTGCCCCGGGGAGCCGTCTCTCGCGCCTTACTTCGCCGCCATCGGGGCGCGGCCCGGCAGGCGTCTGACGCGCTACCCGGGGTCGCCGGCGCTCATCGCGGCGGCGCTGCGCCCCCAGGACCGCGCCGTATTCACCGAGCTCGAGCCCGCCGAGGCGCGCGCCGCCGAGCGCGAGATCGACTCCGCCGGACGCATGCAGGTGCAGCTCGCCGATGGCTATGCGGCGCTGCGCGCCCATCTGCCGCCCGCCGAGCGGCGCGGGCTGGTGCTCATCGACCCGCCCTACGAGAATCTCGAGGAGCTCTCCTGCCTCTGCCGCGCTTTTGCGGACGCCTACCGCCGCTGGCCCACCGGGCTGTATCTGCTGTGGTACCCCATCTCGAGCGCCGCACAGCGCCGCGCGGTGCACGCCCGCTTTCAATCCCTGCGCATCCCGAAGATGCTGCTGGCCGACCTCGCCGTGCATCCGGACGATGCCGCGGTCGGCCTCGCCGGCAGCGGGTTGCTGATCGTCAATCCCCCGTACGGCGCGGATGAGCACCTCTCGAGGGTATACGGCGCCATCCACGCCGCGCTCGCGCAAGCCGATCGGGGCTACGTGGAAGTCGCACGCCTCACGCCCGAGCGGATGGCACAATGAGGGAGCGGCCGGCGGCGGCGCGCGAACTGCGGAGGAATGAACATGGATCCCGATGATCTGCGCGATCACCTGAGCAAGCTGCACGAGGAGCTTCACAAGGTCAGCCCGGCCGATCCGCAAACGGACCAGGTGCGCGGCGAGATGCTCGAGGACGTCAAGCGCCTGCTGGAAGCCCCGCGCGAGGTCGACGATTCGCTCGCCGACCGGCTGGAGAGAGCCGCCGTTCAGTTCGAGGCGAACCACCCGACGCTGGCCGCGAGCTCGCGGCGGCTGATCGACCTGCTGGGCAAGGCCGGAATGTGACTCCTGCCGGCTGGCCTGGCTAGCCCGTCCAGACGATCGCGTCCTTGACGCGCGCGGCCACGCTCTCGACCGCCGTCAGATCGGTTTCCCCGTCCTTGGCGAGCACCGCAAGGCTCCCGTGTCCGGGCACCGGCACGATCACGCCGCGGTAGCCGCCCTCCTCGAACGGCTCCTCCCGGCGGACCGACTCGTGCTCGAGCACCATGACCGTGATCGGACCGTTGCCGGTCTGTACCACCAGGTGCGGCACGTGGTGGCCGCGGAACAGACAGCTCTGAGCGTAGCTCACCATGCCGGCCTCGGGGCGCAAGCGCATGTGCGCCTGCTCGAGCACCGGCGAGAGCTGCGGCGAGGGGACGGGCACGTCGGTACGCGCCCACGCCTGCGGCTCGCCCGCCATGTGCGCGACCACGTCGGCCGCGAGCGTCGCGTGCGGCGCACCGAGCCACAGGCCGCCGGCGACCGTCAGGGCGAGCAGCACGCTGGCCGCCATGGCGAGCCAGCCGCCGCCCCAGCGGCCGCGCAGCGGCGCGCCGCCGCGTCCGCCCGCGGGCGCGATGGGCCGCTCCATCGGCAGATCGGCCCGCAGCGCACGCTCGATGCGCGCCTCGAAGCGCAGCAGCCGATCGGTGTACGCCGGGCACTCGCCGCAGCTCGCCAGGTGCGCGGCGAGCTCCGGGCTGGTGGAGCGCGGATCCGCAAGAAGCGCCCGCCGATATTCCGTGCAATCGATCATTCTTCGGGATCCTGGCTGGTGTCCTCGCCGCACAGCGCACGCAGCTGCTTGCGGCCGCGAAACAACCGCGTCAGCACCGCGGCATTCGACAGCTCGAGCTCGGCGGCGATCTCCGCCGTGGTGTAGCCCATCAGCACCTGCAGCACCAGCGGTTCGCGGTACTCCGCGGGCAGCTTGAACAGCGCCGCTCGCAGCTCCGCGAGCTCCTGATCCTGCGCCGCGGCCAGCATGGGCTCCTCGCGCGCGATCAGCTCGTCCACGTCGACCGTCGGCAAGCGCTTGCGCTCGAAGCTGCGGGCATACTCGCGCCGGATGATGGTCAGCAGCCAGGGCTTGGCCGCCGCTTCGTCCTTGAGGGAATGGCGCGCCTTCCAGGCGCGCAGCATGGTCTCCTGCACCACGTCCTCCGCCAGCGCGAGGTCCCCGGACAGCCAGTAGGCGAAGCGCAACAGGTCGGGCCGCAGCGCTTGACATAGCGCCTGAAAGCGCGCGCGCCCGACATTTCCGCCGACGTCGTCATTCATGTATAAATCAGCCTGCGGCTCGCGGTTCGAATGCCGCGATCTTACCGCGCCGCGCCGCCGACCGCGCGCAGCCGGTCGGAACGCGCGCAGCGGCGGATCGGGCCCACGCAGGGCGCCGCAGGGCACCGCGCCCGGGCTCGCACGCAGGCGCGCGTAGCACAAGCTGTCAGGAGTCATGGTAGAGATGACCGGAAATCGCGCTGATTCATTTCCCGGCACGCGCCTGCGGCGCATGCGCCGCGACCAGTTCTCGCGCCGGCTGATGCGTGAGACCCAGCTCAACGTCGATGCGCTCATCTACCCGATCTTCGTGGTCGAGGGCAGCAAGCAGCGCCAGACCATCGCCTCCATGCCGGGCATCGAGCGGCTGTCGATCGATGAGCTGCTGCGCGAATGCGCCTCCCTGGTGCAGCTGCGCATTCCGGCGATTGCGCTCTTTCCCGTCGTGCCGCCCGAGAAAAAGAGCCTGGATGCGCGCGAGGCCTGGAATCCGGAGGGCATCGCCCAGCAGGCGGTGCGAGCGGTCAAGAGGGAATTTCCGGCGCTCGGCGTGATCACGGACGTCGCGCTCGATCCGTTCACCACCCATGGGCAGGATGGGCTGATCGACGCGACCGGCTATGTGCAGAACGACCTCACCGTCGAGACCCTGGTGCGGCAGGCGCGCTCGCATGCGGACGCCGGCGCCGACGTGGTCGCCCCATCGGACATGATGGATGGGCGCATCGGTGCGGTTCGCGGCGCCTTCGAGGCGGCGGGCCTGGTGCATACGCGGATCCTCGCCTACGCCGCCAAGTATGCCTCGAGCTTCTACGGGCCCTTTCGCGAGGCCGTCGGCTCCGCCAAGCAGCTCGGCGGCGCCGGCAAGCACACCTATCAGATGGATCCGGCGAATTCGGATGAAGCGCTGCGCGAGGTCGCTCTGGACATCGGCGAGGGCGCCGACATGGTGATGGTCAAACCGGCATTGCCCTACCTCGACGTCATCCGCCGCGTCAAGGAGCGCTTCCGTATGCCCACCTTCGCCTATCAGGTGAGCGGGGAGTACTCGATGATCATGGCGGCGGCCGCGAACGGCTGGATCGATGAGCGCGCCGTTGCGCTCGAGGCGCTGATGGCCATCAAGCGCGCGGGGGCCGACGCAATCCTGAGCTACTTCGCCAAGCGCGCCGCCGGGTGGCTCGAGCCGTGAATCTGCCGCACGAGGCCGGCCCCGTACCCCACGAGGCTGGCCCCGCAGACCAATACGGGGTCGTCGGGCATCCCGTCGCGCACAGCTGGTCGCCGTTCATTCACGGCATGTTCGCCAAGGCCGCCGCGCAGAACCTGGTGTACCGGCTGTTCGACATTCATCCGGACGATTTCCGCCGCGAGACGCTGCGGCTCCTTACCGGCGGCGTGCGCGGACTCAACGTGACGCTGCCGCACAAGCAGGCCGCCGCGGAGCTGGTCAACGAGCTCACGCCGCGCGCTGCGCGCGCGCAGGCGGTGAATACCATCGCCTTCTTCGAGGACACGACCTTGCTCGGCGACAACACCGACGGCATCGGCCTGGTGCGCGATCTCGAGCACAATCTGCAGATCGCGCTGGCGGACAAGCGGGTGCTCATCCTCGGCGCGGGCGGCGCGGCGCGCGGCGTGATCGCCCCGCTGTGCGAGCGGGAGCTTCGCTCCCTCACCATCGCCAACCGCACCCCGTTCAAGGCGCGCAAGCTCGCCGAGGAGTTCGCCGACGTGGGCCAGATCGAGGGGTGCACGTTCGGCGAGATCGCCCGCGGCGGCTACGATCTCATCATCAACGCGACGGCGGCGAGCCTGCAGGGAGTGATGCCGGAGCTGCCGCACGGACTCGTCACCGAGGAGACCGTCTGCTACGACATGGCCTACGGGCGCGGCCCGACACCCTTCACCCGCTGGGCGAGCGGACTGCGCGCCGGGCGCATCTGCAAGGGATGGGGCATGCTGGTCGAGCAGGCCGCCGAGTCGTTCCTGCTCTGGCGCGGCATTCGCCCGAGCACGCATCTGGTGCTGGCCGCGCTCACCCAGGAGGACTAGCCGCGCCGGGCGGCAAGCGCGCTCAGCGCATGGTCACGAGCTCCTCGGCGCTGGTGGGATGAATGGCCACCGTGTCGTCGAAATCGCGCTTGGTCGCCCCCATCCGGATCGCCACGGCGAAGCCCTGCAGCATCTCATCGGCCCCGGGGCCCATGAGGTGGCAGCCGACGATCTTCTGCTCCGCGCCCACGCACACGAGCTTCATGTCGGTGTGCGGCTTGCGCGTGGTGAGCGCATGGTACAGGGGGGTGAAGTCCGCCACGTAGACCTTGACCGCCTCGCCATGTTGCGCCCGCGCCTCGGCCTCGCTCAGCCCGACCGTCGCGATGGGCGGGTGCGTGAACACCACGGTCGGGATGAGCTCGTAGGACAGCCGGCGATCGCGCTCAGCGCCGAACAGCCGGTCGCTCAGGCGCCGGCCCGCGGCGATCGCAACCGGCGTGAGCGCCGCCCGTCCGGTCACGTCCCCGATGGCGTAGACACCCGCCACGTTGGTGTTCTGGAAGGCGTCGGTCGCCACGTAGCCCTGCGCATCGAGCAGCACGCCTGCCGCGGCGAGATCGAGGCTAAGCACGTTGGCGCAGCGGCCGATCGCCCACAGCACGCAATCGAAGCCCGCGAACTCGCGCCCGTCCGCCGCGACCAGGCTCTTGAGGCCGCCGTGCTCGGCGAGCGCCGCGGGCGCGACGCCGGTGTGGAACACCATGCCCTCGGCGAGCATCTCGCGCATCAAGGACTTGCCGAGCATGGCGTCGAAATACGTGAGCGGGTGGTCCCTGCGGATGAACAGCTCGGTCTCGCTGCCGAGCTCGCTGAAGGCCGACGCGAGCTCGCAGGCGACGTAGCCGCTGCCGACCACGGCCACGCGCCGCGGGCGGCGCTCGAGCTCGAAGAAGCCGTCCGAGGTGATGCCGAGCTCGGCGCCGGGAAGCGCCGGCACCGTGGGCAGCCCGCCCGTGGCGATGACCACGTGCGCCGCCGAGTAGCGCGCACCATCGACCTCCACCGTGTGGGGGTCGAGGAAGCGCGCTCGGCCGGCGATGCAGGCGACACCCTTGGCGGCGAGGTTGCGCGCATAGATGGCGTTGAGCCGCGCCACGTAGGCATCGCGCTTTTTCTTGAGGATCGCCCAGTCGTTGCCCGGGACCTCGCCCCCGCCCGCACCGAGCCCGAAACCGTAATCCGCCGCATCGGCGAGCGACTGCGCGATGCCGGCCGCATTCCACATCACCTTCTTCGGCACGCAGCCGACGTTGACGCACGTGCCGCCGAGGCGCCCCGACTCGATGACCGCGCTCTTTGCGCCATACTCGGCCGCGCGCTGCGCGCAGGCGAGGCCGCCGCTGCCGCCGCCGATGCTGATGAGGTCGAAGACGTCGCTGGACACGAGTGAGCTCCCGGTGCTCGATCCAAGGCACCCGCTCCATGATATACCGGCCGCGCAGCGCCGGCCGCGCAGCGCCGGCCGCAGCGCCCCGGCCCGGAATGCCGCGAGGCTCTGGTAGAATTCGCCGGTGCAAGCTCGGCCCATGCAAAACCCTCTCCTGCAACTCGATGCGCTGCCCGCCTTCGACCGCATCGAGGCGTCCCACGCCCGCCCGGCCCTCGAGCACCTGCTCGCGGACAACCGCGCACGCCTCGCGGAGTTGACGGCCCAGCCCGATCCCACGTTCGATTCGCTGGTCGTTCCCGCCGAGGAGCTCAGCTACCGCTTGAGCCGCGTATGGAGCCCGATCGGGCACTTGAACGCGGTCGCCAACTCCGCCGAGATGCGCGAGGCGTACAACGAGTGCGTGCCGCTGCTCACGGCCTACTCCTCGGAGCTCGGCCAGAACGAGGCGCTGTATGCGGGCTATGCGCACGTGCTGCGCATCGAGGGCGAGCGGCTCGATCCCGCACAGCGCAAGCTGGTCGAGAATTCGCTGCGTGATTTCAGGCTGGCGGGGGTCGACCTGCCGCCGCAGCGCCAGGCGCGTTACCGCGAGGTGGTGCAGCGTCTCGCGCAGCTCGCGACGAAGTTCTCTGAAAATGTCCTCGACGCCGCGCGCGCCTACACCCGGCGCGTGACCGACGAGTCCGAGCTCGCCGGCTTGCCGGCGAATGCCATCGACCGGGCGGCCGCGAATGCCCGCGAGGCGAACCAGAGCGGCTGGCTGTTCAAGCTCGATCAGCCCACCTACATGACCGTCATGACCAGCGCCCAGAGCAGCACGCTGCGGCGGGACATCTACGAGGCCTGGGTGACGCGCGCCTCGGAGCTCGGGCCGAGCGCCGGGCGCTTCGACAACAATCCGCTCATCGCGCAGATCCTGCCGCTGCGTCACGAGCTGGCCCACATCCTCGGCTATCCGAACTTCGCCGACTACGCGCTCGCCACGCGCATGGCGAAGAGCAGCAAGCAGGTGCTGGGATTCCTCGAGGACCTGGCACGGCGCTGCCGCCCGGCCGCGCGCCGCGAGTTCCAGGAGCTCGAGGAGTTCGCCGGGCGCAAGCTCGAGGCGTGGGACCTGGCGTACTTCAGCGAGCGTCTCCAGGAGAGCCGCTTCAAGGTCTCGCAGGAGGCGCTGCGCCCTTATTTTCCGCTGCCGAAGGTGCTCTCGGGATTGTTCGCGGTGACCGAGCGGCTCTATGGCATCACGGCGCGCGAGCGACCCGCAGTCGCCGTCTGGCACCCGAGCGTGCGCTACTACGATCTGGTGGATGGCGGCGGTCGCATCGTCGCGGGCTTCTATCTGGATCCGTATTCCCGGCTCGAGAAGCGCAGCGGCGCGTGGATGGACGAATGCGTCGTCGCCCGATCCCTGCCCACCGGCAGCTCGCTGCCGGTGGCCCAGCTGGTCTGCAACTTCACCGCGCCGGTGGGCAATACCCCATCGCTCCTCACGCACGACGAGGTGACGACGCTGTTCCACGAGTTCGGGCACGGCTTGCACCACATGCTCACGCGCGTGCCTTACCCGAGCATCGCGGGCATCAACGGCGTCGCCTGGGACGCGGTCGAGCTGCCCAGCCAGTTCATGGAGAACTTCGTGTGGCGGGTCGAGGTGCTGCCGCTCATCTCGGCCCACGTGAGCAGCGGTGAGCCGCTGCCCGCGGACATGCTGAAGCGCCTGCTCGGCACGCGCACCTTCAACGCGGCGCTCGATACGCTGCGCCAGATCGAGCTCGCGAGCTTCGATTTCGAGCTGCACGCGAACTTCGATCCCGGCGCCGGCGCGAGGGTGGCGCAGACGCTGTCGCGGGTCCGCGAGCGCGTGGCGGTCGCCCCGACCGCGGCGTTCAACCGCATGCCGGCGAGCTTCTCGCATATCTTCGCCGGCGGCTATGCGGCCGGATACTACAGCTACAAGTGGGCCGAAGTGCTGGCCGCGGACGCCTTCGAGGCATTCGAGCAGGCCGGTGTGTTCGACGCCGCCACGGCCGCGCGCTTTCTCGATTCCATCCTCGCGCGTGGCGGGAGTCTCGACGCCATGGACGCGTTCGTGCGCTTCCGGGGACGTCCACCGGACGTACGGCCGCTGCTCAAGCAAACCGGAATCGCCGCGTGAAGTTGCGCGCCGCGCTGGCCCTGGTGGTCGCTGGCGCATCGCTCGCCTGCGCCGCCCGGGCCGCCACGGCCTATGTGACCGATCAGCTCGTGCTCAACGTCTACTCCGGGCAGAACCAGCAAGGAGAGCGGCTCGCCACTCTGCATTCGGGCGCGAGCGTCGACACCCTCGCGAGCAGCGGTGACTTCACGCAGGTGCGCCTCGCCGACGGCACCACCGGCTGGGTCAAGAGCTCGTACCTCACCACGCAGGAGCCTGCGACCGTGCGCGTCAAGCAGCTCGAGGAGGAGCTCGACCGGGCTCACTCGACCAGCCCCGGTCTCGCGGAAGCCGCGGCCCGCAGCGCCGAGGCGGCCGCCCGCGCGCAGGTGCAGCGCCTGCAGGAAGAGCTCGCCGCCAAGCAGGCGCAGCTCGACCTCGCCGCGCATGCCGGCCCGCCATCCGCCCGGCCGTCGCTGATCGGCGCGGGCCTCGCGTGCTGCGCGGCGCTCGCTGCGGCGGCGCTCGGCTTCTGGCTTGGATATGTCACTCTCGCCCGGCGTGTGCGCCGCAAGTTCGGCGGTCTGCGCGTCTACTAAGCCGGCCCGCGGGTCGGCTCGCGGCAGGGTACCGCGAAACTCGCCGTCCGCCTTTGACATATGGCGCCGAGTGAGAACTGCGCACGTGGCGCCCGCCAGGCCGACGGCTTAAACTTCGTCGATGTATGACCTGCGCCGTAACGATTACGACGTTACCAACTCCGTTCAAGTCAGCTCCACGCCGGCGGTCACCCAGGCGGTACGCGAGCTGTTCACCGTCGGTTGGCCGGGCGAGCCCTTCGATCGGCTCGCCATAGCATTCGAGGAATTCGAGCGGCTGTTCTCCGGACGCATGCCCGGATATCACGGCGTCGACACCGTCTACCACGATCGCCAGCACTCGCTCGACATGACCCTCGCCATGGCGCGGCTGCTGGTCGGCTACGAGAGCAACGTCGATGCGCCGCATCGTGTCGGTGCCGAGCGCGCGATCATGTCGATCGTCACCTCGCTGTTCCACGACTCGGGCTACATCCGCGAGTTCGACGACCGCGTGCACCGCAACGGCGCGGAATTCACGCTCTATCACGTGACGCGCAGCGCCCGCTTCCTGGCGCGCTTCCTGCCGAGCATCGGCATGGAGGCGTGGGTGCCGGTGTCGACCCGCATCGTGCATTTCACCGGATATGAGATCAAGCTCAGCCAGATTCATCTGTCGGACGGCCGTGATCGCAAGTGCGGGCACTTGCTCGGCACCGCCGACCTGATCGCGCAGATGGCGGATCGGTGCTACCTCGAGAAGTGCCGCGACCGGCTCTATCCGGAATTCGTGCTCGGCGGGGTCGCGGCGGCGCCCGGCAGCGACGGCACTCTGCACGTGCGCTACAGCTCCGGACTCGATCTGCTGCGCCAGACGCCCACCTTCGTTCGCGAGACGCGCGTGCAGCGCCTCGATGGCGAGTTCGAGCAGGCCTATCAATACGTCGAGCCGTTGTTCGCGGGGCAGAATCCTTATCTTGAGGCCATCGAGCGCAACATGGGCTACTTGCAGCGCATCCTGCGCGCCGAGCGCTGGCGCATGCTGCGCCGGAATCCGCCCCTGTTCACCTCCGAGAGCGACCAGCTCGGACAGGTGCGCGGGTTGATGGTCGATCGCCTCAAGACTCTCTGGGCATAGGGGGCGCGATCCGGCCGGGCATAGGGCGCGATCCGGCCGGGCCCACGCCGCGATCCGGCCGGCAATTTCAGGGAAAGTCGATGCTCGCCACGTAGCGGGCGTGGATCTGCGCAAGCGCCGCGAGCACCTCCTGCTTGCCGCCGAGCGGCGCCTCGCTCAACGCCTCGCGCAGCAGGTCCGGCGTCAATGCGCGGCGCGCCGGCTCGGCCAGCGGCGCGAAGCTGAAGTGCCAGGGCTCGGCCTGCACGCCCGAGCGCACGCCGCGAAACGGCCGGAAGAAACCGAAGCGGGCGGCGTTCGCCTCGAGCCAGGCGGCGAGCGCGGCAAACGGACCCGGCGGCGCGAACTCGGCGGGCACCAGCTGCACCCGGTAGCCGCTCGCCACGGCGCCCCGGTCGATGAGATCGAGATCCGTTCCCCAGTGATGCCGGCTCGCGCCGGGCAGCGCCGACCAGTGCAGGATGTGGCGGATGCGCTCCGGCGGGGTGAGCGCGAGCGCATCGAGCGCGCGGCCCGATGCGTCGTAGAGCGCGGCGGCGCCGCTGAATTTCGCGTTCCAGATCGACAGCTGGCGGGTGAAATCGCGAAACCCGCTCTGCGGCACCAGGTCGAAGCCGGCCGTGGCGGCCGCGCGACGCAGCCGCGCGAACGGGACCGCCACCTCGGCGTGCAGGGTGCAGGGCGGATCGCTCACATCGACCACATGGCTGCGAGACCGGCCGGTGAGCTCGGCCGGGGTCACGTGGCTACTTCACGACCCGCGGCCAGCTCGACCACCTGATCGATCACCCGGATGAAGGTGTCGATCTCTTGCGCGCCCGACAGCGAGTACTGTCGATCGAATATGAACGTGGGGACCCCGGTGATGCCGAGCACCGCCGCATGCCGCTCGGCCGCCACCACCCCGTCCTGTCCGGCCCGCATGATCATCGCCGCTCGCGTCTCGCGCTCGGCGAGGCCCGCCTCGACGCCGAGCCGCACCAGCTCCTCGACGTCCGCGATGTTGCAGCCCTCCTCGAAATAGGCCTGCATCACCCGCTCGGTCACCTCGCCGGCCAGCTCGTGGCGGGCGGCATGCGCGATCAGCAGGTGCGAGCGCCGCGTGTTCGGCAGGCGCTCGATCAGATCGAAGCGAAACTGCAGGCCCACCGCCTCCCCGAGGCGCACCAGCGCGGCCTCGCTCTCGGCGATCTGCGCCGCGTCGCCGAATTTCGCAGCGAGGTATCCGGCCCGCTCCACGCCTTCCCAGGCCAGGTCCGGATTGAGCTCGAAGGGGCGCCAGCGGATGTGCGGCTCGTAGTGAGGGCGCGCCGCCAGCGCGAGCTCGAAGCGGCGCTTGCCCAGGTAGCACCACGGGCAGACGGTGTCGGAAAATATGTCGATTCGCATGGGCGCGCTCATGGGGGCTCGAGGATTGTACCGGGCCCTTATAGGCCGTGGTGTGAACGAGTATCATTCGTCGATGGCGCAAAGCCTCAAATCCAAGTACCTGCTCCTCGCCCTCGCCATGGGAGCGGGCCTCGCGCTGCTGTTAGGGGGTTTTGCCTACTACGAGCACCGCATCGACGCCAGCGACATCGCCCGCCTCACCTCCTCGGCGGTGGCGCAGAAGCTCGAGGGCGATCTCGAGGCGCGCGGCAACAGCGTCGCCAAGGTGACCGGGGCGCTCCTCGCCTCGGCTCTGGCAGCGCACAACGGCGCGGCCATCGCCTCGATCGCCGGACGGCTGCTCGAGGAGCATGACATCGAGCGCGTCGAGGTCACCGATGCGCGCGGGGTGGTCCTGTTCAGCGCCGCCAACCCGCGCGACGACGACGCGCACGGCGCGGCGGCCGCGGAGAGTTCCGAGGCCGGGCAAACCCTGCTTCGGCCCCTGGTGGTGGTGGAGAGCATCCCCCCCGGGGTGGCCCCGCCGGCGCAGCGCGGCGGAACCCTCGAGATCTGGGTGAGCCGGGCGAAGATGCAGCAGACGCTCGCCAGCCTGCGCGCGCAGCTCGATCACCAGCGAGGCAGCCAGGTCAAGCGCATGGGCTCGATGCTCGCGCGGGTGACGCTGCCGGTGATCGCGCTCGTGCTGCTCGGTGCATGGTTCATCGCGCGGCAGCTGTCGCGGCCGATCTCCGCGCTGATCGTGTCCGCCGACCGGATCGGCGAGGGCGACTATACCCGCCCGCTGCACGTGGCGCGGCGCGACGAGCTCGGCGAGCTGCAGCTCGCCCTCGAGCGCATGCGCCAGAAGCTGAGCGAGACCACCATCACCAAGAACTACCTCGACACCGTGCTCAACAGTCTGAGCGACGCGGTGATCGTCACGGCGCCGGACGGGACCATCAAGAGCTGCAACGAGGCGACGCAGCGATTGCTCGGCTACGGCGACGCCGAGCTCGTCGGCAAGCCGCTCGCGAGCTTCATCGACGAGGCGCATCGCGGCGGCTTCGACCTCGCCGCGGCGGCGCCGGAGGCGCGCGAGACGGTGCTGCGCACCGCCGCCGGACAGACCATCCCGGTCTCCATGGCTTGCTCGGCGATCACCTCGGCCGATCCGCAGTTCCAGGGCAACATCTTCGTGGCGCGCAACATCACCGAGCGCAAGCGCGCGGAGCGCCGCATCCGCTATCTGGCGCGCTACGACACCCTCACCAAGATGCCGAACCGCATGCAGTTTCAGCATCTGCTGCAGCAGGCCATCGCCCGCTCGCGGCGCAGCCAGCACGCCCTCGCGCTGCTGTATCTGGATCTGGACCGCTTCAAGGAGGTGAACGACACCTTCGGTCATTCCGCGGGCGATCGTACGCTGGAGATACTGAGCGAGCGCTTGACGCGCGTGCTCAGCAAGGAGACGGTGATCGGACGGCTCGCGGGGGATGAGTTCGCGATGTTCGTCGACGATCTGCCCACGGATCTGGACAACCGCCCCGGCCTCGCCGCCCTCTCGCGCACGCTCCTCGACGAGATCAGCCGCGCGTTCTACGTCAACCAGCAGGAGGTCTATCTCACCGCGAGCGTGGGCATCGCCATCTGTCCCTTCGATGCGGAGAACGTCATCGACCTGATCCGCAACGCCGATGCGGCCATGTACCACTCGAAGCAGAACGGCGGCAACACCTGGGCTTTCTACGTCCCGCAGATGAACGCCGCGGCGGTCGAGCGGCTCATGCTCAAGAGCAAGCTGCGCCGCGCCCTCGAGCGCGACGAGCTGGTGATCCTCTATCAGTCGAAGGTGGATCTGCGCGACGGGCGGGTGGTCGGCGCCGAGGCGCTGCTGCGCTGGCGCTTGCCGGGCCACGGCGACATCTCGCCCTCGCAGTTCATTCCCCTGGCGGAGGAAAGCAGCCTCATTTTGGACATCGGCGAGTGGGTGCTGAACCGCGTCTGCGCCGACTACCGCACCTGGCAGGACACGGTGGCGCAGCCCGGACGCATTGCGATCAACCTGTCGCTGCGCCAGCTCAAGCAGTCGAGCTTCATCGCGCGCTGCCGCAATGTGTTCCGCAAGCACGGCGTCTCCCCCACCTGTTTCGAGCTCGAGGTCACCGAGACCACCTTGATGACCGATCCGAAACGCACCATCGGCCTCTTGAACGAGCTCTATGCCATGGGGCTGCATCTGGCGATCGATGACTTCGGCACCGGCTACTCGTCGCTTTCTGCCTTGCAGCAATTCCCCATCGGCACCCTCAAGATCGATCAGTCCTTCGTGCGCGACCTGACCGTGGACTCGAACGATGCCGCGCTGGTGCGCACCATCATCGACATGGGCAAGAGCCTCGAGCTCGAGGTGATCGCGGAGGGGGTGGAGACCTGCGAGCAGCTCGAGTTCCTGCGCAGACACGGCTGCTTCTATGCCCAGGGGCGGCTGTTCGGGGAGCCGATGGAGGCCGATCGGCTGCTCGCGATCCTCTCCGGACAGGTGAGCGGTGCGGCCAATCACGCCACCCTGTGCGCGCCCGCCGCCGTGCGTCCGCAGGTCAAGCTGCACCAGTAGCTCGGCTCAAGGCGTCAGTGCGCGCGCGCTCGGCGCGCGCGCAAGTGCCGCGGCCGTGTCGACCGCCACCTTGGCGAGCGCCGCTGCGGCCGCCTCATTGTACGCGGCGACGATCGCGCTCAGGTGATTGCTCGCCGCGGGCTCGCGCGCGTCCGCTTCGAACTCGCCCAGCAGGCGGCGGTCGTCCGCGGTACCGACGCGGCCGAGCAGCCGCACGTGCGCGGTGGGCGGCGCGCCGGAACCCGAGCTCGCCGCATATTCGGCCTGAAAATCCACCACTTCGATCTCCACCCAGTAGCCGGCGGTGAACGCCGAGGTGTCGGTGCGTACGTTGCGGAAGCGGCCGCGCAGCGCCTGCATGGCAAGGTCCTGCACCACCTCGTCGAGCGGTCCGCTCCAGCGTGCCCCCGCGAAGTAATCGAGACGGTGGTCCGGATAGAGCGCCGCGATACGGTCGGTGTCGAGCCCCGTGCGCACCCGCGGCATGACCACCGTCACCTCGGCCGGCATGACGCTGGAGGCGCCCTGCGGCTTGACCGACAGCAGAAAGGTCGTCGGCGGGGGCGCGTGGCTCCTGAAGAACGAGCCGCTGCATGCGCCGAGCGAGAGCAGCACGCCCGCCGCGAGCAGCGCCCTCACCGCGGCACCTGCACGCCGTGATAATTCGACTCGTACAAGAGCTCCGCGGGGTTTTGCTGCAGCGACAGCGACAGGTCGCGGATGTCCCTGACGGCGGCGCGGCTCTCGTGCAGAAGCCGCTCGAGCTCCGGCAGCCCCTGACCGGTGAATCGCGACAGTGCCGGCTCGTTCTGCGCGATGAACCCGTCGATGCGGCGCGAGGTATCGGACAGGCTCTCGCTGATGTGGCGCAGGTTGGCGAGCGTCACCTTCAGATCGGGCTCCGATTCGTTGGTGACGCGGCGGAAATCGACCGCCGCGCTGTCCACTTCGTCCGAGGTGCGCTTCAGATTGGCCACCAGATCGTCGATCTCGCGCAGCAGCGCCGGCGAGCGCTCGCTCGCGATGCGCAGGTTGGCGAGCGTCGCCTTGAAGTTGCCGACGTTCTCGTCGCTGAACACCTGGTCCATGCGCTCGACGAGCTCGATCGCGTGATTGGCGAGCGCCGGCAGGCTTCGCAGCAGCACGGCGAGATCGGAAGGAGCGGACTTGATCACCGGGTAGCGCTCGCCGTGCGGCAGGGGTCCGCTCGCGGTCGAGCCGGGGGCCTCCTCGAGGTCGATGAACAGAAGGCCGGTCACGCCTTGCAGGCTCAACAATGCGAGCGTGCGGGCATCGATGGGTGCGGACGCCTCGATGTCCGCGATCACCTCGACGCGCTTGCGGTTCAGCGGATCGAGCGTGACGCGCACCACCTTGCCGACGTCCACGCCGAGGTAGCGCACCGGGCTTCCCGCCGTGAGCCCGGCGACGGTGCCGTCGTAATAGATCTCATAGCGATGGTAGGTGCGCTTGTCCTTCTGATCGGTGTACCAGTAGACGAACGACAGGGCGATGCCGACCACCAGCAGCACGAAGGCGCCGACCACGACGTAATTCGTGTCTCTATCCATGCGCGGCCTCGAGCGCGCCGCGCGCGCGCGGGCCGTGGAAATACTCGTGGATCCAGGGAGTGGAGTTCTCGAGGATCCCCGCGAGGGTGTCGGTCACCATGTGTCCCTCGACGATCACGCCGACGCGGTTGCAGGTGCGGAATATGCTGTCGAGGTCGTGGGTGATCATGACTACCGTGAGCTTGAGCTCGGCACGAAGATACAACAGTAGCGCATCGAAGTCCGCGGCGGAAATCGGATCGAGTCCGGAGGTGGGCTCGTCGAGGAACAGCAGTTTCGGCTCGAGGCTCAGTGCGCGCGCGAGCGCGGCGCGCTTGACCATGCCCCCGGACAGCTGGGCCGGGTACTTGCCGGCCGCGTCCGGCGCGAGGCCCACCAGGCTCAGGTTGAGCTGCACCATCTCATCGAGCACGTCCTCGGGCAGGGAGTATGCCTCGCGCAGCGGCAGCTGGATGTTCTGCGCCACGGTGAGCGAGGAGATCAGCGCGCCGTTCTGGAAGGTGACGCCATAGCGGCGCGACATCGCCAGCTGCTCCGCCGGCGACAGCTCGCGGATGTCGCGCCCGAAGATCTCCACGGTGCCTGCCTGCGGCTGCCGCAAGCCCAGGATGCTGTGAAGCAGGACCGATTTGCCGGTTCCCGAGCCGCCCACGACGCCGAAGATCTCGTTGGGCCGCACCTCGAGCGACAGGCCATCGTGCACGATCTGCGCCCCGAAGCGGTTCACCAGGCCGCGCACGCGCACGACCGGCGCCTCGCCCGCGGGATCCTCGAGTCCGGGCTGCGTATCGGGGGCGCGCATGTCAGAAGTTGATCTGCTCGAACAGGACCGCGAAGAACGCATCGGCCAGGATCACCAGGAAGATCGACTGCACCACGGCCATGGTGGTCAGGCGCCCGAGCTCGCGCGCCGATTCGCGCACCTGCAGCCCGCGGTAGGCGCCCACCATGCCGATCAGCAGCGCGAACACCGGCGCCTTGACCAGGCCCGCCCAGAAGGTGGTGGGCGAGAGCGCTTCGCGCAGCCGGATGGTGAATTGCGTGAGCGGAATGTGCAGCTGGACGAGGGACAGCAGGCCGCCTCCCGCAAGCCCCATGGCGTCGGCGACGATGGTGAGGCAGGGCAGCGCGATGATCAGTCCGAGCACTCGAGGCACCACCAGAAGCTCGATGGGGTTCAGTCCCATGGCGCGCAGCGCGTCGGTTTCCTCGTTCAGCTGCATGACGCCGATCTCGGCCGCAAATGCGCTGCCCGAGCGGCCGGCGACGATGATGGCGGTGAGCAGCACGCCCATCTCGCGCAGCACGGCGATCGTCACCAGATCGACCACGAAGATGGTTGCGCCGAAGCGCGCGAGCTGCTGCGCGCCGAGGTAGGCGACCACCACGCTGATGAGAAAAGCGATCAGAGAGACGATCGGAATGGCGCTCACGCCGGTCTCCTGAACGTGGCGCACGATCGAGCGCAAGCGCAGCATCCGCAGATGCCTCAGACCCTCGCCGAGGACGGCGGCGATCCGGCCGAAGAATGCGAGCAGGCGCTGCGCCTCGGTACCTTGCAGCACGGTCCAGCGGCCGAGCCTTGCAATCGCGCCCTCGTGCATCGGCAGCGCCACCGCGCGCTTGCCGTGCGAGGTGCACAGCTCGAGCTGCAGCTTGCGCAGCAGCTCCACCGTGGGGGGCGGATTGCCCTCGTGGCGCACCTCGAGCCGCCCGGCGCCGAGATCGGCAAGCCGCGTGAGCAGCGCCCAGATCGGCCCCAGGCCGGGGTGCTCGACGCGTGCCCAATCGCACACCACGCGGCCGCTGATCGGGCTGGCGAGCGCCTCCAGATCCCGGTTGATTCGCTCCATGGCCTGGAGCGACCAGTCGCCGCGCAGCTCGAGCCTCCAGCTCTCTCCATCGCGGTGCAGCGCCAACGCATCCATGGCTATATGCTAGCAGGGAGGCCCGCCCGGTCGGGTCGAAAACGCCAAGGCCTGGGTATGCACAAGGATCCGCTGCTCGAGATCTTGATCCTGCTCACCGCCTCGGTGTTCGTCGTGGCCGGGGTGCGCAAGCTCGCGCTGCCGGCCATCCTCGGCTATCTCGCGGTCGGCATGCTGCTCGGGCCGCACGCGCTCGCCCTGGCGGTCGACAACGACACCACCCGGCTGCTCGCGGACTTCGGCGTCGTCTTCCTGGTCTTCACCCTCGGCCTCGAGTTCTCCCTGCCGCGCCTCTCCGCCATGCGCTCGGAGGTGCTCGGTGTCGGCGGCGCTCAGGTGCTCGCGACCACGGCCCTGGTCGCCGCCGCCGCCATCGGGGTGTTCGACGTCGCACCGGCGGCCGCGGTCGTGCTGGGCGGAGCAGTCGCCATGTCCTCGACGGCGATCATCTACGCGCAGCTGGTGGAGCAGGCGGAGAACAATCGCACCCACGGACGCCTCGCGGTGGCCATCTGCCTGTTTCAGGACTTGAGCTTCCCTCTGTTCCTCGGGTTGCTGTCCCCGCTCGCGGCCGGCGGCGCAGGAGGGTCCGCCGGCAAGCGCATCGCCGCCGCGATCTCGATCGCCGCGCTCGCGCTGCTGCTGGTGCTCGCCGCGGGTCGCTGGCTGCTGCGCCCGCTGTTCTCCTTGATCGCGTCGGTGCGCTCGGCCGAGCTGTTCGCGCTCGCGGTGTTGCTCGCCGTGCTCGCTTCGGCCTGGGCCACCCAGGCGGCGGGGCTGTCGCTCGCGCTCGGCGGCTTTCTCGCCGGCATGATGCTCGCCGAGACCGAATTCCGTCACCAGGTGGAGGCCACCATCCGCGCCTATCGCGAGGTGCTGCTCGGCCTTTTCTTCATCACCGTCGGCATGCTGCTCGACGTGCCCCTGCTGCTGCGTACCCTGCCGCTGGTGAGCGCGATTGTGCTCGCAATGCTGCTGCTCAAGACCGCAGTCGTCGCCGTCGCGGCGCAGCCCGCATGCGGCAGCTGGTTCAAGTCCCTGCGCACGGGCGTGGTGGTCAGCGGCGGCGGGGAGTTCGGTTTCGCGCTGCTGACGCTGCTCCTCAGGCATGACCTCGCACGGCCCGCGGTGGTCGAGCCGCTGCTTGCCGCGACGGTGCTGAGCATGGTGCTCTCGCCCGTGGTGATCCGCCACAACCGGCGCATCACGCGCGCCATCCTGCGTCAGTCGGGGCCCCCGCAAACGGAGGCCATGCGCGAAGAGCGCGCGACGCTCGCGGTGGCGGAGCGCGATCACGTGGTGATCTGCGGCTTCGGCCGGGTGGGGCAGAACATCGCGCGCGTTCTCGAGCAGACCGGGTTCGAGTACATTGCGCTCGATGTCGATCCTTACCGCGTGCGCGTCGGCCGTCAGGCCGGCGATCCGGTCATGTACGGCGACGCCGGGCAGCTCGAGGTGCTGCAGAACGTCGGACTGGCTCATGCTCGCTGCGTGGTGATCAGCTTCGCCAGCCCGGCCGTGTCGTTGCGGATTCTGCGCTCGGTGCGCGGCCTGCGCGCCGACGTCCCGGTGCTGGTGCGCACCCAGGACGACACCAAGCTCGAGGAGCTGCAGGCGGCCGGCGCCACCGAGGTGGTGCCCGAGACCTTCGAGGCGAGCCTCATGCTGCTCTCGCACCTGCTGCTTCTGCTGAAGCTGCCCATCGCGCAGGTGATCCGCACGGTGAACGACATCCGCAGCCACCGCTACGCCATGCTGCGCCAGTACTTTCGCCGGTCGGATGCCGAATTTCTGGATGACAGTCACGCGTTTCGTGAAGAGCTTCACAGCGTCGTCCTGCCGCCTCATGCATGGGCGGTCGGGAAAACCATCGCGCAGCTCCAGGGGCGCGGCTCGCAGGTGTCCGTGAGCGCCGTGCGCCGCGACGGAATCGTCGGCCGGGAGCCCGGCTCCGACACCGTTTTCAAGGAAGGCGACGTGGTGGTGGTGTGCGGCACGCCCGAGGCGGTGGAGCACGCTGAGACGCTCCTCTTGATGGGGTAAAAAAGCGCTTTACTTATGCCCCTGCCTGCTCGCATAGTATGTGAGCTGTTCAAGGGCAAACCCGCCGAAAGGTGGGGACGCAAAACCACCGGTCTAAGGAGCTCTCGCGGGAGCTCGACGATAGCGGGGTCGCCAGTTCTCGATGCGCTCGAGAGCGCATTTCGCGCCTCCCCCCGGTCACGACGTCTCCCGAAGAGCGGCAGCTTCGCGGTATGTGCATTCGGGGGCAAACATGACAGGCAAGGTGAATCGTTCGCGCGGGCCCGACACGGCCGCCTCCGGGCTGTATCGGCGGCCGCGCATGGTCATGCGCTTGAAGCGTGCCGAGGAGATCCCCGGCATCCTCGGCAACACCAAGAACTATCCGACGCCGGTGCGCATCGTCGGCGGCGACTACTCGCAAACTCGCTGCGTCGGCGGCGACGGCGGCACCACCGTGAATCTCAGCACGCTCGACAAGGTCGTGGAATTTGCCGAGAGCGAGGTGCGCGTGCAGGCGGGCGTGCGCATCGGCACGCTCGCGCGCGCGCTGGCCGAGCGCTCGCAGGAGCTGCCGCTCACGCCGGAGATGGGGCACATGACCGTCGGAGCCGTCGCCATGACGACTCTTCCTCAGGCCTCTCACGAGGGCGGACCGGCGCAGATGTCCGGCCTGCTCAAGGAGCTCAAGCTGGTCACTCCGCAGGGCAAGCAGGTCACCGTGACCGAGCGCAACGCGGATCTCATGCGCGTGCTGAGCTCGAGCTTCGGGCTGCTCGGCGTGGTGCACGAGGCGGTGCTGCGCGTGCGGCCGCTCACGCCGGTGAGGATCGACTATCAGGTGCTGCCGCTCAAGGAATTCGCCGCCCGCTTCGCGGGCATCGTCGCATCCCCGGGGGCGCTGCGCCTGCATATCTCGCCGTTCAACGATCAGATCACGGTGGAACGGCGCACGCTCGACGAGACGGCGAGCATCAGCCGCGCAGGCATCTGGCAGATCAAGAAGTCCATGCGCAACGTGCTGCCCGCGTTCGGATCGACGGTCGGCAGCGTCCTTGCCGCCCCCGGCGTCGCCGGCGCGGTGGTGTCGGGCGTGCAGCGGGCGCTGCGCGCAACGCTCGACCGCGCCGCGCGCGGCGTGGTGCTGTACGCCCATGAGTGGATCCGCGAATTTCCGCATGAGGCGTGGAAGTCGCGCTACACGTACACGCTGTGGGGATTCCCACAGGCCGTGTACCCGAAGCTGCTCGCCGAGTACTTCGCGTTCTGCAAGTCCTATTACAAGCAGCATGGCTACCGCTGCAACGTGGTGAACGGCGCCAGCCGGCTGCACCAGGACCGCTCCTCGCTCTTCAGCGTGAGCTTTCAGGGACCCATGATCACCCTGGAGCCGTCCTCGACGGGCGACCGCGGATGGGACGAGTTCCTCATCGACTTCAACGATTTCGCGTCCGCGCTCGGCGGCGTGCCCACCTTCAATCAGTCACGCGCCTTGAAGCCCGAGCACGTGAGCAAGGCGTTCGGCGAGCGCATCAAGCTGTTCCGAGCCCTGCGCCAGCGCACCGATCCCCTCAACCGGCTCTGCAACAGCTACTTCGCTCATCTGCTGGAATCTTGAGCAACTCGCGGCCGGCGCGCTCCTGGCCGGCCACGCCTCGCTGCCCGCCCTCGCCGGCACGCCCTCGCCGGCACGCGCGCGCCTGGCCCTCACAGGCCGGCGATGATCTTGGCCTTGATGCTCTCGAACTCGGCGTCGCTGATCAGCTTTGCATCGAGCATCTCGCGCGCCTGCCTGATCCTGCGCGCCGCTTCCGACTCGCCCTCGGCAGGCTGCCCGCCCGCCGCGCCCGGCGCGGCGCTTCCCGCCGCCTCCGGCGCGGCGCTTCCCGCGGCCCCCGCGGCCCCGTAGGGCACGGCGCCGAATTGCAGACCGCCGGAGCGCGCACGCAGCTCCTCGAGCTCACGCACGCGGCGCTTCTCGCGCCACACCTGATCGTGCTGCTGGCAGATGCGGTAGATGGCCTGCGCCTGGTCCTTGCGCAGGCCCGCGAACGCCCAGACGCGATTGATCTCGGAGCCGAGGTTGAGATCGGCGCTCGCCTGTGCCACCAGCGTGAGGTCGGCGGCCAGGATCCCGGCGCGGATGCGCGTTTCGCGCAGATCCTGCCAGCGAATGTCCTGTGATTCGTAGCCGCCGAGCAGGTGCCGGGTGAGCGCGATGAATCGCCCGCTGGTGGCGGCGAGCAGCACGCGCCGGTGCGTGAGAGCGAACAACCGGTGCTGCGCCGCCCAGGCCTCGAGGGTCTCGTCGGCAGTGAGCAGTCCGCGCAGCGTCGCGAGGCCGCGCTCGATGCCTGCGTCGGCCGCGCCGGCGCCGGAGCCTTCGATGCGGGGCGAGCTCATCAGGCCTTGTCTTGCAGATGCGCTTCGAGGAACCAGAGGTACTTGTCGTTCTCGCGCGAGAGCTGCGTGAACAGATCCGCGGTGTCGGCATCGCCGAGCTCGGCGGTCTCGTCGATGGCCGCGCGCAGCGCCTTGCCGAACACCGACAGCTGGGTCGACAGATACAGCAGATGATCCTTCCCCGCCGTGATGCTCAGCGGATAGTTCTTGAGCTTGCTGCGCTTCGCGGCCACCGCCACCGTGCCCTCGGCGGTGCCGCCGAGGCTGGTGATGCGCTCCGCCAGCTCGTCGATCTGCTCGAGCACCGTGTCGGAGATCTTGTCGAACAGCTCGTGCAGCGCGATGAAATTCGGCCCCTTGACGTTCCAGTGCGCCTGCTTGACCTGGCTCTGCAGATCGATCGCGTCGCTCAACCGCTCGTTGAGTATGACAATTACGTTGCGGCGGGTCTTCTCCGACAGATCGATCTTGGTCTTGTACATTCAGCGCTCCTTGAGGGCCGGGCGTGCCCAGGGGCGCTATTTTGCACTGCTTGCCGGGTAAGCAAAAGCGCGCTACGTGTCCGCGCGCCGCATGCGCAGCTGCACGGCGCCCGCGATGAAGACGGCGCCGACGAGCGCGCCGATCCACACCTGCGGGCTCAGCAGGAAGCCTTGCGGATCGGGCAGGTTCCAGACGCCGGGCGTCGTGCCCGCGGGGCCCGCCTGCGAGAGCGACCAGTGAATGGGGTGATGCAGCGACACGTAGCCGCCGCCGAACAGCCGATCGCGCAGCAGGCCGCCGAATGCGTGCGTGCCCAGGAAAAGACGCTCGGCCAGGATGATGGCGAGCGGCGGCAGGACGGCCTGCAGGATGACGGCTCGCTTTGCCCACGCCGATACCAGCATGAGCCAGCCCGCCACCGGCAGGTACCACAGCGCCGAGGTCGCGATCAGATACAGCCAGATGACCTGCTGCTGCAGCCACAGCTCGGGCCGCCACAGGACGTCGCCGAACACGGCGCGCTCGCGCACCGAGACGGCGCCGGCCACCAGCAGGGCCGACAGGTCGGCGACCAGGAAGTAGACCGCGGGAACGGCGATCACGCCGACGAAGAGCTTGCACAGCACCGTGGCTCGATCGGAGATCGGGAGCGATTTCCAGAACAGCACGCTGCGGTCCTTGCGATCCGCATACAGGCAGTCGAGAAGATACCAGGACGAGTAGATTCCCATCGGCACCCAGAAGACCACGCCGACCGCGACCAGAAGCAGCACGCCCGCCGTCGTGCTCTGGTGCTCGGCGGCGCTCAGCATCGGGACCTCGATCCGGCCGAACAGCGCGGCGACCAGCAGCAGCGCGCCGATGCACGCCGGGATGATCCAGATTGCCTTGTTCTCCCAGAATTCGCGTCTCACCAGCCAGACGAAGTCGTTCATGACGCACGCTCCGAGGACACCTTGGCGACGAACAGATCGGACACGCTCGGCACCGACACCTCGCCGAGGCGCGCGAGCTTCTCGTGATCGGCGCCCTCGAAGTACAGCAGTGTCTTGCCGAGCAGGCGCCGCTCGTAGAGCGGGCGTTGCGCACGCGCCGCGGCGAGATCGCCGTCCGCCACGGCCACGGCCGCGTAGCGCTCGGCGATGGCCTCGACCGCGCAGTCGAGCACGATGCGCCCCTTGTCGATGAACAGCACGTCGCTGAGCAGGTTCTCGACTTCCTCCACCTGGTGGGTGGTGATCACGATGGTGCGTGTCTCATCCATGTAATCGTTCACCAGCGCATCGTAGAAGCCGCGCCGCGCCAGGATGTCGAGCCCGAGAGTCGGCTCGTCGAGCACCAGCAGGCGCGCATCGATTGCCATGGTGAGGGCGAGGTGCACCATGGTCTTCATGCCCTTCGAGAGCTCCCCGATGCGCCGTGCGGCGCCGATCTCGGTCTTCGCGAGCAGCGTGAGCGCACGCTCCCGGCGGAAGCGCGGGTGCACCCCGGCCACGATGTCGATGGCTTGCTGCACGCGCAGCCACGACGGCAGCACCGCAACGTCCGCTATGAAGCTCGCCTCGCGCATGAGCGCCGCTCGGTGGCGGAACGGCTCGCGGCCGAGCACGCTGAGCTCGCCCTCGTAGGAGGTGAGCCCGAGCACCGCGCGCAGCGCCGTGGTCTTGCCCGCGCCGTTGGGGCCGATCAGGCCGACGATGCGCCCCGGCTCGACGGCGAAGTCCGCCCGGTCGAGCGCGACGAAGGATCCGTATCTCTTGGAAAGTCCGCGTGCCTGAATCAGTGAAGAAGACATTGCTTTTCGCTCACTTGTTGTCGCCGCCGCCTCGCGGCGGGGGCGGCGTGAGCGCAGGCGCACGAGCGAACAGCTCCTCGGCGGAGAATCCCAGGCGGTTGATCACCGCGAGAATTTGCGGCCATTCCTCCCTGAGAAACCGCTCGCGTTCCCCGGCCAGCAGCATCTGCCGCGCACCCTCGCTCACATACATGCCGCGTCCGCGGCGTTTCTCGACCAGTCCTTCGTCGACGAGCTGCTGGTAGCCCTTGAGCACCGTGAGGGGGTTGAGGCGGTAATCCGCCGCCACGGTGCGCACCGAGGGCAGGGGATCCCCTTCCTTGAGCGCCCCCTCCAGGATCAAGGCCACCATGCGATCGCGCAGCTGGCGATAGATGGGCTGGTTGTCGTTCCAATTTGGGTCCATGCCGCACTCAGCGCGCCCCCCCGTGTAGGGGCCTAGTAGCACGCTAATCTAGCAGAACGCCCAACGGCCACGGTCAAAGCGCCGCCGCGACCGTGCCTGCCTCGGCGCTCGGCGTGCTGAACAAATAGGCGATGCCGCCGAACAAGGTGCCATTCATCAGCAGGGCGAGGGCAAGGGCCGCAATCTTGGTGGAAATGCGAGTGCTCATGACAGTCTCCTTCGTGGTGGGTCTCAGATCCAGGTGTATCGGTTACATGGTGATATAGTAATGTACATCACTGATACATGCAAGCACTTTTGCAAGGAGAGGGTCCGAAGCCGCCCCAAGGCGCGGGCGAGGCCGCGGCGAGCAACGTCCCGGCATCTCTTCGGCTAAGATTGGCTGCTTTTTCCCCATCGTTCGTCGAGGTTCTTCATGAAGAAGCCTGTCACCGTCGCCATCACGGGCGCGGCCGGAAACATCGGTTATGCGCTCGCGTTTCGCGTCGCCTCCGGGCAGATGCTCGGCGCGGATCAACCCATCAACTTGAATCTGCTCGAGATACCCGCTGCGGCGGGCGCCGTGCAGGGCGTGCTGATGGAGCTCAACGACTGCGCTTTTCCGACCCTGCACAAGGTGAGCGCAACGGATGATGCGCGCGTCGCCTTCAGGGACTGCGAGGTGGCGTTGCTGGTCGGTGCCCGGCCGCGCGGACCGGGCATGGAGCGCAAGGACCTGCTGCTGGAGAATGCGAAGATCTTCTCCGCGCAGGGCAAGGCGCTGGATTCCGCGGCGAGCCGCGACCTGCGTGTGCTGGTGGTCGGCAATCCGGCGAACACCAATGCGCTCATCGCCCAGCGCAACGCGCCCTCGATCGCGCCCGAGCGATTCACGGCCATGACGCGCCTCGATCACAATCGCAGCCTCGCCCAGTTGAGCGAGAAGACCGGCGCGGCGCTCGGCAAGATCAGGAAAGTGATCATCTGGGGCAATCATTCGGCCACGCAGTACCCGGACCTGCACCATGCGACGGTGGACGGCAAGCCGGCTCTCGCCGCGGCCGGCGAGGAGTGGTTCAAGCAGACATTCATCCCGACCGTGCAGCAGCGCGGCGCCGCCGTGATCAAGGCGCGGGGCAGCTCCTCCGCCGCCTCCGCCGCCTCCGCCGCCATCGACCACGTGCGCGATTGGATGCTCGGCAGCCGCGAAGGCGATTGGGTCAGCATGGGCGTGCCCTCGGACGGCAGCTACGGCATAGCGGAAGGGGTCATTTACTCGTATCCGGTGACCTGCAAGGCCGGCAAGTACACCATCGTGCAGGGCCTCGAGATCGCGCCATTCAGCCGCGAGCGGATGCAGCTCACGCACCGTGAGCTGTGCGAGGAGCGCGACGGCGTCAAGGATTTGATCTAAGCGCAACAGGGAGAATGCCCATGAATCGTTTCCTTCCGGCTCTCTTGCTCTCGACACTGGCGGCGGCCGCACTCGCGCAGGATCGCCTGGCGCCGGCGCCCGGGGCCGAGGTCTACTTCATCTCGCCAAGAAACGGCCAGGTCGTGCACGGCGCCGTGGTCGTGCGCTTCGGCTTGAAGGGAATGGGCATTGCGCCTGCCGGCATCCAGTTCGACAACACCGGCCATCATCATCTGCTGGTCGACACCGACTTGAGCGAGGTCAAGCTCGACGCTCCGCTGCCGGCGACCGACAAGGTGTTGCATTTCGGCAAAGGGCAGACGCAAACGACGCTCACCCTGCCGCCGGGCAAGCACACCCTCGAGCTGGTGTTCGCGGATTACCGGCACCTGTCCTTCGATCCGCCGCTGCACTCGAAGAAGATCACCATCACCGTGCAGTAGCGTGCGCACCATCCTGCATGTCGACATGGACGCGTTCTACGCGTCGGTGGAGGAGCGGGATCGGCCTGAGCTCAAGGGCAAGCCGCTCATCGTCGGCGGCACCGGCGGACGCGGCGTGGTGGCTGCGGCGAGCTACGCGGTACGCCGCTTCGGCGTGCGCTCGGCCATGCCGATGCGCGAGGCCCTGCGGCGCTGCCCGCAGGCGGTCTGCGTGCGCCCGCGGATGGGACGCTACCAGGAGGTGTCGGCCCAGGTGTTCGCGATTTTTCGCGAGTTCACGCCCTTGGTCGAAGGGCTCTCGCTCGATGAGGCATTCCTGGATCTCACCGGCTCGGCGCGCCTGCTGGGAACGCCCGCCGCGGCCGGCGCGGAGATTCGACGGCGGATACGCGCAGCCACTGAACTTAGCGCGTCGGTGGGAATCGCACCCAATAAGTCGCTCGCCAAGATTGCCTCGGACCTCGCCAAGCCCGACGGTCTGTATTGCATCGGCGCGGAGAATCTACATCAGGTGCTGGACCATTTGCCGATCGAACGGCTCTTCGGAGTCGGCAGGAAATCGCTCCCCGGCATTCATGAGGCGGGCATCATCACCTTCGGCGATCTGGCGCGCGCCGGCGATGCCACGCTGTGGCGGGCGTTCGGCAGGCACGGCAAGTCGATGCAGGCGCGCGCCGCGGGCGTCGACGAGCGTCCGGTCGTCGCGCAGCGCGACGAGAGATCGATCAGCGCCGAGGAGACCTTCGCTGCGGACATCCGCGATGATGCGCTGATCGAGCGGCACATGACGGCGATCGCGGACCGCACGGCGGCCCGCCTGCGCGCATCGGGGCTCATGGCGGGCCGGGTCACGGTGAAGATACGGCGATCCGACTTCAGGACATACACCCGCCAGCGCGTGCTCGAGCCGCCGACACAGGACACGGCCGCCATACGCGCGGCGGCACAGGCGTTGCTGCGCCAGTGGCGCGCCCGCCAGCCCGATGCCGCACTGCGATTGCTCGGGGTCGGCGTCGCCGATCTGCAGCTCGTGCGTCAGGCGGATCTGTTCTGCACCGGGCCGGGCAGGGACGCGCGGCTCGACGCGGCGATCGACGGCATCCACGATCGCTTCGGGGCTTCGGTGCTCACCCGCGCGAGCTTGCTGCCGCGCCCGCCCGACGGCTCCGGTTGGCGCCGCAGCTGAGCTTGGTATCATCGCATCCGCCATGTATACGAGCTTTTTCGGCCTCATCGAAAAGCCCTTCGCGATCACCCCCGACCCGCGCTATCTCTATCTGAGCGAGCGCCATGCCGAGGCGCTCGCGCATCTGCTCTATGGCATCAACGAGGCCGGAGGCTTCATCCAGCTCACCGGCGAGGTGGGAACCGGAAAGACCACGGTGGTGCGCACGCTCCTGTCGCGCATACCGCAGCACGCCGACGTCGCGGTGATCCTCAACCCGCGGGTCACGGCCATGGAGTTCCTGCTGACGATCTGCGAGGAGCTCGGCCTCGGCCTCGACGAGGCCGACCGCAGCAGTGCCAAGGAGATGGTCGATGCGCTGAACCGGCGGCTGCTCGCCGCTCACTCCGAAGGCCGGCGCGTCATCCTCATCGTCGATGAGGCGCAAAATCTCTCCGCCGAGGTGCTCGAGCAAGTGCGCCTGCTCACCAACCTCGAGACCGCGACGCACAAGCTCCTGCAGATCATCTTGATCGGCCAGCCCGAGCTGCGCGAGCTGCTCGATCGCAACGATCTGCGCCAGCTCGCCCAGCGCATCACCGGCCGCTATCACCTCAATCCTCTCTCCCGGGACGAGACGCAGGAGTACGTGCGGCACAGGCTGCGGGTGGCAGGCGCGTCGGGCGAGATCTTCACGCCGGCGGCGCTGCGCGAGGTGTATCGACTGTCGTCGGGCATCCCGCGCGTGATCAACGTGTGCTGCGATCGGGCGCTGCTCGGCGCTTACACCCAGGAGCTGCGCAAAGTGCCGCCGGCCCTCGCCAGGCGCGCCGCCGGTGAGGTCTACGGCCGGCGCTTCGCGCCGCTCTGGCTGGGCTGGGTGGCCGCCGCCATCGTGCTCGCCGGGGCGGCGGTGACGGCGTTCATCGCTGTCGACGTCTGGCGCAACCCTCGCCCCGCGCTGCGTGCGGTGGCGCGGGTGCCGGTGGCCGCGGCGCATGCGGCCCAGAGCGCGCCGCACCCCGCGCCCCTCGACCCGCCGCCGCCGCCCGCACCGCCGGTGTCCCTGGACGCCCTGCTCACCGCCAATGCCGCGAGCACCGGGGACGCGGCGGCGTTCCGGCGGCTGCTCTCGCTCTGGGGAACGGCGATGGCCGATGACAAGGACCCGTGCGTGCAGGCTCAAAAGGCGGGGCTCGAGTGCCTCGATCAGCGCGGCTCCTGGGCCCAGGTACGCGCGCTCAACCGCCCGGCCATCCTCACCTTGAATGACGACCACGGGCAGCGCCATCGCGTCGTTCTGTCCGGCCTCGATGACTCGTTCGCGACGCTCGATCTCGGCGAGCGCAACGTGCGCGTGCCGCTCGAGCAGCTGTCCCGCGACTGGTTCGGCGAGTTCACCGTGGTCTGGAAGCCGAAGACCCCGCACGCGCACATTCTGTCCCTCGGCATGCGCGGCGATGGGGTTCGCTGGTTGCGGCGCAGTCTCAATGCCCTGCACGGCGCCGCCTCCGATCCGGAATCGGACGACGTTTATGATCAGCAGCTGGCCATCGCCGTGCAGAACTTCCAGCGGGAGCACCGGCTGAACGTCGATGGGATCGCCGGCCTGCAGACCCAGGTGGTGCTCGATACGGCACTTGCCGAGCCGGGCTCGCCGCTGCTCACGCAAACCGCACCGCGCGGTTAGGACCGCCATGTCATTCATTCTCGATGCACTGAAGAAGTCCGAAGTCGAGCGTCAGCGCCAGGCGATTCCCGGCCTCATGGACGTGAGGACGGCGCCGCCACGTGCCCGTTTCCCCGCATGGGCCGCGGCACTGGCGGTGCTGCTCGCGGTCAATCTGGCCGTGCTCGCCGTGGTGCTGACGCGCAGCGGCTGGCTCGACCGTCAGCCGCCGCGCCCGGCGCCGCGCGCCGCCTCTTCGGCCCCAGCCCCCGCGACCGCAGCCGCCGCGACCGCAACCGCCCCGAGCGGCACGACGGCCCCGGCCGCCGCACCCGCCCCGAGCGTCGCCGCCCTTCCCGCTGCCGGCGGCGCAGCCGCCACTCGCGATCACTTCAGCCCCATGGACCCCGCGCCGCAGTACGCGCCGGAGATTCCGGCCGCCGATCTGCCCCCGCCGACGGCAACCCAATCGAGCCGCGCGGCACATCATCTCGCCTCGCTCGACAGTGGCGGGCAGCACGCCTCGCGTACGCCCGATCCCGTGCTCGACGACGACAAGTCGGACAACGAGGTGCTTCCCTCCATCAGCGAGCTCAATCTCTCCGGCCAGCAGGCGCTGCCCGAGCTGCATCTGGACGTGCACGTCTATGCCACCAAGCCGGCCGAGCGATTCGTCTACATCAACATGCACAAGTATCGGGAAGGCGACACGCTGCAGGAGGGACCGCTCGTCGAGCACATCCGGCGCGATGGAGTGGTGCTCGACTATCGCGGCTTGCGATTCGTACTGCCGCGACAGCAATGACCGCACCTCGCTTATGATGTGCACATGAGAAAGATCCTCGCGCTGACCATGAGCGGATTGGTGACCGTGCTGCCGCTGGCACTCACCATCTACGTGATCTGGTGGCTGGTGAACACCGTCGAGGGCTGGCTGCGGCGCGCCTTGCTCGCCCTCGGCATCATCAGCCCCGAGCACTACTGGCCCGGCCTCGGGCTGGTCGCGGGCTTCGTGCTGCTCCTTCTCGTCGGCAGCCTCGTCAACGCCTATGCGGGCCGGATTCTGTTGAAGTACTGGGACGATTTCCTGGGACGCATTCCGTTGGTCAAGACCCTGTATGGGGGCTTTCGCGACGTGGTGAGCCTGCTGCCTTCGGGGAGCGGCGAGAAGCGGGACCTGCAGCGCGTGGTGCTTGCGCGCTTCGCGGAAGTGCATGCGATCGGCTTCGTCACGCGCGAGGATGCACCCGCCATGCTGGATGCGCACGGAGGACGCAACTGGGTCACCGTGTACTTTCCCATGAGCTACGCGTTCGGCGGCTACACCGTCTACCTGCCGCGCGAGCTCATTCAGCCGCTCGACATTTCGGTGGAGGATGCGATGCGGTTGGCCATCACCGCGGGCCTCACGGCCGGCTCGCGCGCCAGAATTCCGTAGGAGCGTATCTGAGAATTGCGCGCGAGCCCGCGTCGCAGGCTCCTGGCCTGGCCTGCTTCGGACGTGCTTCGATCCCGATCAAGCGGTGGCGGCAGGCGCTCGTGCTGCTTTCGCTGCACTCGATGCTCGCGATCGCTGCGCCCGCCTCTTCCGAGTGCGCCGCCGCGCCTGCGGCCGGCAAGTACTCGGTATGGCGCGCCGATGCGGCGCAGGCTCTGATCAGCCGCGCGGATGCACCCTCGCTCGCGACTGCGGCCGCGCTGTGCTTCGTGGGATCGACGCCCAGGGCGCGGTCGGATCCGGCGGCCAGCAAGGCGGCGGCCGTGGACCTTGCCGCGCGCGCGAGCGAGCTTGATCCGCAGAACCCGAGCATCGCCTGGCTGCGGTTGCAGCTCTGCGCGGGCACGCCGGGATGTGACATCCGCGATGCCGCGACGACGCTGCGGTGGGTGGACGCGGACAACGGTGCCGTATGGTTGCCGACGCTCGCAGCAGCTGAAAGGAGCGGCGATCCAACCGAGATCGACCGTATCTTGCAGGACATGGCGCAAGGCTCGCGCTTCGACTTCTATCGAAATCCCACCATCGTGCTGCTGTTCGACACGCTGAAGCTTGCCCGCGCCGACCTGCCCTCGCGCTACGTTCCATCCGATCTCAGTCGCCTCAGCGAGGCCATGGTGCTCGCCGGCGCCGAGATCGTTTCCCCGCTCTCGGCCGTCGCCAACGCGTGCCGCGAAGGCTCGGACGCGCAGCGCCGCGATAGCTGCCTCAAATTGTCGAGGATCATGCAGCGAGCCGACACGGTCGCGGCGCAGATGGCGGGTTTGCACATCGAGAAGCGCCTGGCGCCCCCCGACGGGCGGGAAGCGCGGGCGATTGCGGACCGCCGCCGCGTGCTCGAATGGCGCGTATCGGCGGCCAGCCAGTACGATGCGCCCGATCTGCCGTGGCTCAAGAATGCGCTCGCGCGGGAGCGCATCGCGCAGATGCGCCGCACGCCGCGCGAGGAGGACATCGATATCGCGATCCTGCGCAAGCGCAGGATACCGCTCGAGCCGCCCGACGGCGGCCGATGATCGATCGCCTGCATCGGCCTCGTCGGCTCGGCTATGGCTTTTGCGCCGCATCCGTCTGCTGCGCCGCCGGCGTGTCGTGCGCGGCGAACCAGGCGAGAATGTAGGTGACCTTCGCGACCAGCAAGCTCGGGCGCGCCGAGATCTCGTGCGAGGCGTTCGGCACGCGCACCAGCGCCGTGTCGATGCGGCGCAATTTCAAAGCCTCGTAGAATTGCTCGGCCTCTCCCGGGGGTGCGCGATAATCGGCCTCCCCCGTCATGAGCATCGTGGGCGTGCGCACGTTGCCCACGTAGGCGAGCGGCGAGCGTTTCCAGTAGGCCTGCACGTCCTGCCACGGAAAGCCCTCGAACCAGTAGCGGTAGAAGAAATTGGTCATGTCCGCGGTGAGCACGAAGCTGGTCCAGTTGATCACCGGCTTCACGACCACGGCCGCGCGGAATCGATCCGTATGCCCGACGATCCACGCGCTGAGGACGCCCCCGCCGCTGCCGCCCGTCACGAACAGGCGCTGCGGATCGATGTAGCCCTTGCCGAGCACGGCATCCACGCCCGACATCAGATCGTCGAAGTCCTTGTCCGGGTAGTCGTGATGAATCAGATCGGCGAACTCCTCGCCGTAGCCGGTGCTGCCGCGCGGGTTCAGGTAGAGCACCACATAGCCTGCTGCGGCGTAGAGCTGCAGCTCGGCGGCGAAGCTCGGGCCGTAAGAGGCAAACGGGCCGCCGTGGATCTCGAGAAGCAGCGGATATTTGCGGCCGGCAGCGAAATGCGCAGGCTTGATGATCCAGCCCTGGATCTTGCGGCCGTCCACCGCCGATTCGAACGCGATCTCCTCGACGCTGCCGAGCGCGCGCTGGCCGAGCATGTTCTCGCTCAGCGAGGTCAAGGTGGCGATGTCGCGCGCCGTGGTTCCGGCGGCGAGCGCCGGCGGGGCGAGCGGCGAGGATCGCATGTATGCGAAACGACCCGTGCGCGCCACGCTGAACGATCCGCCGGTATAGGGGCGGGCCACGTCGGCGCCGCCGATATCATCGGCCAGCACGCGTATCTTCCCGTCCAGATCGATCGCGGCGAGCTTGATCGAGCCGTGGTCTTCGAACTGGAAATAGATCTGCTTGCCGTCGCCGCTCCATTGCGGTCGGCCCGCATCGCGATCGAGCGTTGCGGTGAGCGAGTGCGAGCCGCTCCCATCCGCGCTCATCACGTACAGCTGCGTGGGTTGATAGCCGAGCCGCCGGTCGTCGAATCCCAGATAGGCGATGTGCTTTCCGTCCGGTGAGACCGCCGGCGCGAAGTCCGGCCCGCGCCGGTCCGTGAGAGCATGCATGGAGCCGTCGGCCAGATCGACGCGGTAGATCTCGGTGTCGAGCGGCTCGTACTCGGCATCCGGACGGCGATTGGCGGCGATGAGGACGCTCGCGCTGTCGGCGCTCCAGGCGGGCCGACCCTCGTGGTTGAAGTCGCCGTGCGTCAGCTGGCGTGCGGGTCCGCCGTCCGCCGGCATGACGAACAGCTGGCTGAAGGTGTCGGGCAGGTAGCCCTCGCCGTCGATTCGGTACACCAGGCGGTCGATCAGCTTGGGCGGCTCGGCCCAGGACGCACCCTTGGGCGCTTGCGGCAGCTCGACCTTGAGCGGCTTGCGCTCTGCCGGCACCGGCATGGTGAAGGCGAGCCAGCGCCCGTCGGGAGACCAGGAAAGGCCGGTCGGTGCCTGCGTGAAATGGCTGAGCGCAGCCGTGACGTTGCCCGCGGTCCAGTACATGAAGAGCTGCGACGAGCCGTCGCCGGCGGCGGAGAGATAGGCGATGCGCGTGCCATCCGGCGACCAGCGCGGCATGCTCGAGGCGGCGGCGCCGGACAGGGGCCGCGTTTGCTTGCCGTCTGCGCTGACGAGCCAGATGGCGCCGCGCGGCCGATCGGTCTTGATGTCCATGGCCATGCGCACGTAGGCGATGCTGCGTCCGTCGGGAGCGATTTGGGGATCGGACGCCCATTGCAGATCGAAGACATCGGCGGACTTGAACACGGGCCTGGGCGAGGCGTTGCCGGCGCTATCCGCCGAGGACGGCGCCGGAGCGCCGCCCGGGGCGGCGGCCGCCGACGCGCCGGCCCCGGCGAGCAGCAGAGCAAGCCCGAAAGCTGCGCCGCGCGCGGCGCGCGGTGCCGCGGGCTCAGGCGGCCCGCTTGGCGACCCAGCAATTGCGTTGATGTTCATCCACCATCCCCACCGCCTGCATGAAGGCATGGCAAATAGTCGTGCCCACGAAGCGAAAGCCGTTTTTCTTCAGATCCTTGCTCATCGCATCGCTCAGCGGCGTCGAGGTGAGATAAGCACTGCTGTCGAGCGGACGCCGGCGCATCACCCGGCCATCCGTGAATTTCCAGATGTATGCATCGAACGCTCCGCGCCGGTCGCGGATCTCGAGGTAAGCGCGCGCGTTCTGGATGAATGCGTCGATCTTGAGGCGGTTGCGCACGATGCCCGCATCGCTCATCAGGCGCCTGCGCTGCGGGGCGCCGTAACGGGCCAGCGCCTCGGCGTCGAAATCGTCGAATGCCCGCCGGTACGCTTCGCGCTTGCGCAGGATCGTGAGCCAGCTCAAGCCCGCCTGCGCCCCCTCGAGGCACAACATCTCGAACAGTCCCCGGTCATCGTGCAGCGGGACGCCCCATTCCTGGTCGTGATACTTCACGTACAAGGGATCGGTCGTGCACCACGCGCAGCGCAGCTTGCCGTCCGGATGACGCTGCACGCGGCTCATGCGGACGCAGCGTTCAGACGTTCAGGCGCACCGCATGGCGGTCCTTGTAGACCAGCTCGATGCGGTCGACCCCATCGGTGCGGCGCGCGGCGCTGCGGATTTCATGCATCAGCTTGAGCAGCACGCGTGTGTTCACTTCCGCCGTCGCCGCCGAGCGCGGCTGCACGCCGAGATGCAGTACCACGAACCGCTCGCGCGCCAGGCGGACGAACACGGCAACGCCGATCGGGCGGTCGGAGTCGGACACCGCAAACAGCGTCTGCACCCCTGCGATGTCGCCCACGCGCACCGACAGGCCGCCTTCGTCCTCGAATATCTCGGGAACGCCGTAGATCTCGATCGATTGTTGAATACCCACGCGCACGCGATGCTGGTTGACGTTGAAGAAGAGAAGCTGCTCCAACGCCGCACGTTGCTCGAGCGGTAGCTTGCACCGGATCCCGATTGACTCGCTCAACATCCTCGCGATGCGCGCCCCCCTCCGCAAATGTGTGCCCGGTCACAGAATCCATTTGACGCATCGCAGCATGCGTTGTCTGCGGCACCAGAGGCCGTATCGTATAGCGTCACCCGCGGAATGACACTAGCCTCCGAAAATTATGGGCTGGGATGAGTTGCCGGTGCGGGCCCCGAGGCAGCCACCCTGCCAAGTCCAAAGGTGTGGAATGCGAGGACAGGTCCGGTGCTAGCGCCCGAGGATGAGAGCCGTGCGTTGCAGAGGCTCCGTTTCAGCCTCGCGAGCGACATCATCGAGCTGGTCATCCTGACCTCCGACGAGGTGTTCCTGCAGACCTTGCGGGAAGCCGTCGGCCCCTCGCGCCGACTCTGGCACGTGCTCTCCTCGGACAAGATCAGCGACCTGCTGGTCGCCGGCGGCGTCGGCATCCTGGTGCTGGACGCGCAGGCACTGCACGAGCCTGCGCCGCGCTTCATCGCGGATATCAAGCGTCAGTTCCCCGACCTCGTGGTCGTGGTGGCCGGGACGAAGGAGGCCGAGAACGAGCTCGCCCGCTTGATCAGCGACGGCTCGGTTTACCGATTCATTCACAAGCCCATGTCCCCTGCCCGGGCTCGCCTGTTCGTCGATGCCGCCGTCAAGCGTCATGACGAGCAAGGCCGGCGTGGCGGCGGGAGCCCGGCTGCTGCCCGCGCGAAGCCGCCGGGACGCATGCTGCTGATCGGCGCCGGCTGCACCGCCGGCTGCATCGCCCTCGCATCCCTGTGGCTCTCGCGCGGCGGCAGTGAGCCGCAGGGCGAGCCGGGTGGCGCGGCGGCGGCACTGCTCGAGTCTCGAGCGCCGGCGGCGCCCGCTCCCGGGCCGACGCATGGAGTCCTCGACCAGGCGCAGGACCGATTGCTCGCGCGGGCGCAAAACGCCCTGCAGCAGGGTCGACTCGACGAGGCCGCCGCCACCATCGATGCCGCCCGCAAGGCCGGCGTCGAGAGCGAGCGCGTCGCATCTCTGGCGATCCAGCTCGCCAAAGCGCGCGCGCGCAGGCCCGCCTCGGCCGGCGCGGCCCCCACCGCACCGTCCCCCACCGCACCACCCGCCGCCGCGCCACCCGCCGCCGCGCCGCCCGCCGCCGCACCACTCGCAGCACCGCCCGCGGCGGCTCCCCTCGCCGCAGCTCCCCCCTCGCCGGTTTCCTCATCCGCCCGCGCCGGCCCAACGAAAGCCTCCCCCACGCCAGCCTCCCCAGCCTCCCCCGCGCAGACCGCCGCCGCCCCAGCCGCGGCAGACTCGCCCGCGGAGCGCTCCGCCGCGCTCGCGCTCGAGCGCATCCAGGACGGGCGCCTGATCGAGCCCGAGGACGACAACGCTCGCTTCTACCTCGAGGAGGCGCTGAAAGCCGACCCGAACAGCGGAGCCGCGCAGCAGGCCGAGCAAGCTCTGGCGCTCGCACTGCTCGGCGCGGCGCGCAGCGCGCTCGAGCGGCGTGATTTCGCGCAGGTCTCGAGCTGGCTGGAGGCGGCGCGCGGCATCGCCGCCCCGGCCAATCTGGACAACCTGCGACAAGCGCTCGCCACCGCGCAGCGGCAAGCCGCGAGCGATGCCGCCGCGCAGTTGCTGAAGAGCGCGGAGCTGCGCCTGAGCGCCGGACGCCTCGTCGACCCCGCGGACGACAGCGCCAAGCACTACCTCACCGCGCTGCGCGCCGTCGATCCGCAGAACACCGCACTCGCGCAGCTCACCCAGGATCTGGGGGCGCGGCTGGTGGCCAAGGCGCGCTCGGCGCTTGCTTCGCAGCGGGTGGACGAGGCCCGCGGCTGGCTCGATCAAGCCGGCTCGATTGGCTATGCCTCGCCCGAGCTCGAGGCCGCGCGGCACGATCTCGACGCCGCGCTCGCCCGTCAGCACTTCCTGGGCGATGTGGTCGGCGCAAATCAGCTCGTGCTGGTCAAATCGGTGCAACCCGACTACCCGGGCAGGGCGCGCAATCGCTCCATCGAAGGCTGGGTCGATCTCGAATTCACGGTCAGCGAATCCGGCGCCGTCACGGACGTCGCCGTGCGGGACGCGAATCCACGGGGTGTCTTCGAGCAGTCCGCCACCGCGGCCTTGTTGCAATGGCGTTACAAGCCGGTCCTGCGCGACTCGAAGCCGGCCGCGCAGCGCGCGCGCATCCGCATCCGCTTCGCCCTGGGCGAGTAACCACTCAGGCGGCGGTGCTTTGGGTGATCCGCAGGGCCGCGCAGCTCTCGGCGGCGAGCGCACCGATCTCCGCGCCGATGCGCAGATCGTCGGCAGCGCCGAATGCATGCTTGCGGATCAGCCCCTGCCGATCGATCAGCACCAGGCTCGGAGTGCCGCGCATGTTGTAGCGCTCCATGGTATGCGGGATCGGTCCCATGTCATTGGCGCTGTCGAGGGCGATGGGGAACTTCAGGCGGTATTCCTGGATGAACGCCTTCAGGACTCCCGGACCGTAGGCGTCGTGGTGCTCGAATGTGGCATGCAGGCCGATGACCGACACGTCCGTGGGCTCGAACGTCTCGTGGATTCGGCGCGCCTGCGGAATGGCGAACGCGACGGAATTCGGGCAGAGAACTTGAAACGCCACCAGCGCGACCACGCGGCCTCGCAGGGCAGCGAGATTCAGCGGACGATCCGTATTGAACCAGGAGTGCACCGCAAGCTCCGGTGCCTCGATACTAGGGGCCGTCATCCGTGGTGGTACCTTTTTGGTTTCGCGCACTTGCGATTTTGGAATCGCATCCGCGCATGTCGGGTGCGCACCAGTCTAATGGGAAGCGCATTGCTTGCAAGAGGCACCGGCACGCAGGCCCCCCGGACGCCTCCCGCCGCCGGCGCGGCCCGGCCCCCGTCAGTGGCGTGCCTTGGCGTCCGTGGGAGCGGGTTTGGGTTTGGCCTGGGGGGCGGCGGGCATTGCCGCCTTCACCCCTAGCGATGTGCCGGCCGCAGGCGGCGTACCGGCCGCCAGCGCCTCGCGATCCCGGCGTTTGCGCTCCGCGATCTCCTCGCGGTCCACCGCGATATCGCGCGGCGCGTTGATCCCAATGCGGACTTGCGAGCCGTTCACCGCCATCACGGTCACTTCGATCTCGTCGCCGATCCGCAGCGCCTCTCCCGCGCGTCGCGTCAAAATCAACATGGGGTGCCTCTCTGGTGCGAGCATTGCCGAGTGCTGCGGCTATTCGGCCACCATCGGCGCGCCATACCAAGGGCAATTCGCTGCAAGTCGGTGTAGGAACCCGATGACAGCGCCTGCGGGCGCGCATCACCGGTGCGGCAGGGGGCGGGGGGCCCCTCAGTGGGTGATCACACCCTGCGCCGTGTGCTCGGGCGGGGGCGGGGGCGAGGCCTCGACCGGGCCTTCCCACTCGTTGATCGTCGCCTCGTAGATCGCCAGCTCCCGCAGCAGCGGCTCGAGCGGCTGCGCCTTGCCCATGGCGAATCCCTGGCCGTAATCGACGCCCAGGTCCGCGACGCGGGCGCGCAGCGGGTCGGTCTCGACGTACTCCGCGATGGTCTCCATGCACATGACCTTGGCGAGCTGGGCGATCGCCTTGATCATCGATTCGCTGCGCGTGTTGGTGAGCGAGTCGCGCACGAAGCTGCCGTCGATCTTCAGATAATTGACCGACAGGTCCTTCAGATAGGCGAGCGAGCTCACGCCCGTGCCGAAATCGTCGAGCGCAAACTGGCAGCCGAGCTCTTGCAGCGTGTGCAGGAACCGCTGCGCTCTCTCGAGATTGCCCACCGTGGCCGTCTCGGTCAATTCGAAGCACAGCACGTTCGGCGCCAGGCCGCTGTTCTTGATCTCCTCGATGACGAAATCGAGGAACGTCTCGTCCTGCAGCGATTGCCCGGACAGGTTGATCGCAAAGCGCGCGATATCCTCGCCCACCGCCGCGCTGTGCGCCCCGAGCAGCTCGCAGGCGCGGTGCACCACCCAGCGATCGACCGTCGGCATGAGCTGGTAGCGCTCGGCGGAGGAGAGGAACTTCCCGGGCGGAATGATCTCGCCGCGGTCGCCGAGCATGCGGATCAACAGCTCGAATCGCGGGCGCCCGTAGTTGCCCCGCAGCGGCAGTATCGGCTGCGCATCGAGCCGAAAGCTGTCGTTGCCGAGCGCGTCGCGCAGCTTGCCGATGATCAGGATGTCCGTATGGCGCCGGATGATGCTCTGGTCCGAGTCCTGGAACACCTCGACGCGGTTGCGGCCGCGGTCCTTGGCGGCCTTGCAGGCGATCTCGGCCGTCGCCAGGGCGTGGGCCAGGGCATTCTCGGAGCGCCCGACCGGCGCGAGGCCCAGGCAGGCCGACACCTCGAATGAGCCCTGCCCGGCGCGCGGCACGATGGCCGCCGCCGCGGCGCGGATGCGCTCCGCCACGGCGGTGGCCGCGCTGATGCTGGAATTCGGGATGAGCGCCGCCAGCCGATCGCCCGAGATGCGCGCCGCGAGCGCCGGCGCGTCGAGCGCCTTGGAGAGGCACTCCGCCACGCTCGCAATGACGTCATCGCCCACATGCATGCCGAAGGTCTCGTTGATGACGTGCAGGCGGTCGATGTCCAGATACAGGATGCTGTGCTGGGCCGACTCGCCCGCGGATGCGAGGAGCGAGGCGGCCTGGCGCTCGAATGCATGGCGGGTGAGCAGCCCTGTGCTGGCATCGTACTGCGCCTGGATGATGATGGTGACTTTCTTCGCCAGTAGCTCCGCGACCCGGGTCTGGTGCGAATCGAAATCATGGGCGCTCGCCGGATTGAACAGGGCGAGCACGCCCATCACCCGCTCGGAGGGGTGGCGTACCGGGCAGGCGAGGATCTTGAACGGCGCAGCGACATCGCTCGCCACCTTGGAGATGTGGTTCACCACGATGGTGCGCTGCTGCAGCTGCATCCAGGCCATCAGGTGCTGTTGTGCACGCTGCAGCGATTCGGGCGACATGGGATGGCCGCTGCGGGTCAGGGACGTGCTGATGTTCTTGTCGGGCACCCACAGCGCGGCCAGGGCACACCCCATGTGCTCGAGCGCCGTCTTCATGATCAGATCGAACTCGTCCGCTTCTCCGGTCGCCGTCTGGTTGGAGGACATCTCGAGCATCAGCGACAGATCGCGCTCGCGCACCCCCAGATCCCGCTCGCGCGAGCCGAGCTGCGCGCGCAGCGCCAGCTCGCGCCGCAGACACTCCAGTGCGGGCTGCAGGAGCTGCCGCACATAGGGGAACGGGCGCGCCTCGGTCCGGGCGCCCGACAGCCGACCCTGGAAAGTCACCACGCCGAGCAGCTCCAGCTCGCCTCTGATGGCGAACGCGTACAGCGCGCGGTCCGCGTCGATGCGCACCAGCCCGGCGAATTCCGCCGAGTCCATCAGAGCGTTCGCGATGGTGTCCTTCACCAGGTCCGAATCCTCGTCGAGGTCCCAGTCCTCCGAGGCCCATACATGGTTGCCGAAGCCGTCGTGCACCGCCATGCCCTTGAGGCTCGGCATGAGCATGCGAAACAAGCGGGCATAGGGCTCGAACGAGGCGGCGGTCCGATCGGACTCGATCTCGATGGGTTTGGCGTCCAGCACTGCGGGCTGCCTTTCAGGTTACGGATTAATGCGTGAATCTGAGCGAAACGCCGCGCACTATCCTTGACCAAGGTCGCACTTCACACCTTACTTAACGTGCATTTCGCTCCCACCCCGGCGGGGATTGACAATAACGCGCTACGCCTGTGATCCAGTTCCGAACTCGCCTCGGCCGCGAGCTCACCTCGGCCGCGAGCTCACCTCGATGCGCCGGCGCGGCGCGCGGCCAGCCCGAGCAGCATTCGCCCCCCGGGTATGCGCACCAGGAAGAACACGCGCCGCCAGAAGCGCCGCGCGCCATCGTCCAGGGTCGCGAGCGGCAACGCCTGGTACAGGCTCGCGAGCGGCTCATGGATCATCGCCGCGCGCGCCTTGAATTCCCGCCTGCCGCGCGCCGACAGCCATGCCACGCTGACCCCGCCACCGGACCATGCCACGCGAACCTCGCTCGCCGTCGTGCCCTCGAGGCCCTGCGCGGCGCCCGCCTCGGCGCCGACGATGTGCACCGCCGACCCGCCGCTCGTCAGCCGCCACGCGCCGCCGCCCAGATCGCCGGCACGGAACTCGCCCTTGAGCGTGCGCTCGATTTTCATGTTCATTCCCGTCATCGAAGCCGGTAACCTCGCCGCATCCTCCCGAGGAAATCCAAGTGGCCGCAATCAACCCCAGTGAAGCCCGCCGACCCTCGCCCGCGGCGCCATCGGCGATGCGAGCAGTTTACCGGCGAGAGCCGCGCGCGCCGCGCTTTTTCCGCGCCGCCGCCCTGCTCGCGCTGCTGCTCGGCGGCCCTGTGCTCGCCGCCGTGCCCGCGCCGGTGGCCCGGGCGATCGCCTCCGCGCGGCTCCCCGCCGGCAGCGTGAGCTTCGTGGTGGTCGACGTGCACTCCGGGCGCATCGCAGCGAGCCTCAATCCGGATACGCCGCGCAGCCCCGCCTCCACCATCAAGGTGGTCACGACGTTCGCGAGCCTCGATTCGCTCGGACCGGCCTATACCTGGCATACCCAGGCTCTGCTGCACGGAGCGCTGGTGGACGGCGTGCTCGACGGGGACCTGATCCTCAAGGGCGGCGGCGATCCGTACATGACCCTGGAGCGCTGGTGGAGCTTCGTGAGCGCGCTGCGGATGAAGGGATTGAAGAGCATCCGCGGCGACATCGTGATCGACGACACCGCCTATGCCTTGGCGCAGGAGGATCCGGCGGCCTTCGACGGCCGGCCCCACGAGGCCTACAACGCCGAGCCGGACGCGCTCACGGTCAACTTCCAGTCGATCGAGTTCCGGCTTGCGCCGAACCCCGCGACCCGCCATGTCGATATCGTGGCGATGCCCGCACCCGTGAATCTCACCATCGACAACCAGGTCGGCTTCGCCCTGGGCCGCTGCCGCGGGGCCGCCGCCCGGGTCGATTTCGACGTCCCCTCGCAGGACTGGGATCGAGTCGTGTTCTCGGGCCTGCTGTCGAGAGAATGCACCGAGCGCACCATCACCCGGGTGCTGCTCAAGCCGGCGAGCTATGCGTTCGGTACCTTCGTCGAGCTGTGGCGCGAGTCGGGCGGGGAATTCACGGGCAGCTGGCGCATCGGCGCCACGCCGCCCGATGCGCAGCCATTCGTCAGCTTCGATTCGCTGACGCTCGCCGAGGTGGTGCGTCTCACCAACAAATTCAGCAACAACCTGATGGCGCGCCAACTCCTGCTCACGCTCGGCGAGGAGCGCTTCGGCGCACCGGCCACGGTCGAGAAGGGCACCAGGGCGCTTCTGGAGTGGGCGCGCGAGCGCGGCCTGTCGCTGCCGCAGATGCAGATCGACAACGGCTCGGGGCTGTCGCGCTCGACGCGCATCTCGGCGCTCGAGATGGCGAGTGTGCTGCGCGCGGCATACCACAGCCGCTTCGCGCCCGAGTTCATGGCCTCGCTCCCGCTCGCCGGCATCGACGGTACGCTGCGATCACGCATGCAGACCACGCCCGCCGGCATGGTGCGCCTGAAGACGGGCCATCTCGACGGCGTGACCGGCGTCGCCGGTTACGTCACCACGGCCAGCGGCAGCACCTACGTGCTGGTGTCGTACGTGAACGACCCGCGCGGGGAGTACGGTGCCGGCGATGAGCTGCACGCGGCGCTGGTCGATTGGGTGCAGGCCAATCTCTGAGCGCTGCCGGCCACTCTGTGAGCGCCCCCGGCACGCGCCCCCGGCGCGCGCCGCCGGCGTCCTCTCATCGGGAGCGCTCGAGATCCCAGAGCACGGGCACCACGTCCCTGCGCAGCCACACCCCGAAACCGAGATAACGGAAGTGGCGCCGCAGCCGGCGCCGATACCAATCCCCCGATCGCAGCCGCACGGCGCGATCGGTGAGCCTGCGATCGCAGTTCGCCCGCCAGTCCTCGCGGGTGAGTGCCGAGAAGTAAAGCGCCGCGCGGGTCATGCGCGAGAGATTCGCGATGGCGCTTGCGGCGTCGCGGTCATCGAGATACTGCAGCACGTCGTAACACACCACCAGATCTCTCGGCCGGCGCGGCGCGTGGTCGACCACCGAGCCGCGGATCCAGCCGAAGCGCTTGCACAGGTACTCGCTTGCGTCGAGCCCGGTGTAGCGCGCCCGCGGCAGGACCTCGGTGAAAGGCTCGCGCAGCAGGCCGATGCCGCAGCCGGCATCGAGGATGGTGCGCACGGGAATCGCGGCCTGCGCCAGAGCGGCGGCGATGAGGCGCGCGCGATTGCGCATCTCCGCCGCCGTGACGACCCGCGTCGCTCGGCTGAGATAGAACTTGCGAAAATACGCCGGTCCGAAGACCTGGGCCGCCCCTGCGGGCGGCGCGCGCCGCAGGCCGGAAGAGGACCGCATGCCGCCTCGCTCCTCAGGCGCGGATGACGAGTCGCTCCGCGAGGGAGCCCCCCTGGGCGAGAGCTCGCAGACCTCTTTCCCATCGATCCACGGGAACAGATGCGAATCGTGTCATGCCGGCCTCCGCAGGGTTGATCGAGAGGCGACGGTCGGTCACCCCCGAGGCTATCCTAGTCGCGCGCCGCCGAGTTTCCAATCGGAGCCGGCGCGGCTCGCTGCGCAGCCTTCACTCCGCGCACCGCCGCGATCGGCGCGGCTGCGCCAACCCATCTTCGCCGATCACTCAAAAGCCACCACCGGCGCGCACGCCGCCCCCGGCAATCTGCAGCGAGTCGACCGTGCCCTGCAGCTCCAGGGGCGTGACGCCCGCGCCATGGGTGATCAGCCCTCCGGCAATGCGGACGTTTCGAGCGGAGCCGCCCGGCTTGATGCTCAATGCGATCGCCGCCAGCCTCACCACGGCGCCCTTCACCAGGGAGTCGCCGGTCCCACCGTAGGTTTCGATGCCCCGACGCACGGTGATTTCACCCACCGGCTGGCTGATCTGGATTCCGACCGCCCCATCGGCGTGCGTGACGATGCGCTCGAACGCCGCCGTGTGCACCGTGCCGGTGTACACGTTGAAGCCGCGCGAGCCCTGGCCAAAGGTCTCGATCGGTGCCCTGACATCGAGCACATCGACGGTTCCGAAGTTGACGAAGCCGATTCCGCTCGCGCCGAGCGATGTGATCTTGTCCTCCGCAATCCAGCTGCCCACCGTGCCCCAGTTGTCCAGCACCATGTCGTTCGCGCCATGGGTCGTGACCGGACCGCGATTGACCACCCGATCGACGTGTGCTCCCGAAACCACGAACACGCCGCCCGTGATGCGGTCGGGCGTGCCCGGGGCGATGCCTCCGTCACTGTAGATCGCACCGGTTTCCAGTCGACTCACGATCAGGCGTCCGCCCGCATCGCCTGCGCCGCTGCAGAAAATGCCGCTGCCGCGTACGGGCGCGCCGGCGCGGCCGGCGCTCAAGCCCGCAAGCGACGCGCTGATCGTGACGCTGCGATCCGCCTGCTGGTTCCATAGCACGAAGGCGCCGGGAATGACCTCCACGCCGTAGCCCCTGGGGCGCTCGGTGTAGCCTCGCGCGTCCGCCGACTCGATATCGACGTCCTCGGCCTCCACGTGGCCGCTTCGCACGCGGCCGCTGGCCAGCAGCCGTATGGTCCCGATGGTGTGCAAGTTCTTGAGCACCAGCCGGCCGAGATGCTCGACCTCGATGTCGTTGAAGAGCGCGCGCCGATCGACGTCGGTCTGCAGCGCGAGGTTCTCGACGCGGTTGTCGCTCGACAGCTGCAGTCCATCCTGGCCGGCGGCAAAGCACAGCGCGACGCCCGGAGCCGCGCCCCTCAGGGTCTGGCCGGGCGAGAGACGCAGGCTCTGCAATCCGCCGAGACTCTCCTGCACGACGATTTCCGCCACCGCCTCATCGGCGGCGGCCGCGAGCAGCGCCATGACGCTTCGCACCTGTCGTTCTTGGCATTTCATCGCGTTCGGCGGTCGATCACTGGCCCGGCGGATGGGTCGGGGAGAAGCTATAGCGCGCGATACGCCACTTGCCGTCATCCTCCCTCTTGAAAATGAAGAGCTCCTGGTTCGCCTCCCCCGTCGTTTTGCCGGTCGAGTGGTGATCCGTCGTGCCCGCAGAGTTCGTGCGCACGTAAGCCCATGCCGGAGCCATGAGCACCAGTTCGGCGATCGTGAACCTCACGCGGAACTTGAGCTCCCCGAAGACTGCATCGTAGGCCTTGGCAACTGCCTGCTTGCCGATCGCGGACTCGCTGTAAGGCGGCATGAACACGCCATCCTCGGTGTACAGCGGCAGCACTTGGGCCGTTTCACCGTCGTTCAGAGCCTGGTTGTAGGCAGCCAGGGCGCTGCGGATCGCGGCGGCATCTTCGGCAGTCATCGAAGCCTCCGCGGCTGAGCCTTGCTGCAAACAAATGTCCGACCGCTCATTCGCGCAGCAGAGCCGTCGCTTCCTTCGCGGTCACGAGTCTTCCGAGCTTGCCGAATTCGTGCAGATCTCCAAACACCTCGATGCGAATCGACTGGTCGATGCCGCCGATGCGAAGCGCGGCGAACCCACTCGCCTCGATGAGCTCGGCGACGTCCTTGCCCGCCTGCTGATCGTCGCTCGCATAGAACAGCACGTTGGGCTCGGGGGAACGGCCGGCGCCGGTCTTGAGCGAGGCGGCTCCGAGCGTACCGAACGCCTTCACGAGCTTCGCTCCGGGAGGAAGCAGCGCGGCCAGGATCTGGCCCGAGGACTGACCCTCTGGAATCGTCTTCTTGAACCCTCCGGAACCGTCCGGAGCGATGGGGTTCGATGGATCGACGACGATCTTGCGCGCGAGCCGACTGCGATGCTCGGCGAGCAGGCTCTTGATGGCGTCGAAGTAGACGGCGAACAGGATGATGTCCCCTTCCTCGATGGCCACGGCCACCGAAACCGCACGCGCCTTGCCATTCGACGCCTTGGCGAACTCCTCGGCCTCTGCGGCTCCGCGGTCTGCGACGAGGAGGTGCCGATCGCCGGCCATCAGATTCAGCGCGACCTGCTTGCCGATGTTGCCCAGTCCGATGATGGCGGTCTTCATGTGGCTCCTCAGGGCGCTGGCGCCGCCTCGTGCAGCGCCGCAGATCGAGGCCGGGGTATCGAGACGTGCAGCCATCATAGCCGGCCGCTCAAAACCGCGGCAGCCGGCAAAACTGAGAAGGGTCTTCCCGCCGATGAAACAATCGCGCCGGTCAGGCGCCACCGTGTCGCGGCACGAGGCTGGTTGCCTGCCAGGGCGTGACTGCCACCGGAGCGTGACTGCCGCCGGGGTGTGACTGCCGGCAGGGCGTGACTGCCGCCGGGTGTGACTCAAGTTGGCAGATCGGGAAAGACCTTCGGGGCCATCTGTACTGCGAATTCCTTGAAGACGCGAACCGGCCGGGGCACGAGCCGGTTGCTCAGGTGCACGAGCGATAGATCGAACGTCGGGAAGCGCCAAGCGGGCATGACTTCGATCAAGCGGCCATCGCGCACCAGATCGGGCTGCACCACCGGCGGCAGGTCGCCGATGCCCTCTCCTGCCAGCAGGGCGGGCGTCAGTCCCGCGAAGTCGTTCATCGACAGGTATGGCAGGAACGTGACCGTTTCCCTGGCGCCGGTGTCGACGTGCACGAAAGTGAACGAGGTCTCCGGTTTCCAATACGAGAACGTGATCATCGGATGGGCGAGCAGATCGGCCGGGCTTTGCGGCGCCTTGACTCTCCTCAGGTACTCGGGGCTCGCCACCAGTCGATGGCGATAGGTGAGGAGCTTGCGGGCGACCAAAGAGGCGTCCTTGAGTACTCCCACCCGAAACGCGAGATCGACCCCGTCGGCAATGTGGTCGATGTGCCGCTCCGTGATCAGCGCCTGGATGCGCACGTTCGGATACGACACGCGGAAGGCGCAAAGCAGCGGAGCCAGCAGGGAGTCGGAGATATTGGGGGGCGCCGAAATGCGCAGCAGGCCGGATACGGTCTCGCGATGGTTCGAGACGATGCTGTCGATGGCCTCACTGATCTCGATGCTTCGCTGCGCGTGCTCCAAAACCTCGGCGCCGATCTCCGTCAGACGCAGGTTGCGCGTGGAGCGCTCGAGGAGGCGCATGCCGAGCTGATCTTCGAGCTCGGCGACACGGCGGCTGACGCTGGCGAGCGGCATCTTCAGCCGGCGCGCCGCCTCCGAGAAGCTCTTGGCCTTCGCGACCGTGGCGAAGATCATCAGTGCGTTGAGGTCCCCCATCGCTATGCGTCTTTCGAGAAAGACAATTCCAGCATTGGCCTCTAATCTGCCCCGCGGAGGCGCCTTATCCTGAACTTCGGTAACTTACCTAATGGGTAGGTCAGTGGCTAGTCCCTCCTGTCGAGCGACACCGGGGCGATATGGGAACCATGAAGGCCGCCGTCATCCGGCGAAGCGGTCCGCCGGAAGTGCTCCAGATCGAGGAACGCCCGATCCCCGTACCGCAAAGCGGCGAGGTTTTGATCCGAGTGAAGGCGTTCGGGGTGAATCGCTCCGAGCTGTTCACCCGACAGGGGCTCTCGCCGGGTGTCCAGTTCCCGCGCATCCTCGGGATCGAGGCGGTAGGGCTCATCGCCCACGCGCCGGGGAAGGAATTTCACGAGGGCGACATCGTCGCAACCGCGATGGGGGGCATGGGCAGGGAGTTCGACGGCAGCTACGGCGAGTACACCTGCGTGCCTGCCGCGCAAGTCCAGGTGCTGAAGACCACCCTGCCGTGGGAGACGCTTGGCGCCACCCCCGAAATGCTGCAGACGTCGTGGGGCTCGCTGTTCAAGTCGCTCCGCCTTCGCGAGGGGGAGCGCCTGCTGATCAGGGGAGGCACCAGCTCGGTCGGACTTGCCGCCGCGGCCCTGGCGCGGCTTCATGGCGCCCGCGTCGCGTCCACCACGCGCAGGCCGGAGCGGGAGATGCTCCTGCGCAGCAGCGGCGTCGATCAGGTGTTCATCGACAATGGCGTGATCGCCGGACAAGTGAAGGTGGTATTTCCACGCGGCGTCGACAAGATACTCGAGCTGGTGGGAACGACCACCCTGGCGGACTCCCTGCGCTGCGCAAAGCGGCATGGAATCGTGTGCCTGACCGGCAGGGTGGGGAAGAGCTGCGCATGGGAGAGCTTCGAGCCGATGGAGATCATTCCTACCGCTGTGAATCTCACGACGTACGACGGCGGCACCGAAGATTTCATGCTGACCCCGCTCGAGGACCTCGTGGAGAGAATAGCCGCCGGCCAGCTGCCCATTCGTGTGGGCAAGGTATTCAACCTCGACCGGATCGTCGAGGCGCACCGCTGCATGGAGGAGAACAAGGCCGGCGGCAAGATCGTGGTCTTGACGTGACGCTGCCAGGACCATCGCGTTGGCGCGCCGCCCCGGCTTTTCTATGGACGCCGATGTCAAGCAAATTGGAGCGAGTGACATGATGACTTCGTACGGAAAAGACGCATTGCATGCAGGCGCGCGCGCACTGGACGCGAGCCATGAGGCGAAAAAAATCGCGTTCGACCGAGTCGGTCAAGGCGAGCCGGTCCTGCTGATATCCGGCTTCCCACAAACGCGTCGGTCGTGGAACAGATTGATTCCCTTGCTCTCATCGAAGTATCAGGCGATACCGGCCGACCTGCCGAGCTTCGGGGACTCGGGAATCCTCGCGGCGCCCGCGACCACGGAGAATGTGGCGCGCGTATTCCACGAGTTCGTGACGGATCTGGGCGCGCCGCTGCACGTCGTGGCCCACGACTTCGGTGCGTGGTGCGCGTACAGCTGGGCGCTTCTTTTCCCGGGAGACTTCAAATCGCTCACGCTCATCGAGGCGGGCATTCCGGGCGTCACCCTCAAGAACGATATCGAGCTCTCGGACTACAAGAGGAAGTGGAACTTCATCTTCATGATGGTTCCGGATTTGCCGGCCGAGCTCACCCGCGGGAAGGAGGACGTCTACGTCGGCTGGTGGTACGAGAACAAAGTGCACGTACCGGGCGTGATTCCCGCGAGCGACGTGGCCGCCTACGTCCAGGCCTACGCCCGCCCCGGACGAATGGATGCGGCGTTCGACTACTGCCGCAACATCATCGACGACATGGAGTTCAACAAGCGGAGGTTCACCGGGAAAATCCCCATTCGCGTCCTTGCGATCGGCGGGCAATACTCCATTCCGCAGATGGGGGAGGCACTTCAGCCGTACTTCGAGAATTCGAGGTCCGTCGTCATCGCGGATTCAGGCCACTTCGTCCCGGAAGAGCAGCCCGAGGCGCTGGCGGAGGCGCTGCTCGCCTTTCTTTGAAGGGGGAACATCATGTCTTCGTTGAGCGAGAATCTGCCTGAGGTCCTGAGAAGCGTGGCGACCAGGCCGCTGTTCGTGATACGAGAGCAGATCCCGCCGCTCATCGTGGTGGGCGAGACTCCCGACGCCTACCGCCGGGTGGGCATCGTCCAGGGAGGCTCCTTCGAAGGCGATCGGCTGTCCGGCGAAGTCGTCACGGGCAACGATTGGCAGGCGGTCCGCAGGGACAACTGCACCAGGCTCGACGTGCGACTCGTGCTGAGGACGGCGGACGGAGCCTTGATCGTCATGACGTATCAAGCCTTGCGCGCCGGCCCGCCCGGCGTCATGGAAAGACTGGACAGGGGCGAGGCGGCGGACCCGTCGACCTATTACTTTCGGATGGTTCCGGTTTTCGAGACGAGTGCGCCGAGATACGACTGGATCAACCGGATCATCGCGGTCGGTATCGGCCAGCGGCGCTCCGACGGCCCGATCTACAGCGTCTTCGAGGTGCTTTGACTGCACGGCCGGCTGAGCCAAGCCAATTTGAGACATACGAATGGAAGAAATCACAGCAAGAAAGCGGCCACTCGCGGCTTGCGATAGTCTAATGGGGTCAGCAATCGAAGATTATCGCGCGGTCCTTCAAAGAGAGCTTCTATGACTTCAGCAGGCGACGACACGCAATATTCGCTCAGGATCGTCGGTAGCACGCCAGTCGTGCGCCTGCAGCGAATCGTCGATGCAGACTGCGCCGATGTGTACGTCAAATTGGAGTACTTCAATCCGACCGGGTCCTATAAGGACCGCATGGCGCTCGCCATGATCGAGGAAGCCGAACGCCGAGGCGAACTGCGGCCGGGGATGACCGTGGTCGAGTACACCGGTGGGAGTACCGGCTCATCGCTGGCGTTCGTTTGTGCTGTCAAGGGATACAGGTTTCACGTGGTTTCGTCCGACGCGTATGCGCCGGAGAAGCTCAATACGATGCTTGCTTTCGGCGCCAATCTTGAAATCGTGCCAAGCACAAGCGGACGTATAACGCCTGATCTGATACCACGCCTCGTCGCGCGCGCGAGCGAGATTGCTCGCGAGCCGAACGCCTATTTCACCGATCAATTTAACAACCGCGACTCCCTGGTTGGCTACGCCGCTATCGGCAGAGAATTGCTTTCCCAGGTGCCGCAACGCGTGAATGCCTTCTGCGGCGGGGTAGGTACGGCTGGCATGCTCATGGGGGTTGCTGGCGTTCTGCGGTTCAAAGACGCCACAACGCGCATCGTTGCGTTGGAACCGGCGTCCTCGCCCGCCATAACTACGGGTCAGCCAGGCTCCCACCATGTTGAGGGGCTTGGTGTCGGGTTCGTACCGCCGCTTCTCGACCGCACGCTGTACGATGAGGCCCGCGCCATTGCGGAAACCGAGGCACGTGCAATGTGTCGCAGGCTTGCGAAAGAGGAGGGAATTTTCGCCGGCACTTCGACGGGCCTGAACGTCGTTGGAGCACTGCAACTGGCGAAGGAGTTTGGGCCGGGCCACACGATCGTGACGGTAGCCTGCGATTCAGGGTTGAAATATCTGTCGGGCGATCTCTATAGCTCTATAGCTTTATAGGGTCGTTTGCGCGACCAAGACCGGCCGACCTCGCGCTACAAGGAAAATTGGTTGCCTGCAAACGGACGTTCAGTGGAGTCGAGAAGTGGCGCGGTAGAGGTAGGAAGGAGGCTTGTCTGTTGCCGGGCCTTTCGGTGTCCGGTGCCCAAATAGCCATTTCCATGTCCCCGTTTCCACTTCCCGCTCATCGAACCGAACGGGCGCAGCTAGCGCATTCGGCTCTCGGACAAGACATCAGGCGGTCGCCCACGGGAAGGTAGCCGTGCGTTTGCAAAGTCGAATGAGTCCCAGCCGATCATGAAGGTACTCGTTGGAAAGATTCGGACACATGCGCCCGGCTACCCGAACGCGGCGCAGTGGCACTACTACGTTCACTTCCCGCTGGCCATGTTGTTCCTCAGGTGGGTTTACTACTGTTCGCGAGAAAGATGCATATCGGGTTATTCATCGTCCTATGGGTCCTGCAGCTCGTCTTGTTTGCCCCGTTCTTCCTTGGCTACACGGGCGGCGTGTAGCCGTGTGGGGTAGTGTCGACGGGGTTGCTACAAGGCCGCCGGTCGCCTCCGGCAGCAAAGGGTCGAGAGGACTCATTGGCGGTCGTCGTCTGCGCCGCGGGCTCCGCCGGCCAGAACCAGGCATCGGCCGTACCGAAATCACCGCCTTTGAGCGCCTGTTCTTCGATAGCCAAGCTCAGCCAGCCGGCTTTTCGGTCGTGGGAAGCGCGGGCTGGAACGCGGGGGCTGTAGGGCTGGCGGCCCGACGCCGGGCGGCTCAGCGCGGGCCCACGTCCCACTGCGCATACACGAGCGCCGTGCGGCAATGACTGGCCGCCCAGATGTCGACGCCCTCGAGCCGCGTGATCCACCGGCTCTTGATCTGCCTGGCGCACCGGTCCACGTCATCGTCGATGAGCACGCTGGCGACGGCCCAGGTATTTTCCGCACCGTATTTCTGGATGGCTCGTGACGCCAGGGCCTTGTGGTCTTGTGCGAGCACGCGCTGGATGGTGCCGTAGACGTCATCGACGTAGCTCTTGGCCAATTCCAGGTCCGTACGTGTGGCCGGCGTGCCGTGATGTCCCGGCACGATCACGTCGAAGTCCATGGCTCCGAGCTGCCCGAAGAACTTGAGGTACTCATGCATGTTGGCCGTCAGATCGAGCCCCATGAACGGCGTGGCACCGGCCGAGAAGGCGTCGATGGCAATCACGACTCTCTTGTCCGGAATGTCGATGAGCAGGTCACCTTCGGCGGTGTGCCAGTGACCGACCTTGATATCGGCGACCAGCGAGCCGCGCTCGAGGCGATAATGATCCCTGAACGTGTCGGTGGGGAGCGGTCGGTGCGGATCGTGCATCTCCCGCAGAAACTCGGCGGTTCCCTCCTCTGCCAGGATCTGCATCCCGGGAACCTGCTTCAAGATCAGTCCGGCTCCGCCGATGTGATCGACGTGTATGTGCGAGTACACGAGCTCCACGATGGGCTCCTTCGTCGTCTCCGCCACCGCCGGAACGATGTGCCGAGCGAAGGAAGGCGGAGCGTCGAACAGCACCACGCCCTTGCCGGTGATCGCGAAGACGGACTCATAGGCGCCGTCGGTGATCATGTATATGTCCGGCTTCAACCGCTCGACGACGTAGCCCCGCCTTGGATCGATGACCGGCGCCTTCGCCTTTACCTGCGGAAGCACCGGAACGTAGTCGGGCAGGTTGTCGCTCGACTGGGCGCGCACCGTCGTACTGAGGAACACGGCCAGCACCAGCAGCCCGCATTTCGACGCCGTGACCGCTTTCCAACCTCGGCTGCTCATGTCTCGCATGCAGGTGACTTTGGTGATCGGCATTAGCCCCAAACCGCGGGAATCACTTTCCCGGGATTTCATGGGCGCAGCTGCTGACGGCGGGCGGAGCGAGACACCGCGGCAGTCGGAAATGCAGGTCAACCGCGTCGCCGGCGACCTCGCGAGCCGCATCGGCCGCCGACCGCAGGGCCCTATCGAACGCCCCTCGCAAGCCATTACCGCAGACGTCTTCGAGACTCGACGCGACGCGAATGCGATAGGCCCCCGAAGACCACGGCAAATTCGGTGCAAAGCTCCACCGTCTCTCACCCTGGTCGATGGCGATGCGGCCATCCATCGGCCGGCCGCCTGCCGATGCGATGGTGATCGCATGCGGGAGCAGCGCCCAGTCCAGAGGGTGCGGGAACAGGAGCTCGAGGGCTGCGCGACTCCCGCTCGGAGGTACCACGACTTGCCACCGCTCGACCGCAATGGGCTCGCGGATCGCCGCGGTGACGTGGAACGACTTGTAGCAGCTCTGCAGCGCACGCCCCGACCGGTCGACCATTCCCGGACCTATGGCAAGCGTGTACTGCTGACCGGCCCGGAGCGGCGGGCCGAGTGCCCGGTTGGGCCCCAACCCTCGCTTGATCCTGCCTGGATCGAGCAGGATCGTCAGATCCGTCATGCTCCTGTCCCAGAGCTCAACGGGAGGGCGGTAGAGCACGTCGGGCGCCGGGCGCCCATCGGGACCGAGCAGCGTGATGTGATCCAGCGCCTGACCGCGCTGCATGGGAGCGGAAAAGCACGCGTGAAACCGCAGCAGGTTTTCCGGCAAGGAGTCGCCGGAGGGGAACACGCGCTGCACCTGTGCGCGCACCATGCTGGTCTTCCTCGGAAGCGAGAACTCCAGAGTCAGCCGTTCCGAGTCCGGTCGACCAAGCGGCCGCGGGTCGAAGGTGGCGCGAAAGCGAACTCCCCCTGCGAATGGAAAATGCGGGATGAAACGCACCCCGTCTTGCACAACTTGATGACGGCCGAAAACGTCCGGAAGATCCTCACCTTCCGGCCCCTCCGCCGCCATGACCCTTACCCGGAGCACGGAGCGCGGCAGCTGACCCGCCCGTGCGCATGCCCTCAGGGAGGCGATCAGATCCGGGTGCAGCTTGCGCACGCGGACGCACGCCATTGCGCGCCGACGCGGATGGCGTTCGATCGTCAATGTCGGCTGGCGGCCCGGCACAGCGCTCCCCGACCCGCAATCGGTCGTCGTCAATGATCGATCTCGTTGCGATGCTCTCGATAGTGGAACGGATCCGGGCCATCCGGCCAGTTCATTTCCGACATGCCGAATCTGCGATCGAAGAAATAGGGGATCATGAGCGTGCCGACATCCAGTCGATACGATGTCTTCGGGTGCCGCCAGATCGCGACCGCCCATCGGGGATTGAGCAGAGCCGTGTGCTCGGCCCGGATGGGAAGATCGCGCTGCGTGCGACCGAGCCCGCCGGGCCCGAAGTCGATCGGACCGCCGGTCGGCTCCGGCTGCGCGGTTTCCAGATCCGAGATCCCGATGCGTGACGCGCTGCGCACGTCGATGGTGACCAGGAGATATTCCTTGTGATCGAATGGGTCCGTGAAGCTGAGCATGTCCAGGGGATTACTCCCGTAGCCCAGCTCACCGATGGTGTCCCCACGAACATGAGCACCGTCCTGCAACGAGCCGAGCGGGAATCGCACCAGAGGCGTGCAACCGTAGACCGCGAACAGGTATGGCTCGCCGCGCACCTCCCGGATGAGCTGCCGGACGATCGGCGCGCGCGTCTCGAATTCGCCGTGCACCGGGTGCCAGATCTCGACGGTGCAGGTGGACGCTCGGGCCTTGAACGGGTACGGGATTCGGTGCAGCGTCGATGCGAAGCGCCGATTCGAGATCCCGGTGACGAAGATCTCTCCCTTGTAGTATTTGATGTCCGTGATTGCGTATGTTCGCTGCGGCTCGAACTCGAGCATTGCCTGCGCGTCGGGCTCATCGGGGATCGCCACTTTCGAGTGCGGGATGCCGTCTAGCTCGAGCACCTCCAGATTGCCATGATTCACTTTCACGATCGCCGCAACGGCATCCGTGCCGCGGCCGCGCTCGACCGACAGGAAGATCTGCTGAGAGGGTTGATGAACCGCCATGTCGTTGACGACGATCTGGTCATGGGTGGTGCCGAAGAGCGCGGCCAGCTTGTGATCGAGCCCGGGCACGAGATCGCGGCCTTCGAAGTTGTGAAAATTGCCGAGCTCGACGTCCGTTTGCGGGGTCAGATCCTTCTGCCGCAGCGCGAAGGCATGCACCGCCGCGCCGCTGATGTCGCCGACGAACAGGACATTCTCGGACCCGAACGCGAGCACGCCGGCTGATTGCAGCGGACCGGCCGATGGCGCCAGAGCGGATCCGCCCGTCGCGGCGCCGGCGCGCTCGGACTCGGCGAAGATGCGCCCGGACAAGGCCGTCCCGACCCAGGATGCGGCACCGAGTCGCATCACTTCCCGTCTCGTACGGGGACGAAAACCGGGGGAATTTTTCATCTCAGTGCTCTCTCCCGTGTCGATGTTGCCCGGTTCCGGCGAATGGCGCCGCTTGCGCCTCAGATCTCGACGCGCTCGCCGTTCGGATTGCTGCGAAATGTCCATGTCCCTCCGCTGCGAAACGACGCCGCGGTGGCGAACGTGTCTTCCATGAACTGAAGATGGCTGCAACGGCCGTCCTCGCACTTCGCGAACACGGCAAATGGGCTGGTGACGAGCTTTGAGAGGACGGTGGATTTGTACGTGAAGCGCCCGAACATGGCGGCGTACTCATCGGCACCGAACAGCGCTTCGCGCTCGAATGACTGCATTTCCCAGTATCGACCGACGTCCACGAAGGTCTTGACGATGCTCTCGGGTCCCCGGGAGGTGCCGCACCACGGCATGATCCGCTTGAGATCGGGATCGGCCTGGTTGAGCGACACGTAGGTGACGTCGGGCGTGACCAGCGATCGAACGTGGTCGAGGTCGGTCGGCTTGTCCAGGATGGCGGACAGAATCTGCATTGGGGTGAGCATCGAAGAGCTCCAATGTCTCTGCAGGCTGCGATCGTCGGCTTCCAGCTATCGCCAGCAGGCTACACCGGGCGGTGAGCTCGCTGTAGATGCCAGAACCTGAAATGACCTTCCCGCAAATGGAATAACGACGTGATCGCCGCGACTTCACCGTCCGGCGCATCCGCCGGCTCCCCTTTGATGACCCTACCCTGACGCTGGAACGCGAGAACGGGCTGCCTTGCACGGACGTCTACGCGATCGATTCCTCTCCGCGCAGCGTGCTGCGATCCATGAGCCGCTTGCTGTTGAGGTCATAAGGCGCTGCCTTGTGCATCGTGCCCGTGTTGTCGAACAGCAGGAAATCGCCGACCGCCCATTTGTGGCGATAGACATATTGCGGCTGCGTCGCGAATTCCTGCAGCCGGCAGAGCAATGCCCGGCCTTCTTCGAAACCCATGCCCTCGATGTAGTAGGCGGTGGCGCCGATCAGCAGCGACTTGTGCCCGGAACGGTGGTGCCAGACCAGCGGATGGAATCGCGACGTGTGGGTTTGCCAGCGCATCAGCTGGGCGTAGGTCGGATCGGGATTGATCATGCGCTGCGTGCTTTCGAGGCAGTGACGGGCGCGAAGTTTGCCGAGCAGCCGCTTGTCCTCCTCCGGCAGATCGGCGTAGGCGGCGTAGGTGTTGGCGATCATGGTATCGCCGGTGCCCTCGTCGGCCAAAATCCGGCAATTGAGCATGGTCGCCTTGGCCGGGACGTCGTCATTGGCGCCGTCGATATGCCAGTAGAAGGCGCCGCGCGTGTAGTCGGCCACGGGGTTGATCTCCGGATCCATGGAGATCTTCTGCACTTCCTTGCCGCCCACCAGGAAGATCTCACCGATGGTGGCGGCGAAGGCAAGCTGCTCCTCGATGCTCAGATGCATCTGCGGAAAGACCAGGGCGCTGCGCTCCGGAAGCAGCCGCCTGATCTCTGCGGCATGGGTACCGTCGACCATCTCTTGCTTGGTGGTCCGGATGATGGAGCCGACACGGGGAGACGCATTGAGTACTTCGAACATGTTGGAACCTACGTCAAAATCAGGCGGCAGACACCGGCTATCCACGTTCTCGTCGAGGAGATGGTGCCCCAGACAGGCGCCGATTCCAATACGCCGGGGCGGCGGCGGCAAGTGCGGATGCCCTCTCTCCGAGATGGCCTCAAACTTACAACGCCTCGAGCCACTCAAGCCCACTAACGGCCGCGTTTGGCGCTGCCGTGGACGGCCGCGACGAAGGCCCATACGAGGAATAGCGGAATCAGCAACGGCAGCATGAATGGAAACGCGAAGAGCGCCGCGACGAAGCCGATGACCACCAATGCAGCCAGTATGATCAAACCGGCCCCGGCAAACAGGAAGACGAGCAGAATCGCGGTACAGAAGAGCGATACGATCGCCACCAGCATACCCCATCCTTCCACCGCAAGACCTGCAGGTCCCGCGAGCCGCCGACCGTTCACGATGATGGCGATGTTGCTGGATTGAACCAGCACCCACACCATCACACCGAGCAGGGCGATGACCAGCACTGTCGCGAATTTCTTCATCGGCCTGTGCCTCTATTCCGATCGTCCGCACTCACATGGCGCCGGCGCCATCGGGCGCCGCCACGCGTACGCGGCACCATCGCCCGAGCGCATCGCCCGTTGGCGTTACGCAGAGCAAGCCCGGTTTGGGCTTCATGACTGCCATTTGCCTGCCGATCTGTCCGCACACATCGCTTGATCAGCACACCGTAACGCGTTACATTGTAACGCGTTACACTGTGGAGGGAAAGCCATGGCACAGACTGCCGAGCGAATGAAGGCGATGCGCGAGCGACGCCGTGCCCGTGGCTTGCGCGAATTGCGGTTGGTCGTACCGGATGCACGCTCGAAGGCGGTCCGCAAGCGCATCGCCAAACAGGTCGCGGGTTTGGATCCGTCGCTCGAGTCGGCGACGATGCGATGGATGGAGTCGGTTTCCGAATTTGATGCTCAATGAAGCGAGGCGATGTAGTAACAGTTGCGGCGAGCGGCGGCTATGGTAAGCCGCGCCCGGCGGTGATTGTGCAGACGGATGCATTCCCAGCCGGCCATGCGTCTGTGGTGATCTGCCAGATGACCTCTGACTGCAGCGATGCGCCCGACTTCCGCGTCACGATCGATCCGACTGCGAAAAACGGGTTGCGAGTGAGATCGCAGGTTATGGCCGATAAGCCTGTCACCGTTCGGCGGGAGCGAATCGGACGACGGGTCGGCCATCTCGACGACAGGGACATCTCGCGGCTGAATATCGCCTTGGCATTCGTCATGGGTTTGGCGGACTAGGCAAAGCCCCGCGGCACCCGATTTGCTCCACTGGTCGCGAACGGTGACAGCGACAAAAGCATTAACATTTCTCTGGGTCGATGCACGTCGAGCCGGTGGCCATTGCCGGAGTAGCTGGGATGCCATTCGTGCTATTGGCAATTTGTTCGATGATCGTGAGCCGGAAATCCAAGTCGGCCGATCACCAGGACACTCGTAACGAGCGAAGTGACCAACCCTTGTCACTTGCCGCCCAACTGTATACGGAGCAGCAACTTCTCGGTGTTACCGAAGGCATCTAGGGCGCGGAATCGACGCTCAATCTGCCCGCCGTTGGCGAGAATGACACGCTGGGATGCAACGTTGTCGGGATCTGTGGCCAGGTCGACGTGAGCCAGCCCGCGCGCTCTCGCCATGGGTAGCATCAGCCGTAGTGCTTGAGTTGCATACCCACGCCTTCGCTTCCAGGGGACAACCGAGTACCCGATGTGACCCAGACAATATGCAGGTAAATCGGTCGTCCCCGCCTGCCAGCGGAGTTCGATGGAACCGCAAAACTCGCCGTCCCACATCCACAGCCGAAATCCAGGTAGACGCGGTACCGTAGACCCGTCCGGCAAGGATATCGGCGATCCCCTCGCCTCTGGGTCAGTTAGGCTCTCGACGAAATCGATAGGACTGCAAGCAATTCTTTCCAACTCCTCCTCGGCAGCAGCCAAGCGCAAATTGTCATGCGCCCAGCCGCGCCGCAGGGCATCCGAATAACTCGGTAGGTAGCGCAACGCCGGGCTGACCAGCTCCATACTTGTAATCTTAACCACGATCGACGGCGGTAGCTGCCCTGCTGCCCCGGAAGCAATCAGTCGCGACTTCCGGTTTGGGTCGTGATTTGCCGGATGCCGGCGTATTCCGGAGTTTGGACCGTGAACTGGCGCTGTCGGCCAATAGCAGTCAGTGACGGTCTGCAACCCGCCGCCATTGACCTGCAATTCGCAATATGATCCTTGAGCTCGTTATCATTGTCGCCCGCCTGAGGTACTCTGGCCGGAGGCGCCATTGCACCGGGAAAGACTAGGTACAGCTATCCTGCTGGCGTTCATTGCGGCGCGCGGGATGACGCTGGAACATCAGCCGGCGAATGGCGAGAAGCTGGGCGAAGTTCACTTCGCCACGTCGTGCAATGAGCCGGCGCAACGCGATTTTGATCGCGCGGTCGCCTTGCTTCATTCTTTTCAGTTCGACCGTGCCATCGACGGATTCCATGCGGTCTTGCGCAAAGACCCTGCGTGCGGGATCGCGTATTGGGGAGTCGCACTGAGCGATTGGGGCAATCCATTCGCCCCGGGGCAAAAAGACGTGGGCCAGTTGCAACTCGGGCAGCAGAGCAGCGAACAAGGCAACGCACTGGGCGCAAAAACGGAACGCGAACGCTCCTATCTCACGGCAGTCGGTAAGCTGTACGTCAATTTTGCAAGTACACCGCAACAGGTCCGCTTGCTCGCCTATCGCGATGCCATGGCAACGGTTGCCGCAAAGTGGCCTAAGGATCACGAAGCACGGATCTTCTACGCGTTGGCGCTCGCGGCCGCGGCGGACCCGGAGGACAAGACCTACGCGGATCAACTCGAGGCGGGGAATATTCTCGAGAAGCTATTTACAGAGGAGCCGACACACCCCGGTTTGGCGCACTACATCATCCATGCGTACGACGTGCCGGCGCTCGCTGCCCGCGCCCTAATCGCGGCACGACGTTACGCGGAAATTGCCCCCGATGCGCCTCACGCACTGCACATGCCGTCGCATACATTTACCCGCCTGGGGTACTGGCAGGAGTCGATTGACAGTAACGTTGCCGCCGTAGCGGCCGCGCGGCGACAGGGGCAGACGGCCGAAGAACTGCATGCCAGTGACTACGAAACCTACGCGTACCTGCAAACGGGCCAGGACGGAGCGGCAGCCCGAATTGTGGCTGCGCTGCCGGAAATAGCGTTGCGCTTCGATCCGAAGGCACTGTTGATAGGGGCCGGCCCACCCTCGGCTGGCTATTTTGCGCTCGCGGCAATCCCGGCACGATACGCCTTGGAACGCCAGGACTGGGAGCAGGCGGAGAGGCTGGTGCTGTCAGAGACGCCGTATCCCTATACCGACGCGATAACGTGGTTCGCCCGAGGGATGGGCGCTGCGCGGTTGCGCCATACCGCAGCGGCAATCGAAGCGGCCAACGCATTGCTGCGAATCCGAGAGCGCCTCTCGAAGGCCAACGAGCGCTATTGGGAACTGCAGGTGGAGATTCAGGCCACTTCGGTCTTGGCATGGTCTGCGCTGGCGGTGGGCAATGACAAGGAGGCTTTGCGGCAAATGGAATTGGCAGCGACCATGGAAGACGGGACGGAAAAAAGTGTAATGACACCGGGGCCCTTGTCCCCCTCACGGGAGCTGCTCGGAGAGATGCTTTTGGAAATTCACGAGCCTGCTCAGGCGTTGGTTCAATTTCAAGCGACGCTCAAGAAGGAGCCGCGGCGATTTCGGTCATTGTACGGGGCAGCGCGCGCTGCGCAGCTCAGCGGGCACGGCGATCTGAGTCAGAAGTACCTTGCCGAACTGCTGACGGTATGTGCGCACTCCGAAACGCCTGGAAGACCCGAGCTCGAGGAAGCGAGGGTGGCCTTGGCGAAGTACAAGGGCAGGCTGCTCCGAAGCGGTCACTGATAGTCGCCGGCAACGGGTCGGGAGTACGCGCGTTGGCGGTCGCCATCGGCTTATGAAGACGGCCCTATCTCATTCATGGCTTTCCCGCGCCGCCCCCTCCGGTCTGTACTCAAGAAAACACAGATGCAGGCAAAAGGTGCACTTCGGGAGCCCTGGATTCGAGGAGTTGCCCGGGTATCGCCGCTGGGCGATGTTTATTGGCGCCGTTGGATCGATGAATCCAAATAAATCAGCTCCGGCTAGGCTGGGACAACGCGGCCACGTGCCGCTCAGCTCCGACGTCAGGCGCCCGAGTTATGCGCACAGTACCGAGGTGCTACGAGCCCGTATTTGGTGGCATCGTCGCCATTCTGGCAGCCGCGTTTCTTTGCTTCGGGCTGTGTATGCCTTCGCCGCGACGCGTAGACAGCGCGGCGATGCACTTGATGTGTGCCATGAAGGCGCGCTTACAGGAACCGCTTGCCGCATACGTGCGCGCAAATTTGCGCAGCGGAAACTGCGCCGCGAGGAACGCTATGTTTCGGAGACGACGGATGCCCTTTCTCTGCGAACGTTGCGACTCCGTTCGATTTCAACGCAAAGTGGATGAATTCGCATCTCCGGCAGCGGCAGCATGGTGTTTGACGTTGAGGGATTGGGTTCCTCTACTCGACCGTCACGCTCTTCGCCAGATTGCGCGGCTGATCGACGTCGGTGCCTTTGAGCACCGCGACGTGGTAGGCGAGCAGCTGCATCGGCACCGCGAAGATCACCGGCGCCTGCAGGGGGGTGACCGCCGCGGGCATCTGGATCACCGTCACACCGTCGGCGCTGCGCATCTGCGCCTGCGGATCGGCGAACACGAACAGCTGCCCGCCGCGTGCGCGCACTTCCTGCAAGTTGGACTTGAGCTTCTCGAGCAGATCATTGTTAGGCGCGACGGCGATGACCGGCATGTCCTCGTCGACCAGCGCGAGCGGTCCGTGCTTGAGCTCCGCGGCGGCATACGCTTCGGCATGAACGTAGGAGATCTCCTTGAGCTTGAGCGCGCCCTCCATGGCGATGGCCGACAGCGCGCCGCGGCCCACGAACAGCGCATGGTGCTTGTCGACCAGCGCTTCGGCCAGCCTCTGGATGCCCTCGTCGAGCGCCAGCGTCTTCTCCACCAGCCCCGGCAGCTGCAGCAGCTGCGCCATGAAATCGCGCTCGCGCTCGACGCCTTCCGGGCGATTCTTGGCGAGCGCGACCATGAGCATCGCGAGCGCCGTCAGCTGCGTGGTGAACGCCTTGGTCGAGGCGACGCCGATCTCGGGCCCCGCGCGCGTGAGCAGCACCAGCTCCGATTCGCGCACCATCGAGCTTTCCGGCACATTGCAGATGGAGAGAGTGGAGACGTATCCGGCGCGCCGCGCATTGCGCAGGGCCGCGAGCGTATCCGCGGTCTCCCCGGACTGTGAGATGGTGACGAACAGGGTGTCCGGCGTGATCACCGGGTCCCGGTAGCGATACTCGCTCGCGATCTCCACGCGCGCCGGTATCCGGCAGTATTGCTCGATGAAATGCGCGGCGACCAGGCCGGCGTGGAAGCTCGTGCCGCAGGCCGCGATGTGCACCGCCTGCACGCGCTTGAAGACCTCGCGCGCACCCGGCCCGAAGGCTGCATCGAGCAGCTTTGCGCCCGACACGCGCTCCTCGAGCGTCTGGGCGATGGCCCTCGGCTGCTCGTGGATCTCCTTCAGCATGAAATGCCGGTACGGGCCGCGCTCCGCCGCGTCGGCCGGCAGCTCGCTCTCGCGCACCGCGCGCACGGCACGCTTGCCGTTCGCGTCCAGGATCGTGACCGACTTGCGGCGAATCTCCGCGACGTCACCCTCCTCGAGGAACATGAAGCGCCGCGTCACGGGCAGCAGGGCCGCGACGTCGGAGGCGACGAAGTTCTCGTCGATGCCGAGCCCGACGACGACCGGGCAGCCTTCGCGCGCAAGTATGATGGCGTCCGGATCCTTCTCCGAGACCACCGCCAGGGCGTAGGCGCCCTCGAGCTCGGAGACGGTCTTGCGTACCGCCTCGTACAGGCCGTCGCAGCTCGCGAGGTGGCGGTGGATGCGGTGCGCGATCACCTCGGTGTCCGTCTCGGAAGCGAACTCGTAGCCTTCGTCGATGAGCCCCGCACGCAGCGCCTCGTGATTTTCGATGATGCCGTTGTGCACGACCGCAATGCCATCCCCCGAGACGTGCGGGTGGGCGTTGCGCGTCGTCGGCATGCCGTGCGTCGCCCAGCGGGTGTGGGCGATGCCGACGTGGCCGGCGATGGGGTTGGCCTGCAGGGCCTCCTCGAGCACCTTGACCTTGCCGACTGCGCGCACCCGCGCGAGCGTCCGGTCCGCGCTCAGCACCGCGATCCCGGCCGAGTCATAGCCGCGGTATTCCAGCCGGCGAAGTCCCTCGACCAGGATGGGTACGGCGTTGCGTTCGGCGACCACTCCAACGATTCCGCACATGGGGATCGAGACTCCGAGCTCAGCTTGGAAGGGCGTCTAGTGTGCCCGAGCCCGGCTGAAAATTCAGCGTGTTGGCCGCACGCGCCTCAGAATTGCGCGTGCACGCGCACCCCGTAGATCGACACGGGCCCCCGATCGCGGTTGTAGGCGGGATTCTTCACGTACTGGTAGTCGAGGCTGACGTGCAGCCAGGAGAGCGCCCCGAGACGGTAGTAGGTCTCCAGAACCTGCTCCGCGCCCGGATGCGGCAGCTTGCCGTCGCCGACGAGTATCCCGAGGCCGCCCAGGTTCAAGTACTCCTCGCGTTCGGCCGAGATCCCGTCGTCGAGCAGCGCGACCCCGATCGTGTCATCGGGCCGATGCCAGCGCAGTCCTTGCAGCGACCCGCCGACCGCCACCGCTCGATCGATGTCCGTGAACTCGTACACCTCGGTGTTGCCCCCGGCCTTTCCGACGCGCGCAAACAGGCCGGCGTCGTCGGTGATCGGCTGCTCGAGATCGAAGCTCACGCCCATGCGGCTGTGGTACTGGCGTACGTCGGCGGGATCGGGCGGGGTTCCCGTCGCGAGCCCGAGGGCGATCGCCTGATCGAGCAGAGCCATGCGCGCGCGGTTGTAGAACACGGTGAGCAGCGCACGTCCGGTTTGTCCGAGCAGGCCGTAGCGCTTCTCGATCTCGACGTCCGCCTGCAGCTCGTGCAGCCCCGGCTCGAGGTCCGCACTGTTGGGGATGGTGGAGAGATCGAAGACGCCCGCCCGGTACGTCCACGAGCCGAGGTACCGCTCCGCTGCGGCGCCCACCGTGTAGCCCCACGAGTCCGCGGCGTAATCGAACGTGCCCGCGTCGATGGCCGCCCAGTTGAAAAAATCATTGCGCGGATCGTGCGCATATTGGTTCGTATCGAAGATGTCGGGCACGGAGATCTTGCCCACCGTAAGCACCCAGCGATCGAGGCTGTGCGGGCCGGCCAATTGATTCGCCGTCCCCTGCACGTTCTCGCGCCCGCCGCCGGTGTCGATGGTCTGCCGGATGAAGGCGCGCTGCAGCCGAAAGTACGGCGCATCCGAGCCCACCTTGTAGGCCGCCCCGCTCGAGAACGCCGCGAGACCCAGGGTGTCGTCCAGGCCGAATCCCTGATCCATCTCGGGATTGATCCAGATCTCCGCGCCGCGCCACGGACGCGCGCCCAGGAACAGGGTGAGGTCGGTCGACTCGCGTCCGCTGCCGGCCGTCAGGCTGTTGGGTCCGTGGTACGGCGAGCGGAAGTCGTTCGTCTGCTGATCGACGTAAGTCGCCTGTGCATGGACGGCGAAGCGCTGCTCGTCCGCAGCGCTTGGCGAGGCGTCGGCGGCAACCGCCGGGCCGCCAGTCGCAGCCACGCTGCCCGTCGCGGCAGGCGGGCTCTCGGCGCCGCTCGCCAGGCCGTCGGCCGCGCCCGCGCCCGCGCCTTGCGCCGCACAGATGAGGCCCGCGAGCACCAGGGCACGAGCCCGCCCGCGGTTGCCACCGCACCGACGGGCAATGCCCCGGGTGAGCGCGCGCCCGCGTGCGCTGGATAGCTCGGCCGAGAACATCGCGACCCTATACCAGAAAAGCCAGCGCCATGATGAGCAGGCAGAATCCGAGCACCGAGGCGGCCCAGACGAACACCAGGATCTCGGCCGCGGCGTGCCGCGCGCGCGCCGCGGCGCCCGCCGCTCGAGCGATGCTGAAAGCAGCCATGATCCACCTCCTTCGCGCCCGCCATCCTTATACCATACCCTACCAGGGTATATAGAGCAAGCCGTGCATCGCCTCTCGGCGGCTGTCCCGCGGCGGCTGGGCGAGGGGCCGGGGCCGGCGCCGCCTCAGAAGTGGAAGATGGCGTCCATGGCGAACATGGCCTGGGAGCGCTTGCCCCCGTTCTGCTCGAAGCTCGCGCTGCGGCCGCCGCTCGAGAAGGTGCAGACGGGGACCGCGGGGTTGGCGGCGGCATAGCAGGGATTGTCGTAGGCGTAGCCGGTGATCGCGGCGTTCGGCGCCGACAGCTCGTGCTCGTAGCGCGCTTCCGGGCGCAGCTCCAGCGCATCGCCCACCCAGTGGGTGTAGCCGAGATCGAACTCCAGGAACGTGCCCTTGAATCCGGTGCGCTGCCCGGTTCCGTCGTTGAAATAGTCCGAGCGCCAGGTCCACACGTTGTGCGCATCGTGCTGGTAGTTAAGATAGTTCACCATGGCCCATTCCCACGACTTGCAGCGCACCAGGGCGATGTTGTCGCACTGGGCGCCGGCGGGCGCGCCGATGTTGTATTCCGGCGGCGGGAACATCGCCGCCAGGATCGCCTGCCCCTGAGGATTGAGCGAGTCGGGCGTATTCTTCTCCCACATGTACCAGAGCTCGGTATCGGTGTGCCAATGCTCGTCGATCTTGTGGTACCACGTGGCGACGGCGTGCTGGATGTTGTTCCAGCCGAACTGCTGATTGTTGATGCCGTTCATGCAGGGATAGAAGGCATCGCGGCCCGAGTCGGTGGTGTAGATGAGGCACACCGCGGGAGTCCACTGACGGAAATGCTTGTCCGTGGGCGCGATGTCGTTGCCGCCGGAGACTTCGAGCTGCACCTTCCAGTTCTTGCTCAGCATCGTGGTCGACACGATTCCGTTCTGCGTGTATGGGTCGTAGGTGTAGAGCAGCGAATGGCTGTAGGTGATGTTGTTCGGCGCGAGCTGGGCCTCGATGTCGGGAATCGAGATGTACCTCCCGATCCGCAGGTTCTCCCCCTCGAAGAACTTCGGAAAATACAGATCCGTGTAGTACATCACGGGGTCGAACCCGTAGAGCCTCTCTTCTTCGGTGTATTGATAGCTCAGGATGCCGTTGGCGAACGTGTACCTGTAGTCGGTGCCGTACAGCAGCGCGACCCGAAAGCCCCAATCGAAGTGATCGCGCTGGATCTCGTCCGCGGTCCGCTCGAAGTACAGGGCCGCCTGATCGAGCTGGATCGTGTCCGGTTGATAGGAATACGCCGCCGGATAGTTGCCGCCGGTTCCGGACACCTTGTTGAAGTCCAGGTTGGAAGTGCTGATGTTGCCGCCCGGCTCGATCCATCCGTAGATCACGAACCGGCTGTCCTTCCAGGCCTTGCCGTTCGAGCCGCAGTAGATCGCATCCATGAGCGCGTTGTAATACATGTTCTCGTAGCCGATGACCTCCGTGCCGCCCTCGTTCCAGACCGAGTAGGGCCAGGGCGGGCTGGTCACCGCGGGCGGCGGTACATCCTTGCGGTATCCGGCGGCCTGCTCGTCGAAAGGCGCGTTCGGATCGGGCGCGGGCGCCGGCGCGGGCGCATCGTCGGGAAAGAGATGCTTCCTGTAGCTGTCGCTCAGGCGCTTCCAGAAGCTTGCATCCTCGGAGCCCTTGGCGCAGCCGTCGATCGGACCGCTGTCGGCAAGGGCGCCCCCGGCCCGCGAGAACGCCGCGAGGGCGAAGACGACGAGGGCCGCGCGGCGCCAGGGCGCCGCCGAAAAGTACCGCATGCTTTGATCCTCCAGCGGGCAACGATAGTTGCGGCGGTATCAAAACATCGGAGCGGTTATGAGCCCTTTCGTAAAAATTCCATCAAAATGGCGCTTGGCGCTTGCGACTCGCCCGGCCGTGGCGCGGCCTCGCTGGGTGCTCACGATCTGGGTGCTCGCGATGTTGGCGCTCACGCTGTGGCCGCCGGGCGGCCGAATTGCACCTGGCGGGCCTCGACCGTCCCGGCGGTGCGCCCCGGCGCCCGCTGGTGGCGCCAGTACAGGTTCGTGTGCGCGATCACCTGATGCGGCGGCGGTGCCCCCCAGGCCGTCTGGTCGCTCGTCGTGTGAGCATCGCTCACCAGGATCGCGTCGTAGCCGCGCACCAGAGCGCCGTGCAGCGTCGAGCGGATGCAGGCATCGGTCTCGGCACCGACCACGATGAGCCGCCCGACGCCGAGGCCCGACAGCACGCTCTCGAGCGTGCTCACCTCGAAGGCATCGCCGTAGGTCTTCTCGACGAGCGGCTCTCCCTCGGCGGGCATGAGCTCGCGGATGATCTTCCAGCCATCGCTCCCCCTCACGATCTGCTCGTCGGCGTGCTGCACCCACACCACGGGCACGCGCTCCCGCCGCGCCTGATCGATCAGCCGGCCGACGTTCGCCACCACCGCGTCCCGCTCGTGGGCTCCGTGGATGACCCCCGATTGCATGTCGACGATGAGAAGCGCGGCGTTCGGCCGGTTCGCGAGCGTGGTCATGGTCTCACCTCGTGCACGTCGCGCGGCGCGCCATGGGACTACTCCTGCGAATCGTTGGCCTCGTCCTGCGCCGCCGGCCCATCCTGCGCCGCGGGCCCGTCCTGCGCCGCGCGCTTATCCTGCGCCGCCGGCCCATCCTGCGCCGCCGGCTCCTCCTGCATCGCGCGCTCGACCGCGGCGGCAAGCTGCTCGGGGTCGAGCTTGCCCGGACGCGACCAGCGCGCTGCGGTCGTCTGCACGGGCCGGGCAAGCGTGAGCTTGCCCCCGGGGGTGCTGCTCGCGATCGTCGATCCGGCGCCGATCGTCGCTCCCGCGCCGATGCGCAGCGGCGCCACCAGCATGCTGCCGGAGCCGATGAACGCACCGTCGTCGATGCGGGTCGGCCACTTGTTGGCGCCGTCGTAGTTGCAGGTGATGGTGCCGGCGCCGATGTTCACGTCCCGCCCGACGCGGGCATCGCCCACGTAGCTCAGGTGATTCGCCTTGCTGTCGGCGCCGATCTCGCTGTTCTTGACCTCGACGAAATTGCCGATGTGCACGCCCCGGTCGAGCACGGTCCCGGGGCGCAGGCGCGCGAATGGCCCGATGCGGCAATGCTCGCCGATCAGGGTATTGTCGATGAGGGAATTGGCGAAGATTTCCGTATCGGCGCCGATGCGGGCGTTCTTGATGACGCAGTTGGGCCCGATCTTGACGCGCGCTCCCAGATGCACCTTGCCGATCAGCACCGCATTGACGTCGATGAACACGTCGCGATCGACGCTCACCTCGCCCGCGCGGATGTCGATGCGGGCGGGATCGGCGAGCGTCGCGCCGGCCACCATCAAGTCGCGCGCGCGCATCGCGCGGTACCTCGACTCGGCCTCGGCGAGCTGGATACGGTCGTTGACCCCGAGCACCTCGGTGGCATTCGCCGCGAGCACGGCCTCGACGCGGTCGCCCGCCGCGACCGCGAGCGCCACCACGTCGGTGAGGTAATACTCGCGCTGCGAATTGTTCGTCCCGAGGCCAAGGAGCCACGCCCGCAGCCGCCCCGCAGGCGCTGCCAGCAGGCCCGAGAAGACCTCCTTGATCTGCAGCTGCTCGAGGCTCGCATCCTTGTGCTCGACGATCGCGCTCACCTGGCCGCCGGCGTCTCGCAGGATGCGCCCGTAGCCGGCGGCCTCCTCCAGGTTCACGGACAGGATGGCGAGCGCACCGTCCGCCGCCGGCGCCAGCAGTCGCTGCAGCGAGGCGGCGCCGATCAACGGCACGTCGCCGAACAGCACCAGCACCGTGTGCTCGTCGGGGATGACGGACATCGCCTCCATGACGGCGTGTCCCGTTCCCAGCTGCTCGGCCTGCAGCACCCAGTCGACGTCCTCGTGATCGAACGCGGCCTGCACCAGCGCCCCGCCGTGGCCGTACACCACCTCGATGTCCGCCGGGTTGAGCGCGCGCGCCGTGCGGATCACGTGCTGCAGCAGAGGCTGGCCGGCGAGCGGCTGCAGCACCTTGGGCAGGTCGGAGTTCATGCGCTTGCCTTGCCCCGCGGCGAGTATGACGACGGAAAGCGGCATGACCTGGCCCTCGAAATGTCGGGATCAGCGTTTCTTGCGCAGCCGCTCGATGGCCCGCAATTGCGCGACCGCCCGCAAGAGCTCCGCCTGGGCCTCGGCAATCTCTCGCTTGTCGGTGCGGTTGCGCACGGCCTCCTCGGCCCGCTGCTTGGCAGCCTGCGCTTCGGCCTCGTCGAGATCCCGGGCGCGCGCCGCGGTGTCGGCGAGCACGGTGACCACGTGCGGCTGCACCTCGAGCGCGCCGCCTCCCACGTAGAACACCTGCTCCTCGTGCCCCTGCGACTGCACCCGCACTTCGCCGGGCTTGAGCGTGGTGAGGAGCGGGGCGTGCCGCGGCGCGATGCCGAGCTCGCCCTGCGAGCCGGGCGCGAACACCATGCTCGCCTCGCCGGAGAACATCTCGCCCTCGGCGCTCACGATATCGACGTGTATGGTGTCAGCCATGGGCCGCTCTCCAATCAGGCCAGCGTCTTCGCTTTCTCGGCCGCTTCCTCGATGCCGCCGATCATGTAGAAGGCTTGCTCGGGCAGGTGATCATACTCCCCGGCGAGGATCGCCTTGAAGCCGCGGATCGTGTCCTTCAGGGGCACGATCTTGCCGTCCTGGCCGGTGAACACCTTGGCGACGTTGAACGGCTGCGACAGGAAGCGCTGGATCTTGCGGGCGCGGTACACCAGCTGCTTGTCCTCCTCGGACAGCTCATCCATGCCGAGAATCGCGATGATGTCCTGCAGCTCCTTGTAGCGCTGCAGGACCTGCTGCACGCCGCGCGCCGTCTCGTAGTGCTCCTCGCCGACCACCAGCGGGTCGAGCTGGCGGCTGGTGGAGTCGAGCGGATCGACGGCCGGATAGATGCCGAGCGATGCGATCTGGCGCGACAGCACCACGGTCGCATCCAGATGCGCGAACGTGGTCGCCGGCGACGGATCGGTCAGGTCGTCGGCCGGCACGTACACCGCCTGGATCGAGGTGATCGAGCCGGTCTTGGTGGATGTGATGCGCTCCTGTAAAACGCCCATCTCCTCGGCGAGCGTCGGCTGATAGCCCACCGCCGAGGGCATGCGCCCGAGCAGCGCCGACACCTCGGTGCCCGCCAGGGTGTAGCGATAGATGTTGTCGACGAAGAACAGCACGTCGCGTCCCTTGCCCGAGGCCTGCTTCTGGTCGCGGAAATACTCCGCCATGGTGAGGCCGGTGAGCGCCACGCGCAGGCGGTTGCCCGGCGGCTCGTTCATCTGGCCGTACACCATGGCCACCTTCGAGTTGCTCAGGTTCTCCTTGTCGATGACGCCCGACTCGATCATCTCGTGATAGAAGTCGTTGCCCTCGCGCGTGCGCTCGCCCACCCCGGCGAACACCGACAGGCCGCTGTACTGCTTGGCGATGTTGTTGATGAGCTCGAGCATGTTCACCGTCTTGCCCACGCCCGCGCCGCCGAACAGTCCGACCTTGCCGCCCTTGGCGAAGGGTACCAGCAGATCGATCACCTTGATGCCCGTCACCAGCAGATCCTGCCCCCCCGCTTGGCTCTCGTAGGGCGGCGCGGGGCGGTGAATCGGCAGCGTCTCCTGCGCATTCACCGGGCCTTTCTCGTCCTGCGGCTTGCCGAGAACGTCCATGATGCGCCCGAGCGTGGCGGCTCCCACCGGCACCATGATGCCCTTGCCCGTCCCGGTGACGGCGAGGCCGCGGCGCAGACCCTCCGAGGGCCCCATGGCGATGGCGCGCACGATGCCGTCGCCGAGCTGCTGCTGCACCTCGAGCGTCAGATCCACGTCATCGAGCTTGAGCGCGTCGTAGATCTCGGGGATCTGATCGCGGGGGAATTCCACATCGATCACCGCGCCGATGATCTGGACGATTTTACCGCTGGACATGATTGAACCTCTTGATCTAGACCGCTGCCGCGCCGCCGACGATCTCGGAGAGCTCTTTGGTGATCGCCGCCTGGCGGGCCTTGTTGTAGATGAGCTGCAGCTCGTCGATGAGCGCGCCGGCATTGTCCGAGGCGCTCTGCATCGCCACCATGCGCGCCGCCATCTCGCAGGCCACGTTCTCGACCGCGCCCTGGAATACCTGCGATTCGATGTAGCGCATCAGCAGGCCGTCGAGAATCTCCACGGCATCCGGCTCGAAGATGTAGTCCCAGCGCTCCTGCAGCTCGTTCTTGTCGAGGGTCTCGAGCGGCAGCAGCTGGGAGACGGTGCCGCGCTGGCTCATGGTGTTGACGAACACGTTGTGCACCAGCAGCAGCTGGTCGATCTTCGCCTCCCGGTACAGATCGAGCATCACCTTGATGGGACCGACCAGGTCCTTCATGTGCGGCCGATCGCCGAGATGGGTTGCGGAGGCCGCCAGCTCGATGCCGGCGAGGCGGCGGAAGAACTGCAGCGCCTTCACGCCGATCGCCGCGATGTACACGCCGGCACCCTTGCCCTTCGCCTCCTTGATCGCGCCCAGCGCCGCCTTGAACAGGTTCAAGTTGAGCGCGCCGGCGAGGCCGCGGTCGGTGCTGATGACGATCAGGCCGACCGACCGCACCGGCCGCTCGAGCGTGAAGGGGTGCTTGTAGTCGAGATTCACCTGGCGCAGGTGGCCGACGATCTTGCGGATCTTCTGCGCGTACGGGCGCGCCGCGCGCATGCGATCCTGCGCCCTGCGCATCTTGCTCGCCGCGACCATCTGCATGGCCTTGGTGATCTTCTGCGTGTTCTTGATGCTCGCGATCTTGCCGCGGATTTCTTTGGCGCCTGCCATTGGTTCCTCTTACAGACTGGCGAAGAATTCGTCGCAGCACTTCTTGAGCGACGCTTCCACTTCCTTGCTCAGATCCGGCTTCGCGTTGACTCCCTTCAGCAGCTCGCCGTAGGAGCTGCGCGCGAAGGACTGCAGCGCCGCCTCGGTCTCGACCACCTTGTGCCGGTCGACCTTGTCGAAGTAGCCGTTGTTCGCGGCATACAGCGACAGCGCCATCTCGGCCACCGACATGGGCGCGTATTGCTTCTGCTTCATGAGCTCGGTGACGCGCTGCCCGCGCTCGAGCTGACGGCGCGTCGCTTCGTCCAGATCCGAGGCGAATTGCGAGAACGCCGCCAGCTCGCGGTACTGCGCCAGCGCCAGGCGCACGCCGCCGCCGAGCTTCTTGATGATGTTGGTCTGCGCGGCGCCGCCGACGCGCGACACCGAGATGCCGGCGTTGATCGCCGGGCGCATGCCGGCGTTGAACAGGTCGGTTTCCAGGAAGATCTGCCCGTCGGTGATGGAGATGACGTTGGTGGGCACGAAGGCGGTCACGTCGCCCGCCTGGGTCTCGATGATGGGCAGGCCCGTGAGCGATCCGGTCTTGCCCTTCACGCGTCCCTTGCTCACCTGCTCGACGTAGTCCTCGTTGACGCGCGCCGAGCGCTCGAGCAGCCGCGAGTGCAGATAGAACACATCGCCCGGGTAGGCTTCGCGGCCGGGGGGACGGCGCAGCAGCAGCGAGATCTGCCGGTAGGCGACCGCCTGCTTCGACAGGTCGTCGTACACGATGAGCGCGTCCTCGCCGTTGTCCATGAAATACTCGCCCATCGCGCAGCCGCCGTACGGCGCCAGGTACTGCATCGCCGCGGGCGTCGAGGCGGAGGCGGCCACGATGATGGTGTGCTCCATGGCGCCGTGCTCCTCGAGCTTGCGCACCACGTTGGCGATGGAGCTCTGCTTCTGGCCGATGGCGACGTACACGCACTTAACGCCCGTGCCCTTCTGATTGATGATGGTGTCGATCGCGACCGCGGTCTTGCCGGTCTGGCGGTCGCCGATGATGAGCTCGCGCTGGCCGCGCCCGATCGGCACCATCGAGTCGATCGCCTTGAGGCCGGTCTGCACGGGCTGCGACACGCTCTTGCGGAAGATGACGCCCGGCGCCACGCGCTCCAGCGGCGAGGTGAGCTTGGCGTTCACCGGCCCCTTGCCGTCGATCGGCACGCCGAGCGCATCGACCACCCGGCCGAGCAGCTCCGGACCCACCGGCACTTCGAGAATGCGGCCGGTGGTCTTGACCTCCTGGCCCTCGGAGATGTGCTTGTAGTCGCCGAGCACCACCGCGCCGACCGAATCCTGCTCGAGGTTCAAGGCGAGGCCGAAGGTGTTGTCGGCGAATTCGAGCATCTCGCCGTAGCGCGCGTCGGCCAGCCCGTACACCCGCACGATGCCGTCGGTCACGCTCACCACGGTGCCGACGTTGCGCGCCTCGGCGGCGGACTTGAACTTCTCGATGCGAGCCTTGATCAGATCGCTGATTTCCGATGCCTTGATGGACATATCGATCCTCTTGCGGCGGGGCGGTCCAGCCGCCCTGCCTTGATTAGCCGGTCAATTCAGTTCGCAAACGCTGCAGGCGCCCCTTGAGCGAGCCGTCGATGACGAGATCGCCCGCGCGGATCACGGCGCCGCCGAGCAGGGAGGGGTCCACGGTGTTGCGCATCTTGATCCGCCGCTTGAGCCTCGAGTTGAGCGCCGCGGCGAGCTTCTCGGCCTGCGCCGCGTCGAGCTTCACCGCGGAGATCACTTCCACGTCGACGGTGTTCTCGGCTTGCGCGCGCAGCTCTTCGAAGTGTGCGGCGATCTCCGGCAGCACCAGCAGCCGGTGATTCTCCGCGAGCACGCGCAGGAAATTCTGCATCTCGCGGTTCAGTCCGGCTGCCGCGACCTCGGCGATGAAGTCCGCGATCTGCGCCGCCGGCACCTCCGGATCGCGCACCAGCGCGTCCACGCGCGCATCCGCCACGATCCCGGCCAGCAGGGCGATTCCCTGCGACCACTCGGCCAGGGCGCGGGCGGCGCTCGCCGCCTCGAAGGCCGCCTTGGCGTACGGCCTCGCGATGGTTGCGCGCTCAGCCACGTGCGACCTCCGCGGCGAGCTGGTCGAGCAGGGCCGCGTGCGTCTTCGCGTCGATCTCGCGCCCGAGCAGGCGCGCCGCGCCCTCGACCGCAAGCTCGCCCACCTCGCGCCGCAGCCCCTCGCGCGCGCGGCTGCTCTCCAGCGCCACTTCCTCGCGAGCCTGCGCGAGCAGCCGCTCGGCTTCCGACGAAGCGGTGCCCTTGGCCTCGTCGATCATCTCGTTCGAGCGTTTGCCCGCCTGATCGAGAATCTGCGCCGCGCGCTCGCGCGCCTCGCGGATGATCTCCTTGGACCGGGTCTCGGCCTCGCTCAGATCCTTCTCGCCCTTGGCCGCCGCCGCCAGGCCTTCGGCGATCGTCCTCTGCCGGGTCTCGATCTTCACGAGGAGGAACGGCCATAGGTACTTCATCACCAGCCAGGCGACGAAGAAAAACACGAACCCCTGAATGACAAGCGTGATGGCTATGTTCATGCCCTGCTCCCGGCCGGCGGCGCCCTCGATGGGCGCACGACGCGCCGACTCGAGATTACTTGCTGCCCAACAGGCCCAGGAACGGGTTCGAGTAGAGCAGCAAGAACCCGACCGCCACGCCGATGATGGGCACCGCGTCCAAGAGTCCCGCGACGATGAACATCTTGGTTTGCAGCATGGGCGTCAATTCCGGCTGCCGCGCGGAGCTCTCCAGGAACTTGCCGCCCAAGATGCCGAAGCCGATGGCGGCGCCGGCGCCTCCGAGCCCGATCACGAGGCCGGCTGCGATCACGGTGGCGCTCAGAAATTGAGCGAGTTGGGTCAAATTTTGCATTTATCGTCTCCGTCGGTCTTTGTGTGTCTCGAAAGCTCGCTAACTAGTGCTTCTCGGCGGCAATGCCCACGTACACGATGGTCAGCACCATGAAAATGAACGCCTGCAGCCAGATGATGAGGTAATGAAAGGCGGTCCAGAGGATCCCGGCGATGATCTGGCCGAAGCCGAGAAGGTAAGTCGACCAATGATCGAGCGCCGCGCCCAGGGTGAAGCACGCGATCAGCAGAAAGATGAGCTCGCCGGCGTACATGTTGCCGAACAACCGCAGCGACAGCGACAGCGGCCGCACGCCTTCCTCGATGACCCGCAGCACGAAATTGATGGGAGCCAGCGCCAGCGCCGCGATGCCGTGCGCATGAAACGGCGCGGTGAACCACTCCTTGAAGAAAAGACCGACGCCCTTGTGCTTGATGCCCATGTACTGGATGAGAAAGAACACCCCGATCGCCATGCCGATGGTCGTGTTCACATCCGCGGTCGCCACGGTGCGCAGATGCTCGATCCCGAGCGCTTGCCCGACGGCCGGCAGCGCATCGACGGGCAGGATATCCATGAAGTTGTCGAGAATGACCAGACAGAAAATCGTCAGGGCGAGGGGACCTAAGAACTTGCTCTCGCCGTGGAAGGCGTCGTTCACCAGCCCGTTGACCCAGTCGAGCATGAGCTCGGCGAACGCCTGGAACTTGCCCGGCACGCCGCTGGTCGCGCGACGCGCCACGATGGAGAACAACCCGATGAAAATCAAGGCGATGATGAGGTTGAAAATGACGCTGTCGAGGTGCAGGGCCCAGAAGCCGCCCTGGGGCCTCAAGTCGACGGTCAAATGAGTGAGGTGATGCTGGATGTACTCTGTCACCCCTCCGCCGCCGCCTTCCTCGACCATCATTCCAAGACGCATAGTCTGCGGATCCCCGATCATCCGACCTTCCAGTCACCTGAGCCGAAGCAAGGCCGCCCAGTACCCAAATTGGGCCGTCACCAGCCCGATCAAGAGCGGCCCCGCCTCGAGCTTCAGCCGCCCGAAGGCTACGTACAACGCAAGCGCGTACCACACCCACTGCAGCGCCTTGCCGGCATACATGGCACGGCTCAGCACGGCGCCGCCGGCAACGCCCGGCGCGAACGCACGCCAGCCGAACAAGGCGCTGCCGACAGCCGCAACCAGCCCACCCGCCAGTGCTGCAAGTGCTGACGAGGAGCCCTTAACGGCAAAAAACAGAGACGCGACCAGCACCGTGCACCCGGCTTGCAGGAGCACGATGCGCGCCACCAGCCGGTAACCCCGGACCGGTGCAGCACTCATCGCGGGGAGAACCGGACCGCATCCGGCGAACGACGGCGCGTTACCCTCGATTTGCACATATCGGCCGTCGCCCATCAAAAGAGCGGGGCGCATTATAGAGACGCGGCCCTACCGCATCAAGGTAATTTCAGGTGATGTGCGCCAGGATGCCCTCGAGCTCATCAACGCTGTTGTAGGTCACGACCAGCTTGCCCTTGCCGGACGCGCTGTGCTGGAACATGACGCGGGCGCCCAGCTTGTCGGCGAGCTCCAGCTCCAGCCGGTGAATGTCGGGGTCCTTGGCGGAGCTCGACTGGGAATCGGCCGCCGCCGGCGGGCTCAACAGCCGCCGTACCAGCGCCTCGGTGTCGCGCACCGAGAGCGACTTGCGGGCAACCAGCCCCGCCACCTCGATCTGCTGCCGGCGCGAGGATAGCGAGAGCAGGGCGCGGGCATGGCCCATCTCGATGCTGCGCTGTTCCAACAGCTGCTTGACCTCGTCCGCGAGCTCCATCAGGCGCAGCAAGTTGCTCACCGCCGCCCGCGAGCGCCCCACGGCCTCGGCCGCCGCCTGATGCGTCAGGCCGAACTCCTCGATCAGCCGGGCGAGCGCCCGCGCCTCTTCCAGCGGATTCAAGTCCTCGCGCTGGATGTTCTCGATGAGCGACATCGCCACCACCGCCTCGTCCGGCACGTCGCGGATGATCGCCGGGATCTCGGCGATGCCCGCCATCTGGGCGGCGCGCCAGCGGCGCTCGCCGGCGATGATCTCATAGCGCTGCGATTCGCCGGGGCTGCGGCTGCCGAGCGGGCGCACCACGATGGGCTGCACCACGCCCTGGGCCTTGATCGACTCGGCCAGCTCGCTCAAGGTGTCGGTGCGCATGTCGGCGCGGGGCTGATACTTGCCTCGCTGCAGCAAGTCGAGCGGCAGGCTCGCCACCCGATCGCCCACGGGCGGCGCCGAGACTTGCGCGTCCGGCGCGGCACGGCGCGCGAGGAGCGGCGAGAGCTCGGCGAGACCCCGGCCCAGGGACGGCTTCTTGCCGGTCATTCTTGGATTCCAGACGTCGAGAGCGGGGATTCTACGGCAGCCGCCGGCAGCTCGTCGCGCCGGATCATCTCGCCCGCGAGCGCCAGGTACGCGAGCGCGCCGCGCGACTCCTTGTCGTGGAACAAGGCCGGCTTGCCGAAGCTCGGCGCCTCGGCGAGCCGGATGTTGCGCGGGATCATGGTGCGGAACACCTTGTCGCCGAAATGCTCGATGAGCTGCGCCGACACCTCGTTCGCGAGGTTATTGCGCGGATCGAACATCGTGCGCAGCAGCCCCTCGATCTCGAGCTCGGGATTGATGCTGCCCTTGATCTGCTCGATGGTCTGCACCAGCGCGCTCAAGCCCTCGAGCGCGTAGTATTCGCACTGCATCGGCACCATCACGGAGTCGGCCGCGACCAGCGCATTGAGCGTCAGCATGTTGAGCGACGGGGGACAGTCGATCAGGATCACCTCGTAATCGTCGCGGATCGCCTTCAGCGCGTTGCGCAGCTTGAACTCGCGTCCCGCGATCATCGTCAAGAGCCGCACTTCGGCCGCGGTCAGATCCTGGTTCGCGGGCATGAGCGCAAAGCCGCCGTACTCGACGGCAACCAGCGCCTCGGCGGCGGAACAGTCGCCGAGCAGCACGTCGCAGCTGGTGTGCGCCAGCGCGTTCTTCTCGATTCCGCAGCCCATGGTGGCGTTGCCCTGCGGATCGAGATCGACCAGCAGCACGCGCCGCTTGGTGGCCGTCAGCGAGGCGGCGAGATTGACCGCGGTGGTGGTCTTGCCGACGCCGCCTTTTTGGTTCGCAACAGCGATCACCCGCTTCATCTGGTACTCGCTCTTGGTCCCGGCCCAGCCGCTGAGAGTTCCACAAGATGCCGCTCGTCGTCCAGCCCCGGCAGCTTGATCCGATGCACGGCCAGGACCCGAAAGGACTTGGGGAGCGCCGAGATCTCCGCATCCGGCCGCTTGCCCTTCATGGCGAGCAGCCTCGCTCCCGGCGCGCAAAGATGGCCCGCGTAGGCCACGAAGTCGGCGAGCGAGGCCAGCGCGCGCGCGATCACCGTATCGAAGCGCTCGGGCGGCCGATAGCGCTCCGCGCGCTCGTTGACGACCGAGACGTTGGCGAGTCCGATCTGCGCCGCGGTGTGCTCGACGAAGCGCGCCTTCTTGGCCGTGGCCTCGATGAGCGCGAAGTGGCGCTGCGGATTGACGATGGCGAGCGGCAGGCCGGGAAAGCCTGCGCCGGTGCCCACGTCGGCGATACGCGTCCCGCGCAGATAGGGCTGCGCGCTCAGGCTGTCGAGCAGGTGCTTGCGCAGCATGCCCGCGCGGTCGCGGATCGCGGTGAGGTTGAACTGGCGATTCCCCGCCTCCAGCGCGTCCATGAGCGCGATCATCGCCCCGGCCTGCGCGGGCTCGAGGTGCAGATCGAATTGCGCGGCTCCCTGCTCGAGCAGACCGCGTTCGGTGTCCTCCTTCACCGGCTCTCGGCGCGCACCAGCGCGATCGACACGAGCGCCGCTGCCGGTTGCGGCCCTTGCGCCAGGCGCGCGCTGAAATCGACGTCCGCATCGCGGCCCTCGCAGCGATCGCTGGTCGCGATCCCCGGCACTGCGCGGCGCTGCCAGTCGCTGCAGGCCGCGGCGAACAGCGCGGGCGCGCCGGCGGCGGGCAGCTGCACCGAGGCCTCGATGCGCTTGAGCCGGTCGCGCTCGAAGCACAGCAGGTAATCCTCCGCCGAGCGTCCGAGGAACACCGGCGGCGCCGCGTTCTTCGGCCTGAAGCAATCCCCCTCATCGCCCGCTCGCGCGCTTTCCGCCGGGTCGTGGAACACCAGCACCTCGGCGAGCACCACGGGCATGTCCTTGAACGCCGTCCCGAACGGCGCGAGCACGAGCGGGTGCCAGTCGTAGGAGCCGGGCGGCGGCACGAGCGGCGCGGCGAGCGGGGCCTCGGGCGCCGCGGCGGGCGGCGAGGGCGGCGAGGGCGGCGCCGGCCGGGTTTTCGACGCGCAGCCCGCAAGCGCAGCGGCGCCCGTGACGACCCATGCCGCAGCGGCCGCGGCGGCGCCGAGCCGTGCGCTCAGGCTGCGCGGCTGAGCCATGCGTGAAGACCCGCCGCATTGAGGGATACATCGCCGTCCAGCAGGGCGTGGCGCGCCGGCTCATCGGCGCCGAAGCCGTGCGCGGCCAGGCGCCGCGACAGATGCCCGAACAGCTCGGGCTCCATGCGCCGCGCGCGATCCGGCGCCGCGCGCGGCCGCACGTGCTCGGTGTCGACCGCGAACACGCCCTCGCCGACCGCCTGGTAGATCGGCCGCATCAGGAATTCAATCGATGCTCGAGCTCCTCGAGCTCCGTCGCGGCCTGCGGATCGTTGAGCGAGGAGCTGTCCTGCGCGCGGCGCAGGGCAAGCAGGGCGATCTTCTTGATCTGGCTGCAGGCATACGTGTAATGGACTCGCCAGTCGGCGATGAGCTCGGGCTCGAGCGCCTCGTAGTCGCGGTGATTGACGATCGAGTCGAGCACCATGGCGCACAGCGCGAGCTCTTGGATCAGCTCCCAGGACAGTGTCGGCGCCGAGCAGCCCTCCGCGAAGCAGCGGCGCAGGTATGCCGGTGGATCGGCGCTCGCGATCTCATCGAGCATATCGCTCACGTCACACGAATTCAGTAAGTGCTCGAAGCCTGCCATCGGATCCATTATCCTCGCCCGCCATTATCCTCGCGCTTGGGGTCCATAGGAATAATGAGTCGCATGTTTCTGCTGCCGCTGCTCGCGGCGCCGCTGCTGTGGGCGAGTGCCCCGCTCCAGGCCGCGCCGGTCGTGAGGGGCAACCTGATTCTCGACGGCGTCCCGGACAGACCTCTGGAGTCCGCCGAGGTGCTCGATGCCTATCTGGGCGCGCGCCAGGCATCGCTCCTGGGATTCGGCGCCAAGGGGCAGCTGCTCATCGCCACGCGCTTCGGCGACGTCGATCAGCTGCATCTGGTCGATCAGCCGCTCGGGGAACGGCGCCAGATCACCTTCTTGCGCGATCCGATCGCGCGCGGCGCCTTATCGCCGGATCCGGGCCGCAGCGCCTGGTTCTATTTGCAGGACGCCGACGGCGGGGACGGCACGCAGCTCTATTACCAGCGCCTGGGAGAGGCCGTGGCGCGTCGCCTCAGCGACGGCAAGTCCGTGAACGGCGGAGCGATCTGGTCCTCGGCGGGGCGCGCGATCGCCTTCTTCACCCGCGCGCCCGGGGCGCTGTCCGACGACATCGACATCGTCGACCCCGAGAGCGGCGCGTTGCCGCGCCTCGCCGTTGCCGGGGACGATGCTGCCTGGTTTCCGCTCGATTGGTCGCCCGATGACCGGCAGCTCCTGGTGCAGCAGCACGTATCGGCCTACGAGGACCATTTATACGTCATCGACCTGAGCTCCGGTCAGAAGCGCGAGGTGGATCCGGCGCCCGCCAAGAGTCCCGCGCCGGCCGCCATTGCCGGGGCCAGGTTCTCGCGCGACGGCACCGGCGTGTACTTCATCTCGAACCGCGAGGGCGAGTATGCGAGGCTGCGTTTCGTCAACTCGTTCACCGGCGAGAAGACGGACATCTCCGACAAGGTGCCGTTCGATGTGGATCGCATGGCGGTGTCGCGCGACGGGCACTACCTCGCCTACGTCACCAACGAGGGCGGCGCCGACCGGCTCGACCTCGTCGACCTGCGCGCGCATCAGGACCTCGTTCCACCCCATCTGCCCGCCGGCATCATCGACTCCCTGGCTTTCGATCTCGAGAGCAAGCGCCTGGCCTTCGGCCTCTCGGCGGCCAATGCGCCGCGCGATGTGTACGTGCTCGACCTCGCGAGCAATCGGCTGGAGCCGTGGACCGCGAGCGAGGCGGGGCCGGTCGATCGCAGCAAGCTCGTCGTTCCCCGGCTGACGCAATTCCCGACGTTCGATCGTGTCGACGGCAGGTCGCGCCAGATCCCCGTGTACGTCTACGCGCCGGCGAGCGCCGGGCCGCATCCGGTGCTCATCGTGCTGCACGACGGGCCGGGCGGGGAGTTTCGACCGTCGTTCGATCCCTGGATCGAGTACGTGGTGAACGCCCTCGGGTTCGCGGTGCTGGCTCCCGACATGCGCGGATCGAGCGGCCTTGGCAAGGGCTTCGCCGCGCTCGCCCGCGGCAAGCTGCGCGGCGACGCCGTCAAGGACGTGGGAGCGCTGCTCGTATGGCTCGCGCTCGACGGCCGCTTCGACGCGAAGCGGGTGTTCGTGTCGGGCACGGGGTATGGCGGATATCTCGCGCTCGAGGCGCTGGTCAACTACGCGGAGCGCTTGCGCGGCGGGATCGCGCTCGCGCCCATCACGGACTTGATCGACTTCGTGAGCGCCTCGGGCGCATCGAGACCGGCGCTGCGCGAGGAGTTCGGCGACGAGCGGGATACCGACATGCGCGCGTTCCTGCGCAACATCTCACCGCTGACGAGCGCCGACCGCATCACGCGTCCGGTCCTGCTGGCCCACGGCAAGCTGGATGCGCGCGTGCCCATCGGACAGAGCCAGGAGCTCCTCAACCGGCTGCGCAGCCGCAACCAGGTGGTGTGGTATCTCGAGGCGCAGGATGAAGGCCACGCCCTGGGGCACTGGCGCTGGCAGAACCGCGAGGCCTACTACCGCGCGTTCGCGCAGTTCCTGACCACGATACGCTGAGCGCGGCGCCGCACCCCGCGGCTACTTGCCTTCCGGCGGATTGTCCGGATTCGGCGTCTCGAGCGGCGAGGGCTGATTCGAGAAATATTCCGCGACGGCCTTGATGTCCTCGTCGGTCACCAGAAGCTGCGCCATGCCGTTCATCACCACGTTCTTGCGGCGCCTGTTGTGATAGGCCTTGAGCGCCTCGATGAGGTAGCTCTCGTACTGGCCCGCGAGGATCGGCGGCTTCGGATCGAGCGCCGCGGCGACGCCGCGCCCGTTCACGCCGTGGCAGGCGGTGCAGGGAGTTGCTTGCTTGGGCAGCTCGCCCGACGGGGCGCCCGCGGGATTCACCGGCTCCGGTCCTTGCAGATAGGCCGCGATGTCCTCCATGTCCTGGTCGGAGAGCGAGGATGCCTGAGCATGCATGGTCGGATGCGGACGGTCCCCGTTCTTGTATTCATGGAGCGCGGCGACGATGTAGGCGGCGTTCTGGTGGCGCAGCTTCGGCACGTTGTAATCGGGATAGGCGTTGCGGTAGTTGACGATCCCGTGGCAGCCATAGCAGGTGTAGAACTTCTTCTCGCCGGCGACGGGGTCACCTGCGGCGTGCGCCGAATGCGCCAGACAGAAGCCCAAGGCAGTTGCGCCGGCAAGCCACGCCAGAACGTTCGATCGACCAAGCATTCGATTCTCCGAGCCGCAGGGGGTCCAAATGAGGTGCGCTGATGTTAAAGAGTGAACGGCGAAAATACCACACCGCCGCGCGCCGCCGCCCGACTCCCGCTTCAGGCCGCGCGGCCGCGCTTCTTCAGATGTACCAGGAGCAGCGAGACCGCGGCCGGCGTGAGACCCGGAATACGGGCCGCCTGCCCCAGCGTCTGCGGCCGTACCGCCTGCAGATTCTGCCGCGCTTCGTTCGACAGGCCGCTCACCGCGCCGTAGTCGATGTCCTCAGGCAGCGCCAGCTCGTCGTGACGCTGCTGGCGGTCGATCTCCTGGCTCTGGCGGCTGAGATACCCCGAGTACTTGGCCTGAACGTCGACCTGCTGCTCCACCTGCTCGGCGAGCCGCTCGTGGCGGCGCCAGTCATTCATGTCGGCGTCGCCCGGCGCCGGCGGCGCGGCGCGGCGCAGATCGGCGTAGCAGATCTGCGGACGGCGCAACAGGTCGAGCGCCGGGGTGTCTCGCTGCAGCGGTTGACCGAGCCTCGCGCACAGCGCCTCGTCCACCGCGCTTGTGCGGATCAACGTGCGGGAAAGCCGCTCCACCTCGGCGCAAACGGCAGCGCGCTTGGCGCTGAAGAACGCCCAGCGCTCATCGTCGATGAGCCCGAGCCCGCGCCCGATCTCGGTGAGGCGCAGGTCGGCATTGTCCTCGCGCAGCGATAGCCGGTACTCGGCACGGCTGGTGAACATCCGGTAGGGCTCGGGCGCCCCGCGCGTCACCAGATCGTCGATGAGAACACCGAGGTACGCCTCGCTGCGCTTCGGGCTCCAGGGCTCGCGCCCGGCGCATGCGAGCGCGGCATTGATGCCGGCGAGCAAGCCTTGCGCCGCAGCCTCCTCGTACCCCGTGGTCCCGTTGATCTGGCCCGCCAGGTACAGCCCCGCGATGAATTTGCTCTGCAGGCTCGACTTGAGGCCTCGCGGATCGAAGAAATCGTATTCGATGGCATAGCCCGGACGGGTGATGTGCGCGGCCTCGAATCCCGCGATGCTGCGCACGAACTCGAGCTGCACGTCGAACGGCAGGCTGGTCGAGATCCCGTTCGGGTATACCTCGTGCGTATCGAGCCCCTCGGGCTCGATGAAGATCTGATGCGAGGACTTGTCGGCGAAGCGTGCCACCTTGTCCTCGACCGACGGACAGTAGCGCGGTCCCACGCCCTCGATCAGGCCGGTGAACATCGGCGAGCGCGTGCTCGCGGCGCGGATGATGGCGTGCGTGCGCTCGTTGGTGGCGCTGATGTGGCATGGGATCTGGCGCGGGTGCATGGCACGCGTCCCGAGATAGGAGAACACCGGACGCGGCTCATCGCTGTGCTGCTCGCGCAGGCCCGCATAATCGATGCTGCGCCCATCGATGCGCGGCGGGGTCCCGGTCTTCAGCCGTCCCACCTTGAGCGGCAGCTCGCGCAGCCTCGCGGCCAGGGCGAGCGACGGCGGATCGCCCGCGCGGCCCCCTGCATGGCTCTCGAGTCCGACGTGAATGCGCCCGCCGAGGAACGTTCCGACGGTGAGCACCACGCTGCGCGCCGCGAACTCGATGCCGCTCACCGTCGAGCAGCCCACGACCCGGTCCTGCCGGACGGCGACGTCGGCAACTTCCTGCTGGAACAGCAGCAGGTTGGGCTGGGTCTCGAGCCGGGAACGGATCGCGCGCTTGTAGCGCTGGCGGTCGGCCTGCGCACGCGTTGCGCGCACCGCGGGTCCCTTGCTGGCATTGAGGGTACGGAACTGAATGCCCGCCTCGTCCGCGGCGAGCGCCATCGCGCCGCCGAGCGCATCGATCTCCTTCACCAGATGTCCCTTGCCGATGCCGCCGATGGCGGGATTGCAGCTCATCTGGCCCAAGGTCTCGATGTTGTGGGTCAGGAGGAGCGTGCGGCATCCCATGCGGGCGGCCGCAAGCGCCGCCTCGGTGCCGGCATGGCCGCCGCCGACCACGATCACGTCGAAGTCCTTCCGATAGCGCATCGCTCTGAGAATCCACAGACTCTTCTTGGCAGCCGAGTACTTTAGACCGGCATGCGGAAAACTGCCAGGGGCGGCCGGCCGGCCGGCGGCAAGCCCGTGCGCCCCGTGCCTGCGCGGCCGCGCGTCCCGCCTTGGGAACCAATCGCCGCGAGGCTAAACTAAGCCCACATGCGTGGCGGCGGGCTCATCGGTGCGGCCTTGTGCGTGGGGGTGCTCATGGCGAGTGCCCCCGGGCGCGTGCGCGCCGCCGCCGATGAGCGCGCCGCCGCCGATGAGCCGCAGATCGGCCAGCCGGCGCCCGACTTCAATGCGCCCGACAGCGAAGGCAAGCTGATGCATCTCGCCGATTTGCGCGGCAGGGTCATCGTGCTCGAGTGGACCAATGCCGACTGTCCGTTCACCCGCAAGCATTACACCAGCGGCAACATGCAGCACCTGCAGGCGCTCGCGCGCGAGCACGGCGTGATCTGGCTGTCGGTGATCTCCTCCGCGCCGGGCAAGCAGGGCTATGTCGACGGGCGCGGGGCCGATGAGCTCACCAAGCAGCGCCACGCGGTACCGACGGCGGTGCTGCTCGATCCATCGGGGACGGTGGGGCGGCTCTACCACGCGAAGACCACGCCGCATCTATTCGTCATCGACACCCATGGGGATCTGCGCTACATGGGCGGCATCGACAGCATCGCCTCCACCCGTGTCGAGGACATCCCGAAGGCCGAGCCCTACCTGAAGGAGGCGATGCTCGCGGTGGTCGAGGACAAGCCGGTCGCGCACCCGGTCACCCGGCCTTACGGCTGCAGCGTCAAGTACTAGCCGGCACCCGCTCTCAGCCCGCGGGCTCGACGGCGACGCGGATGCCCGCGAATTTGCCCCGATAGGCGAGCGGTCCCGACTCGTGCACGGACTCTCCTTCCGAGCTCACGGCCACCGTGACCGGCATGTCGCGCACCTCGAATTCGTACACCGCCTCCATGCCGAGCTCGGCGAAGCCGACCACGCGGCTCGCGCGAATGGCCTGGGAGACGAGAAACGCGGCGCCGCCCACCGCGATCAGATAGGCCGATCGGTGCCGGCGGATGGACTCCACGGTCTGCGGACCGCGCTCCGCCTTGCCGACCATGGCGAGCAATCCCGCCTTGCCGAGCATGGTGTCGGTGAATCGGTCCATGCGATTCGCCGTGGTGGGCCCCGCCGGCCCCACCACCTCCGTGCCGACCGGATCGACCGGCCCCACGTAGTAGATCACGCGTCCGCGAAAGTCCAGGCCGTCCGGCAGGGGCTTGCCGGCCTCGAGCAGCGCACAGATGCGCTTGTGGGCGGCATCGCGGCCGGTGAGGAGCTTCCCCGACAGCAGCAGCCGCTCGCCCGCCTTCCAGGTGGCGACCTGCTCGCGGGTCAAGCCATCGAGCGACACGCGCCGTGCGCTCGCATCCGGCGTCCAGGCCACTCTCGGCCATTGCCCCAGGTCCGGCGGCGTGAGCACGGCGCGCCCTGAGCCGTCGAGCGTGAAATGCACATGGCGCGTGGCCGCGCAGTTCGGGATGACGGCGACCGGGAGCGAGGCCGCATGCGTCGGATAGTCGAGCACTTTCACGTCGAGCACGGTGGTGAGGCCGCCCAGGCCCTGGGCGCCGATGCCCAGATCGTTGACGCGCCGATAGATCTCGAGGCGCAGCTCCTCGAGCTTGCTCGAGGGACCTCGCGCGATGAGCGCCGGCATGTCGATCGGCTGCATGAGCGCCTTCTTGGCGAGCAGCATCGCTTTCTCGGCGCTGCCGCCGATGCCGATGCCCAGCATCCCGGGCGGACACCAGCCGGCGCCCATCTCGGGTACCGCGCCCACCACCCAGTCGGCCACGGAATCCGAAGGGTTGAGCATCGCAAGCAGGGACTTGTTCTCGGACCCTCCGCCTTTCGCCGCCACCGTGATCTCGACCCGCTCGCCGGGAACCAGCGCCGTATGAATCACCGCCGGCGTGTTGTCGCCCGTGCCGAGGCGCCTGCCGGCGGGGTCGGCCACGATGGAGCCGCGCAATTTGTTGTCGGGATCGAGGTACGCGCGCCGCACGCCCTCGTTGATCATGGTCTCGAGGTCACAGGAGCTGTCCCAGCGAACCCCCATGCCCACCTCCACGAACACCACCACGATCCCGGTGTCCTGGCAGATGGGCCGGTGCCCCTCGGCGCACAGCCGCGAGTTGGTGAGGATCTGCGCGATCGCATCGCGCGCCGGCGCGCTTTGCTCGAGCTCGTAGGCGCGCCCCATCGCCGTGATGAAATCCGGGCTGTGGTAGTAGGAGATGTACTGCAGAGCGTCCGCGACGCTCGCGATGAGATCATCTTCTCGAATGACGGACATGGCGGGCCTTTCGCGCTCAAAGATGAACTGGTGCGCAAATCTACCAAGTCGGAGGCGGCCGCGGATAGCGACTCGCTACACTAGCCCGATGCGGTGGCTTGCCGGTATGGCCTGGGTGGTATGCGCGTCGAGCGCCGTGGCGGCGCTCCCCGCCGCCGCGCAGCCCCTCGAGCTCGAGGCCTGCCGCCTGGAGCATCCGCTCGAGCTTGCCTCGGTTGCGGCGCGCTGCGGCATCCTGAAAGTGGCCGAGGATCCGAGCCGCGCATCGGGGCGGCGCATCGGCCTGCGCATCGCGGTGATCCCGGCGCTCAACCGCCGCGCCCGCGCCGCACCCTTGTTCATCCTCGCCGGCGGCCCCGGCCAGGCGGCGAGCGATTTGTACGTGAGCACCGCCGGCGCATTCGCCCGCGTCAACTTGACGCACGACATCGTGCTCGTCGATCAGCGCGGCACCGGAGGATCCGAGCCCATCGTCTGCAGCTATCCCGACGATTGGCGCGAGACGGCCGATGAGCTGCCGGCCCTGCGCCAGGCGACGCTCGCCTGTCTCGCGCGCTACGGTGAGCGCGTGCGCTACTACACCACGAGCGTGGCGGTGCTCGACCTCGAGCAGGCGCGCCGGGCCCTCGGCTACGCGCAGATCGAGCTGTATGGCGCCTCCTACGGCACGCGCGTGGCCGAGCTCTACATGCGCCACCATCCACAGCTCGTGCGCGCCGCCATCCTGGACGGCGTCACCGATCCGCAGCAGCCGATCGGACCCGATACGCCGCTCGACGGCGAGCGCGCGCTCGATCTCATCCTCGAGCGCTGCGCACTCTCGCCGCAGTGCGCGGCGGCCTATCCGGACCTGCGCCGGGACTTCTCCACGCTGCGCGCGAGCTACGGTCCCGAGACGCAGGCCTTGACGCTGAGCGATCCGTCCACCGGCGAGCCGCTGGCGCTCGACTTCAACCGCAGCGTGCTCGCCGCGGCGCTGCGCCTGCTCTCGTACAGCTCGAGCGAGGCGGCACTCCTGCCCTCGCTCATTCATCAGGCGGCCGCGGGGCGCCTCGCGCCGCTCGCCGCGCAACCGGTGATGCTGGCCCGCGAGATCCGCGATCAAATCGCGACCGGCATGCAGAACAGCGTGGTGTGCAGCGAGGACGTGCCGTTCTTTGCGCCCATGAGCGCCGAGCAGCGGCATCGCATCGAGGCGACCTACCAGGGAAGCGAGCAGCTCGATGCGCTCGCCGAGATCTGCAGGGTGTGGCCGCGGGGTCCGGTGGATGCCGATCTGCATGAGCCGTTGCACAGCGCCGTGCCCACCCTGCTGCTCTCCGGCGAGGCCGATCCGGTCACGCCGCCGGCGGGGGCGGAGCGCGTGGCGCGCGGTCTTCTGCGCTACCGGCACCTGGTGCTGCGCGGCGAGGGGCACGGCCAGGTCGCGACCGGCTGCGTCCCGCGCATCATGGCCGCGTTCCTGGAGTCGGCCGATCCGCAGGCGCTCGATGCCGCCTGTCTGCAGCGGCAGCGTCCGGCGCCCTTCTTCACGGCCATGACGGGGCCTGCCCCATGATCGAGGCGGCGTCGCTGTCGAAGCGATTCGGCGCCATCGATGCCGTGCGGGAGGTGTCTTTTAGCGCGCCGGACGGACAGATCACCGGCCTGCTCGGGCCCAATGGCGCGGGCAAGTCGACCACGCTGCGCATGCTGTACGGTGTGCTCACCCCCGATGAGGGCAGCGCACGCATCGACGGCGTGGACATCCGCGGGGAGACCTCGCGCGCGCGCGCGCATCTCGGCGTGCTGCCGCATGCCGCGGGTCTTTACGGCAACCTCACCGCCCGCGAGAACATCGAGTACTTCGGCGCCCTGCACGGTGTCGAGCGCAGCCGCGCGCGGGCGCGCAGCAACGAGCTGGCGCGCGCGCTCGGCATGGGCGCCTTCATCGACCGGCGCGCGAAGGGATTCTCGCAGGGCCAGCGCATCAAGGTGGCGCTGGCGCGGGCCCTCATTCACGACCCTTCGAACCTGGTGCTCGACGAGCCCACCAACGGGCTCGACGTGATGGCCATCCGCAATCTGCGCGAGCTGCTGCGCGAGTTGAGGTCGCAGGGACGCTGCGTGCTGTTCTCCTCGCACGTCATGCAGGAGGTAGCGGCGCTGTGCGATCGGGTCGTGATCCTGGGGCACGGACGGGTGCTGGCGCAGGGGCCGGTGCAGGAGCTGCGCGACAGGAGCGGCACGGCATCGCTGGAAGAGGCCTTTCTGCGGGTGCTCGGCGAGGAGGCAGAGCTCTGCGGTCCGCGCTGACCGGCAGAGCCCCCGAGCGATGCGCGCCCTGCTCACCGTCTTCGCCAAGGAGTTTCTCGAGAACCTGCGCGATCGGCGCACGCTGGTCTCGGCCCTGCTGTTCGGCCCGCTGTTCGGGCCCATCCTGTTCGGCGCCATGGTGTCGAGAATGCTCGACCAGAGCGTGGCGCAATCCGATGAGCCGCTCGAGGTCACGATCTGCGGCGCCGAGCGCGCGCCGAACCTCATCCGCTATCTGCAATCGCAGGGCGCGAAGCTCGCCTTGCGGGCGTGCTCCGAGAGCGACGCGCGCGACGCCGTGCGGCGCGGCAGCGCCGCGCTGGTGCTGATGGTGCCCCTCGACTACGCGCCGCGGTTCGCACAGGCGCTGCCCGCGCCCCTGTTCCTGGTCGCGGACAGCTCGGATTCCGAGACGCGCAAGAGCGCGGATCGGCTGCGTGCGCTGCTCGGCGCCTACGGCAGCGGCATCGCGCAGCGCCGCGCGCAGATTCGCGGCGTCAGCCCCCTGCTGGCCATCCCCATCGCCGTGAACGACATCGACGTGACCACGCCCGCCGGACGCGCGGTGGTGGTGCTCGGCTTCATGACCTATTTCGTGCTGTTCTCGGTGTTGATGGGCGGGCTGTACCTGGCGATCGACTGCACCGCCGGCGAGCGCGAGCGCGGCTCTCTCGAAGCGTTGCTCACCCTGCCCGTTGCGCGCACCTCCCTGGTGGGCGGAAAGCTGCTCGCCACCTGCGCCTACATGTGCCTGTCTCTCGCCATCAATCTGACCGCCTTCGTGGTCGTTTTCCGGTTCTTGCCGCTGGAGCGGCTCGGCATGAGCTCGAACCTGGGCGCGGCCACGGCTCTCGAATTCTTCGCCATCTGCCTGCCGTTCGTGCCGCTCGGCGCGGCGCTCATGATGCTGGTCGCTTCGTTCACGCGCAGCTACCGGGAGGCGCAAACCTATCTCACCAGCGTGCTCCTCGTGCCCACCTTGCCGATTGTTTTCGCCAGCATCTATTCCCTCAAGACCCGCAGCACCTTGATGCTCGTGCCCTCCTTGAGTCAGCACCTGCTGATGACGAGCGTGCTCAAGGACGAGCCCATTGCGCCGCGCGATCTCGCCGTCTCCGCGCTCTCCGCGCTCCTTCTGGCGCTCGTGCTGATCGCGGCCACGGCCAGGCACTGGCGCCGCGAGACCATGCTCGGCTGAGCCTGCGCGCCGAGCCTGCGCGCCGAGCCCCGCGGGCGGGGGCCGGGCGGCGCGGAGCGATTCAGCGTTTTGCGTCTAGGAGTTTTCTTGCTGAACGGGTATAAAGCACTCGGGGACATGGGGATGGAATCTCCCGGGGAAGCTGGCATGAGGAACTCGTCGAACTCGCGGACGAATATCGTGATCTTCTTGGCGGTATTGGCGCTGTCCGCGCTCACCATGGTGTGGTTCTTTTGGCACCACCCGCTCACGACGTCGATTGCCACCATCGCGGTGCTGGCGGCGCTCGGCATATCGGCCCGGCTCGCGCGGTCCATCGAGACGGACAATCCGCCCGATCTGGATCGCGGCAACCAGGGCATCTGATCGCGGGCGCCGACAGGCGCCATGCATTTTCTCGATGGGCCTAGCGAATGCCCCGATGGGCCGCTGCGGCTCGCCGCCTTCGCTCATTTCGATGCAGAAGGTCGGGAGTTTAGCTAAGGCAATGAGTGGCTGAGAGCGCGCGGGATCGTGCGCGTGCGGATGGGGCACCTATGGGGGCACATCTGCACGACTCCCACTGCGCCGAACCTATAACAAGCCGACGATGTGGGTGCCTTGTTAAAGGCTGCCTATCGTATGGGTATGGCGGCCGATGCGCTGTCTCCGGCGAACCCTCAGCGGCGGGATTGATCGATCGCGCCGGGAACCCGCATTCAGCCGGATTCCAAACTAGCGTTCAGCCGACACCCAAACTTGTATACAGCCGGCAATAGGAGCCTGAATTGGCTTGACGCTCGTCCGCAGATCGAAGCGGCCCCAAACGTCGAGGTCGTCCAGCGTTAGCTTGTTGAAGCCGGCCTTAAAGACTTCCTGGCAAATCGCGCTCTTGCCGGCCAAGCTCGCGTCCACGAGCGTGACGACCGGGTACAGGCGGGGACAGGCTTTCAGTCGCGGCGGCGGGCTGTATGCAGGCAGTTGGGGTTGTGCAGCATGCATTTATACATTATATTTCAGTATAAATTAATATAAATTGAGAATATGACCTTGGCAAATCCGTATTCGGCGGACGATCTGCTGGAGTTTCTGGACCACGCCAACGACAAGGGGCTCATGCCCACGGCCACAGCTCAGGCTTTGGCAGTCGCCACGAGAAATGTACTCGGAATCCTGTCTGACGATGAAAAGGCGGACTTGGGCCAGCTTGATCTGGACGCAACGATCAACCGGTTCAACGACAGGCGAGCAAAGGACTTCAATCCAGCGTCCCTGAAGGAATACGACCGCCGGATTCGGCGCGCCGTCCACTTGTTCCTTAGGTGGCGCGAAGATCCGGCGAACTTCGCGGTAAAGACTCGCACTACCAACACTCTGCGCAGGAGAGACCGGGAACTTGGGCACGAGCCCATAGAGCGGCAGCCACCAAAGGAGCAAGCTCCGCAGGAAGTGGCGGGAACCTACCGATCGGCGCTGCCGATTCGTCCGGGTCTCGTCCTGACGCTGGTGAATGTCCCTTATGACCTCACCGGCGCCGAGGCGGAGCGGATCGCCGGGTTCGTCAGGATGCTGGCGCTCGAGAAATGAGAAGGTTCTATGGCGAGAAAAACCAAGAATACCTACGTGCCATCTTCTATTTTTTCCGTTCCCTGGAGCCGCAAGTCCCGGCGGATACCCACCAGCCGACCACGGATTCCCACCAGGTATCCCGGGATTCCCACCAGCTCCTGGCGCGCCGCGACCACAAGGAGCTGGTCCGCGAGCACCTGAGTCCCATGGTCGCAGAGGGGGCTCTCGCCTATACCGTCCCGGAAATGGAAAACCATCCGGATCAGCGTTATGCGGCGGCCGCTCGCCCATGACCGACTAAATACCGCATCAACATGGCAAGACAAAGCAAGAAAACAGACACAACGGCCAATCTCGGCTTCGAAGCCAAGCTGTGGGCCGCAGCCGACGCATTGCGCAACAACATGGACGCGGCCGAGTACAAGCACGTCGTCCTCGGCCTCATCTTCCTCAAGTACATCTCGGATGCGTTCGAGGCGAAGCATGCCGAACTCGAAGCTCAGAAAGCCGAGGGCGCCGACCCCGAGGATCGCGACGAGTATCGCGCCGCCAGCATCTTCTGGGTGCCGAAGGAGGCCCGCTGGCAGCACCTGAAGGCCAACGCACCGCAGCCCACCATCGGCACGCTCGTGGACGATGCGATGACGGCCATCGAGCGCGACAACCCCTCGCTCAAGGGGGTGCTGCCGAAGGACTTCGGCCGTGCCGGCCTGGACAAGCAGCGCCTCGGCCAGATCATCAACCTCGTCAGCGATATCGCGCTTGGCAGCGCCGCCGATCGCTCGAAGGACACGCTCGGCCGGGTGTACGAGTATTTCCTGTCCCGGTTCGCGAGCGCCGAGGGCAAGAGCGGCGGCCAGTTCTACACGCCCTCGCACGTGGTGCGCGTGCTGGTCGAAATGCTCGCCCCCTACAAGGGCCGCGTCTACGACCCCTGCTGTGGCTCGGGCGGCATGTTCGTGCAGAGCGAGAAGTTCATCGAGGCTCATGCCGGCAAAATTGGCGACATCTCAATTTACGGCCAGGAGTCGAACTACACGACTTGGCGTCTCGCCAAAATGAACCTCGCGATCCGGGGCATCGATGCGCAGATCGCGCATGGGGACACGTTCCACGCCGACAAGCACCCGGACCTCAAAGCCGACTACGTGCTCGCCAACCCTCCGTTCAATGACAGCGACTGGCGCGGCGAGCTATTGAAGGACGACCAGCGGTGGGCCTACGGCACGCCGCCGGCCGGCAACGCCAACTTCGCCTGGGTGCAGCACTTTCTCCACCACCTGGCGCCCACCGGCCTCGCCGGCTTCGTGCTCGCCAACGGCTCGATGTCGTCGAACCAGTCGGGCGAGGGCGAGATCCGCAAGGCCATCATCGAAGCGGACCTCGTGGACTGCATGGTGGCGCTGCCGGGCCAGCTGTTCTATTCGACGCAGATCCCGGTCTGTCTCTGGTTCCTCGCGCGTAACAAGAAGAACGGACGCTTCCGCGACCGACGCGGCGAGACGCTCTTCATCGACGCCCGCAAGCTGGGCCCCCTCGCCGACCGGGTGCACCGCGAGCTGACGGATGCCGACATCGCGAGGATCGCCGGAACATACCACGCCTGGCGCGGTGACACGGACGCGGGCGAGTACGCCGATGTGCCAGGCTTCTGCAACGCTGCGACGCTAGACGATATCCGCAAGCATGGCCATGTGCTCACTCCCGGGCGCTACGTCGGTGCCGAGGCGGCCGAAAATGACGGTGAGCCATTCGAGGAAAAGATGAAGCGCCTCACCGCGACGCTGCGCGAGCAGCAGCTGGAGGCGGCGAGGCTTGATACAGCGATTGTCGCAAATCTCAAGGAACTTGATTATGGGCGGTGATTGGCGCGCATCGACCATTGGCGAAATTGCGGCCCCAGTGCGGAACGCGCTTGTCGGTGGCCCGTTCGGATCAAACCTTGTTTCGCGCGACTACGTAGACGCAGGGGTGCCAGTCATTCGTGGCCAGAACATGGGCGGTCGATGGGTTGGCGGAGAGTTCGCGTATGTGACGGAAGCGAAGGCCAAATCACTTGAGGCGAACATTGCCCGGCCGGGCGACATCGTGTTCACGCAGCGCGGGACTCTAGGGCAAGTAAGCGTCGTACCTACGGCGAGTTTCGATCGCTACCTCGTGTCCCAAAGTCAGATGAAGCTGACCGTGAATCAGGACCTCGCGGATCCGCTCTTCATTTACTACTTCTTTTCGACCGAAGAGCAGCAGGACTACATTCGGCAGAACGCGATCCAAACTGGCGTCCCGCACACCAATCTCGGAATACTCCGCGGCACCCCTGTTCCGCTTCCGCCGCTCTCCGAACAACGCGCGATCGCCCGCATTCTCGGCACCCTGGACGACAAGATCGAGCTGAACCGGCGGATGAACGAGACGCTGGAGGCGATAGCGCGAGCGCTCTTCAAGTCGTGGTTCGTGGACTTCGATCCCGTCCGTGCCAAGGCCGACGGGCGCGATCCCGGGCTGCCCAAGCATGTTGCGGATCTGTTTCCGGATTCGTTTGAGGATTTTGAACTGGGGGAGATCCCGAGGGGATGGGACGTCAAGACGATCGGCGAGCTAGCTGAGGTTGTAGGTGGCAGCACTCCGAAGACGGATCGAGCCGACTTCTGGGAGAACGGCATTCATCACTGGGTTACGCCAAAGGATCTATCCAGCTCATCGGTGCCTGTGCTGCTAGATACAGAAAGGAAGATTACTGACGCCGGTCTCAGTCAGATCAGTTCGGGGCTATTGCCCACAGGGACCGTCCTGCTCTCTTCGCGGGCCCCTATCGGTTACCTGGCCATCGCCGAGATTCCCGTGGCGATCAACCAAGGATTTATCGGCATGAGGCCGAAGCCCGGTACATCAAACCTATTTCTGCTTCGCTGGGCAGAGGCATGCCAAACACAGATAGTGAGTCGCGCTAATGGGTCGACATTCCTCGAGATTAGCAAGGCGAGTTTCCGTCCTATTCCCGTCGTCGTCCCAGACAGCGCCTTGATAGCGGCTTTTGATCGGCTACTTCGACCGATATATCTCAAGGTAGTTGAGCAGGCGCGTGAGACGCGTACATTGATTACGCTGCGTGAGTCACTTCTTCCCAAGCTCGTCTCGGGCGCAGTGCGCGTGAAAGGAGCGGGGCGGGCGAGAGAAGAGACCGAAAGCAAATGACTGCGCGGCGCTCGAGTCGATCGATCCTTGATATGACTGCGAAGCAGGCTCGTGCGTTCCTGTTAAAGCCGGAGAGTTACTGCAACACGGATTTGCCACTCTATTTCACGTTTGCCGAAATGCTCTCCGCAGTTTCTAAGGAGTTGCTGGGTAAGTCACTTGCCAGCTTATCGTCGGATCCGCGCAAGCACGAAGGCGTCAATTACTCGATGCTGTCCAACAAGGATGGTCGACACGCATGGAGGCCGCTCCAGCTAATCCACCCGGCGCTCTATGTGTCGCTTGTAGAGCAGATGACCTCGCCGGATCAGTGGAAGGTGATCTGCGAAAGGTTCGAGGAATTTCGCGCACTCTCGAACATCAAATGCCTAAGCATTCCAGTGGCAGCGCCCTCCAACCGCAAAGACAAGGCGGCTCAAATTCTCAACTGGTGGCAGGGAATCGAACAGGGATCAATCGAGCTTTCGCTCGAGTACAACTATGTCCTTCATGCCGACATAACGGACTGCTACGCCGCGATTTACACGCATTCAATCGCTTGGGCAATCACACGAAAGCGGTTACCAAGGCGAAGAAGAGTGACAAGACGCTGATCGGTAACATCATAGACTCCGCGATTCAGGATATGAGACATGGGCAGACCAACGGGATTCCTCAAGGCTCCGTGCTCATGGATTTTGTGTCAGAACTTGTGCTGGGGTACGTTGACTTGGAATTGCACAGTCGGCTGGTAACGGATGGGATCACGGAATTCCAAATCCTCCGCTATCGGGACGACTATAGGATCTTCGTTCAAAACCCTCAGGTGGGGGATCGGATTCTCAAGACGCTTACGGAGGTCCTAATTGAGTTGGGGCTGAAGCTGAACACGGGCAAGACCACCGGATCGTCGCAGGTTGTGGCTCACTCGTTGAAGCCAGACAAGCGGGCGTGGTTCCGTGGGAGGCAGGGCGACGCAAACATTCAGAAGCACTTGCTTGTCATTCACTGCCACGGGATCGATTTTCCCAATGCAGGAAGCCTGACGGTTGCCCTGACTCATTTCCATCAACGAATAACGAAGGCAAAGCGGATCCAGAATCCGCTCGCTCTAATCAGCATCATCGTAGATATTGCCTACGGTAGTCCAAAGGCTTTTCCCGTCTGCGCGGCAATAGTCAGCAGATTATTGCGAGCACTCAGTACGGACGGCGAACGGATAGAGGTGATTAAGAAGATTCATCGGAAGCTGTCACAGCTTCCAAACACTGGGCACATGGAAATTTGGTTGCAAAGAGTGAGCCATCCATTCGAACCCAGACTCGGTTACGCCGATAGGATGTGTTAGTTAATCAAGGGTAAGCCAGTTGAGCTATGGAACAACGATTGGATCACCTCCAAGAAGCTAAAGAAGGCCTTGGATCCAACTCGGATCGTGAACAGGGCGAAATTGCGATCCCTCAAGCCGATTGTCATTCCGGCGGAGATTGAATTGTTTGCCACGGAGAAGTACTGATTGGCGAAGTTCGCCGAAAGCGTCGTCGAGGATGCGGCTCTCGCTTGGCTCGAAGCTCTGGGCTATGAGCTGCGCCACGGTCCAGATATTGCCTTCGGCGAGGCCGGTGCCGAACGTAGCGACCCAAATTTCCGAGACTCCGTCCTGGAGGGACGACTTCGAAGCACGCTCGCCAGACTTAATCCTGACCTGCCTCCCGAAGCAATCGACGACGCGTTCCGAAAGCTTACCCGAGCGGATGCGCCCGCGCTGGTCGAGCGCAATCGCGTCCTGCACCGGATGCTGGTCGACGGTGTGACCGTCGAATTCCGCCGCAAGGACGGCACGATCGCGGGAACTCAGATCCGGGTCATCGACTTCGATGTGCCCTCAAGCAACGACTGGCTCGCCGTCAATCAGTTCACGGTATCCGAAGGGCAGCACACACGCCGCCCGGACATCGTGCTCTTCGTCAATGGCTTACCCCTGGCGGTCATCGAGCTCAAAAATCCTGCCGACGAGAATGCCACGGTTTGGTCGGCATACCAGCAGCTGCAGACCTACCAGACACAGGTGCCGGCGCTGTTTGCGACCAATGCAGTGCTCCTGGCCTCCGACGGTGTCCAGGCGCGAATCGGATCGCTCGGTGCCGGCAAAGAGTGGTTCAAGCCCTGGCGCACGATCACGGGCCGCGAGGACGCGCCGCCCCAGCAGTCGGAACTCCAGGTGATGCTCGAAGGCGTTTTCGAGCGGCAGCGCTTTCTCAATCTGCTGCGCCATTTCATTGTCTTCGAGGATTCAGCAGCGGTCGGCGGTATCGGCTCGCTGGTCAAGAAGATGGCCGGTTACCACCAGTTCCACGCCGTGAATGCGGCAGTGGAGGAAACCCTGCGCGCTACGCAATGGGTAGGGGCGGACAGGGTGGAAGACTCGCCCGGCCGGTACCAACCCGGTGATCGGCCGGGTGGCCTGCCAGGCGACCGGCGCGTGGGTGTCATCTGGCACACCCAGGGTTCAGGCAAGAGCCTGACCATGGCCTTCTACGCTGGGCGCGTGATCCTGCACCCGGTCATGGCCAATCCCACTGTCGTCGTGCTCACTGACCGTAATGACTTGGACGATCAGCTCTTCGGTACCTTCGCGCGTTGCCGGGAGCTCCTGCGGCAGCCTCCGGTGCAGGCGGCCGACCGCGCGGATCTTCGGACCAAACTTGCCGTCGCGTCCGGTGGCATCGTCTTCACGACGATACAGAAGTTTTTCCCGGAGGAACGTGGCGATCGGCATCCGGTGCTGTCCGAGCGGCGCAATATCGTGGTGATCGCTGACGAGGCGCATCGCAGCCAGTACGATTTCATCGACGGCTTCGCACGCCATATGCGCGACGCGCTGCCGCACGCTTCGTTCGTCGGCTTCACGGGCACGCCCATCGAGAAGACTGACGCCAATACGCGTGCGGTCTTTGGCGACTACATCAGCGTGTACGACATCCAGCGCGCCGTCTTCGATGGCGCGACGGTACCCATCTACTACGAGAGCCGCCTCGCCAAGCTCCAGCTGAAGGATTCTGAGCGTCCGAAGATCGACCCCAAGTTCGAGGAAGTCACCGAGGGCGAGGAAGTCGATCGCAAGGAGAAGCTCAAGAGCAAATGGGCGCAGCTCGAGGCGGTGGTCGGGTCGGAGACCCGCATCCGGCTCATTGCGCGCGATCTCGTCGAGCACTTCGAGACCCGCCTCGCCACGATGGACGGCAAGGCCATGGTGGTCGTGATGAGCCGCCGCATCGCCGTCGACCTGTACCGCGAGCTCATCGCCCTAAGGCCCGCCTGGCACGCAGACGGCGACGATCAGGGGGCGCTCAAGGTCGTGATGACTGGCTCAGCGTCCGATCCGCTCGACTGGCAGCCGCATATCCGCAACAAGAAGCGGCGCGAGACCCTGGCGGAACGCTTCCGGGACGCCCGCGACCCTTTCCGCATCGTGATCGTGCGCGACATGTGGCTCACGGGCTTCGATGCCCCGAGCCTGCATACGCTGTACGTGGACAAGCCGATGCGCGGCCACGGACTCATGCAGGCGATTGCACGCGTCAACCGGGTGTTCAAGGACAAGCCTGGTGGCCTCGTCGTTGACTACCTGGGGCTTGCCGATGAGCTGAAGCAGGCACTCGCGACCTACACCGAGGCCGGCGGCAAGGGCGACACGGCGCTCGACCAGGCGGAAGCCGTAGCCCTGATGCTGGAGAAGAACGAGGTCTGCCGCGGACTCTTCCATGGATTCGACTGGGCCAAGTGGCTGACGGGAACGGCGCCGGAGCGGCTGTCCGTCCTGCCCGGCGCGCAGGAGCACATCCTTGGGTTGGACGATGGCAAGAACCGCCTGCTGCGATCGGTCACCGGGCTCTCGCAGGCGTTCGCACTGGCCGTTCCCCATGAGGAGGCCTTGCGGATCCGCGATGACGTCGGGTTCTTCCAGGCGGTTCGCGCCGTCCTCGCCAAGAACCTCACCGGCGAACGCAGGACCGACGAAGAGCTGGAACACGCCATCCGCCAGATCATCTCCCAGGCCGTGACCAGCGACGGCGTCATCGACATCTTCGCCGCCGCGGGCCTCAAAAAGCCCGACATCAGCATCCTGTCGGACGAGTTTCTCGCCGAGGTCCGAGGCATGCCCCAGCGGAACCTCGCGGTCGAGTTGTTGCAGAAACTGCTTCGGGGAGAGATCAAGAACCGGGCCAAGCGCAACGTCGTCCAGGGACGTTCCTTCGCCGACCTGCTCGAAGCATCACTTCGCCGGTACCAGAACCGTGCGATCGAGACCGCCAAGGTTATCGAGGAGCTGATCCAGCTGGCCAAGGACATGCGGGCGGCCAATGCTCGAGGCGAAGCACTGCAGCTCAGCGAAGACGAGCTCGCGTTCTACGATGCCCTCGAGGTCAACGACAGCGCCGTCAAGGTGCTCGGTGAGCCCACCCTGGCGGGCATTGCCCGAGAGCTCGTCGCCACCGTCAAGAAGAACGTCACGATCGACTGGACGATGCGCGAGAACGTGCGTGCCCAGTTGCGCGTGATCGTGAAGCGGATCCTGCGCAAGTACGGCTACCCGCCGGACAAGCAGGAACAAGCGACGCTGCTGGTGCTCGAGCAGGCGGCGCTGCTATCAGAGACTTGGGCGGCATGACTTGGATTCGCATCGCAGTCGTCGTCGCTGGCTGCCGGCGCACGAGCTCTGGTATCGCTGACTGTATTGCAGGCGCGGAGGGCTGATTGTGAGAAAGCGAAGAGGTGCGTTGGTATCACAATACCTAGAAGGAATTTCCCGGACGGCACTCGCGGAATATCAGCAGTTTTTCCGCGAACAGGCCCGGCGGCGCAATGGCGTCTATGCCCTCTATCGCAAGAAGAAGTTGTACTACGTGGGTCTTGCACGTGATCTTCGAGGTCGACTGAAAACCCACCTTAGGGATAAGCACGGCGAGTCTTGGGATCGCTTCAGCATGTACCTGACTGTCGGGGACGATCACATCAAGGAGCTCGAATCATTGGTTTTGCGAATCGTACGCCCTACCGGGAATCGGCAGGGCGGCAAGTTCGCAGAGGCGCAGAACCTTCGACGGGAGTTTACCCGCCGAGTGAAGCAGGACGCAGCCGCGCACTTGAGCGAGCTTCTGGGTGTCGAAAAGTCTGCGACAGTCGCGAAGCCCCGCTCCGGCGGGGCCAAGACGGCCATATTGGCCGAGTACGTCACTCGTCCACTGAGTCTGCGCGCCCGGTACAAGGGCAGGCTTCTGAAAGCCAGGGTACTTCGGACCGGAGTGATCTCCTTCGGGGGCAAGCGCTTCCTGTCACCTTCCATGGCGGCCTGTGCAGCGCTGCCGCATCGGCGCGCTATCAATGGTTGGTACTTCTGGACCTATGAGCGGGCTCCTGGTGATTGGGTTAGGTTGCGGGAACTGCGCAAGTAGCTTCCATCAAGTCGTCGGCCATCGTGATCACGGTTCCTCGCATCTCGACCTGCAACCCGGTCTGCCATGGGGGAGCTTCCGAGTGCCTGGCGTTCGCGAGCGAAGGCCGATACATCGCGACATGGATGGCCGCGCAGCCGGAAGTCAAGGAGGAATCGCTGACCGACTCATACCTGTACCGACTCTCGCGGACGGTACCAACGATCCGATATCGAAGCTATTCGCGATGGGAGGAAGCGCGCAGGACGGGCGCCGATTGGGAATGGTGGTTCTTGTTCCACGGCCGCAATCTGCGACTGCGGGTACAAGCCAAGAAGCTTCGGCCCGAAAAGAGTATTCGAGGGGATCTTGCCAGGAAGAACAAACACGGCGGGCAGTTAGCGATGTTGATTAAGTCTGCCCGCAGCTGCAGCGCAATCCCGATG
>DATJSL010000049.1:0-224641 GCA_035504115.1 Steroidobacteraceae bacterium | reverse complement strand
CAGCGCCTCCCGATAGGCCTCGACCGTGCTGCTCTGAAGGTCGATGTTGGCGTCCGTCAGCCGCAGCTCGATGATCGTCGTTGCGAGCAACGTCTGCTCGGACAGCGTGGCGTTGGCGAGGATCGCCTCGTCGGCCTGCGCGGTCGCGGAGCTCTCCTCGATCAGGCGCCGCACCTGGCCCCACAGGTCGGGCGACCAGCTGGCCGTGCCCTCGATCGAGGCCGCGTTGAGTACGGACGGCCTCGAGCCGGCGGCGGGCGCGGCGGCCGTGAGCGCCGCTCCTCCGGACCGGGTCGCCGAGGCCGTGACGGCGAGCGTCGGGAACAGCTGGCTGCGCGCCACCTTCACTTCCGCCAGGGCTTCCTCGTAATTCGCGTAGTCCTGCCGCACGGTCTGGTTCGAGACCGCGACCTTCGGCTCGAGCCGGTCGATCAGCGGATCGTGAAAGGCGGTCCACCAGTCGCCCTTGGGAGCGCTATCCGCCGGCGCGGCGGCCGTCCAGCCCGGTAATTCCTTGTAACGCGGGGGCACGGGCACGGCCGGGCGATGGTAGTCGGGGCCGACCAAGCAGCCGCTCAGGCAGGCGCCGAGCGCGACGATCGAGCAGACCTTGACGCTGCGAGTATTCACGCGTTCGCACCCAAGTCTCCGCGCCAGGTCGCGCCGGCTATCGACCTGCGCAGCCTGACCCGCAGACGATCGAGGTAAAGATAGATCACCGGCGTCGTGTACAGCGTGAAGACCTGACTGAGGATCAGGCCGCCCATCACGGTCACGCCGAGCGGTTGGCGGAGCGATGCCCCCTGGCCGATGCCGATCGCAAGCGGCAACGCGCCGAGCACGGCCGCCGCCGTCGTCATCATGATCGGCCGCAGGCGCATCACCGCAGCCGTGTGTATCGCTTCCCGCGCCTCGGTCCTCTGCTCGCGCTGCAGATGAATGGCGACATCGATCATCATGATGGCGTTCTTCTTGACGATGCCGATCAGCAGGATGATGCCGATGATGCCGAGCACGTCGAGGTCGTGCCCCGCCAGGATGAGCGCCAGCATCGCGCCGATGCCCGCCGAAGGCAGCGTCGAGAGGATCGTGATGGGATGAATGAAGCTCTCGTAGAGCACGCCGAGCACGATGTACATGGTGATCACGGAGGCGGCCAGGAGCAGCGCCTGATTGCTGAGCACGTGCTGGAAAGCGGCTGCGGTACCCTGAAACGCGGTCACGAACTTGCCCGGGAGCTTGATGTCCTGTTCCGCCCTGCGGATCGCATCGACGGCGGCGCCGAGCGAGGCACCGGGCGCCAGATTGAACGAGATGGTGCTGGCGGGGAACTGTCCGAGGTGGGTGATCTGCAGCGGTCCGGCGCGCTGGTTCACGTGCACGATCGCCGACAGCGGTACCTGACCGTTGCTCGAGGAGAGCGACGAGGGCAGATACAGCTCCGACAAACCGGCGAGCGAGCGCTGAACGGATGGATCGGCCTCCAGGATGACGCGATACTGGTTCGATTGCGAGTAGATGGTCGAAACGATGCGCTGCCCGAACGAGTCGTACAGCACGTTGTCCACGGTCGCAGGCGTGATGCCGAAGCGCGCGGCGGTGGCGCGGTCGATCACCAGGTCGGTGGCCGTCCCTTGCTGCTCCAAGTCGCTCGCAACGTCGGCGAGCTCGGGAAGCTCGCTCAGCTTCTGCAGCAGCGGCGGGATCCAGGTCGCGAAGTCGTTGTTGTCGGTGCTCTCGACCACGAACTGGTATTGCGTGCGGCTCACCGCCGAGTCGATGGTGATGTCCTGCAGCGGCTGCATGTACAGCGTGATGCCGACCACCTCGTGCGTCTCGCGCTCGAGCCGGCGGATGATCTCGCTCGCGCTCGAGCGGCGCTCATCGTGCGGCTTGAGATTGATGAGGAAGCGGCCGCTGTTCAAGGTCGAGTTGGTGCCGTCGACGCCGATGAACGAGCTCAGCGATTGCACGTCCGGATCCCTGAGAATCGCGGCCGCAAGCGCCTGCTGGCGCTCGGCCATGGCCGCATACGAGATGCTCTGGGCCGCCTCCGAGATGCCCTGAATCTCCCCGGTGTCCTGCACCGGGAAGAAGCCCTTGGGTATGAACACGTACAGGAGCAGCGTCACCACCAGCGTGAGGCCCGCCACCACCAGCGTGAGGGGCTGGTGGTCGAGCACCCAGTCGAGGGCGCGCGCGTACTTGCCGATGATCCACTGAAATCCCCGCTCGGCGCGCAGATCCCAGGCGCCGCGCGTGGCCGGCGGGCGCTGGTGCAGCAGCCGCGCGCACAGCATCGGCACCAGGGTGAGCGATACGGCCGCCGAGATGACGATGGTCACGGCGAGCGTGATCGCGAACTCGTGGAACAGCCGGCCGACGATCTCCCCCATGAACAGGAGCGGTATCAGGGCCGCGATCAGCGACACCGTGAGCGAGATGATGGTGAAGCCGATCTGCTGCGAGCCCTTGAGCGCGGCGCTGAGCGGCGCATCACCGCTCTCGATGTAGCGGGCGATGTTCTCGATCATCACGATGGCATCGTCGACCACGAAACCGGTCGAGATGGTGAGCGCCATGAGGGAGAGATTGTCCAGGCTGTAGCCCAACAGGTACATCGCGCCGAACGTGCCGACCAGCGACAAGGGCACCGAGAGGCTCGGAATCAAGGTGGCCGGCGCGTTGCGCAGGAACACGAAGATCACCAGCACCACCAGCACCACGGCGAGAATGAGCTCGAACTCCACGTCCGCCACCGAAGCGCGGATGGTCTCGGTTCGGTCGCTCAGCATGGTGATGTCCAGGGCCGGCGGCATGTCCGCCCTCACCCGCGGCAGCAGCCGCTTCACCGCATCGGCCACCTGGATCACGTTGGCGCCGGGCTGGCGCTGAATGTTGAGGATGAGCGAGGGTATGCCGTTCGCCCAGGCGCCGAGCTTGGTATTCTCCGGCGCCATCACCACGTTGGCCACGTCCGACATGTGCACGGGCGAGCCGTTGCTGTAGGCGACGATGATGTCCCGATAGCCCTGGATGCCGGTGATCTGATCGTTGGCGTTGAGCGAGGAGGACTGCGACGGCCCGTCGAAGCTGCCCTTGGGCGAATTGCCGTTCGCGTTGCTGATGGTGGTGCGCAGATCGTCGATGTTGAGCCCGTACTTGGCGAGCGCCCGCGGGTTGAACTGAATGCGCACAGCGGGGCGCTGACCGCCCGAGATGCTCACCACGCCGACGCCCGGGAGCTGGCTGATCTTCTGCGCGAGCCGTGTGAAGCTCAGATCCTCGACGTCGATGAGACTGAGCGTGCGGGAGGTGACCGCCAGGGTCATGATGGGCGCATCGGCGGGATTGAACTTGGCATAGGTCGGCGGCGTCGGCAGATCGTTCGGCAGCACGTTGCCGGCCGCGTTGATCGCCGCCTGTACTTCCTGCTCGGCCACATCGAGACCGAGATCGAGGCTGAACTGCAGGGTGATGACCGATGCCCCGCCCGAGCTCGCCGAGGTCATCTGATTGAGCCCGGGCATCTGACCGAACTGCCGCTCGAGCGGCGCCGTGACCGAGGAGGTCATGACCTCCGGGCTCGCGCCCGGATAGAAGGTCTGCACCTGGATGGTCGGATAGTCCACTTCCGGGAGCGAGGAGAGCGGCAGGAACTTGAATGCGAACAATCCCGACAGCAGGATCGCGACCATGAGCAGCGAGGTCGCGACCGGCAGATTGATGAACAGCCGGGACGGATTCATCGCGCTAGGGCGCGGGGCCCGGGGCGCTGCGCGGCGCGGCGTCGTGCGGCGGCGGATTCGGGGCGCTCCGATCGCCCGGCGGGCGGTGATGATGCGTGCCGTTTCCATGGCCGCCCGCGTGAGTGCCGTCGCCCTGCCAGTGCCTCCTGCCTTCCTTCGGCGCCGCGGGCGCCGACTTGTCGGGGATGCTCACCTTGGCCCCGTCCCGCAGGCGGTCCGCCCCGTCGGTGACCACCACATCGCCGGGCGACAGGCCCGACTCGACCGCGTAGAAATCACCGTCCTGCGCCCCGAGCGCGACCGTGTGCACCGACACGGTGTCGTTGGAATCCACCAGGTACACGTAGCTGCCGGGCGCTCCGCGCTGCACGGCACCCACCGGCACGCGTACCACGTCCTTGAGCGTGTCGAGCAGCAGCACCACGTTGACGAACTGGCTGGGATAGAGGCGCTCGTCGGCGTTCTCGAAGTTCGCGCGCAGCATCACCGTGCCGGTGGTGGAGTTCACCTGGGTATCCACCGCCGCCAGCTGCCCCGTCGCGAGCTCGGTCACGTTGGCCCGATCGAAGGCAGTCACCGGCAGCGCCGCCCCCGAATGCACGCGTTGCATGATTTGCGGCAGGCTGTCCTCGGGCACGGCGAACTCGACCGTGGTCGGCTTGAGCGCGGTGAGCACGACGATGCCCGAGGTCGAGCCGGTCTGCACGTAATTGCCCGGGTCCACCTGCCGCAATCCCACGCGCCCGTCGGTCGGAGCAACGATGCGGCAGTAGGTCAGATTGAGCTGCTGCGCCTTGATCTGCGCCTTGTCGTAATCGACGGTCCCTTGATCCTGCTTGACCGTCCATACCTGATCCTCATACGTCTGCCGGGCGATCGACTGCTGCCCGGAGAGCGTCGCGTATCGCTTGAGGTCCATGCGCGCCTGCTCGAGCGAGGCCTGATCGCGCGCCAGCTGCGCCTGGTCCTGCTCCAGCGCCACCTCATAGGGCCGCGGATCGATCTGCGCCAGGAGCTGTCCTTTCCTGACCAGCTGTCCCTCCTTGAACGCCACGCTCATCAGCAGTCCGTTGATCTGGGTGGTCACCGTGACCGTCGCCAGCGGCGTGACCGCGCCGAGCGCCTGCAGCGAGAGGCGGATGTCGCCGCGCCCGATGCGCTGCACTCCCACGGGCTGATCGCCGCCCTGCTGAAAGCGCCGGCGCCGCTGCGGCGGGTGCGCGATGAAGCTCATCGACTGATAGACGATGACGCCGACCACGAGCGCGGCCGCGCAAGCGATGAGCGTCCAGCGCAACCATCTGCGCCCGCCGCTCGGCGCGGCAAGTGATGTGTCCTGTTCCATCTAGGGATGATCCGTCCTGCCGGTCAATTTGGACTCTGAGTGGTTGGGCAGTTTGCACCGGCGGGCGGGCAAAGAACCATCAGCATCGCCAAGAAACGTCAGGCGGCCGACAAGTTTCCGCAGGGCTCGCCGGCAGCCGCCCGCCGGCGCCGTCTTTGGGCACGGCATCTAGCGGCGAAAGAAGTAAGGTATCCCGGTCAGGACCACGCCGATCGCGACCAGCGCGGCGACGTTGGGGATGAAGTAGGGATAGATGATCAGAGCGACTCCGCACAGCAACGGCACGGCCGAGCGCTGCTGCTTGCCGTAGATCGCGAATCCCAGCCCTATGGAGCTGAACAGGACTCCCCACAGCAGTAGCGACTCGCTCAGGTTCCCGGCGAGCGCGGACAAGCTACTTGCTCTCTTTGGCCACCAGGAATTTCACCAGATCGACCACCTGCTCGGGGCCGCCGGCGCTCTGCGTGGTCACGCGGTACTTGCCGTTGACGATGAGCGTGGGCGTGCGATCGATGCCGTAGGCCTTCATCAGGTCCTCGTCGTGACGCACCTCGGTGTCGACGCCGAATGACTTGGAGGCGCTCAAGAAGGTCGCCACCGGCACCCCCGCCTGCTTCTGGTAGAAGCGCGCCGCATCCTCGATGGTCGGCATCTTCGACTTGAGGGCTCCGGTTCCCGGGTCCGTCGTGGCGAGCTCGCCGGTGGTCCAGACCGCATCGAACATCGCCTCGTGCGTCCGGTCGGCGACGCCGAGCGCCTTCGCGGTCGCGTAGGCGAGCTGGAACATCGGCCAGTCCTCGGCCGGATTGAACGCTGCCGGCACGTAGTTGACCACGGCGTTGGGCGGCAGGGTCTTGACCAGTTTCTGCATGTAGGGACGGAACTGGTTGCAGGCCGGACAGGCATAGGAGAAGACCTCCGTCACCAGCACCTTGCCCGGCGGCAGCCCGGTCGGCTGCGGCTGAAGAACGACCTCGTAGTTTCTACCCTCCACCCACGCCGGCGCGCCGGGCGGTGAGGGTGCCGCCGCGGCGGCGGCGGCGAGCGAGGCCAGCGAGAGCAGTGCAATCGTGCGAATCGATGCCTTCATCGAGGGGTATCTCCGAGCTTCAGCGCTTATGCCAGGTGCGGATTCTAGACGATCGCGCTCACCCCGGCTCGTCCAGCGGCGCGAGCGATGCCGGTACGTGCCGCCGCAGCAGCGCGTTGCGCGCCTCCCATTCGTCCTGCGGCTCGAGCCGCTCCAGCAGCTCGATCGCACCCCCCGCGAAGACGGCGATCGGCAGCCCGTCGCGATACAGCAGGCGGTTGCCGGCGAGCGATGGCAGGCGCGCGCCCGGCGTCAGGATACCGACCAGATTGAGCGGATCGGCGCCGCAAAGGGAAAGCAGCCGGCCGCCGTGGGGACGGCGCCGCGCCTCGCGCAGCAGCGCTATCGCTTCGGGCGCGGCGTACTGCTCGCCCGAAAAGCCGGATACGAATCGCCCGCCGCGGATCTCCCCGCGAGCCTCGAGCCTGCGGCAGCAGCTCACGATGTCGCGCCAGGGCGCCAGCCACGCCGCTTCGCGCGCCATGAGCTTCCAGAAGATCACGCCCCAGCGGCGCAGCAGCGTTCTCACGACGTGCTCCACGGCTTCCGCGTCGGGACCAGGGCTCGGCGGCTGCCGGCGCACCAGCGCCCAGCGGCCGGCATCGGCCATCGCGAACACGGCAATGTGGCGCTTGCGGCGCCCGCCGCGGCCGGACGCGCGGCCGCGTTGGCTGCTCGGCACCAGCAGCGCACGCAGGCCGCCGAAGCTGTCGGAATTCACCAGGCCGAGCGCGACCAGCTCGGCGAGGGCTTCCTCGGTTTCCACGGGCAGCATGCCGACGCTGTCGGCGATCTCATCGAAGAACGATGCGCCGTGCGATTGAATGTAGTCCTTGACCGCGCGGGCGCGCGAGGAGAGCTGCTCCGGATCGTGTCCATGCGTGAACGACGACCAGGACTTGACGCTGCGCCGTGCGAGCAGGGTGATGGGCGTCGAGCGCACGGGCGATGCGCCGGGTCGCTCGCGATCGACCGGATCGAGACGCGTCCAGACGAATCGGCCCGCGCGGCAATGCTCATCCAGCCATTCCGGTTCGTACTCGCTGATGCGCGCGGGCAGGATATCGGTCTCCCAGGCGCTTGCCGGGGACTCGAAACCCTCGAGCTGGGCGAGCACGGCCGCCACGGCATCGGAGCCTTGCATGCGCGCATCGGGAAGCACGCGCTGCCAATCGAACAGAAAGCGCAGGAAATCGCGCGCGGCCACCGGCTCGATCTCGGCGCGCAGCCGCTTGACGGTGTAGCGATGGATGCGCGCGAGCAGGCGCCGCTCGCACCACTCCTCCTCGGCGGCTCCCGGCGTGAACGCGCCGCGCAGCGCGAATCCCTGTGCCTCGAGGGCCGCGAGCGCGGTATTGACCGGCTCGATCCGCAGCCCGAGCGATTCGGCCAGGGCGCAGGCGCGAAGCGGGCCTGAGCCCTCGAGCCGGCCGCGCACGATCTCGGCAAGCGCCTCCTCCGAGGAGGGCGCTATCGGCTCGAACAGCGCGCGCCTTTCGGTCGCCACCCAGATCGGCCGCCCCGCCCCGTCCCTGAGCTCGGCGATGCGCCCCTGCGCCGCGAGCTCGCTCGCGAAAGCCGGCCACGCGGGATTGCGGCCCAGCTCCGGCTGTGTCAGGAACGTGAGCCAGAGCAGCGCATCGTGCAGCTCGTCGGGTGTGGCCGCGTCCGGCCAGGCCTCCTCGCGCACCCGCGCAATCGCCTCGCCGTCGAGCTTGCCCAGATCTGCGGCCGATGCAGGGTCGATCCAGCGGCGGCTCATCACGGCCTGCGTGCGGCGCTCCTCGAGCGGGGCATCGTCGAGAAACGCGTACGGGCGCGCATTCAGCGCCTCGAGGGCGAGCGGCGAGGGCTCGGTGAGGTCGCACGCAACGGCGCGGACTTCGCCGCGCTCGAGCCTGCGCAACAGCTCCTCGAACGCCTCGATGTCCATCGCATCCTCCAGGCAATCGCGGATCGTCTGGCGCACCAGCGGATGATCGGGTATCTCGATCTCGCCGGGCAGGTTCTCGGCGCACGCCACCTGGTCCGGAAACACCGACGCCAGCAGATCCTGGGCATTCATGCGGGCGATCTGCGGGGGGACCTTCTTGCCGCCGCGAAAGCGCGGCAGCGCGAGCGCTATGCCGGCATTCCATCGCCAGCGCACCTCGAACATCGGCGCGGCGCACAGGGCCTGCACCAGCAGGTGGCGTACCGTGCTTGCGCGCAGGTACTGGGCGACTTGCGCAAGCTCGAAGCTGTGCACCTGCGTGAGCGAGAGCACGATCTGATCCTCGGTCGCCGCAGCCTGCAGCTCGAAGTTGAACGTGCGGCAGAAGCGCTTGCGCAGGGCGAGTCCCCAGGCGCGGTTCACGCGGCTGCCGTAGGAGCTATGGATCACCAGCTGCATGCCGCCCGACTCGTCGAAGAAGCGCTCGAAGACGATGGTGTCGAGGGTCGGCAGCGCCCCGAGCGCGGCGCGCCCGGCCGCGAGGTATTGGGTCAGCTGATGCGCGGCCTCGCCGGCGAGGCCCACCGTCTCGATCAGCCATTGCGCGGCTGCGCCGGGGCTCTGGGCCAGGCGCGCCGCGATCTCTGCGCGCAGGCGCGAAACGGCTGCCGACAGCTCATCGCTCCGTCCCGGCGCCTCGCCGAGCCAGAAGGGAATCGTCGGCGGCTGCCCGTGCGCATCCTCGACCCGCACCGTGCCGCGCTCGACGCGCAGGATCCGGTACGACATGTTGCCCAGCTGGAACACGTCCCCTTGCAGGCTCTCGACGGCGAAGTCCTCGTTCACGGTGCCGACCGGCTGCGCCTCGGGCTCGAGAACCACTCGATAATCGGCGTTGTCGGGAATCGCCCCGCCGGAGGTGAGCGCGGTGAGGCGCCCGCCGCGGCGCGCGCGCAGCATGTGGTGCACGGCGTCGCGGTGAATCAGCGCTCCATGGCGTCCGCGCCGCGTCGAGAAGCCCTCGGCCAGCATGCCGACGCACTGCTCGAAATCCTCGCGGCGCAGCTCGCGATAGCCGTAGGCGCCGCGCAGCAGATCGAACAGGCCATCTTCCGGCCATTCCCGCGCGGACACCTCGGCCGCGATCTGCTGGGTCAATACGTCGAGCAGATTCTGCGGCACGCGCAGACTGTCCAGCTCGCCGCGCCGCTCGGCATCGATGAGCGCCGCGCATTCGACCAGCTCGTCGCGCGACAGCGGAAAGAGCCGTCCCTTCGATACGCCCCCGACCGAATGACCGGCGCGCCCGACGCGCTGCAGGAAAGCGTTGATGGAGCGCGTCGAGCCGATCTGGCACACCAGATCCACATCGCCGATATCGATGCCGAGCTCGAGCGATGCGGTGGCCACCAGCACCTTGAGCTCGCCGCGCTTGAGGCGCTGCTCGGCGTCGAGCCGCCGTTCGCGTGCGAGGCTGCCGTGATGCGCGGCGACCTGCGCCTCGCCCACCCGCTCCGAGAGGTGCCGCGCCACGCGCTCGGCGAGCCGGCGCGTGTTGACGAACACGAGCGTGGTGCGGTGCTCGCCGATGAGCTCGGCGAGCCGGTCGTAGACCTGGCTCCACACCTCGCCGGACATGACCGCCTCCAGGGGCGCGGGCGGCAACTCCAGCGCGAGATCGCGCCGTCGCGCGTGTCCCGTATCGACGATGGTGCAGGACGCCCCGGTGCGCGCGCCGGTGAGGAAGCGCGCCACCTCCGCGAGCGGCCTTTGCGTCGCCGACAGGCCGATGCGCACCAGAGGCCTCGCCACCAGCGCCTCGAGGCGCTCGAGCGACAGGGCGAGGTGGGCGCCGCGCTTGTTGCCCGCGATGGCGTGGATCTCATCGACGATGACCGTGCGGCAGCCGCGCAGCGTGTCGCGGCCCGACACGGAGGTGAGCAGGATGTAGAGCGACTCCGGCGTCGTCACCAGGATGTGCGGCGGCGTGCGGCGCATGCGCGCACGCTCGCTCTGCGCCGTATCGCCGCTGCGCACGACCGCGCGCAGCGCCACCTGCGGAAGACCGAGCGCAGCGAGCTCGGCGCCGATGCCCTCGAGCGGCGCCTCGAGATTGCGCTGAATGTCGTTGGACAGGGCCTTCAGGGGTGAGACGTACAGGACGCGCGTCTCGTCGGGGAGCGCGCCGGCCACCCCTTCGCGCACCAGCTGATCGATCGCGGCGAGGAACGCCGCGAAGGTCTTGCCCGACCCCGTAGGGGCGGCCACCAGGACGTGGCTTCCCGACTGGATCGCCGGCCAGGCCGCGGCCTGCGCCGGGGTCGGGGCGTCGAAGGTGCGGGCGAACCAGGCGGCGACGGCGGGATGAAATGAGTCGAGCGCGTCCATCCAGTGCCTATTCCAGCATCTTCTTCAGGTTCTGCAAACCCGCCTGGTACACGCCCGTGACCGCATCGACCGCCGCCTTGTCGTTCTCGTTGTCGCCGGGGCTCTCGCCGCCATTCTTGCGCTTGAAGCGGCCCGACCAGGTCACCAGCGACTTGCCTTTGCCCGCGGACTTGACGGTCAGAACCGAGCTGTAGTGGCTCACGGGCAGCGCGCCCTCGAGGATCTCGTAGCGAAACGTGCGCGCTGCGGGTTGGAAGGACAGGAGCTTCTCCTTGATCGTTCCGCCGCCCTTGAGCGTGAGCAGGCGCACGGCGCCGACGGTGTTGTTGGTGCCCTCGACGATCTCGACCTGAGCGACGGCCGGATGCCAGGTATTGAGGCCATCGAAATTCTCGACCGCCTTCCACACCTTGCCGGCGGGCGCGGCGATCTCGACCGATTGCCTGACGTGCAGCCACGGGGCGGCGGCGAGCGCGGTACCGCCGCTCATGAGCAGCGCCGAGCTGACGGCAATTGCGCGGATCGTTTTCATATTTTGACTCCTGGAGATTGAGAGACTACCCCTATGAGATCGATGCATCCGTGATCGCCGCGGCGCCGGGCCGCAGCCAGCGCGCCGCCAGCGGCGGTATCAGCAGCAGGCTCACCAGGGTCGAGGATACCAGCCCGCCGAGGATGACGACCGCCATGGGACCCTCGATTTCGTGGCCCGGCTGGTGCAGCTGCAAGGCGACGGGGAGCAGCGCGAGAGCCGTGAGCAGCGCGGTGAGCAGCACCGGCGTGAGGCGCTCTTCGGCGCCGCGCATCGCGGTATCGAGGCTCCACGCCTGGCGCTCCTCGCGCGCCAGGTGGTCGTAGTGCGAGATCAGCAGGATGGTGTTGCGCGCCGCCATGCCGAACAGCGCCACGAAACCCACCATGGCGCCGAGCGTGAGCGTGCCTCCCGTGAGCGCGACCGCGGCAACTCCGCCGATCAGGGTGCTCGGCAGGGCGAGCAGCACCAGCAGCACGTGGCGCGAGGAGCCGAAGGCAAGCGCCAGCAGCAGCACGATCAGCACGAAGGCCGCGGCCGAATGCAGCAGCAGCTCGCGCGCGGCCGCCGCCTGGGCCTCGGCAGCGCCTCCGTAGCGCAGATACACGCCCGCCGGCAGCTGCACCTTTGCCGCGACGGCGCGCTGCGCCGCGCGGGCGAACCCCACCTGGTCGGCCCCCCTGGGCGTCGCCACCACGATCTGCCGGCGCAGGCCATCCTCGTGATCCACGAGGCTGCGGGTGAGCTCGATGCCGATCTTCGCCACCGACGACAGCGGCGTCATCTCCCCGTCGCGGCCGCGCAGCAGCAGCGCGCCCACGGATTGCGGATCCGTGGCGCTGCCCGCGATGCGTACCGCCACGGGAACGCTGCGATCGGCCTCATTGAGCTGAGCCGCCACCGTGCCGTGATAGGCGGCGTTGAGCGTCTGCAGGACATCCGCCGCTTGCAGGCCGTACCGGGCGAGCTGCGCGGGCTCAAGCTCGACGTGCAGCTCCGCCTCCCGCGGCGGCACGACGAGTCGCACGTTGCCGCTGCCGGGCAGATGCTCGAGGACCTCCACGATCCGGGCGCCGACGCGGTCGTCCGCGTCCAGATCGGAGCCGATGACGCTGATCGAGAACGGTGCCGACTCCCCCGACAGCGTCTCGCCGATGCGCTCCGCCAGCACCGAGTAGATCTCCACCAGCTGGTTGGGATAGTCGTCGAAGACGTCGCGGATGGCCGCGTCGATCTCGGCCGCGTTGCGCCGCCGCGGATCGATCTGCACCTCGAACTCGCTCTTGTTGGGCGCATCGGGATCCTGGCCGTTCTCCGCCCGCCCGATCTGCTCGGCGACGCTCTTCACGCCGGGAATCGCCATCAGCCCCCTGGAGATCTGCTCCCCGACACGCGCCGTCTCGGCGAGCGAGATGCCGGCACGGAGCGATGCGTGGGCGATCAGGTAATTCTCGCGAAAATCGGGCAGCAGGCGCGCGCCGAGCAGCGGCAGGCACACCACGCCCGCGATCCCGCTCAGCGCCAGGATCGCGACCAGCACGCGCGGCCGCCGATGCAGCCAGGCGATGGTGCGCAGCTGGCCGCGCTTGCAATGCTGCAAAAAGCGCGCCTCGGGCTTCGGCCGATGCCGCGCCATCGCGAGCACGCTCATCGCCGGTGTCGCGCTCATCGCCACCAGGAGCGACAACCCCACGGCCAGAAGAAACGCGATCGACAGCGGGCGAAAGAATGCCCCCTGCAGCCCCGACATCATCAGGATCGGCAAGAATGCGACGGCCACCGCCGCGGTCGCATAGAACACCGGCCTGCGCACCTCGAGCGATGCGCCGATGAACAGCTCGACGATGTCGACGCCGGCTCCCGACACGCGCCGCCGGCGCAGGATGTTCTCGACGTCGATGACGGCATCGTCGACGACCACACCGAGGGCGACCACGAGGCCGCCCAGGGTCATGGTGTTCAAGGACAGGCCGAGCACCTCCAGGAGCCATACCGTGGTCAGCAGGGCGAGCGGAATGGCGCTGAACGATACCAGCGCGCCGCGCCAGTCGCGCAGCGTCACGAGCAGCAGCGCCACCACCAGCACCGCGCCGATCAGCAGGGAGTTGCGCAGTTTCTCGATCGCGCTCTCGATGAAGCTCGCCGGGCGCAGCAGCGCCGGGTGATATTCGACGCCCTGCTTGGCGAGGGCCGGCGCGAGCGCATCGAGCCGCTCCTCCAGTGCGCGCGTGACGTCGAGCGTATTGGCGCCGAATTGCGTGGAGGTCTCGATGAGGATGCCGGGCTTGCCCTCGATCAGCGCATCACCGAAACGCGGCTCGGCACCGTCGCCCACCGCGGCGACATCCTTCAAGCGCACCGGCAGACCCGCGCGGGTGCCGACCAGCGCCCCCTCGAGCGCCTCGAGCGTGGCGCCCGGGGCCTGCGCGCGAATCACGATGCGTTGCGTCGGCGTCTCGAGAAAGCCCCCGCCGATGAGCGTGGTGGCGCGCCTGGCCGTCGCGATCACCTCGTCCAGCGAAAGGCCCGCCGCCGCGAGCTTGATGGGGTCCACCACGATCTGGCGCTCGCGCACCTCGCCGCCGAAGATCTGCGCCTGGGCGACGCCCGGCACCGCGAGAATCTGCGGCTTCACGATCCATTGCACGATGTCGCGCAGCTGCACGGCGGAGAGCCGGTCGCTGGTGTAGCCGAAGTGAACCAGATACTCCATGGAGGAGCTCAACGGCGAGAGCAGCGGCGCACCGGTCCCTTCGGGCAGCAGGCCGGCGATCTCCGCCAGGCGCTCGGTGACCACCTGGCGCTGCCGATACGGATCCCCCGAGCGGTCGAACACCACTTGCATCGCCGACAAACCCTGGCTCGAGGTGGAGCGCACGGTCTTCACGTTCTCCGTGCCCGCGAGCAGATCCTCGAGCGGGCGGGTCACCAGCGCCTCGACCTGCGTCGCATCGAGGCCCGGCGCCTCGGTCTGCACCAGCACGTGCGGCGGCGCGAAATCCGGGAACACATCGAAGCGCGCCGACACGACGGCGGCGATTCCCACGGCCGCGATCAGGCAGGCGAGCGCGGTCACGATGCGCGGAAACCGGAGCGACGCGCGGACGATGGCGGCCAGCATGTCTGGGGTCAGTCCTCGTCCTCATCGGCCGCGTGCGCATTGACGCCCTCGAGCGACCACAGCACCCCGGCGCCATGCACGACGATCTCGTCATCCTCGTCGACGCCCTGCACCAGCCACCCCTCGCCGTCGGGCATCAGCAGCGTCACCCGCACGGGCAGGTAGCGCGTCTTCCCGGCGGCCGTGCCTGCGCTTGCCTGGCGGTAGACGTAGGCGCCGCGCTCATCGTAGAGGATGGCCGCGCGCGGCAGCAGCATCCCCGTGCGCTCGGCGCCCAGCAGGAACACCGGTACGCGCGCGCCGGCGGCCAGTCCCGAAGGCGGATTGCGCACTTCGAGCAGAAGTCCCGCGCTCTGCAGCTCGTTGACTTGCGCGAGCACGCCGAGCACGTTCCCCGCCACCTCGATCCCGTCCACGTCGAGGACGGCCCGCGAGGGCAGCGCGCCGACGATGTGCCGTCCGGGCAGATCCGCGCGCACCAGCAGGCTGCGGCCGCCCGTTACTTCATTCGACAGCTTGCGCCGCTCGGCCGCGGACTGCTGCGCGAGCGGTCCCCAGCGCTGCGCAAAGCGCGCCGCGGCGAGCTGCGCTTCGGCGAGCGCCTTCACCTGCTGGGCTTGCGCCGCTTCGAGCATCTTGAGCGATGCATCCGCGCCCGCCGCGTACAGATGGCGCAGCCGCTCGGCCTCGGCCGCGGCGGAATGCTCCTCGGCGCCGGCCGCGCGCTGCGCGCCCTCATCGGCCAGAAACCCGGTCGCATCGAGCACCGTCCCCAGGGCTGGCGTGCGCGCACGCGCCTTGGCCGCGAGCGGATGAGCGATCCTCAGGGCGACTGCGCGCTGCTGCTCCTGGGTCAGCGCGGGCACCGCGCTTCGAGCGGCGCCTTGCGCAGCATCGTCCTCATCGCCGACGGCGGGCGATGAGGCCAGGGCGGCGCAACACGCGATCTGCAAGGCACACTTCGACCAGGCGTTCATCTGCCCCACTCGCGTGTCGCGGTCGCCGGCTGACTCCCTCGAGCGATCATACCATCGTGTATGATCGCAGCGTGAGAGTGACGAGCGATTCCGTTGCACGAGCCGCAGCGATGGTGCTGTCGGCGTGCATGTGCGCGCACGCCGCCGGGCAAGCGGCGACTTCGAGCGCCGCGCGCGGCGCAGGGATCTGGAAGGCCGTGGTGCCGCCCACGCCGATGAAGGGCGAGTTCGACGACTTCGATCCGATCGGCCTCGCCGCGGGCGCACGCATCAAGGCCGACTGCTCGATCAACTGGATCGACCCGGACGACGGCGAGCGCTACTGTTTCTCGAGCGGCACCTCGCTCGAATTCTTTCTGGACCATCCGCATCTGAGCATTGCGCGCGCCCGCGCGGCCTGGCGCAAGCCGAGCACGCTGCCGCCCGGTTCGGCCGCGCGGCCGGGCGGGCGCTGACAGCACGCGGCGAACGGGCGGCGGCGCAGTGATCTGCGCCGCCGCCCCGCGAGATTTCCTCGCTAGAAGAACAGAATGCCGCCGAGCGCGACGTCGTTCTCGATGGCGATGTTGTTGTTCCAGGCGAGCGCTTCGGTGTGGATGACCTCGCCGACCAGCGTCAGGCTCTTGGTCAAGCTGTAATACACCCCGAACACTCCGGACTCGTTGCGGTGAACCAGGTCGCTCGCGTACGTGCCCGTCGGAAGCGCAGTGAGCACATTGTAGCCCTCGACCTGCTCATCGCCGGCGAGCTTGAGCTGCGAGACGCCGTAGCTCGCCCCGAGCTTCAGCCGGTCGATCTTGTAGGTGAGCTGGGCGTAGCCGCCGTCGGAGACGCGCTCCTCGCCGGCCGCAGAGGTCGCGAGGATGTACAGCCCGGTGGTTCCGACCCCTCTGCCGTAATAGCCGTACACCACGGCCTCGAAACCGGCCACATCGACCTTCGCGCCGATGTCGCCCGCCGTGCCGTGCACGTTGTTGCGGATGCCGAGCGCAATATTGTCGGGGACGCAGAAGGTGCTGCCGCTGCTGCAGGTGCTGGGCGCCTTCGCCTGCTGAGTGACACCGTCGATCCACACCTTGCCGGTCACCGGATCGCTCTTCGGATCTCCCCACGTGTAGGCTGCGCCCGCCTGCCATTGCGGCGAGTTGTGCGAGGTGTAATCCCCGTCATCGAGCGGTTGAAACGCGCCCACGGACACGGTGAACCCCATGATGTTCGGGCTGGTGTAGGTGATCTGCGGCTCCCAATCGGTATAGATGTAGCCCAGACCGATGCGCCCGAGGCTGGTGTTGCCCGGCGCGGGCGCGCCCGGACCCGCCGTGCCCACACCGAGCAGCGTCATATCGTCGAGGATCGCGTCCTTGCCGAACAGTCCGATGTCGCGGCCCATCTTGACGCTGCCCCAGCTTGCATCGCCGAAGGTCAGGAATATCTGGCGAGCGTCGATGCCGGGCGTGGCCAGCGCGGCGGGCTCACCCGCCCCGTTGACGCCTGCCGCGGCCGAGCTGTTGATGCCGGGATACAGGCCGATGGTCGCGCCGATGTCGAAGCCGTCTTGCCGCGTGGTCGCGCTGAATACCAGCGCCGCCGGCAGCAAGCCGTTGCGCACCGCCGTGGTGTTGTCGCCCGTGCACGCCAGACCGCCCGCCACCGTCGTGGTCGGCTCGCCCTCGGCATCGATGGTGGAATTATGGGCGCAACTCGAATTGACGTAAAAGGCGTTGACGTTGCCGGAGAAATCGATCTTCCAGTCGCCGGCCTCGACATCGATTCCGGCCACCGCTTGAGTCAACGGAACCACTAAACATGCGGCGCTGATAGCGATCGCACACTTGATTCGAGCTTTCATACAACAACTCCCTCCGTTACGAGTGTCAATCTTCTGGACCGAGGACTTGAGGTCGACCGCGCCTGTGCAGCCTGCAGTGGATGCCTGCAAGAGATGTACCAATCGCGCCACGGAGCATCCCCACTTGCGCTCCTCACCCGCCGCCGGGGCGCGGGCGTGAGCCCGAATCCCCCGCATGACTTGCGCGGGCTGCGTGCGCGTGCGCCCGCCCCTCGCCGCTGTGGCTTTAGTGCCAACGCCGCGCGCTGCAAAAGAGCCAGAGGTCCGCGCAGTGTCCCGCGCGAGAGCCAGATTTGTCGCACTCTGTGTTGGATTAGATACATGGCCCGGCGATGCGGGCGGCGCGCCGGCTGTGACCTATCAGCAACAGCGGGCCGGTATCAGCAACAGCGGGCCGGCACGGTGCCTCTTTGCGCACGGAACGGCCCGCCGGCGCACTGTGGCGCCGAGCTGACGATGTCTGGCACGCAAGCTGCTAATCCGCTGATGGGATGGCGCATGCGCGGAGCTCGAGGATGAAAACGAGAGCGGCTGTTGCCTGGGAAGCTGGTACGCCCCTGCGGGTGGAGAGCGTCGATCTCGCCGGTCCGAAGGCCGGCGAGGTGATGGTGCGCATGGTGGCCGCGAGCGTGTGCCAGACGGATGCGTTCACGCTCTCGGGCGCCGACCCGGACGGACTGTTTCCGGCGATCCTCGGTCACGAGGGCGCCGGCATCGTCGAGGAGGTGGGTGCGGGCGTGAGCACGGTGCGGGCCGGCGATCACGTCATTCCACTGTACACGCCGGAGTGCGGGCAATGCCCCTTCTGCCTCTCCGGCCGGAGCAATCAATGCCAGAGACTGCTGGCAACGCAGGCGCGGGGCGTCATGCCCGACGGCACCTCGCGCTTCTCGATCAAGGGCAAGCCGATCCTGCACTACATGGGCACCAGCACTTTCTCCGAGCACATCGTGCTGCCCGAGATCGCCCTCGCCAAGATCGACCCGCGCGCGCCGCTCGACAAGGTGTGTCTTCTCGGCTGCGTGATCACGGCGGGCGTCGGCGCCGTGCTGAATGTCGCCCGGGTGAGGGCCGGATCGAGCGTTGCGGTCTTCGGGCTGGGCGGCGTCGGTCTTTCGGTGGTGCAAGGCTCGGTCATGGCGCGCGCCGCACGCATCATCGGGGTCGACCTCAATCCGATCAAATGGACGCTCGCGAAGGCGCTGGGCGCCACGGACTACGTCAACCCCAAGGATTTCGATCGGCCCATCCAGCAGGTGATCGCCGAGATCACCAGGGGCGGGGTCGACTACTCGTTCGAATGCATCGGCAACGTGCATGCCATGCGCGCGGCGCTCGAGTCCTGCCACGGCGGATGGGGCGAATCGGTGATCATCGGCGTCGCCGGCGCGGGCCAGGAGATCGCGACCCGCCCCGCGCAGCTGGTGACCGGACGCGTGTGGCGCGGATCGATATTCGGCGGCGTCAAGGGGCGATCGCAATTGCCCGGCTACGTGCAGCGCTACCTCAAGGACGAGATCCGGATCGACCCGATGATCAGCGCGGTGCTGCCGCTCGAGAAGATCAACAAGGCCTTCGACCTGCTGCACGAAGGCCGCACCATCCGCTCGGTGATCGAGTACTAGCGATCCCGGCTAGTGCTCGAGCAGGATGCGGTGCTTGTGGATCTTGCGGTACAGCGTATTGCGGCTGATTCCCAGGGTCTGCGCCGTGCGGCTGATGTTCCAGCGCATGCGCTCGAGCTCTCGCAGCAGCGCCGCGCACTCGGCCTCGCGCAGCGCCGCGGACGGAGAGGCCTCGCCGCTCGCCGCGACCCCGCTCTCCGGCGCCGCTGCGGGGAGCGGGCGCGGCTCGGTATCGAGTATCTCCTGCGGCAGGTTCGAGGCGCGGATGATGCCCTCGCGACACAGCGCCGAGGCGGTGCGCAGGGCGTTGCGCAGCTGGCGGATGTTGCCCGGCCAGGAGTACTCCATCAGCTTGCCGAACGCATCCTCGTCGATCTTGACGCAGTCCTGTCCCGAGTTCTCCTCACGCAGGAGCGTGCGAATCAAATCGGCCTTGTCGCCTCGATCACGCAACAGCGGCAGGTGCAAGGTGACGCCGTTCAAGCGGTAATACAGATCCTCGCGGAACTGCCCGTCGTGGATCATCTGATGCAGGTCGCGATGCGTGGCGCTGATGACGTGCAGATTGACCGGGACGGCGTGCTCGCTGCCGAGCGGCACCACTTCGCGCTCCTCGATGACGCGCAGCAGTCGAGTCTGCAGCATGAGCGGCATGTCGCCGATCTCATCGAGAAACAAGGTGCCGCCGCTCGATTGCAGAATCTTGCCGACGCGACCCTCCTTGGCCGCTCCCGTGAAGGCGCCGCGCGTGTAGCCGAACAGCTCGCTCTCGATCAGGCTCTCCGGAATGGCGGCGCAATTGACGGTCACGAACGGCTTGTCGGCCCACAAGCTCCCGCGGTGCAGCGTCTTGGCGAATGCCTCCTTGCCCGTTCCCGTCGCCCCGTGCAGCAGGATGGGTACTTGCTTGGCGAACAGCTGGCGCGCGCAGGCGAGATTCTTGCGCATCTGCAGATCCTCGCCCACATGCTGGCGCTCCGGCTCGCGCGGCTCGGGCGCAGAGCCGGCTTGATTGGGCAGCCAGCCTTGCACGCGCTCGGCGGTGCGCATCGGCGCACGCGCAATGGCGAAGAAGCGCCGGCCGTGTGCGACGTCACGCACCGGCCAGATGGCGCTCGGCTCGAACCTCGCGCGCTGCTCGAAGGCGCCGAAGTTGAACTGAAAGAACTTCTCGATCGGCTCGCCGACCAGCGATTGGCGGTTCGAGCACCCCAGCTGCACCAGAGCGCTCTCGTTCACGGCCAGGATCTGGCCGCTGTCGTCGATCGCCATGAGCGCCTCGTGCAGCAGCCCCACGAACTCCGGTCGGCTGTGAAAGCGCAAGATCCAGGCCTGGCCGTATTCGTTCAGAAAATTCCAGCGCGAGATCAGATGCGCGGACATGTTCACCAGCGCCATGGTGTGCCGCTGGATCAAACGGCTGTCGTTGGAATTGGCGGTCGATGCATCGAGCACTGCGACGATGCCGCCATGCGGATCGAGAATCGGCGCCGCGGAGCAGGACAGGGACACGTTGTAACCGCGGAAGTGCTCCTCGCGATGCACCGTCACCGGCCCCGACTCGGCCAGGCAGGTGCCGATGCCGTTGGTGCCCTCGTGGCGTTCGTCCCAGAGCGCGCCGAGCGACAAGCCCGCGTGCCGAAACTCGCGCTGCAGCGTCGGATCGGTGATCGTGCTGAGCACCGCGCCCTGCGTGTCCGCCAGGATCACCGCGAACCCCGATCCGGCGATCTGCTCGTACAGGCTCTCCATCTCGGCGCGTGCCACGGGCAGGAGCTGTCCCATGCGAGCCTGCAGCTCACGCAGCGATTGCGAGTTGAGAATGTGGTTCTGGCGGGGCGCCGAAGGCTCTATGCCGTATTCCCGCAGGCACCGATGCCAGGAGCGCGTGACCAGCGGCTCGATGCCCGCCGGCTGCAGCCCGCTCTCGACCACGTGAATGATGTGAGATGCATGGCTTGTCACCAGGCTTTCGTTCTTCAAGACATCCCTCCCGAGCCGGGCGTCGTCCCCGCCCTGCTCCCGTTGTCATCCTAAGTCACTCCTTGCCGGCCGTGTAGCGTTTCCGCCACCAGCGGTTCTTTTTCGAGTGCGCGAAAGCCTGTCTCGTTTTACTTAAACTGGCAATACGCACTGCAGCATACGCTATTGCGACTTCGGTGCCCCGTACTTGTACGCCGGATCGCCGTCGTAGTGAGAGCGAATGAAGGCGATGATCTTGAACAGGTCATCGGCATTCTTGATGATCGATCCGAACGGCGGCATCGGTCCCACGACGTTCTCGTGCCCGATGCGCGTATAGCCCTCTTTCTGCAGCTGGTCGCTCCCGAGCGTCACCAGACGGAATAGCGTGTCGTCATCGCCCCCATAGACCCAGGTGTCGTTGGTCAGCGGCGGGCACATCCCGCCGCCGCCGCTGCCCCCATGGCAGCCGCTGCAGCTGTAGCTGCGGAACAAGGTCTCGCCCTGCGCCACGATGTCGGCCTGGGTGTCCTTGTACGGGTCCTTGATCTGTCCCTTCGGGGTTTCCTTGACCAGGTCGATCGGCGAGATCTTGGTGTAGTCCTTGCTGTCCGCGGGGGCATCCGCGCACACCGGCTCGAGGGAAGCGAGCAGCGCCACGCAGGCGCATGCAGCCAACACGGTGATGACGGAAGGGGTTCTGATCACGAGCATTTCTCCTTGTTATGAACAGGGCCACGGCCGCGCCCGGCGGCGGACGAATTTGCGCGCCGCGCCAGGCTTCATCCGCTGGCGGAAGCGCCTGCCTTCTGGGCCGCTTGCTGCAGCAGCTTCACCATGGCCTCATCGTTGTTCGCCTGCGCGATGCCGAGCGCCGTGCGCCCATCCTGGCTGCGCGCGCCGAGGTCCGCACCGGACTTGATCAGCAGCTCCGCGAGGATCGGATGATTGTTGGCCGCCGCGATCATCAGCGCAGTCACCCCGCCCGGGTTCACGGCATTCACCTTTGCGCCGTGATCGATGAGCGCGGTCGCCAGATCGCTCGAGCCCGAGATGGCGGCGAGCATGAGCGGGGTATAGCCGCCCTTGGCGACCGGCGCATTGACGTCCGAACCGGCGAGCACCAGCGCCTCGGCGGCCTTGGCCTTGCCGTTCTGGGCCGCGATCGCCAGCGGCGTGAGGCCATCGGAATCGACGGCGTCGATCTTCGCGCCGTGGCGCACCAGCATCGACACGAGATCCGGATCGTCCTGCCACGCCGCATACATGAGCGGCGTCCAGTCGGTGCGGTCGCCGATGTTGACGTCGGCCTTGTGCTCGGCCAGATAGGTCGCCACCTGCACGAAGTTGAAGCGCGTCGCATTGATCAGCGGCGTATAGCCCTCCCCGTCGCGCGCGTTCGGGTGCGCGCCGTGCGCGAGCAGATAGCGCACTCGAGCGATGTCGTTGGCGACGATGGCATCGCCCAGCTCGCTGTCCGGATCGGCGCCCTGAGCCAGCCAACGCTTGAGCTCGGCCATGCGCTCGCGGTGCTCCGCGGCGATCTGGGCCTTGGTGGGACCGGTCGGCGGCAGCGCCTTGTACGGCCCGTGCGAGGGCAAATCGCCCGAGATCAGGCATTCCTGGCATTCGACCAGCGGAACGCCATAATCGATCAGGATCTGCTTGATCTCGGCCTTGTTGCGCTCGAGCGCGCCCTCGACGGCCTGCTTGATGTCGGGCCGTCCCCTCGGGATGGCGAGCGACATGTCGAATTCCATCGGCACCTCGTCCTCCATCAAGTTGACCGGCTTGATGACGAGCGGCGCGTGCTCGACGGTCTGGTAATACCCCGCCATCGGCCCCCACACCGCCGCGATGTCCAGGCTCCCGTCGATCACCTGCTGCACCTGATAGGACGGTTGATTCTCCGGCACCAGATCCGCGTTGTGGCTGACGTAATGAATGACGGTATTGGAGACCACGTGGTGCTCCATGAGCGCTTCGCGGATGGCAGATACCTCGAACACCCCCACCCGCAGCTTCTTGAGCGCCGCGTCATCCAGGCTCTTGATGTCGATACCCCGGTCGTTGCGGTACGCCAGAACGAAGGTGGAGCGATACAGCGGCGGGGTGAGTACCTCGGCGCCCTCGGTGTCCGTGGCCATGTCCATCCACACATCGCAGTTGCCGGCGCTCAGCGTGGTGCGCATCAGGCCGCGCTCGACCGAGGGCCGCCAGTAGTACTGCACGCCGGTGCCGAGATCCTTGCCGATCACTTGCGCGATCTTGTTCTCGAACCCCTCGCCCTTCTGGTTGGAGAGCGGCATGTTGCCTGGATCGGCGCACACGATGAACGAGTTCAGCTGCGCGGCCCGAGCGGCATGGCCCGAGCTCGCGCCGGCGGCGATGAATGCCGCGAGCGCCATGAGGCGTACATTCTTGTGTTTCACGTCATCTCCTTGGCGCCGTCCATGCGACGCCGCCTGCCATCCGAGATCCTAAGACTCCCACGAGCGCCGTGGGTTTCAAACCGGGGGGCGCCGCAGCGCGGACGGCGGTCATGCACGCAGCGCGCATAGAAAAGCCCGGTGCCTTTCGGCACCGGGCATCCCTTCGTCCCAACTCGACTCGAGGCTCAGCGACCGGCTGTCGCGCCCGTCGAGACCTGAGTCGGGCTCTCCGGCATGGACTCGCCCACCCTGAAGGTGAACAGCGTACCACCTTGCGGGATGTGATTGAGACCCGCCGCCTTGGTCATGGCCGTCGCCCCGATGGCGCCGAACTTGTCGTTCAGATCCAGTCCCGCCGTCACCGGCAGACCGATCCAGCCGCCGATTCCGGACCATACGGAAACGTACTCCTTGCCCTTGACCGAATAGGCGATCGGATTGCCGATGATGCCCGAGGCGAGCTTGCGCGACCACAGGATCTTGCCGGTGGAGCGGTCCACCGCCCGCAGATCGCCGCCCAGGCTGCCGTAGAAGGCGAGGCCGCCCGCCGTCACCAGGCCCCCGCCCCAGTTCGGATATTGATCGGGAATCTCCCACTCGGTCTTGCCCGTGACGACGTTGAACTTCTTGAACTTGCCCGTCACGCCCGGCTTCTCCGGATACATGTAGACGTTCGCGAACACGTACACCGTGCCCTGCTGGGTGTGCGAACGCGCCTGAGGCTCGTCTTCCATGCACCAGTTGTTGGTCGGCACATAGAAGTTCTCGGGATCGTTCGGATCGACCGCCACCGGCTGCTGGTCCTTGCCGCCCATGGCCGAGGGACAGGCCTGCGTGTTGTCCCCCACCTTGAGCGGCGAGTGCTCGAAGACCTTGATCGGCTTGCCGGTCTTCATGTCGACCTTCTCGGCCCAGTTGACCGTGACGTACTTGTGGGCCCGCAGCAGCGTCCCATCGGTACGGTCGAGCACGTAGGCGAAGCCGTTGCGATCGAAGTGCACCAGGCACTTGTGCTCCTTGCCGTCGATGTTCATGTTGACCAGCACCACCTCGTTGATGCCGTCATAGTCCCACTGGTCGAACGGGGTCATCTGGTACGCCCAGACCGCATCCCCGTTGTCGACGTTGCGCGCGAATATGGTCATCGACCAGTGGTTGTCGGATTTGCCGTTGTTGCAATTCTCCTGGGTGACCGGCGGATTGCAGCGGTAGGACGGGGACCACAGGCCGGGATTGCCGGTGCCGTAGTACACCAGGTGCAATTCCGGATCGTAGGCGTACCAGCCCCACGCAGCGCCGCCGCCGCGCTTCCACTCGTCCCCGGGATAGCTGCTGATGCCGATGTCCTTGCCGGCGGTGCCGTACTCGGGATGCTTGCGGTTGGTCTCCTTGGTCACGCACACGTCGTGATCGCTTCCGGTGGAGTAGCAGTGCCAGGCCACCGAGCCGTCGGCGAGGTTGTAGGCCCACATCGCGCCGCGCGCGCCGAACTCATCGCCGCCGAAGCCGATGATCACCTTGTCATGGGCGATGATCGGAGCCGGTGTGATGGTCTCGCCATGCTCGGGATAGGCGCTTTTCACCACCCAGTCCTGCTTGCCGGTGGCGGCATCGAGCGCGATCACGTAGCCGTCCAGGGTGCCGAACACGAGCTTGCCGTCGGCGTAGGACAATCCGCGGTTGACGGTGTCGCAGCAGGCGCGCGGCACGGCCGACTCGTCGCGGCCGCTCGTCTTCACGTAGCTCCACGCTTGCACCGGGTGATCCGGATCGCTCAGATCGAGGGCCTGCACGATGTTCGGCCAGCCGCTCTCGATGAACATCATCGGCTTGCCGCCGACGTCCTCGATCACCAGCGGCTGTCCTTCATGCCCGCGCAGGGTGCCGCTCGACTGCGACCACACCATCTGCAGACGCGCGACGTTGCCGGTGTTGATCTCCTTCAGCGCGCTGTAGCGCGTCAGATTCAGATTGCCGGCCGGAGCTCCCCATTGATTCGGGTCCTGAAAGCGCTGGAACTCCTCGGTGTCCGACGATGCCGCAAGAGCTGCACCACAAGTCGTGACGAGCGCTGCGACGGCGTATAAGACTTTGAGCTGACGTTTTGCTGTGAGCCATTTCATCTCGATTCTCCTGCTTGTGGTCTCTAGCGTTTCGCTCGCCGACGTGAGAGCGGCGCGCACATCTTTTCGGGTGCCTGCGGAAAAAAGTGGACCTTGTACCTTGTCGTTGCCTGCAAAACTCCCTCCTTAGCGATTCCCGTTTTGTTGTCTGGTCGCAAAATCCTCGCCACCAGGCTCCCAAGCCAGCGACGCGCACCGCTTGGACTGCCATGGATTAGCAATGCTTATGCCATCCGGGAGAAATGGTGGATAAATACTCGCTGGGCGAGCTAGTTATTCAAAATCAAGGAGTTGCAGCGTGACCGCGGCGCGCCGCTATTGCGCTGCATGACGAAGTGTGCCACGCGCGTTACACTCCCCGGGGCGAGTGCGCCGTTCGTGAAGCTATGGAATGTTCACACCCCAGGGCAGCTTGCCCACCGGGATTTCCTTGATGACGGCGAGCGTCGCGGTGTCGATCACGCTCACCTCGTTGGAGCGGCCGTCCGCCACGTAGAGCTTCTTGCCGTCGGGGGTCTGCGCCATGTTCCACGGGCGCTTGCCCACCGCGATGCGCCCGATCACCCGGCGCTCGCGCGTGTCGATCACCGACACCGTGCCGTCCCCTCCGTTGGTCACGTACACGCGCGACCCATCCACGCTCGCGAGCGCGCCCGCGGCGCGCAGCCCGGTCGCAATCGAGGCGATCACCTTGCGTGCGCGGGCATCGACCACATCGACGCCTCCGGCCGCCTCCTGGGCGACGTAGGCGATCAATCGATGCGGCAGCCAGGCGATGCCGCGCGGATGGCCGGAGGTGTGGATGCGCGCGACCGAGCGCCCGGCCTGCAGGTCGATGAGATCGACGTCATCGGAATTCTCGTTGCTGGTCATCAGCCAGCGGCCATCGCTCGAAAAGGCGCAATGCTCGGGATTCTTGCCCTGCGTGGGGATCTTGCGGGTCACTGCGCGCGCGGCCACATCGACCAGCGTGACCTCGTTGTCGTCCTCGACGCAAACCGCGATCGTCTTTCCGGAGGGCGAGAGCGAGGCGCCTTCGGGAGCCGCGCCCACCGCGATGTGCTGCTCGATTGCCCCGCTGCGGGCGTCCACCGCCACCAGCGAGTTGCCGAGCGCGTCGACCACGAACACGGTCCTGCGGGCGGGATCGGCGACCACCGCCTGAACCTTTGTACCGATTTTGCCACGGTTCGGTAAGGTGCGGGTCACTTTGTCACGCGCCGTGTCAATCACGGACACCGTGCCGTCGCCCTGATTGCCGACATAGGCTTGCGCATGGGCGGCCAGCGGCGGCGCCGCGGCGATGATCATGAGAGCTATTGCAAGGCGATGTGCCATTGGGGAAGTTCCAGTTGTGTCAGCGTCGTCTCGAGTCCTGCGCGGCCATCCACGGCGGCCGCCATTCTGCACGCAGCGGCGGCCTCAGGCACCCGGCATGTAATTTGCAGACATTCGCCGTGGGAATCTTTTGTCTACCATGCAGCCGTCCGGAAGTTCCCGGCGAGAGTATGTTGCAATGCCTGAGCCGGCCGGGGGCTTGACAGCGACCCCACTCTGGTGCGAGTGATCGGGCCTCGAGAAGTCGGCGCGCGGCTCACCGCGCCCTTGGGCGGCGAAGACACTTGGTCAAGTATTAGAGAGACGAATCCATGAAAACCAAAGCTGCAGTATGTTACGCGGCGGGCAAGCCGCTCGAGATCGTGACCGTCGACCTCGACGGGCCGAAGGCGGGCGAGGTCTTGGTCGAGCTCAAGGCGACCGGCATCTGCCATACCGACGAATTCACCCGCTCGGGCGCGGACCCCGAAGGTTTGTTCCCGGTCATTTTCGGCCATGAAGGCGCCGGCATCGTGGTCGACGTCGGGGCGGGCGTGACCTCGGTCAAGAAGGGCGATCACGTGATTCCGCTTTACACGCCCGAGTGCCGCCAGTGCAAGTCCTGCACCTCGCAGAAGACCAACCTGTGCACCTCGATCCGGGCGACGCAGGGCAAGGGCGTCATGCCCGACGGCACCAGCCGCTTCCACATCGGCAAGGAGATGATCCATCACTACATGGGCTGCTCCACGTTCTCGAACTTCACCGTGCTGCCGGAGATCGCGGTGGCGAAGATTCGCGAGGACGCGCCGTTCGACAAGGTTTGCTACATCGGCTGCGGGGTGACCACCGGCGTCGGGGCGGTGGTCAAGACGGCGAAGGTCGAGCCCGGGGCCAACGTCGTGGTGTTCGGTCTGGGCGGCATCGGCCTGAACGTGATCCAGGGCGCGCACATGGTCGGCGCCAACAAGATCGTGGGCGTCGACATCAATCCGAAGCGCAAGCAGCTCGCCGAGAAGTTCGGCATGACTCATTTCGTGAATCCCAAGGAGGTCGAGGGCGACCTGGTGGCGCACCTGGTGAACCTCACCGACGGCGGCGCCGACTACAGTTTCGAGTGCATCGGCAACGTCGACATCATGCGCCAGGCGCTCGAGTGCTGCCATCGCGGCTGGGGCGTCTCGGTGATCATCGGTGTCGCGGGCGCGGGCAAGACCATTCAGACGCGGCCGTTTCAGCTGGTCACGGGGCGCGTCTGGAAGGGCACGGCATTCGGCGGGGTGCGCGGACGCACCGAGGTGCCGAAGATCGTGGACTGGTATATGGATGGAAAGATCAACATCGACGATTTGATTACGCATACGATGCCGCTCGAGAAAATCAACGATGCCTTCGACTTGATGCACAAGGGCGAGTCGATCCGCAGCGTGGTGATCTATTAATTCAATGAGGAGCTCAACATGACCGTCAAGATTCATCCCGCCGTCGACAACGGCGTCAAGGCCGGCACGCCTGGGTTTGCCGGTGGGACTTTGGTCTGCAAGTGCACCACCGATCCCGTGAAGGTGTCGATCGAGGGCGACGTCCTGTTCAACCACGTCTGCGGCTGCTCGCAATGCTGGAGACCGACGGGCGCGCTCTTCTCGATGATCGCGGTCGTGCCGACCCCGAAGGTCAAGGTGCTCGCCAACGGCCAGAAGCTCAAGGTGGTCGACCCGACCAAGACCATTCAGCGCAACGCCTGCACGGTGTGCGGCGTGCATATGCATGGCCCGATCAACAACCCCAAGCATGCCTTCAACGGGCTGACGTTCGTGCACGCCGAACGCCTCGACAAGAGCGGCTGGTCCGCTCCGGCGTTCGCCGCGTTCGTCTCATCGGTCATCGAGACCGGCACCAAGCCGGAAGACATGAACGCGATCCGGGCACGCCTCAAAGAGCTCAAGCTCGAGCCGTACGATTGCCTCTCGCCGGCTCTGATGGACCTGCTGGCGGCGAACGCCGTGAAAGTGAACGGCGTCGCCAAGCCCGCCATGTCGTAACGACCGCTCGAGCGCGCCGCGCAGCTCCCCGCGCGCCCCTCCGGCGCGCGGGGAAACCCATCAGAATTTCTGCCCGAACTGGATGCCGAAGTTCATGGGCTTGATGGGATAGACACGATAATGCTCATAGCAGTAGGCGAAGGCGCACTGGTTGATGCGCCCGAGCTGGCCTTGCTCGTCGAAGGCATTCTCGACGTACGCCTGCAGGCGCCAGTTGTGCATGCCGGTGCCCGCCGCGAAGTCCACGGTGGTGAACTTCGGCAAATCTCCCATCTCGGCGTTTTGCACCTGGTTGAGCTGGCTGGTCGAGGAGCCCTGGTGGATGACGCTCGCCTGCACGAAGTTCTGGTAATCGGCCACGGGGAACGTGTAGCGCGCCGTCGCGTTGGCCTTGAGCTTGGGCGTGACGGGTAACTGCGTCCCCGAGGGCGCGATGAGGTCGGCGGCGGCGCAATCGTGGACCACCTGCTCCGTGACGGGATTGAGCTCGCAGAGATTCTGCGTGGTGCGCGCGTTCACGTAGGTGCCGGAGGCCGACAGGGTCAGATTATCGACCACGCGATAATCGATGTCGCCTTCGATGCCTTTGACCGCGGCATTGGAGGCGTTGACGATGCTGGTGATGCCGAACACCCCCGTCACCCCGTACTGCATGTTGTCCCATCGTTCGTAGAAAACCGCACCGTTGGCGCGCAGCCGGCGATCGAGCCAGGCCGTCTTCCAGCCGAGCTCGAAGTTGGTGAGCGTGTCGGCGGCGTACGGCGCCACCTCGGGCAGTCGGTTGTTCCCGCCCGGCCGGAAGCCGGTCGAATAGGTCGCGTACACCATCCGGTCGGGGTCGACCTGGTAGGTCAACGTGACCCGATGCGTTTCCCCGCTCTCGACCACCTTGCGGTCGGTATCGACGCACGGTCGATAATTGGGGACCACCGGGTAGGAACCGATGCCGTACAGCGAACAGTAGCTCTGGAACCCGAAGAATCCGTACAGCGTGTTGTTCACCCAGAACTGTCTGATGCCGGCGCTCAGCTTCAACTGGTCGGTGAGGTTGAACGTCGCGTCGCCGAAGATCGCGTAATCGCGATCCACGCGAGTCTGTTGGGTCAGGTAGATGACGTTGGGGGAGCCGTCGATCGCGTAATACGCGGGCAGATCGTTGGTCTGAAAGGCTGCGCGTATGTCATCGCTCTGGCGCTGATAGAACAGGCCGGCGGTGCCGTGCAAGCGATAATCCGCGGGCGAGTTGATGCGCAGCTCCTGGCTCAATTTGGCGTACTGATCGTGGTTGTCCACGAACTGGGTGGGATCGGTGAGGGTGCCGCCGGCGCCGTTGCAATTGTTTGCGGGGGTACCCGACTTGCAATCGACGAAGCGCGTCGAGGAGAAGGTGGCTCCCGCGTACTGCGAATAGGCATCGTAGGCGACCGTGTAGCCGGAATAGTCGACGATGTTGTGGACGTTGCGCTCGAAATAGCCGCCCGAGTACAGGACATCGAAGTTCGAGACCTTGCCCTCCACCGTCAGCGCCGATTGCCACCACTTGTCCTCGTTGATCTCGCGCCCGAAATCGCCGACGTTCAGAAACCCCTTCGCGGGATCGTACGAGAAATTGCCGTCGGCTCTCTGATCCTGGACCAGGACCTGGGGCATGACGGTCCAGTTGTCGTCGAGATCGATCTTGAGCGCTCCGCGTCCCCCGTAGGTGGTGACCGGATTGAAGCGCTGTCCCGCGACGTTCGGCTCGACGGCCCCCGGCGGGTTGCCGTAGTTGCTGACCGCTATCGGGTCATCGGGGATGTTCTGCGCCGGGATGCCGCGCTGATAGACGTTCGTGGTGTCCACATTGTCGATGTATCCCCCCTCGTGATCGTAGTACCCAACCAGCCGCACCGCGATCTTGTCGGCCAGCGGAACGTTGATGTATCCCTCGAACTCCTCGCCCGGATTGCCTCTGCCGTACTTGTCGGCCTTCAAATCGTACGAGCCGGAAAAGCCGCTCGGATCGGGCTTGTTGGTGATGATGCGCAAGGTGCCGGACAGGGAGCTTGCGCCATACAAGGTGCCCTGCGGGCCTGCCAGCGCTTCGATGCGCGCAATGTCATAGACATGAACGTCGAGCGTGTTGCCGATCGTGGTGACGGGGATCTCGTCCAGATACACCCCCGTTGCCGGCAGGGAACCTGCGTGCAGACCGTCCGCGCCGCTCGCGATGCCTCTGAAGTAGAGCTGCGACTGGCCGGGGCCGAGCGACTGATAGCTCAGGCTCGGCAGCAGCTTCGCATAGTCGTCGAAGTCCTTGACCTCATGCTGCTCGAGATCCTGGCCGGTCAGGACCTGCAAGCTGATGGGCACCTTTTGCAGGTCCTCGCTGCGCTTCTCGGCCGTCACGACGATCTCCTGCAGCGCCCCGCTGCCGGTCGCGGCGGCATCCGTATCGGCGGCGTTTGCGCCATGCGCCATGCCGCCCCCGGCGATCATCGCGGAGGCGAGCGGCATGCGGCACCACCGGGCGCGAGCGCGCGCGAGCTTGCGCTTTCTGCTTCGAGTCATTGTGCATCCCCTTGATTTTTTGCAATGCCACCTCCCCCTGTCGATTCCAGCTTTGTACTTGGTTCACGCGCGCGGCGGCACGGCCGGGTAGGCCTCCAGCACGTCGCCGAGCGCCGCCTCGAGCGGCCGGAGCCAAGCCTCGTAGTGGCGCCAGTGCTCCATGCCGTCGCGGTAGATGGGCTGCCTGACCTGCTGAGAGCTCGCCGTTCTCACCGGCCGGTCGTTCTCGTGGAAACGCAGACAGGCGCTTTCGAACGGCAGCCCGCAATATGCGAGCAGGCGCGCGACCTCGCCTTGCGTGTCGTTGATCATGTTCTCGTAGAACACGCGGTGCACCTTGCCCGGCAGCACGCGATCGAAGTGCTCCATCAGCTCGACATAGTCGCGGTAGTAGCGGGCCGTATCCTGCAGGCTGTAGGAGTAGCGGTGACCCTCTGCAAACTGCTGTTTGAATGCCGAAAAACAGCACGCCATCGGATGGCGGCGCGCATCGATGATCCGCGCGTTGGGCAACGCCAGGTGGATCAGGCCGACGTGCGCAAAATTGTTCGGCATCTTGTCCACGAACCGTGGCTTGGCCGTCTTGCGCTGGATGCGGGTGCGCGCGATGTAATCCTCGCCGAGCTGGCGCAGCGCCTGTGCGCTCAGCGTGCCCAGCACCCCGGGATAGCGCGGCTGTTGCGGCGATTGAGTCTTCCCGGCCAGGGTTTCCACGATCATGATGAGGTCCGGCAGCTCCATCGTGCCTTCCACCGACGAGTGGCTCGCGAGGATCTGCTCGATCAAGGTCGAGCCCGCGCGCGGCAATCCGACGATGAAAATAGGGTCCGCAGAGGGTGCGCCGTGGCCGGCGCGGGCCTCGAAGAACTCCCGGGAGAACAATTCCCTGCAGCGCCGCACGAACGCGGACACCTCGCCCGCGTCGTAATTGCAGCGCGAGCGCCGCAGCTCGTTGGCGCGCGCGTAGTGATGGAACGACTGCGCATAGCGGCGATCGTCCTCGAGCGCCTTGCCCATCGCGAAATCGAAGTGAAAGCGGTCCTCCTCGGACAGATCCTCGCGGGCGAGTTGCCGCAGCATGGAGCGCTTTTCCTGCTCGCTGAATCTGAAGGTCTTGAGGTTCGCAAGGCTCCAGAACGCCTCGCCCAGATGGGGCGCCAATCGAATGCTGTGGCGATAAGCGGCGATGCTTTCATCTTCCCGGCCCGCAGTCGCCAGTGTGTGGCCGTAGCTCAGCCAGATCTTCGGCTGCTGCGGATGGGCTTTCAGCACCTCGGCGTACAGCTCGAGGGATTCGCGGTACCCGCCGATCTTGACCAGAATCGCCGCCTTCAGATTTTGATACATGGCATCGTGCGGATCGAGCCCGTGCAATTGATCGATCTGGCGCAGCGCCGCCGCGGATTTGTTGCGCCGATGCAGCACGATGGCATATTGGTGGCGTGCAGCCTTGAAGCTGGGCGCGAGCTCGAGACAGCGCTCGAGAAGCAGCTCCGCATCGGCGTTGCGACCGAGCCGGGCCGCGACCTCGGCGAGCATGCGAATCGCCGCCACATCGGTCGGAAATTCCTTCAGGTGCGCGCGCAGCAGCGCCTCGGCTTGAGCGATGCGCCCTTCGACCAGCGCGGATGCGGGCATCAGCAGCTTCGGGTCGTGTGTTCCCGCCTTGATGTGCTGGGCGTACGCCGCATCGGCGCCCGCCGCATCGCCCAGGATGATGAGGTGATCGCCGATTGCGCGCCAGGCGTCGGGCAGGCTCGGTCGCAGGGCCACCGCGCGGCGCAAGGCGGCCAGGGCGGCCGCGGGCTGTCCGCTCGCGCCGAGCGCGAGCCCGAGCTCGTAATGCGCCTGCGCCCAGTTCGGTTGGTCGGCGATGAGCGGCTGCAATATCGCGAGCGCCGCCTGTGGATCGCCTGCGGCGCGCCGCGCAACCCCGAGCAACAGGGTCGCCACGGGATGGCCCGGTGCCGCCATGAGGATCTCGCGCGCCTGCTCTTCCGCGATCTTCGGATCCCTCTGCAGCAGGCGCCGCGTATGCGCCAGCGCCGTCTCGAGAGAGCCGCTCGGCTCAGCCGCACCGCTCATCGGGACGGCGCAGCGCGGGCGGGCGCTGCTGCGCCCGCCCGCGACCGACAGAATGCGGCTGAGCTCAAAGCCTCAGAACTTCTGGCCGACCTTGATCCAGAAAGTCCTCGGCTGCACCGGGACCACGTAGGGCTGATTGCAGGTCGTCGGCGTGCACGCCGCGAAGCGCCCCAGCTCACCCAGCGAATTGAACACGTTGTTGATCAAGAACTGGAACTGCAGGCCGTTGCGCTTGACGCCTGAGGACAGGTTGACCAGGCTGTAGGGCGGCAGCTCGCCGAGGTGCTGCTGTCCGGCGGGTCCGTTCTGGTAGAACGAGGGGAACAGCAGCGGCACCGAGGAGTCCTGGTACACGTAAGCCGCCTGGGCGAACGCATCGTAGTCCCCCAGATTGAATGTATATCGTGCGATGAGGTTCGCCTTGAAATGCGGCACCACGGGCAGCCGGGTGCCCGCGGGTGCGTACGGTCCGGTCACCACCGTGCCGTCCCAGTATGGAATCGGGCTGGTGGCACTGCCGCTCTGCTGGGTGGCACAGCTGGTCGTGAGCTGCAAGGTCCCGGGGACATACGCGCCGCAGAAATTGGAGGTCAGCTTCGCGTCGATGTAGGTGCCGCTCGCCGAGAGCAGCAGACCGCTGCCCACGCGCCACTCGGCGTTGGTCTCCACGCCCTTGATCTGCGCGCTCGGCGCGTTCTGCACCACGGTGACGCTGTTCGGCCCGAGGAACGTGAACTGGAAGTCGTCCCAGTCATCCACGAACACCGCACCGTTCCAGCGCAGCGATTCGCCCAGCCACTGCGTCTTCCAGCCGACCTCGTAGTTCGTGAGGAAATCCGCCTTGTAGGGCGGATAGACCGAGTGGATGGCCGTATCGTACACGCGGTTCACGCCGCCCGGCCGAAAGCCGGTCGAGTAAGTGGCGTAGACCAGGTGGTCGGGGTCGATCTTATAGGTCAGGCGGCCGAGCTGCGTATGGCCGTTGGCCGTGACCTCTGCACTGAGATCCGTGCAGGGCGCGAAGTGGAACGGCGCGTAGGTGGTGTTGGGCACCCCGGACCACACATTGTTGCCGTTGGGCCCGCAAGCGTTCTGGCCCGGGAAATACTCATACCCGGTGTTGTTGTAGATGAAGTCCTGATACCCGGCGCCGTAGCCATAGAATCCTTGCAAGGAGTTGTCGTAGCGCCATTCTCGAAAGCCGACGGTGGCCTCCAGCTGGGAAGTGATCTCCCAGTTCAGCTGCAAGAACGCCGCCTCGTCGCGATCGACCCGCTCCTCGTCGGTCAGCCAGATGGTGTTGCCGTTGACCCCGGGCACCGTGAGACTCGAGGCGAGCCCTTGGGGGTTGAACGTGTAGGGGTTCCCATCGAGGCCCGGCATCGTGTATTGCTCCCAGATCTCGTGCACCTGGCGCTCGGCGAACAGGCCGAAGGTGCCGTGCACGACGTAGTCCTGCGGCGAGGTCACGCGCAGCTCCTGGCTCCACTTGGTGTAGTGGCCGCGCGTGATCACGAACTCCTGCGGCTCGGCGTAGCTGCCCTCGGGCTCGTAGGTGCCCGAGTAGCAGTTGTTGACGGCATTGGGATGCGTCTTCGTATACGCGACGCCTGTCGACGTCTGCCACAGGCACCCCGAGCCGAGGTATTTGTTATAGAAATACGAGTAGTCGGCGTAGTCCGCGATCGAGTGGGTGTTGCGGGTGAACCAGCCGCCCGAGTAGGTGATGTCGAAGTCGCTCACCTTGCCCTCGATGGTGAGTGCCGACTGCGAGAACGAGTCCTGCAGGTTCTCGGGGCCGTAGTGCGAGAGCTCGAGCGGCCCCATCGCCGGGTCGTAGGCGAAGAAGCCGTTGGCGGCCAGGGACTGGCCCATGAAGGTGGGCGTCACCGTCCAGTTGTCGCCGATGTCCTGCTTCAAGGCGACGCGCCCGCCGCGCGTCTCGATGGTGTTGTAGTCGCTGTCGGTCGAGTTGGCCAGGGTCAGGTTCTCGGTCGTCGACCAGGGATTGAGCGTGCGCTGGCCGTTGACGATGCCGGCGTTCACATCGGTGCCGGGCACGTTGCTGATGTAGCCCGGGTCGTGCTCGTCCCACGCCACCAGGCGCACCGCGGTGGTGGGCGACAGCGGGACGTTGACGAAGCCCTCGGCCACCCAGCCCTCGCCGCCGTTGTAGATGGCATCGCCGCTCACGTCGTAGCTCGCCTCGAACTTCGAGGGATCGGGCTGGTTGGTGATGATGCGGATGGTGCCCGCCTCCGAGCTCGCCCCGTACAGGGTGCCCTGGGGACCCTCGAGCACCTCGATGCGCGCGATGTCATACACATGGATGTCGACCGTGCCGTCGATCGTGGTCACCGGCTGCTCGTCGAGGTACGTGCCCACGCTCGGCTGCGAGGCCGAGTGATTGCCGTCCTGGCCGCTGACGACGCCGCGCATGTACACGTGAGTCGTGCCGACGCCGTTGCCGCCCTGCCCCAGTCCCTTGACCGTGGTCACCCCCGGCAGATACTCCACGTAGTCATCCAGGTTCACGACGTTGAGCTGCTCGAGCTTCTCGGTGTTCAGCGTCTCGATGCTGACGGGCACGTTCTGCAGATTCTCGGTCACCTTCTGCGCGGTGACCGTCACCTCCTCGAGGGTATCCCCGGAGGGCGCCGGGGCGTCGGCGGCGTGCAGCAGCGGCGCGCCGCCCGCAAGCACCGCCGAGATGGCCGAGGCGAGCGGCAAACGGCGCAAGGCGAAGCGCGGCAAGCCGCGCGAAGTCGGCACGTCGAGGCGGCGATGCCTCTGGGTCAATCGGCTGCGATTCATGGTGTCCCTGGCTCCCTTCGGTATTGGTTGATCGACTTTCGAACGACGGAATCCCCTTCAAACCCTCGCTGTCGAATACGAGTCTCTTTCAAGTCATCGAGCGGGCTCCGGCACGCCCGGATACGTATCGAGCACCGCACCGAGCGCAGCCTTGAGAGGCCCGAGCCACGGCTCGAAATGCCGCCACTGGTCCATTCCGTCCTTGAAAATCGGTTGGCGAACCTGTTCGGAGCTGGCCGTGCGCACCGGCCGCCCGTTCTCATAGAAGCGCAGGCACTGCTCCTCGAATGGCAGCCCGCAGAAGTCGAGCAGCCGGCGCACTTGCTCCTCGGTGTTCTCGATCACGTCCTCGTAGAACACCCGATGCACCCGGCCCGGCAGCACGGCGTCGAAGTGCGCCATGAGATCGACGTAGTCTCGGTAATAGCGCCCGACGTCGCCGAGGTCGTAGGTGAAGCTCTGTCCGCGCGAGAAATGCTGCTTGAATGCCGAGAAGCAGCAGCCGAGCGGGTGGCGGCGCGCGTCGATGATCTTGGCATTCGGCAGCAGGATCCGGATGAGCCCCACATACAGACAGTTGTTCGGCATCTTGTCGACGAAGTACGGCGCTCGCGTCTTGCGATGCGCCCGGGTCGTCGCCAGATAGCGCTCGCCGAGCCTCCTGAGCTGCGCCTCGTCGAGCGCAGCCACGGCCTCGTGAAATTGCCCCTCGTTGCCTGCAAGCTCGTGCGCGATCTGCGGGAGATCCGGCAACTCGATGGTGCCCTCCACCAGGGAGTGGCTCGCCAGCATCTGTTCGAGCAATGTCGAGCCGGACCGCGGCAATCCGACGATGAAGATGGGATCGGCCGCCTGGGCGCCGGCCGATGCGCGCGCCGCGAAGAAATCCGCCGTGAACAGCTCCTTGGAGCGCTGGATGAAGCGGGTATTGTCCTCCGCACTGTACGGATGCTGCTGCTTGCGGGCGGCATTACCCCGTGCGTAATGGGCGAAGGACTCCTCGTAATGGCCGCCATCCTCGAGCGCCTTGCCGAGCGCGAACTCGAAGTGCAGCCCGTCCTCGTTGCTGAGATCGGAGCGGCGCAGCGCCGCGCGGATGGCGGACACTTCAGCCTCGGAAAACTTGAACGTCTTGAGATTGGCGAGGCTCCAGTACGCCTCGCCCAGCGTCGGCTCCATCTCGATCGCGTTCTGGTACGCGGCGACGCTCTCCTCCTGGCGTCCAGCGGTCTTCAGGGCGTGGCCTATGCTCATCCAAGCCCTGGGCTGGTGCGGATTCACCCCCAGCACGGTCCGATAAACTGCGATTGCGTCCGCATACTCGCCGTGATTGGCGAGGATCGCCGCCTTGAGACTCAAGTAGGCCGGGTTGCGGGGCTCCTTGGCGAGCAGCTGCTCGATCTGCGGCAGCGCCTCCGCGGGCCTCATCTGCAGATTGAGCACCACCGCATAGTTGTGGCGCGCCGCATCGAAGCCCGGCGCAAGATCGAGGCAGCGCTCGAGCAGCTCGCGAGCATCCGCATATCGACGCAGGCGACCCGCCACCTCGGCGAGCATGCGCAGCGCCGCCACATCGGTGGGATGGGCCGCCAGGTGCCTGCGCAGCCGCGCATCCGCGAGCGGCAGGTCGTTCTCGACCAGCGCGGCAGCCGCCTCGCGAAGGCGCGGATCGCTGGTCGCCGCCTTGAGGTAACGTGCCCTCGCCTCATCGGCCCCCGCGCCATCCCCCTGCGCTTCGAGCCCGTCGGCCAGCAAGCGCCAGCCGTCGGCGGAGCCCGGCTGCAATTGCAGCGCGCGGCGCAGTGCCGCGAGGGCCTCGCGGGCGCGCCCGCTCTCACCCAGCGCGACGCCGAGCTCGAGATGAACGGGCGCGCAATCCGGGAGCTCGCGGGCCAGCGGCTCGAGCGTCTCGAGCGCCGCCAGGGGCCGGCCGGTGCGGCGCTCCGCGGCCCCGAGGATGAGGCGCGCGGTCGGGTGACGCGGATCGACGTGCAGTATCTCGCGCGCCTGCTCGGCCGCGAGATCGGCATTCTTCTCGAGCAGTCTGCGCGCGTGCGCGAGCGCGACGTCGACCGACCCGAGACGCTGCGAGGCCACGTTCAATCCCGCACCCTATGCATCCCCGAGGAGTTGTTATGCCCCCTATAAGAAACGCCTGGCGCCTCTTTGTCAATCACCCGCTGTTGCGCGAAAGACGCGGATCGAAATCGCGCCTCGGCGAAGCCGCCGGCGGGGCGCCAACAGCCAAGTCGGCTCGCGGAAGGATGCCCGCGAGGCTATGCTAGGGCCGAGACCTCATACGAGGAACGGGCGGGAGATTTATGGGCAAGATCGTCGGACTCATGGTGGCGATGGCATTGTTGGCCAATATTGCGTCGGCGGCGCCGGCTCATCATCGGCATCACAGCCATCACAGCCATCACACCCATCATACGCATCATACGCATACGCATTCCTGAATGGGGCAGGCTCGGGGGCGCGCCGCGCTCTCGAGGCAGGTGCGGGACGATCGGATGTTGTCTGCTCGCAACGGCAGGCGGGACGCGGCTGGTCCGTCATTTCTCGCCGGCTGACCGCTCGGCAGGCCGGTGCCGGCGTCAGCAAAGGACGACACGGCGCCGGCCGTCCGGCTGATACCGAGGCACCCCTGATTGAGACAAGCTCCGAGCCGCTGCATCGACTGGAGACCGTGGATAGTGACGCGATCCCCAAGTCGTCCTGCTCCCGGGCGAACTACCCATCAGTATCTATCGGACTCCCTCGATGCAGCGTCTCGAATTTTCGCGACCCGGCCTTGCGTGGGGTATTTGCGAAACTGCAGCGCATCGTGTCCGGGAGGAATCCCGTCATCGCCAGGGCGGCGATGAGCGAGAGCCTGTGCAGCATGCGAGAAAGCATCACGATAGATAAAGCCAATGTAGCCGATAGAGAGCGCCGATTTGACTGCCGCAGCGGTGCGGTCTAACGTCCGCGGGTACGAGTGTAAATTGATTTCCGAGTCTATCAATCGGAAGGAGCTCAAGTCGTGAATCTAAAAGGCAGCAAGACGGAAAAGAATCTCAAGGACGCATTTGCGGGCGAATCGCAGGCGAATCGACGGTACTTGTACTTCGCGGCCAAGGCGGACGTCGAGGGATTCAACGACGTATCCGCGGTGTTCCGCTCGACGGCCGAGGGGGAAACCGGCCATGCCCACGGGCACCTCGAATACCTCGAGGCGGTGGGCGATCCGGCCACCGGACTGCCGATCGGCCCGACCTCGAGCAACCTGAAGGCCGCCATCGCCGGAGAGACGCACGAGTACACCGACATGTATCCCGGCATGGCGAAGAGCGCCCGCGAGGAAGGGTTCGGAGAGATTGCGGACTGGTTCGAGACGCTGGCAAAAGCCGAGCGCTCGCACGCCAATCGCTTTCAGAAGGCGTTGGACAACCTGTAGTTCCGCCGTTTCGCCTTCCCGGGGCGGGCCCGGCAAGCCGATGCAGCGCCAGCGGGCTCCCCCGGGGGAGCCCGCGGCTTTATTCGGGAGATGAGCCGTGTCGGACGGATCGACCAACTCGGGCCGCGAGGGTAGCCTCGAAGCACCCACGCGCCATGCCCTCGCCTGGCAGGAACCGGAGTTCTGCGATCCGCAGGCGCTCGACCAGGAGCTCGAGCGGATCTTCGAGATCTGCCATGGCTGCCGGCGCTGCTTCAACCTGTGCAATTCCTTCCCGACGCTGTTCGATCTGATCGATGAGTCGAAGACCGGCGAGCTCGACGGCGTCGACAAGAAGGACTACTCGAAGGTCGTCGAGCATTGCTACCTGTGCGACATGTGCTACATGACCAAGTGTCCGTACGTGCCGCCGCATCCCTGGAACGTCGACTTCCCTCACCTGATGCTGCGCGCCAAGGTGGCCAAGAACCGCGGCGGCCACGTGCGCTTTCGCGACAGGGTGCTGAGCTCGACCGATACGGTGGGCAACATCGCCGGCATCCCGGTCGTCGCGCAGGTGGTGAACGCCGTCAACCATAGCAAGGCCGGGCGCAAGCTCCTCGCCGCCGCCCTCGACGTGCATCCCGACGCCCCGATCCCCGATTACCGCTCGAACACGCTGCGCAAGCAGCTTCGCAAGCGACGCGCGCCCGCCGTCGCCGCCCGCCCCGCCGAGGGCACCCGCGGCAAGGTGGCGCTGTTCGCGACCTGCTACGTCAACCGCAACGAGCCGCAGATCGGACTCGATCTGGCCGCCGTCCTCGAGCACAACGGCATCGAGGTGGCGCTCGCGGACGAGGAGGTGTGCTGCGGCATGCCGAAATTCGAGCTCGGGGACCTTCCGGCGGTGGTGGAATCGAAGCGCAAGAACGTGCCCCATCTCCTCGCCATGATCGATCGCGGCTACGACATCATCGCCCCGATCCCCTCCTGCGTCCTGATGTTCAAGCAAGAGCTGCCCTTGATGTTCCCGCAGGACCCGGACGTCGCCCGGGTGAGGGACCACATCTTCGATCCGTTCGAGTACCTCGCGCTGCGGCACAAGGCGGGCGCTCTGCGCACGGATTTCAAGCGCCCCCTCGGCAAGATTTCCTACCACGTGGCCTGTCATCTGCGGGTCCAGAATCTCGGCCTCAAGACCCGCGACGTGCTGCAGCTCGTTCCCGGCACCACCGTGGAGCCGATCGAGCGCTGCTCCGGGCACGACGGCACCTACGCCGTCAAGCGCGAGTTTCGCGACACCTCCATGAAGATCGCGAGGCCCGTCATCCAGCGCGTGGAGGCGAGCGGCGCCGAGTTCTATGCGAGCGATTGTCCGATGGCGGGGCACCAGATCCAGAGCGGCCTCGCGCAGGGGTCGCCCCCGCCCACCCATCCGTTGACCTTGCTGCGGATGGCCTACGGCCTGTAGGAGGATGAGCCCCATGAACAAGCTGGCCCGCGAGGATTTGATGAGCCTCGAGCAGTACGCGGTCGAGCGCCCGCGCCTGCGCAGCGAGGTCATCGCCCACAAGCAGCGTCGCAACGTGCAGGTCGGCCCCAACATGACCTGGTGCTTCGAGGACCGGACCACCATCCGCTACCAGGTGCTCGAGATGCTGCGCGCCGAGCGCATCTTCGAGAGCGCCGGCATTCAGGACGAGCTCGACGCCTACAATCCGCTCATCCCGGGCGGCAGCGACTGGAAGGTGACGCTGCTGCTGGAATTTCCCGACCCGGACGCGCGCCATGCGGCGCTCTCGAAGCTCATCGGAGTCGAGGACCGATGCTGGGTGCGCGTCTCGGAGATGGAGCGGGTGTTCGCCGTGGCCGACGAGGACCTCGAGCGCGAGAACGCCGACAAGACTTCCGCGGTGCATTTCCTGCGCTTCGAGCTGTCGCCCTCGATGATCGAGGCGGCGAAGAGCGGCGCGTACATCGGCATCGGCGTCGATCACGAGAACTACCGGCACGCAGTCTCGCCGCTTCCGCAGGCGATTCGCGACGCATTGACCCTCGATCTCGACTGACGCCTCGTGCGCCTGCCGCAGCGCTTCTATCGGCTGCCGATTCGCTTCGACGCCGACAGATTGCGCGGCGAGGTCGCGGCGCTGCCGCCGCAGGCATGGTCGCCGCATCCGAACGGCGATGCGGGCAATCACGCGCTGCGCCTCATCAGCGTGGACGGCGCGGACAACGAGGAAGTGATCGGCCCGATGCGCATGACGGCGCATCTGGAAAGCTCGCCGTATCTGCGCCAGGTGCTCGCCGCCTTCGGGGTGGTGTGGAGCCGCTCGCGGCTGCTGCGCCTCGCGCCGGGAGCGAACGTGCCGCTGCATGCCGACATCCATCACCACTGGTTCTACCGCGTACGGCTGCACGTGCCGATCCTCACCCGCCCCCAGGTGCGGTTCACCTGCGACGGCGAGTCCGTGCACATGGCGGCGGGCGAGGCATGGATATTCGACAACTGGCGTCTGCACCGGGTCGACAATCCCACCGCGGAGGAGCGCGTGCACCTGGTCGCGGACACCACGGGGAGCGGCGCCTTCTGGGAGCTGGTGGCGCAGGGCGCAAAGACACTTCCGCCCCGGTACCTCGCCTTCGATCCCGCGCACAGCGCGACTCCGCTCACCGAGCAGTCCCTGCCGCGGCCGGTGATGCCGCCCGCGGAGATCGACCTGCTGATGCTCGATCTGCGCTCGGAGCTGGTTGCGGAGATCGACGGCCCGGACCAGCGCCAGCGCCTGGCGCGCTTCCATGCGCTGCTGCTGGGTTTCGGGCGCGATTGGCGCCAGCTGTACACGCGCTTCGGCGAGGATCCGCAAGGGCGGGGGGAGTTCACGCGGCTGAGAGACCAGGTGCGCGAGCAGTCTCGCGTGCTGTCCGCGGGTCTCGTGACGCGCACCAACGCCGTCGCGGCACAGCGGGTGCTCGAAGCCCGTATCCTGCGCGCATGCCTGTGGACGCCGGCCCAGACAGCCTCGATGCCTCGGTAGGCCGCGAGCAGGCAACCTCTGCAAAGATCACGGAGCGTGCGGGGATGACCAACGAACGAGCGATCCGGCGCGAGGTGGGCGTCATTGCCCTCATGTTCACGGGCCTGGGCTCGATCATCGGGTCGGGGTGGCTGTTCGGAGCCTGGCGTGCCGCACAGCTCGCGGGTCCCGGGGCCGTGTACGCATGGCTCATCGGCGCCGTGGTGATCCTGTTCGTCGCGATCACCTACGCCGAGCTCGGCGCGATGCTGCCGGAGTCGGGCGGCGCGGTGCGCTACGGGCACTACTCCCACGGATCGCTGGTGGGCTTCGTGGCGGGCTGGGCGGCGTGGATCGCCATCGTGTCGGTGATTCCGGTCGAGGCGGAGGCATCCGTGCAGTACATGAGCTCCTGGCCCTGGAGCTGGGCCCAGCATCTGTACGTGCACGCCGCGCAGGGCCGCGGCGAGCTGACGCTCCCGGGCCTGTCGATCTGCGCCGTTCTCGTGGTGCTCTACTTCCTGGTGAACTTCTGGAGCGTCAAGGTGTTTGCCGACACCAACAGCGCGATCACGTTCTTCAAGCTCATCGTGCCCGCGGCGACCGCCATTGCGCTCATGTGCACGGGATTCCATGCCGCCAACTTCCGGGTGGGCATTCACGGCGCAGCGCACGTGAGCGACGCCGCCTCGATTCTCACGGCGGTGGCCACCAGCGGCATCGTGTTCAGCTACAACGGCTTTCAGAGCCCGGTGAACCTCGCCGGCGAGGCCCGCCACCCGGGACGCAGCATCCCCGTCGCGATCTTCGGCTCGCTGCTGCTGAGCACCGTGGTGTACCTGCTGCTGCAGATCGCGTTCCTCGGCGCCGTGGGACCTAAGCACCTGAGCGAGGGCTGGGCGGCTCTGGAGTACAGCTCCCCGTTCGCGCAGCTGGCGCTCGCCTTGAATCTCAACTGGCTCGCCCTGCTGCTGTATGCCGACGCCTTCATCAGTCCGAGCGGCACCGGCAGCACCTACACCGCCACCACCGCCCGCATGATCTACGCCATGGAGCGCAGCGGCTCGTTGCCGGCCGCGTTCGGGCGGGTGCACCCGCGCTTCGGCATTCCGCGCCCGGCGATGTGGTTCAATCTGCTGGTATCGTTCGCCTTTCTGTTCTTCTTCCGCGGCTGGGGCAGGCTCGCCGAAGTGATCTCGGTGGCGACCATCATCACTTATCTCATCGTGCCGGTGAGCGTGGGGGTATTGCGGCGCACCGCCCCCGGGCTTCACCGGCCGCTGCGCATCCCCGGGCTCGCGCTGCTCGCCCCCATCGCCTTCGTGCTCGCGACGCTCATGCTCTACTGGGCGCGCTGGCCACACACCGGGCAGATCATGCTGCTGCTCGTCCTGCCGTTGCCTGTCTATCTCTACTCCCAGGCTCGCGTCGGCTGGCGCGACTTCGGACGGCATCTGTCCGGCGCCTGGTGGATGATCGCCTATCTCGGCGCCGTGGTCGCGCTCTCCTGGGCCGGCAGCAAGCAGTTCGACGGGCAGGGTTACCTCGGTTACGGCTGGGACCAGCTCATCGTGGCGATGGTGGCGCTCGCCTTCTATCACTGGGGCGTGAGAAGCGGCTGGCATACGCCGGCGCTCGCCTCCCTCGAGAGCAGCAACCGTTGAACGTGCTGCTGGCGACGCTCGGCAGCGCGGGGGACGTGCATCCCTTCATCGCGCTGGCGCTGGGCCTGCGGGCGCGCGGGCACCGCGTGACGCTGATCACCAATCCCTATTTCCAGACGCTCATCGAGGCACACGGCCTGAGATTCCTGCCCCTCGGCGGCATCGAGGACGTCGCCAGCGTGCTGGGCGACCCCGACCTGTGGCACGCACGCCGAGGCTTTAAGGTCATCGCGAGGCGCGTGATCGTGCCGGCCATCGCACGGCTCTATCGACTCATCGAGTCGCATGCGGATGCCGACACGGTGGTCGCTGCCTCGAGCATCTCGCTGGGCGCGCGCGTCGCCCAGGATCGCCTCGGCCTGCCGACCGCCACGGTTCATCTGCAACCCACCGTCCTGCGCAGCCTCGTCGATCACGGCATGTTCGGCAACCTGCGCATCTCTGCGGCCCAGCCCCTGTGGTTCAAGCGGGCGCTGTTTCGCTTCATCGACTGGGCCGCCATCGACCGGCTGCTCGAGGGACCGCTGAACGAGTTTCGCGCCGGCGTCGGCCTCGGACCGGTGCGCCGCGTGCTCAAGCGCTGGATTCATTCGCCGCAATGCGTGGTCGCGTTCTTCCCGGAATGGTTCGCGCCCCCGCAACCCGATTGGCCGCCGCACACGCACCTGGTCGGCTTTCCTCTCTGGGACGGTGCACCCGCCCCGCTGCCGCGCGAGGCCGAGGAATTTCTCGGCGCAGGCGTCCCGCCGCTCATCATCACGCCCGGCTCGGCCGCCTCCACCGCGCAGCGATTCTTCCGCGAGTCCATCGCGGCCGCGCGGCGCCTCGGCGCGCGCGCCATGCTGGTGACGAACTTTGCCGAGCAGCTGCCGACCGACTTGCCGGCCGGTATCAGAGCGTTCGGCTACCTGCCGTTCAGCGCACTCTTGCCACGCGCCGCCGCGCTCGTATACCACGGCGGCATCGGCACGCTCGCCCAGGCGGTCAAGGCCGGCATACCTCAGCTCGCGGTGCCGCGCAGTCACGACCAATTCGACAATGGCTGGAGGATCGAGACGCTGGCCCTCGGTGTGAGCGTCCCCGAGACGCGCTACCGCGCCGCCCGGGCCGCGGAGGAGCTGCATGCCCTGCTCGCCGATGAAACGATGCGTCTGCGCTGCCAGGCCTACGCGGCCAGGCTCGATTCCACCGCCACGCTGACCCGGGCTTGCGAGCTGATCGAGGGCCTTGCAGGCCCGAGGCAACATGCAATGGGTCAAACGGATCAGAGGCACTGATCTCTCCAGGGATCAGCCGCATCGGCTCCCATCGAGTCATGTACCAGCCGCCCGGGCCCGCATAGGCTGTTCTCCGGGGTTCGCAATCGTTGCGGGCCTTCTGCAACCCGACGGAGGTCGACATGTTTCAAGGCAACCTTTACCCGCAAGGCCTTTACCCGCAAGGCAACCCTTTCCCGCAAGGCAATCCTTTCCCGCAAGCCAACCCTTACCCGCAAGGCAACCTCTATCCGCTGGGCGATCCCGCCCGCGTCGCCTTCGCAAATTCCCTGTACGGCTTTTCCCCGCTGACGCCGTCCTTCGCTCAGGGAATCTCATCGCCGTCGAGCTGGGCTCAGGGAGCCTCACCGCAGTCGAACTGGCAACAGGCCGCGCAGCAGCAGGCGCTGCAGCAGCAGGCGATCCAGCAGCTCCTCGCACATCAGCTGGCTGCTCAGTCTCCTCTCGGCGCGCAAGCTCAGTCGCTCGGCGGGGGAGCGCTCACTGGGGCAATGAGTGCGCTGCCCAACGGCGTGGGCTCGCTATCGCCGCAGCACTCGCACCCGCACTTGTTGCAGCAGCTGGCGCAATACCATCAGGTGCTCGCGCAATACCATCAGGCGATAGCGCAGCAGCTGGCGCAGCTGGCCCAGCTCGCGGCTCAGCAGAGCGTCGCAGCCGGCAACCCCTATCTCGGACAATTCATCCCGGGTCAGGTCGGGACCAACCTCGCTTCCGGCATGGCGACGGCCGGGATCGGAATCCCGGGTATCACCATGCATTGAAGGTCGGGACGAACTGGCACCGCGGCGCTCACGGCACGGCGCCAGCGGCCACATCACCCAGGCAGGAGTTGAGGCGTCATGGCAGAGCAAAGAGACGATCAGGGTCCAGCCAGCAAGCTGGGGCAAGCCAAGAAGGGATCTGCATCGAGCGGCCCCACGGAAACTCCGGCCGCCCATGCGACGCCGCAAGACACCTCCGCAACCGTGGGGCAGACTTCTGTCACGGGGCAGACTTCTGTCGCCGGGCAGACGTCTGCCACGGTCGTGCGCCGCAAGCAGCGATATCTGATCGGATTCAGGGCACTGCCGGGAATCGGTCCGCTGCGCAGCGATCCGTTTCTCGACAGGCTCGCCCAGATGGAAGGCGTGGAGATCATTCGCCGCTTGTCCGGCCGCGGCACGCCGGCATTCGACGGCGTGCCGGCCGCAGCATGGACACAAGGGGAAGCTCGCGGGGACGCTCGGGGCGCCAACGACACGGCGGCGGCCGCTTCCTCCGACTCCGAGATCCTCGTGGCACGCATGGATGAGCTGCGCGGCGAGAGCTTGCGGCAAAACGCGCCGCCTCACATCGTGTTCGAGCTCGACGCGCCTCTCGGCTATTCGTACATACCCGTGCCGGAGCTCATGAGCTGGCAGCTCGCTGCGCGCGCGATGCCTTACCCGCGCGCGCGCCGTGAGATCCGCGTGCGCGTCCTCGGCGAGGGCGACCGGCCGCTCGCCAACGCAGTCGTCAACCTCTACGCCTCGAGCTTTCCGGCTCAGGCCATCACGGACATCTCCGGCAATGCCACCTTGCAGACCGACATCCTCGAGGGTCCCGGCGCGATCGCGCTGTACGTGCGTCCGGCGGCAGACCACTGGGAGAGGTACCTGCAGAATCCCTCGCTCGAGTTCGGGCAGACCAATGTCATTCGGCTGAGCCCGCTCGAACGGATGGCAGGCCGCTTTCCCGGGGAGCGCCCGTACGGCTGGGGGCAGAGGCTGATGAAATTCGATCGCGCGTCGGCCGACCTGACGGGCGCCGGCACGAAAATCGGCCTGATCGATTCCGGCTGCGACAGCTCGCACCCGCAGCTGCGGCACATCGCTCGCGGCCTCGACCTCACGCGGGCCGGCGATGCGCAGAGCTGGAAGTCCGATGAGCTGGGCCACGGCACGCATTGCGCCGGCACCATCGCAGCGGCGGCAATCGCCTCGCCGGCGATGATCGGCTGCGCACCGGCATCCGAGGTGCACATCTTCAAGGTGGTACCCGGCGGATATTCGAGCGATCTCATCGATGCGCTCGATCAATGCATCGAGCGGCGGCTGGACGTCGTGCAGATCGGCGTCAACACCGAGCAATTCTCCGAGCTCGTGGCGCAGAAGATCACCGAGGCCCGCTTGCGTGGAATCGCCTGCATCGTCCCGGCCGGGAACAGCGGCGGACCCGTGCAGTTCCCGGGCAACGTGCCCGGCGTGATGACCGTCTCGGCGGTGGGCAAGCTCGGCGAGTACCCGCAGGACACCCGGCACGCGCAAAGAGCCTTGCCGCAATTCATCCCGTCATCGGGCGTCTATGCAACGAACTTCAGCGGCTGGGGGCCGCAGGTCGGCCTGTGCGCTCCCGGCGTCGCGGTGATTTCGACGGCCCCTGGAGGCGGCTACGCGGCTTGGGATGGCAGCTCGATGGCGGCCGCCCACGTGGTTGGAATGTCCGCGCTGCTGCTCTCGCATCATCCCATGCTACAGAGCATCAACTACGGCGCCCGCGCCGAGCAGCGAGTGTCGGTCTTGTTCGACCTGCTGCGTGCTGCGGCAATACCCTACGCACAGGTCGATCCGAACCGTGTGGGGGCGGGAGTCCCCGACTTGCAACAGCTGGGGGGCCTCACTCAGAGTCAGCCATTCCCGAGCGCCGCGTTCTATGGCTCCGGCGCCGCAGTGCTGCAAGCCCCGATGGGCGCTTCGGCGGCCTATGCTTCGGCGGCTTATCTCGCCGACTCCATGAACGCCCTGCTGCGACTACGAGCCGCCGGGCTGTGGGTTTGACCGCCTCGGCCTGTGCCCTCAGGCTGCGCCGAAGGGCTCGCCGAGCACATCGCGCAGCTTCGCGACCGCTTGGCCGCGCCGATGCACGTGGAGCTTGCGCAGAATGTTCCTGATGTGGTTTTTCGCGGTGCACGGCTGCACCCCGAGGCGCCAGGCGATTTCCTTGGTCGGCAGCCCCCGATTCATCAGATCGGCGATCTGCAGCTCGCGCTTGGTCAAGGGGGTATCGACGCCCGTCCTGGAGAAGCCGACCCATTGATACAGTGAGGCGGCGACCTGGGGCGAGCAAGCCAGCTCGCCGCGCACCACGTTCTCGATCGCGGTCACCATGTCGCTCAACGCGGCATCCCTGGGCACGTAGCCGTCGATGCCCGCCGCAGCGCAGGCCAGCACATCGCTCGCGGTCTCGCGAATTCCAACGGCCACGATTCGCATGCGCGCCCGTGTGGCGCGCAGTGCCTCGACCAGGTGCGACTCGCTCGAGGTGGGGGCATCGATCAGCGCGACGTCGGTAGGGGTCGTGCGCAGCGCATTCTGCGTCTCTTGCACGTTGTCCGCGCCCAACACGTTGATCGAGGGACACCCCCGAAGCAGCGCGGCCAGTCCGTCTCGATGTAGTCGCACGTCGCTCACGATGAACACGTTGATGGCCTGCAAAACATCTCCCTTGGGTCTTCAGGGACTGATGCTACGACCGGGCGGGAGCACCAAAGGTTCCAGGCGAGATGTTTGACCGAGGTGACACTCGGCACGCGGCGTCGACACTCGGCACGCGGCGTCGACACTCGGCACGCGGCGTCGACACTCGGCACGCGGCGTCGACACTCGGCGCGGCGTCGACGCTCGGCGCGGCGTCGACGCTCGGCACGGCGCGCCGGCCAGGCGGCACGCCGGCGATTATGTGACCCGGTACCGGTTCCGGCGGTCATCCTGAGGTGGCCTCCGTGCGTTGCTTTCGTTACCGTCGCCTCGGATGAGCTGGGCCAGTCGATCGTGATGTTGCACACACTTGCCGTCTCGCACCCGCATCGCGCGCCGCGCCGATGGCTCAGCACAATCGCCTGCGCCGGCCTGCTGGGCGTCATCGCCAAGCCCGGCAACACGACCACCCCGATGGGCAGGCCGGCAGATGCACTACATGCCGTGCAGGTGCTGCGGGAAGGCGGTTGCGGTGGAATCCTTCCCCCGGCTCGAGCGCTCGCGCACGATGCGCGGCTCGATCGGGCTGCGCAGGCGTGGGCGTCCGGGCGATCGCTCGGCGAGGCTACCGAGCGCAGCGGCTATCCGGCGGAGAAAGTGGCGGCGCTGCGCGTCAGCGGCGCGGAATCGAGCCTCATACAAGCGCTCAGGCGCTCGAGCTGCGTCACGGTGACCAATCCCAGAATGCGCGATGTCGGGCTGTATTACCGCGGAGCGGATACCTGGCTCGTGCTGGCCTACGGCTACGTGATTCCCTCGAGCGCCGAAGCGCCGAGCCTCGCGGCGCGCACTCTCGAGCTGGTGAACGAAGCGCGCTCGCGCCCGCGCCGCTGCGGCGCCCGACCGTTCGGGCCGGCTCCGCCCGTGACGCTTTCCGGGACTCTGGACGAGGTGGCGCTGGGGCACGCGAGCGACATGGCCGAGCATGACTATTTCGAGCACGAGGATCTGTCCGGGCGCACGCCGGCGGACCGCGTGCGCGCCAGCGGCTACCGCGAGAAGCTGGTCGGAGAGAACATCGCCTTCGGGCCTCGCACGGCGGAGGAAGTCGTGCGCGGGTGGCTCGACAGCCCAGGACATTGCGAGAACATCATGGACCCGCGATTTGCCGAGATGGGCATCGCCTATGCAGCCGGGCGCGCCAAGCGCGGGCTGTACTGGGTGCAGGTACTCGCCGCTCCGCGGACCTGATCGGCGGACGCGCGCGCCTTTGGCGGGCGCTCGCGCGCTCGGGCGCCTCTCGTCTCAGCCGCCGCCGCCCGCCACCGCACAGGTCGAATCGAGCAGGAATTCCCCCGTGAGCCCGGTGCCGGTGAGCACGATGAAGCCCGGGCCGGAGGAAAGCTCGGCACCCACGGCCACCAGCGTGTAATCGGCCAGGTGATGCGCGGCATCGGGCTGGGTCGCCGCGAGCGAATAGAACAGGTTCGATCCGTCCAGCGAATCGCTTTCGATGCGCATCGCTTGAAAGGTGGCACCGACCGCGGTCACGGGCGACCAGACGTCGGAGAGCCGCCCCGCCGCCGCGCGCAGCGCCACCGCGACATCTTGCCGCAAGCATTCGACGTGAATGTGAAACTGATCGTACTTGCGGGTCTGCACGGTGTTCACGACCAGCGCGACATCGCTCCTCGGGACCGGGTGACCCACGAACTTCGAGAGCAGATCCCGCGCATGCCAGGCCTCCGCAAAGTAATTCGGCGCATCGGGATCGAGCAGCTCGCTGCTGTCGACACCCGCCATGGTTTGCGTCGGCACCAGGAGATAGTGCGCGCCGCCGCCCGGATCCTGCAAGATCGCGTATCCCGAGTCGCTCGCGTTCGGATCGGCGAGAAACACGCTCTCGCACGGCGCGGGATCGTGATGTTGCTTCCAGTTCAGGACGCACTGGCTCTGCACGATCTGTCGCAGCGCGCCGCGCCCGGTGGGCAATGATGCATCATTCGAGGAATCCGACGAGCCCGACGTCTTGGGAGCGTGGATTCCGGCGCCGAGCGCCCAGGGTGCAAGCACGGCAGCGCCGGCCAGGCCGCTCAGCAATGCATCGCGAAGTCTCGCGCGAATCGTTGGGTTCCTCATGTGGCCCCATGATTGCAAATCGCGCCGATTTTCGCATCCCGTGCTAGGCTTCTGCGGTCAACTGGCTCGAGGAGACGGCCATGAAGAATACGAAACGGTTGGCGAAGCGCGGCTTCCTGCTGTCGCTCATCGTGCTGGCTGCGGCGTGCGGGGAGCCGCACGAGGGATTTTACGACCGCGAGCATCACCGCTGGTATCACGATCACCAGTGGCATGAGTGCGTGGAGCATGACGTGCATTGCGGCTGATCGGCCGATCGACCGACCCCCCGGGTCGCCGGCGCACAGCCGGGCAGGCGAGTCGGGCCCGAAGAAATGTGATCTCGCTTCGCGAGTGTGCCGGAAGTCACGTCATCCCCCCGGGACTCTGTGCGTTAATATCTCCAAGAGGCTGTTTCTGTGGAGCAATTTCAGCATGGAGAGTACATGAAATCATTACGAGGTCTTAAGGCGGTCGCGGGCGCCGTGGCGCTGGCGGCGTTGCTCGGTGGATGCGTCGTCACGGCACGACCGGTGGGTCCTTACTATGGCGGCGCCGCCGTGGTGACCGTGGCTCCGCCTGCCCCGCAGGTGGAAGTCGTCGGCGTGGCGCCGGCTCCCGGCTACATATGGGTCGGCGGATACTGGAACTGGGTGGGCGGCCGCTACGCTTGGGTCGGGGGCCACTGGGCCGCGGGCCGTCCGGGCTATCACTGGGTTCCGCACGCTTGGGTGCGCGCCGGCGGCGGCTGGCGCATGGCGCCGGGCCACTGGGCGCGCTAGATCATCCGATGAAATCGCCGCCGCGGCTCGAATCCGCGGCGGCATCCCTCGATGAAGATCTCTGAGCCGCTGCGGCTGCGGACAGGGAAACCTCGTCTTTGGAGGCGGACCGTGTTCCCGGCTTGGCCGCATTGCTGCGGCCGTGATAGGTGAACACCAGAGAGAACTTCACCTCGGCGCTCGTATTCGTTCCCGCGGAGTGCAGGGTGTTGCAGTGAAATAGCACCGCGTCCCCGGGCGCGAGCCGCATCGACACCGCGGATCGTACGATCTCGGCGTTGTCGGCGCGGTCGATGCGCAAGAATTTCGCCTCATCGAATCGCTCCGGTCCGAGCGCCATCGCATGCGATCCCGGCACGAACCACAGCGCACCGTTCTCGACCGTCTCCGGCCCCAAGGCGATCCACACCGAAACCAGATCCTCGCGCTCGAACGACCAGTAGCGTATGTCGCGATGCCAGCCGGTCATGCTGCCGTAAAGCGGGTGCTTGGTCATGAGGCAATTGTGATGCGCTCGCGACAGCAATACGTCCTCGGCGAAATAGGCGCCCATCCACGCGCGCACCGCGGGAGCCGTGGCCCAGTGCCGAAACGCGGGGTCGCGCCCGTAAGCGTCGAGCAGCCGCCGCACGGTTTGCCCGCCGGCCGCGGTCGGGGAGCGCGGAGCTCCCGGATATTGCAGCTCAGCCTCGAGCTCGAGCGGTGCCTGTCGCGCGGCGAGCTCCGCCCGCGCCCTCTCCCGCAGAGTCTCGAGCGCCCCCTGTGGCACGAATTTCGGCAGCAGCACATAGCCGTCCGCGCGCAGCGCACCGATCTGCGCTTCGATCGACTCCCGCACTCAGGCGGCGATCGCGAGCGCCCGGTCGATCGCGGCGATCAAGCGCGGATCGTCCGGGCTCACGTCGGGCGCGAATCGCTCCGCGACCGAGCCGTCGCGCGCCACCAGAAATTTCTCGAAATTCCACAGAACCTCGTCCGCGGCGCCGGGGCTGATGCCGTGCTCGGCAAGGCGCTGCCGCATCGTGCCCTCGCCCACGGCTTGGGGGCGCGCCTGAGTCAGCAGAGCGTACAGCGGATGCCGATCGGCGCCCTTGACGCTGATCTTGCTGAACAAGGGGAAGTGCACGTCGTAGTGAGTCGAGCAAAATGCGGCGATCTCCGCATCGGCTCCCGGTTCCTGCCCCATGAAATTATTGGCGGGAAACCCGAGGATCTCGAATCCCAGCGCATGCTTCGCCCGATAGAGCTTCTCGAGCTGCGTGTATTGCGGGGTGAGGCCGCACTTCGATGCCACATTGACGATGAGCAGCACCTTGCCCCGAAACGCGGCGAGAGTGGCCGGCTGCCCGTCGATCCTCGTCACGGGTATGTCAAACAGGGATGCGCTCATTCGACACCTCCGGATCGATCATAGCCCGCGCGGCTCAGCCTGATCAAATATACTGGACGCAGCGCAATCTGCTTTGCGGGAGGTGGCGGTATGTTCCGATTGTTCAAGCTGTGGCGCATGGCGCGCAACGACTTGCCCCTGCTCTGGTTCGCGTTGCGCCAGCCCGATCGCCCCTTTTGGCTGATCCCGGCGACGGTCGTGCTGTTGCTGTACGCGCTCGATCCGCTCAATCTGGCGCTGCCGCTCGCCGGCGCGCTCGATGAGCTGGTGATCGTGCCGCTGGCCTTGCACTTGCTGGTGCGCTTGCTGCCTGGGCACCTCAGGGGCGCTTTGAGCCGCGCCTGAGGCGCTCTGCCGCGGCTCGCCCGCCGGCGCAGTCACTCATTCTGCAGTTTGAAGACGATGGGCATCACCTGGGTGGACGCGATGCCGTGGCCATCGGCCGCGGCCGGAATGAACTCCACCGTCTCGAGCCAATCGAGCACCGCCGTGTCGAGCAGATCCGATCCGGACCAGCCCACGATGGCCTTGGCGGTGACGCATCCGGTCTCGGAGATGTCGATGGCGGCGAGCACGGTGCCCTCTTCTCCGAGGCGCCGGCTCTCGCTGGGATACATCTCATCGAGCGGGCGCGCGCTGCGCAGAAACTTCGGCTGCTTGCCTGCGGAACTGAGCGGAGCCGGCGGCGGACAGGGCGTGCGGCGCGCGGCCCGCGGCGCGAGCGTGCTCACGTCGGGCACGTGTGCCCTCAGGTAATCGCCCCGCTCCTTGACGTAGGCCTGATCGAGCTCGCGGGCACGCTGCACCCAGTCGGCACTCGGCGGTTTCGCCAGAGCGCCCAGCAGCGCTTCTCGTGCCTTGGCGACGGCCGGATCGTGAGGGGTCGAAGCCGCCAGGTGATTCTTCGCGATGAACTCGCTCCACATGTCGCGGTTGCGTTGCAGCCGGGGATACAAGCTCCAGTAGGATTGCAGCCAGGATGCCCGCTCGGTCTGGGTCAGCAGGTACTGCTCCCCGTCCTGCGAGGCGGACAGGTGCATCGCGGCCATGTCGCTTTTCATCTGCTGCACCAGGTCGTGCACGTCGTCGGCCAGGGACTTTCCGCGAAGATCCTTGCCGAGCCCGGCCCCCGGGTCATCGGCCTTCGCCATCAATTGACTCTCGAGCGTCGCGAACGCCTGGTCGAGGGGGCTCGCCTGCCTCGTCGCGGCAACGTCCGCACCCACACCCTTCTCGAGCAGGTGCGTCATCTGCGCGACGCGCTTCAAGGACCGGTCGGCGTCCATGAGGCTCGGGTAGCCGAGCAGGTGCAGCGTGATGCCGTACTCGAGATCGGACGAGACCGATCCGGCGGAACGGCCGGGCACGTCGAGGATCATCGAGGCGGACAGCGTCTCGGCGGTCTCGCGTAGAAACGTCCCATCGTACGGAGCGCGGCGCGCGCGAATGCCCTCGAAGCCGTTGCGCAGTTCGAGCCTCGCGCCGGCCGGCGGCCTGGCGCGGCGCCAGATCCCCACGGCCGCGTCGCGCCGATCGTCTTGATTCCACCACACCCCTTGCGCGTCCCACACGGTACGAGCGCCGTCCTTCATGAACCCCATGACGAGCGTCATGGGGCTCCTGTCGTTCAACGCCAGGACCTCGGCCGGCACGCTCGAGGTGAAGCGCCGCGCATGCAGCGTCCAGAGCGGCCCGGGGTCGAGCCGCACGCCGGCAAGGGCCTGCGGCAGCAAAGCGCTTCGGCGCAGTGCGGCTTGCCATTGCGCCAGCGTGCCTTCGTAGGACGCATCGAGCTGGCCTGCCATCAGCTGGCTCACCGCCTCGAACGTACGCAAAGCGATGGAGGGCGCCCACATGAGCAATGCGACGTAGCCGTCGGGGGTGGGCAGAAGCTCCCCGACCAGATAGGCGTCCTGAAAAGGCACCGGCCAGATCCGCTGCTGCCACTTGCGTCCGTAGGGGTCGGTGTACAGGCTCTCGGAGGTCGCCGGTCCCAGAGACACGATCCTGACGCCATCGGTGCCGACGGAGCGCTTGAGATCGAGCGCCTTGAGGGCCAGATCCATGAACGCCCTGGAATCGCCATAGAAGGCATCGTCGCTCGCCGAGCCCGGGCGGATGATTCGGAGCAGCCGCGCATCGGCCACCGTCGTGACCGCGACCCTGCCGTCCCCCGGCAGGTCGACCTCGTTGAACTCGGGCGTGCGGGCGCTCCACGTGCCATCCGGTTCCTGGTGGATGAATCGCGGCCTCGAGTCCTGATCGGGCGGATCGTACAGCACATCGTCCGCCCCGGGACCCCTGGGAAAAAGCGTCTCGGCGTAGGTACTGAGCACGAGCGCGCGCGACTCCCGCGCGTGACGCTCGATGAGCTCCTGATAGGCTTGCACGAAGGCCGGCCAGGAGAGCGGCAGCTTGAATTCGTCCTTGTAGGCATAGGTCGCGGTGCCGTGCAGATACGGCAAGCCCACGAGCAGCTTCTGGTCGAACCGTGCCTTCAGGTCCTGCGCATCGAGGACGCGGGCGATGGGCAGCGCGTAATTGAGATTCTCGTTCGGCGATTTACGCACCACCACGCCGATCACCTTGCCGTCCGCATCGCACAGAGGACCGCCGCTGTTGCCGGGCGAGGCCGCGGCCGAGAATCGAATCCACTTCCATCGACCGTCCTGGGCTTCGGGAGTCTGCGAAGTGAGCAGCCCGTCGCGAATCACGATGCCCTCGCCGAGCGCATTGCCGACCGCCAGTACCGGCTGATCGAGCGCGGGTGTCCGGTTGACCGAGAGCGGCGCAGCGGCCGGATCCTTCTGCAAGGAGAACACGACGAAGTCCTCGTGCTCGGAGAACTTGAGAATGCGGTCGATCTCGAAGACCGCGCCGTCGGCGCGGCGCAGTGCGGGCGCGCCGAACTGGCTGGCGATTCCCGCCTGGATCACGTGGGCGGCGGTCACGTAGGTGTTGTGGCCGAGCGCGAAGGCCGTCCCTACCGATCGGTAGGGATCCGTTCGCTCGATGTACGGCAGCAGCTCGAGCGGCAGAGGCTTCTCGTAGACCACCGCCCCATGCTCGGGCTTCTTGATCACGACCTCGAAGGTGCCCTCGCGCAAGGCGCGCTGCAGGTCGGGAGTGACGCCCGCGTGCGCACTCGAGGCCATGACCAGCCAGGCAAGGGCGAGCGCCGCGCGCCGCGAGGAGATGAGCATGCGCCGAGGATAGGATCATCCCGGCATGGAGAGTGGCCGACTGAACAGAATGAGGGCGCCTTACCGGGCTTTCGGCGCTCACCTGGCGCGCCACGCGCTCGAGCAGGGCGGCCTGGCGGGCGATCAGGACCAAGATGCCCGCCCTGCCGAGCTGGCGCGCAGGAGACGCCGCTGAAACGCGCACCGCAAACGTGCTATTTTTCCGCCACGACTCCCCCGGAGCAATGGAGAGAACCATGCGAACAAGCGCCTTGCTCGAGATCGTGGCGGCCGGCTGTCTTGCCGCAGCCGCAGCCGCATCCCCGGCTCCGAGCCTGCAGCCCGCGCAAAGCGGCGCCGCGGAGCGCCTCGGGTCCGTATCCTTTCCCGTCTCCTGCTCGGCCTCGGTGCAAGCGGGCTTCAATCGAGGCGTCGCGCTGCTGCACGACTTCTGGTACGAGGAAGCGAGGCCGCAATTCGAGAGAATCCTGAAGAGCGATCCCGGCTGCTCGATGGCGCGCTGGGGAATTGCGATGAGCGTCTTCCACCAGATCTGGGACCGGCCGGACGAGGCGGCGATGGCGACGGGCCGGCAGCAGATCGAGGCGGCCGAGGCACATCCGCCCGGGACGGCGCTGGAGCGCGAATACATCGCCGCTCTCGCGGATTTCTATGAGCCGGCGGGGGCCAAGGAATTTCAAGCGCGCATCGATGCCTACTCGGCCGCGATGAGCAGGATCTTCGCCGCGCACCCGCAGAACGCGGACGCGGGAGCCTTCTATGCGCTGTCGCTGCTCGCGGCGGAGGCGCCGACCGATACCAGCCTTGCCCAGGAGCGCAAGGCGATGGCGGTGCTCGCCCCGCTCTGGGCCAGATATCCCGATCATCCCGGCCTCGTGCACTACATCATCCACTCCTGCGACAATCCGCCGCTCGCCCGCGAGGGACTCGCGGCGGCGCGCGCCTATGGCGCGATCGCCCCGGCAGGTCCCCATGCGGTGCACATGCCCGGGCACATCTTCGCCCGGCTCGGCCTCTGGCAGGAGGATATCGCGGCGAATGCGGCCTCGGTGGCAGCCTCACGTGCTGCCGAGGCGCGCCACGAGAGCGGCTGGATGGATCAGTTTCATTCGGACGATTTCCTGGTGTACGCCTACCTGCAGAGCGGACAAGAAGCGCAGGCCCGGGCGGTGGTCGCCGATGCGAATGCGGCGATCGCACACTATCAAGGCATGCCCGGCATGACTCCAGATCACTACATGGCGGGGATGTTCCCCTATTACCGCGTCAAGCTGCCGCTCTTCATCGACCTGGAGACGCGAGACTGGACGGCGGCGCTCGCGCTCGAGCCGATCACGGGCGCACCCCCCGAGACCCAGACGCAGGTGTACTGGGCACGCACCATCGCCGCCGGACACTTGCATCGCCCGGCCGACGCGCAGCGCGATCTGGCCGGCTACGATGCGCTGATCGCCGAGATACGCCGCGGCCGCCACGCCTACTACGCCGAGGGCACCGGCGTGACCATCCGGCGCGGCGAGATCCTCGCCTGGACCGAGTTCGCGCAGGACCATACCGACGCGGCCCTTAAGCACATGCGCGCAAGCGCCGACCTGCAGGACAAGGTGGGTCAGGGCGAGGTCGACATTCCGGCGCGCGAGATGCTCGCCGACATGCTGCTCGAGGCCAAGCGGCCCAAAGAAGCGCTCATCGAGTACCGCCAAGCGTTGACCCTGAGCCCGAATCGATTCAACGGGCTGTACGACGCCGGTCAGGCCGCCGAGGCCGCCGGCGATCCGATCACGGCGCGACGCTACTACGCGGCGCTGCTGCAGTCGACCGGCGATGGAGCCCGATCGATCCGGCCCGAGATCGTCCATGCCAAGGCGTTCATGTCGGCGCCGCCCGTGGCGGCCGTGCAGAGGGACTAGGGCGCGCCGGGCGCCCGCGCGCCGGAGGCGCCCGCGCGGCGCCGTTGCAGCCGCCCGTGGACGGGCCTAGCCCGTCCCGGTGCGTGCTCGAGCGGGCAGTCTCCAGTTGGGGCGCACGAAGTGGCACGTGTAGCCGTCCGGATAGCGCTCGAGATAATCCTGGTGCTCGGGCTCGGCCTGCCAGAATTCCCGGGCCGGCGCGACCTCGGTCACGACCTTGCCCGGCCACAGCCCGGACGCGTTGACGTCCGCGATGGTATCTTCCGCCACCCGTCTCTGTTCCTCGCTCGTGTAGAAGATCGCGGACCGATAGCTCGTACCGGCATCGTTGCCCTGCCGATTGCGCGTGGTCGGATCATGGATCTGGAAGAAGAACTCCAGGATCTGGCGAAAGCTCACCTTGTCGGGATCGAACATGATCTCGATCGCTTCTGCATGGGTGCCATGATGGCGATAGGTCGCGTTCGGCACCTCGCCGCCCGTGTAGCCGACGCGCGTGGAGATGACGCCGGCGTGGCGGCGAATGAGGTCTTGCATTCCCCAGAAGCAGCCGCCGGCGAGAACCGCTCTCTCAGTCTTCATCGGACGTCCTCCACCTGGTCGAGGTAATCGCCATAGCCTGCCGCCGCCATGTCGTCGCGGTGAATGAAGCGCAGCGAGGCCGAATTGATGCAGTAGCGCAATCCGCCACGGTCCGGCGGACCGTCGGGAAACACATGGCCGAGATGACTGTCGCCATGCGCCGAGCGCACCTCGGTGCGGATCATGCCGTGCGTGGAGTCGCGCAATTCCTTGACGTTGAGCGGTTCGATGGGTTTGGTGAAGCTCGGCCAGCCGCAGCCGGACTCGTATTTGTCCGAGGAGGCGAACAGCGGCTCGCCCGATACCACATCGACGTAGATGCCGGGCGCCTTGTTGTGCAGGTACTGTCCGCTCCCCGGCCGCTCCGTTGCGCTTTGCTGCGTCACGCGGAACTGCTCCGGCGAGAGCTTCGCGACCGCTTCGGGGTTTTTTTCGTACTTCCGCATCAGTTCCTCTAAAGTCCCGTGCGCACGGGCGCCCGCGCGAGCGCTCGAGGGCAATCTCAGTCTCTCAATCCTACTCCTTTTGCAGGGTTTCGGGACTCGAGGACGCCGCCGCATTGCGGAAAGCGGCGCGGCGGCAGCCTTGCGCCGCCGCCGCGGTTCAGCCGGTCATGGGACGATCACTGAACGGTGATCTGGATCGGCTTGGCCTTCGGTGTTTCGCTCTTGGGGATGTGCACCGTCAGGATGCCGTCCTTGCTCTCGCAGCGGATCGCATCTGCGTTCACATTGTCCGGGAGCGAGAATTGTCGCTCGAAGGAGCCGTAAAGAGTCTCCGTCCGGTGGTATCGCTCGTTCTTGTCCTCCTTTTGCTGCTCGCGCTCGCCCTTGACGGTGATCATTCCGTCGTCGAAGGTCACCTCGACGTCTTCCTTCCTGACGGCAGGCAATTCGACCCGGACGAGATATTCCTTGTCGTTCTCGCTGATGTCGGCGGGCGGCGCCCATTGCAGCTTGCCGGCGCTTCCCTGCATCGATGCGAGCGGCCGATTCAACAGGCCAGCCGGCCACATGCGATTGAAGAACGTATCGACCTCCGGGAATGGGGTCCAACGTAGCATGCTCATAAATACCTCCTTTGATCTGTACCCCTCATCTGCACGGATGATGGTGCGCGCTCGCAGGCCGGTTCGCGATCCGAGGATGTACTGATCCGGCTAGCGCAAATGGAAGCCGGCGATGCCCCGCGCAGCCGCGGCAAGGCTGCGGCGCTTGTACGGCTACCTCAGGGAATGTTGCTCGGCGCCGCCGGCCGATCCTGCGCGTGCCGATCCGCATCGAGCTCGAACCACATGGCGTTCAGGATCGCAAACGCACATGCAAGCCCGAGACCCAAGATCCAGCTGAAGTACCACATGGTCGGCCCCTCAATAGCTCGTGTCGCGATGATCGTCGATGTAGGCGCTGGTCACCGGTCCCCGCATGACGTGATAGACCCAGCTGGTGTAGGCGAGGACGATCGGCAGAAAGATGATGACGGCGATGAGCATGATGCCGAGCGTGCGATGGCTGCTCGAGGCATCCCAGACGGTGAGACTGCTGTCGGGGTGTGACGAGGACGGCAGCAGAAACGGAAACAGGCTGACACCGACCGTGCCGATCACGGCCGCGATTCCGAGCGCGCTCAGCACGAACACGGCCAGGCGCTCGGGCCTGTTCGCCAGCGCCGCCACCAGGATCGGGGCTGCGAGACCGACGCCGGGCACGAGCATGGTCGCGGGCCATCGGCCGTAGTTCGCGAGCCATGCTCCCGCCTGCAGCACGGCGGTCTTGGCGAGCGGATTGGATTCTCCTGCGGGATCATCACCACCGGTCAGTGCAATCCCGAAGTGACTTCTCCACAGCCACAGTCCGGCGAGCGCAAACAGCACCGTCCAGGTGATTCCCGCGTACCGGCAGACTTCCCGGGCGCGCATCGATACCGCACCATCGGTCTTCATGGCCAGGTAGGCGGCGCCATGGGTGAGCAGCATCGCCGCGCTCACGAGCCCGCAGAGCAGCGCAAATGGATTGAGCAGGTAGAGAAGCCCGAATCCGTAGCTCGCGCGCATCTCGGAATCGAAGGCGAAGGGCACGCCCCTGAGGAGGTTGCCCATGGCGACGCCGAACACCAGCGTCGGTACCGCGCCCCCCACGAACAGCGCCCAATCCCAGCCCGCGCGCCAGCGCTGCCCCGGCATCTTGCTGCGAAACTTGAACCCCACGGGCCGCAGAATGAGCGCCGCGAGGACCAGCAGCATCGCGAGATAGAATCCGGAGAAGCTCGCGGCGTAAAGCGAGGGCCATGCCGCAAAAATCGCACCGCCCCCCAGGATGAGCCAGATCTGGTTGCCCTCCCACACCGGTCCCACGGTATTGATCACCACGCGCCGCTCGGTGTCGCCGCGCGCGATGAACGGCAGCAGCATACCCACGCCCAGGTCGAAGCCGTCCATGATCGCAAAGCCGATGAGCAGAACGCCGAGCAGCAGCCACCAGATCACTTTCAAGGTTTGAAAGTCGAGCATCCTGATCTCCCGTTCATCCAGGTCCTGCGGTCGCGAGGCGCGGGTCGGCGCCGGGCTCGCGCGGCGCCGCTTCCGCGCTCGGCCCGAGCTTGATGTACTTCTTGAGCAGATACACGTCCATGACCGCGAGTATCGTGTAGAACGCCACGAAGCCCGCGAGGCTCAGCGCCACGCTCGATGCGGGGATCGGCGAGACGGCGAGGAACGTCGGCAACACGCCCTCGATGGCCCACGGCTGACGGCCATGCTCGGCAATGAGCCATCCGAGCTCCGCGGCGAGCCAAGGCAGGGGCAGCGTCCAGAGCGCGACCTTGAGGAATCGAGGGCTTGCGGCGATGCGGCGCCGCGTGGCGAGGTAGAAGCCGGTCGCGAACAGCGCGATGAAGAAGAATCCCAGCCCCACCATGACCCGGAACGACCAGAACAGCGACGCCACGGATGGCACCGTATCCCAGGCCGCCGCATCGATTTGGGCGGGCGATGCTTGCGCCGGATCGGCGACGTATTTTCGCAGCAGCAGTGCGTAGCCCAGGTCCTGCACGTGCTGCTCGAGGGTCTGCCGCGCGGCTGCGTTGCCGGGGTCCCGACGCAGCTCCTTCAGCGCGCTCGCCGCCGGGATGCCGTTGCGGATTCTCTGCTTGGCCTCCGCCACCAGCTCATCGATCCCCGGCACCGGGGTATCGTCGGAGCGCGTCGCAATGAGCCCGAGCATCCACGGTACCCTGACCCTGTCGAGCGTCTCATGAGTCGCCTCGTGCGGGATGCCGACGAGGGTGAAGGGCGCCGGAGCCGCTTCGGTGTGCCACATGCCCTCGATCGCGGCAATCTTCATCTTTTGATGGGCCGTCAAGGTGTAGCCGCTTTCATCGCCCAGCACCACCACCGAGAGGGCGGCCGCCAGGCCGAAGCTGATGGCGACGGTCGCCGAGCGCTTGGCGAACTCCAGGTGGCGCCGCTGCAGCAGGTACCAGGCGCTGATCGCGAGCACGAACACCGCGCCCGTCACGTAACCGGCGCTCACCGTGTGCACGAATTTCGACTGCGCGACGGGGTTGAAGATCACATCGCCGATGGAATCGAGCTCCATGCGCATCGTGCTCGCATTGAAGTGCGCGCCGGTGGGATTTTGCATCCAGGCGTTGGCGATGAGGATCCACAACGCCGAAAGATTGCTGCCGATCGCCACCAGCCAGGTGACGATCAGATGGGCGATGCGGCTCATTCGATCCCAGCCGAAGAAGAACAGCCCGATGAAGGTCCCCTCGAGGAAGAACGCCATCAACCCCTCGATGGCGAGCGGCACGCCGAAGATATCGCCCACGTAGTGAGAGTAATAGGCCCAATTCGTGCCGAACTGAAACTCCATGGTGATGCCGGTGGCGACGCCCATGGCGAAATTGATGCCGAACAGAATCCCCCAAAAGCGCGTCATGTCGCGCCAGATGGAGCGCCCGGTCATCACGTACACGCTCTCCATGATCGCAAGCAGCACCGACAACCCGAGCGTCAGCGGCACGAACAAGAAGTGGTACATGGCTGTCGCGGCGAACTGCAGGCGCGATAGATCGACCAGATTCGATGCGTTCATGGAGATACCCGATCCAAGTGCGAGCCCAGCAGAGCCGTCGCCGTCCTCGCCGGGTCGGCGGGCGGTCTATGGTCGGCGCCGAAGAACGATAGATACAGCGCGGCGAGCAGCAGGACCTTGAGTGCGAGGGCCAACAATACATCGCGGCCCGGCCTTGCCCTTGCGGACCAAGCCACTCCGCGACATCTCGAAGGGATGGGAGTCTTCCTGGACCAGAACATGTGCGTGCCCCCCGCCGTGGCGGCCCGCCGCCAGCATAACAGCCCGCGACGCGGTGCGCTCGCGCACTATCGCTGCCAAAGGATATGAGCCGCATCGAGCGGCACGCGGGCTTGCGGATGGTCCGGGATCAGGCGCGGGGTGAAGTCGCTCGCGGGTCGCGTGGACGGGGCACTGCCGGCATAGACCGAGCCGTGTGCGCCGTCCGTCGCACCGGGATCTCGCGTCATGGTCTGGCGGAAGGCCTCGGAACCGCTCCGCGGGTCCGCATACAGCTCCACCCGCACGAGGTGCGGATCAAGATCGCCGAACGTGACCTCGACTCTGAAATGATGGCAATCCCCGCTGGTCTCGACCATGAGGCGCCCGAACCGCAGCGTCGGCCAGCTCGCATCGAGCGCGCGGCGCCAGCTCGAGAGCTGCGAGCCCTTGGCGCCGTGGTTCTCGGAGCGTCGGCGATAAGCGGCGGCAGCGGGCAGATAGAAATGCTCGACGTACTCCCGCACCGCGCGGTTGGCGGAAAACGCGCTCGTCAGCGTCGCCATGCTCTCGCGCACGCGCGCCACCCAGCCGCGCGGAATACCGCTGCCGTCGCGCGCATAAAATTCGGGAACGACCTGCGTTTCTAGCAAGGCATAAAGCTGGAGGGCTTCCGCCTCTTGCCAGGCGGCATCTCGCGGATGCTCGCGGCCGTCCCCCAGTGCCCAGCCGACCGCCGGCCGATAGGCTTCGGCCCACCAGCCATCGAGCTCCGACAGATTCAGGCCGCCGTTGACCAATACCTTCATGCCGCTGGTGCCGCATGCCTCCCAGGGCCTGTCGGGCGTGTTGATCCACACGTCCACGCCCTGTACCAAGCGTTCCGTGAGATGCATGTCGTAGTCGCTCAGGAAGATCACACGCCCATGCACGTCGGAGCGCCGCAGGAATTGCATCCAGTCGTGGATCAACTGCTGGCCCGGCACGTCGGCGGGATGGGCCTTGCCGGCGATCAAGAGCTGCACCGGCCGCCGTTCGGCGTTCAGCAGCCGCGCGAAACGCTCGGGATCTCTCAGCAACAAGGTGGGCCGCTTGTAGGTTGCGAATCGCCGCGCGAAGCCGAGCGTCAGCGTCCCAGGATCGAACAGGCGTGAAGCCGCCTCGACCTGCGCATCGCTCGCGCCCGAGGCCGTGAGTTGCGCCGCGGCGCGCTCGCGCACGAACTGGACCAGTGATTGGCGCGCCGCGGTCCTCATCTGCCACAAGGTGGCGTCGGGCAGCTCGCGAATGCTCGCCTCGAGATGTTCGAGCGTGCCCAGCCAGCGGGCCTTGCCGCAGGCTTGCGTCCAGAGCGCATCGGCGTCGATGCCGTCCCAGGTGGGCGTGTGAACTCCGTTGGTCACATGCCCGACCGGCACTTCCGAGGTCGGCCATCGAGGGAACAGCGGGCCGAAGATCTGCCGGCTCACCTCGCCGTGCAGGCGGCTGACGGCATTGATGGCGCCGCTCCCGCGCAGCGCCAGGTACGCCATGTTGAAGGCCTCGCTCTCATCGAGAGGATTCTCGCGCCCCAATGCCAGAAGCTCGGCCAGGGAAATGTTCAAGTCTCTCGCGTACGCGCCGAGGTAGCGCTCGATCAAGCGCGGCGCGAAGCGGTCGAACCCCGCGGCCACCGCGGTATGGGTGGTGAACAGGTTCCCGGCGCGCGTCGCCGACAGGGCCGCATCGAACGGTATTCCCGCTTTCGCCATGAACGATCGCGCCCGCTCGAGGACCGCGAGCGCAGCATGACCTTCATTGAGATGGCAGACGTCCGGGACCAGGTCGAGCGCCTCGAGCAATCGCCATCCACCCAGGCCGAGGACGATCTCTTGCTGCAATCGCAGCTCCGCATCCCCCCCGTAGAGCTCGCTGGTGATGCCGCGGTGAGCCGGGAGATTCTCGACGTCGTTGCAATCGAGCAGGTAGAGGTTGAGCCGGCCGACCCGTACCTGCCAGGTGCGTACCCAGAGACGATGGCCCGGCATCGGCACCTCGAGCCGCAGCCATGCTCCATCCGGACCGCGCAACGGCGCCACCGGCAGTTGCCCGGGATCGTTGTAGGGATAGATCGCCCGCTGATAGCCGTCCTCGCCGATCACCTGGTGAAAATAGCCTTGGCTGTAGAGCAGTCCTACGCCGACGACGGGCACGCCCAGATCATCCGCAGTCTTGAGCTGGTCTCCGGCGACGTTGCCGAGGCCGCCCGAGTAGATGGGAAGCTCCTCGCTCAGCATGAACTCCATGCTGAAGTAGGCGACACGAGTCAGCTCCGCCGAGGGATGATGCTGTCGAAACCACGCGGGCGAATCGGCCGCTTGCTGGGCGCTGCGCGCGAGGTCCGCGAGCCGCTGCCGGTAGGATGGCCGGGACAGCGCGCGCTCGAGCTGCGCGTGCGAGACCGATTGAAGGACGATCCAGGGATTCTTCGTTCGCGCCCAAAGCGCAGGCTCGAGATCGTTCCAGAGATCGTCGCTCGCGTGATGCCACGAGCGGCGCAAGTCGAGCGCCAGTCGGCGCAGCTGCCGCTTTGCGCTTTCCAGATCAGGAGCCTGCGCGCCTGTGGCGTCCATCGTCATCGCTCGAGGGCGCTCTCAGGCGGGCGAGGATTTCGCGCCGGGCGGGGATTTCGCGCCGGGCGGGGATCTCGCGGCCGTCTCGCGCAGCAGCCGCTCGACCTGCCCCCGATCGAGGACTTCGCGCTCCTCGAGCGCGGCAGCCAGCGCGAGCAGCGCCCCGTGGCGCTGCGTCAGTATCTCGCGGGCGCGGCGTTGCGCCTCCTCGATCAGCGCGAGCGCCTCCGAATCGATGATGCGCGCCGTATCCTCGCTGAAGTTGCGCTCCTCCTCGCCGCTCACCCCGAGGAACGCGAGCTGCTGGTGGCGCCCGTAGGTCAGGAGCCCTAACTTCTGGCTCATGCCGAGCTGCGTCACCATGGTGCGCGCAATCTCGCTCGCGTGCTCCAGATCATTCTGCGCACCGCTCGACACGTCCCCCAGTATCAGCTCCTCGGCGACGCGGCCGGCGAGCAGAATGGCCAGCTGATCCTTGAATTGCTGCTCGGTGGACAAAAACTTCTCCTCGACCGGCAGCTGCAGCGTATAGCCGAGCGCCGCGACGCCGTGCGGAATGATCGACACCTTGTGCAGCGGCTCGCCGGTGGGCACGTTGAGCGCCACCAGCGCATGGCCGGATTCGTGCACGGCGACGCGATGCTTCTCCTCGGCATTCAAGACGCGGTGCTTCTTCTCCGGGCCCGCCATGACGCGGTCGACGGCTTCCTCGAAGTCCGGCATGGAGATCGCCGTATGTCCGTGCCGCACCGCCCGGATCGCCGCCTCGTTGGCGATGTTGGCGAGATCGGCGCCGACGAAGCCCGGCGTGCGCTGCGCCACCACGCGCAGGTCCACGTCGGTCCCGAGCTTCATGTTGCGCGTGTGCAGCCGCAGGATCGCCTCGCGGTCCGTGAGATCGGGCTTGTCGACTATGATCTGCCGATCGAACCGCCCGGCGCGCAGCAGTGCCTTGTCGAGAATCTCCGGACGGTTGGTGGCCGCCATCACCACGACGCCCGTGGATGGATCGAATCCGTCCATTTCCGACAGCAGCTGGTTCAAGGTCTGCTCACGCTCGTCGTGCCCGCCGAGGCCCGGGCCGATGCCGCGTGCGCCGCCCACCGCGTCCAGCTCGTCGATGAACACGATGCACGGCGCCTTCTCTCGGGCCTGCTCGAACAGCTCGCGCACCCGCGCAGCGCCCATGCCGACGAACAGCTCGATGAACTCCGAGCCGCTGATGCTGAAGAACGGCACGCCCGCCTCGCCGGCGACGGCGCGCGCCAGCAGCGTCTTGCCGGTGCCCGGCGGCCCGACCAGCAGCGCGCCCTTCGGCATCCGTCCGCCGAGGCTCTGGATGCGGGCGGGATCCTTGAGAAAATCGATCACTTCCTTCAATTCCTCCTTCGCCTCCTCGGCCCCGGCCACGTCGTCGAAGGTCACGCGCACTCCCGTTTCGGCATGGATGTGCACGCGGTTGGCCCCGAGGTTGAGCAGCCCGCGATTGCCCATGCGCCTGGAAAACCAGGTCCAGAGCAGGAACAGCGCGAGGAACGGCAAGACCCAGCCGCGCAACAGATCGATGAACCAGTGCGTCTGATGCACCACCGAGAACTTCACGCCATGCTGGGCGAGTGACTGCGCCAGGGCATCGTCATCGGGCCTCTCGGTGATGAACTCGCGCGGCTTGTGCGTCTTCGGATCGGGCTGCGACAGCGTGCCGCTGATGATCTGATCGCTCAGCGTCGCCTCCTTCACCTCGCCCTTGTCCAGATGCTGCAGAAATTCGCTGTAGGGAATTTGATGCTCGGTCTCCTGCTCGGCGCCCTCCCAGAACCACAGCGATCCGAGCATGACCATGAGGTAGATCCACAGCATGTTGCCGGGCTGTTGCCAGAACTTTCCGGGTCCGCGCTTGTTGATCTCCAGTTCCGGTTTCTTCGGCCCGAGGCTCAGCCCGGATTTGTTCGAATCAGCCACGATGACCCACCGTGCTAATGAGCTGCGAGCCGCAGTCTCCAGAGCTCGGCCAGCCCGGCCCACGGAGAGCTCTTGCCGACGGCCTGAAACGCCTGATCCGCGGGCGCTTTGCGCCCGAGCTTCAAGTCGGCGATGCCGAGACTGAGTTGCGCTTCGTCGGCATCGCTCACCCCGCCCTTGCGCAGGCCCTGCGCGAGGGCGTCTGCGGCCTTCTGGTATTGTCCCTCGCTGAGGTATACCCGCCCCACCAGCACATCCTCCTGACCCTGCGCGCTGGACGCCGCCTTCGCGGCCCGCCGGGGGAGCGAGTCTTGACTCTCGGCCGCTCTCTTCTCGACCAATCCGAGCAGGTGCCCATAGTCCCCGGGCACCCGGTTCGCGCCCGAGAACAGGCCCTCCTGCCTGCCCTGTTCGAGCGCCTGCACGGCCTCGGCGGGCACATCCGCATCGAGCGCCTCGAATGCCAGGTCCTCGTAGTCATCGGGGCGCTTCAGTATCCCAAGGTCGAACATCAGCCAGCGATAGCCGAGGGCCACGCGCTCGTCGTGAACGTTCTCGGAATAGAGGTCGATGAGCTCGCTCCAGTCCTCGGGCCGCTGATAGTACCGGACCAGCTGCACCAGCGCGTGCTTCATGCCTTGAATGTCGTGCAGACGGAAGTAGGAGTCGTCGATGATTCGCAGCCAGCTCTCCGGCGGTGCCTGCCCGGCACGCTCCGCGGCGGCGGCCGCGACCTGCATGGTGGCGGCGGCCTTTCGATACTCGCCCATCCTGAAAGAGGAGTCGCCGAGAATGTTCCTCATGTCCTGTTGATCCGGGTGCCGCTCGAGGTATTTGCCGGCCCACTGCGCCGCCTTCTGATAGTCCCCCAATCGAAAATACATCTCCGGGATGGTCTTGCCCAGCTCGGCCGCTTGCCGTTCGGGAATGAGCGGCGACTCGAGCAGATGCTCGTAGGCGGCGATCGCCTGCTGGTACTTGTTCTGCCGATACAGCACGTAGGCGAGCAGATCGTCGATGTCGTACTCGTCCTTGTCCGTCTTGTGGGCCGCGCCTTGCGCTTGCTCGATATCGGCGAGCGCGGCGTCCCAATCCTTCTTGCGTATCGCCTGCTGTGCGGCGATCAGAGGCTTCGCGACCCCGGCGCTCAGCACCTCGGGCGCGGTTCGATCCGCCGCCAGCGCCTGACCGGAGTCGATCGCCGCGGCGCACGCCGATAGTGCCAAGAGGCACGCCGGGATTACCATAGCGCGGCTGCGTATCATTGCGACCTCGAACGAAAGCGAGCCCGAACATCACAAGATTAGCACACGCATCGTCGGCAACTGCCGGGGTCCGCTTGCGAGCCTCGAGCGGGGCTTCGCGAGCAGCATGAAGCAGCCCCCGCGAATACGCCCCGGCTGGGTGGTGTGGGCGCAGATGCTGCGCAGCCGCACGTATCGGCTTTTGCGGATGCAGGTTTGGTTCCCGCATGCACCGCTCGCGGTGGTGGTCGGTGTATCCGGATTGACTCAACTGCTCCTGACCTCCGGCTCGTTGCGCCGTCTCATCGCGCAATCCACCGGAGGCAAGTCGATCATCTCCGTCGCGGGCGGCCTGGACATGCCGGCGATTCGCGGGGTGCCGCAGGAGACCATCGGTGCCTTGCTGCTGGTGGTGGGGATTGCCCTGCTCTGGCGCTCGAGGCTCGCATGGCTTCTGACCTTTCTGCTGACGCTGGCAACGGTCGCCCTGGAGCTCTCGCCGCTCTCCACCGCGTCGCGCTCGCTGGTGCTCGTGAATGTGCTGTTGCTGATGCTGCTGCTGGTGTTTCGCCGCAGCTTCACGCGCGCGAGCCTCGCCACGAGTACCTTGTTCGCGCTGACGGGCGTGCTGTTCACGCTGGGTTATGGTGTACTTGGCTCCTACGTCCTCGGGGGCGGCTTCGAGCCGAGGATCGGCGACTTCGCCTCCGCGGTATATTTCGCCGTGGTGACCATGTCGACCGTCGGCTACGGCGATATCACCCCGCGCACTCCCGAGGCGCGGTGGTTCTCCATCTCGCTCATCGTGCTCGGGTTGGTGGTTTTCGCCACCTCGCTCAGCGCCATGGCCGGCCCCATGGTCGAGGGGCGGCTGCGACGGCTGCTGCAGCCCAGGAGAAGGACCATGAAGCGCGCCTCTCACATCATCGTGGTTGGGGACGGTCCCCTCGCCCGCAACGCCGTGAGGGCCCTGTCGGCACGCGGCCTTCAGACCACCGCCATCTGGCCCGCGCCTCGGCCGCATGACCCGGCTCCGCCGGAGGATCTGCTGATCGGGGACGGAAGCGACACCGAGGTGTTGCGGTCCGCCGGCATCGAGGAGGCCAGGGCGGTGCTCGCGCTGAGCGAGGATGACTCATACAACGCCTTCGTCATCCTCGCCGCGAAGGAGATGAACCCGAGCGCCCGTACCGTGCTGGCCGTCGGCAATACCGGCAATACCGCCCGGGCGGCGCGTGTTCATCCGGACGTGATCCTGGCGCTGCCGCTGATCGGCAGCGAGCTGCTCGCGATGGCGCTGAGCGGCGAGGAGGTCAAGGCAGACGCGCTGGTCGATCAGTTGATGAAGCTGGCCTAGGTCCGCGAGGAGGTGAAGGTGCTTTCCTGGCTGCAGCGGCTTTTCGGCGAGGCGACCCACCCCATCATCGGGTCCCTGAGCTCGGTGGATCTGGGGGCGGTCGTGGGCCTGATGCTGGCGGCGCTCGCTCTGAATGCGCTGGCGGCCTGGTATATCCGGCGCAAGACGCGGCATATGAGCTCGGCGGACGGCGCAACGTCGCTGCGGCTGCGCGCGCTCGCCGCCCTCGGCAAGCCGATCTACGTCCTGATCTGGATCTGCGGAATCTACGTCGCGAGCCTCGCGCTGCTGATGAAGCTGGCTTCCGGGACTACCTTGCATACGCTGCAGGCGGCGCTCGACACCTCGTTGCAGCTCGCCGTATTCGCCGTGCTGTTCTGGTGCATCTATCGCCTCACGCGCGTCCTGGACCAGGTCCTTGCGAGCTGGGCGGCGAGGACCGGCAGCATGGTGGACAGCTTGATTGCCGGCCTGCTCGGCAGAAGCCTGCGCGTCGTGGTTCCGGTTCTGGGCGTGATCCTCGCTCTGCCGATTCTCAATCTGCCGGCGCAGTACGACGCCGTTTTGACCAAGGGGACCACCATCTTGTTCATCGTGGCGGTGGCGGTGATGCTGTTCCAGGCGGTGAGCGTGTCGGAGCGCGCGGTCTATGCGAGATACGACATCGCGGCAGCGGACAATCTTCGCGCGCGCAAGATCTACACGCAGGTCCACGTCATCGGCAAAACCATGCACATCGTCGTCGGCGTGTTCGCCGTGGCGTCCATACTCATGCTCTTCGACGCGGTTCGACACATCGGCACGAGCCTGCTGGCCTCGGCCGGCGTGCTCGGCATCGTGGCGGGAATCGCGGCGCAAAAGCCCCTGGGGAACCTGTTCGCGGGCGTGCAGATCGCCCTCACTCAGCCCATGCGGCAGGACGATGTCGTGATCGTCGAGGGCGAATGGGGCCGGATCGAGGAGATCACGCTGAGCTATGTCGTCGTGCACATCTGGGATGATCGGCGGCTGGTGGTGCCGTTGACCTACTTCATCGAAAAGCCCTTTCAGAACTGGACGCGCACCTCGGCGGGCTTGCTGGGATCGGTCTTCGTCTGGGTGGATTACTCCTTCCCGGTGGAGGAAGGCCGCAAGTTCCTCGAGCAAGTCATCGAGGCCAGCCCGCTCTGGGACAGGCGTTTCTGGAATCTCGCAGTGACCGATGCGACCGAGCGGACGATGCAGCTGCGCATACTCGCCACCGCTGCGGATTCGTCGAAATCATGGGATCTGCGCTGCGACATCCGCGAGAAGTTCATCGCCTTCATTCAGCGCACGTATCCGCAGAGCCTGCCGGTGGTTCGACTCGACACCTCCGCACACCCCGCGGGCGCGGATGCCGGCGCCAAGACGCCGTGAGCCGGCCCCCTCGGACTCGCCCTGCCGCGCGCAACCGCGCCGCTTCGCGCCACCGGCCTGGCGCGGCGCTCACGGCCTTTTGGCGATCCCGCGCAGCAGGCGGCCGAGAAGATCGGCGCCCGTGACGATTCGCTTGCGCGTCCCCCACAGCAGAATCACTCGCCGGATCGAGCGGCTCGCCCAGGTCGGGCGCAGCGCAGATAGGGGGAATCCGAAAAGCGCCGGCGGCAACTCCGAGCTGTGGGCGCACCCATCGGGGTGCTACAACGTCATCGACGATTCGAGGCGAAAGCACACTCGCCGGTGATGAATCCCGGTTCATGATCGTCATGAACGTGGCTGTTATGGAGGAGGCCCGAAAATGTACAAGAGAATTCTGGTTCCAGTCGACGGCAGCGAGACATCGATCCTCGGCGTGCGCGAGGCCGTGAAAATCGCCCGCGGCGGCGGCTGTCAGCTCTGCCTGTTCCACGTCGTCAACGAGCTCATCCTGGATTACTCCTATGGCGCCCAATCGCTCGGCATGAGCGTGATGGACTCCTTGCGCGAGGTCGGCAAGGGGATTCTGCAGCGCGCCGAGGAGCTCGTTCGCAAGGAGAGCGTGCCCGTGGAGAGCGTGCTGGTCGAGTCCTTCGGCGGATCCGCTGCCGACTCGATCGTGTCGCAGGCCGCGAAGTGGCACGCGGACCTGATCGTGATGGGCACGCACGGACGGCGCGGACTGCGTCGGCTTGCGATGGGGAGCGATGCCGAGAATGTGGTGCAGGAATCCTCGGTGCCCGTGCTGCTCGTGCGTCACACGCACCAATCGCACGCCCCGGCCAAGGCCGTCGCCTGAAGGATGATGTAGCATGGACATCACCCTCGGCGGGGAGTCGGTGAGCATCCGCCCCATCCGCAAGGCCGATGCCGAGCTGGAGTCGGCCTTCGTCCATCACCTGTCCGCCGAAAGCAAGCATTTTCGCTTTCTCGGCGGCGTGAGGGACCTGCCTGCGAGCGAGCTCAAGAGACTCTGCGACGTCGACGGCACGCATTCCATGGCATTCGTGGCGACGATCCAGCGCGACGGCCGCGAAGTGGAGATCGGCGTGAGCCGCTACGAGCCCGATGCGCGAGCGGATGTGAGGGAAATTGCCGTCACGGTCGCCGATGAGTGGCAGCACCGGGGACTCGGCACCATTCTGATGAAACTGCTGATCCAATCCGCGAAAAGCAACGGCGTGAAGCAGCTGTATTCGGTCGACCTGGCGGACAATGCGGCCATGTCGGCGCTCGCCCAAGATCTCGGAATGATTCGCACCCGCGATCCGGACGATCCGCGTCAGGTGATCTATTCGCTGACGCTGTAGCGGATGATGTCGCGGCCGATGATCTAGTCGTCCCCGATCGCACCTCGAGAGGCCGAGCGCCACGCCGCGGCGCTCTCTCGCCGGCCTCGATCGATTGACTACCCGCAGGGATTCATCTTAACTGCGCCGAACGCAGGGGATCACATGCCGAGAGTGGGGCGCATCGCTGTTGTCATCATCGTCGTGGGCGGCCTCGCCGCGGTCGCGCTGTGGTGGTCGCTCGCGCACCACGCGCGCTCCGCCGAGCTCACCCTCTACGGCAACGTCGACCTCCGGCAGGTGGAGCTGCCCTTCAATGGCAGCGAGCGCGTCGCCGCGGTGCTCGCCCAGGAGGGCGATCGGGTCAAGAAGGGCCAGCTGCTGGCGCGCCTCGACACCAGCCGTCTGGTGCCGCAAGTGGCCAAGGCGCAGGCGGACCTGGCGGCCCAGCAGCAGGTCGTGGATCGGCTCCATCACGGCAACCGGCCCGAGGAAATCGCCCAGGCCCGCGCCAACGTGGCTGCCGCCGCGGCCGATGCCGAGAATGCGCGCCAGCAATACGCTCGGCTGAACACCCTGTTCGCCAGCTCGGCGGGCCGCGCGGTGAGCCGTCAGGACATGGATTCGGCCAGGGCCGCGCTCGACATGGCCGATGCCCGCCTGGCGGTGAATCAGAAGGCGCTCGCGCTCGAAATCGCGGGCCCGCGCAAGGAGGACGTCGCGCAGGGCGAGGATCAGCTGCGCGCCGATGCGGCGCAGCTCGCGCTGCTCCAGCAGCAGCTCAAGGACGCGGATTTGCTGGCGCCGCTCGATGCGGTGGTGCGCTCGCGCATCGTCGAGCCCGGCGAGATCTCCTCGCCGCAGAAGTCTGCTTTCACGCTCGCCATCGTCGACCCCAAGTGGGTGCGAGCGTACGTGACGGAGCCGGATCTGGGCTGGGTGCACGAGGGCATGAACGCCGCGGTTTCGGTCGATGCGTTTCATGGCCGGCGGTTCTCGGGCTGGGTCGGGTTCATTTCACCGGTGGCGGAGTTCACGCCCAAGACCGTGGAGACCCCGGACTTGCGTTCCAGCCTGGTGTACGAGATTCGCGTCTTCGTCCACGATCCCCGCGACGAGCTGCGCCTCGGGATGCCCGCCACCGTCCATCTCCCGCTGGGCGGCGACGGCGGCGGGCCGCGCAGCGCCGGCGCATCGCATGCCGCGCATGGCGGGGCATGACCGACCTCGCCCTCAAGGCGCGGGCGCTCACCGCCCAGTCGCTGCGCAAGGTGTTCGCCCAGCAAGACGCGCCACCGGTGTGCGCGCTCGATGCGGTCTCGCTCGAGGCCGTGCATGGTGAGCTCACCGCGCTGGTGGGACCCGACGGCGCCGGCAAGACCACGTTCATGAGGCTCGCAGCCGGCCTGTTGCGCCCCGACGAGGGTGCTCTGACGGTCCTGGGCGTCGACGTCGTGGCCGATCCGCAGCAGGTTCAGGATCGCATCAGCTACATGCCGCAGCGCTTCGGTCTGTACGAGGATCTGAGCGTTGCCGAGAACCTCGACCTGTATGCCGATCTGCACGGCGTCACCGCCGCGCAGCGCGCCCAGCGCTACCCGCAGCTGATGGAGATGACCGCGCTCGGGCCCTTCAAGGCACGGCTCGCCGGCCGCCTGTCCGGAGGAATGAAGCAGAAGCTCGGGCTCGCCTGCACTCTGGTGCGCTCGCCCGAGCTGCTGCTGCTCGATGAGCCCACGGTCGGCGTGGATCCGCTGTCGAGGCGCGAGCTGTGGGAGATCGTGATGCGCCTGGTTTCCGACCAGGGCCTCACCGTGCTGCTCAGCACCGCCTATCTCGATGAGGCGGAGCGCTGCCATCGGGTGATCATGCTGCATCAGGGCCGCCTGCTCTCCCAGGGCGCGCCGTCCGAGGTGGCGGCGCTGGCGGCGGGCCACAGCTTCCTGGCCGTGCCATCGCCCGATCAATCGGCACGCAGTCTGCAGGCGCTGCTCCTCGATCAGCCCGATGTCGTCGATGCGGTGCCCGACGGCGGACGGGTCCGGCTGGTTCGGGAGCCGGCGAGCGGCGCGCAGCCTGCGCGCGGCATGCCCCACCTGGCCATCGAGCCCGTAGCGCCGCGATTCGAGGACGGGTTCATGATGCTCCTCACCGAACACTCCGACGCCGAGCGCATCAAGCCCATTGCCATTGCGCATCCGCCCGAGCGCCACGAGCAGGAGCCGGTGGTGCGCGTGCGCAAGCTCCTGAAGCAGTTCGGCGCCTTCACCGCCGTCGACCGCATCGATTTCGAGGTGCGGCGCGGAGAGATCTTCGGGCTGCTCGGCCCGAACGGCGCGGGCAAGACCACGACGTTTCGCATGCTCTGCGGCTTGCTCACGCCGAGCGGCGGAGAATTGCACGTCGCCGGCGCCGATGTGCGCCACGCGCCCGCATCGGCGCGCGCGCGGCTCGGATACGTTGCGCAAAAATTCTCGCTGTACGGTCCGCTGAGCGTCGCCGAGAACCTGGAGTTCTTCGCGAGCGCCTATGGATTGCGCGGTTCGCGAAGACGCGAGCGCATCGGCTGGGCCATGGAGCAATTCGAGCTCGGGGCCCATGCGCGCGCGCCCAGCGCGCAGCTGCCCGGCGGCTACAAGCAGCGGCTCGCCATGGCGGCAGCCTTGCTGCACGAGCCCGAGATACTGTTTCTCGATGAGCCGACCAGCGGGGCCGATCCGCGGGCGCGGCGCAGCTTCTGGCGGCGTATCACCGCGATGGCCGAACAGGGCGTGACCATCATCGTCACGACTCATTTCATGCAGGAGGCGGAGTACTGCGATCGCGTAGCGATCATGGATTGCGGCCGCATCCTGGCGCATGGATCCCCTGCACAGGTGCGCGACCTCGGTCGCAGTCCGGGCCGCGCCGAGCCGAGCATGGACGATGCCTTCATCGCCGTGGTGGAGCGCTCCCGCGGGCAGGCACGCGAGCCGGCATGAGCGCGTCCGCCTCGACGTCGAGCAGCAACGCCTGGCCCGCGAAAATGCGCCGGGTGCGCGCCCTGGTGTCGAAGGAGGCGCGGCAGACGCTGCGCGATCCATCGAGCCTGGCCATCGGCGTGGTGTTGCCGCTGATCCTCATCCTGCTGTTCGGCTACGGCTTGTCGCTCGACATCAAGAACGTGCCGATCGCCGTCGTCATCGAGTCCCCGACGCCGCAAGCGGTCGAGCTGGCGGCGGGCTTCGAGCTGTCGGCCTATTTTCGTCCGGTATCGACGCGCTCGATGCAGCCCGCGCAGCGGCTGCTCCTCGAGCATCGGGTCGACGGCATCGTGGTCATACCTGCCGACTTCTCGCGCCGCCTTGCCGCCGGCGATGCCCAGGTGCAGCTCATCGTGCATGGCGGCGACGCCAACCGCGCGCGCATCACCGAGGGCTACGTGCAGGGCGTGGTCGGCGTGTGGGCGGCACGGATGGCGGCGCAGGGTGAGGCCACGCCCAGCCCTCTCGTCAACGTGCAATCGCGCCTGTGGTTCAACGAGGCGAACGACAGCAGCTACTTCCTCGTGCCCGGCCTGGTGGTGCTGGTCATGACGCTGATCGGCGGCCTGCTCACCGCCATGGTCATGGCGCGCGAATGGGAGCGCGGCACGCTCGAGTCGCTCCTCGTCACCCCGGTGCGCAGCGATGAGATCCTGCTCGGCAAGACGTTGCCGTATTTCGTGCTCGCCTTGTTCGGATTCGCGCTCTGCGTGCTGTCCGCCAAGTTTCTGTTTCGCGTGCCGCTGCGCGGCTCGGTATGGGTGCTGCTCGGGGCTTCCATGCTCTACGTGCTCATCGCGCTGGGCATCGGATTGCTGATCTCCTCCTGGGTGAAGAACCAGCTGGTCGCCAGTCAGCTCACGATGCTCGTGACGTTCATGCCCGCCTTCATGTTGTCGGGGTTCCTGTTCGACCTGCGCAGCATGCCGACCGTGGTACGGCTGGTCACCTACGCGCTCCCGGCGCGCTATTACGTGGCCTTGCTGCAGAGCGTGTTTCTCGCGGGCGACGTCTGGTCGGTGATCATCCCGAACACGCTGGTCCTCGCCGCGATGGCGGCTGCGCTCGCGCTCGGCAGCCGCGCCCTCATGCGCAAGACCCTGGCATGAGCAGCCTCCTGGACACGCTTTTGCGCATCGTGGCATTGACGCGCAAGGAGCTGCTCGCGGTGCTGAAGGATCCGCGCAGCCGGATGAGCCTGCTCATTCCGCCGGTGGTGCAGGCCTTGATTTTCGGCTATGCCGCCACCTACGACTTGAATCACGTGGCGTACGCCGTGCTCGATCGGGATCACAGCGCGGCGTCGCGCCAGCTGGTGGCGAGCCTCGACGGCTCCGGCGTGTTCGAGCGCGTGGCCACCCTGCAGCGTGCGAGCGACATTGCCACACTCATAGACGCGCGGCGCGCGCTGCTGGTGGTGCAGATCGACTCGCAGTTCGAACGGCACCTTTTGTCGGGCCAGAGTGCCGACGTTCAGCTCATCGCCGACGGACGCAATTCCAACACCGCCGGCACGGCGATCGGATACTTCTCGGACGTGGTCGACGAGTTCAACACCCGCTGGGATCAGGATCACGGGCTCGCGCCGCCGCCCGTGCAATTGGTGGCTCGTGCCTGGTACAACCCGAACCTCGAGACCCGCTGGTTCATGATTCCCGGCATGATCGGCACCTTGACGCTGCTGCAGACCATGATGCTCACGGCGATGTCCGTGGCGCGCGAGCGCGAGCAGGGCACCTTCGATCAGCTGCTGGTGACGCCGTTCCGTCCGTTCGAGATCATGGCCGGCAAGGCCATGCCTTCCATGGTGATCGGCATCATCCAGGCCGGGGGCGTGCTGCTGGTCGCGCAGCTTTGGTTCCGGATTCCCTTCGTGGGCTCGTACCTGACGCTCTCGGCCGGTCTGCTGCTGTTCTTGCTCGCGGCCGTGGGAATCGGTCTGCTGCTGTCGGCCGTCGCTGCGACCATGCAGCAGGCCATGCTCTACTCCATGCTGCTGATCATGCCCTTCTCCCTGCTCTCGGGTCTGACGACGCCGATCAGCAGCATGCCGAGGGCCGTGCAATACCTGACGGCCATCAATCCGCTGAGCTACGCCATCGACATCACACGGCGGGTGTACCTCGAGGGCGCCGGATTGGGCTTGTTGACCGAGGATCTGTGGCCGCTCGCGCTGATTGCCGCGCTCACCCTGTCCGTGGCCTCGTGGATGTTCAGCCACCGCATGCAATGAGCACCCTCTGCGCAACAGCACTGGCAAGAGCGGTATCGTGTGCCGGTGTGGCAGCCGCGCTCCTCGCCGCCTGCACCGTCGGCCCCGACTTCGTGCGACCGCAGCCCCGGACGCCCGCGCACTGGTCGGCGCACGCGACCGCGCCACCCGCGCTGCCGGCGCCACCTTCGCTGCCGGCGCCACCTTCGCTGCCGGCGCCACCCTCGCTGCCGGCGCCGCCTTCGCTGCCGGCGCCCGCCACGCCGCGCACGCCGCCGCCGCCCAGCACGGTCAGCGAGCAGGCCGGGGAACTGCGCGCCTGGTGGCGCGGCTTTGGCGATCCCGAGCTCGATTCGCTCATCGGGCGCGCGCTCGACTCGAATCTGGACTTGCGCGCGGCCGTCCTGCGCATCGAGGAGGCGCGCGCGCAGCGCGCCATCGCCGCGGCGGCGTACTGGCCCACCCTGTCGCTCGATGGATCCTACAGCCGCCAGCGCTTCAGCGAGACCACGCCCAGCGGCTCGCTCTTCAGCTCCGCCAGCAGCATTCATCTGCCGGGCGGCACCAGCATCGAGATCCCGAACCCCTACAATCAGTTTCAATTGAGCGCCGACGCCAGCTGGGAAATCGACCTGTTCGGACGTGTGCGCCGCTCGGTCGAGGCGGCGCGCGCGGCCCAGCAAGCGTCGGTGGAGGACCATCGGGCGGTGATGGTGTCCGTGCTCGCCGACGTGGCGCAAAGCTACGTGGAGCTGCGCGGCGCGCAGGCGCGCTTGCGCGTGGCCGAGGAGAATCTAGGGACCATCAACGAGCTGCTGGATCTGACTCGTCAGCGGCTGGCCGCGGGCCTGACCACTCATATCGATGTGAGCAACGCCACCGCTCAGGCTACGGCGACTCGCGCCGAGCTGCCTGCATTCGATCTGCAGATCACCCAGAGCATCAATCAACTGAGCCAGCTCTTGGGCCGCGAGCCCGAGGCGCTGCGCGCCGAGCTGCAGAGCCCCTCGCCGGTGCCGTCCGTGCCGTCGGAGGTGTCGATCGGGCTGCCGGCAGAGCTGGCGCGCCGGCGGCCCGATATCCGCGAAGCGGAGGCGAACCTGCACGCCGCCACCGCGCAGATCGGAGTAGCGGTGGCCGATCTGTTCCCCCGACTGACGCTGTCCGCCAGCGGCGGCTTCCAGTCCGAGACGACGGGTAGCCTGCTCGAGTGGGCGAGCCGCTTCGGCTCCCTGGGTCCCACGCTCGATCTGCCCATCTTCGATCGCGGGCGCTGGAAGACCGTGCGCCTGTATCACGTGCGCGCCCAGGAGGCGGCGCTCGCCTATCAGCGTACCGTGCTCGGTGCGCTGCACGAGGTCGAGAACGCGCTCGCGGCCTACGCGGATGACCAGCGGCGCCGCGCCTGGTTGGACGCCACCGTCACGCAGAACCGCGATGCCCTGGCGCTGTCGCGCAAGCGCTATGAGAGCGGCGTGATCAGCTTCATCGACGTGCTCGACGTCGAGCGCACCTTGCAGCAGAACGAGCTCTCGCTCGCGGACAGCACGACCGCCGTCAGCACCGATCTCGCGCGGCTGTACCGAAGCCTGGGGGGCGGATGGCAGCGGGGGTCGACTGGCGCCGACTAGGTCGCCCTCGGGCCATCCGCTGGTCCCGCGGCATTGTTTGCCGATTCCGCGGATTGTGCTATTTTTGGATCCGTCGCCTTCCCGGGTGCGCTGCCGATTCACGGGAAAAAACGATCACAATCGAAGGGAATCGGGATGAACAAGAACCATACGCATACGACACGGTGGGTGGCACGGCTGCTGATCACTGCGGGCGCGCTGCATGAAGCCGCGGGCGCGCTCGCCGCCGAAGCACCCCCGCCGCAAATACCCACCTGCGACAGGAAAATCGGCACCTTGGCGGTGGCGGAGCCGCAGAATCAGTGGTGGACTTCGCTCAATCTGGAATCCCCCGCCGCGCTCATCAAGGTCTATGTGTCGCAGTCCAAATGCTTCACGCTGGTGGATCGCGGCAAGGGACTGCAGGCCGCCGAAGCCGAGCGCGCGCTCGCCGCCAACGGCGAGGAGCGGGTTGGATCGAACATCGGCAAGGGACAGATGAAGGCGGCCGACTATGTGCTCGTCCCCGACATCGCGAATCAGAATCGCAATTCCGGCGGCACCAATATCGGCGGCGTGCTCGGCGGCTTCTTGCCTCATGGCTTCGGTGCGCTGGTCGGCGGCGTCAGCCTGAAGAGCAAGACGGCCGATGTGGTGCTGACGGTCACCGACGTGCGCTCCACCGAGCAGGTGGCTCTGGAACAAGGTCACGCCAAGAAAACCGATCTCGGTTGGGGCGGCGGAGGGGGTGCCTTCTTCGGCGGGTTTGCCGCGGGCGGGGCGAGCAGCTACGCCAACACGGAGATCGGTCAAGTGGTCGCGATGGCGTACCTCGACGCGTACATCAAGCTGGTCGGGGACCTGAAGAACGCCGCGCCGGACGCCAAAGCGGACAATGTGCAGCAATCCGTCAAGATGTCCAAGCCGGGCAAGTTGTACGCCGACTCGAACCTGAAATCGGCCGTGGTTCGCGACCTGGATGTGGGCATGACGCTCTATCCGACGGGCGACAAGATGGGCGTCTGGTGGAAGGTCACCGATGAGCTCGGCAATGTAGGTTGGGCGGTGTCGACGAATTTCGAATTGGCTCGCTGACGACGCGGCTGGATGAGGCACGCCCGGCTCGAAACCAGCATCACCTGATTGCTTTGCGACGGCCTCAGGCGTATACGTCGCGCATATGAGCGATCACAAGGTTTTTGTCGCGGTCGCGCGGCTCGATGACGATGCGGCAATGCGATGGCTGCTGCGGCCCATCAAGAATGCGAAGGACGTGCAAACGGTGCTGCGCACGATGCAGACGTCGGTTCTATGCCCGCTCTATGATGAGAAGATGCGCGTGGCAAGATACCTCGTGCTCGATATCCGCGACCACATGGTGGGGTGCCACACCGTCACCGATGTATCCGCACGGCAGGCCGAGAGAATCACGGAGCGATGCGTCGGCGCCTCGCGCTGGAGCCCGGCCGCATTCGATGCGGCCGTCGACGTCATTCTCGGCGGCACGACGCAGCACGTTCAGTAGCAAGAGTACTGCCCGCTGGCCGTGCGGGTGATGAGCGCCGCCCGTGGCGCGCGCGCCTCATCATGACGGTTACCTCGACACCAGCATCCCCGGAAGCAGCGACATCCCTGGCAGCGGCGGCACCTCACTGCCTCTACGCCGAGACGGCAACGCCGGCAACGGCCGCCCCGGCGCTCGCCTCGGCGCTGCAGGTCGAGATCCTGGTGGTCGGCGCGGGCTATACGGGACTATCGGCGGCATTGCATCTTGCCGAACGCGGCAAAGAGGTGGCACTGCTCGAGGCTTGCGAGCCCGGATTCGGTGCCGCCGGACGCAACGGGGGGCAGATCAACGCCGGCCTCAAGTACGAGCCCGACGTGGCTGAGCGGATGCTCGGTCCGCTCTTCGGTCCGCGCCTCACGCAAAGAGCCCTGCATGCGCCTGAGTTTCTCTTCGGACTCATCGAACGGCTCGGCCTCGAATGCGAGGCCCGCCGCTGCGGAACGCTGCGGGCGGCCTATGCGCGGCCGCACGTCGCGGCTCTGGATGACAGCGCCGAACAGTGGCGACGGCGCGGGGTCCCCGTCGAGCTGTGGGGGCGAGTCCGGATGGAGGAGGCCACGGGCACCGCCCGCTATGTGAGAGGCCTGTTCGATCCGAACGGAGGCTCGCTGAATCCCTTGAGCTTCGCACGCGGACTGGCGAATGCCGCGCGGCGTGCGGGCGTGCGGCTCTACGGATCGACCCGGGTGCGCTCGCTGGGGCGCGAGGCGGCAGGCTGGCGAGCGCGCACCGCCGGCGGCGACGTGCTCGCTCGCAAGGTCGTGATCGCCACCGACGGCTACAGCGACGGCCTGTGGCCGGGCCTGCGGCGCAGTGTCGTTCCGCTCTACAGCGCCATCATCGCCACGAGTCCGATGCCATCGCGATGCGAGCCTCTCCCCGGGAGGCAGGTGGTCTATGAGAGCGGTCGCATCACCGTCTATTACCGGCGCGACGCCTTCGGGCGACTTTTGATGGGCGGACGAGGTCTGCAGCGAGCGGCGAACGCTCGAGAGGACTACCGGCATCTGATGGGGTACGCTCGCACCTTGTGGCCGACCCTCGAGCACATCGAATGGACCCACTGGTGGAACGGGCAGTTCGCGGTGACGCCCGACTTTCTGCCGCGCTTCCACATGCCGGAGCGGGACCTCTACATTCTGCTTGGCTACAGCGGACGCGGCCTGGCGCTCGGACCGGCCCTGGGCGCCGAGCTTGCCGCGGTGGTTGCCGGGGCGCCGCCCGACTCCTTCCCTCTGCCGATCTCTCCCATCCGTCCGATACGGTGGCATCGCTTCTGGCGGCTCGGTGTCGGGGCGAGAATCTGGCAAGGCCGCTTGCTCGACCGGCTTGGTCGCTGAGAGACGCATGACGCTGCAAGTGAGACTGCTGTTCGGCGCGCTGTTTCTGCTCGACGCGATATTCTTCATTCGCTGGTTCGGCTCCCGCGCGAGCTACGCGGGCCGCAAGCGCCCGCTGCTGATCGAGTATCCGGTGGGACTCATCTTCGCGTTCTTCGACACGCTGGGAATAGGCTCATTCGCTCCGACCACCGCGGTGCTGAAGTTCCAGGGCAAGCTGGCCGACGAGTTGATTCCAGGCACCCTCAACATCGGCCTGAACACCGCGGCCATGGTCGAGATGATCATCATGGTCACGACGATCGTCATCGACCCGGCGCTGCTGATGACGACGGTGTTGTCGGCGGCCGCCGGCGCCTGGATCGGTGCCGGAGTGGTGAACCGCCTGCCTCGGCGCGCCATTCAGCTCGCCATGGGGATGGCGCTGCTCATTGCGGGCGGCGTATTTGCGGCCACGAATCTGCATCTGCTGCCCGGCGGCGGCGTGGCGATGACCCTCACCGGCTGGCGTCTGGGGGTCGCGATTGGCGTCAATTTCGTGCTCGGCGCGCTCATGAGCGTCGGCATCGGTCTGTATGCGCCTTGTATGATCGTCGTCAGCTTGCTTGGCCTGCACCCGCTCGCCTCGTTCCCCATCATGATGGGCGCATGCGGCCTGGTGCAGCCGACCGCGGGACTGCAATTCTTCAGGTCGGGGCGCTACGGCTTTGGCACCTGCATTGCGCTCACGATCGGCTCCATCCCCGGAGTGCTGCTCGCCGCCTTCGTCGTGAAGCACATGCCGCTGCTGTACCTGCGCTGGCTGGTGGTGCTGGTCGTGGTCTACGCGGCAGGCACGATGCTGCGCTCGTTCTGGGCGGGCCGTGCGCAGCTGCGCCCGGTGGCGCTGCCCTCCTGAGCGCAAGGCGCTCGGCCGCGGGGCCGCCAGCCGCGACTCGAGCCCATTTTTCCGCTGCCTCGATTTTCCGCTACACTGACCGCCCCGGCGGCTGCGTCCAATTTCCGAGCGTTAGCGATATGCAGTATCTCTCCGCGGCGGAGGCTCGAAACCTGCCGGGCGTGCGCCTGGTCTTGACCGCGCACATGCCGGGACCGTGGGGCGAAGCCGCCAAGGCCGTGCTCTCCGTCCGCAACGTCAAATACATCCCGGTGGCGCAGGCGGCGATGGAGTCGAACGACGATCTCTACGCTTGGATCGGCGTGCGCAACGCGCCGGTGGCGGTGCTCGATGAGGAGGCGCCGCAGACGACCTGGCTCGACATCCTGTTGCTGGCGGAGCGTCTCGGATCCGGACCTGCGCTGTTGCCCGCTGATCCCCTGGAACGCGTTCTGGTCCTCGGCTTTGCCACGGAAATCTGCGGAGCGGATGGCTTTGGCTGGTCGCGGCGCCTGCAGTTGATGGGGCAAAGCTCCACCAAGAACCCGCCCTCCTCGGGGACCTTCGACATGGACAGAATGAGACGCTCCTACGGCGTGCGCCCCGAGGCGATCGCGCGGGCGCCCGGGCGGATGGTCTCCATCCTGAAAGGGCTCGCCTCCCAGCTTCACCGTCAACAGGCTGCCGGCTCGGAGTATCTGGTCGGCACCGCGGTCTCTGCCTGCGATCTTTACTGGGCCTGCTTTGCGGGCTTCGTCTCGCCGCTTGCGCCCGCCGACTGCCCGATGCCGGAGTTCATGCGCGCCAATTACACCCATGTGACGCCCGAAATCGGCGCGGCGCTCGATCCCATCCTGCTGCGTCACCGAGATCTGATTTACCGCCGGCACATCGGTCTGCCCATGGACTTCTGAAGAAGTCCTGCATCGGCATCACGCCTGAAGAGCGCGGTGAACCTGCTGGACGCAGGCCGATCCCTCGCCGACCGCCGCCGCGACTCGTTTGACGCTGCCGCAGCGAACGTCGCCCACGGCAAAGACGCCGGGAACGCTGGTCTCGAAGAACTCCGGTCGACGCGCGCCGGACCACTGCTCTTGTGCGAGATCCTCGCTCCTCAGATCGGTCCCGGTTCGGATGAAGCCTCGTTCATTGAGAGCGATGCAACCCGTCAGCCAGTGCGTGGAAGGTAGCGCACCGGTCATGAGAAAGACGTGTCCGATGGCGTGCGTTTCGGGCTCCCGCTGCGCACTCTTCCAGGTGACCCGCTCGAGTTGCTCGTCGCCTTCCAGGGCTTTGATCTCGGTGCTCACGTGCAGGGTGATGTTCGCCGTCTCCGCGATGCGACGAATGAGGTACTGCGACATGCTGCTTGCCAGATCTCTCGAGCGAACCAGCACGTGCACGTGCCGGCACGTGGCGGCGAGAAATACCGCGGCCTGGCCGGCGGAGTTGCCGCCCCCGACGACGATCACCTCGCTGGCTCCGCAACGCCGTGCCTCGGTCGGCGTCGCCGCGTAATAAATACCCATGCCGAGAAACCGTGATTCGTTGCCCAGCGAGAGCGGGCGATATTCAGCCCCCGTGGCGACGATGATGGTGCGGGCGGATACGATCCCGGCGCGGGCAAACTCGATTGCATAGGGGCGCCGTTCGCATCTGAGCTTGAGCGCCGAATACGCCGTTCTGATCTCCGCTCCGAATTTCTGAGCCTGGATCAGCGCTCGCGAGGCCAATGCGAGCCCCGAGATTCCCGTCGGAAATCCCAGATAGTTCTCGATCTTCGAGCTCGAGCCCGCCTGCCCTCCGGGCGTTCCGGTCTCGACCACCAGCACGTCCAGCCCCTCCGACGCGGCATAGACGGCGGCCGCCAATCCGGCCGGGCCGGCTCCCACGACGATGAGGTCCCGCAGCCGATCATCGTCGATCTGCTGGTTCATTCCGAGGCAGGCAGCGAGCTCCTCGTTGCTGGGATTCTTGAGGACGACCGTACCGCGACACAGCACCACGGGCAGCTCTTCGACCTTGACGTGAAAGCGCTCCAGCAGCTCGCGCACCGATGGATCGCCGTCGAGATCGAGGTTGACGAAGGGAAAGGCATTGCGGGTGAGAAACTGCTGAAGCCGCAGCGTTCCTGCGGAGCGGGTCGAGCCGAGCAGCACGACGTCCCCGCCCTGGGATTCGATGAGGCGGACGCGCCGCAAGATGAATGCGCGCAGGAACAGCTCGCCGAGCTCCGGATCGGTCTGGACGATGGTGCGCAGATGAGGGTCGGTGATCACCAGGATCTCGCCCGCTTCGCGAACCCGCATGCGCACGACGGCGCCGACGCCGCGCAATGTGCTCATTTCCCCGCTGAAGCTGCCGGGCACGTGCAAGGCCACCAGCACCTCGCCGGCCATACCGACCTGCACCACCTCGATGCTACCGGAAAGAACCACGTACATCGGGTGGCGTTCGCCCGGTTCCGCCAGCACCTGCCCGGCGCGCGTCGCAAGCTTGCCGCCGTGCGGCTCGAGCCGGGCGATCTGCGCCGCGCTGAGCTTCGGGTACATCTGCGGTTGACGGCTCGAGTGGGGCAGCTCCCCGACATAGCCCTCGGAATTCACTTCACCGCTCATGCCGTGCCCGCCCCCGCCCGTCTCTCGAAAGGACCATCGAGTTTAGCCTCCTTCTCCGAGGCCGACGCGCGTGATGCGATCCCGCGCGATACCATCGTACAATAGTGCCGGTCCCCATCGACGGATGTGGTTGCTCGCACTAGATCGCCCCTCGAGCAAGGAGCCCCTCATGATCAGCCTCATGGTCAATGGCGAGAATCGCGAGGTCGATGTCCCGCCCGATATGCCGTTGCTTTGGGTATTGCGCGACGTGCTGGGCCTCACCGGCACCAAGTTCGGATGTGGCATCGCACAATGCGGTGCCTGCACCATCCACTTGGCCGGCACGGCGGTGCGTTCCTGCCTGCTCCCCGTCGGGACAATCGGGTCACGAGCGATCACGACGATCGAGGCCATCGGCACGACGCCGAACGGGGCCAAGGTGCAGAAGGCTTGGCTCGACGTGGAAGTCATCCAGTGCGGCTACTGCCAGTCCGGCCAGATCATGTCGGCCACGGCGCTGCTCGACGCCGTCCCGCACCCCGATGATGCCGACATCGACGCAGCCATGGCAGGCAATATCTGCCGCTGCGGCACTTACGTGCGCATCCGGCAGGCGATCAAGCATGCAGCGGGGGAGCCATGATCGACGATCATCTGTCGCGGCGCGGCTTCCTGGAGATGTCGGCCGCCACCGCCTTCGTGCTCGGCTTTTCTCTTCCGCTGCAGGCGGCTCGCGCCGCGGGCGGCGCGACCTTTGCGCCCAATGCCTTCATCCGGATCGACCGGCAAGGCCGGATCACCCTGGTCATGCCGCAGGTCGAGATGGGCCAGGGTACGTATACGTCGATCTCGATGATCCTGGCGGAGGAGCTGGACGCGGACTGGGGTCGCGTTGGCGTCGAGCATGCCCCGGCGGACGAGAAGCTCTACGCGAACCCCGACCTGAGCATCCAGGCGACCGGCAACTCCAACTCGATCCGCGCGTTCTGGAAACCCCTGCGTCTCGCGGGCGCCGCGGCACGCGCATGCCTCGTCGAGGCCGCCGCGGGCAGCTGGCGAGTTTCGCCCACGGAGTGCCGCACGCAGAACAGCAAGGTCATCCACGATCGCACCGGTCGCGCGCTCGACTACGGGGCGCTCGCGGGGCGGGCCGCCGCCATCACTCCGCCGAAAGCGCCTCCCCTCAAGGAGGCCGCCGCCTTCCGCTTGATCGGTCGATCGCTGAAGCGACTGGACACTCCCGACAAGACCAACGGCAAGGCCACGTACGGCATCGACGTCCTGCCCCCGGGAGTGAAGTTCGCGACCCTGGCGGCGAGCCCCGTGCTCGGCGGCACCATCGCTCACGTCGACGACCGACGAGCCCGGGCGATTCCGGGTGTGCGCCAGATCGTGGTGCTGGATGATCTGGTGGCAGTGGTGGGCGACCACATGTGGGCCGCCAAGTGCGGGCTCGAGGCGCTCGAGATCACGTGGAATGAAGGGCCGAACGCCGAGGTCTCCTCGGATCTGATCTGGTCGCGGCTGCGCGCCGCCAGCACCCGGGAGGGTGCCGTTGCCAAGAACGTCGGCGATGTCGAGAAGGCGCTCGGCGGAGCTGCCTCGGGCGAGGTGATGAGCGCCGCATTCGAGATGCCGCTCCTGGCGCATGCATGCATGGAGCCGTTGAACTGCACACTGCATGTCTCGCCGACTTCGGCCGAGGTCTGGATCGGCACGCAGGTCATGGAGCGCGTGCATGCGGCGGTGGCGAAGGCCACGGGGCTGCCGGAGAGCGAGGTCACCGTCCACAACCATCTCCTGGGCGGGGGGTTCGGCCGAAAGCTGGAGCACGACATGGCGTACAGCGCCGCGCGCATAGCCAAGCAGGTCGATGGGCCCGTCAAGGTGGTGTGGACTCGCGAGGAGGACATGCGCCACGATGTCTATCGACCCGCCTATCGAGACCTCCTGTGGGCGCGCCTGCAGGGCGGCCGGATCGTCGGCTGGAAGCACAGGATCAGCGGCTCCGCCGTCATGGCCCGCTTCCTGCCTGCCTTCTTTCAGAAGGGAGTGGATCCCGACGGCGTCGACTCGGCCGAGAACATTCCCTACGACATCCCCAACTATCGCGTGGAGTTCAACCAGGAGGAGCCGCCGGGCATCATCACGGGCTTCTGGCGCGGCGTCGGGCCGAACAACAACGTCTTCGCCATCGAGAGCTTCATCGAGGAGCTGGCGCGCAAGGTCGGCCAGGACTCCATCGCCTTTCGCCGTGCCCATCTCGACAAGACGCCGCGGCTGCAGGCCGCGCTCGACCTGGTGCGAGTCAAATCGGATTGGGGCGCGCCACTGCCGCCGCGCTGCGGACGCGGCGTCGCGGCACAGATCGCCTTCGCGAGCTTCATCGCCACCGTCGTCGAATGCGAAGTGGACGCCGCCGGCGAGGTGAAGCTGCGCCGCGTCACCACCGCCGTCGATACTGGAATCGCAGTCAATCCGGACACGGTGATGGCGCAGCTGCAGGGCGGTCTGGTGTTTGGCTTGACGGCCGGCCTGTATGGCGACATCACGGTGGACAGGGGCCGCGTCCAGCAGTCGAACTTCCACGATTATCGGATGCTGCGGATCGACCAGGTACCTCGGATCGACGTGCATCTGATCAAGAGCGACGAGGCACCGGGCGGCATCGGCGAGACCGGGGCCACCGCCTCGATCCCGGCGCTGCGAAATGCGATCTATGCGGCCACCGGCGTGGCATTACGGCGCATGCCCGTCGACCGCAATCTTCTCAAGGCCGCGCCCGCCTGAAACGCCAAGCAGCTGGCCCGCGCCCCCCTTCGGCGTGACTCGCTGCACGTCGTGCTCCAAGCTCGCGGGACTCGACTCGCTCAGTCTCGCCACGGCACGCGCCGTATGCAACCCCTGCCAGCCGCAACGGTGGACTCGAAAGGCGCGTTGCGGAAAGGTGGGCGGCCACCATCTGAACGGTCCGAGCATATGCCTGGGCAGCTTGCGATGAACACCCGCGCACAATGCGCGCTCGCCACCCGGCCCTGCGCGCATCGACCCGGCGAGCGCGGCGGTGAGTCCGGGACACTGCTTGGCCATGTGCGCGGCAAAAAAGCCCGCATACCCGGTGAGAATCCCGGAGGCCACCATCGCACCGTGCTGGCGCAGATGTTGTGCCACCCACCGGGCAGGCTGACGAGCCATTGCCTGGATCGCGCACCCGGGCCCCACCTGGCCCGCGTACGGCACCAGATAATCCTCGTCGATTCCTGCGTCGATGTCGATCATGCCGAGCGTTCCAACTCGTTCCGGGATCTCGGGCAGCGCCGCGCGCAATCGAATCAGCGCGGCGGCCAGTATCCCTTCGCGAGCCACGTAACAGCGCGCCGGCAGGATCGTTACCACGTTCGACGGCGAATCGGCAGCGATCGACAGCAGCGCAGCGGCAGCCGTCAGCGGGGCGGTCGCGCGAGTTGCCGAGACGAAGCGCCGCTCGGGCTGCAGGAACCAAAGCGCCGGTTCCCAGTGTTCGCGATTCTCTTCTCTGACCGTTACCAGGATCTGCGCCGCGGGGGCAATTTGCTTGGCCCGATGCAACGCCCTTTGCAGCAATGTCGTAGGCTCGCCGAACCCGCAATACTGCACCGGCGAGGTTTTTGCGGCGCCTCGCACCAGGGGGACATATTCGGGCCCGTGATCGTCGGCGATCACGACGCACCAGGACTTGCTCTTGCTTGACTGCGGGTCGGACATGATTCACTTCCGCCCTCTGAGCCTCACTCGCACACGATCGACGAGCAGGTTGAAACGCAGCCCGGCATCGGTCGCCAGCAGCTTCATCAGCACACCGTGTTGATTCTCCAGATACGTCGCCGAATCGCCGCCGGCCACCGTCGCCGGCGACGCGCAGCCGGGCGCGGCGGACGTCGCGTAATGGCCGTTGAAGTCCGACAGCCTCCTCAGGTGCATCAAGCTTCCCGTTGCGCAGATGCTGCCCGCGCTCACGCCCGTGATGGACAGACCCGAAAGCCTGAACGGATGATCCTCTCCTCGATAACTGATCCGTCCCTGGCCCCACACGAATCCGGCCCCGGCCGGCGTCACTCCGCCCTCGAGCCAGAATGTCGCCGCCGGCCGAGCGTCGGCGGGCGTATCGAGGGCGGCCTCGGTGAACGCGGCACCGAATTCCAAGATTCCTCCAGCGTGCAATCGATTGAGTTTGTCCATGGAACCTCGATCCTCAGTCATGGCCGGCGCCGGCGCCGATCCTGTCGCCACGCCGTCGATACCGCGGCCACGTTACGGCGCGCACTCCATGGGATATTGCAAGAATTTGCCGTAATTGCACTGGAATGCTGCGGGCTTGAAGAGCACTCGAGATCGACTCGACCTTTGGGACCGATTCGCGTGCGGGAGCGATAAGAAGCCCCTTCACCAAAATGCCGTCCTACTTTCCGGGGGGGGGTAGGGAGCCAGTAGGCCGGAGTCGATTCAAGGCATGGTGAAGGGGCTGTAAACCTGCGCTTCGTATGCGATCGCTCAATCCACGTCCAGATGATGTCTCACGGGCGGTCTCAGCACGGCCCGCTCGATCCCGGCAACACCCTCCTTGACCAGGAAGAGCGCCAGAACCAGGAGTTGAATTGCAACGAACAATTGCATGCCGCCACCCTCACAGCGAAAGTAGCCTGCTGGCGCCTGGATTTCTTGAACGGAAGTGCCATCAGTTGAACGGGCAGACCGTTCGCGATCGCGCTCATTCAACCGATCGGGCGCGTGATCCAGGTCGTCATTTCCTCGAACGGCAGCGGCTTGCTGATCAGATAACCTTGCATCTGGTCGCAGCGCAACAGGCGCAGGATCTTGGCTTGCTCCTCGGACTCCACACCCTCCGCAATCACGCCGAGCTTCAGAGAATGAGCGAGGGCGATGACCGTCGACACGAGCGTCATGACGCCCGGATCGTCGAGCATGGAGGCGGTGAAGCTGCGGTCGATCTTCAGGCTATCCACCGGCATCTTGGCCAGATACCCCAGCGAGGAATAGCCGGTTCCGAAATCGTCGATGGCGATTGCGACTCCCAGGTCGCGAACGGCGCGAAGCTTCTCCATGTTGGCTTCCACGTTCTCGACGAATAGACTTTCGGTGACCTCTATATCCATGCCGGCTTCCGCCGCTCCCATGATCACGGCATTGCGCGTCGCGCGCTTGAGCGCGCCGCGAACCACGTTGAGAAAGTCCTGCTGCCGCAATTGCACCGATGAGACGTTCACCGCGATGCGCGGTGCCGCGAGCCCTTGTTCCAGCCATAGGCGCCGATCCGAGCACGCCTGCTGCAGCACCCATGCGCCCACCTCGACGATCATCCCGGTCTCCTCCATGAGCGGGATGAACTTCGCCGGGGGCACGAGCCCCAGCTCCGGGCTCTGCCAGCGGATGAGTGCCTCGAGACCCTCGAGCTTGCGCGTCTCCAGATCGACCTTGGGCTGATAATGAAGCACGAACTCGGCATTATCCAGGGCGCGGCGCAGGCGGGTCTCCATCGACAGCCGCTCGGCGATCCGATCGCCTATCTCCTGCGTGAAGAACACGACGCGCTCGCCCGGCGAGCCGGCCCTCTTGAGCGCGGCCTCGGAGTTCTTGAGAAGCGCCTCCGCATCGTCGCCGTCATCGGGGAAGATCGATACGCCCGAGCGGGCGGTGAGGGTCACGTCGTGGCGGCCCACCGTGAACGGTGCTCCCAGCCAGGCTTGATGCTGCTCCTCCAGGGCTCGCGCCGTGATGGCGGCCTCGCCCGAGAACTGCACCACCAGGGCGAACTGATCGGATCCGATGCGCGCGACCGAATTGCGGTCACCCGTGCATGAAATCAGCCGATCCGCCAGATCTTTCAGCAGCATGTCCCCCTGATTGCGCCCGAATGTTTCGTTGATGGTCTCGAAGCGCTCGGGATCGTGGACGACCACCGCGAGTTTCGTCGAGCTGCGCTTTGCGGCGTCCACTTGCTGTGCGAGGCGCTCCAGGAAAAGCGTGCGGTTGGCGAGGCCGGTCAACGAGTCGTAATACGCCAGATAGTTGAGCTTGTCCGCCTTCTCGATGTGATCCAGCGCAAATGAGATGTCGCCCGCGAGCTCGGTCAATAAGCGCATCTCCGCCGTGTCGAAGGATCCGCGCTCATCGGCGGCCAGGACCAGGCAGCCGAGCGTGCTGTCGTGGACCCTCAAGGGTAGCGTGACCACCGAGAGCAATCGCCGCTCGACCATCTCGGTGACGGCGCTGAGATCGTTGCACACCCACGGCTCGCCCTGGCGAATCGCCTCGAGGGCGGCGTCGCCGATGGCGACCGGGGTGCCGTCCCGGAACAGCGCTCCGGCAACCTCGCTCCCCGCCCAGGCGAGTGGCGTCACCGTCCGCTCGCCCTCCCTCAGCCAGCCTATCCACGCCAGCTCGAACTCCCCGTGCTCGACGGCGAGCCGGCATGATCCTGTGAACAGCTCGGCCCGGGTCTGCGCCCGAATGATCAAGGCATTGATGCCGCTCAGTACCGCGTACACGCGGTTCAGATGTTGGACGCGCTCCTCGGCGAGTTTGCGCTCGGTGATGTCCGTCGCAACCCCGACGATCCGATAGGGACGTCCGGATTCGTCATGAAGAGGAAAATGACGGGCGAAGATCCAGCGGACGGCGCCGTCCGGCCTCACGATCCTGAATTCGAACTCGTCTCTGACCGGCCGGCCCGCGTGGCTCGCGAGCTGGTCGAGGATGCGCTGGCGGTCGGCGACATGGACCGTCGTCATCCAGTCCATGGGGTTTGCCAGATCGTACGGGCGGCCCCAGATCTGCTCGAACGCGGGACTGTGATAGATCATCTCGCCGAAGTCGGCCGATAACACGAAGAACACGTCGTTGATGTTCTCCGCAAGCTGACGGAAGCGCTGTTCGCTGCGGCGCAGGTTGGCGGAGTATCGCTCGCGCTCCTCGGCCTCCACCTGCAGCTGCGCGGCGTGCAGCTGCAGGTCCAGGTACAGACTGCCGTTCTCGTAGACGCGGCCCGCCTGACCCGCGAGAACTCCAAGAAGGCGCTCATCATCCGGCGTGAACTCCTCGCCACCCCGCCTGCCGGCCAGGCACAGCCAGCCGTAGGTGCGCGCAAGCGAGCCGACCGGGACGGCGAGATAGGTGCTCTCGCGCGGATATCCCGGCGGGAGTACCGCCGCCGCGGCGTCGGCGGCGGAAGGATACCGCGCGCGCCAGGCACTGTTCCGCGTGTATACCTGACCGAGCGGCCCCGACTCGAGCCCGAACTCGGCCGGCGCCGGCATGGGATCTTCGAATCCGCTGCTCGTCACGAACAAGGCGTTGCTGATCTTCTCCTTGACGGCGAGCACCGCGTATTTCGCGTCGAACATGGATCGGGCGCTGTCGCAAACTTTCTCCAGCAAGACGCGCGGATCGCGCTCCGACGCGAGCTGCAGGTTGACGTCGGTGAGGGATTTGAGCCGCCAGGTCAGCTGCGCCGCCTCCTCGCGCGCCTCGTCGCGCTCGCGCCGATACAGCGCGACCTCGATCATGCTGCGCAGCTCGTCCGCCTTGACCGGCTTCACCAGATACCCGTAGGGCTCCGTCTTCTTGGCCCGCTGCACGGTCGCCTCGTCGGCGTGCGCGGTGAGATAGACGATCGCCGCGTGGTATCTTTCCTTGAGGATTTTGGCGGTCTCGACTCCGTCCTGCTTTCCCTTGATTCGGATATCCATCAGCACGATATCCGGTCGCTTCGTGCGCGCGCACGCGATCGCCTCGTCGGCCGAGGCCGCCACGGCAAAGGCGTCGTAGCCCATCTCGAGCAGCGACTGCTGCAGGTCATCGGCGACGATCGCCTCGTCCTCGACGACCAGAATGGCCGGCTGCGCGGATGCCCGGGCGCTCATGTTCCGGACACGGCCGCGAACGTCAGATGAAAGGCGCTGCCCGGGTGGCGGATGATTTCAAGGCACGCATCGAGTTGCCGCGCGAGGGTGAACACCAGCTGAACGCCGAGCGACTTCGATTCCCTGGGCTCGAATTCCGGCGAGATGCCGATGCCGTCGTCGGCTACCGACAGGAGAATCCGATCATCGGACAGGTGCCGGAGCCCGATCCTGATCGTGCCGATACCGCTCGGAAACGCGTGCTTGAGTGCGTTGGAAACGAGCTCGTTGAGGATGAGCGCGCACGGAATCGCCTGCTGCACCGGCAGCGATATCTCCGTCATCTCGTAGACGACCGCGATGCCGCCCGGCGACAGGCCGGCGGCGCTCAGCACGCGCGTCGTGAGCTCCCGGACGTACTTCCAGAAAGGCACGCGCGCATAGTCCTTCGACTGGTACAGCATACCGTGAATCTGCGCCATCGTCTCGACTCGAGACCGGCATTGCGCGAGAGCCGTGCGGATCTCGCCGTCCTGAATCGTTCTCGCCTGCATGTTGATGAGACTCGATATCACCTGCAGGTTGTTCTTCACGCGATGGTGTATCTCCTGGAGCATGGCATCGCGCTCGAGAAGCTCGGATGTGCGCGCGAGAACTCGTCTCTGCAGCTCAGCGTTGAGACTGCGCAGTTGCTCGACGTACAACTTTCGATCGGTGATGTCGCGCATGATCTTGGAGGCGCCGACGACACGGCCGGCGCGGTCGCGAATCGGCGAGATCGTGAGCGACACGTCGACGAGTGAGCCATCCTTGCGGCGCCTGACGGTCTCGAAATGGGCGACGGACTCCCCATCGCGTAGCTTCGCGAGAATCAGCGATTCCTCGTCCTGGCGGGACTCGGGCAGCAAGCGGGTGATGGGCTGCCCGATGATTTCATCGGAGCGATAGCCGAGCAGCCGTTGCGCGGCCGGGTTCCAGCTTCGAATGGCTCCATCGAGCCCCTTCATGATGATCGCATCGTCCGCCGACTCGACCAGCGCGGCCATCTGCTGCCGGGTCTCCTCCTCTCGCCTGCGGTCGCTGTGATCGCGCAGCGTGTATACCATCCCCGCGACGCCCGTCTGGTGGGATTGCAGGGGAGCCGCGCGCAGATCGATGGGCACCTCGCGCCCGCCGTCGCCGATGAGGATCATGTCCTCGGCTATCGAGGCCTGATCGGGCATGGCCGACCCTTGCCCCAAGCGCAGCCGGGCGCGCGTGGCCGCATGGACGATGTTGATCGTCGAGGCCACCGGCGAATTCACCGCATCCGCGGCGCGACGGCCAAGCAGCTCGGCGGCCGCATCGTTCATGAAGGTGATGGCGTCACCGTCGTTGCTGACGATCACGCCGTCCTGGATGCTTGCCAGCGTCAGCCTCAGCAACGCATCGGACTGCTTCCTCTCGCGTGCCTCGCTCAGCAGGATCTGGTTCGCCGCGCTCAATTGCGCGGTGCGCTCGGCGATGCGCGCTTCGAGCGAGGCATTCAGCTCCCGTATCTCCCCTTCCGCATGCCGTCGCTCCGTGACCTCCCGTGCCAATGCGGCGTTCGCCGCCTCCAGGGCCGACGGATTGGGTATGCGCAGCGCGGCCGGAACGAGCTTGATCAGCAGCACGGCGGTCGGAACCGAGGCGAGCGCGGTGAGCGCCTTCACGCCGCCGGACAGCCAGTACGTCGGGTGCCAGATGGTCCATATGTCCATGAAATGCGTTGCACCGCAGGCGACGATGAAGATGGCGAAACACATGAACATCCAGGTGAAGCGCAGGTCGCGGCGCTTGCGGGTGAAGTAGATCAGGGTGAAGGGAATCGAGAAGTAGGCGAGCGTGATCAACGAATCCGAAACCACGTGAAGTGCGAGGATGCCGGGTCGCCAGAGGTAGCACATGCCGTGCGGCATGAATCCATCTGTCGAGAGAACGCGCTCGAGACTGATCATCGCGCCACTCCCTGGGCAAGATCCAATGCATTCAGCATACGCCGCTCATTAGTCGGCTTGCACCGAGCATTCTTGAGCAGCGGATCTCACCGTGAAGGGTCTCATGTTCGCGAATTGCAACCGCTTGTTGCGCACATTCGCGCAGTGTTTGCATAGGCGCATCGTCGCGCGCGAATGCTCGTCGCACAAACGAGCCGTTTGGGTGAGCCCGGGCTGTTCCCGAGTTTGCTGGGACTGCGGCTTTTCATCCTTATGTCGTTGATTGGCAAAGGCTTATTCCGTCTCCTTGCCGGCCTCGCGCCTCTGCCTGCGCGATTAGGGGATACCCTGCATGGGTGGCAGCCGCCGCGCGCCGCCCCCGCTCTACGGCAAGCTGAGCGGAACGGTCTCGGGGCCGACGACGCCGCCCGCGCGGTAGACGATCCGGGCGCCCGGCAGCACCGCAAAGTCGGGGATGCGCTTCAACCATTCCTGCAATGCGATCTTGATCTCCAGGCGCGCGAGATGCGCACCCATGCAGCTGTGAACGCCGGCGGTGAAGGCCAGGGTGATCTTGCGCGCGCGGTTGAAGTTCACTTCGAGGGGGTCCGGGAAAACCTCGGGGTCGAGGTTGCAGGCGGGCAGCACGCAGGTGATGCGGTCGCCTTTCTTCATCTTGACGCCGCGCAATTCGATATCTTGCGCGACCACGCGGCCGGAAAACGTCACGGACCAGCGGCGCAGCAGCTCCTCGACGATGCCGTCGATGTCGCTGGATCGGGCGATGATCTCCTGGCGGCGCTGCGGGTTGTCGGCGAGCCAGAGCCAGATGTTGTTGAGCGTCGCGAATACGGTGTCGAGGCCGCCGATGAACAGGAAAATCACGAAGCCGAAGACTTCCTTGTCGCTCAAGGGGCCGCCGTCCGGCGCGGCGCGGGCAATGTGGCTGATCACGCCCTCGTCGGGATGCGCGATCTTCTCGGCGATCGCCTGCTTGATGTAGGCCACTATGCTCTTCATGGCGAGGCTCATGGTCTCGCGGTCCTGCGCATGGAGCAGGTCGACGACCCATTGCACGAAGGTGTCGCGCATGTCCTGCGGCAGCCCCATGATGTCGAGGAACACCGAGACCGGGAGCGGCCGCCCGAAGGCGGTGGTGAACTCGCACTCATCCCGGTCAGCGAGCTGCGCCAGCAGATCCGAGGCCCGCTGGCGGATCAGGCTTTCGAGCCTCAGCACGCCCCGCGGGCTGAACAGCGGATCGACGATATTGCGATACTTGCGGTGCTGCGGCGGATCGATCTCGATCGGGATGAAATAGAAGTAGTCATTCGGATCGCGCGGGAAGGGCGTGGCGCCCTCATTGGAGAAATACTCCCAGTGGCGCAGCGCGAACAGCGCGTCCTCGTGCTTGATGAGCTGCCAGGCGTTGCCGAAGTCATTCACGTCGTAGAAGATCGGCGGATAATCTCGATGCATCTTTGCCATGAAGTCGTATGGCGCGGCGAGGAATTCCTGGCCGGTGGTGATCCCGGCCGAGCGGATCAACTCCCGGGGCACGTGCGCCGGGATCTGGCCCGCGCCGACGGCGCGAGGAAGGGTCGGTGGTAGCGGGTGAGCCGCGTCGATTGCCATGGTGCCCTCTGCGCCCTGCAGCTAGACCGCGAAGCTATAGCCGCCATTGACCGGGTAGGTCTGGCCCGTGATCCACGAGGCGGCGTCGGAGCACAGAAAGAGCGTCATGGCCGCGACATCGTCGGGCTTGCCGAAGCGGCGGATGGTGTAGTGCGAGAGCTGCGCCTGCGAGCGCTCGCTCGCCAGGAACTGCGCCAGCTGCTCCGCACTCATCGTCGGCTCGAGCGTCGAGAGCGAGATCGCGTTGCAGGTGATGCCAAAGCGCCCGGCCTCTTTCGCGACGGAGCGCACGAAGCCGGCCGCGCCCGCCTTGGCTGCGCTATAGGCGACCAGCCGCGCCTCGCCGATGCGGCCCGAATCGGAGACGATGGTGACGATGCGACCGCGCTTCTGCACGACCATGTCGGGCAACGCGACATGGCAGCAGTTCATGACGCCCTGCAGGTTGGTGCGAAAAAAGCAATCCCAATCCTCCGGTCTGGTTTCCCAGAAAAGCGGCGAGCGGCCCATCGCCACTCCCGGTCCGGCATTGCCGGCGTTGTTCACGAGGATCGTGGTCCGGCCGAGCGCGGCTCGCGCCTTGGCAAATGCCGCCGCGACGGATGCGTGGTCTCCGACATCCGCCTGAACCGCAGTGGCCCTCACGCCCATGGCCTCGATCTCGGCCGCCACTGCTTCGGCCCGCTCCGTGACGAAATCGTTGACCGCGATGCCGCCCGCGTTGTGCCGCGCCAGCAGCAGTGCGATCGCGCGCCCCGCTCCCTGGCCTGCCCCGGTCACGAAGGCGATCTGGCCGCCGAGATCGAGCAGATCATGGTCGATCATCCCTACTCCCCGTTCTGTTGGGCCGTGAGCGATCCGCTTGCCCATATTCCCGGTGCTTCGCTTTGCTGTCAATTGCATTCGCGGGCATCGACCGCGAGGCCGGCCGCGCGCAGATCGTGATCACGCATCGGACGAAGCGTTGGAGTAGGCTACTCGCCAACGTCAGGCCGACAAAGGCGATTCGATGGACAGCTCATTCAGCCGCGATTACGCGGAGGCCCGCAGGAAGTTCCGGGCCGTCGCCGCCGCGGCGGGAGCCGAGATGCAGACGTTCCCCCTCGATCAGCGAGGACCCGACGATCTCGATCTCACGGCCGATACGGCGTGGATCGGCCGGCGCGGCGCGCGCGCCGTGCTGGTCACCATCTCCGGCACGCATGGCGTCGAGGGATTCTTCGGCTCGGCTGTGCAGGTCGAGTGGCTGCGACGAAGCAAGAGCGCGGCGCTGGCCGGCGACATCGCCGCCCTGCACATCCATGCCATCAATCCTTATGGCTTCTCGTGGTTGAGGCGCACCAACGAAAACAATGTCGACATCAACCGCAACTGGATGGACTTCGACGGTCCGCTGCCGGCCAACCCCGCCTATGACGAGATCTCCAAGGATCTGTGTCCTGCGGATTGGAGTGCAGCCACCCAGAAGGAGACCTGGCGAAGACTGCAGGGATGGATCGACCGTCATGGCCCGGCGGCGTTCCAGAAGGCCGCCTCGGGGGGACAGTGGACCCACTGCTCCGGGCTCTTCTACGGAGGTCGCAGCGCTTCCTGGTCGCGAAGCACGCTGACCAGCATCGTCACGGCGAATCTCGCCCGCGCCGCGCGCGTCTGTCTGCTCGACTTCCATACGGGGCTCGGCCCCTACGGTTACGCCGAACCGATCATCGGTCGGCGACGCACGGATCCCGCCTTCGCACGCGCCCGCTCCTGGATCGGAGGTGCCGCGAAATCGCTGTACGGCGACGGGTCGGTGTCCGCCGAGATCAAGGGGGACAGCCTCACGGCCCTGCCCGGCCTCTTGCCGCGCGCCACCGTCGATGCGGTCGCGCTCGAATGCGGCATCCGGCCCATGCTCGAAGTCGCCCAGGCCCTCAGGGCGGATGCCTGGCTCCATGCGCACGGCGATCCCCACTCCGACGCGGCCAAGCCCATCAAGCACATGATTCGCGCAGCTTTCCACAGCGACGATCCGCTCTGGCAGGGCATGGCTCTCGGTCAGGGAATCGCCGCCTGCCAAGCCGCCATCGGCGGCCTCGCCGCGCTCTGATCGCTGGCTCAACATGCGCTCTCGCGGCGCTCCGGCGGGGCTTCAGCGCCTCATGAACCGCAGAGCGAATCGAATCAGCCGCGGCATGGTGGTCGGCCTCAACAACCGGCGGTCGTAGCCCGCGAAGCGGCGATCGTTCTCCTCGAGGCACACCGCCATGAGATCGCGAATGCGTATCTCGCCGCCGCTGACTGCCTTCGAGCCGCTGACGGTGAAGTTGTTGTCCTGCCGGGTCGCATTGCCATCGGCATCCAGCCCCCTGGCAATGCCGATTCGCTCCCATCCCAGGAAGATCCACACGGCCGCAACCTTGAGCTCGAAGCGCAATCGTCGCCACCACGACAATCTCGCCCGGTGCCACGCCACCCAGTTCGCAAACAGCAGGATGTGACGACATTCGTCCTGCATCACCGGCTCGAATGTCTGCACCAGCGGCTGCGGAAAGAAGCCCGAGCGCCGCGCCGTTTCAAATAATCCGAACGCAAAGAAGCTGTCGATGCATTCGCTGTACCCCGTGACCAGATAAGCCCATTCGGCATCGCGGGGAAATTCATAGGGCGGTTCGCTCGCGAGCTGGATGCCGTACGCGCGCACCATCTGCGATAGCACCTCCTTGTGGCGGCTTTCCTCCCAGGAATTCAGGGCGATCGCCTCTCTCATGTCGGGGTCCTCGATCTGCCCGGCGTAAGCCGCCATGCGCACTCGCGCCTTGCCCTCCGTTTGAACCGCGATGTCCCAGATGGGAAGGGCGCACAGCCGCTCGAGTGCCTCCGCCGAGAGACTGGGCCAATCGATGACCGCCGGTCGGTAGGGATTGAACGTCTCGCGAAACATCCGATGGACCTCGCGCTTGTGCGCGTCCGAGCCGGGCCGTAACTCGCCGGGATGGCTGCTCGTCCAGTGGCGCGAGGACCAGTCTGCCGCCTCGACGGCATCGGGCACCGGGAAGTTCGCCGCCGGCGTGGGCGCGATGAAGCCCGGGACCAGCGCTTCGATCCTGAACGTGTCGTGTGTGTCGAGCATGCTGAGATCGCCTGCAATTCGCCGGCGGATATTTCAGCAATCGAACCCGGCGGTGGGCAAGCACTTCGTGCCGCAGGGGCGCGCCTGTAGGAATGTTCCGACAACGGGGACGCCTTCAGCCTCGGCCGCTCCCGGCGCGTCAAAAGGCCGAGCAAGAACAGCCGATCGATCATCTGACTCACGCCAGGAAGGGACATTCGCATGCGCTCGGCCGCCCTGGCGCGAATGACGAACATCACTCTGATCACCTGATTGCGGATTGGAGCGAGCCTGACGATGTACTTCCATCGATATAATGAACGGGCAACGTGTCAAACCCACCGGATCGCCAGCATGAACAAGAACGCCAGACTCGGGATGACGCTTTGGCTGCTGCTCCTTTGCCTGCCAGGCTCGGCCGCGCCGAGCGACAAGCCGACCATCATCGTATTCGCGGCGGCCTCCTTGACCAATGCATTGCAACAAGTCGGCGATGATTTCTCCAAGGATTCCTCCAGCGCCGCGAAGTTCTCCTTCGCCGCCAGCTCCGCTCTGGCCCGCCAGATCGAGAGCGGTGCGCCGGCGGACGTGTTCTTCTCGGCGGATCTGCGATGGATGGATTATCTGCAGGCTCGCAAGCTCATCCAGGTCGCCACTCGGCGCGCCGTGCTCGGCAATCACCTGGTGTTGGTGGCGCCGGTCAACAGCAGGATCACCTTGCACATCGCGCCGCGGTTTCCGCTTCTCGCGGCACTGCGCGGCGGCCGCCTCGCGATCGGCGATCCAGATGGCGTGCCGGCGGGCCGCTATGCGCACGAGGCGCTCGATGAGCTTGGCGTGTGGAGTGCCGTGGCGAACCATCTGGCGCGTGCCGAGAGCGTGCGCTCGGCACTGGCTTTGGTGGATCGGGGCGAGGCGCCGCTCGGCATCGTTTATCAGACCGATGCGTTGATCGACAACGATGTACGCGTAGTTGACGTATTCCCCGACGCCACCCACGCCCCTATCACCTATCCGATTGCCCTGGTGAGCGGGGCCCACCCGGATGCCGCGCAGTTCCTGCACTACGTCGAGAGCCCGGCCGCCGCCGCCGTTTTCAAGCGCTATGGCTTCGTGCCCTTGCATTAGCGTGCATATTCAACGACTTGCCGCGCGGCGCAAATGACCTTCCCGGCAGCAACTCGAATCGCACGCCGGCGATCCCATGAGCGCGCGCGATCCGATGAGCGCGCGAAACATTACCCTAACCGAAACCGACACTTAAGTATTATAGATCCGCTTCCTTGCACGGCGCAGCGTTGGGCTGTGAGTCCGCATTCCTGCCCAATTCGATCGCCGAGCCATGAACGACCCCGCAATCCTCGTATCCGTAGTCGATGACGATGAGTCGGTGCGAGAGTCATTGCCTGATCTTCTGCGGGAGTTCGGCTTGGCCTCCGAGGTGTTTGCGACGCCGGGCGATTTCCTTCGATCTGCCTTCGTCGACAAGACCTCCTGTCTGATCCTGGACATCGCTATGCCGGGCATGTCGGGGCCCGAGATGCGCCGTGAACTGTTGAGGCAGGGCCGTGACATTCCGACCATTTTCATAACGGCTCATGCGGACTATGCATCGCGATCCGACATGTACGAAGGGGCCGTCGAATGCATCATCAAGCCGTTCAGCGACACGACCCTGCTCGAGGCGCTGAAAAGAGCGCTAAAGCTGCCGTAGCACCTCTTGCCTGGGGAGACTCTTCATGCGCTTAATAGATGCGACGAATTGCTTCCCGAGGGTACCTGCAATGCCGCCGACTGCACCTATGGTCGTCGTTGTTGACGATGATATCTCCGTTCGAGAATCCCTGGAGCTCTTGATTCAAAACCAGGGATGGCAACCTGCGCTGTTCGAATCGGCACAGGCGTTTCTGGAGCGACTGCCAAGCGTGGTCCCGAGCTGCTTGATCCTGGACGTCAATCTTCCGGATCTCAGCGGTCTCGATATACAGCAGCGCATAGGCAATGAGAAATCCTCGACGCCGATCATATTCATAACGGGCTACGGCGATATCCCGACGTCGGTCCGGGCGATGAAAGCTGGCGCGGCTGAATTCTTGACCAAGCCGCTCGATGACGAAATCATGATCGGAGCGATTCGCGAGGCGGTTCTTCGCAGCCAGGCGAATCTGAAGCGGGAAGGAGCTCAGCGGCAATTACAGGAGCGGTTCGCCTCGCTGACCAAGCGTGAGCGCGAGGTCATGAGCCTGGTCGTGAGGGGACTGATGAACAAACAGGTCGGCTTCGAGCTGGATATCAGTGAGATCACCGTCAAGGCGCATCGCGGCAGGGTCATGGAGAAGATGCAGGCCATGACCTTCGTCGACCTGGTGAATATGGCTGGGAAGCTTGGAATCAGCACGGGCCGGGAGACCTAGCGCATGGCGGCCGCATCGGTCACGGCGCCGCAGGCGCGGGCGCCCCCGCACCAATCGCTTGGCGGCATGCCGGGTGGCCTCGCTTACTTTCCTCGGGACACCTGCGAGGTGGTTTCATGACCGAAGGTGGGTGACTTCGAGTATGACGGCGGCACTTCCCACATGCGCGCCGCATACCATACGGCCCAGGAGACGACGAACAGCGACATGACCCACACCCACACCGGAATCGCCGAGCGCGCTTCGGCGCGGCGCGGGTCGAACGCGTCATCGGCGCTGAACGCGTCCACCGTGAAGTGCACCGTGCCGCTGTGTATCGAATGAGGCCGCAAGCCCGAGACGCTGATTCCCGGTCCGTTTTGCACCACGAAGGCGATTTCCTCCACCCCCTCCCGCCCGTTCTGGCCTTGCGCACGGATTACCATCCGATGCGCGCCATCGGTCAAGCTCAGTGTGTCGAGCGCGATGTCGGCCGGGAGCTCTCGGTCGATGATGGGTTGCGCGTTGTCATCCAGATAGATCCTGACGTGCGAAGGCGCAGCCCCGCCTGAGCGTTCAGCGGTCATGGCGAAGCACCAGGCGTTTCGGGTGGCCGGGGTCTGCCTCGCCTGGGCGAAGCAGCATCCAGAACATCGCCACGAAGCAGGCCGCAGTGATTGCGCCTGCGATCACGATGATGAGAGCGTTGCCCCACAACGGACCTGTCAGATGATGATGCACTGGAACCTCCGCCTCTTGCCATTTCCACCACGTCTATCTTGGCTTTGCCCGCTCGGCGGCGACTTGCCCCGCGATTATGGACGTTCCGTGGTTGCCCCACGAGCTGCGCTCGTAATCGATGATGGCGGCGACATCGGCGTCGCTGAGCCTGGCGGCAAACGAAGGCATGACGCCGCCGTAGACCACGCCGCCGACTCGGGTCGCCTGCAGGCCGCGCAACACCACATGAATGTGCTCGGTCGCATCGCCGTCGTTCACGACATCATTGCCCTTGAGCGGCGGAAACGCGCCTGCCAGGCCTTCGCCATTCGCCTGGTGGCAGGCGGAGCAGTTCGAGGTGTACAAGCTTGCCCCTTTGGCCGCATCGTAGCCGCCGGCGGCGGCACCGGCGGCGGCACCGGCGGACGGCCTCGAGCTCGAGCCCGGCGCGGCAGTGGTCGTGCCGGCCGCCCCGCCCTCGCCCCCGCTCCCTGACCACGCGGGCTGTTTCAACGCCGCCAGATACGCGATCAACGCCTCGGCCTCGTGGGTTGGGACCACGACCCCGCGAGTCGGCGCGAAAGCGCTCGGCAGGGGAACCGCAGTCATGCCGGCCGGCGCATGGTCCACCACCTCGAACAGCCAGCTGAAGGAAGGCATGATCGATTCCGGTACCACCGCTCTCGGCTCATACAGATGGATGTACTGCCACACGGAGCTCGGCTGGCGTGTGCCTATATTGGTAAGATCGGGACCGGTGCGCTCGGACCCGAGCAGCTCCGGAGTCTGGTACGTGAAATCGCTCGCGGCCGACGGCCGCCCAAACACCCTGTCCTCGTCCAGCGGCCTCACTTGCTGCGTGTGACAGTAACCGCAGCCGTTCGCCACATACACCTCGCGCCCCTGCGCCTCGAGCGCGGTGAGCGGCTCGACGCCCGCCCCCGCGGGAACCCTCGACAGCTCGATGCCGGGCAGAACCCCCATCATGAACGCAAGACCCGCATAGACCAAGGTCGATCCGCCGACGATCATCACGAGCTTGTTCATGCCGCTGCCTCGTCGGCTCTCAGCGCCTGCAGCGGCAATGTCACTGCCTCCGTCCCGTAGCACATGCGCCAGACGTTCCAGGCGAACACGATGTGGCTCAGGAACATGAGCAAGCCGCCCACGCCGCGCCATACGTAATAGCTCTGCATGTCGATCACCGACTGGATGAAAGGCAGTCCGTGCATCCAATCGAGTCCTTGGATCGTGCCGCCGATCGATAGCGAGGTGACATAGATGAAGCAGCCGACCAGCGCCATCCAGAAGTGCAGCGCCATGCCCAGCGTGCTGGCGCGCTTACCCGTCGCCAGCGGCAGCAGCCCGTAGATGCCGCCCCAGATCGCGAATGCAATGATGCCGTACATCGTGAGGTGAGAATGACCGACCGTGAAATTGGTCAAGTGCCACACCTGCTGCAGCGATCGGAATGCCTCCAACGTCCCCTGCGTGGAGCCGATCAGGTAGCTCATCACTCCGACGAAGATGAACATCAGGGGATAGGAGTGAATCAAATCGCGCGTGCGTCCGCGCATGGTGAGAAGAAAATTGCTGCTGCCGCCCCACACCGGCACCAGCATTGCCACGCTGAACACGATGGCGACGGTCTGCAGCCACCAAGGCAGCGGACTGAACTCGAAATGATGCGCGCCGATGATGGGGTAGAACAGCAGATTCGTCCAGAACGCGAAGACTCCGAGGGCGTAGGAGTAAATTGGCCGGTTCAGCAGTTTCGGCAGGGTGTAGTAGATCACCCCGAGCGCAAGCGGCGTGAACCACATGCCGACGGCGTTGTGCATGTAGAACCCCGAGACCGCGACCTGGCCCAGTCCATACTGGTACTGAGGGACGATGGCTACGACCGCGATGATGCAGGTCCAGAGCGTGCCGCCGAGGATGTACCAGTTGGCCAGGTAGATGTCCTTGCTGGCGCGACGTGCAACCGTGGCGATGAGGTTGCAGCCGGTCACCATGAGCGCAGCCAGAAAGATCAACCGGATCTGCCACGGCCATTCGCGGTACTCGAGGTCGCCGTCGTTGTAGCCCAGGTCCAGGGCGATCGTGCCCGCGAGGGCCGCCACATTGAAGAGCGCGAGGCCGATCCACGCCAGCCCGGCGCTGTAGAGCCTCGCGCCGCTGCTGCGCGCGGCAACGTAATACCCCAATCCGACCAGGGCGATGCTCGCGAATCCGTAGAACGTCGCGTTCGTATGGATGGGACGCAGTCGTCCGAACGTCAGCCATGCGCCGGAGCCGAATTCCGGCGCCCCGAACTTGAAGGCCATCAATATACCCACTCCGGTGGCAAACAGCAGCCAGAGCGTGGCGCAGACCGTATAGGCGCAGAACACCGAGATCAGGGCGCGGTCCTCTTTGACTTCCATTTGCATGCAGCATTCCCTCGAGGCTCCGACCATCCGCGGGGCCAACGTTAATGCAGGGATGATCAGGGCGGCTATTGGACATTGGTATCGCCTGGCAGGCGTGGCGCAGCGGCGCACCGACCACAAAGTGCTATTGCCGCCGCGAGCTAAAGCACCATTTATGTGACGTGTCGAAGCGCCCCAACGACGCAACCGGCAAGGCCGCGAGATGCAGCATCTGGATAACATTCTGGTTTTCGTGAAAGTCGCGGAATTTGAGAGCATCAGCAAGGCCGCACGGGCCTTGGACATGCCCGTTTCCACGGTGAGTCGCCGGCTCTCGGTGCTGGAGTCCGACCTCGGTGTTTCGCTCGTACGGCGAACCACACGAAGCGTGATCCTCACCTCGCAGGGCCGGGACTACTTCAACCAGTGCACGGAGCCGCTGATGCGGCTTCAGGAAGCGGAACAGGTTCTCACCCAAACCCAGAGAAAGCCGGAGGGAACGCTGGCGATCTCGGTTCCGATGATTCTCAGCCAGGGTCCATTCATGGATTTTCTTTCGCGACTCTCCAAAGAGCACTCGCGAATCCGCATTGATCTGTACATCACCAATGCCTACTTGAATCTTGTGGCGGAAAACATCGACGTCGCGATCCGCTTCGGCCATCTGACGGATTCCAGCGTCGTGGCCGCCAAGCTCGGCAAGAGCGTACGCTATGTCGTTGCCACGGCGGGCTACCTGGAAGGCCGCAGATTGCCCACCGAGCCGGAGGAACTGAAGGCCTACGACTGCGTTATGTTCAATGCCAGGAACCATGAGACCGACTGGGATTTGATCTGCGGGCGTAAGAAAGTGCGCGTTCACGTGACGGGAAACGTCTCGAGCCGCGACTGCCAATCCGCGGCCGCGTTTGTACTGCGCGGACATGGTATCGGCCTGCTCGAGACCGGCTACTGCGATCAAGCTCTCGCTCGCGGTGATCTGGTGCGCCTGCTGCCGCGATGGACATCGGCGGAGATCCCGGTTTTCGCCGTGTATCCGACCCGCAAGTTTCTTCCTCCTAGAGTAACCGCCTTCCTCAAGGCCCTTGCCACGTGGAAGAGCCCGCTATGGGGCCCCGGATGAGACGGACCCCGACGCCGATTTTCCGCAGAGACGACCGCACTCTGCCATTTTTGAGAAATAGATTCCGATTTCTCGGCCTCCCAAACATGGGCGCCGGCACAATAATGGCGGCATGCGGCAGCGTGCTTTGATATCGGTGGTGGATGATGATCTCTCGTCACGAGAGTCGCTCCCCGACCTGCTGCAGCTGCTCGGATTCGCCGCCGCGCCATTTGCTTGCGCGGAGGATTTTCTTGCGTCCGACGTGCTCGCCGATACTTGGTGCCTGATACTGGACGTGTCGATGCCGGGCATGTCGGGACCGGAGCTGCAGCGCGAATTGGGCCGCCGTGCCGTGAAGATCCCGATCATCTTCATCACGGCCCACTGCGACCAAGATCTTCGTGCGGATCTCATTGCTCGAGGTGCCGTTGAGTGCCTGTTCAAGCCCTTCAGCGAGCACGATCTGCGCGCAGCGCTCGATTGCGTGCTTGGCACGGCCTGAGACTCCGCAAAACCGCCGCGCCCGCACGCAGCACCGCCGGGCGGCCGCCGCTCGCGCTGCGTGCGCATCGACCGCCTTGATCCAAGGCGGCAACCGACACCAATGTCCAATAGACCGGATCCTCATGCATCTGATTTGATCGCTGCGTGACTTGATTGAGCAGAGATCGATGATCCAGCCGCGCGCGAGGCGCCCGGCGCTCTCGATCGAAAGGGATTACTCGAGACCAAGGAAGAGGGGGTGGGCACCGCCGCGATGGCATCACCCACTGTATGAAGTCCGGCCCAGCCTGATCGAGTTGTGGATGTCAGATGCAGCAGCGAGGTTTCAGTGAGTAGGGTCCTGTCAGTTTCTCAAAACCCGGCGAGCGCCAAGCTGGTGCGCACGATGCCGCTCCTGATGGGTTTGCTTCTTGGCGGATGCATCTCCGCGCACTACGCGGCCCCGCAGGAGCGCGCACTCGACAATCCAGCGGATCTGGGATTGTCGGGAGCGCCCGCTCCGGTGGCCGGCGCCGAATGGTGGGCCGCCTATCAGGACCCGCAGCTCGACCGCCTGCTGCACAGCGCCCTCGCCGGCAGCCCGACGCTCGCGCAATCCCTCGCACGGCTGCGCGGAGCCCAGGCCGAGGCTGCAGCGGTTCACGCTGATTCGTTGCCCTTGGTCACCTACGACGCCGCCGAGTCCCGCGAACGGTTCAGCGCCCACGCTCCGATTCCGTCGCCCTATGGCGGCACGCCCCGGTGGGACGGCGACCAAGGGTTCAATCTCTCCTGGGACCTCGACTTTTGGGGCCGTCAGGCCGCACTCGTGAGGCAGGCCCGCAATCAGGCCGAGGCCGCAGCACTCGACTCGGCCGGTGCGAGACTTGCGATTGCCGGAGCCGTCGTCCGCTCATACCTCGAGCTTGATCGAGCCTATGCACTTGCTGACGTTGATGAGCGTACGGAGCAACAACGGCTGCAGATACTTTCGATCACGCAACGGCGGTTGAAGGCCGGACTCGATACCACGGTCGAGCTGCGCCAAGCACAAGGCGCCGTCGCGGACGCCCGCGTCGATCTGACACAAATTCGCGGCGAACGGGACCGGGACGTGCATCTGCTCGCGGCGCTGACCGGACAGGGTGCCACGGCTTACGAGCAGATCGAGCGTCCGCGACTGCGGGCGGACACGGTATTTGCGCTACCCGCGTCCTTGCCGTTCGATTTGCTGGCCCGGCGCCCGGACGTGCTCGCCGCACATTCGCGCATCATCGGTGCGCGTGCCGGCCTGGCCGCGGCGAAAGCTGCTTTCTACCCGGATATCGATCTGCTTGCCTTTGCGGGCACGGAGGCCATTGGATTCGACGCGCTGTTTCGCGGCAGCGCCCGCACCTTTGGTGTGGGACCCGCGCTGCACTTGCCGATCTTCGATGCGGGCAAGCTCAGAGCGAACTACCGCGGCAGGGCTGCCGACGTGGACCTCGCCGTGACAACCTACAACCAGACGGTCCTGGAAGCTGTCCAGCAGACCGCCGACCAGATCAGCAACATCGTCGCGCTCGATGCCGGTCTTCGGCAGCAACAGCAGTCGCTGGACGCAGCCGAGGATGCCTTTCGCCTCGCCACCGACCGCTACAAGGCGGGTCTCACGACCTACCTATCGGTGTTGGCAACGGAGACCGAGGTCCTCGCGGCCCGGCGCCAACGCGTCGATCTTTTGTCGGCGCGAGACATCGCCCGGGTGACGCTGCTGATCGACGTCGGCGGAGACTTCCATTCCGATTCCGTCATGTTGAGTGCGACGGCGTCCCGTTGATCGATCGTGTCCTTGGAGAATTCTCAGATGAATGACTCACCCAGCAGCCCCGATGCACCGCCCGCCGCACCGCCCGCCGCACCGCCCGCCGCACCGGCTGGAGCCCCGCCCGTTGCCGCCGCACCGGCTGCCGCCCCGCCGCCTGCTGCGCAGTCGCCGGCGGCCCCACCGGCCGCGGGCAATCGGCGCCGCAATCTCAAGATTCTTGCCGGCATAGTTGCCATCTGCGCCGTGGGTTACGGCAGCTACTGGTACTGGTACGCGCGCCACTTCGAAAGCACGGATGATTGTTACGTGGACGGCGACGTCGTTCAGGTCACCGCCGAGGTTCCCGGCACGGTCATTCAACTGCACGCTGATGACACGCAGTTTGTCGCTCGAGGTCAGCAGCTGCTGGAGTTGGACCCGGCTGACGCCGAGGTGGCGGTGAGCGATGCCGAGGCCAATCTGGCCCGCGCCGTCAGGGCGGTCCGCGCGCTGTTTGCGCAGGCTGATCAGTTACGAGCAGAAATTCGCGATCGCGAGGTCGAGCTCCAGCAGGCCGAGCAGGATCATGCGCGTCGCATGGGATTGCTCAGCGAGGGTGCCGTATCGAGCGAGGAATTCCAGCATACCGAGGACAGGGTCACGGAATTGCGCGCTGCGCTCAGGGCCGCCCAAGAGCAGCTGAACGAGACGACGGCGCGAATCGATGGGACCACCATTCCCACCCACCCTGAAGTGCTGGCCGCGATCGCGGCCGTCCGCGACGCCTCGCTGGCGTTGCGGCGCACGCGCATCACCGCGCCCGTCTCCGGGGTCGTCGCGCAACGATCGGTTCAGGTGGGCGAGCGAGTTGCCGCGGGCACGCCGCTCATGGGCATCGTTCCCTTGGATACCGTCTGGGTGGATGCGAACTTCAAGGAAGTTCAGCTGGGCGACATGCGGGTCGGCCAGCCGGTCACGCTGCGCGCCGACATATACGGTGGATCAGTGGTATATCACGGAAAGGTGGTGGGTCTGTCCGCGGGCAGCGGTACTGCTTTCGCGCTTTTGCCGGCGCAGAATGCTTCCGGCAACTGGATCAAGATCGTTCAGCGCCTGCCGGTGCGCATCGCGCTCGATCCGGGCGAATTGCATGCGCATCCGCTGCGCATCGGGCTGTCCGTCACGGCCCGTGTCGACATTCGCAACACCTCGGGTCCGCTGGTTTCCCGGCAGGTGAGGCAGATTCCGATTCCGTCACAGGCGAGTCTCGCCAACGACCCGCAGGAAGACGCCCGTATCGCCCGGATCATCAAAGACAATCTGGAATTTGCGAAAGGCGCGCCTAAAATCGCCGCGAATCTCGCCCGCTAGCGATGGACGCCGCCGTGCCACAGGCTGCTTCCTCGGCGGGCATCCCGCGAGGTGTCACGCTTCTTGCGCTGGCACTGGCGACGTTCATGCAAGTGCTGGACACGACCATTGCGAACGTCTCGATACCCACCATTGCGGGCAACCTCGGCGTCTCCTCCGATCAGGGCACCTGGATCATCACCTCCTTCGCCGTGGCCAACGGCGTATCGGTGCCGCTGACGGGATGGTTGATGCGCCGATTTGGAGTCGTGCGCACCTTCGTGGTATCGGTCGCGCTGTTCACCGTCGCATCATTCCTATGCGGCATTTCCACGAGCATGACCGAGCTGATCTTCTTTCGGGTGCTGCAAGGCGGCGTTTCCGGGCCCATCATCCCGGGTTCACAAGCGCTGCTGCTGACTCTGTTCCCCGAGAATCGCAAGGGAACGGCGCTCGCGATCTGGTCGATGACCACGCTCGTGGCGCCGATCTGCGGCCCGATTCTCGGCGGCTACATCTCCGACAACTACGCCTGGGGCTGGATCTTCCTCATCAACATACCCGTGGGCATATTCAGTGTCCTGGTGTGCTGGCGCTCGCTCCCAACACGCGAGCGCGCGGCGCACGGACTGAAGATCGACGGAGTCGGACTGGCTTTGCTGGTGGTGTGGGTCGGTTCCCTGCAGGTCGTGCTCGATCAGGGGAAGGACCTGGACTGGTTCAATTCCAACGTCATTGTCGGCCTTGCCATCGTCACCGTCGTGTGCCTCGCGGCGTGGATCATCTGGGAACTGTCCGATGAGAACCCGATCGTCGATCTTTCTCTTTTCAAGTACCCGAGCTTCACGCTCGGTACCGTGGCGCTGTGCCTGGCGTATGGTCTGTTTTTCGGCAACGTCGTGCTGATGCCGCTGTGGCTGCAGAGCAACCTCAACTACACGGCGACCTGGGCCGGAATCGTGACGGCGCCGAGCGGCATCACGGCGCTGCTGGTGGCACCGTTCGTCGGCAAGTACATCGGACGCTTCGATCCCAGGTTGTTCGCGACGGTCTCCTTCGCGATCTTCGCGCTCTCTTATTTCATGCGGGCCGCGTATCCGCCGGACGCGAGCTTCTGGGTGTTCGCCGTACCGACGCTGGTGCAGGGTTTTGCCATGGGCACGTTCTTCATCGCGCTGCTGACCATCACGTTCGACCGCCTGCCCGCGGACAAGCTCCCCGCCGCCTCGGGGCTCAACAACTTCTTGCGCATCACCGCGAGCGGCTTCGCCACCTCTCTGACCACCACCTACTGGGACCGGCGTGAGGCCCTTCATCAAACGCGGCTGGTCGAGTCGTTGACGGCTTTCAGCCCGGCATTTCGTGAGGGCGTCCACAACATCATGAGCTTCGGACTGAGCGTTCGCTCGGCTGACGCCGCCGTGATAAAGGAAGTGGTCAATCAGGCTTATTTGCTCTCGTCCCTGGACCTGTTCTATCTGTTCGGCTGGACGGTGCTGCTGCTCATTCCCATCTGCTGGATCGCGCGCCGGCCGGCCGGTGGGGGCGCCGTTGCCGGCGGTGAATAGGGCAGCTCGCAGTCCATCGAACGTATTCGTCAAGACGCATGAGGGAGGCTCATCCGATTTTGCTCGAAGCGTCGGCGGCGCAGGGCATGTAGAAACCGAAGGTCGCGCCCGGTCCGTCGTTGGGCATCGCCCACAGCCGTCCCTTGTGACCCTCGATGATCGAGCGGCTGATCGCCAGTCCGATACCGAGGCCATGTGCCTTGGTGGTATGGAACGCTTCGAACAGCTTTTCGATGCCGCCTGGATCGAGGCCGACGCCGGAGTCGCGAACGAGCAGTTCGACGCCTTCGCTCCCCTTGATCTGCGTCTGCACCCGCAGCGTTCTCGGCCGATCCTCGATGCCGGCCATGGCATCGGCCGCATTCAGCAGCAGGTTCAGGATGACCTGCTGCAGTTGCACGCGATCCCCGCTGATGGGCGGCAGAGGCTCGGTGAAGTCCGTCTGCAAGTCCGAGCGGCCGCGTCGTAGCTCGGCCGCAGACATGGCAATCACTTCGCGCGCCGCATCGTTCAGGTCGACCATCTCCAGGGTCGGGGCCTTCTTTGCGAACATCGCTCGCAGACGCTTGATCACCTCGGTGGCACGATGGGCGTCCCGGATCGTGCGCCGCACCGTTTCGGCGGCCCCCGCGACGTTGGGTGGGTCGGCCGCCAGCATCCGCGCGCAGGTATTGGCGTTGGTCAAGATGCCCGAGATGGGCTGGCTCACCTCGTGCGTGATGGAAGCGGTCATCGCGCTGAGCGTTGCCATCCGCGCCACATGCGTCAACTCCAGCCGCGCCTGATTGAGCGCCTCGTCGGCCCGGGTACGGTCGATCGCGATACCCGCGATCTTTGCGAACCGGTCCATGAGATCTTGCTCTTGTGCCGTCGGAATCGCGGGCTCGTGCCGATGGATCGCGATGATCCCGGAGGCTTCGGCTGAACCGGACACGATGGGCATCGACCAGCAGGAGGCATAGCCATGGGTCTTCATCACCGCCTGCCAGGCCGACCCTTGCCACCTCGAGTCATCCGCCAGGTCCGCGGTGATTATCGGCGCCTTCGCGATGAACGCCATCGAATACGGGTCGCATCCGCCGCGGTCGATGCTCCTGCCGTCGAGGAAGCCCTTGAAGGCATCCGCCGGGCCGGCTCCGGCGCCGGCCTCGAAGTGCTTCCTGTCGGCTGCAACGAGCAGGATATGGCAGAAGCAGCCGTTGCACAGCTCCTCCACGCGACGGCTGAGCGCGCCCAGAACCTCTCCCAGGGCTTCGCCTCGCGCCACCCGCTCGAGCAGCTTCACTTCGGCCGCCAGCAGGTCCTCCGCCCGTTTCAGATCGTCGACGTCGATTTGGAACGTCACATAGCGCACGACGTTGCCCTGGGCGTCACGGACCGGAACGCACCGCGCGCGCGTCCACCGATAGGCGCCGTGTGGATAGAGCATGCGAACTTGCAAGTCCATCATCTCGCCGGTCGTCAGTAGAGCCGTAACAGCGTTGTGGTCCTTCTCGTGGTCGTCCGCGTGGATGATCCCAGACGCAGTCCACCGCTCGAGCTGCTCGCGGGTCATATTGAAGTCCTTGAGGGACTGCAGGTTGGTGAACTCCAAAACGCCGGCCTTGTTCAGGAACCCCGCCTGCCAGGGCAGCATGTCGAACAAGCGACGCAGGCGTCCATCGGTCGTGGGACTCTCGTCCGCGTTCAATCCGAGCCAGCACCAACGACCGCGGCCGCCGACATCCTCCATGAAGGAGGGGCGGAACACGAACCAGCGGTATTCTCCGTCGAAGCGGCGCAATCGTCCGTCGATCTCCCGGGCGATGCCGGACTGCTGGATGACGCTCCAACCTTCCAGGAATGAGGTCAGATCGTCCGGGTGGATGGCGCTGCGCCAGCCATGATCGAGCGCCGCATCGGGCGCGAGACCGGTGTATTCGCACCAGTGACGATTGACGAAATCGCTCCGGCCGTCGCCTTGCGTCGTCCAGACCAGTGCAGGGAGCGCATTCACGATCCTGTCGAAGTGGACCCGCATCGCCTTGTTGCCCGGAGACTCGTCCATCAATAGTGCACGGACGCACTCAGCCCGAAAAGCCTTGGATCATTGTAGAATGCGCCCACGATGTAGGGCGACGCGGCGACGCCCCCCAGCACCGTGGCATTGAATGCATTGTTGATCCAAGCGGCGATGCTCCAGCGATCTCCTCGCGGCGCATACTGAATGTAGAGGTTCACGAGGTTGTAGGCCTTTTGCTGCAGCTCATCGCCTGCATCGAAGAAAAAGCCGCTATTGTGATAAAAGGTCGCCGTGGTGGAGATGTTGCCGGGGCTGATGGGAAGCAGCCACTTGAGCTGCGCCGTGGAAGTGAGAAGTGGTGAGCGCTCCTCACGATTTCCGGAGGCGTTCACCGATTTCGTGTAGTCCGGGTAGGCCAGTTCGCCATTCACGATGTTGTCGACCGCCGCGTTCGGAAAGCTCTCATACCGGGCATCCAGATACTCCATACCGATGCTGGCCGTCAAATTCCGGACGATGGGCACGGCGAGATCCAGATCGGCGCCCTTGTTGATGCTGGTTGCGGCATTTTGCGCGGTATCGATGCCGCCGGTGGCCGGGTCTTCGGTGGCGACTTGCATGTTGCTGTAGTTGTAGTAAAAGACGGCCCAATCCAGGCGTCCGTGATTCAAGAATGGCAAGTCGTGCTTGCCTCCGACCTCATAGGCCTTGATATTTTCGGGTGCCAGCGGACCGGGGGCGTTCGGGCTCAGAAGATTATAGGAACCGGCCTTGAAAGCCGTCGAATAGCTTGCATACAGCAACTGACCTGGGTTTTCCCATTCAAGCGTCGCCTTTGGTTTGGTGGTGGTCCAGCTCTTCGAAGTATCCACCGCGGGAGTGATCAAACTGGTCGTATAATCCGTAAGCCCCGTCAATTTCCGCTGCTCATAGCTGGTTCGAAAGCCGGCGATCAGCTTGAACCCATGAGGCAACTCGTAACCCGCCTGACCATACGCCGCGTAGGAGCTGATGCGGGTTCTCCCGTCCAGCACGGCGACATTCGCCGGTTCCATGATGGGAACGTTTGCCCAGACATTCACAGGTCCGTCGAAGGCATTCGCCTTGAGGAAATAAAGCCCCCCTATCCATTGCAGCGGCGATGAGCCGGGCGATGCCCATTGCAGCTCCTGCGTGAATTGCTGCTCGCCCGCGTAAGCCTGATAAGCATAGAGCGGCAGCGATGTACCGTCTCCGTCCGAGCTGGATATCATGTAATCATCACGAAAACCGGTGATGGCCGTGAAATCCGCCCAGCTCATATGGCCGTGCACGGTCAGATTGATGCCGGAATCGGTGGCCGTGCGCTGCGGAGGCGGATCCAGATCCGTATAGGTATCGTATGGACGGAAGGCAGGACCCACACCGGGCGGCAGCGGCAGCTGGCTGCCCACCAATCCCGTGTACACGGCGTCGGAGGAGTCGTTCTTGCGTACGTAATCCCCGCCAAACAGCACGTCCCAGCTGTCATTGATCTGGTACTTGATCTTGCCCCGCACCCCGAATTGGTCGAGATTGTCGAGGTGCCCCCCATCGTTGAGCACGTCGACGAATCCGTTGTGGATGGTGTAGACGCCCGCGAAGTTCGCGCTCAGACCATCGGCGAGGCCGCCGGTGACATAGGTCGTTGCCTTGGCGTACCCCAGATTCCCGGCGCTCACGCTCGCGTCCGCCGAGAATGCCTGTTGCGGGTCGCGCGTGATGATGTTTATGGCACCTCCCGTGGTATTGCGGCCATACAGGGTGCCCTGCGGGCCTTTCAGCACTTCGATGCGCGATATGTCGCCGAATTGCTGCAATAAGCCGGACGTGAATGGCAGATAGACACCATCGAGATAGAATCCGACCGGCGAATCCTGTCCCGGAGTGATCAGATCGCTACCGACGCCGCGGATATACGGCTGCGCAAAACCGTTGGTGTTGCCGAAAACCAAACCCGGCGTCGCCCATTCGAGCTGCTGGGTGGAGTCGACTCCCGTTTGAATCAGGTCCTGATTCGTCAGAACCGTCATCACGATCGGTACCGTGTCGGCGTTCTCGGCCCGCTTTTGCGCCGTCACGATGATCTCCTGCAGGCTCGAGGCGTCGGAGTCCGCGGTTTGCGCCACCGACGCATCTATCCCGGCCGATACCATGAGCCAGGCGACGGCCGCTTCGAGCAGGAATTTACCCATCACATTTTCCCCTGTTGTTGGACGGCCTCGCAACGCACCCATCGCATCCATGGCGCGAATCGAAAATGGCCCCTGGTGTTCGTGCTCACGACCGCCCGCGCAGGCGTTGCACCGCCTCGCTCACGGCCGCGAGGAGGTCTTGCCCATCGAACGGCTTCATCAATAGCAGGCAATTTCCGGCGCTGCCCGGGGGCGGCCGCTCACCGATGGCGTGGTGTCCCGTGATGAGGATGACGGGCAACTCCGGCCTTGCCGCGCGGGCCCGTCGCAGCAGTTCAAAACCATCGATCCGCGGCAAATCGATGTCCGAAATGAGGCAGTCGAGTTCCGCGAGCTGACCGCTCTCGAGCAGAGTCTCGGCCGCGGCAAACAAGCGCACGGTGTAGCCTGCCGATTCCAGAAGATTCTCGAGAGACCAGAGCATTCTCTGATCGTCATCGACAATTGCAGCGATGATTGCGGAAGACGGGTCAATCATGGACTCCAGCCCCATGAGCACGGCCGAGATGAACTGTGCCGGAATGACCCCGCGGAGTATCTAATGGAAAAGCATGATAGCCGGCCGCGCTACCGGCGCCACATGCGCGCTACCGGCGCCACATGCACTAATGGGGCTTTTGCGCCGAAAGCTTCAGCTTGTCTGCCATCCGCGCGAGCTCTGGCAGAGAATCCGCACCCATTTTGCGCATGACCTGGGCGCGATGCACTTTGACCGTGATTTCACTGATGCCCAGGTCGCCGGCGATCTTCTTGTTCAACCGGCCCATCACGACGCAGCTCATGACTTCGCGCTCGCGAGACGTCAGCGTCTCGAATCGCTCCGACAGCGCCCTGAGCTCCCTGTCATTCTCGCACCGCTCGCGGTCACGGGCCAGGCCGAGATGGATGGCATCCAGCAAATCTTGATCTCTGAATGGCTTGGTCAGGAACTCGATCGCTCCGCCTTTCATGGCCTGGACGGACATGGGAATGTCCGCATGCCCCGTGATGAAAATGACCGGGAGCCGGATGTTTGTCGCGGCAAGCTCGCGCTGCAGGTCGAGGCCGCTTCGCCCCGGCAATCTCACATCGAGCACCAGGCAAGCCGGCCCCTCGGGGCGCGGGCAGCCGAGGAATTCCGGCACGGATGAGAGCGCCGTCACCCCCAGGCCCACTGATCGAAGCAAGCTCACGAGCGATTCGCGGATCTGCGGGTCGTCATCCACGATGAAGACCATACCGTGCACCTCGGGGATCGGCGTTTGCATCATGCGCAACTTCTTGGCGTTCGGAGCCCCGCCTGCGCCTCACGCGCCAACCGGCGAGGTGGCCATTATATACGAAGGTATAACCCCTCCCATGCTTTGCGCCAATCTGCCCTCCGCGAAGGGGCAATGCGTCAACATGGCCGCAGAGTGCTAGGGTCGCGAGGTCGGAGTACAAGCGAGAGACCGGTGGTGTCGCAATACTTCATCTCTGTTGTCGATGACGATGAGTCCTTTCGTGAGGCGATGACCAGTCTCATGAGATCGCTTGGATTCGAAGTCGAGGCGTTCTCGTCCGCGGAGCAGTTCCTGGCATCCCCTCGCCTCGGAAGTACATCCTGCTTGATTGCAGACGTGCACATGCCAACGATGGGTGGTGTCGAGCTGCATCGGCAATTGGTCGCGTCCGGTCTTACCATACCGGTAATCTTAATTACCGCGTATCCCGATGACAATGTTCGGGCTCGTGCTCTTGCCGCCGGAGTCATTTGCTACCTCAGCAAGACGTTCGATGATGAGGCGCTGCTCGGGTTCGTCCGCTCCGCGCTGGTGCAGGGGGATCACGGAGTCGCTGATGATCGTATTGGTGTAAAACGCTAGAATGGGGCATGAGCCCCGCGTCGGACACCGGACCGGACAACAGCCTGGAAGCGCTCTGGGAGAGGGTCTCCCGCTCTGCGCAGGGCGACATAGTCTCCGACCACTTGATCGACGCGCTCATGCGCGCGGCAATCGAGTACGCCGGCGCCGGGCGAGGTCTGCTGATTCTTGCACGGCGCGATGAATACTGGATCGAGGCGGAGGCGACCGCCGGCGGCGGCACAGTGTCGGTCGATCTGCGGACCGCAAAGTTGATGGCGACGGACCTGCCTCAATCCGTGCTGCACTACGCCGTCCACACCAAGGAGAGCGTGCTCCTGCTCGACACGGCGCAGGTGAACCTGTTCTGTGCGGATGAATACATTCGCGCGCATCGACCGCAATCGATTCTTTGCCTGCCCCTGCTCAGGCAGACCGGACTCATTGGCCTCATCTACCTCGAAAACACTCCATCCCCCGGCGCGCTGACGCCGGCCCGTATCGCGGTCATCAAGCTGCTGGCTGCGGAAGCGGCGATGTCGCTCGAGAACCTCCACCTCTCCAGCGATCTGCGGGAGCGAGACACGAAAACACGACGGATCATCGACAGCGCCCTGGACGCCGTCCTGAGCATCGATGAGCGCGGAAGGATCACGGAGTGGAACGCGCAGGCCGAGACGATGTTCGGCTGGAGACGTGACGAGGCCACCGGTCGAATCCTTTCGGAACTGATCATACCGCCGCAATACCGCGACGCACACGACAAAGGCATGAAGCGCTTTTTTTGCACCGGAGAGGGACCGTTGCTCAATCGGCGAATCGAGCTGAGCGCGCTTCGCCGGGACGGTACCGAATTCCCGGTGGAGGTATCGATCGCCCCCTATCAGATCGATGGCAACTGGGAATTCAGCGGCTTCGTTCGGGACGTGACCGAGAAGAAAAGTGCCGAAGCATCCGCGCTGCGCCATCGAGAGATGGAGATGGAGCTGGCGCACGCGAACCGCGTTGCAACCATGGGGCAACTTTCGGCGTCGATAGCGCATGAGGTGAACCAACCGATAGGGGCGGCGGTCACGAATGCGCATGCTGCGGTGCGCTGGCTGGCCGCAACGCCACCCAATATCGATGAGGTGCACCAGGCGCTGTGCCGCATCGTGACCAATGGCAATCGCGCCACCGAAGTCATCAGCCGAATCCGTGCCTTCATCAAGAAGGCGCCTCCGCTGAAAGACCGCTTGGAGATCAACGACGCGGTTCTGGAGGTAGTCGCTCTGACGCGAAGCGAAGCGAAGAAAAACGAGGTCGTGGTGGAGCTGCAACTCGCCGACGGCCTGCCGAGCGTCCAAGCGGACCGTATCCAGCTGCAACAAGTCATCCTCAATTTGATCATCAACGCCATGGACGCGATGACCGCATCAAGCACCGGATCGCGCCGGCTGCTGATCAGCAGCGCCAAGTCCGAGTCGAACGAAGTGTGCGTCGAGTTCCGGGACTCCGGCCCGGGCTTCCCCGATACCGGCCCCGAACGAATATTTCAGGCCTTCTATACGACCAAGCCTGCCGGCTTGGGAATGGGTCTATCGATCTGTCGCTCGATCATCGAGGCACATGGCGGACAATTGCAGGCCGCGGCGGGACAGCCCACGGGCGCCGTCTTCACCTTCACCTTGCCCGTCCAAGCAGGCACCTAGACCAACGGAAAACATCCCATGCACCAAGGGGTAACCTCTGTGCATCCAAGGATCAATGGTCTCGGGCGCGACACTCCTACTAGTGTATCTGTGCGAGGAATCCCCTCGCTACGAGCGGAGTCCTTTCAATGGACCCGGATGAGGCGAACCAAACGTTTCCAGGAGGGGTAACACGTGATCGAGTCAACTGCTCTTGATGTTCCGCCGCCGGCGGCGGCAATTGCAGATACGTTGGCCCCTTTGGATTCGATCGTGGTGACGGAGAAGTTGCTTGGACGTGCGCCGCGTCCTCGCGATCATGAGACGGAGAACTGCGCGCTAACCGCACTCGTTCAGGCGCTGGCCGACTCTCCCCGCAGCATCCTGCAAACGCTCGCCGACAAGGTGCTCGCCGTGCTGCAGGCCCACTCCGCCGGCCTGAGCCTGGTGACGAAGGACGAAACGAGGTTCTACTGGGCCGCGATTGCGGGTGCTTGGCGGCCGCACGTCGGCGGCGGAACGCCGCGCCATTCCTCGCCCTGTGGGGACGTGCTGCAGCGGAACGCCCCGATCCTGTTCAGCCACTGGGAGCGACGCTATCCGTATTTGAGCGCAGCGGTGCCTCTTGCCGAAGAAGGTCTTCTCGTTCCCTTTCACGTACACGGCAAAGCGGTTGGTACGATTTGGGCAATCGCCCACGACGCCCGCCGCAGATTCGACGCGGAAGACCTCAGGCTCCTCGAAAGCATGGGTCGTTTCGCGTCGGCTGCCTATCAGGCCGTGGAGTCCATTGACCGACTCGAGTCGGAGGCGGCGGCGCGAGAACACGCGGAGATGGGTTTGCATGAGCTGACTCGCGGCCTCGCCGCTCAGGTTCACGCCAGGACTCAGGAGCTGCGAAGGAGCGAGACGTTTCTCGCCGAGGCTCAGCGCCTGAGCCGGATCGGCAGCTTCTCGTGGCGGGTGGCAACGGACGAAATCACCTGGTCTGCCGAGCTGTATCGCATTTTCGCGCTCGATCCGGGGATTCCCCCGACGCCGGCCATGATACGTGCTCGAGTCCATCCGGATGACGTCGCCTCCTTGCAGGACACCCTCGCCCGGGCGCGAGTCGCGGCGATGGACCTGCAGAGCGAGGCTCGGCTGCGGATGCCCGACGGCTCCGTCAAGTACCTGCATCTGACCGCCAGGGGAAGCCGAAACGCACATGGCTCGCTCGAGTACATCGGTGTGGTACAGGACATGACGGAGCGCCGTGTCTCGGAAGAAGCGCTTGCCGGCGCGCGCTCGGAGCTGGCGCGCGCCGCCAGGCTTGCCACCGTGGCGGAGCTTTCGGCGGCCATTGCGCACGAAGTGAATCAGCCGCTGGGCGCCGTCGCCGCCAACGGTGCCGCATGTCATCGCTGGCTTTCGAGCGATCCTCCCAATCTCGAACGGGCAAAGCTCAGCGCGGAGCGGATGGTCCGGGATGCGACCTGTGCATGCGCGGTCGTGAATCGGGTCCGCGCGTTGTTCAAGCATTCCGCGCCCGACTCGATCCCCATGAATCTCAACGAATCGATCGAGGCAGCGCGCCAGCTCATGCTCGATGAGGCCGCAGGACACGGTGTGAGCATCGAGACGCATCTGGAACGAGATTTGCCGCTCATAGGGGGCGACCGTCTGCAAATACAACAGGTCATGGTCAATCTGATCCGCAATGGCGTCGAGGCGATGCAGGACACGGCCGAGGCGCCCAAGCTGCTGTCGATCCGTTCAAAACGTGAGGGAAGCGGCCGCGTTCGAGTGGAGGTTCGCGATCGGGGCGCGGGATTGCAGAACCCCGATATGGCCTTCAGGCCATTCTTCACGACCAAGAAGACCGGCATGGGAATGGGGCTCGCGGTCTCCCGCTCGATCATCGAAGCCCATCAGGGCAGATTGTGGGTCACACGGAACGAAGAGCGGGGGGCAACCTTCAGCTTCACCCTGCCCGCTCTGGCGGCGGCACCGCAATGACCCCGACCGATCAAGTCGTTTTCATCGTTGACGATGATTATCGGATCCGCGAGGCGCTCCAAGATCTCCTCGCCGCCGCCGGTCTGCGCGCGGTGGCGTTGGCATCGGCCGGCGAATATCTCGCGTGCTCGAAACCGGATGGAGCCGCCTGTCTCATCCTCGACGTCGAGCTTCCCGACATCAACGGCCTGGATCTGCAGCAGCAGATCGGCGGCGGCGATCATCCGCCGATCATCTTTGTCTCGGGCCACGCTAACGTTCCCTCCACAGTGCGCGCCATGAAGGCCGGAGCGATGGACTTCCTGACCAAACCCTTCGACGATCAGGAGCTGTTGGGCCTGGTGCGCACCGCTCTCGCTCAGGACCGCGAGCGGCGTCTCAGGCAGGCTGATCTGGGTCGTCTACAGCGGCGCTTTCAGTCGCTCACACCGCGCGAGCACGAGGTGCTGCCGCTGGTGGTAAGCGGGCTTCTCAACAAGCAGGCCGCTGCACACCTCGGCATCAGCGAGGTCACATTGCAGATCCATCGCGCCAATGTCATGCGCAAAATGGCGGCCGATTCGCTTGCCGACCTCGTAAGAATGGCCGACTGCCTGCATGTACCACTATCGCCGCAAAGCCGCCGCGTCTAGAACGTGACGCTTCGCGCCTGCTGTGCATCATGAAATGGGCGCCGCTCGATGAACCGCGCCGGGTGCCGCTCGGGGGGGCGCGCCGGCGGCTCCGGGGGCAATCGCGCGAGGCCCAGCTTTTCACCTGCGTATAGCAGCTCCGCCAGAGTTCGGGCCTGCATCTTGCGCATCACGTTTCCCCGGTGCGCCTTCACCGTCACCTCCGAGATCCCGAGCTCCGCACCGATCTGCTTGTTCAGGCGCCCACTGATCACCAAAGCCATGACTTCCCGCTCACGCTGGCTGAGAGCTGCGTAGCGGCTTTCGAAGACTCGGGCCTGCGCCTCGACGACCAATGCGCCGCGGCTGCGCCCGATGGCCTGGCGGATGGCATTCAACAGGGCCTCCTCCGCGAACCCCTTCGAGAAGAAGTCGAACGCCCCGCCCTTCATGGCCCGCACCGCCTCCGAGACCTCGCCACACCCCGTGACGAAGATGATTTGCAGCTCGGCCCGATCGAGCACGAGCTTCTGCAGCTCGAGACCACTCATGTCTGGCAGGTGAACGTCCAGTACCAGGCAGCTGGGTACCGCAGCTCGCGGGTGGGCGAGGAACCCTGCTGCCGAGGCGAACACCTCCGGCCGCCAGCCCGCGCCTCGAATCAGCCGTTCCAGCGACCCGCGCATCGAGCCATCCGCGTGGACCACGAATACCAGCGGGCACAAGTGGGAAGGTGCCTTTGCAGACTCCTGCGACTTGCTCACTACCATGCTCATCGCTACTCCTCCGAGGCGCCGCCAGGCTCGCCAACCTCGCACTGCAACCTCTGACTGCGGCCGACGCGAGCTGCATCGACGGAAGTGCACCATAGTCCTGAACGTCACCGCCGCATATCATGTCTTTCCCTTACACGGCCCCGCCGGCGCGCAGCTCGTACTAGTTCGACGTATCGATTGCATTGATGACCCTCGCAACCCCGTCGGTCTTCGCCGCAACGCTTGCGGCCATCGACCGTTGAAGTCGGGAATCCACGAGGCCCGTCAGGTAAACGACGTGATTACTGGTGGATACTTGAATGTGGTTCGGCGGGCCCAGGTCGGCGTGCGACGAGAGGGCCGCATTGACCGCTGCGGTGGTCTCTTCATCTGGTGTGCATCCCGATCCGGTACATGCAACTTGCGTCGCGCATCCGCTCATCGCGGCGACGAGAATGAATGTTCCAAGTGAGTAGATCGATCGCGTGCTTTTCATGGACTCTGCTCCTTTGACTGAAGTGATGAACTCGGCGAAATGCCCTCTTTTCCTCGAATCGGCCTCGCTCGATGCCCCGACGTGAAGGCCGAGAGGCGGGACGAAGCGAGATTTGCTCCGATGCACGAGCTGAGTTAACCAGTTGCATCGCCGCTTTTGGAGCGACCAAAGTATTGGTCGATACCAAGGTATGGGACTCGCGATCACGACGATTTGGCGTCGCGCGCCATGCGCATGCCGCGTCGCCCGTGACACCCATACCTTGGCACGATGGATCAGCCTTGCTGAATCTGATCTAATGATCGGCGGGCGTTGCTGGCCTTGCCCGGGATCCCCGCGGCAGACTCATGAGCACGCCCGCGATCGACGGTTGAAGAGGAACGGCACCATGTCTCACACGCCACAGACCATCCTCGGCGCTCATCGGCACACTGACCATCAACCGGATGAGGGGGGCTTGCGCGTCATTCACTCCGAAGACATCGTCTGGAGACCCTTCCCCGCGTTTCCGCCGGCCGCGCGGCTCGCCGTCCTGGTGGGCGACCCGACCAGGCCCGGACCCTATTTGATTCGGGTCAAGTTGCCTGCGGGCACCAGGATGTTGCCGCATAGTCATCCGGAGGACCGCATCTACACGGTGATCTCCGGCGTCTTCTATATCGGACTGGGAGAGGAGTTCGATGAAAGCAAGCTCAGCGCGAACGCGCCGGGCACCGTGCTGGTGCTGCCCGGCGGCCAACCTCATTTCCACTGGGCCAAATCCGGCGAATACGTCACGCAGGTCAGCGCGATCGGACCTCTCGGTCTCGCCTACGTCGACCAGCTCGACGATCCCCGGAACCACGGGGACGGCCGCCCCTTAAGGCCCCCTGGCGGCCCTCGAGCTCGGGGGTGAGGAGGCGGTCCTCCTGGCTTGCGAACAGGAGTGGCATCGCGGTCAATACCATGGTGCAATGGTTTCGGCCACGCGCCATCTGCTGTAGTGGGTACGCAATCAATCGAGGAGCTTAGTCATGCGTTCGAGCCCGTTCGATTCCGCGGTTGCCGGCAGGAGCGTACTGATCACTGAAACGGGCATGGAGCCTCTCCAGCTGCTAGGTCGGGTCGGCAGCACCTCCTTCGTGGTCGCCGACGCGCGCCGACCTTATTGCCCTGAAAGCCTCAATCCGTATGAGCTCATGGGCGCCGCGCTCGGTTCCTGCACCGCGATGATTCTGCGTCTTCATGCCGATCTGATGGGTATAGCCATCGGTCGCATCCAGGTGAGTGTGTCGCATCACTCCGGCTATCCGGAAACCATGGCGCTCTTCGAGCGCACGATCATTCTGGAGGGCTCCATCAGCGCCGACGACAAGCTCCGGCTGATGGAGGCCGCGCAACGCGGCCCGGTGGATCTGAGCCTGCGGGGTGGTGCCGAGATACGTACGACCATATGCACTGAAGATTGCCTCGCCGCTCCTCCGGCGACGTCCGACTATCTGAGCGACATCACTCAGGCGGTTGCCGGGACGCAGGCGACCTTCTCCCACGCCGACTGAGAACTCGGCGCCACGGTGCCAGTGCCCCACGGCGCCAGTGCCCCACGGCGGCACGGCGGCATGGCGGCAGGGCGCCGATACCATGGTCCAATGGAGTCGTCTCTGCACTCGTGGTGTAGTAGGAGCCGCTCATTCCCGCCGAATCAATCGGGGCGCGGCGAGTGGGGCTGTTCTTCAACCATCCGCAGGTCATTCTGGAGGAACCATGAGTATCATCGACGACGCGCTCAAAGCGAATCGCCATTATGTGAGCAGGCACGATCCAAAGCTGGCACAGCGTCCCGCTCCGAAAATTGCAGTCGTCACTTGCATGGATCCTCGCCTCTCGAACCTGCCGGAGATCTTGGGGCTGCCGCACTCCGACATCGACGTGATCCGCACCGGCGGACCGGCGGTAACCGAAGATGTGCTCGGAGAGCTCGTCGTTTCCACCCGCGTCCTGGGGACCAAGGAGATCATGCTGCTCAACCACACCGGCTGCGGATTTACCACGTTCACGGACGATGAGCTGAACGCGAAGCTCGCTGCCGAGACCGGCGACTCCTCGCCCGGCCCGATGCGCTTCTTCGCTTACCGAGACCCTGAGCAGAACACTCGCGAGCAGATCGCCATGGTCAGGTCGCACCCGTGGATTGCGAAGGAGATTCCCGTGCGGGGCTTTGTGTTCGACATGAAGACGGGTCTGTTGAGCGAAGTCGAGGCGCTGCCGAAGCAAGCCACCGCCTGAAAGCTCGCCGGCAGAGGAGTTCGATGATGCGCTCTGATATCGTGCCGGGAGGCGCTTTCCCGGATTACGAGCTGCCCGATCATACCGGCAGCTTGCGCAAGCTCAGCGCCTTACAGGGCGAGGATCCGCTGATCCTCACGCTCGCTCGCGGCCACTACTGCCCAAAGGAGCATCAGCAGCATCTGGAGCTCGCCGCGTTCCAATCGAAGATCGCCGTCGCCTACACTCGGATTGTCACCGTCAGCACCGATGAGCACCATACGCTGCAGGAATTCCGCGCATCGGTCGGCGCCGAATGGACTTTCCTGTCCGACCCGGGGCGCACCATTCAGAAGGATCTGGACATCCAGGAGTACACCGATCCCGAGCACGACCCGATGATTCCGCACACGCTCGTGCTCAAGCCGGGTCTGGTGATCTACAGCATCTACAATGGTTATTGGTTCTGGGGACGTCCGTCGGTCGTCGATCTCTGGCACGACCTGCGCGCCGTGACCCGCGAAGGTCGCCCGGACTGGGATTTGAGCTCTCCCGGACTGCGCGCGGCGTGGAACGCGGGAGACCTTTCCCATTTCCACGGATGGAGCAAGCGGCCCAAGTCCGCATCGACCTCGTCGGGCGAGACGGCGTAGCGGCGCCGCTTCGATGGTACCGCTGAATCGCGGCTGAATCACGCCACATGGCACGCCTCCTGGCCGTCAACGTCGGTCTGCCGCGCGAGCACGCCTGGCGCGGACGGATCGTGCGAACGGGAGTCTTCAAAGAGCCGGTGGTGGGGCGGCGGATGGTGCGGCGGCTCAATATCGACGGCGATGGGCAGGGAGACTTGAAAGGCCACGGTGGCGAGCACCGCGCGGTACTGGTCTATCAGCTCGACTCCTACCGCCACTGGCAACGCGAGCTCGGCCGCTCCGAGTTCGCCTTTGGCCAGTTCGGGGAAAACTTCACGGTGGACGGTCTACCCGACCGCGAAGTGTGCGTCGGCGATCGGTTTCGGATCGGGGATGCCTCGTTCGAAGTCACCCAGCCGCGCGTCACCTGCTACCGCGTCGGAATACGGATGGACGAGCCGCGCATGGCGGCGCTGCTGGTAGCGCACGGCAGGCCGGGTTTCTACCTGCGTGTCCTCGAGGAAGGGCTGGTGGGCGCGGGCGATGAGATCGTCAAGATCTTCGACGGACCCGAACGCATGACCATCGCGCAGATCAACGCCTTGCTGTACCTGCCGGGACATCGGCGCGAAGACCTCGAGCGCGCGCTGCGCATACCCGCGCTGAGCCCTGGCTGGCGGGGATCGTTTCGTGCACTGCTCGAACGTCCCTCGGATGGCGGCGCGGTCTCGGGCAATGCCGGGCTCTCTGCAGAGAACGCACCGCCTCCTGCCTGGCAGGGTTTCCGCGCTCTGCGTGTCTCGCGCGTCGATCAGGAAAGCTCCACGGTATTCTCGCTCACTCTCGCCTCACTCGATGGGAGCCCGCTGGCGACCCCGCTGCCGGGACAGTTCGTCGTTGTGCGGCTGCAGCCGGATCCGGCAGCCGCGCCGCTCCTGCGCAGCTACTCGCTGTCCGGGGCGCCGGCGGCCGATCACTATCGCATCAGCATCAAGCAGGAGCAGCACGGCGCAGCCAGCGGCTATTTGCGCAACCGTATCGGTGTCGGCGATCGCCTGGAAGTGAGCGCCCCGCGAGGCACGTTCACGCTGCGATCGGACGAGCGGCCGGCGGTGCTGCTCAGCGCCGGGGTTGGCGTGACTGCGGTTCTCGCAATGCTGCACGCGCTGGTCGCGACGGGCTCCAAGCGCGAGGTTTGGTGGCTATACGGCGCGCGCAGCGCCGCGGAGCACCCTTTCGCCCGTGAGTGCGAGGAGCTGCTGCGACAGCTTCCCCGAAGTTGCAGATATGTCGTTTACAGTCAGGCACCAGCCGGCCCACCTCGCGGCGGCGGCTTCGACGCCCGCGGACATCTGGGCGTGGACGTGCTGACTCGCCTGCGCGTGCCGGCCGGGGCCGATTTCTACCTGTGCGGCCCGGCCGCATTTCTGCAAGACCTGACGCGCGGCCTGTTGAGCTTGGGGGTGGCACCGGGTCGGCTGCACTCCGAGATCTTCGGCCCCGGGCTGTCGTCGACGCCGGGAATCAGCGAGCAGCGGCGCCCTGCGCATGCTCCGGCAGGCCCGGCCGGAGGAGGACCGCGCGTCTCGTTTGCGCGTTCAGGGCTCTCGGTCAACTGGGATTCACGTTTTCAGAACCTGCTCGAGCTGAGCGAGGCGTGCGACGTTCCGGTGCGTTGGTCATGCCGCACCGGCGTGTGCCATAGCTGCGAAGCCGCGCTGATTGGCGGCAGCGTCACCTACCGGCCGAACCCTCTGGAGCCGCCCGCGACCGGCAACCTGCTGATCTGCTGCTCGCGGCCTCAGGAGGATGTCGTGATCGACCTGTGACACCTCGCTGCCGGTGCGGCCTGCCGCCACGATCCGCGGCGATACCATCGTGCAATGGATTCGACCCGGCGGTTCGCGCCTAATTATCACCATCAAAGGCAATCACTCGGTGGGCAAATGAGCGAGGAGCATCCTTTGCAAGTGATGTCGCGGGCGCGCGGCGCGCACCCCGCCGCGGAGGTGGGCCATCTCGTTCGACGCGCGATGAGCTGCTTCGAAACCGACCGCGCCGCGGCGTGGCGCTGCTTGAGCGACGCCTCGAACCTTCTCGACGGAGAATCGAACGAGCCGGGTATCGAGTTGCGAGCCCCACCCGTTACGTCTCGGCGCGCCGGCCTGCCGAAGTGGCGAGCCAAGAGGGCGCTTGCCTATATCGAGGCAAACCTGGGCTCTAAAATCGAGATTGGCGACATAGCGGATTTCGTGGCCTTGAGCAAAAGTCATTTTTCCCGCGCATTCAAACAGTCTCTCGGTTCCACTCCGCTGACCTATGTCGCAATGAGGCGCGTTGAGCGCGCCAAGCTCATGATGACATCGAGCGCGGAGCGGCTCAGCGACATCGCCCTGACCTGCGGATTCGCCGATCAGTCGCACCTCAACAGATACTTTCGCCGCCTCGTCGGCATCAGCCCGGGTCTATGGCGCCGCCGCGTCGCAGCGCCGAGCCCCGACGCTCTGCGGGGGAGCCGCTCCGAGCGGCTCACGCCAGCTTCGCCTGCAGCGTGATCTGCGCTTTCAGCACTTTCGAGACCGGACAGTTGAGCTCGGCCTCCTTGGCCAGCTCGGCAAAGGCCGCTTCGGCGAGATTCGGCACCTTGGCGCGCAGCGTCAGAGCGGAGCTCCTGATAGCGAAGCCCGAGCCTTCCGGCTCCAGCGAGACCGCGGCCTCGGTACTCAGCTCGGTGGGCGTATAACCCGCCGCCTGCAGCCGGAAAGCGAGCGCCATCGTGAAGCAGCCCGCGTGCGCGGCCGCGATCAGCTCTTCCGGGTTCGTGCCTTTCTGGTTTTCGAAGCGCGTCCTGAAGGAATAAGGCGTCTTGTCGAGCGTACCGGAATCGGTCGTCAGGTCACCGTCGCCGGCCCGTCCGGTCCCTCGCCAAACTGCTCTCGCTTTGCGAATCATGCCGAAACTCCTGTGTGTGAGCCAGGCCAAAGTCTGGTTTGCGCATACTCGCCGATATTGCCTGCAAGCGCCATCGGCCGGATAGATCCGCTACCGATCGATTGCGCTCTGGCATTCATCCCCCGCGCAGAGATAATCGGCGGCGCCGCAATCTCGCGCCCGCGGGCCGGGGCGGGCCAGCAGCTCGATCAATTTGAGCAGGATGCTCCTGTAACCCGCCGCGCGATCGTCGACCTGATAGCTGCGATGCTGGCCGCGCACGCACCACTCGCAGAAGTGCTCGCAGTTGTTGGTGAGCACGCTGTAGCGGTCCTCTCCGAGCCGCTGGCGGGCGCGGCGGACCACTTCGCGCGGGTCGAACCAGGGCGATCCCACGATGCGAACCCAGATCGGGCGTCCCTGGGAGAATTGCGACAGAGGCACTTCCTCGACGGGCCCTCGGCGCAGTCCCCATGACAGGCCGCCGTACTGCACGACCCTGCCTTCGCCGACGTAGATGCCGTGATGCGTGTAGCCGCGACGCGGAGTCACCATGTGCGCACCGAGCGGCGGCTCACCCTCGGGATCGAGGAGCCGATCGCAAGGCCTCAAACCGCGGCACGCCATGAGCTTTTCAGCTGTCCCGTGCCGCTCGCCCGCCGTGCCGTCTGTCTGCTCGATTTCCATCCATCACCACCGTCTGCGATGTGACAATGGCAACAGATGCCGGCAGGCGGGTCGATTGCACGATGGTGTCGGTCGATACTTTTGTACAAGCTCGCGGGCTGCGCATCGGTCACGGGCGCCGCGCGGTTACACACGCCGTGTGGTGCCGCCGCATGGTGGTGCGCGTAGCGCCGGGCTCACGCGTCGGGCCTCAAGCGTGCTGCTTGATCTCCTGCGCGAGCAAGGCGACGAGTTGCGCCGCCGGCCGTCCCCTGGCGAGGGGTGCGCCCTGCCCCGCCCATTGCGCGCCGTATGCCGCCTCATGCGCGGTCCTGGCGGCAGCGTTCAGTGCCTTCCCGGCGTCGTAGGCGATCGGGTAGGCGGGAATCTGACTCGGCGCGACTCCCGCGCCCAGCTCGGTGAACCGGTTGCGCAGACACCGTGCAGGGCGCCCGGAGAGGGCACGCGTCATCACGGTGTGATTCGCCGCATCGCCGGCGAGCGCTGCGCGGTAGCCTGCGTCCGCTTCGGATTCGGCGCAAAGGACGAAAGCCGTGCCGAGCTGGGCGGCGCTCGCACCCAGGCGCAGGACCGCTGCAATCCCCGCCCCGTCCATGATGCCGCCGGCCGCGATGATCGGAACGTCGAGCCCGCGCGCCAGAAGACGCGTCAATGCCATGGTCGTGAGACGGTCATCGTGCGCATCCGCGTCGAACACACCCCGATGACCGCCCGCCTCATACCCCTGAGCCACGACCGCGTGCACGCCGGCTTTCGCGGCGGCGCGACCTTCGGCGATGCTCGTCGCAGTGGCCAGCAGCACGATGCCCGCTTCGCGCAGCGCGCGAATCCGCTCATCGGAAGGCACGCCGAAATGAAAGCTCACGATGCGCGGCTTGTCCGCGAGCAGCGCGGCGAGCATGGCATCGTCGCCCACGAAGCTCCTGTAGATCTCCTTGAGCGCCTCGGGGGGCTTTACGTCGAACCTCGCGAAATGGGGACGCAGGCGCTCGAGCCAAGCCGCCTCGAGGGCACGGTCGGGTATCGCCGGCCGATGGCAGAAGACATTCACGTTGAGCGCGCGCGCCGTGCGCTCACGCACCGCCGCGATCATTCTGCGCGCGCCCTCGGCATCGACCGCGCCGACGGCGATCGACCCGAGCGCGCCGCCATTGGACACGGCCGCGGCCATGGCGGGAGTGGACACTCCCGCCATCGGCGCCTGGATGATCGGCAGATCGATTCCCAAGGTCTCCAGTAGCGTCATCGGTCAGGCTCTCCGCTGAGGCGGCAGCGCACGAGCGCTCGATGCGATGCGATCGGCGAGCTGCCGTACCGCATCGGCCATGGCCGCCACAATCGCGCCATCGGGCGGATTGACGCCGCCGGCGGCGGTCGTGAAGGTGCCGCGACCGGCAGATAACACCGTCCTGCGATCCGCCTCGAGTATGCTCCAGTCGGCGACCAGCACGCAGCGCCCGGTCGGCCAGACGTCGAATGCGTCCACATTGACCAGTATCTGGCGCGCCCGCGTCCCGTCGTATCCAGAAAGCGCAATGATATATCGGGGTAACCGCAAGGCCAGATCGGAACGCAGGGCACGCGTGACCCCCAAGGAGAGGCGCTCGCCGAAGCGGCCCGTGGCGCTTTCATGGATTTCATGCGTGCCGAGCCGCAACACAATGTCGGTCGTATCGAGATAATCGGGAACCAGCACGCGCTCGAGCTGCATGACCGGACGCTGCGCGTCGGTCCCTTCCTGCGCTGGAGCATCGACCGCGCCGTCCAGAGTGTAGATGTGCCGGTACTCGCGATGCGATAGGCAGCCCCCCGCGATCGAGATCAGAGCGGCCAGCGCCAGTAGACGAAAGCGCATCATCGGCTTCGCCGCAGCAACGTTCCCAATGGATTGCGCTCCAGGTCGTGCGTGAGACCGCGCAGAGAGCTGGCGCTTGCGGCCAGATCGCGCATGGACGCCTGAAGATCACCCCGCGGGGATGTCATGTCGTTGAGCGACGCGACCAGCCCGTCGGCCCGGTCGGTCACCTCCTCCGCCTTCTTGAGCACGTGGTCGAGATCGTTGCCGTTGGTCGCTATTTGACGGCGGCTCTCGTTCGCCAGGCGGTCGACGTCGCCCAGGGTGCGGGCCGAGTCCACTTGCAGCTGGCGCACCGCATCCGTGGTCGTCGCCAAGGTGGTCTGCAGACTGTCGGCGAGCGGCCCGATCCTCGCGCCGAGCTCCTCCGTGACCCGCTGCGCGCTGGTCAGAACCTCTCGAGTCTTGCGTCCGATCTCGGGCAGATCCAGCTTGAGGAGCTGAGCCTTCAGATCCTGCAGATCCGATGGGACCGTCGGAATCTCGAACGCATCCTCCGCCGGCCCGGCCAGCACCGCAGGCGTCCCGGGACGATAGTCGAGATTCACGCTCATCTCTCCGCTCACCAGGCCTTGCGAGACGAGCTGCGCCCGCAATCCCGAATCGACGGCCGCTTGCAGATCGGCGCGCTTGCCTCCCACCGATCCGTTGGCCCACGCGATCCGGTCGAGGTCCAGATCCAAATACACGGGGAGCCAGCTCGTCTGGCGCCGCACGTCGATGTGCAGCCGCATCCCCTCGACCCGGCCGATACGGGCGCCGCGAAACGTGACGGGCGCGCCGACATCGAGACCCGCAATCGAGTCGCTGAACACCACCACCACCCGCAGTTTGTGGGCGAACAGATTCATGCCGCCAAAGGCGAGGATGGCGATGACCCCGAGCGCGAGCGCGCCGAGCATGAAGCTGCCGACGAGGGCCGGTTTCGGCTGCATCATGAGCGGCCCCGACTGTGCCGATGACCCGGCATCGCCGAACCGCCCTGGATCGATCCGCGATGCATGAAGGCCTGCACGGTGGGATGTGTGCACTCATCACGCAGAGCTCGCGGCGCGCCGCGCGCGATCGCGGTACGCGTCTCGGCATCCAGGAACACGCCGTCATCGCAGATGCCGAACAGGCTCGACAGCTCGTGGCTCACCATGACGACCGTTACGCCGAAGCCGTCCCTGAGTCCCTTGACCAGATCGTCGAAGTGCCGCGCGGAGATCGGATCAAGCCCGGTCGAAGGTTCGTCGAGAAACAGTATCTCCGGATCCAGAGCCAGCGCGCGGGCGAGACCGACGCGCTGGCGCATGCCTCCGCTCAGATCCGAGGGCATGCGCTCGCGACCTGTCTCCAGGCCCACCAAGGTCAGCTTCAACTGAACCAGTGCCTCGATCGAGGGTGGATCGAGCTCGGTGAACATCTGCAGCGGCAGGGCGACGTTTTCCGCGGCCGTCATGGAGCTCCATAGCGCTCCTCCCTGGAACAGCACGCCGAAGTGACGCCCGATCTCGGCGCGCTCGGGATCGCCCAGCGCGCTGTAGCCGAGGCCGCCAAAGGCGATCTCGCCCGCGCTCGGACGCTGCAGCCCTATCAGCAACTTGAGCAGCGTGCTTTTGCCGCTCCCGCTTGCTCCCATGATGGCGAATATGGAGCCGCGCTTGACCTCGAATGACACGTCGTGCTGCAGCGACTCGCCGCCGTAGCCATACGCCAGCCCCAGGACTTCGAGAATCGGACTTTGCGGGGTCTGCCTCATGGCACTAGATTCCGAGCGCCTGGGCGCACACGTCGAACAAGGCATCGAGCGCAATGACCCCCACGATGCCGCTTACCGCGGCGCTGGTCGCTGCGCGGCCGACGTCCGTGGCGCTTCGCCCCGCACGCAGGCCGATGCGACAACCGGCGAGTGCGATCCAGCCCCCGAACGCGATGCTTTTCGCCAGTCCGAGGACGATATCGGCGCCTGCCACGGCGTCGCGCAGATGGACCGTGAAGATCCCCGCCGAGATGTGCAGCATGCAGACGGCGACCGCGAATCCGCCGAAGATGCCCAAGGCTGCCGCATAGGCGCATAGCGGCGCCATCATGGCGCCAAGTGCCGCCAGCCGCGGAAGGACCAGGTAGTCGAAGATCGGAATGCCCAGAGCGCGCAGCGCGTCGATCTCCTCGCTCCCCTGCATGGCCGAGATCTCCGCGGCGTAGGCGCTGCCGGTACGCCCGGACATCACGATGGCGGTGATCAGAGGCGCCATCTCCCGCACCTCGGTGACCCCGATCAAGTTGCTCACGTAGACGTCGGCACCGAGGCGCCGCAATTGGATGCCGCCGACGAATGCGACGATCGCGCCGACCAGGACGTTGACGAGCGCCACCATCGGCAGCGCGCCGGCGCTCGTGCCGTAAATCAAGCTCGACAGATCGCCCGCGCGTGTCCGGGCCTTTCCCCGCAGGGCGGGGGCGGCGCGCAGCAGCGCCTCGCCGGCGAGCGTCGCCAGCTCGGCCCCGTCGGACCATCTGGCGAGGGCCCATGCGCCGATGCGCTCGACCATGCGGACCTGCGCGGGCGGGGCGGCCGGGTTGTGCGGGTCGATTCGCAGCAGCCCGAGCAAGCGTCGAGCTGCGGCCGGCAAGCCCGACTCGTCGAACACGACGCGATGCACGGCCGAGGTCTCGCGCAGGGACGATAGAAATATTAGCAAGGAGCTGTCCCAGCTGCCCAGCTCGCCCGACTCGAAGGCAATGATCCGCACATCCGGGTGCTCCAGCAGCCGATCCGGTGTGCGCGCATGAGAACCTTCACCGCGGACCGACCAATCACCCCTCAGGGACAGCACCAAGGTGTCTGCACGCCGGCAAGCCTGCCAGCCCGGGCGGCTGGTGCACTGCGCGGGTGGCGCGGCGCTGCGCTCGATTCGCGCAGCGCTTGCGTCGGTCTTGATCGCGGATGAGGCTATGGCAGGCATGGGGCGCTATTGCGGACAGGTCGCGACGCGGGCGCGGACCGTCAGCTCGATGCCAGCATCTCGCGGGCGACCTTCAATATCGAGCTCGGGTCGAATCCGAACTTGCCCAGCAGCGCCTTCAAAGGAGCCGATCCGCCGAAAGTATGCATGCCGATCGTGCGTCCCTTCGGCCCGACGTAGCGCTCCCAGCCCAGCGTGGAGCCCTGCTCGATCGCGAGGCGTGCCGTGACCGAGGACGGCAGGACCGACTCGCGGTAAGCCGCGGATTGCTGCTCGAACAGATCCCATGAAGGCATGGATACGACACGGCAGCGAACGCCTTCGCTGCGCAGCGTCTCGTAAGCCTGTATCGCGGCGCTCACTTCGCTCCCCGTCGCGATGAGAATCAGCTGCAGCGGCCCGTCCGCGTCCGCGAGCACGTAGGCCCCGTTTGCCACCCCGCTCGCCGCCCCGTAGCGGCTTCGATCCAAGGTGGGCAGAGGTTGCCGCGAGAGCGCCAGGACCGCAGGTCGATGGCGCAGCTTGAGGATGTAGCGGTACGCCTCGATCACCTCGTTGGCGTCGGCGGGTCTGAGCAGCGTAAGGCCCGGCATGGCCCGCAGCGAGACCAGGTGCTCGATCGGCTGGTGCGTCGGACCATCCTCGCCGTCGCCCATCGCATCGTGAGTGAACACGTAGATCACCGGCAGCTCCATCAGCGCCGCCAGCCGCAAAGCCGGACGCGCATAGTCGCTGAATATGAAATACGTGGCGCAGAAAGGCCGCAGCTTCGATACCGCAAGCCCGTTGCAGATCGCCGCCATGGCGTGCTCGCGAATCCCGAAATGCAGATTCCGGCCGCCGGGGCTTTGCGCCTGGAAATCCCCCGCTCCGGGGAACTTGAGCGTGGTGCGGTTCGAGGGCCCGACATCGGCCGAGCCGCCCAGGAACCACGGCACGTTGCGCGCGATCGCATTGAGCGCCGCGCCGGACGCATCGCGCCCGGCGGGTCCCTTTGAGTCCGCGGGAAACACCGGCAGGTCCCGGTCCCATCCCTCGGGAAGCTCGCGGCGCTGCATCTGCTCGATTTCCGCGGCGAGAGCCGGGTAGGTCAGTCGATAGTTGGCGAGCTTTTCCAGCCACGAGCGATGAGCCTCGGCGCCGCGGGCGCCCACGCCGCGCGCGAACTCCTCGTAGACTTCCGGCGGCACCAGAAACTGTGCGTCCTCGGGCCAGCCGTAGTTGCGCTTCGCCACCCTGACCTCATCCGCACCGAGCGGATCTCCGTGCGCCTCCGCGGTATCCTGCACTTTGGGGGCCCCGTAGCCGATGTGGCTGTCGATCACGATCAGAGTCGGCCGGCCGCGGGTTTCGGGCAGCGAGCGCAGCGTCGCTTCGATCCGCGCGATGTCGTTGGCGTCGCCGACACGCATGACATTCCAGCGGTAGGCGATGAAGCGGGCGATCACATCCTCGGTGAACGCGATCGAGGTGGATCCCTCGATGGTGATGTGGTTGTTGTCGTAAATCCAGCAGAGGTTGTCGAGGCCCAGGTGTCCCGCGAGCGACGCCGCTTCGGAGCCCACGCCCTCCATCATGCAGCCGTCGCCGCACAGCGCATACACGCGGTAGTCGAACAGGTCGTAGCCGGGCTTGTTGTAGCGATTCGCAAGGAACTTCTGTGCCATCGCCATGCCGACGCTCGTGGCCACCCCCTGACCGAGCGGACCGGTGGTGGTCTCGACGCCGGAAACCCAGTGATATTCCGGATGGCCGGGCGCTTTGCTGTCGAGCTGGCGAAAGCGCTTGATCTCCTCGAGGGTCACGGCGGGAGCCCCCACCGTCTCGTAGTCGGCATTCACCGCGCAGGTGCGGGTCAAGTGCAGGATCGACCACTGCAGCATCGAGGCGTGGCCGTTGGAGAGCACGAAGCGGTCGCGGTTCGGCCAGATGGGATCGGCCGGATCGAAGCGCATGATGCGATTCCACAGCGTATAGACGAGCGGCGCCAGCGCCATGGCGGCGCCGGGGTGGCCCGAGTTGGCCTTCTGCACGGCATCGATCGTCAGCGTTCTGATGGTGTTGATGGCGAGCAGCGCAGGGTCCGGATTGTTCACGGTCAAGGTTCCTCGTATTGCGTTCATCGGCTCTCTCCAGTCACGATCGGATCGACCCAGCCGCCCGGCGGGGCGACCGCCGATGCTTGCTTGGGACCCCAGGTGCCGGGCTCGTAGGTCTGCACCGCGGTGCCGGCACTGAGCACGGGGTCGACGACGCGCCATGCCTCCTCCACGTAGTCCTCGCGGGCAAAGAGCGTCCTGTCGCCGAGCAGGGCATCGCTCAACACGCGCTCATAGGCATCGCGCTCGTTCGCCCCCGGATGACGGCTGACGAACAGCTCCGCCGCCTGGCCGATGCCGGTTTCCTTCGGATCCATCACGTTGAGCCCGATGGCGATGTCCTCGGTCGGCCCGATCCGAAAGCGCAGGTAATTCGCTCCGGAGCGCTCGTACAGAACCGAGGGCGGCCGGCGCAGACGCGCGACCATTTCGGTGCATGTCACGGGGAGCAATTTGCCCGCGCGGATGTAGAAGGGGACGCCCTGCCAGCGCCAGTTGTCGATCATGAGACGCACCGCCGCGAACGTCTCCACCTGGGAATCCGGCGCGACCCCCTGCTCCTCGCGATAGCCGCGGAACTGACCGCGCACCACATCATCCGCTGCGAGCGCACGAATGGATTTGAGCACCTTCACTTTTTCGTCGCGTATGGATTCGCTGTCGGTGCGCGCGGGGGGCTCCATGGCGAGATTCGACAACACCTGGAAAAGGTGGTTTTGGATCACGTCGCGGATCGTGCCCGCCGAGTCGTAGAACGCGCCCCGCCCTTGGATGCCGAAATCCTCGGCCATGGTGATCTGAATGCTCTCCACGTGCTCGCGGTTCCAGACAGGCTCGTGCAGCGAATTGCTGAACCTGAAGAAGAGCATGTTGTGCACCGGGCTCTTGCCGAGGTAGTGGTCGATGCGGAAGATCCTCTCCTCCGTGAAGTTCCTCAGCAGGATGCGGTTCAGGGCACGCGCCGAGGCGAGGTCGCGGCCGAACGGCTTCTCGACGACGACGCGCGCGCCCGCAGGCGCACAGCCCGCCGCGGCCAAATGCTCGACCACGGTCCCGAACAGCGTCGGCGGAATGGCGAGGTAGTGCGCGGGACGCTCGGCGCCGCCCAGCGCCTTTTTCAGCTGCTTGAACGTCTCCAGATCCTCATAGCCGCCGTCGATGTAGCGCAGCAGCTCCATGAGCCTCGCGAACGCCGCCGTATCGACGCCGCCATGATGCGCGAGGCTGTCGCGAGCGCGCTCCCGCAGCCGCTCGAGGCTCCAGCCGTTCTTGGCGACGCCGATGATGGGGATGTCGAGCGTCCCGCGCTTGATCATCGCCTGCAGCGACGGAAATATCTTCTTGTAGGCGAGATCGCCCGTGGCGCCGAAGAAGACCAGTGCGTCGCATTGATTGTCACTCACCGGAACGCCCTCCCTTGCGCGCGGATTTCTCCTCATGACCGCCGAAGCCCAGGCGCATGGCCGACAGCAGCTTCTCCTGGAATTGCGCGTTGCCCCGGGAGCTGAATCGCTCGTAGAGCGATGCGGTCAGCACCGGCGTCGGCACGCCGGTGTCCACCGCCGCCTTGATCGTCCAGCGCCCTTCGCCGGAATCCGATACGCGGCCCGCGAATCCCTCCAGCGTGGGGTCGAGGACCAATGCCGCCGCAGTGAGGTCGAGGAGCCAGGATGCGATCACGCTGCCCCGGCGCCAGACTTCGGCGACCTGCGGCAGGGCGATCTCGTACTGATAATGCTCCGGATCGCGCAGCGGCGTCGTCTCCGCGTCGACCGCGCGCTGCTCCTTGCCGGCATCGGCCGCGCGCAGCACGCCGAGTCCCTCGGCGTACGCCGCCATGATTCCGTATTCGATGCCGTTGTGCACCATCTTGACGAAATGCCCCGCGCCGCTCGGGCCGCAGTGCAGGTACCCGTGCTCGGCGGTGCTCTCGCCCAGCCGATCGAAGTCCGGCGTGCGCGCGATCTCTCCCGGCCCGGGCGATAGCGTCTTGAAGATGGGATCGAGCTGGCGCACCGCATCTCGCTCGCCGCCGATCATCATGCAGTATCCTCGCTCCAGGCCCCAGACCCCGCCGCTCGTGCCGACGTCGACGTAGCGCACGCCTTGCGCGGCCAGCATCTTCGCTCGCCGGATGTCATCGACGTAGTACGAGTTGCCGCCGTCGATCACGGTATCCCCCGCCGCGACGCAGGGGCGCACCCGCTCGATGGTCTCATCGACGGCGGCCGCAGGAACCATCAACCATATGAGGCGCGGCGGGCGAAGCTTGGCGATCAGATCCCCGATCGAGGCTGCTCCGATCGCCCGCTCGCGCACCAGCGGCTCGACGGCCCCGGGCGCGGGGTCGAATACGACGCACTCGTGACCGCCGCGCAGGAGCCTGCGCACCATGTTGCCGCCCATGCGCCCCAGCCCGATCATTCCCAGTTGCATAATGCCTCCGAGGTAAAGTACTAAAGAGTCTTCGAGGACCGCTCTGACCGCGCGCGGTTGAGCCGCCGGATCAGCGAATTGGTCGAGCTGTCGTGATCGAGGTTGGCAGCCGAGCCGTTGCGCAATTCCGGCAGGATGCGCTTGGCCAGCACCTTGCCGAGCTCCACGCCCCATTGATCGAAGGAGTCGATCTGCCAGAGCGTGCCCTGGGTGAATACGCTGTGCTCGTAGAGCGCCACCAGCCTGCCGAGCGCCGCGGGCGTGAGCCGCTCCAGCAGCAGCGTATTGGAAGGCCGGTTGCCCTCGAATACCCGGTGCGGCGCGAGCGCCCGGGAGGTCCCTTCGGCCTCCACCTGTTTCACCGTCTTGCCGAACGCGAGCGCCTCCCCCTGGGCGAGAACGTTGGCGAGCAACAGCTCATGCTGCTCGCCGAGCGGATTCAAGGGCTCCTCGAACGCGATGAAATCGCAGGGGATGAGGCGCGTGCCCTGATGCAGCAGCTGATAGAACGAGTGCTGGCCGTTGGTCCCCGGTTCGCCCCAGTAGATGGGTCCGGTGTTGTAGCCGACGGGCTTGCCGAGCAGCGTCACGTGCTTGCCATTGCTCTCCATGGTGAGCTGCTGCAAGTAGGCGGGAAAGCGCTTGAGGTACTGCTCGTACGGCAGCACGGCCACGGTTTCGGCGCCGAAGAAGTTGTTGTACCAGATGCCGAGCAGCGCCATGACCACGGGCAGATTCCGGGCGAACGGCGCGGTACGGAAATGCTCGTCCATTTCGTGAAAGCCCTCGAGCATCTCGCGGAATTGACCCGGCCCGATGGCGAGCATCGTCGAGAGCCCTATCGCCGAATCCATCGAGTATCTGCCGCCCACCCAGTCCCAGAACTCGAACATGTTGTCCGTGTCGATCCCGAACTTGCGTACTTCCGCGGCGTTGGTCGAGACCGCGACGAAATGTCGTGCGACCGCGCAGACGTCGCCTCCCAGGCCCCGCAGCAACCACTCCCGGGCCGCGGTGGCGTTGGTCATCGTCTCGAGCGTGGTAAAGGTCTTGGAGGAGACGATGAACATCGTCTGCGACGGATCGAGGTCGCGCACCGCCTCCACGAAGTCCGTCCCATCGACGTTCGAGACGAAGCGAAACGTCATGTCGCGCTTGCTGTAGGCCTTCAGCGCTTCGTAGCTCATCACCGGGCCGAGATCCGAGCCGCCGATGCCGATGTTGACGACATTCGTGATCGGCCGGCCGGTGAAGCCGAGCCATGTAGCGCTGCGGACCTTTGCGGCGAAGGCGCTCATCCGGGCGAGCACGTCGTGCACCTTGGGCACCACATCCTCCCCCGCGACCCGTATGGACGAGCTCCCCGGAGCACGAAGCGCCACATGCAGAACGGAGCGATGCTCCGAGACGTTGATGGCCTCGCCGGCGAACATGGCGTCGATCCGCTCGCGCAGGCCCGACTCCTCGGCGAGCTCGACGAGCAGCTGCAGGGTCGCGCGAGTGATGCGGTTCTTCGAGTAGTCGAGATAGATCCCGGCGGCCTCGAGCGTCAGCTCCTCCCCGCGATCCGGCTCCTCGGCGAACAGCTCGCGCAGATGGCGCGAACCGATGACCTTGAAGTGCGCCTGAAGCTTCTTCCAGGCGGCCCGCCGCTGCAGCGGTAGTGCAGATGCGGTCATGACAGCTCCTTGCTGGTCGCGGCGGTCTTCGAGTCGATGAGCCCGAGCAGATCCTTCCACGAGGCGACGAAGGCGGCCGCACCCTCTTGCTGCAGGCGCGCTGCGAGCGCCTCGGGATCGATGCCGCTGCGGATGAATTCGCGCAGCACCGCGGCCGAATCACCGCCGTCGGGCCTGAGCTCCGGACCCATTTCCCCGTGGGCCGCGAACGCCTGCAGGGTCCCCTCCGGCATGGTGTTCACGGTCAGAGGGGCGATGAGCTCCTTCACGTACAGCACGTCGGAGGCCTTCGGATCCTTGGTGCCGGTGCTCGCGAACAGGAGCCGCTGCGGGCGCGCCCCTGCATTCTGCGCGCGCCGCCAGCGTGCGCTCTGCAAGAGCTGCGAATAAGCCTGGTGGGTTTGCTCGGCGACGGCGATGCCGAGCTTGTTGTCGAGCGCCGCAGGCACCTTGCCCGCCACCGCCACATCCCAGCGGCTGACGAACAGCGACGCGACCGATGCGACGCTCGGATTCAGGCCGGCCTCGATGCGACGCTCCACGCCGCGCAGCCACGCCTCCGCCGCCGCCCGATACTGCTGCGCGGAGAACAGCAGGGTCACATTGATCGGGATGCCCGCGAAGATGGACTCTTCGATCGCCTCGAGCCCGTCCGCCGTGCCCGGAATCTTGATGAACAGGTTCGGCCGGCCGGCTCGCGCATGCAGATCCTTCGCCTCGGCGAGCGTCGATTTCGCGTCGGAGGCCAGGAGCGGTGACACCTCGAGGGACACCCAGCCGTCGACGCCGGCGGTGCGCTCGTGGATCGGCAGGAACAAATCCGCCGCGCGTGTGATGTCCTCGAGAGCCAGCTCGAAGAACAGCTCCTCGGCGGAGATGGCGACCCGCGCGCGCCCGCGCAGGCTCTTATCGTAGGCAGTCCCGTGTCTCAGCGCCTTGTCGAAGATCGTGGGATTGGAGGTGAGCCCGGTGACCGACAGATCTCGAATGTAGCGCTCGAGGGTTCCCGTCAAGAGAAGATCGCGGGTGATGTTGTCGAGCCAAATGCTCTGGCCCGCGCAGCTCAGTCGTTTCGTCGCTTGCATAAAATGTCCTCATGGTTCGCACTTGAATGTTCCTGCTCGCGGCATGCTTCAGGCACGGCCGCCGATCTCGTCGATGTGGCGCAGCAGATCCGCGGGGTCCTCGTACACGCGGATCGCTCCCGCGCGCTCCAGCTCGTCCTGGCCGTAGCCGCCGGACAGCACCCCCACGCCGAGGCCGTGCGCGCGGCGCGCCGCGAGCATGTCCCAGATGCTGTCGCCGATGATGGCCGCGGAGGCGACGTCGACGTGAAGCCGGTCCGCGGCGGCAAGAAACAGATCGGGGTCGGGTTTCGCCCGCTTCACATCGTCCCGGGTGATGACGGGAACCGCCTGCGGCTCGACCCCCAGCAGCTCGAGGTTGGCTCTCGCCACGTCCAGATTGCCGCTGGTCGCGACCGCCCACGGAATTCCCGTGCGCGTCAGGTACTCGAGCAAGGGCAACGCGCCCGGGAGCGGGTAGACGCTGTCCACGAGCGTCCCGTCCAGATCGAATATGAAGCCCACTTCGTTGCGTGCCATGGTCGAGCGGCGTCCTTATCGAGTGACCAGGCCGAGCGGCACGGGGATATTGCGATCGACGGGCTTGCCCTCGATCAACAGCTGCGCCGTATCCACGCCCAGCTTGCCGATCAGCTCGGGCTTTTGCTGCACGGTCGCGGCGAGCTTGCCCGCCTTGACCGCGGCCACTCCATCGGGTGTGGCGTCGAACCCGACGATGGCGACATTCTCGAGGCCCGCCTCCTCGATCGCTCTTTGGGCGCCGAGGGCCATTTCGTCGTTCTGCGCGAACACGCCCTGGATGTCCTTGTCGCCCTGCAAGATGTTTTCCATCACGGTGAGGCCCTGGGCGCGGTCGAAATTGGCCGGCTGCTCTGCCGCGAGCTTCACGCCCGGCTTGCCCTCGATTGCCGACTCGAAGCCCTCGCCGCGCTCACGCGCGGCGCTCGAGCCCGCAATGCCCTCGAGCTCCACCAAGTTGCCCCTGCCGCCGAGCCTCTTCAGCAGGAACTCGCCGGCCATCTTTCCGCCGGCCACGTTGTCCGAGGCGATGTGCGAGCTGACCTCGGCGCCATTCACGGCCCGGTCGAGCGAGATCACCTTGATGCCGGCGGCGGTCGCCTCTTTCACCACGTTGGCGACGGCATCGGAGTCGGTGGGGTTCAACAGGATCACGGGCACTCTTTTCTGGATCAAATCCTCGACGCCCGCGATCTGCTTGGCCGCATCGTTCTGTGCATCGACCGTGATCAGGTTGATCCCGGCGGCCTTGGCCTCCGCCTCCGCGCCGTCGCGCAGCGCGACGAAAAACGGGTTGTTCATCGTCGAGATCGACAGGCCGACGCTCACGGCGCCGGGAGCCGCAGCGGTCGAGCCGGCCGTGCCGCCGGGTCCGGTATCCGGTCCTCGATTGGAGCAGGCAACCAGGGCGATGAGGCCCGCAACCAGGATTGAAATGCCGCGCATCATGCCGGTTTCCTCGTGTTTGTCGTCATGCCGTGTTCCTCTACGCCTTGCCGCCGCGATCCAGCAGCACCGCGAGCAGAATCACCGAACCCTTGACGACCTGCTGGTAGAACGAGGACACGCCCATCAGATTGAGGCCGTTGTTGAGCACGCCGATCAGCAACGCTCCGACCAGCGTGCCGAAGATCCAGCCGCGCCCGCCGGCGAGGCTGGTGCCGCCGAGCACGACCGCGGTGATCGCATCGAGCTCATAGCCTGCACCGGCGGTGGGCTGAGCCGAATCGAGCCGCGAAGTGAGGATCATGCCGGCGAGCGCGGCCATGGCGCCTGAGATGGTATATACGAGTATCTGCACCCGGTCGGTGTTCACGCCCGAGAGCCTCGCCGCCTCGGCGTTGCCGCCGGTGGCATACACGTGCCGCCCGAACACCGTTCTTTTGAGCACGAACCAGAACAGCGCGAACATCGCCAGCATCAACACGACCGGCACCGGAATCAGGTGGGCCACGTAGCCGCCGCCGAGCATCGCGAACAAATCGCTGGAGAAGCCGCTGATGGGACTGCCGTTCGAGAGCACCAGCGCGGCCCCGCGCAGCAGCGTCATCATGCCGAGCGTTGCGATGAACGGCGCCACGTTCCCCTTGGCGATGACGACGCCGTTCAGCGATCCCATCCCGGCGCCGGCCAGGATCGCGATCAGGGCCGCAAGTCCCGCGCCATGGCCGCCCTTCATCGTCATGGCGGCGAGCACCGAGGAGACGGCGAGGATCGAGCCCACCGAGAGGTCGATGCCGCCCAGCAAGATCGACAGCGTCATGCCGAAGGCAATCACCGCATTGATCGACACCTGGCGCATCACGTCGAAGGAATTGCTGACGCTGAGGAAGTTCGGGCTCATCAAAGCGAGCCCGATGCACACGGCAACCAGTGCGAGAAGCGGGCCGAGCTTCTTGAGCGTTGCCTGTTGCTGCGCCGTCATGCTGCTCTCAACCCTTCGCTGGCGGCGGTCATGACCTGCTCCTGGGTTGCGGTCCTGGCGTCGAGAATCGCCGCTTGCCGGCCCTCGCGCATCACCAGGATGCGATCGCTCATCGCCAGCACCTCCGGCAGCTCCGAGGACACCATCACGATGGCGGTGCCGGCGGCGGCCAGACGGTTGATGGTGTGGTAGATCTCGGCCTTGCCGCCGACATCGACGCCGCGCGTCGGCTCATCGAGCAGCAGCGCCTTGGGCGGCTCCGCAAGCCACTTCGCGAACACGACTTTCTGCTGGTTGCCGCCCGATAGCGCCTTTACCTCGAGCTCGGCATCGCGGGCTCGAATTTGCAGCTCGTCCATCAATTCCTTGACCGCCGCGCTCTCCTCCTTGCGATTGACGATGCCGAGGCGGGCGTATTTTCCGAGGTGCACCAGCGTGACGTTCTCGCGCAGCGACAGCCCGAGCACCAGACCCTGGCTCTTGCGATCCTCGGTGACGAACCCGAGGCCCGCGGCAATCGCATCGGCAGGGCTCTTGATCGACAGCCGCCTGCCATCGAGGAGAACCTCGCCCGAGGTCCTGCGATTGATCCCGAACAGCGTGTTGAGAACTCTGCTGCGCCCGGCCCCGATCAGGCCGGCTATGCCCAGCACCTCTCCGCCGCGCACCTCGAAGTGGATGCCGGCGATGTGGCCCTGGTCGGCGAGATCCTCGACTTTGAGCCGCACGGGCCCGAGGGAAGCTTCGCGCTTTGGAAACCGCTCCTTGAGCTCGCGGCCCACCATCATCTTCACGAGCTCATCGAAGCCGGTCTGCGCCACCACACGCTCGCCGACGAAATGTCCATCGCGCAGCACCGAGACCTTGTCGCAGATCCTGAAAATCTCCTCCATCCGGTGCGACACGTAGACGATGCCCACGCCGCGCGATTTCAGGTCCTTCATGATCTCGAACAGCCTGCCGATCTCGCGATCGGTGAGCGAGGCGGTGGGTTCATCCATGATCAGCACCCGGGCGTTGAGCGACAGCGCCTTTGCGATCTCCACCAGCTGCTGCAGCCCGATGGAAAGCGTTTCCGCCGCTCGATTCACATCGATCTGTCCGGCGCCCACCTTGCCGAGCCAGCTCGCCGACTCGCCCCGCATGCGGCCGCGCTCCATCACACCGCAGCGGTTCGGCTCGCGACCCAGGAAAAGATTGTCCATCACCGAGAGCTGCGGGATCATGTTGAGTTCCTGGTGAATGATGGCGATGCCGAGCGCCTCCGCCTCGCGGGTCGAGCGAATCGCGACGGCCTCGCCGTCGATGAGGATGCCGCCGCCGTCGGCCTGGTACGCGCCGCAGAGGATTTTCATCAAGGTCGACTTGCCGGCGCCGTTCTCGCCCATGAGCGCGTGGATCTCCCCCCCCGCGACGGAGAAGTCGACGCCATCGAGCACGCGTACCGGCCCGAAAGACTTGCTGACGCCCTTCATCGTCACTTTCATGGGCTCACCACAAAGGCGTCGGCGAAGATCACGCCGGAATACAGCAGCACGTTCGCATAGGGCGTCGCCTCGCCGGTGCGAATCACGGCGCGCGCGCCCCGCGTGAGGGTCTTGAGGGTCTGGTGCGCCACGAAATCCACCTGTAGCCGCTCATCGGCCAGGCACGACGCGCGCGCCGCGACGGCGCGGTTGTGCTCTTTGGCTTCGGTTGCGAACACCGCGCGCTCGGCCTTGAAGTCGGCGAGTACGCTGTCGAGAACGCGCAAAAACGCCGGCTCGCCGAATGCGATCGACAGATCGATGCATTCGACGCCCTGCGGCACCGGCAGGCCGCAATCGGCGATCACCAGGCTGTCGGTGTGGCCCATGCCCGCCAGCACGCGACTCACCTCGCGATTGAGATGTCCGCACCTCTTCATGGCGCGCGCTCCAGGAATGCGTCGAGCTCGGCGAGCGTCGGCATGCTGTCCTGGGCGCCGCGCTTGGTCACCGACAGGGCACCGGCCGCGCAGCCGCGGCGCACGGCCGCGGCGAGTCCGAGATCCCAGAATGCGCCCAGCGCGCCGTTGAAGGTGTCGCCGGCCCCCGTGGTATCGACGGGCTTGGCCGGATAGGCCGGCTGATGCCGCAGCGCCCCCGCCGCATCGGTGAAGTAGGCGCCCTGCGCTCCCTTGGTCACGACCACACGGCCCGGCAGACGAGACAGCAGGGCCTGCCAGCCCAGGTCCGGCTGGGCAAGCGCCATCCCGAGCTCGAACTCGTTGGGAGTGATCAACGTGCAACGCGCCAGAAGCCCCTCCGGGAGCCGCGCGGCGGGCGCCGGATTCAGTATGAATGGCTTGCCGTGGCGCGCCGCCAGCTCGGCCCCGTGCTCGACCGTGGCGAGCGGCACTTCGAGCTGGGCGAGCACCACGTCGGCCTGCGCGAACGCCGGCTCCGCCGCATCGAGGTCGGCCGCGCTCAGTCGAGCGTTCGCGCCCGCAACCGTGACGATGGCGTTGTCCGCATTGCAGACCGTGATCGCTGCGATCCCGGTCGACGCGCCCGGCGTTTCCCGGATCCAGCGCGTGTCCACGCCTTCGGCTGCGAGGCGCGCTTTGAGCTCTGCGCCGAACGCATCGCACCCCACCCGGCCGAGCATCGTGACCCGGGCGCCGAGCCGCGCCGCCGCCACGGCTTGATTGGCCCCTTTCCCCCCGGCATGGGTCGCGAAGCTCGCTCCCGCCAGGGTCTCCCCGAGCCGGGGAAACGCGCTCGTTTCCACCACGAGATCCATGTTGATACTGCCGAACACGAGCACCCGGGACATCGAGATACCCGTCTCAAGCCGGCACGGCCGCGACCACCGGCCGTCGCGTGTAGATGCCGTACGCCAGGATCCCCAGATGGCAGATCGCCGGCACGATGAGCGCGGTTCTCAGGCTGAACACATCCGCCATGTGACCGGTCAACGGCGGGATCACCGCGCCACCGACGATCGCGACGGCGATGATGCCCGAGGCCGAAGCCGAGCGCGCGCCGAGACCCTCGGATGCCAGCGAGAAGATGGTCGGGAACATGATCGAGTTACAGAGCCCGATCGCGAGAAGCGACCCGCCCGACACGATACCGGTCGTATGCGAGGAGATGAACAGCAGGGTGATGACTCCCGCCGCGGCCACCGCGAGTACCTTGCCCGGCGAGAACAGGCGCAGCAGGTAGGAGCCGATGAAGCGCCCGACCATCGCGCCGCCCCAGTAAAGCGGCACATGTTCTCCGGCCGCCCGCTGGCCCAGCCCGAGGACGTCCGTCTGCATCAGATAGTTGACGATCAGCGAGCCGATCGCGACCTCCGCGCCGACATAGAGAAAAATGCAGCTCGCCCCGAAGATGAATCTCGGCACCCGCACGAGCCCGAGCGCCTCGCGCCAGCTGCTGCCGGGGATTCGCTGCTCACGCAGGTGATTGCGGTACCACCACACCAGGCTCGCCAGCGCCAGCAGCGTCAGCGCCAGCCCCAGGTAGGTTGCCCCGATGACGTGTGTCGCCTCCGCGCGATAGCTCGACAAGGCAACGCCCGTGAAGGTCTTCGGATCGAGCGTCGTCAGCGAGCCCAGGATCAACGCCGAGCCGATGTACGGAAAGACGGTCGTGCCGAGCGAATTGAAGGCCTGCGCGAACGTGAGACGGCTGCTCACCGTCGCCGGCCGCCCGAGGAGCGAGATCAGCGGATTCGCGACCACCTGCACCACGGTGATGCCGGCGGCCACGATGAACAGGGCGATCAAGAACATCTGGAACAGCGCCGATGAGGACGCCGGTATGAACAGCAGGCATCCGATCATCATCAGCAGCAGCCCCAGGACGGCGCTGCGCATGTAGCCGATGCGCCTCACCACGGCTGCGGCCGGCAGCGAAATGATGAAATAGGCCCCGAAGAACGCCGACTGCACCGTCATCACTTCGGCATAGGAGAGTGTGAACAGCTCCTTGAGCTTGGGGATGATGACGTCGTTCAGGCTGGTGATGCCGCCGAAGAAGAAGAACAGCGCGAACACCAGCACGCGAAGATAACCGGCATCGTGACCCGTCGCCGTGGGCGCGCTGCCCGCCGCGGCGAGCGCCGTGCCCGTCTCCATCTGCGGCGCATAGCCCTCAAGGCTCGCACCCCGATTCGTGCCGTCTCGCCCCAAAGCCAGTTGCTCGCTCATCGATATATGCCTCCGCAGCGAAGTCGCGCGACATAGATTGCCCGAGGTTCGCGTCGATTCATTGGACCGCAGTGCTGCCGTCGTCCGGCAATCCAATTTAGGCGCGCGGCGCGTCGATTCCCGGGCGCGGGTTGGATCGCGGTGCTGCCTGCACCCGCGCATCCAATTATTCGACGATCGCGCCGAATAGCATGAGGCCATCGAACTTCGTTGGGAGGCTTGGCGAACATGGGATTCGGATGCAAATGCGTTTCTGCGGCGGCGCTGATGAGTGGCACCCTGGCGGCGTGGGCGAGCTCGCCCCAGCCTTATAGCGATGACCTCACTCTCGATTGGGACGGCATGCGCAGCGAGTGGCTGGACAAGGGAGTCGACGTCAACATCAGTTATGTTTCCGAGACGGCCACCAACGTTCAGGGCGGCGATCGGGAGCTCGCGCGCTACACCGATCAGATCACTTTCTCGACCAAGCTCGATCTGGAGAAGCTCCTCGGCCTCGAGCAGGCGACGTTCAAGTTCGCGATCACCGACCGCAACGGGAACAACTTGAGCAGCGATGCGAATCTGCAATCCCTGCAGCAGGTACAGGAGCTCTATGGCCGCGATCAGACCTGGCGCTGGACCCAGTTCTGGTATCAGCAAAAATATTTCGGCGACTTGCTGACCTGGAAGATCGGCCGCATCACCGAGGGCGAGGATTTCGCCGCGTTCTCCTGCGAGTTCATGAACCTTACCTTCTGCGGCGCGCCGCCGGGGAACATCGTGGGGAGCTACTGGTACAACTGGCCGGTGAGTCAGTGGGCGACGGATGTCAAGCTTTCGCTCGACGGACTCGGTTACTTTCAGATCGGCGCCTTCGATGTGAACTCGGACTATCTGCAGAACAAGTACTCGCTGGATCTGTGGAGACCGGGCAGCTCGAGCGGGGTGTTGGTTCCCGTGGAGATCGGCTGGCTCCCGACCTTCGGCGACGGGCTCAAGGGCAGCTACAAGTTCGGCGCCTGGTATAATTCATCCACCGCGCCCGACGTCGTCGAGAATGTATTCGGGCAGCCTCTGTCCATCAACGGCGGCCCGCCGCTCATGCGCCACGGCCAATACGGCGCCTACGTCAATTTCCTGCAGCAGCTGACCGCGCCCTCGGCCGATCGAGGCCTCAGCGTATTCTTCAATGCGACCTATGCCGATCGGCGCACGTCCACGCTCGACAATCAGCTCGCGGCGGGCCTTCTTTACAAGGGGCCTTTCGACCTGCGCCCCACGGATACGCTGGGGTTCGCCATCGGCCGCACTCATGTGAACAGCCGCATCGCGGACGTCGAGACGCAGTTGAATGCGGACAATCCGGGTTCGGTCGGCGTGCAGGGCTCCGAGTATGCCGCGGAGCTCTTCTACGGCGTGAAGCTGACGCGCTGGCTGGAGGTGCGCCCCAATGTTCAGTATGTCGTGCAGCCGGGCGGTGTCGCCCGAAATAGCAACGATGTCATCGTCGGCTTGAGACTGTCGGCCGGGATTTGATCGACGGCCATCGCGCCGGGCCGTGGAGCGGCTCTAGCGTAAGCGGTAACCACATGGCGTTCTTCCCGCCCGGATAGGATCTGGAAGATGTGCTCCGGTTTTTAAACAACTGGAGCGAGCGATGGAGAAGTTCAAGCAGCGGCGATATGGCGCAGAAACGTGGCGTGAGATTCTGGGGCGATTCGAGGAGAGCGGGACGACGGCGCAGGCATTCTGTGCGCGGGAGGGGCTCAGCACCAAGAGTCTGCGTCGTTGGCAGCTGCGGCTCGGAGGAGATTCAGACCAGGCGCTCATCGCCAGACGGCATGTTTGACGAGCAAGCCGAGGGGATTTATCGATTTGGGTGATCTTCGTTCTGGCAGCTCGCGATACGAGGTTCGCCTGGAGCTCGAGGTGGGGGTGATTTTGAGCATAGCGCGCGGCTGATGTTCTTCGCGGAGGCACAGATCCGTGTGCGCCTGTACGGGCAGCCGACCGATATGCGCAAGAGCTACGACGGATTGCAAGCGCTGGCGCGCCATGCCATGGGCCATGATCCCTTGGATGGGGGAAGCGCGTTCGCAAGCGCTATTCGTTGCCGTCGGTGGCGACAAAAAGCCTATAATTTAGGTACTTTCATGCACTCATCGTGGTACGATGAGTGACATGCAAAGCGCGGCATCCACCGGCTCATCGATGCTCGCCGAAGTGCGTGCGATGAGCGCCGCGGAACTGGCTGCCCTCCTGCAATCGCAGGCCGAGAAGATCACTGTGTTGGAACACGAGATTGAGTGGTTTCGTCGGCAGGTTTTCGGTCAAAAGAGCGAACGCTTCGCGCCGGAAGCGGACCTCTCACAGATGCATTTGGGCGAAGCATTCCCGGTGCCGGCCACCCCCCTCGAGGAGCACAAGAAGATTGCCGCCCATACCCGGCGCACCGCACGCACCGACGGTGCCGAGAGCGGCGAGGACTTAAAGTTCTTCGATGAGTCGAAGGTCCCGGTCCAGACCATCACCTTGCTGCATGCAGATTTGCAGGGCGTACCTGAAGATCAGTACGAGGTCATCAGCGAGAAGGTGACCCACCGTATTGCCCAGCGCCCCGGTGCCTACCATGTGATTGCGTACCGTCGCCCGGTGGTCAAGCTCAAAGCCACGGGGAAGATTCTATCTTTGCCGGCTCCGGAAGGTGTTCTGCAGGACAGCCGTGCGGATGTGAGCTTCGCCGCGGGGCTCCTGATGGACGAGTTCGCCTGGCACCTGCCTCTCTATCGCCAGCATCAGCGCCTCGAGGCTTGCGGCATCAAGGTGAGTCGGCCCTGGCTCACACAACTCGCGCAGGCGCTCATTAGCCTGCTCACCCCGATCTATGATGCGCAGCTCGCCTCGATCCGCAGCAATCGTGTGATCGCCATGGACGAGACGCCGATCAAGGCCGGACGCTCAGGTCACGGCAAGATGCACACGGGCTACTTCTGGCCGATCTACGGCGAACACGATGAGGTGTGTTTCCCGTTCCATTCCTCGCGCTCCGCGGATTTTGTCTGCCAAGCCCTCTCGATCAAGCCGCTCATCAACGCCGTGCTCCTGACCGACGGCTATGCCGCGTACAAGCAATACGCCGAGAAGACTGGCATCCGGCACGCATTGTGCTGGAGCCATGCCCGACGAGGCTTCTTCGAGGCATTGAGTGCTGAGCCCACCGGTGCGGCCGAGGCCTTGGAACAGATCAAGGCGCTGTACGCTGTCGAGGAGCGGATCCGCGATCGCAAACTTACCGGCGAGGCCAGGCAACTGCATCGACTGACCCACGGCAAACCGCTCGTCGAGCTCTTCTTCGAGTGGGTCGATCTGCAACTTAAGCGCCAAGGCTTTACGCCGTCGAACCCGTTTATCCAGGCGCTGAACTACGTGCGCGAACGACGCCTCGGGCTCGAGATCTTTCTCGCAGATCCCGATGCGCTCCGACATCAGCGACTTCCCAGTCTGACGGATGCTACTGCGTAGTTTTCAGTTCGATTATGCTGATTTTCGACACACTCGATCATGAACGCTACATGGCTGCAGCGCTCGAAGAGGCGAAGCTCGCTCTCGAGGCGGGCGATTTACCGATCGGTGCTGTCATTGTGTGCGACCAGAACATCATATCAACCGGTCGCAACCGCATCCGCACGGCCAGTAACCAACTCCAACATGCTGAACTTAGCGCTTTGCTCAAGCAGTCGCCGATAGTCTACGAGCGCCACGATGATTGCGTCATCTACACTACCGTCGAGCCTTGCGTAATGTGCCTAGGGGCAATCGCCATGGCTGACATTCGGCATGTCGTTTTTGGTGCTGCCGATCCGGATCGGGGTGGCACTGATATGTACGGCAACGTGGCCTACGTGCGAAAAGAAATTCATAGGTACGTCGGCGGAATTAGGGAAGCCCAGTGCCGCGCGCTGATAGATGCGTATGAATTTAGGCAACTCGCTGCACCACGAGAAGCGCCGGGACTGCCCTGATACATGCATGGAGATTTCATACCTTTGCAATGACGCCGACGGGTTACCGCTTACGCTCTAGCGGCCGTGGAGCGGCTCTGCCGGCCGTGGAGCGGCTCTAGCGGGATGCCGCGGGTGCGAGCACGAGGCCCGATCTTGCGGCGCCGAGCAGCGCGATATCCGGATACACGATCAGCCGGGTGGGAATTGCCGCGACGTAGGCGCTCAAGCGGCCCTTGTCCTCGAAGCGGCGGCGGAACGGGCTCTGCAGGAGAAACCCTTCGATCTTCTCGGCGATTCCGCCCGCGATGTACACCCCGCCGCGCGCGCCATGCGCGAGCGCCAGATCCCCCGCGACGGCGCCGAAAATGGAGCAGAACATGGTCAGGGCGGCGCGCGGACCCGCTTCGTTGCGCAGCGCCGCTGCGCTGATCTGTGCTGCCGTGAGGGCGGCCGGCGCGCGGCCGGCCAGCTGCTCGAGTGTTCGGTACAGGTGCTCGAGCCCATCGCCTGAGAGGATGCGCTCGATCGAGACGCGTCCGGCTTGCTGCCACATGAGCTCGAGCGCGGCAAGCTCCTGCGCATCGCCCGGCGCGAAGCTCATGTGTCCGCCCTCGGTCGCCATCGGCACCGCCCGATCGCCGTAGCGCGCGAGGCAGGACACGCCGAACCCAGTGCCGGCGCCGAGGATGGTGATGGTTTCACCCTCGGGGCCTTTGAGCGGCGGGCCGATGGCGTGCAAATGTCTCTCATCGAGCAGCTCGACCGCAAAGGCGAGCGCGGCGAAATCATTGATCAGGAGCGCCCGCTCGAACCCGACCTCTCTCAAGGCCTGCTCCGAGATATCCCACCCGCGGTTGGTGAACCGGGCGGTTCCGGCCGCCACCGGACCCGCCACGGCAATCGCCGCCAGCGGCGGAAGCGAGGTCACCCCGGCGCGTTCCAGATAGGTCCGCAGCGCCTCCTTGAAAGTCGCAAACCGCTCGGCGAGGTCCAGACGGTGCAGAATGCGCCAAGGTCCGACCTCACAGGGCTGCACCACCGCAAATCGGGCGTGAGTGCCGCCGACGTCGCCGACCAGGATTCGATTATCGGAATTCACCGCGGCCTACCTCCGCGTACGGCCGGCCCCGCTGAGGAGCCGTCGCCTGCACTACGGCGCCGCGATGCGGGCCCGGCTTCGGTACGGCGGCGTTGCTTCGCCGCCATCGGCCCGGGCTGATGCCGACGATATTGCAAAACCGTCGATTGAGGTGCGCCTGGTCCGCAAATCCGCACGCCAGCGCCACCTCCGCCAGCGGCTCCCTGGTCGCGCTGATCATCGCCTTGGCCCGCTCCACCCGTCTCACCACGACGTATTCCATGGGCGAGAATCCCAGGCTGCGCTTGAAGGCGCGGGAGAAATGACTCCTGCTCAGGGCGGCCACATTCGCCAGATCGTCGATGTCCATTTTCGAGGCGAGATTCGCTTCGATATAGGCGAGGGTCCGCCGCGCCTGCCAGGTGGCCAGGCCGCCCGGTCGAAGCGGATCTACGCTCGGCACACTCACCCCGGCATCCTGGACGTCCGCACCGAGCAGCGTCGATGCATCGCTCAAGCAGCGCCAGGCCGCTTTGCGGTCGGTCTCGAAGCATGCCATGGCCTGCTTTACCAGATGTCCGACCCGAATGGACGCCGACGCCACCGAGCGCAGGGATCGATTCAGGTACGACGATGAATCCTGTACCTCGGCGACACGCAAAGCGGGCGACATCGCCACTGACGGGCATAGCTCTCTCATTTGCTCCTCCTGCAAGGCGCTGACTCGAGCCGTTCTTGGAACACGGCCTGCATTACGCCATGAGCAGAGAGCGCGATTAATTGGACCATGGTATCAACCGATACCTTGGCATCAGTCGAGACAGGTCGGCCGGGCGGCGTTGATGGCGCTCGGTGCGCCGCGCGGGGTAACCCGAGATCGCGCCGGCAGCGTCGCAACTACCGTCGCACCGCCGGATTCAGTCGGCTATGGCGCGAGCGGCGCAGGAATATCCCATGCCTTGGCGTCGGCGCGAATGAAGGTGCCGGCGCCTCAGGGCGCCCAGACGACTTCGACCGGAACTCGCTCTTGGCGCAGTACCGCGCGCACCGGCATCTCCTCTACCGGGCCGGGGTCGCACGCGGCCGCGTAGGTGCGCAACTTCGCCTCGCCCAGCAGAAAAATCAAGATGCGCCGGGAGTCGAGCAACGCCCTCAAATTCAAGCTGAGCCGCGCGTGCGGTGCGCTCGGCGACCACATGCCGATGTAACCCTCGGGCGATTTCAGATCGAGTGCGCTCTTGAGATTCGGCGAGCCCGGAAACAACGATGCGGTATGCCCGTCATCGCCCATGCCGAGCACGGTAACGTCGATAGGCCTCGGGACGTGCGCCGATGCGTTCCACGCAGCCGCAGCGCCCAGATCCGGCGACCGGGCTCGATTCTTCAATCCGCAGAAACGCGCCGCGGCCGCCCCGTCGCGCAATAACGCCTGACGCACCATTCGCTCATTGCTCCCGGGATCGGTCGGATCGACCCAGCGCTCATCGACCAGGGCGATCGACACCCGGCTCCAATCGAGCGCCCGCGTGCTCAGCTGCTCGAACAGCCCGGCCGGCGAGCGCCCTCCGGACACGAGCAGGCCGGCCTGGCCTCGAGCGGTGATCGCCCGCGCGAGTTGAGCCGCAATATCGCGCGCGACCTCCGACTCCAGCGCCTGCGCGCTGCCAAACCGCTTGAGCTCGACGTTGGAATTCGTCATACGAAAAAGCTCCGCCAATTGGTGTGTCGGTCCATGCCCGCTTCCCGCCTCATGCCCACAATCAAGCGCCAAGCGCCACACGGATTCTTGAGCGCAGCGCGCTTTTCTTGAACGCAACGGGCATTTCCGCGCGAGCGCGGCGTCCAGTGAATGAAAGCGCCTCGACAGCACGGCGGCACAATCGTCGATCGCCCCGGTGAGCTAGCGTGCCTCCCCAGGACATCAGAGCGGGAACCGATGACATGAGCCAGTTTGCCGGAGTCGCATGCATTCCCTGATTGCATTCAGCGCGCGCGTCGCGCCGCAGAGCTGGGGATTGGCGATTTACGTCGTCGCGGTGTTCGGCCTCGTCGCACTGATGCTGGGCGCATCCTATGTGCTCGGCGGCCGCGACCACGGACGCGCCAAGGACGAGCCCTTCGAGTCGGGCGCGGTCTCGGTGGGCGGGGCGCAGCTCAAGATGCCGGCGAAATTCTACCTCGTGGCCATGTTCTTCGTGATCTTCGATGTGGAGGCCGTGTTTCTCTACGCCTGGGCCGTGTCGGTGCGGCAGAACGGCTGGACGGGCTTCGCGATGGCCGCCATCTTCGTCGGCGTGCTGCTGGCCGCGCTCTTCTATGTGTGGCGTGTGGGCGGTCTCGACTGGGCGCCCGGCCGCAAACGTGTCGAGGCCGATCGCCCGCCGCAGCGGGCGGCGCGGCTGCGCACGGCGCAACAGCGCACGGTCGAGCTCGATGCTCCAGTGAAGGCAAGCGCAATCTAGGTGCCCGATATGGATTACACGCTGACCCGGATCGATCCCGCCAGAGGCCGCGCCCCGAAGCCGCCCGGCGTCAATCACGACGACAACTACGTCATCGAGCAGGCGGTGCGGAAAAATATACTGCTGGCCAAGCTCGACGACCTGGTCAACTGGGGGCGCAAGAACTCGCTCTGGCCGTTCAACTTCGGCCTCTCCTGTTGCTACGTGGAGTTCGCGACCGCGCTCACCGGGGTGCACGATATCTCGCGCTTCGGTGCGGAGGTGATCCGCGCCTCACCGCGCCAGGCCGACGTCATCGTCATCGCGGGCACCTGCTTCATGAAGATGGCGCCCGTGGTGCAGCGGCTCTACGAGCAGATGCTCGAGCCGCGCTGGGTGATCTCGATGGGCTCTTGCGCGAACTCCGGCGGCATGTACGACATCTACTCGGTGGTCCAGGGGGTGGATAAGTTCCTGCCGGTGGATGTGTACGTGGCGGGCTGCCCGCCGCGGCCCGAAGCATTCGTTCAAGGCCTGTTGCTTTTGCAGAATGCGATCGCCGCGGAGCGCCGCCCGCTCTCCTGGGTGATCGGAGACCAAGGGGTCTACCGTACCCCGCTGCCCGCGCAGCGGGACCTCAAGCACGCGCAGCGGCAGGCGCAGAGCACGCTGCGCACGCCGGATTCGGTCTAGCGTATGCCGGATGGAACTCCCGCAGCGCTGCCCGAGGTCGTGCGCGAGCTGTATGCGCGCTTCGGCGAAGGCCGCTTCGTCCGGCAACCCACCAAGGACGACGTGCCGACTCTGTGGGTGGCGCCGGAAGATCGCGACGCGGTATTGCGCTATCTCAAGAGCTCCCTGCCGCGGCCGTTCAGCATGCTGCTCGATCTGCAGGCGGTCGATGAGCGCATGCGCCGTCACCGCGAAGGGCTGCCGCGGGCGGACTTCACGCTGTTCCATCACCTGCTGTCGATCGAGCGCTGCGGACCGCAGGAATCCGGACAGGTGCGCATCAAGGTGCCGCTGCAGGGCGAATTCCCGTCGATCAAATCCATCGTCGAGCTCTACGCCAACGCGAACTGGTACGAGCGCGAGACCTGGGACCTCTTCGGGATCCGCTTCGAGGGTCACCCGCACCTCGAGCGCATTCTGCTGCCGCGCTACTGGCAAGGTCACCCGGGCCGCAAGGAATACTCGGCCCGCGCCACCGAGTTCGATCCGTATCTGCTCACCGCTCTGCGCCAGGACCAGGAACAGGCGGCGCTCGAGTTCAAACCCGAGGAATGGGGAATGCGGCGCGGCAACGAGGAAGAGGACTTCATGTTCTTGAACCTCGGGCCGAATCACCCCTCCGCGCACGGCGCGTTTCGGATCGTGTTGCAGCTCGACGGCGAGGAGATCATCGATGCGGTGCCGGAGATCGGCTACCACCATCGCGGCGCCGAAAAGATGGCCGAGCGCCAGTCCTGGCATAGCTTCATCCCGTACACCGACCGCATCGACTATCTGGGCGGGGTGATGAACAACCTTCCCTACGTGCTGGCGGTCGAGAAGCTCGCGGGCATCGAGGTGCCGGATCGGGTCAAGACCATCCGCGTCATGATGGCGGAGTTCTTCCGCATCACCTCGCATCTGCTGTTCCTCGGCACGTACCTGCAGGACATGGGCGCGATGACGCCGGTCTTTTTCATGTTCGCCGACCGGCAGAAAGCTTACGACGTGATCGAGGCCGTCACCGGCTTTCGCATGCACCCGGCCTGGTATCGCATCGGCGGCGTGGCGCACGATCTGCCGCGGGGCTGGGACGTCAAGGTGCGCGAATTCCTCGACTGGTTTCCGCGGCGCCTCGAGGAGTACGTGGCGGCGGCGGTCGAGAACAGCATTCTGCGCGGCCGCTGCGTGGGCGTCGCGCCGTACGACACGAAGGAGGCGCTCGAATGGGGTGTCACCGGCGCCGGCTTGCGGGCCACCGGCTGCGCCTTCGACTACCGCAAGGCGCGTCCCTATTCCGGCTACCAGCACTTCGAGTTCGAGGTGCCGGTCGGCAGGAGCGGCGACGCCTACGACCGATGCGTCGTTCGGGTCGAGGAGTTGCGCCAGAGCTGCCGCATCATTCGCCAGTGCCTCGAGCACATGCCTGCGGGAGCCTACAAGGCCGATCACCCGCTCACCTGCCCTCCGCCGCGCGAGCGCATGCTCAAGGACATCGAGACGCTGATCACGCACTTCCTCGCGGTGTCCTGGGGGCCCGTCATACCGCCCGGCGAGTCGACCCAGCTGATCGAGGCGACCAAGGGAATCAACAGCTATTACCTCACGAGCGACGGCAGCACCATGAGTTATCGAACGCGCATCCGCACCCCGAGCTTTCCGCATCTGCAGATGATCCCGTACGTCATTCGCGGGCGCATGATTCCCGATCTGGTGGCGCATCTCGCCTCCATCGACTTCGTCATGGCGGACGTGGACCGCTGAAGCCGTGAGCTCCCCCGCCGCCAAGCAGAGCACGGGATTCTCGACGGTCGCTGAGCCGTACGCGCTGCACGTCGAGGATCGCGCGGCGATCGAGCGTGAAATGCGCCATTACGACGATCCGCGTGCCGCGAGCATCGGGGCGCTCAAGATCGTGCAGAAGCGCCACGGCTGGGTACCGGACGCCGCGATACCGGCGATCGGCCATCTGCTCGGGATCTCCGCTTGCGATGTCGAGGGCGTGGCCACTTTCTACAGTCTGATTTTCCGCCGGCCGGTCGGCCGGCACGTGATCAAGGTCTGCGACAGCGTGGCGTGCCTGCTCACCGGTTACGAGGAGCTCAGGGACGGGCTTTGCAGGCAGCTCGGCGTCGGTCTCGGCGAGACCACGGCGGACGGCCGCTTCACGCTGCTGCCGATCTGTTGCCTGGGCGCCTGCGACAGGGGACCGGTACTGATGGTCGACGAGGACACCCATTTTGACGTCTCGCCCCAGGACGTTGCTCGATTGCTGGAGCGCTATCCGTGACCGCCGATACCAAGCCCCTCACCTACCGCGTCGACCTCGGCAGCCCGCTCGACCTGCGCAGCTACGAGTCCCAGGAGGGCTACGCGGCCGTTCGCAAAGCGCTCAAGGGGATGCAGCCCTCCGAGGTCACCGCGCTGATGAAGGAGGCGAACCTTCGCGGCCGCGGCGGCGCCGGCTTTCCGACCGGTGTCAAGTGGGGCCTCGTGCCGATGGGTGCAGGCGCCCCGCGGCAGAAGTACTTGCTCTGCAATGCCGATGAGATGGAGCCCGGCACGTTCAAGGATCGCCTGCTGATGGAAGGCGCGCCGCATCAGCTGATCGAGGCCATGATCGTGTCGGGCTATGCGATCCAGGCGAGCCGCGGCTACATTTTTCTGCGCGGGGAGTACGTGCTTGCGGCCGAGCGGCTGGAGCGGGCCCTCGCGGAAGCAAACGCGGCGGGTTATCTCGGTGCGAACATACTCGGCTCGCCCTGGAGCTTCGAGCTGTTCGTGCATACCGGCGCGGGCCGCTACATGCCGGGCGAGGAGACCGCGCTCATCAACTCGCTCGAGGGCCGGCGCGCCAATCCACGCGCCAAGCCCCCGTTTCCGCAGATCGCGGGTCTGTGGGGCAAGCCCACCGTGGTCAATAACGTCGAGACCCTGTGCAACGTTCCGCACATCGTGCTGCGGGGGAGCGACTGGTTCCGCGGATTGTCGCAGGGCAAGAGCAAGGACTCGGGTACCAAGCTCTATGGGGTGAGCGGCCGGGTCAGCCGTCCGGGCCTGTGGGAATTGCCCATCGGCGTCACCGCGCGCGAAATTCTCGAGGAGCATGCCGGCGGCATGAAACCGGGCCGCAAGCTCAAGTGCTGGCTGCCGGGCGGCGCATCGACCGATTTCCTGATGCCCGAGCACCTGGACCTCGGCATGGATTTCGACACGATCGCCAGGGCCGGCAGCCGGATGGGCACGGGCCTGCTGACCGTGGTCGACGACGGCCGCAGCATCCTCTCCGTGGTGCGCAATCTCGAAGAGTTCTTTGCGCGCGAATCCTGCGGCTGGTGCACTCCCTGCCGCGACGGCCTGCCGTGGAGCGTGCGGCTTCTCGCCGCGCTCGAGCGCGGCGAGGGGCGGCCCGGTGATATCGAGACACTCGAGCAGCTCTGCCGATTCCTCGGTCCCGGGCGCACATTCTGCGCCCACGCGCCGGGAGCGGTCGAGCCGCTGCAGTCGGCAATCAAGTATTTCCGCCACGAATTCGAGGCCGGCGTCGCCAAGCCGGCAGCGCGGGCAGTGGCTTGAGGCAAGGGGGCTGAGCGACGTGGCAACGATCTACATCGACGGCAGACAGTACGAGGTGGGCGCCGAGGACAACCTGCTGCATGCCTGCCTGTCGCACGGTCTGGACATTCCCTACTTCTGCTGGCATCCCGCGCTCGGCAGCGTCGGCGCCTGCCGGCAGTGCGCGGTCAAGCAGTACCGCGACGCGAACGATCAGGTGGGGCACCTGGTGATGTCTTGCATGACGCCCTCGGCCGACGGCACCCGGATCTCCATCGCCGATGAGGAGGCAAAGCAATTTCGCGCCAGCGTCATCGAGTGGCTGATGACCAACCACCCGCACGATTGCCCGGTGTGCGAGGAAGGCGGCCACTGTCACCTGCAGGACATGACGGTGATGACGGGGCATGCATCGCGCCGCTACCGCTTCAGCAAGCGCACGCACAAGAATCAGTACCTCGGCCCCTTCGTCAATCACGAGATGAACCGCTGCATCGCCTGCTACCGCTGCGTGCGCTACTACAAGGACTACGCCGGCGGCACGGACTTGGATGTCTACGGCGTCGCCCACAACGTGTATTTCGGACGCCTGGCCGATGGGGTGCTGGAGAACGAATTCTCGGGAAACCTGGTCGAGGTCTGCCCGACCGGCGTGTTCACGGACAAGACGCACGGCGAGCGCTACAACCGCAAGTGGGACATGCAATTCTCGCCCAGCATCTGTCAGGGCTGCTCGGTGGGCTGCAACATCTCCCCCGGCGAGCGCTACGGGGAGCTGCGGCGCATCGAGAACCGCTACAATGGCTCGGTCAACCACCATTTCCTGTGCGACCGGGGCCGCTTCGGCTACGGGTACGTGAACCGCAAGGATCGTCCCCGCCAGCCGCTGGCGCGCCGCGATGGAAGCCTCGCCGCGGTCGAGCCGGGCGATGCGCTCGCACGGGCCGCGCAGCTCTTGAAGGCCGCTCGCGGCGTGGTCGGCATCGGCTCGCCGCGCGCATCGCTCGAGTCCAACTTCGCGCTGCGCGCGCTGGTCGGGCTCGAGCATTTTTACGACGGGCACGCGGGCGGCGAGGGCGCGCTCGTCCGCCGTGTGCTCGAGATCCTCAAGGCCAGTCCGCTCCCGGCGGCGACCTTGCGCGGCATCGAAGACGCCGACGCGGTGCTGGTGCTCGGGGAAGATGTGACCAACACGGCGCCTCGCGTCGCCCTGGCGGTGCGGCAGAGCGCGCGCGGCAAGACGGCCGCCTTGGCCGCCGCAAGGCACGTCCTCGATTGGCAGGCGGCCGCCCGCGCAGACATCGGGCAGCACGAGAGGCACCCGGTGTTCATCGCGAGCATGAGCGCCACGCGCCTCGACGACATCGCCGCCGATACTTTGCGCGCCGCGCCGGACGATATCGCACGCCTCGGCTTTGCGGTTGCGCATGCGCTCGATGCCGCCGCGCCGGCGGTGGAGCGGCTCGATTCCCCGACCACGCAGTGGGCCGAGACCATCGCCCGTGCGCTGTCGGCCGCCCGCAAGCCGCTGATCATCTCGGGTACGGGGTCGGGCTCCGCCGCCGTCCTGCAAGCGGCCGGCAACGTGGCGCTCGCCCTGCACGCGCGCGGCCAGCGGGCGGAGCTCTGCCTCATCGTGCCCGAGGTCAACAGCCTGGGGTTGGCCCTTCTCAATGCGGGCCAGGAGCGCTGCGATCTCGACGCTGCCTTTGCCGCGGTCGAACGCGGCGAGGCCGATACCTTGGTGGTGCTCGAGAACGATCTGTACCGCCGTGCCGATCGCGCGCGAATCGATGCCCTGCTCGCCAAGGTGAAGCTCATCGTCCTCGATCATCAAAGCCATGCCACTGCGGCCAGGGCCGAGATCGTGCTGCCCGCGGGCTCTTTCGCCGAGAGCGACGGCACGCTGGTGAGCCAGGAGGGCCGCGCGCAGCGCTACTTCAAGGTGTACGAGCCCGGCTATTACGATCCTCACAGCCGCATCCGCGAGTCCTGGGAATGGCTCGACGATTTGCGCCTGCCGGACGGGCAAAGCACCGAGTGGAGGCATTTCGATCGGCTCTGCGCCGCCGTGGCGGAGGCCGTGCCCGGGCTGCGCGAGATCGTGCAGGCTGCGCCCAACGCGCACTTTCGCATGCGCGGACTGAAGGTGGCGCGCGAGCCGCACCGCTACAGCGGGCGCACCGCGATGCGCGCCCATCTGTCCGTGCACGAGCCTCGTCAGCCGCAAGACGGCGACAGCGCGCTCGCCTTCTCGATGGAGGGCCATAACGGCACCCAGGCCGGCAGCCGGCCGAGCGCCCTGATTCCGTATGCCTGGGCACCCGGCTGGAACTCACCGCAATCCTGGAACAAGTTCCAGGATGAGGTCGGCGGTCACCTGCAAGGGGGCGACCCGGGCGTCCGGTTGATCGAGCCGGCCGGCCAAGGCGCAGCGGCGCGCTATGAGGACCGGATACCCGGGCCATTCACCGCGCGCGCCGGCGAGTGGCAGGCGCTGCCGCTCGCGCACATCTTCGGGAGCGAGGAGCTGTCCGCACGCGCTGCGCCGCTGGCGAGCCTCATCCCGGCCGCCTACGTCGCGCTCCATCCCGCCGATGCCGACGTCCTCGGGGCCGACGAGAATTCGACCCTCGAGGTGTCCGTGCCCGGCGAGACGCTGCTGCTGCCCTTGCGGCGCAGGTCCGATTTGCCGCGCGGCACCGTCGGCCTGGCCGTCGGTGTGCCCGGATCACCGTGGTTTGCCGCCGGCGCTCTCGTCAAGCTCGGCAGAGGATCCGGCACGTGAGCGCGTGGGCACCCCCATGGACTGCCGCGCTCATCGATGGCGCGAAGGCGGTAGTGCTGCTGCTCGCGCTGGTGATAGCCGCAGCGCTCCTGATCTGGGCCGAACGGCGATTGCTTGCGCTATGGCAGGACCGCTACGGACCGAACCGCGTCGGGCCCTTCGGCCTTCTGCAGGTGATGGCGGACATGATCAAGATCTTCTTCAAGGAAGACTGGGTGCCCGCCTTCGTGGATCGCCCGGTGTTCTTGCTCGCACCGCTGCTGGCGATGAGCACGACCTTGCTGGTGTTCGTGCTGATTCCGGTGGCGCCCGGCTGGGGCGTGGTGCCCGACCTGAACGTGGGGGTGCTGCTGTTCTTGGCGCTCGCGGGGCTCGGGGTGTATGGCGCGATGCTGGGGGGCTGGTCGAGCAACAGCAAATATGCGCTTCTCGGGGGCCTGCGTTCGGCGGCGCAGATGCTCTCCTACGAAGTGTTCATGGGCATCGCGCTGATGGGCGTCGTGATCCAGGCGGGCTCGTTCCGGCTCGATCGCATCGTCGAGGCGCAGCAGCATCTCTGGTTCATCGTCCCGCAGTGCTGCGGCTTCTTTGCCTTCTCGCTCGCTGCCGTGGCGAGCGTGCACCGTTTTCCGTTCGACCTGCCGGAGACCGAGCAGGAGCTGGTCGCCGGCTATCACACGGAGTACTCCGGCATGAAGTTCGGCATGTTCTTCGTCGCCGAGTACGCGGGCATCGTCGTGATCTCCTCGCTCCTCACGACGCTGTTCCTGGGCGGCTGGCATGGCCCGCTCGCCGACCGGCTGCCCTGGATGGGCTTGCTCTGGTTCTCGCTCAAGACCCTGTTCTTCATCGTGATGTTCATCCTGCTGCGCGGCGCTCTCCCCCGCCCGCGCTACGACCAGATCATGGCGATGGGTTGGAAGTTCTGCCTGCCGCTGTCGCTCCTCAATCTGCTGATGACCGCGGCCTTCGTCCTCGCGGGTACCAGAGTCTAGCCATGCTCAGCATTCTCAAAGGCATTTTCTCGAACCTGCGCACTCTGCTGATGATCTTCGCGCACGCCACGCGCAAGCGCGACACGATCCTCTATCCGGAGGTGCAGCCCTATCTGCCCCCGCGCTATCGCGGCCGCATCGTCCTCACACGGGATCCGGACGGCGAGGAACGCTGCGTGGCCTGCAACCTGTGCGCCGCGGCCTGCCCGGTGGCGTGCATCTCCTTGCAGAAGGGCGAGAAGCCGGACGGGCGCTGGTATCCCGAGTTCTTCCGCATCAACTTCTCGCGCTGCATCTTCTGCGGTCTGTGCGAGGAAGCCTGCCCGACGAGCGCGATCCAGCTCACGCCGGACTTCGAGCTCGGTGAATATGACCGGCAGAACCTGGTTTACGAGAAGGAGCACCTTCTGATCGCCGGCCCCGGCAAGGTGCCCGAATACAACTTCTACCGCATCGCCGGCCTCGCCATCGCCGGCAAGCCCAAAGGTGCGGCCGCCCACGAGGCGCGGCCGGTCGACGTCAAAGACTTGATGCCCTGAGGCACGGAAAACCCCTATGGAGCCCGCACTGTATCTCGAAGCGACCGTGGCGGTGAGCGCGACCTTGCTGGCGCTCACCAACTACAATCCGCTGCACGCGCTTCTGTATCTGATCGTCTCGCTTCTCGCGGTCGCGATGGTGTTCTTCACCGTCGGCGCTCCCTTCGCCGGCATACTCGAGGTGATCATCTATGCCGGCGCCATCATGGTGCTGTTCGTGTTCGTGGTGATGCTGCTCAATTTGGGCAGGGCCACGGTCGATCAGGAGCGCCGCTGGCTCCTCCCCCGCACCTGGATCGGTCCGGGGCTCTTGTCTCTGGCGCTGCTGGTCGAGCTTGGGCGCGTCCTCCTTCAGCGGGGCGATGCGGCGGCGCTGGCCGGTCGAGCGATCGCCGCGACGCAGGTCGGGACGGCGCTGTACGGGCCGTACGTCCTGGCGGTGGAGCTCGCTTCGATGCTGCTGCTCGCCGGGCTGGTCACGGCGTTGCATCTGGGCCGGCACGAATGAGCGCGGCATCCCTGCAATTTACGCTGCTGCTGGCGGGCATCCTGTTCTGCCTGGGGCTGCTCGGAGTTCTGGTGCGGCGCAATCTGCTGTTCGTGCTCATGTCGATCGAGATCATGATCAACGCCGCGGCGCTCGCCTTCGTGGCTGCCGGCAGCCGCTGGGGGCAGCCGGACGGGCAGGTGATGTTCCTCATGGTGCTGACCCTTGCCGCCGCGGAGACGAGCGTGGGCCTTGCGATGCTGCTGCAGCTGCACCGCCGCTTCCACACCCTCGACACCGACTCTGCCAGTGAGATGAGAGGCTGACGCGCCATGTTCGATCTGCTCTTTCTCATCTTCCTTGCCCCGTTCCTGGGTTTCATCGTTCTCACGTTCGGCCGTAAGCGCCTGTCGGAAAACACCGCGGCGGCGATCGGTATCGCCGCCATCGGCGTAGCGGCGCTGACGACGCTCGCGCTGGGCATCGAATTCTTGGTCCATCCGCCCGCGGGCGGCGCATTCACCCAGCCGCTGTGGCAGTGGCTCGACGTGGGCGGCTTCAGGCCGCGCTTTGCGCTGCGCCTCGATGGCCTGTCGCTCACCATGCTCGGGGTGATCACGGGAGTCGGCTTCTTCATCCACGTATTTTCCGCGTGGTACATGCGCGAGTATGGCGACTGCGCGCGTTTCTTCTCGTACATGAACTTGTTCGTCGCGAGCATGCTGTTCCTCGTTCTCGGCGACAACCTGCTGTTCCTGTTTTTCGGCTGGGAAGGGGTCGGCCTGTGCAGCTACCTGCTGATCGGCTTCTGGTACAAGGATCCGGCCAATGGCGCGGCGGCGCGCAAGGCCTTCATCGTCACGCGGGTGGGCGATGCCCTGATGGCCATCGGCCTGTTCTGGTTGTTTCGCGACCTCGGCACGCTCGACATTCAGCAGGCGGTCCTTCTGGCGCAGCAGCACCTTGCGCCCGGGGGCACGACCATCACCGCGATCACCTTGCTGCTGCTCGGCGGTGCGGTCGGCAAGTCGGCACAGCTCCCCCTGCAGACCTGGCTCCCCGATGCCATGGCGGGCCCCACGCCCGTATCCGCCCTGATCCACGCGGCCACCATGGTCACCGCCGGCGTGTATCTGATTGCGCGCACGCACGGGCTGTTCGAGCTGGCCCCGTACTCGCTCGAGGCGGTCGGGGTGATCGGGGCGGCGACACTCCTGCTCGCGAGCTGCGCCGCGCTGGTGCAGAGCGATATCAAGCGCATCCTCGCCTACTCCACCATGAGCCAGATCGGCTACATGTTCCTCGCGCTGGGTTCCGGCGCGTGGAGTGCTTCGATCTTTCATCTGATGACGCATGCCTTTTTCAAGGCCCTGTTGTTCTTGACCTCCGGCGCGGTGATCCTCGCCTGCCATCACGAGCAGGACATTTTCAAGATGGGCGGCCTGCGCAAGCAACTGCCGCTCGAGTACGCCTGCTTCCTCGTAGGCGGCCTGGCACTCTCGGCGTTTCCATGGGTCACTGCCGGCTACTACAGCAAGGATGAGATCCTCTGGGAAGCCTATGCCGGCGGACACGCCGGATTCTTCCTTGCCGGGCTCATCGGCGCCTTTCTCACCCCGCTCTATACCTTCCGCCTGATCTTCACCGTGTTCCACGGCGAGGCGAGGATGCAGGCGCATCGCGGCCAGGGCGTCACTTATTGGCTGCCGCTCGCGGTGCTGCTCGTGTTCTCGACCTTCATCGGCGGCATGCTCCATCCGCCGCTCGCAGGCGTGCTGCCGGCGCCGACCGGGCACGCCGTCAACGCCACGAGGCTCGCGGTGGGGATCTTGTCCAGCACCGTCGCTCTCGCCGGCATCGCCGTGGCCTGCGGCCTTTTCCTCGGGCGGCGGCGCCTCATCGCCTGGCTTGGCGCGACGCCGGCCGGAAGGCTCCTCGGCCGGTGGTGGCTGCAGGACTGGGGGTTCGATTGGCTGTACGACCGGCTCTTGGTGCGCCCTTTCGTCTGGTTTGCGAAGGTCAACATCCACGATGGCGTCGACCTTGCGATCCTCGCCATTCCAGCGGCGTTGCGCGCGCTCAACCGCGCCCTGGTACGCACCGAGACCGGACGGATTCGCTGGTACGCCGCCGGCATGGCGGCAGGCGCAGTGCTGGTGGTTGCGATGGTTTTCGTATGAGGGCGCATCCATGACTCTGCTCTGGCTCCTGCTGATACCTGTCCTCGGCGGCTTGCTGTGCTGGCAGCTGCAGCGTTTCGGTGCGCAGTACGCCCGCTGCGTCGCCCTCGGTACGATGGGGTCGATGCTGGCGCTGGCGGCGGGCCTCTGGCTCACCGGCGATTACTCGCAGACTCTCCTCCCCTTGGCAGGCCATCTGTCGGGCCACTGGATGGAGCAGCTCTCGGTGCCCTGGATTGCGCGCCTCGGGATCCGCTTCAGCTTGGGACTCGACGGACTGTCGCTCCTGCTCGTGACGCTCACGGCGCTCCTTGGCGTGCTGTCGGTGGCCTGCTCGTGGCGGGAGATCCGGACCGACGCCGGCTTCTTCTATATGAACCTGCTGTGGACCCTGGCGGGCGTCATCGGCGTGTTTCTCGCGACGGACCTGTTCCTCTTCTTCTTGTTCTGGGAGGTGATGCTGGTACCGATGTTCTTCCTGATCGCGCTCTGGGGCCATGACATTCCGGGCGGTCGGCCCCGTCTGTATGCGGCGATCAAGTTCTTCATCTTCACCCAGTCCGCCGGCCTGGTCATGCTGGTGGCGATTCTGGCGCTCGTGTTCGTGCATTACCACGCGAGCGGAGTGCTCACGTTCGGCTACTCCGACCTGCTGGCAACGCCGATGGGCGCGCGCACCGGATTTTGGATCATGCTCGGCTTCTTCTTTGCTTTTGCGGTGAAGCTCCCGGTCGTGCCGTTCCATTCCTGGCTGCCCGACGCCCATTCACAAGCGCCAACCGCGGGCTCAGTGATCCTCGCCGGGGTGCTCCTGAAGACGGCCGCCTATGGCCTGCTGCGTTTTGTCTTGCCGCTGTTCCCTTCCGCCTCCGCGCAGCTCGCCCCCATCGCGATGTGGCTCGGAGTGCTCGGTATCGTGTACGGCGCGGTCTGCGCCTTCGGGCAGAACGACGCCAAACGCCTGGTCGCCTATACCTCGATCAGCCACATGGGTTTCATTCTGCTCGGTGTCTTTGCCGGCACCGAGGAGGCGCTCCAGGGAGTGATCATGCAGATCCTGGCTCATGGGATCAGCGCCGCGGGCCTGTTCATCCTGGTTGGAGAGATCGCCGAGCGGCTCGAGACGCGCGATCTGCGCAAGATGGGCGGGTTGTGGACGCGCTTCTCCAACCTGCCGCAGTTCGGGCTGTTCTTCATTCTGGCCTCGCTCGGTTTGCCGGGGCTCGGTAACTTCCTCGGCGAATTCCTGATTCTGCTCGGCACGTTCAAGGCTCATCCGGGGATGGCCATGCTGGGCTCGATCGGCCTGGTCCTCTCCGCGGTTTATTCCTTGGTTCTCATGCAGCGTACGTTCTACGGCAAAGCGGGCAGCGAGGCGCCTCTTCGCGACCTGGACCGCCGCGAATTCGCCATCTTGAGCACGTTGATGGCCGTCATGATCTGGCTCGGCCTCTACCCGCGGCCGTTCTTCGAGGTGTCGCGCGCGCCGACGCAGGCTTTGCAGTCCCTCTATGCGCCCGCCGCAGCCGCGGCGCAGACGATCCCGGCACCCCCCATCGCGCGAGCGGCCCCATGACTCACCCACAACTGCTGGCGCTCTCGCCAATCCTGATCGTCTCCGCCACATCCGTCATCGTGATGCTTGCCATCGCCATCAAGCGGCACCATGCACTGGTCGCATCGCTGTCGATGGCGGGCCTGGCGCTCGCGCTGGCATCGACTGCGGCGGTATGGCATGGCGCCGCGGCGCCGCGAGCCATGACGGTGCTGCTGATCATCGACCCCTTCGCCTGCCTCTACATGGCGATGATCCTCATCGCCGCACTCGCCGCGACCGCCCTCTCGCACACTTACCTGGAGCGCTACCAGGGGTACCGCGAAGAGATGTATTTGCTGCTGCTGTTGTCCACCGTCGGCGGGATGGTGATGGTCGCCAGCCGCCACTTTGCCTCCTTCTTCGTCGGCCTGGAGCTGCTCTCCATGCCGATCTACGGCATGGCGGCCTATCTCGTGAAGGAGCGCCGCTCGCTCGAGGCGGGCATGAAGTACCTGGTGCTCTCCGCCGTTGCCTCGGCCTTCATCGTGTTCGGCATGGCGCTGATCTACTCCCGGACCGGAACGTTGGTGTTCGGCGACATCGGCGCGAAGCTCGAACAGATCAGCGGCGGCGGGAGCATCGTGATGCTGGGCGCCGCATTGCTCCTGATCGGTCTCGGCTTCAAGCTCTCGCTCGCTCCGTTCCACCTTTGGACGCCGGACGTATACGAAGGAGCGCCCGCACCCGTGACGTCGTTTCTCGCGACCGCCTCCAAGATCGCCGTGTTCGCGCTCCTGCTGCGCTACCTCATCGAGACGCATGCCACCCGCTACCCTGCTCTGGTCGACACGCTCTCGATGCTCGCGATTCTCTCCATTGTCGTGGGCAACGTGCTGGCGCTGCAGCAGTCTAACTTGAAGCGCCTTCTCGCCTACTCCGCCATCGCTCACTTCGGCTACATGCTGGTCGCATTGATCGCCTCCGGGCCGCTGGCAAGCGAAGCGGTGGGCATTTACCTGCTCACTTACATGATCACGACGCTGGCGGCGTTCGGCGTCATCACTCTGGTTTCGAGCCCGCTGAATCATGAGGCCCAGGCGCTGTGCGACTATCGGGGCCTGTTCTGGCGGCACCCCGGGCTCGCCGCGATCCTCACCCTGGCGCTGCTTTCCCTCGCCGGGGTGCCCTTGACCCCCGGCTTCCTCGGCAAGTTCTACGTGCTCGGTGCCGGCGTCGACAAACGCCTGTGGCTCCTGCTCGGCGCGATCGTGGCAGGCAGCGCCGTCGGTCTGTACTTCTACCTGCGCGCCGTGATCCAGCTCTACCTGCACCCGGCGCCGGTGACGGCTCCCGCTCCCTCGACGGAGGCTTTCGCTCCCGCGCCACACTGGGCCCGGGACGCGGGCGGAGGCGTGCTGATCGCGCTTCTTCTGCTGATGCTGGCCCTTGGCGTCTACCCCTCGCCCTTCATCAAGCTGGCGCATGGCGCGGGAATCGAGCCGCAGCCGCCGACGCCTCCCCTCACCGCGGATCGCGGCTGATCGCGACCCACATGCTCATTTCCATTCCCTGGACGGCAAGCGGGTAAGCAGTCATGACGAATACACTGGAAAACCAGCGCCGCGCCGCACGAGCCGCCCTGCCATGGCTGGGCCGGCACGAGGTGGTCGGGATCGGCACCGGCAGCACGGTGCATCACTTCATTGACTTCATCGCCGCCGACCGGGGGAGCCTTAAGGCGGTGGTCTCCAGCTCGAATCAGTCCAGTCGACGCCTGGAGGCAGCCGGCATCCCGGTGGCGGACCTCAATGAAGTGGGGGAGCTGCCGGTCTATATCGATGGCGCGGATCAGACCAACGGCGCCCGCCAGCTCATCAAGGGCGGCGGCGGTGCCCTGACCCGCGAGAAGATCATCGCCGCGTGCTCCCGGGTGTTCGTCTGCATCGTCGATGCCACGAAGCTGACTCCCACCCTTGGCGCGTTCCCCCTGCCGGTCGAGGTCATTCCCATGGCGCGCACCCTGGTCGCCCGCAGGCTCGCCGCCATCGGCGGCCGGCCGGTTCTGCGCCCGGGCTATGTCACGGACAACGGCAACCAGATCCTCGATGTGCACGACCTGGTCATCAAGGACCCGCAGGCGCTCGAATCGGCGTTGAATCAGATCCCCGGCGTCGTGACGGTCGGATTGTTCGCACAGCGGCCGGCGGATGTGCTCCTGATCGGCGGCGACGCCGGAGTGCAGCAGCTCTGAGCCCTGAGGATTGAGGGCTGAGCTGCGCTCCAACCTGAAGTCATCGCAGCGGATCGGCGCTGAACAGCGCCAATCGTGCCCCCACGACCCGCTTCACCGCCTCGACTGCCGGCGCCAGCAGCGTGTAGGGCGCGATGTCGTCCTTTTGCTTCGCGAAGCTCTCCTCGATCGCGCGTCGCCACGCGAGCCGAACCTCGGTATTGATGTGCACCACCGTCATGCCCGCGCTGATCGCGCCTCGAAGATCGGAGTCGGCGGTATCCGAGCCGCCGTGCAGCGTCATGAAGATGCGGGTCCGCTCCTTGATGGCCCGGATCCGCTCGATGTCCAGATGCTTCCTGGCATCGCCGCTCAGCATGCTCTTCAGGACACCGTGCATGTTGCCTACGGCCGGAGCCAGCGTATCGATCGCGGTCTCCTGCACGAACTGAATCGCTTCCTCGGGTGTCGTGAGCGGGCGGCGCGGCGCGCTGTCGTGGATCTGCGAGCCGCTGCCGATATCGCCGATCTCTCCTTCGACCAGGATATCCGGACGCAACGCTTTGAGCGCGAGGACCGCCTGCTTGGTCTGCCGCAGGTTCTCATCGAATGGGAGCGAGGAGAAGTCGCACACCACCCAGTCGAATCCCGCCCTCGCCGCCTCCAGCGCACCGGACAAGGAGTGAGTGTGGTCCGCGTTCAGGAAGATCGGCGGACCTCCCTGGTCGCGCAGGCTCTTGACGATCGTCACCAGTTGCTGAACGCCGATGAAGCGCCGCTCAGCTTCCGAGGCACCCACCACCACCGCAAGCTCTTGCTCCCGCGCGGCCTCGACGACGCCATACAGCGTGACCAGATCCGACACATTGAAATGTCCGAGCGCGATCCTGCGAGCGTCGGCCCGCTGCAATACCTCGAGAAGCGTAGTCATTCGTTCCTCACTCCATCGCTGTTGTCGACCCGCAGCTCCATCACCGCTGCGCCCCGCCGCCGTTCGAACGAGGCGCCTAGTAGCCGATATCGGCGCGTACCTTGCCGCGAAACACCCAGTAGGACCAGGCGCTGTACATCAAAATGATCGGCAGCAAGAAGGCCAAACCCACCAGCAAGAAGACCTGCGTACTGGGCGCGGCGGCTGCCTGCCACAGGGTGTAGCGGTGCGGTATCACCATCGGCCACAGGCTGACCGCGACCCCCGCATAGGCGATGATGAACAGTCCGATCGCGGCCAGGAAGCCGGCCGCCTGGGAGGAGGCATCACGGATGGCGCGCAGCTCTGCAAGGGCCAGCAGCACGGTGCAGGCGGGAACCGGCGAGAGATAGAGCATGTTCGGCCAGGAGAACCAGCGGCGGGCGACGTCCGCATTCATCAGCGGCGTCCACACGCTCACCAGGATGAACGCGGCCAACACGCCCAGCAGACAGGTGCGCGCCTGGCGGCGCGACCATTGCTGCAGCTCGCCTTGGGTCTTGAGAATGAGCCAGCCGGCACCGAGCAGGCCGTATCCGAACAAAAGGGCCGCGCCGGTCATCACGGTGAAGAGCGTGAAACAGTCGAATGAGCCGCCGCTGAATTGACGGCCGTTCACTTGGAAGCCCTGGATGAACGCACCGATGACCACTCCCTGGGAGAAGGTCGCCAGCGCCGAGCCTGCAAAGAAGGCGCGATCCCAGAAGCGCTTGTTTTCTCCGTCGCGCTGGCGAAACTCGAAAGCCACGCCGCGGAACACGAGGCCGAACAGCATCAACAGTATGGGGAAATAAAGCGCCGGGATCAGAATCGCGAAGACCAGTGGAAACGCCGCCAGCAGTCCTGTGGCGCCCAGCACCAGCCAGGTCTCGTTGCCGTCCCAGACGGGTGAAATCGAGTTGATGATCAGGCGTCGCGCTGCGGAGTCCGGTGCGAAGCCGAACAGCAGCCCGACCCCGAGATCGAACCCATCCAGCAGCACATAGAGCAGGATGCCGAACGCGAGAATCAGGGCCCACAGAGGAGCAAGGTCCGGTATTGTCGGATACACGATCAACCCTCCGTCGCCCGATCGAGAGCCGTTGATCGGCTCAACAGCTCGATGGTGGCGCCTTGACGGCCGCTCGGGCCAGGCGAAGCGGCCGTTGCCGCACCCGGCCCGCGACGCACCAGCCGCAGCAGATGGCGAAAGCCGATGGTATAGACGATGAGGTAGACCGCGGCATAGCCGAGCAGCGACAGGCCGACATCCCCTCCCGTGAGGGACGGCGACACCGAGTCCGCGGTGCGCAGCAGACCGTATACCGTCCATGGCTGCCGGCCCACTTCGGTCGTCGTCCAGCCGGCGATGACGGCCAAGAATCCGAAGACCGAGGCGATCTCGCAGGTGCGCAAGAACCAGCCGCAGCCGTACAGCACGCCCCGCGCACGCAGCCACCAGCCCGCGGCGATGATCGCCAGCATCGACAGTCCGATGCCGACCATGAGCCGAAACGCGAAGAAGGGCACGGCGACCGGCGGTCGATCCTCGGGCGGTACGTCCTTCAGACCGGGCACCACCCCCCGCGGGTCATGCGTCAGGATGAGGCTGCCCAGCTCCGGAATCTCGATCGCGAAGCGGTTGCTTTCGGTGCGCGCATCCGGAATCGCAAACAGCGTGAGCGGCGCGCGGCTTTCCCGATCCCAGTGAGCCTCGATGGCCGCAAGTTTCGTCGGTTGGTACTTGAGGGTATTGAGACCTTGCTGATCTCCGAGGAGCACCTGCAGCGGTACCAGCACCGTCAGCAGCGCGAGGGCCATCGAGAACATCACTCTGCCCTCCTCGCCCGCAGTCCTGCGCCGCAAATGGTACGCTCCCACCCCCAAGACCACGAAACCGGTGGTGACATAGAAGGCGACCACCGTGTGGGCCAAGCGATAGGGAAATGAAGGATTGAAGATGATCTCGAGCCAGTTGGTCGGGAAGAAGCGCCCGTCGATGAGCTTGTAGCCCCTTGGAGTCTGCATCCAGCTGTTGGCGGCCAATATCCAAAACGACGAGAACAGAGTGCCGACCGCCACCATGATCGCCGACAGCGTGTAGGCCCATGCGGGCACCAGCCGCCGTCCGAAAAGAAGAACCCCGAGGAACGCCGCCTCCAGGAAGAACGCCATCAGTCCTTCGTAAGCGAACAGCGGCGCGAGGACGTTCGAAGTCGCGTCGGCATAGCGACTCCAGTTGGTGCCGAACTGGAACGGCATGACGATGCCCGTCACGACACCCATGCCAAATGCAACCGCAAAGATCTTGATCCAGAACTCGGAGATATTACGATAGGCCTGCCGGCGTGTCGCGAGCCAGCGAATCTCCACGAACGCGATGAAGGAAGCCATTCCCACGGTAAACGCCGGCAACAGAATATGCCACCCGATCACCCACGCGAACTGAAAACGGGACAACAACAACGCACTCGTACTCATCGGACTCGAGCCTCCGGCACCTGCCGTGGGATACATCTGCCATCGCCAACCAGGCCATGGGGTCTGCGCACGCGGATATGCTCGTCCCGCAGGGCCGCAGTGGTCTTGAATGGAACCGCCGCTCCCTTTGTACGGCAGTGCTCAGCGTCAATCGGCCCGGATCGGCCCGGGCCGGCCGCCGGTCGCGCGCGCCATCCGTGTCGCCGTCTCGCGCCATGCAATTCGCTGTTCGCTCCGTCATGGCTCAAACACACAAGAAATCGGACATTCATGCGTGGACACTGAGCGCGGCACTGGAACCAGGAAGCGCAAATGCCGTCAATGGCGGGGCCGGAATCACCGATGAAGATCTCCACCGAAAGGCGCCGGCTGGCGAGCGACAACGCGGGCGAGGAGAACTGGCGCCGCTGGGGGCCGTATCTCTCCGAGCGTCAATGGGGGACCGTGCGCGAGGACTACAGCGCCTGGGGAGGCGCGTGGGACTATCTGCCGCACGACCACGCCCGCAGCCGCGCCTATCGCTGGGGTGAGGACGGCATCGCCGGATTCAGCGACGACCATCAATACCTGTGTCTGTCGCTGGCGTTGTGGAACGGCAAGGACCCCATCCTCAAGGAGCGGCTGTTCGGGCTGACCAACTCCGAAGGCAATCACGGCGAAGACGTCAAGGAGTTGTACTACTACCTCGACGCCACGCCGAGTCACTCGTACCTGAAGATGCTCTACAAGTACCCGCAGGCCGCCTTCCCCTACTCGCAGCTTCTCGAGGAGAACCGCAGGCGCGGCGCCGAGCATGCGGAGTTCGAGCTCCTGGATACGGGCTTGTTCGACGACGACCGCTACTTCGACGTGTTCGTCGAATATGCCAAGGGCGCGCCGGACGACATTCTCATGCAGATCACCGCCTACAATCGAGGGCCGGACGCCGCGCGGCTGGCGTTGTTGCCGCAGCTGTGCTGCCGAAATGTCTGGTCATGGAGGCCCGGCGTGGCGAAGCCGGCGCTGATCGGCCGGCCGGGAGCCGTCGAAGTTCGCCACCCGGATCTGGGCAATTTTCGGGTCGATTTCGACGCCGTGTCCACTCTGCTGTTTTGCGACAACGACACCAATCCTCGCCGGCTGTTCGGCATGAATGAAGCGAGCGGCTATTTCAAGGACGCGTTTCACGAATACCTGGTGCAAGGCAGGCACGAGGCGGTGAATCCCGAACAGAGGGGCACCAAGGTAGGCGCCCTTCATGAGCTGAATATTGAATCCGGCGCCGCGGCAAAAGTGCGGTTGCGACTGTCCGCGGACCCGGGGACCCAATCGGCGATTCGGCCCTTCACGGAGTTCGAGGGCATTCTCGAGGCGCGCCGGCGCGAGGCCGACGAGTTCTACGCCGAGCTGCAGCAGCGCGTCATCGATCCCGATGCAAAGCTCGTGCAGCGCCAGGCCTTTGCCGGGATGATCTGGAACAAGATGTTTTACCACTACTCCGTGGATGAGTGGCTCGAGGGCGATGCGCGCCAGCCGCCGCCCCCGCCGCAGCGCAAGCATGGACGCAATCGGGACTGGCTCCATCTCTACAGCGCCGACGTGATCTCGATGCCCGACAAGTGGGAGTATCCGTGGTTTGCCGCCTGGGATCTCGCCTTTCACTGCATCACTTTTGCGCTGATCGACAGCGAGTTCGCGAAATCGCAACTGCTGCTGCTGTCGCGCGAGACCTACATGCACGCCAATGGCCAGTTTCCCGCGTACGAATGGGCGTTCGGCGATGTCAATCCGCCGGTGCTCGCGGTGGCTGCATGGCGTGTGTTCCAGATCGACCGCAAGCAGCGGCAGGAGTCGAATCCGGCCTATCCTGGCGACCTCGAGTTCTTGAAGCGCATGTTCAACAAGCTCACGGTCAATTTCACCTGGTGGGTAAATCGCAAGGACGCGCAGGGGCGCAACATTTTCCAGGGTGGCTTCCTGGGTCTGGACAACATCGGGGTATTCGATCGCAGCAGTCCGCTTCCGACGGGCGGGTTCATCAACCAGGCGGACGGCACCAGCTGGATGGCGATGTACTGCGTGCACCTGTTGCGCGCGGCGCTCGAGCTGGCACTGCATGATGCGGCGTACGAGGACATCGCGGTGAAGTTCTTCGAGCACTTCCTTGCCATCGCCGGCGCCATCAACGGCGCCGGGGATGATCGGCTGGGCCTGTGGGACGAGTCCGACCAGTTCTATTACGATCAGCTCGTGCTTCCGGATAACAGCACGGTTGAATTGAAGATCTGCTCGATCGTCGGACTGATTCCGCTGTTTGCCAATCAGGTCCTGGAGCCCGAGGTATTGCAGCTTCTGCCCGAGTTCTCGGCGCGAATGCAGTGGTTTCTCGAGCACCGTCCGAAGCTCGCCAATCTGGTCTCCAACTGGCATATCGCCGGTCAAGGCGATCGTCGCCTGCTTTCATTGCTGCGCGGCCATCGCCTGAAGGCGCTGCTCCAGCGGATGCTCGATGAGAAAGCCTTCCTCTCGGACTACGGCGTGCGTGCACTGTCGAAGACTCATGAGCGGGAGCCGTTCCGTTTCGAGGGCGGTGGCACGACCCATGAGGTAACTTACTGGCCGGCGGAGTCCCGCAGCGGACTGTTCGGCGGCAACTCGAACTGGCGCGGTCCCATCTGGATGCCGATCAATTATCTGATCATCGAAGCGCTGCAGCGGTTTCACTACTACTATGGCGATGACTTCAAGGTCGAATGCCCGACCGGCTCCGGACGATTCCTCACCCTGTACGAGGTGGCCGAGGAATTGGCGCGTCGCCTGTCACGCCTGTTCCTGAAGGGCGCGGACGGGGAGCGGCCGGTCCTCAAATATCACCCCAAGCTCGCCGGCGATCCGCACTTCCGCGACTACGTCCTGTTTCACGAATACTTTCACGGCGACACGGGCCGTGGCGTAGGGGCTTCCCATCAGACCGGCTGGACCGGACTGGTTGCCAAGCTGCTGCAGCCGCATACCACCGAGAGAAGTACGCTGCGCGATGCCGTGGTCGGCGCGGCGCTATCGGCGGTGTCCAAACGCCGCACGGCGGCGTCGTGACTACCGCAGCTCGAATCGACATCCATCTCGTGCGCCACGGCGAGACCGCCTGGACCATCACCGGACAGCATACCGGGCGCACCGATCTGGCGCTCACGCCCCGGGGCGAGGAGCAGGCTCGCGCGCTCGCCCCCCGGCTCAAGAGCCTGAGGTTCGATCACGTGCTCTCGAGTCCGCTCCGGCGGGCCCTGCGGACCTGCGAGCTCGCCGGCTTCGCCGGCCTGGCGAGGCTCGACCAGGATCTGCTCGAGTGGGATTACGGTCATTACGAGGGGCGGACGCTCGCGCAGATCCATGGCGAGCGCCCGGATTGGGATCTATTCCGCGACGGCTGTCCGGGCGGGGAGTCCGTCTTGCAGATCACCGAGCGCGTCGATCGGCTCGTGTCGCGGCTGGGGGCGCTCGGCGGCGATGTGCTCATTTTTTCCAGCGGACATCTGTTGCGTGTACTCGCCGCAAGATGGATCGACGGCTCGGTGCAGCTCGGTCGCCGATTGGTGCTCGATCCCGCCTGCGTTTGCGTGCTCGGCTATGATCACAACGGATTGGACCGGGTCGTTCGGCTGTGGAATGACCGCTGATAGATGTCGCGGCCGCAAGCCGTTAGACGCCGAACCCGCCTCAATTGCCGAGCTCCCCCACATGAAATCCCAACCGGTTCTCGACATCTCCTGGCCTGTGAAATCCGCGCTCCATCAACTGCTTGATGCGCTGCTGAGATTCCGGCCGGCGCAACGAGTCGAGAAACGCCTCCCATTCGGGCGCTATCTCGGCATCCGCTGGCAGACTCGCGACGTTCACCAGATGCTTGGTCGCTGCAATTGCCTTCTTGTCGAACCCGGCAATTCGCCTGGCGAGCCTGTCCACGAACTCATCCAGCTGCGCATCATTCAGGGATCGATTGACGTAGCCATAGCGCTCGGCGAGGTCGGCGCCGATGTCATCCGCTCCCAGCAGAACTTCCAGAGCTCGTCCCCGCCCGATCAGGCGCGGCAGGCGCGCCATCGGTCCGCCGCCCGGAACCAGGCCGGCCCCGACCTCCCATTGCGAAAGAACCGCCTTTTCGCGGCTGGCAAAGCGCATGTCGCTTGCAAGAGCGAGCTCGCTGCCAACGCCTGTGGCGCGCCCGCGGATCAATGAGATGGAGACCACCGCCGCTCGGCTGAGCCGGGCGAACATGTCGGGCAAGGGCGAAAGGCCGGTCCGCCCGCTTTGAAACTTCGTCGACTCTTCGAGTTTTGCCAGGAAATCGTAATGCGTGAGGAAGAACCCCTCGACCGCACTGTCGAACACCACCACCTTGACCCGTTCATCGGATTCGAGCGATGACACGATCTGCTCGAGCTGTGGAATGTTTGCAGGCCCGAAGATATTGAGGGGCGGAAGATCGAACGTGACCCTCCAGTACGCGCTCGAATGGCGCAGCACACGAATCTCGTTTGCTTTGCTCCCGTTCGCCTTGAGTGGGTCATCCGTCATCTGAGTCTCCGATGGGGAGGGGACATCCTGGCGGGACCGCTGCCGCAGCGCCGCCTCACCTGTTCTGGTACTTCGTGAAAACGTAGTCCTGCGCTTTCACTACCGTATGGCACGCGAACCCACACCTGGCGTCGTTCGCCTGCGGCGGCTCATCCGCCAAGGTGCCGGGCCTGAAGGTGCCGGATCTGGAATCATATTCGAACTCGGCATATCCCCATCCACCGCTGTCCGCGAACCTCTTGCCGTCCTTCACCATGAAGTCGACGTCATGTTGAACGCTGGGCACCAGCGGCTGACCGGGCTCCGATTCGCTCTTTTCCGGGATCCAATGGACCTTCGCCATCTTGGCGCCGTCGGGAAAAGGCTTGCCCTTCTCGGGAAAACCGGCCTTGTACGCCTCGATCATCGCGGGGTTCCCGAGGATCACCGCGAGTTTGTCGCCGTTATGACTGACGGAGATGGTCTGCCAGCCTTCGTAGCCCCTGAACTCGGAGAAGGCGAGTCCATTCGGCACTTTGAGGGTGTACTTGTCCTGACCGGAAATTGCGGCCCCGGCGGCCAGGACTGCAAGCACCAGCGTGATACCGATCGACACGGCTCTACCCTTCATCGCCGCAGCTCCCTTGTCCGGTTGCATCATGGACGCCCTCGCAATGAGGCTTGACTTGCCGGCATTGCGCGGGTATCTCGGTATGGCACGGACCGATGCAGCAAATGCTCCAGGCGCCTCCAGAGAAAGGCTCCTGCGAGCGCGAACGCCAGTGCCGGCGCCAGCGCGAGAGCCCGCTCGAGGGGGCTCGCTCCATCCGCGATCGCCAGAATCATCACCGCGATCAGCGCGGGATAAGCGGCGAAATCCGTGTAATGAGCAATCCGATTTTGATGCATGGCAAGCCACCGGTACAAAGCAGTCTCGAACGCTCTTCGCTCCCAAGGACCGCCTTTCGGTCTTTGGGCGCGTGCTCAGTGTCTGCCATTGGCAACCTGTCGAACTTGTACGTTTATGCGGATTTGGGCTGCGGGAATCATCTTCGGCTGCGCCGTGTTGCCGTGACTCCCGGGCGCGCCTAAAATCGCGCCCCCCTCGGGACATGCAGAGCCGCGCATCGCTCAACGCTGCGGCTTCGATTGCTCCCAACGTTGCAGAAGCTCTGCGTCGAATGCGGCGCGATCCGTGCGAACCTTTTCCTCCACATAGACCGCACTATCGTCGGCGAATATCCGCTCTGCCCCGGATTCAAGCCCCGCCAAGGATCGTTCCACCACCTGGCGTGGACTGGTCTTGGGTTGGGTGACGTGAGCGGACATGTCGGTGTCGATGTAGCCGGCATATACGCCGGCGACGCGTGTTCCCTGCGAGCGCAGCTGCATGCGGATGGCGTCGGTCAGTGCTTCCTCTGCCGCCTTCGACGCACAATAGGTCGCCATGAAGGGGCTGGTGAACCAGCTTGCGACCGATAGCACGTTCACTATCGCTCCTCCGCCGTTCCTTGCCAGCACGGGGGCAAACCGCTGGACCATCGACAGAACTCCGAAATAGTGTGTCTCCATTTCCTGGCGCGCCGCCTCTTCGGCCTGCACTGCGAGCATGGGAGAGTCTCTTAGTACGCCCGCGTTGTTGACCAGAAGCGAAACGTCCTGACAGCCGCGCGCCGCCGCAACGACATCGGCGACCGAGGTTACGTCCAGCGCGATGGGCACGACCCTCGAATCGCGCAGGCCGACCTTCGAGGGATCTCGCGCCGCCGCGTAAACCTTGGCCGCACCGGAGCGAAGCAGGCCTTCACAATAAGCGAGGCCCAAGCCGCGATTGCTGCCGGTCACCAATGCCACGCAATCTTCGATTTTCATCACGGAGTACGCGCCCGATGGCCGCCGAGGAGGACATTGTGCCTCCCTGGCAGGCTCCGGACAACGCCGCGGCGAGCAGGCAGATCCGCGGCTCCCGAACAGTCAATACCATGGTGCAATCGATTCGGCCGTGGGGCTCTGCTTGAATTGACATTGCTCGGCGCATGTCACCCGACCCTTGGGGGCAGGGGCACGGAGGGCCGACACGAATCTCGGGGCCGCCGTGTCGCGGGGCCCGGATGAGCGCCGTACCTGAACAGAGGGACCGCGATGTTGAGCGTTGAACTCTCCGAATCTGCAGCCGCCCCGGACACAGCGATTTCCTCACTCTATTGTGATCCCCGGCTTCGTGCTCGGATGCCCAAACCCGCGGCTCGGCCCGAGCGCGCCGCGGCGGAGCCGCGGCCGAGAGCGGTCTGCCGGGTTGATGTCCCGATCGTGTTCCAGCAGGCAGCGCGACTGAGCACGGCCGAGATCAAGCTTCTGCATGCCGGGGAAGACTATCGGCACGAGATCGAGCTTTGCCACGACTCGCACGTCCTGGTGACTTGCTTCGACAGCCAGCCCCAGATGTGGGAACGGCGCGAGGGCGCGGCGAAATTCCGCATGGAATGGGCGCCTGGTGCGGCCTTGTTCGTCCCGGCGCGCACCCCTCTGTGGATCCGCAGAGATTCTCGGGCTTGCTCGCGGATTCTTCTCGTCATGATCGATCCGACGGCCCTGAAAAGCCTGAAGAACGTCAATTTCGACACCCTCGGAATTGAGTTTCGCCCCCACTTCTCACTCGATGATCCGGGCATTTTAAACACCCTGGCATCGATCAAGGATGACGTCGAGCGCCCTGGACCCGGAGGGCGGCTGTACCGCGAATCGCTGATCATTCAACTGCTGATTCGTCTGGTTCAGGTGAGCTCCAATTTCGAGATCGCGAGCGCTCATTCGCAGGCGAAGGGCGGACTCGCCACCTGGCAGCTGCGCAAGGTGCTCGGCCTGATCGATTCCGACCTCGCCAGATCGCCTTCGCTCGAGCAGCTCGGAAGCGCCGTCAGCGTCAGCAGCCGTCATCTCTGTCGAGCCTTTCGGCAGTCCGTTGGCGTACCTCCGCATCGCTATATGGTCGAGCGCAGGATCGAGCGCGCGAAGGAATTGATGCGCGATCCGAGTCTGCGCCTGACCGACATCGCGCTGAGCACCGGATTTGGAGATGCGAGCGCATTCAGCAGGTCGTTTCGACGGTTCACTGGACTTGCGCCCCGCGCGTACCGAAAGCTCGTGTGACGCCGATGGCAGAGCTTGCGGATGCGCGCTGAGAAGGCGGGCCCGAAGCGGCCGGCGGCACTCGCCATCCGCGCGGGGCAGGTGATCGATGTCGTGGCGGGGCGCAGCCTCGAGAGCCAGACGATCCTCGTTCGTGGCGCGAAGATCGAGGCAGTCGGTGCCGACCTCACGGTCCCCGAGGACGCGACGGTCATCGATCTTTCGGCGATGACGGTGCTGCCCGGACTCATCGACTGCCACACTCACCTCGCCGACCTCGGGGACAGCGAGCCTCTGGAGATGCTGAAGAGAACCGCGGCGGCCACGGCCTACCAGGCCATCCCCAATGCCCGGGCCACCCTGCTCGCGGGGTTCACCACGGTGCGCGACGTCGGCGTGTACCGCGCCTTCAACGATGTGGCCATGCGCGATGCCATCGCGAAGGGCATCATCATCGGGCCGCGCATGTATGTCGCGGGCGCCTACATCACCATCTCCGAGGGCGCCGGTGCGATGACCGGGCTGTCTCCGGATATCCAGCTGCCGCGGGATTTGCAGTTCGGCGTCGCCAACGGTCCCTGGGAAGTGCGTCAAAGAATCAGAGAGCTCGCGCACCGCGGGGCCGATCACATCAAGTTGCTGTCCACCGGTGCGGTTCTCACCCATGGGAGCAATCCGAAATCGAACGAATTCACTCCCGAAGAGCTGCATGCCGCCGTCGAGGAGGCGGCCAGCTTCGGCTTGCGCGTCGCGGCTCACGCGCATGCAGCCGAGGGCATCAAGCGCGCGATCCGCGCGGGGGTGGCATCCGTCGAACACGCCACGCTCATCGACGACGAAGGCATCGCCCTCGCCAAGCAGCGCGGCACGTACCTCGATATGGACATCTACGATGAGGAATGCATCGAGTCCTCCCCGGGCGAGCCGGCCGACTTCGTCGCCCATGATCGCGATCTCGGCGAGGCGCAGCGCCGCAATTTCACCAAGGCGGTGCGTGCGGGGGTGAAGATGACCTTCGGGACGGACGCCGGCGTTTGCTCCCATGGCAGCAACGGGCGCCAATTCGCCTTCATGGTCAAGTACGGCATGACGCCGATGCAAGCCATTCGGTCGGCCACCGTCAACGCCGCCGATCTCATCGGACACTCGGAGCTGTTCGGCGCGATCGGCGCCGGAAAGTCCGCGGACATCGTCGCCGTGAAGGGCGATCCGCTCGCCGATGTGCGCGTGCTCGAGCGGATTGATTTCGTCATGAAGGAGGGCACTATATACAAACACGAGCGCTAGCGCTGCGCACGGGCCCCCTCTGCCCCGCGGTCACCTTCGATTGATTGCCGAGCGATCGGCGGCGAAGTCCGGGAGAGCGACCTGCTGCCAGCTGCCGCCGAGCGCCTTGAACAGGGAAATATCGGCAAGACAGCGGGTCAAGGCGCTGGTCACCTGTGCATCTTGCGTCGCGTAGAGCTGCTGTTGATCCTCGAGCACCGGGAGCAAGGCTACCTGGCCTCTGCGATAGCGCTCCTGCGCCTCACGCAGCGCTTGACGATCGTCCGCGAGCTGCGCGGTGAGCGCCCGGTAACGTGTCTCTTCGGTCATCTGGCTCGAGAGCGCATCCTCGACCTCCCCAAAGGCCCGCAAGACCGTCTGCTGATACGAGAATAGCGCGGCTTCCTTGTTCGCGCGCGCCGCATCCACGTTCGCGGTGAGCCTCCCTCCGGTGTAGAGGCTCTGAGTACCATCGAGACCCATGCGCCACAGCAGGCTCGCCGATCGAAACAGTTCGTGAATCTGGCTGGTCGATGGACCGAAGCTCAGGGGAATGGAGAAGTGCGGGTACAGGTCGGCCACCGCGACCCCGACGTTGGCGTTCGACTCGGCATACTCGCGCTCCGCCCTGCGGATGTCCGGCCGCTGAGCGATCACCTCCGAAGGAAGCGAGGGTGGTAAAGGAGGCGGGGCGGGTATCGGCGCGTCGCTGTGAAGATCGCTGGTCCTGAACTGCGCGGGCGCCTGCGCCAGCAGAATGGCGAGCGCATGAGCCAGATCGTCCGCGTGGGCCTGCAGCGGAGGAATGGTGGCCTCGACTCCGTGGACGCGCCCGTCGGCTTCGCTCACGTCCAGGTGCGAGCGCTCGCCGAACTCGAAACCGCGATGGGCGAGCGTTTGCGTCTGCCGGGCGATGTCGAGGTTCTGCTGCGCAATCTGCAGGCGCAACTCGGTGGCTCGATAGCTCAGGTAGTTGCTCGCTACCGCCGCCGTCAGGCTGACCAAGATATCGCGGCGCGCCTCGACGGCCGCATCGGCCGCCGCCCGCGCAGATTCGGTTCGGCGCTTGGTTTCTCCGAACAGGTCGAGTTCCCAGGAGGCATTGATACCCAGTCCATAATACGGGTATTCGCCGTACGGAGTGCGTGGCGGCCAGTCGAGCGTTTGCGTCTCGCGTCGGCTTTCGACCGCCGCTCCAAAGCCAATCTGCGGCAGGCTGCCGGCCGCCGCCACGCGCACCGTGTCGTATGCCGCCCGGATCCGCTCGCCGGCGATCTTCAGATCGTAGTTGTCGTCGATGGCCCGCTCGATCAGCCGGGTCAGCATCGGGTCTTGAAAACCCGTCCAAAACGATTTCAGTGCCTGCGCGGAGCTCGGCTCTGCGGGATTTGCGCTCCAGTGCCGAGGCACCGTTGTCGTGGGCGGTCGATAGTTCGGGCCCACCACGCAGCCAGTCAAAACGAGGGCCACGGCGAGCGTCGATGGTTTCCTCATCGCTGCATCTCGTGCGGTCGAAGCGCCCTGCCCCAGCCGAATTCAGCCATCAGGACGACGATCAGGCAGCTGGCGAAGAGCAGCCAGCCCAGAACGAGCAAGGTGTCCGAGATCCCGAGAACGGCAGCCTGTCGACGAGCCGCGCCCGCCACGATCTGCAGGGCCTGCGCCCGGGCAAGCATGGCATCCGAGGTGATGTGCGCCATGCGCGCCGCCAGGCTGGCGAGCGAAGTACCCTGGCCATCGGGATAGAAGCCCGTATTCATCAGGAGCTCGCCGAATTTCCCCTGACTGTTCAGCCGCAGCGAACTGGTCGCCCACGCGGTGGCGATGGTACCGGACAGGACACGCGATAAATTCAAGATGCTTGCGGCGGGAAGACTCTCGGCGGGCGGCCGTACATCCGCCACGAAGATATCGATCAGCGGCACGGCGATCATCGGCAATCCGACCCCTTGTATCAACTGACCCACGTACAGATCGCCCACCTGCCACTCGCTGGTGATCCGAAGGTTGAAGAACGCGCCGACGGCGACGACTGCGAGGCCTGTGATGACCATGGCGCGGACCTCGAAGATCTTGCGCGTCAAGATCATGACGCACACGGCATAGGAAAGCGCTTGAGGCCACAGCGCGCTCCACAGCGCGGGCGCCACCTGCTCGGGCCTGAAGTTCTGCAGCTGCGCAAGCGCCGCCGGCACGATGACTCCCGACATGGCGATGGCGAGCGCCAGCGGCAGCAGACCGATGGCGGCGAGCGTGACGTTCCAGCGCCGATAGAGCTTCACCCAGAGAATTGGATGACGCAATTGCCTCCATTCCCGCAGCGCGAAGATGCCGAGACACAACGCAGAGGCCGTGAACAGGATCGGAATGGCCGGCGTTTGAAACCACCGCATCCTATCCCCCTGACTGACGGCGCAGGCGAAAAGACCCAGGGCTGCCGCCAGCGCGATCAGGCCCGCGAGGTCCGCGTGTATCAGAGGTCGCCACTGAATCGGTTCGCGGCGCAATCCGAGGTAGCCAACCGCGAGCGCCAGGATCCCCGGGGGAAGTGCCGCCCACAGCACGAACGACCAGTCGAAGTGCTCCACGCCCCAGGCGCCGATCAGCCCGCCCAGGAGCGGAGCCGCCGTGGAGGCGGAAAGAAACAAGGCGATGGCCAGCGGTGTGCGGGTGGGCCCCCAGGTACGAAGTTGAATGATGATCGACTGCGGCATGATGGCCCCGCCCGCGAGCCCGGTGATGACGCGCGAGAGCATCATGGCGTCATAGCTCGGCACGCAGATCGGTATGATGCTGCCAAGCAGGAAAATCACGACGCCAATCAGGAACATGCGCCGCAGTGACAGAACGATCCCGAGCCACGCACCCATGACCACGCCGATGGGCTCGCAGACCGAGTAGGCCGTGGATAGCCACGATCCGGTGTCGATGCCGACACCCAGGGCGCCATCGATGTCGCTCCCTTGCAGCGCGTAGTAGCGGGTGGCCATGAGCACCATCCACGCGGCGCAGAAGGCGGCGGCGCCGGAGAGGATGGCGTCGGCAGTTATCGGCGTCGGGACGAGCGGCGGCTGCTTCATCGCGCGCCACGGCGCTCTTGCCGGCTTCCTCTCACCGCAACGGTGACGATTGCCGACATTCCCGGGCGCAATCGATCGATGCCCGCCTGGCGGGCCGCAAGAATCACCTTGACCGCAAAGCGCTGCGCGATCTTGGTGAAGTTTCCGGTCGCATTATCGGGAGGAAGCAATGCCTGCAACGCGCCCGAAGCGGGTTCGAAGCTGTCGACGACCCCCCGGAACCTGATGCCGGGCACGCTATCGACGGTAACCACGGCCGTTTGACCCGGGTTCATATGGGCCATCTGGGATTCTCGAAAATTCGCGACGATCCAGACGTTCGGCAGGGGCACGACCAGGCCTATCTTGGTGCCCGGAGTCACATATTCGCCGCGCAGCGCCACGCGCTCGGAGAGCTGCCCGTCAACCGGGCTCACGATCCGGGTGTAGCCAAGATCGATTCGCGCGAGCTCGAGCTCGGCCTCCCTCATCTGGGCAACCTGCTGCGCCTCGAGACCCTGGGCACGAATGACTTCCAGCGTATGTTTTGCGGCCTCCAACTCGGCCACTTTCTGATCACACGAAGCGCGCAGGCGATCCTCGTCCGCCTCGGCGGATTCGAGCTCGCGCCGGGAGGTCGTCCCATCGCCAACCAGCTCACGCTGCCGCGCGTGCTCGAGCCGCGTCTGTGTCAGCCCCGCTTGCGCCGCACGCACATCCGCCGATGCCGCCGCGATATTCCGGGTTTGCACCATGGCCTGGCCGGACAGGACATCCACCGCGGACTGAGCCGCCTCGAGCGCCGCTTTCGCATCCGCCACTCTCGCCCGATAGTCATCGTCCTCGATGGTGGCGACCACCTGCCCCTGCTTGACCGTCTCGTTGTCCCTCACCGGGATGGATACCACATAACCGGCGATATGAGATGAGATCGCGATCTGATCGGCACGAACATACGCATCATCGGTACTCTCGCTCCCGGTGATGCCGCCCAACGTCAAGCCGTTGCGGATGATCGCCAGCGCCACGCCCACGACCAGGGCGACCAGCAAAACGACGACCAGCGTCGCTCGGCCGCGCAGCTGCCTGAAAAACAATCGGCCGACTCGTGCAACGGTCGAGAGCCAATGGCGGGTGGAAACGGTGGTGTCCATGTGACGTTGCGGGCCGGCGCGGGTTGCCGCGGATACCGTCTGCTCACCCGCCCCGATCGAGCTCACTGCCCGCGCAAACCCCGCGACATCGCACGCCCGTGCCCCGTGCATCGGTTACGACGGCGAGGGCCGCCGCCTTGAGGTACTTTGCTTCGATCATCGCAGCTCTCCTTCGACCAAACCGACCGACCCGGTGCCTCGTGACGCAGGGCACGGTATACGTGGTTTGCTTCGGCAACTTGATCTAAGTTGACGGCTGTTGTCGGATTTGGCCCCGACGTACGCTGCCGTGGAACTATATTCGGCGCCACCCGCACAAAGAAATTTGTACCGAGCAGCGCCACCGGCAAATAGGGTCGGGGGACGCGCCGGTCGCAGGATCTAAGGAGTAGTCACATGAGAGATCAAGAAATACGCGCCGCACTGGCTCAGCACTGGGCGGCGTCCGACAGCGATGATTTTCAGACGGAGCACGACATATATCACGAAGATGCGATCCTGGATTATCCGCAGTCCCGTGAGCGAATTCGCGGTCGAGACAACATCCAGATCACGCGTACCCGCCAGCCGAGCAAGAAGCGCTTTGTAATCCATCGAATCCTGGGGAGCGGTGACTTGTGGGTCACCGAGTATGTCCTCAAGTACGATGATAAACCCTTCTATACCGTGAGCATCATGGAGTTCCGCGGAATGAAGGTCGCACGCGAGACGCAGTACTTCGCCGATCCCTTCGAGGCCAGTGAATGGCGCAAGCAGTGGGTCGAAAACATGGAGCCCTAGCTCGATCAACGGGTGAGCGGGCGCGCGGGTAGCCGCAGGTCGCCTCAGCACTCACCGCAATGGGCGGGAAAGTCAGTTCTCGATCCAAACGTTCAAGATTCCCCCGCTGCACCGACTTAGCCTCCAAATCGTCATAGTCCAAGGAGCCGCCCTGCCGCGGATAAGATCAGATGTCCGTCTCCATCAGCGACCCAGCAATTGCCGCGCCGGCGAGCTCGCCGTCGGCGACGGCCGAAATGGATTTGAGCGAAACCGTTGCGGTTCTCGAAGAGCTGCTTTCTCAATCAATCGCCCTGCGCGACTTATATCGGAGCGCCCGTCGGAGCACATCCGGCCTTCAGTACGTTGCCTTACATCAATTGTTCGATGCTCATTATCGAGCACAGGTCGAGCTGGTGGACGTGCTCATCGAAAGGACACGCGCGCTGGGAGGCACCAGCAGGGTGTTCGGCGGTGATTTTCTTCGCGCGATCCCCTGCACCCAATCACTTCACGGTCGCGCCGGGCTCACCAAGCTGCTGGGCGAGTTGCTCGAGGCGCACGATACGGTGCTGACTGCCGCATCGCCCGCGGGAGCAAACGATCTGCAACGCAAGTCCTGGCTCCGTGACTTCGCGGTGGGGCAGGTTGTACTTACCAACAATCTGCAGAGAACGGCGGTCAGCGAGCAATTGACCAGCCGGGCCGGCTGTCGCGAATCACTTCGAGCGCGCGCCAGCGAGACATTCAGCGGAGACACCTGAGCGCGCTAGCTCAGCTCATGCTTCAGCAGATTGCGCGCGGTAATCGCCTGTATGAGCGCCGAGTGATCAGGATGCTTTGCCGGATGTACGACCGCCGGCCCCGAAGTTGCGTACTGCTCAATGATGCCATCGATCTGCTTTTGGACTGCGGCGATCGCAGCCTTGATCGTTGCGTCTTTGGTCATGCCGACTTGCCTCGCACTGGGAATGGAAGGGAGGTGGCCCATTGTCGCAAAAATTCGGCCCGCACAGGCCGACCCCTTGGGCAAATGCCCAATCCGGCTGTCCTTTAGGCGACGCGCACCGCGCCCGCTCCCGAGCTCTGCCCGACTCCAATGGGCGCTTTCGCCGCGTCGTGCTTTGTGGACCACGCTCTCGTGCGTCGAAGAGTGTCGCGCTGCGGCGCGGCAAATTCGCGTACTTACGCCCGCTTGCTCGGCCGGCATTGCGCTCAAGATCTCGTCTGCCGGGCCGAAATCTAGTGCTTTAGACCCAATCCAAGGATCGTCTCATGACGGCCATCAGAACTGCGTTTCGCGGCGTGAATTGGCTGGCAAATCGGGCGCGCCTGCGCCTGCTCGAGTCCATTTATACCGCCATCAATAAGTCGCAGGCCGTCATCGAGATGGACATGGACGGCACCGTGCTCGCTGCAAACGACGGCTATTTGAAGATGTTTGGCTACACCCTGGCGGAGATTCGCGGGCAGCCGTACGCCTTGTTCGTCGATCCGGCGGACCGCGAGAGCGCCGAATATCGGGCGCTGTGGGCACACATGCACGCGGGTCAGTACGAGCAGGGGCGTTTCAGGCGCATGGGCAAGAACAGCCGCGAAGTTTGGGTCCGCGCCAGTTTCAACCCGTTGATCGGTCAGAACGGAAAACCCTGGAGGGTGCTCAAGTTCGCAAGCGAGATCACGCCGATCATCCTCGAGGCGCGGGCCTTCGACAGTGCGGTTCACGAGTCCCAAGAGGTGATCCAGGCGGCACTCGGCGGCGCCGGCGATCGGCGCATCAGCATGAGCGGCAAGACGGGGAATCTCGAGCTACTGACCGGCAGCATCAACCAACTGATAGCCGGCGTTTCGACGACGGTGGCGGAAACCATGCAGGTCGTGCAGCGCGCCGTCGAGGGCGATCTCACATCGCGTGTGAGGGCGGACGACAAGTCGGGTCACTTCAAAGCGCTCGCCGATTCGGTCAATTCGATGATTCAGTCCATGATGGAGATCGTCGACCGACTGACCACCACCGCACAGGAGGTGAAGCAGGGCGCCGAGGAGATCTCCCGCGGCAACTTCGAATTGAGCAGGCGTACCGAGGAGCAGGCCTCGAGCCTGGAGCAGACGGCCGCGTCGCTCGAGCAGATGACCTCGGCCGTGAAGAACAACGCGGATAACGCGGCGCAGGCCAGCCAGTTGGCGAAGGCGGCGCGTGAGCAGGCCGAGCGCGGTGGCCACGTCGTCGGTTCGGCCGTGGCCGCGATGAGCGAGATCAATGCCGCGAGCAAGAAGATCGCCGACATCATCGGGGTGATCGACGAGATCGCGTTTCAGACGAATCTGTTGGCGCTGAACGCGGCAGTGGAGGCCGCACGGGCAGGCCAAGAGGGGCGCGGTTTTGCGGTGGTCGCATCCGAGGTGCGCAACCTCGCCTCGCGCAGCGCGGGGGCCGCCAAGGAGATCAAGGCGCTGATTCACGACTCCGTCGGCAAGGTCAACGAAGGAACGAGGTTGGTCGATGAATCCGGCCGGGTGCTCGATGAGATCCTGACACGCGTGAAAAAGGTCACCGACGTGATGGCAGAGATCGCCCATTCGAGCCGCGAGCAGGCCTCGGGGATCGAGCAAGTGAACAAGGCCGTGACCTCGATGGACACGATGACGCAGCAGAACGCGGCACTCGCCGAAGAGAGCACCGCGGCGGCGCAGGCGCTGACCGAACAAGCCATCGGCCTGACGAAGCTGATCGCCCACTTCCGGCGATCCGAATCCACTCCGTCGAATCGCGGCGGCGATATTCGCGAAAACGGAGTCGCCGAGCCGCACATGGGCCGCCGCCGCGCTCTCGGCTAGCTCCGGGCGGCAACGCAGCGCGTGCTCGGCCACCCCTTGCACGCCGCCCATCCGTGTTATATGCTGAACCTGATGGTTCAGTATTCCCAGGTCTGCTTCGATGCCTCGTTCGCCGCGCTCTCGGACGCCACCCGACGCGGCGTTCTGGAGCAGCTCGGGCGGGCGGACGCTTCGATCACGGAGCTTGCCGGGAAGTTTCACATGACCCTCACGGGCATGAAGAAGCATGTGAGCGTCTTGGAACAGGCGGGGCTCGTCACCACGGAGAAAGTCGGGCGCGTGCGGACCTGCAAGCTCGGCCTGCGCCGACTCGAGGAAGAGGCGGCATGGATCGAGAGGTACCGCCGGCTCTGGGACGCACGCTTCGACGAGCTGGACAAGGTTGTCGAGGAACTGCAACGGAAGGAGAAGGTCGATGGACGCAAGAAAAGAGGGTGAGCTTGCCCCCGTGAACAACCGCACGACGGTCGAGCGCAAGTCAGAGCGTGAGCTGGTCGTTACGCGAACCTTCAACGGCCCGGCGCGCATCGTGTTCGAGGCGTGGACCAGGCCCGAGCTGCTCAAGCGCTGGTGGGCACCGAAATCGAGCGGCGTGTCCCTGCTTTCCTGCGAGGCGGATGTTCGTGTCGGGGGCAGATACCGTTTCGAGTTCGGCCACGGGGCCTCAAAGCCCATGGCGTTCTTCGGTAGGTACATCGAAGTGACACCGCACTCGCGCCTCGTCTGGACCAATGACGAAAGTGACGACGGTGCCGTCACCACGGTGACCTTCGAGGAAAAAAGTGGCAAGACGCGGCTGGTCATGCACGAAGTGTATCCGTCGAAGGAGGCTCTCGACGGCGCCATCGCCGGGATGGAGGGTGGGATGCCCGAGACGTTCGCGCAACTCGACGAGCTTCTCGTCACGCTGGGCGCGAGCGTGGGACGGCCATGAGACGTCGATTTCGCGGTCGGCCCGTGGGTGATTACCCGTCATAGCAAGCGCGAGGCGATCCCCCTTCTATGTCCGCCGGTACGACTCGGCTCGGACTCGACGGCATGGGTGCCGCACAAACCGGGACACAAAACGGGCACACGGCCAGCCCGCCCGGTCGATGTCAGAACTTCAACCAGTAAAAGCACCCAATCACTCCAAAGAGACACAGTAACCACGCGTCGCATGTCAGCTGCAGCCAGGATGGCGCCGAACCCACTTCCATGTAGTTCCGAATTATCAGGCGAGTCTTGATGAAGGCAATCAACAAGACGACGGCGGTAACCCATACATCGGCTCGGTACGAATTTCCGCCGTGCGTCGAAGCCACCCGCCAAGAAATGACGGTGATGATTGACAGGAAAAGCCAGACGTAGGTCGACCGGTTGCGAATGTAAGAGGTCATTTTCTATCTCATCAAATACGCCAGGGCGAATATGATGATCCAGAGAAAATCCACCATATGCCAATACGTGGCGCCTATCTGCAAGAACTGCAGTCGCGGAGAAGCCATGCGGCGCAGTTCGCGCCGGAGCATCGTCAGGATCACGAGGCCGAGCAGCACATGAAAGAAATGCAGGCTGGTCATCATGTAATAATGCATGAAGAACGCATTGGAGCTGATGGTCCAGCCGCTGCTCAATTCCAAAAACCATTCATAGGATTTGATCAGTACGAACCCTACTCCGCAGGCAAAACCCAGGGTGAGAAACCGGGAAGCAGATCCCAAGTCGCCCGCCCTGGCCGCTTGAATGCTCAGTGCGACGAACAGTGAACTCGTGAGCAGTATCAGCGTGTTGATGACGCCGACATTTTGGCTCAGATGCTGCTGCGATTGCAGGAACAGCTCATGACTATGTCCCCGATCGAATAAGTAGGCGGTGAAATAGCACGAGAAAATCACCATATCGCCGATGACGAACAGCCAGACGTTTGCGTCACCGGGCAGATGCCGTTTCGAATTGCCCTCGGCATCGTTCGCTACTGAGAGGCCGGTGTCGTGAACGGGCGCGGCCATGGTCGTTCCCTTCGTCATACCACTATTCTTCCCGCACCGCGGGATTGTCATCCAGCCAGTCGCACCTTTCCATTGTAGGGCGTCCTATGCAGGCTCTACTTCACCGAGCGGTTGGTTGCTGATTGCCTTTTTGAGGTAGATGATGACGCAAACTATCCACACGACGAAAATGACCACTCCCAAGTAAAAACTGAGCAAACCATTCCATGCATAAGGGCCTCGTTTGAATATCCAGACCGGGGCCGCGACTAATTCTGTTACAAAGTTCCAAATGGTCATGTAGCCCAGCCATTTTGGAAATATTCGATTTCGGTCGAGAAAAATGGCCACAGCAAAGACGACGTATTGGGTGGCGAAGCAACCCAAACACCCGATAAACCCGGCGAACCCCGCGTCGTAGAGCAAGGCTATGAGGTGTGGATCGCGATCTGGACGAAAGGCCGCCACCGAGAACAACAAGGCGCAGAAGTAGCATCCCGGCAAGGCGGCGGCCGCCCCGCACGCGAGATAGCCATAAGGCAGAACGGAACTGATACTCATTCGCCGCATTTGCACGACGATCACTCCCGTACCCATCGACGCAAATCCGAGGAAAATGCCCAACAGCACCGTGCCAACCTGCATGTGTGTGGCATTCCCCAAAGTGAATGCAATGATCCCGTCCTGCGCCAGGGTGGGGCCCGGAATCGGCGGCCGCATGATTTTGGTTAGATAGCCGAACACGAGAGCAAAAATTTGATAAAAGATGGGAATCGACCACCAACAAATCAACTCGTCTACGTTGGCTCGTTTGGCACGTGGATTCTCTCCAGTGGGGGCAGATCCCGCCGCTCCAGTTGTCAACATGTGGGGCACGCTTCCGCTCCTTGTTCTCGAGCCTGATGCCCTTCCTCGTGAGCTTGCCGAGCCAGCGCCGACCGCACGACAAAAAACATCACGGCGATATACACGCCGAACGTACCGAAATGAAGTCCGAAAGCCAAGCTGCCATCCCAGGCCAATGGACCCGCCCGGAACTTCAAGGCGAATGCCCCCGGCATCATCAAGAGCGCGGTGAGAATATTGAAGTGCCCGACCCAGCGGGCAAATACCGGGTTTTGGCGGACATCCATATATATCCCAAGCGCCAGGACGAAATTCTGCGCCATGATGAATCCCACCGGTGAGACGAAAGACATCCAAGCCAGATCATTCATCAACATGATGAGCTGCGGATCGCGCTCCGGCCGGAATGCGGCGATCGACCACGCCAGATCGGCCAGGAGAAATATTGAGCCGGCGCTCGCGGCGGCGCTGAGGTAGGCGTAGGCGAACGCTCGGCTAGGGTTTGCCATGCGCTGCATTTGAACCACGATCACCATGAAGAATGGAATGAACATGATGCCGCATAAGTTCACGGCAATCATGCCGGCACGAATCTGCGCGATATGATCGCGATAGAAGTTGGCAACCTCCTGCGCGGTCAGCGTAGGAGCTGGCGGTGGTATGAAGCCCGCAATACAGAAAGCGGCAACAAGTAACACGCCAAACACAGGCACGAGCCACAAACAGATGCGCTGATCGCTCAAGTTCATGAAAGCCCTCTCATCGTGCGCATTGCGTTGGCTGGGACGAGGTTCGCCCCTGCTGGACTCGCGCATCGCTCTTGGTGTCGCATCCTTCGAATCGTGCACCGCGCCACTGTAGTCCGGTTTCACCGGCACGCCAACGTTGATAATTGGCCGTGACGCTGAAAGGTGGACGCGGCGAGCCCCGCTCCAATCGGACTACGCCCACCCGCAACGCGCTGGTGGATGGCGTGGAACTTGCGCGGCACCCAGGCAGGCGCCTGATAGATTTCCTCAAGGCGTGGTAACGTTCGCCCGGAATTGCCCGGGGGTCATCCCCATGGCGCGGCGGAAAGAAAAGCAGAAATTTGAGGAAGAGGAGAACCCCAAGGTGCTGGCGATCGCAGCCACTGGCGCGTCGGTAGCGAGCAGGCTCTTTGCATGCTCCATTTGACTGGCGGCTACATAGGCACCTATCGAGCAACCCCGGCTCGCACGAAAACCGCGGCTCAGCTGACGAACCGATAGATGACACTGTGCCGCAAGTGCGGTCAGCGTCGGCGCCTCGCAAACTTCCCTTAGTCGCTCTTCGATCAGGCGTAGCTGCCAGGGTGCCAGCCCACCCGGAAGTTGGCGTTCGGTGATCGTGGTGCCCAGACGAAACAGCTCGACCGCCATCTGCATGGCAATCGACTCGACCAATAACTCACTTGCGAACCCCGGATGCCTGGCCTCTTCGGCCAATCTCAGCAGCAGCACTCGAAGCTTCGCATCCCGAATGTCCAAACTGGCCAGAAGGTGCTGTTCGGTTAATTCCGGCAGACTGTCGAAGAGCTCCAGGACCGGTTCCCGGTTGAGTTCACAAACGATCGAGGCGAGTGAGTAATCTTCGTCGCTCCTGGCCAGCATGTCCAATGCGGGCGGCACCAGAAAAAGAGCGCCAATCCGTTCGAAACGATGCCGATTCCACTGGTCGCAAAAGCACGCGCGCGCACTCCGGTGCCGCTCCGTAAGGCAGAGATCCAAGCGAAACCTTCCCTCGACGCGCAGCTTGCTGTCGGGAGGCTCAGAAAAATGGTAGCGAACGAGTTGGACCAGCGTGTTGGGCGCTTTCAGCTCCGCCTCTACCTCGATTGCTCCGCGAACTCGATGGCTTCTCAAGTGACCCTCCATCTGGGGACCGCTTCGTCGCGACCGGCGGCGGGCGCTCGAGGCGGCTCTGGCGGTATCGCGAATTATGTAGCTTCAGTGATCCGTCCGCGCACCCTCTCGGCGACAACGGGAGCGGGCTCATGCAGCGCGATCATTGCACCTCGCTGAGTAGACGAGCCGCGAATCGATCGACAAGCCGGGGTAAGGAGCGTACGACGTCCTTAGGCGTCTCAGATCCCCGCAAACCACGCATATCCACCCTCAGGAGACGCCGAACCCAAACCCTTGCCGAATTTCCTCAGATCGTCCGTAACCGCAAGGCGGGTAATAAACTTGACGTTCTTGTAGCCAAGTTGACGCGGAACCCGCATGCGTAACGGCCCGCCATTCCCCACGGAAAGGTCTCCACCGTTCATTCCGTAGGCCAGATACGTCTGCGGGTGCAACGCGTCACCCATATCGATGCTGTCCCACCAGTCAGGATCAATCGAGAAGTAGACGACGTACTTGGCTTGCGGCTGAATTCCGGCCACCTTAAGTACATGCGAGAGAGGCACACCGGTCCACTCGGCTACATACGACCAGCCCTCTTCGCACGCCAGCTGAGTGATCTGGCTCCGCGACGGATAGCTCTTCAGCTGCTCCAACGAGAACATTCCGGGCCGATCTACCATCCCATCGACGGTGAGCCGCCAATCCGCGAAACCTCCCGCTTGGAGTTTCTTGAACGCGTCATTCAGCGGCGGCATCTCGTTTGCGAGTGGGGTCGTCGAAATCTCACTTCGCGCAAATTCACGCGCCATCGAGTGATTCGTCAGCAGCCGGTAGGAAGCGTAATCCAGCGTTTCGCCGGCGCCCCAGATTCCACCGTGGTCTGGCGGGATCAGCCCGTAGTGCTGCGCCACGCCCGTGGCCACTCCCAAGCCCGTAAACCCCGCCGCGGCGGAGAGCCCGGATTTGATCAGTTTGCGTCGCGAGAGATTGGTCATGCGTCCTCCAGAGATCCATCAATCCGCCCCGTGATCATGGTGCGCATGCGGCCGCGGAATCCGGCAAACCAGACCATCCCAACATGGACCAGGAGAAACAACAGCAGCGACACGGCAACAAAAAAATGAATGGTGCGCGCTGATTGTCGCCCCCCCAGCAAGGTGACGCTTGCCGGAAAAGCCGAAGTAAACGCCGGAGACATCGCCAGCCCAGTCCAGATGACCAAGGGGAACAATGCAAAAATCACGAACAGGTAACTAAGCCGTTGCAGCAGGTTGTAAGACCAGGCCTCTGCCGCACTCGGTCGCTCGAAGCGCAAATGACTGGCAATCGTCTTCCAGAGCGCCCGCCACGAAAGGTCTTCTCCACGCGGCAGCAGGTTCTTGCGAAAATGTCCTGATACAAGGCCCGCGACTAGATAGACCAAGCCCGTCGACACCACAAGCCAAGCAGATTGAAAATGCAGATACCGGCTCCATCCGTTCTGATCTGGCAACACATATCCGTAGCCGGTCGGCACCAACGACCTCGACGACGGAATCGGCAGCTTGAACAACACGGGCGTCAACACATTCCCGTTCTCGCCCCAATAGAAGCGCGGATGGGAGATCAAAATCTCGATCCCGCTGACAAGCAGAGCTAGAAAAGACAGGGCAGTGATCCAATGCGTGGCGCGAACCAGAGCGGAGTGACGCGAAGGTCGCTCAGCGGACGGAGAGTGGGGGGCAGCCCCCAGCACCAGTTCGCGCACTGACTGCATCTCTCCCATCTGAATGAGCTCCCCGGGGATTTTATGCACTGCTCGAATGTCAGCGGATTTTAACACGTCTTTGCCCGGCCAGGGCCCGTTGCAGCTGGCACCACCGAGCATAACGAAGCAGCACCGGATCCGGCAAAAGTCCCGCAGGATTCGCCGCTCGCGCCGAGAATGAAACGCCTCCAGCACGGCGAGCCCGATGTCTCAATCGACTAAGTCCGACAAAATAAAGACCTCGATGAATGGGAGGTCGCGCCATGCTCCGTCGTTTGTGAAAGCCGCCGTGGCACCCACCTTCAGGCCCGTGGCAAGCTGAATCGCATCTGGCGTTCGCAATCGGTGGCGGGCGCGTAATCCCGCCGCCTCCAGCAGAATCTCCCGGCTGATGGGCTGGAGGTCAAAATGGGGAAAGTAACCCAGTAGCAGCTCGTAGTCGTCAGCAACATCCTGTCGCCCTAGCTGTAAGGGTCGAACGGTGAGCTCGAGCAGCGTCAGCTCTGAGGCGACACCTCGAAACTTTCCCTCTTCAAGATCCTCGATGATCCGACCAGCGGTGGACTCGAACTGCGGATGCTGCTCGAAGTGATAAATCCACACGCTGGTGTCGATGAGTACCCGTTTGTGACGACCCGGCAATCGCACTCTCACCAGTCTTTGCGCTCGTCTTGCAGATAGGCTTCCGCCCCTTGCCAAACCTCCCGGTGAAGGCCAGCCATGTGCTTCGCCGGTTTCCGAGGCTTGGGGATTATGACCACGCGATCAGCCTTGCACAGGACGAGCAGCTCGTCCCCGGCCGACAGCGCCAGCGCCTCCCGCGCCTCCCGCGGAATGACGATCTGATATTTGCTGCTCAGCGTGACAGTAGTAGTCATGGCTCACCCTAATCGTAAAGCGATATACGGTCTTCACTTTACCAGAGGCAACCCTATGAGTGGAGACTCGCACGAGGGAAAGCGCAGTACTTTCTGGCGTCCGTCTGTGAGGGGCTCGAGCCCTCGAGCTCGGCGTCATGAGATACATTGTCATATTAACATCAATACAATCATGCACTTATAGAGTAAAGCTAATCGAGCGCTTGCGCCTTAACTTTCCGCACCGAGCGGCCGGCAATGTCCGACGCCAAGATTCGGGCCTCGCGGACCGCGGGCAGACCGTGCTGCAACCGGCTCACTGGCTTGTCGAAGTCGGCGCCGTGCTCACACACTCAAACAGCACTTGTCCGATACGTTCTATCGATTTGATGGATTGGAAATAGCCCGCTCGATGGCACGAGCCGGCGTTTGCCCGGTCGCCTCTGCGTAGTGCCGACTGAAACTACGCTCGCTCATCCCTGCCAAAGTTTGCCGCAACGAGTGTATCGGACCTGGCGAACGTTCGTCGGACCAGGCGCACGCTCATGCAAATTTGCTACGCGATCGCCTATGTTATAGTATAACAAGCCGTCAGCGCGAGGCGCCGATCAAACCCGACCCTCAGCCGGGACGCGATTGAGATCGCCCCCGCTGCGTCAGGTCGTGTGCCTCCCTCATCGTCCTGAATCAAGGGTCCTGCGGGTCCTGATCCGAATGGTTTCCTATGAGCAGAACCATCTTTGCCAAGCTGGTGCATTACGGTCACGATGGCAAGTACGTCGGTCCGCCCGTCGCGCTCGCTGGCGTCATCGTCAATGACGAAGAGCACGGCTGGGTGCTCGAGATCGTGCTACCGGATTCCGAGCAAAGTCCAATCGAGAGCGCGATCCTCGTGTCGGTGGTCGAGCTGCAAAAACTGGCATAGAGACATGGAACGGGGGCCTCTGGCCTTACAGGCGCGGGAGCAATTCCTGAAATCGCAACAGCCGCCCCGCATTGCCGAGCACCAAGAGCGTACTGAGATTGTGCAGCAGCGCCGCAATCAAGGCGCCTTCGCCGCCGAGCAAACCGTAGCCGGCGGCCCCGACGATGACGAGCGTCCAGCCGAGGCCGATGGCGACGTTGACGTGCAGGGCGCGCCGACAGATCCGACTTAGCCGGATGCACGTGCCGAGCCGGCGCAAATCGCTGCCGATCAGCACCACATCGGCCGAGGCCAGCGCAATGTCCGACCCGCCTGCACCCATCGCAATGCCCACCGCGCCCGCCTTGAGCGCGAGGGAATCATTGACACCATCGCCCACCACCAGGGGATGAAAGCCGTGGTGCTTCTCCGCGACCACGCGATTGAGCTTGTCCTCGGGCAAGGCCTGCGCCTGCACCTCGGCGATGCCGAGCGAGCGAGCGAGCGTCTCGGCGACCCTCTGCCGATCTCCGGTGAGCAGAATCTGTCGTGAGACGCCTAGCGTACGTAACTCCGCCATGGCCGCTGCCGCTTCCGGCCGCGGTGTGTCGGCGAGCAGCAGCCAGCCCAGGAATCGAGCGTTGAGCGCAAGGCCCGCGATCGGGCCCTCGTGGTCGGGGACGGGCGTGCTTTCGATCTGCAGTTGTTCGAGCAACTCGGGCCGTCCCATGGCGGCTTCGCCTTCTGCCGTGCAGGCCACCACGCCCAGTCCGGGGCGCTCGCGCACATCGGTCAGCGCCCACCGCGCATCGTCGGTCACCAGTGCGGCCAGCGCGCGACTGACCGGATGGGAGCTCGCTGCGCCCAGACTCCCCGCCAGGCGCAAAGCGCGGGACGCGTCGCCGTCACCGACTGCTTCAAATCGCAGCAGTTGCAACGCACCCCGGGTGAGGGTTCCCGTCTTATCCACGATGAGCTCGTTGGTTTCGGCCAGCTCCTCGAGAAATGCCGAGCCGCGGATCAAAATGCCATGACGAGCTGCAACGGCGATGCCCGCAATGGCGGTGGCGGGCGCGGCGAGCGCGAGCGCACAGGGGCAAGCGGCCACGAGCACGGCCAGCATGGCCTGCGCATTGTTGGTGGTGAACCAGGTCACGGAAGCGATCAGCAGGACCAAGAGCAGATACCGGCCCGCGTAGCGCTCCAACCAGCGCGTGACGGGCGGCTTGGAGCGCTCAGCGCGTTGCATCAGCGCAATGACGCGCCCGAGGGTCGATTCGGTGCCCGTGCGGGTGACCTCGATCAACAGCAGGCCATCGAGGCTGATCGCGCCGCCGAATACCTCCGTTCCCGCCCCAACCTCCACCGGCACCGACTCGCCCGTGATCGGCGCCGTGTCGAGGCTCGCGCGACCCTCGAGAATCCGGCCGTCGGCGGGCACGCGATCGCCGGCGCGCACCTGCACGCAATCGCCGGCTTTGAGCGTGGCATTGTCCACCTCGACAAAAGCCCCGTCGGGCGCGCGCAGCCGCGCGCGGCTGTGAGTCAGGCGTGCGAGCGCACTGATGGCCTCGTGCGAACCGATCACGCTGCGCTCCTCGAGCACATGCCCGAAGATCATGATGACGGGGAGCAGCACCGCCGTCATCAAATCGCCCAATGCCCATGCGCCGAGCATGGCGACGGCAATGAGGAGGTCCGTGACGCCGTGCAGATCGGGATGTCTGAGACTGTGCCACCCCGCCTGCAGCACCGGGACCGCCACGAGCAGGGAGGCGCTGCCAAACAGGATCTGGCTGACCGCCTCGTTGTCGGACGCCAGCAGCCGCCAGGCAATGCCCAGGGCAAACAGGCCCAATGCGACCATCGCGAGCGTGAGCAGCGTCGCGGCGCGAAGCTGTTCCTGCGTGCTTAGCAGCGCGCCGGCGGGGACAGATCGGGCGGTTGCACTGGCGTTCATTGTTTCGCTCCATCAATGATCAGTCGGGCGTCATCTTTCGGGTCGACGAGCGTCACTGATCCGGCCTTGGCGAGGATCTGGCTGATGCGCTCTCGATACAGGCGGGTCATGAGCTCGGGCTCGGTATGATCGCGGATCGATTGTGCGAGCTGCAGCAAGCTGGAGGTATCGCTCTGCGCTTTGGAGACTCGCTCGGAGGCCTGCGCTTGTGCGATCGCGAGCATGCGATCCGCCGCCTGGGACGCCGCTTGCATCGTGTAGGTCGCACTGGTGCGGGCATCGGCAATCCCCTGATCGGCGGTCTGACTCGCGGTGAGCACCGCATCGAAGGCGTAGACCGCGTCCTCGGGAAGCGCCGATTGGACATCGACGCGGGAAACCGTTATTCCGAGCCCGACATTGCCCGCCTTCAAGGCATCCAGGCCTTGATTGATGGCGCGCACGAGATCCGACCGCAGCCGCTCGCGTCGTTCGGCCACCTGACTGTCGGTGCCGACGAGCTCCGGCCGCGCCACCAAGATCGTGTCCAGATCGCGTGAGGCACACACCGTCACGGCGCTGCGGGTGACGAGGCGATCGAGTGCCGGCAGTACGTGCGATCCCTGCAACACATAGTCGAGAGGACTCGTCACGGTGTAGAAGACCCGGACATCGAGGCTCACCACGCCGGCGTCGCCGGTCAGGAGATAGCCCGCGCCCGCCCCCGCGTCGCCGTTCGCGGACGCCTCGACCGGCGCCGGGGCGGAATCCTCATCAGTCTCGGATGTCGCGGTTGGAGCGGGCGGCGACGCCTGGCCGGGCCGCAACAGCGCCTGGACCTGCCGATCCAGAACGCTTTCGGCGGCGGGCACCAGCACGACTCGTTCAAAGGGCTTCGGCCAAGCGAGCAGCAACCCCGCACTCTGAACCCGATTGAGCGCTCCCATGCGCACTACCACGGCGCGCGTGGAGGGATTCACCTGCTGTATGTTGCTGAAGAGCCAGCGCGCTGCCGCAATGGCCAGGATCGTGTACGCCGCGATGAACGCCAGTCGTCCGGCCTGCAGCCAGGGACTCTTGGATTCCGCAGGATCAGCGCCGCTCATGCTCACCGGCCGCTCGATTGAGTCGCGCGGCTCTTGGGCACTGCGCCCACGCCAGGCCCGTCGACGAGCACCCGAAACGGTGCGGCATCCGTGCGCAGTATCAGTTTGGTGTCCGGCGTCACGATGGTCGAGAGGGTGTCGAGCGAGCGGACCATGTTGTACAGCTGCGGGGATCCGGCATAGGCTCTGCCATAAATCGTCGCGGCTTGAACCCGGGATTGAGCCTCGATCTGCGCCGCCTTGACGGTCGCTTCCGCCTGGATGATGCGCCCGTCGCGCTCGGCTGCCGAGCGAATTTCGGCCGCTTCGCGATTGCCGACGGCAGTACGCTCGGCCGCGATGGTCTCGCGTTCCGCGCGCATGCGATCCACCGTCGCCGACAGCGTGACCGCGGGCAGTGTCAGTCGCTCGATGCCCACGGAGATGACACTGATGCCGTACGTCGCGAGGAGCTGTTGAGCGATTTGCTCGCGCAAGCGGCCCTCCAGTGCAGCGAGCTGCACCTTGCCGGCGTCGGTATTGATCAAGCTCGACAGCTCGAAGGCGCTGGTGGTGGTTTCCAGCGCCGACCCAATGAACGCGCGGATCTGGCGCGCGGCTTCATCCGGCTGATTCTGCACGGCGCGCAGGAAACGTTGCACGGTGGGCGAGTCCGGCCGGACCCGCCAAGCGACATACGCTTGCGCGATGATGCGCAGCCCGTCGCGGGTGCCGACGTCCTGCAGCCCGCTCGAGGTGGTGCGCAGGCGCAGGTCGACCGGTGTCACTGCCTCGAGCGGTGCCGGCAGACGCCACGCCAAGCCGGGGGTCATCAGGACCCGGGTCGGGTTGCCGAAGCGCGTGACCACCAGCGCCTCCCCGGATGGCACTTGCACCAGACTCGCGGCGGCGGCGGCGAACAACACCACTAAGGCGGCGATGAGTAATCGTGTGCGCGGAAACTGCCGCGCCGGAGGCGGCACGGCATCAGCCGGCGCATGCGCATCGCCGTGGCCATCGTGCTGGTGCTCGTGGTCGTGGGAATGGTCATGGGCGTGAAATAAGCTCAAGGGTGGGACTCCTTGTGTCAACGGGGCAGGAGGGGGGCGCCGTAATTGCGAAGATCGATGGTCGGAGCGGCCGTGTCGTTGATCCGGTGATCGAGGATGATCAGCTTTCCCGCCGAGAGCCCCTGGCTCAATTCGCTCAAGTAGTACTCGAACAAGAACGTATTGCCGGCATCTCGATAGGCCAGCTTCTCCGCGTCAAACCGGGACTGCAGCGTCTCGGCGGCCGCGAGCCGGTCGCGGGCCGCAGCGGTCGCCGCGTCGGTCGCCGCCGAGGCGGACTGCTTGGCGAGATTGGTCTGTTCCGCGGCACGCCCCCGCTCACGAGCGATGGTCGCTTGCGAGCTGATCTGCGCGGCTTGGACCGAGTGATAGGCGTCGGCCGCACCGGCCGGCGGATGGATGGCTTCGACGACCGTGGCCAGAATCTCCACGCCGCTGGAAAGCGCATCGAGCCGTGCCTGTACTGCAGCGCCGATCATGCGAGCCAAGGCGATACGCTCCTCGCCGAGCACTCCATCGAGCGTGCGGGTGGCGAACACCTCGACCAGCACGCGGCTCGTCGTGCTGCGGATCAGACTCGGCAGATCCGAGGTCTTGTAGGCGGCATCGAGCGCGGCCTGCGGGCTCAGTCCGATGCGATAGATCAGCCGCACGTCCATGTTCACGATCTGAAAGCTCTCGCGGTGGTTGCTGGCGCTCGCGATCAGCAGGGTTTTGTCGGATGCGTGCGAGGCATCCCAGAGTCGGTTATAGCTCGCGGGCGCAGGATCGTCAGCGGAGCTCGTGTCGGGGGCGATGGGGGCATCGTTCGGACCCGCGGTGGAAATCTCATGGACGACGCCGTTCTCGATCGGCCGCATGCGCGAGAACGGCCAGGGGAGACCGGCATGCAGCCCCGGTCCCACGACGGCGGCCGGCCGGCCAAAGACCTCATAGACGCCGCGACGATCGGGCGGCAGCTCGGCAATCCCGGTCGCGAGCCAGCCCGCAATTGCCACACCGGCCAGAATGGGTAACGACGCGCGGCGTATGAAGGCAAACGCCCAGTTTTGCCGCAGGTCGATTCCAAATCGCGCCTGCAGATTGTCCTGGATGCTCTGCAAGGAAGGCGGTGGCCAGCTCAACGAGCCGCCCACCACGGTTTTTGCGAGGAGCGTGGGCTCACTGCGCTCGTCTCGAGGGACAAACAGGGAAGCGGCGACGCGAATCAGCCATTCGAGCGCGAGCGCCGCGGGGAGCAGGCCCGCGAGCAGAGCGACACGGCTGGGCCAGAAACTATCCGCTGCCGAAAAAAACAGGGCGACCCCGGAGAGCAATACCGTGGCGATGACCACGCGGATGATGCGCGAGAGCGATATCGCTTCCGGCCATTCGTCGTAACGTGCGAAGTCCCGCTCGATCACCAGAAGGCCGAAGGCGAGGAGCAGCGCAATCCCGCCGGCGACGCTGCCGGCGCGCCCGAGGTCGGTGCCGCCGAGCGAGGTATCCCAATTCCTGCGGATGATCAGCAATGCCAGGTACGCAGCAACGCCCAAGCACACCGTCGCCATCGCATGGATGCTGACACGCCGGTGAAGAAATCCACTGAGTCGTTGCAGGCGTTGCCGGAACCAGAGCCATTCTCCGATTGGCGCATCGGGTTCGGTTGCCACGGGCCGAAGATGCAGCCAGGCAGGAATTCGCGACACGAAACTGCCCACGGCACGGGCGCGCCAACGGACCGGCCAGTAGGCCGACTGTAGACCGGCGCAGAGCAGCAGCAGGGCGGCCGCATTGAAGCTCTCGAGGATGCGCCAGATGGAAGGTTCGGACCGCACGGCCGCGAGCCCCAGGGCCGCAGCCAGCGATGCCGAGGCGACCATCAGCACCAGCAATCGCCGCCGCTGCGATTCGGCGCTATTGAAGCGCGGCAGCGCCGCGAGCAGCGCCGGCTGCGCCGGATCGTCGGGGTCTAACTCGATTCTCATGGCACTCCACTTTCCTACGGGCAGCGGCCGCATCGCGCGCGCCGCTTCAAACCTCCGCGAGCCTCACCGCCACATACAGCACGGCCATTCCAAGCAACGTCATGAGCGTGGTCTGCGCCTTGGGGAACGCCCGGTGACTCTCCGGAATCAAGTCGCTCGCGCCGATGTAGAGGAAAAAGCCTGAAAATACCGCGAGCACGATTCCGAGTGCATCGGGCGGGACGCGAAAGAAAAGTGTGGAAAAAATCCCGACCCCGGGCGCCACTGCATCGGCCAGCAACCATTTGAGCGCCCGGCGGCGATTGGTGTCATTGCGCAGCACGACCACCATCGTGTTGATGCCGTCGGAAAAGTCATGGGTCAACACCGCGATGGCGACCACCGCCCCCACCGCCGCCGAGGCCTGGAACGCCAGACCGATGGCGATGCCGTCGAGGTAGCTGTGCAGCGACAGGCTGCTCGCGAACAGGGTGGCGCGGTGCCGACTGTTCGCTGCAGCCTGCGGACCCGACGGCTGGGCCGTGAGCTCTTCCCGATAGCGCTGGCCCTCGAAGAGCAGCAAGCGATCGAACGAGAGGTAGAGGAGAAACCCGAGCGCGGCGGACGCGAAGATCCAGATCACGCCGAAGGACCGGGAGCCCAAGTCCAGCGCTTCGGGGAGCAGATCGAAGAACGCCACGGCGACCACGGCTCCGGCGCTGAAACCGGGCACCCAGCGCAAACCCGTGGCGAGGCGCAAGGCCAGCACTCCGCCGATACAGGTGGTGCAAAATGTCGCGCCGGCGAGCGCTAGCAGTAGCATGACTTGCTTCTCATGGGTACATCTCGATCTTGGTGGCAGTCATGGCATAGGAGGCGAAGGCCAGGGCTGTTCGCTTGCGCTCGATGCGCATTTTTCCGGTGATCCAGTAAGCATCCGTACCGTCCTTGACCAGGAAGGGCGTGACCGTGGTCACATAGACGATCTGATTCGGCGGCGGGGGCGGCACGTGAATGCAGGCACCGTAATACGGCACGAGGAAAAAGCGCATCACCCGGCCGGCGGAGTCGAAGTCCAGCGGGACGATGAATCCCGGTATGCGCAGCGTCAGGCCGTGCAGGTCGGGATTCACGGCGAATGATCCCGTCTGCTTCGCGGCGGGAGCCGCTTCGCCCAGGTAGTTGCCCAGGTAGTTGTGCTGCGGCGGCGGCGGCACGCTCTCGGCGTGTTGGCCCGAGTCGGGGGGCAGGAGATCATCCCAGTCCACTTGCAGCACGTTGTTCGGCAGTAGAAAGCCTTTGTGGGCCGGCTTGTCGCCGGGAGGCGGCGATGCGCCCGGCGCTGGGGCGGGCAGCACGGTGGTGATTGCAAGCGCCGCAATCACGGGAACGAGAAAGGAGGTGGCTCTCATGGTATTGCCTCAGACTCGGATGGTGAGGCCGTCCGCGAGGGAATTCCGGTACGCCCGCCAGGCTGGAATCGCCCCGATGCCGAGCGCCGCGCCGATGATCGCGGCGAGAATCACCAGATCATTGGTGCGCAGCATGCGGATGTGTACGAAGATCCCGAATCGGTCGATGAGCACGGGCTGGGCGATCACGAGGAGCAGATAGCTGAGCGCGGCGCCGAACAGTACCCCGAGCAAAGCGAGGACACCCGATTCCAGGATGAACAGCAAGAATACGTCCCCCGGCGGCGCACCGACGGAGCGCAAAATCGCCATCTCGCGGCGCCGCTCATTCAAGCTGGTCAAGATGGCCGTCAGCATGCCGAGCAAGCCGGCGAGCACGACGAATCCCGCCACCAGCAGAAGCGCCTGATCGGCGACGCCGACCAGATTCCACAGCTGCTGTAGCGCCACCCCCGGAATGATCGCGAGCAGGGGCTCTTCGCGATATTCGTTGATGGCCCGCTGCATCATGAATACCATGACCTTGGATTTCATCCCCAGAATGAAGGCGGTGATGCTATCGGGGGTGAGATCTCGATGGCGCGCCTCCGCCGCCGAGACCCGCTCGCCGGGCGGCGCCTGCATGCCGCTTTGCCAGTCCAGGTGAATGGCCGTGATGGCCTGCAAGCTCACGTGCACGGTTCGATCCACGGGGGTGCCGGTGCGCCGCAAGATGCCCGCGACACGAAACGGTTTGTCCTTGTGCTGCGCGAAGCTCACGTTGCCGATGCCGTGAGCGAGCACGATGGAATCTCCCAGATGGTAGCGAAGTTGCGAGGCCACGTCGGCGCCCAGCACGCAGTCGTAGAGGTCCGACCAGACGCCTCCTTGCGCGAATCTGAGTGTCTGGTCGCCGGCGAAGCGGTAATGAGCAAAGTAGTCGAGGCTCGTGCCCATGACGCGAAAGCCGCGATGCGAGTCGCCAAGGGAGATCGGGATGCTCCAGGCGACGTCCGGATGCTTGGCGATTTTTTGATAGGACTCCCATGTGACATTGGCGGTGGCATCGCCGATACGAAATACCGAGTACAGCAACAAATTGATCGGGCCGCTGCGCGCGCCGACGATGAGGTCGGCGCCGGAGAGCGTGTTGGCGAAACCCTCGCGCGCCGCGAGTCGAAGATTCTCGACGCTGAGGAGCAGCGCCACGCTGATGGCGATGGCGCTCACCGTCAATGCGGCGGTCGTGCGTCGATTCCACAGGCTGCGCAGCGCGAGCGCGATCAGGGCCACGAGCGTGTGCTCGCGGCACGGTTGATCTCGTCCATGCTGACGGTGCGGTCGAAGCCCCTCGAGAGTGCGGTGTCATGGCTGACGAACAAGAGCGTCGTGGCCGCGCCGGCGCATTCGCGCTCGACCATTTCGATGAAACCGAGCCGCGTCTCGGCGTCCAGCGCCGAGGTGGGCTCGTCAGCGATCAGCAGATCCGGGCGCCCCAGCAGGGCGCGCGCCGCGGCGACGCGCTGCTGTTGTCCGATGGACAAGGCCGTCACGGGGCGTAGCAGCAATTGCGGATCGCTCAAGCCGAGCGCCGCCAGCAGGCGCCTCGCTTCCGCCTTGAGATCCACGCCGGCGCGGGCGGCGCGGGCGCGCGAGAACCGCGCCGGGAGCGTGACGTTGTCGAGCACCGATAGAAACGGCAGCAGATTGAACATCTGGAATATGAAGCCGATGTGCGCGGCGCGAAACGCGTCCTTGTGCGAGCCGCGCAGATCGCGCATCGACGTGCCCAGGATCTGGATCGAGCCGCGTGCCTGCTGCAAGACGCCGCCGATCAGTCCCAGGAGCGTGCTCTTGCCGCTACCGCTCGCGCCCTTGAGAAAGACGCGCTCGCCGCGCGCCACCTCGAACTTGGCGATTGCCAGCACCGGCTCGCCGCGCGGCCAGGCAAAGTGGACATCCGTGAGCTCGATCGCCAGGTCGGTCATAAAGCCTTCAAAGCCGCAGCGCGATGCGCGTGCCGTCGGAGGTGAGCTCGACCTGCGTCTGCAGCGTCGCGGTGACCACGTTGGCGGTGATCTTGCGCATGCCTTTCATCCGGCCGAACAGTTTCACGGCGATCCAGTCCAGATGATCGGCATGTGCACAGTTGAATCGGTAACTGACGTCATAGTCGGCATGCGGCGCCCCGGCCTTCTCATCCTCGCCGTCGTGTTCGTAGGTGATCGGCGTGAGAGTAACCCCGGTGGAAGCGCAGGCGGCCTGCTCCGGCAGCACGAACAGCCCCTGCGGCGCGCCAAACACCCGATTCGCCTGTGCGAGCGCCGCCTTCTCCTGCGGACTGCGCGGCTCGTGCTCGAAGCCGATGACGTTGATCGCGGGGGAGTGCAGGGCAATATCGAGCGTGGAGCCGTCCAGTGCGATGTCCAGCGTCGCCGAGCCGTGTTCATGGACGCCGCGCGAGCGGAACTCAGCGGCAGTTACTCGTGAGTGCGCCGCACAGCCCAGCACGAGTGCCAGCAGCGCGGCAGCGCGCCCATATGACCGCATGGAGAATCTCCGGAATCAGCGAGTCGCAGAAACCGTCCAGAGGACGGCATCATTCGTTCGGCAATTCAGGTCGCCATGGGTGGGGCGCGGGAGCGAAACGCGAGGGTGATCGGAAGTTCGACAAGCGCGGCCGGTGAGCTCGACTCACTCGGCCGGGTGGGTGCAGGGCGAATGACCGCGAGAGGCACGGCTCCGCCCGCGACGGTCACCACGGGCGCAAAGCTGGGGCACTGCGGACAGGGCTTGATGTGGGAATGCTGATTCGGGCCGGGCGCGGGAAACCGGTCGTGGGAATGGGCGTGGTGCTCCGCCCCCCACTGCGCCAGCATCAGCGCCACCGCGATCACGACCACCGTCCGCGTCATGAAGGACTTGCGGTATGGCGCGAATGAAGCCCATGGACGGATCATGATCCCTCGATACTATCATGCCCCTAATTGATTATTCGAGTGAGCGCTCTGCCGTGCCCGTCGTGGCTTCGGCGCGGCAGGTCCCGCACAGTCCCTTGATCTCCAGATCGCGCGCATCGGCGGTGAAGCCGGCCGCCTTGACCCGCTGCGACAGCAATCGGGTGATCGCCGGGTCGCCGAGCTCGGTCACCGCGCGGCAGGAACGGCACACCAGGAGTTGCGCCGTATGCCGTTGCTCGGGTGTCTCACAAGGCAGGTAGGCGTTCAGGGTGTCGATGCGATGGATCAGCCCCGCGCTCAACAGGAAGCTCAGGGCACGGTAGACGGTCGGCGGTGCGTCCTGGCCGCCTGCCTTGCTCAGCTGACTCAGGATGTCGTACGCGCCGATAGGCGCATGGCGCTTCCAGATGAGCTCGAGCACGTGCTTGCGAATGGGCGTCAATCGCAGCCCCCGTTCGGCGCATACCTGCTCGGCGGCCCGCAGGGCCCTGGACATACAGCGCTGATGGTCGTGCTTGCCGCGCGCGTCGGCAAAGCGGCGTGCTGATCTCATGCCTCATTTTACCTCAGTCTGTCGCAGAAGAACCAAGCGGTTTGCACGGATTCCCGGCCGCCCTCAGCGCTCGAGGACATAGCTCGCGAGATACAGCGCCGCCGCACCGCTGAACGTCATGCCGACGGTCAACAACTGGGGGTGGGCATGCTGGCTTTCGGGGATGAGGTCACTCGCGCTGAGATAGGTAAAATAGCCGCCGAATAGCGCCAGCTCGGCGCTGAGGATGAACGGCGAGATGCCGTAAAAGCTCGTCGCGGCAAGACCCGCCGCAAAGCAAAGCGTGCTGATGGCGGACGCTCGCAGCGTGCCCCGCGGCCGCTGTTCGCGCAACTCGCGCGTGCGAGCCGCACTATCGGAGAACTCGTGAGTCAACAAAGCCGCCGCGACCAGTCCACCGACGGCAAAAGATACATGGTAAGCGGTCCCGATCGCTGCGCCATTCAGAACGCTGCGGGCATGGCGCTCACGCATCGCGTCATGGCTGCCGTTGCCGGCAATCCAGCCGAAGCCGAAGCGATCGAGCAGCAAGGCGATCACGAAGCCGATGCCCACGAAGGCCAGCAGCTGATCGGCGCCATGGATGGAACCGCCGCTGAGGATTGCCTGCGGCATGAAAATGAAGAATCCCGCCGCAAGCACGGTCCCGGCGCTGAATCCGAGTGCCAGATGCATGCGGTCGGCGACCTGCCCGAAAAACATACCGCCGGCGCAGTTCGCTAGAAATGCGCACGCGAGCAAACTGAGCTGAAGAAACTGCACGCTCGTCCCGATGATCCCTGCACGCAGCGTCGGTGGGTCCGCGTATACCCATGGGTGATACACTATAACATGAGTTGGATGAATCACAGGAGCTGCATGCGTCCCGACGCGACGAGCCGACCCGCATCGATGCTGAAACCGTCGCCGCTACGCCGCTGGTTCCTCGTCGGCGCGGCGGCATTCCTCTGCTGCTGCATGCATCCGGGCCGAGCGGCAAGCCTTTCCCCGCTCGAGCAGCTCATGGTATTGACCGGTGTCCTGGATCACGCGCCCGCGTCCATGCAGGCCGTCACGGCCGACTTGAGGGCGAAATACCCCGAGGTGCCGCCGGCGCTTTGGGACAATTATGCCGCGCGAATCAACGACCACGCATCGCTCCTGCGCCTGTACGCGCCCATTTACCGGCGGCATGTATCGAACGCCGACGCCCGCGCGCTGGCGGATTTCTTTCGATCGCCGCTCGGGTCGCGGTACCTTGCTGCGCTCGCGCAGATCACCCGCGACACCGACTCGGCGGCGAAAGCGTGGGCCGTATCGGTGGCGAACGACTTGCTGCGCGAGCAGGACCCGCCAGCCGCCGCCTTGCAGGCCCCGCAGCCTGGACAGGCGCGCGCCGTGCGCGAACTGATACGGGTCTCCGGCGCGCGTGCCCGAGCACGATCGATCTGTGCCGAGATAATCTCGCGTTTGCGCGACAGTAACGTGGATGAGGCTTTGATCCGCAGGGCGCAGCGGCGGCTTTCGAGCGGCGATGCGCTGATGGAATCCTGGGTTCCGGCGTATGCGCGGCATCTTACGCCGGACGATACGCGTGCGATGATCGGCTTTTTTCGCAGTCCCGTGGGCCGGCGATGGGTGGGCGCACTGCCCGCGATCCAGGCGCAGTGTCTGCTCGCGGCGTCAAGCTTTGCGCAGGATGCGTCGCGGGAGGCTGTTCGCGAGGTTCTGGGCCCGTTGCCGCAATGGCGGCTGATGCACCCGGTGCAAGCCCCGCCCGCCGCGCGGCCGCCCAATCCGCCCGGCCCGGCACCCGCTCACTAGCGATTTCGGCGCGCTTCGGGTCGAGCGAGCTCTTAGAACTGCGGAAACTGCGGCAACGGGCCATCCGAGTCTGAATAGAACTCGGGATTGCCGAAGCGGGCGTCTTGGATGTTGGTAGGCCCTGAAACGTATCGCTGGCCGTTGAAATCGGATTGCATGGACGATTCCATCATCGGCATCGATGCGCAGGCCGACAACATCAGCAGGGCAAAAACGGCGAGTAGCTTGCGCATGGGATCACCCCTATTCAAGTCGATCCAAAGTTTATACGTTTACGACTTCCAGGAAAGACGATACGTTATAGCATTGCGGCGTGCAAGCCCATCGGGATCCCCGGGGGTCGCGTATTTTTTATGCAACAATCCCCGGACCGGTTTGCGGCGCTGCCGCAGACTCGCTCGTGACCTGTCGATTGAGCGGCCTCATGAAAAACCTGCGGCTCGGCGTCCCCTCAAAACCTCAAAAATCTTCCTCCTCCCCGCTTTTGGCGCTTCTGCGGGCGATTCTTCGAAAGGCCCGCGACGAGTGGCGTTTTCCAAGGTGTCCCGAGCAGAACTTCGGATTGCTCTGCAGCAATTGGCCCCGAAGCATGACGAAGCAGCACTGAGTCACGCAAAACTCACGCAAAATTTCATGTTCGCAGTGAGCACAATGTTGCAGGCAATCGAGCACCGATGCAGACTCGCTAAATGCAACTGAGCGCAGATCAGATCGTCGAAGAGACCAGCGATTGGCCCGAGGATGCAGTCGCCGATTTGGTCGATAGGATACTGCGCGCCAAATACGGTGAAGCCGACCCGTCGGTCGATAAGGCTTGGCAGGATGAGACACGGCGCCGAATTGCAGATATGGAGAGCGGCAAAGTACAGGGAATACCGCTCGACGAGACGCTGGCAAAAGCGCGCAAAATCACCGGCCGGTGAAGGTGGTCCTACATCCACAGGCCGACGCTGAATTTCTCCTGGCGCAACAGCGTTACACCGACGCCAGCAAACCGTTGGGCCGTCGCTTCTATGATGAGATAACCAACGTGATCAGTCGGATCATCAAGCATCCTCTCCGCTATAAGCAATTCGACCCGCCGGCGCGCCGCCTATTTGCCAACGGAAACCAGCGGAACGAGGCGAGTCCATAGCGGACTTCGCACGGCTCTGCCGATCGCACGCGAACGACACTGTCGAGATTTCCATCCAAGAATTTCGCGCGATACTCGACGAGCTCGAAAGAGCCGTCGCCGGATGCACGATCCTTCGGGTACGCATAGAAAGTTATGTACCCGCTCGGCTCGAGATCATTACCGTCTGAATCGATGAATCGCCCCGACGCCGTGATCCGATAGCGGCACATGCACGGGTCCGGCAATGACTTAGTCTGGAAACACGCCCCGGCTTCGCAGGCGTCGTCTGGCAACGCAGCGTCACAATGGATCTCGTCGAACATTCCCATGATTCACCTCAGCGCGAAGTAGCGGCGGCCCGGGCGTCGTCGATCAGTTTGTAGAACGCCGCCAAGGAAATAGAGCGCAGCCCTGCCGGCATTAGCGAATCCGCGCCCAAGCGCGCCGCGAGTGCGGCGGCCTCGCCGCACTCCAGAGCACGGGTGCGTACTGTCGCAAAGCAGCGCCCGGGCCGTACCAGCGCGTCATCGATGTCGCCCACGTTCGGCAAGTTCGTGGTGAAGATGACCTTTCGTCCCTGCGCCCGCACCACGCCATCCGCGATCGCGAGAAAGCGGTGCAAATCCGCATTGCCGTTGGCACGCGCCATGAGCAGGTGATCGGCGTCTTCGATCACGAAGGCATCGTGGCTGCCGGTAATGAATTCGACGAAAATCTCGTCATTCTCTAGCGCTCGCTGATCCGCAGTGTAGAGCACCCGCGCGCTGTCGCCCTTGCGAGCGGAGAGCGCCGCCAGAATCGCACGCACGAGACGAGTCTTGCCCGTGCCTGGAGGGCCTTGCAGGATGAGCACGGCCTCGCGGGACCCGAGGTAGCGCGCCACGAAAGCAGCCACCGGTTCACCGAGCGTCGGGTAGGCCTCGCTGAAAGGCTGCGGGTCGGCCATTTCATCGAAGGAGGCGCTGGACAATCCCGTCGCCTGGTGGAAGTGCCAATCGATGGTAAACATCTCTCTGCGCGCCAACTGCTCCCCGACCAATCGCAACATGCGATCCCGGGCGCATTCGAGCCGCTGGAGAGTGTCCGCCCAGAAGTCGAAAGTCAGCGAGCCATAGTCGATTTTGCGCCGCCCACTTGCCGATATGAAGACGCCGGGCGCGTCGAGCAGCAGGGACGTTGCATGCACTCGGTGTGCGGTCATCCCCATGTGCAGCGCAAGGTCATCGAACAGCTCGTCGATCGGACGCCGCGCGGCGCAGCGCACCGTGCGCTGGATTGCGTAGCTCATCGCGCGTGTATCGAAAGTCTGAATCGCGCGCAGCTGGATGAGCGTCTGCGCGAGGTCGCCCTGCAGCGACAAACGCAGCGGAAACCCCTCGCCAAGCGTTGAGATACCTTCGAGATCGAATTTAAACCGGTTCATGAGCGCCACCCAGAAAAAAAAGCCCCTGTTTGCTACGCCAGGGGCTTTTCATCAAAGTGCGGCCGCCCGGCTCGAAACTAACGCTTCGAGCCGAACCCGAAGCGGTCAAGTCAACATATGACTACGCGTCGTTTGCAGTGACCGTGAGGTCATTGGCCTTCTCCGAAAGAACGGTTGTTCGCCTGCGGCGAATTTACGGCCGGGTAGAGTATCGCGGCGTTTGCAATTGTCAATAGGCCTTACCGACGGCGTCACCGCGCGCCGGGGTGCGGCATGCGGCGGCGTACCAGCACTGGCCACCGGGCTTCGCAAGAAGGAGGGGGTTGGAGCTGGGACACGCGCCGACGCTCGTGGGCAGGTCGCGCTGGAGTAGCAAGCGCTTGATTTGGTGGTGAGGGAGGGACTCGAACCCTCGACCTCGGCATGATGAGTGTCAGCCGATTTTTTCAAGTCATTGAGTCATAGGTCACAGCCTGCCTGAGACCACCAAATACCGGGTATCACCAGCACACAAAGGGCATACCGCTTTCGGCGCCGGCTGCGCAGAGCGCTCCCTGTTTTAGAGCACGTTTAGAGCACGCCACGCGGTCTCTGGAAGTGGCGAGCGCGAGTCCTATTCCTGGTGTTCATCGCCTCCTCCGACGCAAGGATTTTGCCGCCCGTTCGGCCCACTCCGGACATTTTGTTTTCAGGAATTCTGTCATGCTGTCCACGGCTGGAGGTTGTCGGGAAAGCCTCTGCCAGTCATCGAGCACCGTTCCAAAGTACTCGCCCGGTGCATCCACCGCCCACTCCTTGAGCTTCGAAGAGGATTCTGCGTTGAAGTCGTAAATCCCCTTCAGGATTCCCCGACAGGCCAAATCTGCTTCGCGAAACATCGACAACCGCTGAAACCTGGCGACTTCATCCCGGAATGGCTGCAATGCTTCCTCGAACATTTCCCAAGCCGCCTCGCTGGGTTCCACATATTCGTCGCGGTTGCTGCCCGATCTGTCCCATACCTCCTCAACGTCCAGGGATTCGAGCTCCATCACCACATTCGCCGCGATTACATCCATCTCGGCGGGACTGAAACGCGCTTTGGCGAGCTCCTCGATTTCTCGCGCCAGACTTCGATTGCGCGCCGCCAGACTCTTGAGAATCGCGAGTGCGTCGTCGCCCGTGATCGATTCAAGGACCGTGCGCTTGGATCTTGCATTGCCGCGTTGTGTTGAGATCGCTTTCTTCGACATAGACTTTCCATTTCAAGGTTGCCGCTGCAAGCATAGTATCGTCGCCGGCACGCGCGCCACCGATGGAATACTCATCAATCACAGCGCCAGGCTTTTTATGGGGTTTTCGGCGAAACGCGATGCGCCCTATCCCACCACGGCCGCACTCGTGCGGCTTTCATCAATGAACCCCGCTCCGGCGTCCAAGGCACGGATGACGGAATCCATTAACTGCAAGCTCCTATTTCGGGACGGCCGACACTTACTTACTATGGTGTTTTCTAAGGTACTGGTTTATATTACACCACGATGCGGTACATCAAGAGACAGCTTGGAGCAACTCTCACCAGGGCTGCGCGCGCGTTCCCCGCGGTAGTATTGACAGGACCGAGGCGTGCGGGAAAGACGACGCTGCTTCGCCGCCTGTTCCCCTCGGCGGGCTATCGCCTCTTGGAAGATCCGGCGATCGTTGGGACCGCTCAATCGGATCCTCAGGGATTTCTCGACAGTCTCGAACTCCCCGTCATTCTGGATGAGATCCAAAATGCTCCCGAGTTGTTAAATTACATACGAGCTCGAATCGACTTGGGTGGGCCCCGCAAGGGTCAATGGCTGCTGACGGGATCGCAGGACTTTGCGTTGATGCACGGGGTTACCGAATCGATGGCGGGGAGAGCCGCCGTGCTGCACCTGTTACCCCTCTCAACTGTCGAAACAGCCAAGGTGACGCTGTTCCGTGGAGGATATCCGGAGATTCTGGCGCGACCACGTGATTCCGAACTCTGGTTCCAATCCTATCTCCAGACGTATCTCGAGCGCGACGTTCGTCAAGTCAGTCAGATCCGAGAGCTAGCCACCTTCCGGCGCTTCCTGTCTTTGATCGCTAGCCGCACCGGCCAGATCCTCAACAAAACCGACCTAGCCGCGCCGTTAGGCGTGTCCGTGCCGACGATTACGGAGTGGATCGGTATATTGGAAACAACCGGCCAAATCGTCCTCGTTCCGCCGTATTTTGAGAATTTCGGCAAGCGTCTCATCAAATCCCCCAAGGTATATCTCACAGACTCGGGGCTCGCATGCCATTTGCTGGGCATCGACAGCGCTCGCGCACTGGGCCGATCACCCTTCTCGGGAGCTGTCTTCGAGGGATTTGTGGCGTCCGAAATCGTCAAGCAACAGTCGAATCTAGGGCGCCGCCGTGAGCTTTACTATTTCCGCGATCAGCGCGGACTAGAGGTCGATTTTATCGTGCCTTCTCGTGCACAAGAACTCGTTCTGATCGAGGCCAGGGCGTCGCGGACCGTATACCCCGACGCAGCAAGGAGCGTGCTGAGTTTGGCGCGAAGCATCAGCAATCACCCAACTAGGTGCATCGTAGTGCACGCTACAACAGCGGAAGACAAGGACGATACCGTGTTGGCACTAGGGGCTCGAGCAATGAGCATCGGGGGACTACTCCATTCATTGCGCGGCGCGGCCTAAAGTAATGTCCCGACTTGCGCTCAACCCTCAGCCTCGGGAGCAGCCACTCAGTAAATAGGCTTAATGTTTTCAACACCTTACCGCGTGGAGTCATAACGAAGCAGCACCGGGTCCCGCAAGACTGATCGGCCCACATCCCAGATGTGTTACACTTTCGCCATATGAGTAAGACAGTAACAATTCGACTCACGGAAGAGCTTGCGACTTGGCTTGAGCAGGCGTCAAGACAATCCGGGGTTCCAAAGGGACGCATTGTCCGTGAGCAACTCGAGAAAGCGCGCGACGGCGGCAAGGAGCCTTCATTCATGAGGCTCGCTGGTTCTGTGCATGGGGTGCGCGACCTGTCGACGCGCAAGGGATTTTCGCGTTCGTGAAAGGCATCGCTGACACGGGCTTCTTGGTGGCGTTTGCGAATGCCAATGACAAACATCACAAGTGGGCAGCGCAAATTGCCACTGGAGTGACGGAGCCACTGTTGACTTGTGAGGCGGTTATCGCAGAGACGGCATTCCACCTAGAGAGTGCGGCCGTGGCTCTGGCGATGATCAATGAAGGACTCGTCACGCTGGCATTCGATTGCCGAGAGCATCTCGTTCAGCTTGCCCGTCTGGCCGATCGCTTCGCGGACCAAAATCCGGATCTTGCTGATTTGTGCTTGGTCCGGATGAGTGAGTTATTTCCGAAGCACTCCGTGATAACGATCGATCGTACTGACTTCCAGGTCTATCGGCGAAACAAGCGTGAGGCGATTCCCCTTCTATGTCCGCCGGTACGTTGACTCGCAGCGTGCATCTGGCGCTTGCGAGAAAGATCGCGCCACAACACGAAAAAACGCAATCCCCTTTGATTTGGTGGTGAGAGAGGGACTCGAACCCTCGACCTCGGCATTATGAGCGCTGAAATCGAAAGATAGTCTGCGTATTTTCAATAACTTACCGCGTGGCGCCCGTTGCAAATAGCACCACGAAGCACAACATAGCACTACGGAGTCACGCAAAACTCACGCACAGATCTCACGAATTCTTATTTGGGCGATCGGCTTAAGCCCGCCCGCGATGCCAAGCGATCCAGCATGTCCAGGCTAAACTGCCCAATCTTCCCGCGCTTAAGATCAGATACCCGAGCCTGCGTAATTCCCAGCGCTTTAGCCGCCTGAGTTTGCGTCAGGCCACTCTCTTTCAACCAATGTTCCTGTCCCCTGGGCAGAGTCGAGCGCATGACCGCAGTTCACGATGAACACGGCCCTCGTCATGTGACGCCGGCCGGCCGCAGCCCCGGCGGGCACCCAACTTCCTCCACCCGTGGGCGGGTCAAACTCCTCCACCCTGATGCGGTAAATCGACGCCGGGCGGCGCCGAGCTAGAGAGCGGCGGCGGGACGTTACGCTGCACCCTTTTTCTGAGGAAAAGGGGTCGGGAGTGAACGTCTTGAAGCCTAATTTGCGGATTTCGGTCCAGACCCTGTTGGATGGAGGCAAATCCCAGCGCGAGATTGAGCGGGTGCTGGGGGTGGATCGCAAGACAATCCGTCGCATCCAACAGCAGTCAAAATCCCCCGGGGTGCCCACCGGGAATTGTGCGGGAAAAACCGCCGAAACGGCCGAAACCTCGGAGCAAAATCCCCCACCCCGCCCACCGGCTCAAAAGCCGGCGGCCACCCCCTCGGCCTGCGAGCTGCATCGCGAGTGGATCGAGAGCCAGGTCGCGCTCGGGCGTAACGCCGTGAGCATCTACCAGGATCTTTCCGAGAGGTTTGGATTTACCCATCAGTACACCTCGGTCAAGCGCTTCGTCGCGCGGTTGAAGGCACGCGAACCGGAACGGTTCGACGTCCTCGACGCGCTTCCCGGCGAAGAGGCGCAGGTTGACTTAGGTCTTGGGGCGCCGACGCGACAGGCGAACGGAAAGTATCGCAAACCGTATCTGTTCGTGATGACGCTGAAGTACTCGGGCAAGAGTTTTCGCAAGGTCGTCTGGAAGGCCGACCAAGAGACGTGGGCGCGCCTGCACGAGGAGGCGTTCCGCGCGTTCGGTGGTTCGGTGATTTACGTGGTGCTCGACAACTTGAAGCAGGGGGTGCTTGAGCCAAATTTGTATGACCCGCTTTACAACCCACTGTATGTCGCGATGCTCGCCCATTATGGCGCGGCCGCCGACGCGGCACGCGTCGTGGACCCCAATCGCAAGGGGACGGTGGAGAACGCGATCCAGCACACGCAGTCCACTGCACTCAAAGGCAGGAAGTTCGAGTCGATCGAGGCGCAGAACGTGTGGCTCGCGCACTGGGAAGAGCGCTGGGCGGCGCCGCGCATCCATGGCCGCAAGAAGCGGCAGGTGCTGGCGATGTTCGCCGAGGAGAAGCCGGCGCTCAAGCCGCTGCCGGCGACCCGCTTCCGTTACTTCCGTGAAACCTCCCATACGGTCGACGACAGCGCGTTGGTGCAGGTCCTGCGCGTGTATTACTCGGCTCTGCCGGCCTCTCCGGGCGATGTCGTGACGGTGCGCCTGTACGACCATGACCTGGAGGTCATCGACTCCGCCGGTCAACTGCTGCGGCGACACATCCGTTCGTTCACGCCCGGGCACTTCGAGATGGAGGAGTCGGATCGGATCTTCAATCCGTCGCGCGAAACCGTCCGCCTGCTCGGCAAAGTCGCCAAGCTCGGTCCAAACAGCCTGCAACTCGGCCGCGAGATCTTCCTGCGCCTGGGTCGTCCCGGGCAGAAGGCCCTCTACGGCCTATCGAACTTGCCGCGCCGCTATGCGAAAGAGGACATCGAGAACGCCGCAAAGCACGTGCTCGGCTTGACGCAGCCGACTTACCAGGCGCTCAGGCGTGTCCTCGAGCAACGCGCCGCCGAGACCGAGCACCGCGCGGTCATGCCCGAACTGCAACAAGCCGGCCCGCACATCCGCGACATCGAGGAATACCACGCCTTCTTCGAGAACGCACAACGCTTTGACGATGAAACGACGATAAGCCCATAAACTACTGGAGATGATGTGATGACAATGACGATTACAGAACTGGAACGCTCGCTGCGGGCGCTGCGCCTCTCGGGGATGACCGCGACCCTCGAGACCCGTGCCCTGCAGGTGGCGCAGCAGCAGATGGACTTCATCGAGGCGTTCTCGGCCCTCGTGCAAGACGAACTCGATCGGCGCCGATCGCGGCTGATCGATCGGCGGTACGCGCTCTCGGGACTCACCGAGCGTAAAGACCTCAAAGACTTTGACTGGCAGTACAACCCGAAGAATCCGCGACGCGACATCCTCGAGCTTGCGACTCTCAAGTTCATCGATCAGCGCGAGGACGCGCTGTTCATCGGATCACCGGGCGTCGGCAAGAGTCATATCGCGAAAGCGCTCGCGCTGCTTGCCGTGCAGCGCGGCTACACGGTGTTCTATCGCGAGGCGCACGTCCTCGTGGATGACATCCATCAGGCGCGTGAACTCGGCGAACTCAGAAAGTACCGCGCTACGATCAAAGCCGCGGACCTCCTCGTGATCGACGATCTGTTCTTGCGCAAGTTGCCACCAAACGCCGGCGACGAACTCGCCGACCTCATCATGAGCCGTTACGAGAAATCCTCCACGCTGATCACGTCCAACCGCGACATCGACGACTGGGCGAAGCTCCTGGGCGAACCGATGAGTTCATGATGCCTCCTATTTTGGACGGTTGATGCGTCGGACTCGACTCCTCAATAGCTTGATTTGCTCCGATGAAAGCTTGATTTTCCATGGCTGTCCAGCGGCAAGCTGGCTGCCCGATAGATACCCTCGCCGCAGATACTGGAATACAGTTTGCGTGGTAATCCCGAGGGCTGCTGCCGCTCCTTGCACCGAGTAGGTGCCGTCGGGCCAGCGCTTGGGATTATTGTCTACGCCGTTTATTTTGGCGGTGCGAATGCCAAAGCGCTTGCGCAAAAGATGCACGTTGTTGCTTTGGAAAGGCACGCCACGCGCGGACGTGATCCCCTCGGCATTCAGGGCGTTGGCGATTTCACGATCAAATTTCCCGGCCTTTGCCAGCTCTCGAATGCGCCACTCCAGTACCGCGGTCGACACGCAAATAGCGTATGACCGAACACGGCGTTGGACCTCGTGCTCCGAGGTCGCGCCGGTCTGCCACGTGATCCGGATGGACACCACGCCGCTGTCGCGCGATTGAAGGAGTGTCACATCCCGAATTATCAGGCGCACGATCCGCTTGCGCTCCAGCGCGTTGGCAATCTTCCACACGCGGGAAAAATCCTTCGCGAGCTTTAGAACCTCGGCGCGTTCAGTGGCAGAAATGGGGCCTGCTTGCTCCTGCTGCCACGTCTGGTACGCCAAATCTACGCTCTCCTGCTGTCGTAGCTTCTGTTCCCATGCACGTTCCAGCGAGCGCGCAACCAGTCGGTTCTCCGGCTCCACTTCATCGTATTGACGTCGAGCACGTTCGACTTCGTAGCGCGCCCGTTCGCACTTCAGACGCCATTGCTGATCCAGTAATTTGGCCTGCGACTCAAGCTCGCCAACCGCCTCGACCGCCATGGCGATCTGCTCTGGAGTGAGGGTGTCGAGCAAGACTTGTTCGACGTGTTGATCCACCGATAATGCTCGTACTTCTTGGCAGCGAGGGCCGCCGTCTTCGCCTTGATCAGCGATGCACTTGTAGACCGGATAATCGCCGTGGGGACCCGAGTAATGAAGGCTCATGCGTCGTGCACAACGACCACAGATCGCGATACCCTGTAGCAGTGCTTGGCCTTTGCGCGGTGCGCCCGGCTGGTCGCGCTTGTGGCGCGCGACATTGTTCAGCAGGCGGGTTTGGTTCCCCATGAACTCCTCCCAGCTGATGTAACCTGGGTGTGCATCCTTGAGGCAGATGGGCCAACGGTCCACCGGCAATCGGACCGTCGTCGCACGCGTTTGCCCCGCTCGGCGCCGCAAGGGATCAGTTTGATGCCGACCATAAACATAGGCGCCGGCGTAGGCCGGGTTATGCAATACCTGGAGTACGCGCGCACTCGTAGCCGGCACCCATGAGATCTCGTGTGGTGCGGGCCCCCGCAGTGGGCGAACAGGCAACGGCAAATCATGCCGTCGCAACTCTCGCATGACGGCCTTGGCGCTCTGCAGTTCGCTGAATTTACGAAACACGAACTCAAGGCGGCTTTGCACCTGTTCATCAGGTTGGAGGATAGTCTCTCCACTGCGAGCTCGCGCCAGGCCGGCCGGCAGAGGAAGACGCAGTTCGCCTCGCGCGGCTTTTTGTTGCTCGCCCTGATGTAGGCGAATCCGCAGTTGATGAAGCTCTGCTTCACTCATGATCCCCGACAATCCCAGCAGCAACCTATCATGATAGACGGTAGGCTCGTATAGCCGCTCGCCATCGGCAATGAGCACTCTGAATATCGTGCACAGTTCCAATAGCTGATGCCAGTCGCGGTTGTTGCGAGCCAGGCGGGAGGCGTCCAAGCTCAGGACCAACCCCGCCTTGCCCAAGCCGATCTCGCTGATCAGCCGCTGGAAGCCGTACCGTTCCGCGCTGGATGTGCCGGATTTGCCCAAGTCATCGTCGATGACCGAAACGCGCTCTCGTGGCCAGCCGAGGGTGATGGCGCGATCCACCAAATGATACTGAAGTTCCGTGCTTTCTTGATGTTGGCGGACCTGACCCGCCGTAGATTGGCGAACATAAATATACGCAAGCTTCGCTCGATGTGCCGTCGTAACGCGTTCAGCGCCCTCTCCGGACGTGATCAGCACGACCTCGGCCCTCGGCGCGAATACGCTGCAGAATCGCTGCGATCTGCTGAGCGAGCCGACTGGGGGCTTCCGGTGGCAACACTCTCCGCGGCTGCGGAGGCGGTCGATGGTTGAGTGCGTGACTTGAGCTGCGACGAATCAGTTCGGGACGATGGTCTGCTCTCATGCGATGCCTCCATCTTGAGACCCGTCAGACAGCTTTGAACATGCCGCGCCAACGGAAGCAGGGATCGCGCCGACACGAATGGTATCAATCTACTATGACGCTTTGTTGAATCGAGGTCGGTTGCCGATCTCGGTATCAGGCGTCGACGACCGTCTTCTAATGCGACTGCAATGAATGTTTTGCCACGACTGCATCGCTCAGAGAGCAGCTTTAGCGTCTTTCCGAACAAGGGATGGGTCGGCTCCATCACCTTGATCGTAGATATCAATCGTTCGAGTTTAGGGGTTCTCTGCCGTGTTCGGCGACGCCGTCATCGTCACGCCGCTACTTGACCGACTGATGCACCATGGTCATCTGCTCAAGTTCGTCGGCAAGAGCTGGAGACTCAAAGAATCCGCGGAACGCCTTGCCAAGGCACGTCATACCGCGTAATCATCCCTCGTCCCGCCGCCGTCAGGTGGGGGAGTTTGACCCGCCCACCGGTGGGGGAGTTTGAGGTGCCCGCCGGGG
>DATJSL010000048.1:0-15331 GCA_035504115.1 Steroidobacteraceae bacterium | reverse complement strand
CTTTACTTGACCCCCCAAAAACGCTACCCTGTCGGCCCGCTTTTCTCTGTTAAATCAGACTATTACGAATGCGAATTACCATCTTTGGCTCCGGCTACGTGGGCCTGGTGACCGGTGCATGCCTGGCGGATGCCGGCAACCAGGTCGTCTGCGTCGATGTGGATCCGCGCAAGATCGCCATGCTCTCGGCCGGGGAGATCCCCATCCACGAGCCGGGGCTCGATGTCATCGTCAAGCGCAACTTCGAGGCGGGGCGCCTCAAGTTCACGCTGAACGCCGAGGAGGCGGTCGAGCACGGGCAGTTCCAGCTGATCGCGGTGGGCACGCCGCCGGATGAGGATGGATCGGCGGACCTGCGCTCGGTGCTGGCGGTGGCGCGCACCATCGGCCGGCACATGGCGGAGTACAAGGTGGTGATCACCAAGTCGACCGTCCCGGTGGGCACGGCCGACAAGGTGCGCGAGACCGTGAGCGAGGCGCTCGCGGCGCGCGGGGCGGCGGTGGAGTTCGACACGGTCTCGAACCCCGAATTCCTGAAGGAGGGTGCCGCGATCCAGGACTTCATGAAGCCCGACCGGGTGGTCGTCGGCACCTCGAGCCCGCGGGCGGCGGAGCTGCTGCGGGCGCTGTACGAGCCCTTTACCCACAACCGCGATCGCATGATCGTCATGGACGTGCGCTCCGCCGAGCTCACCAAGTACGCGGCCAACGCCATGCTCGCGACCAAGATCAGCTTCATGAACGAGCTCGCGAACCTGGCCGAGCAATGCGGCGCGGATATCGAGGCGGTGCGCGTCGGGATCGGATCCGACCCGCGCATCGGCCATGCGTTCATCTATCCGGGCGTGGGTTACGGCGGATCGTGCTTTCCCAAGGACGTCAAGGCGTTGCGGCGCTCGGCCGCCGAGGTCGGCTATGCGGAGAGCCTGCTCGCCGCCGTCGAGACGGTGAACGAGCGGCAGAAGACCGTGCTTTTCAACAAGATCAAGGGGCACTTCGGCGACCTGCGCGGCAAGACCATCGCGCTCTGGGGACTTGCGTTCAAGCCGAACACCGACGACATGCGCGAGGCGCCGAGCCGGGTGCTCATGGAGGCGCTGTGGCGGGAAGGTGCGCGGGTGCGCGCCTTCGACCCGGTGGCGATGGCCGAATGCGCGCGCATCTACGGGACGCGCGCCGACCTGGCGCTCTGCAAGACCAGCGCCGAGGCCCTGGCGGGGGCCGATGCGCTCGCCATCGTCACCGAGTGGCGCGAGTTCCGCAGCCCCGATTTCGAGCACATGCGCTCGGTGCTCGCCTCGCCGGTGATCTTCGACGGGCGCAACCTCTACGATCCGGCGCATATGGGGCGCCTCGGCTTCGGCTATTATGCGATCGGCCGCGGCAAGCGGTGAGGATGAGCCCATGGAGATGAGCCTGATTCCGGTGATCTTGTCCGGTGGGGCGGGCACGCGGCTCTGGCCGCTGTCGCGGGAGCTCTACCCGAAACAGCTGCTCGCGCTCACCGGCCGCCAGACCATGCTGCAGGAGACCGCCCTGCGCCTGCAGGGCATCGAGGGGGCGCGCGACCCCATCATCGTGTGCAACGAAGCGCACCGCTTCACCGTGGCCGAGCAGATCCGCAGCCTGGGTGCGCGCGCCGGCGCCATCCTGCTCGAGCCCGTGGGCAAGAACACCGCGCCGGCCGTGGCGCTCGCCGCGCTCCAGGCGGTGGCGCTCGAGCCGGAGGCGATCCTGATCGTGGCGCCGGCGGATCACGTGGTGCGCGACGGGCGTTCATTCCAGCAGGCCGCCGCCACCGCGGCGCAGCTCGCCGCGCAAGGCAAGCTCGTCACCTTCGGCATCGTGGCGCATGCGCCCGAGACCGGCTACGGCTATATCCGGCGCGGCGAGGGCCCGGGGCCCGCCTTTCCGGTCGCAGAGTTCATCGAGAAGCCGGCGCTCGATGTGGCGCAGCAGTTCGTCGCGAGCGGCGATTATTACTGGAACAGCGGCATGTTCGTCTTCAAGGCGCGCCAGTACCTGAGCGAGCTGGAGCGCCTGGCACCCGACATTCTCGAGGCGAGCCGGGCGGCGTTCCAGGCCGCCAAGACCGACCTCGATTTCGTGCGCATCGACAAAACCCGGTTCGAGCGTTGCCGCAGCGACTCGATCGACTACGCGGTCATGGAAAAGACCCACTCGGCCGTGGTCCTGCCCCTCGATGCCGGCTGGAGCGACGTCGGCTCCTGGGCCTCGCTGTTCGATGCCCTGCCCGCCGATGAGGAGGGCAACGTCCTCAAGGGCGACGTTCTGGTGCACGACACGCGCGACTGCTACGTGCACTCGACCAGCCGGCTGGTCGCGGCGGTGGGCATGGACGAGCATGTGATCGTCGAGACCAAGGACGCCGTGCTGGTGGCTCCGAAGGGGCGCGTGCAGGACGTCAAGGAGCTGGTGAGCAAGCTCAAGCGATCCGGCCGCAGCGAGTCGGCCCTGCACCGCGAGGTGTTCAGGCCCTGGGGCAGCTACGACAGCCTCGATGCGGGCGAGCGCTTTCAGGTCAAGCGCCTGTCGGTCAAGCCGGGCGGCGCGCTGTCCTTTCAGATGCATCATCACCGCGCCGAGCACTGGATCGTGGTGCAGGGCACGGCGCGCGTCACCTGCGGCGAGAAGACCTTTCTCCTGTCCGAGAACGAGTCGACCTACATCCCGATCGGCGCCAAGCATCGCATCGAGAATCCGGGCAAGGTGGCGCTGCACATCGTCGAGGTGCAATCCGGCTCCTATCTCGGCGAGGACGACATCGTGCGCTTCGAGGACATCTACGGTCGCCAAGGGACCAGCACTTGAGCGCGATCAGCTGCTTCAAAGCCTATGATCTGCGCGGCCGCATTCCGAGCGAGCTCAACGAGGAGGTCGCCTACCGCGTGGGCCGCGCCTATGCGGCGTTTCTGTCGCCGGCGCGCCTGGTGGTGGGCCGCGACATCCGCCTCTCGAGCCCGGGCCTCGCCGAGGCGCTCACCCGCGGCCTGACCGAGGGCGGTGCGGACGTCGATGACATCGGCGTCTGCGGCACGGAGGGGGTGTATTTCGCGACCTTCGACGGCGGCTACGACGGCGGCATCATGGTCACCGCCAGCCACAACCCGCCGGACTACAACGGCATGAAGTTCGTGCGCGAGCAGTCCCGGCCCATCAGCGCCGACAACGGCCTGAAGGAGATTCGCGCGCTCGCCGAGCGCGAGGAGCTCCGCCCGGGCGCGAAGCGCGGCGTGCGCCGCGCCGTCGACACCGCCGGGCGCTACTTGGGCCACCTGCTCTCCTACGTGAACGTCGAGAAATTGAGGCCGCTGAAGATCGTGGTGAACGCCGGGAACGGTGCGGCCGGTCCGGTGCTCGACCTGCTGGAGCCGCACCTGCCGTTCGAGCTGGTCAAGATTCATCATCAGCCGGACGGGCGCTTTCCGAACGGCGTTCCGAACCCCATGCTCGAGGAGAATCGGATCCCCACCGCGCAGGCCATCCGTGCGCACGGCGCGGATCTCGGGCTCGCCTGGGACGGGGACTTCGATCGCTGCTTTTTCTTCGACGAGCGCGGGGATTTCATCGAGGGCTACTACATCGTAGGGCTCCTGGCCTCGGCGCTGCTGCGCGCCGCGGGCGCGGGCGCTGCAGGCACCCGCATCGTGCACGACCCGCGGCTCACCTGGAACACGCAGGAGATCGTCCGGGCGTGCGGCGGGCAGACGGTGCTCTCCAAATCGGGCCATGCCTTCATCAAGCAGCGCATGCGCGAGGTGGACGCGCTGTACGGCGGGGAGATGAGCGCGCACCATTATTTCCGCCGCTTCGCCTACTGCGACAGCGGCATGATTCCCTGGCTGCTCATCGCGCAGCTCCTGAGCGAGTCCGGCAAGCCGATGTCCGGGCTGGTCGGCGAGCGCATCGCCCGCTTTCCGGTGAGCGGCGAGCTCAACTACCGCGTGCCCGACGCCGCCTCCGCGATGGCGGCGGTCGAGTCGCGCTACGCGCGCGGGGCCTGCTCGATCGAGCGCACCGACGGGCTGTCGTTCGAGTTCGCCGACTGGCGCTTCAACCTGCGCTCCTCGAACACCGAGCCCCTCATCCGCCTGAACGTCGAGGCGCGCGGCTCGGCCGATCTGATGCGCTCGCGCACGCACGAGCTCCTCGGCGTGCTCGCCTCGCAGGGCGCCGTCGCGGCCGATCACTGAGGAGAAGGGTGCTAAAGATGCCCGCCGCCGTGCCCAAGTTGAGCGTCGTCATTCCCGTGTACAACGAGGAGCAGGTGCTGCCCACGCTCTTTGCGCGGCTCTATCCGGCGCTCGATGAGCTGCGCATCACTTATGAGTGCGTGTTCATCAACGACGGCAGCAAGGACCGCTCGGCCGCGCTGCTGCGCCAGCAATTCCAGCGTCGGCCGCACGAGACGCGCGTGGTGCTGTTTCACGCCAATTTCGGGCAGCACTCGGCGGTGATGGCGGGACTCGCCTATGCGCGCGGCGACTACGTGGTCACGCTCGATGCCGATCTGCAAAATCCGCCGGAGGAGATCCACAAGCTGGTGGCCATGCTCGAGCAGGGCTACGACTATGTCGGCACCATCCGGCAGAAGCGCCAGGATCGGCTGTGGCGCCGCTCCCTGTCGAGGTGGGTCAACAAGCTGCGCGAATGGATCACCCCGGTGCGCATCACCGATCAGGGCTGCATGATGCGCGGCTATTCGCGCTTCGTGGTGCAGGCGCTCAATCAGACGCGCGAGGTCAACACCTTCATTCCGGCGCTCGCCTCGCTCTATGCCATGAACCCCGTCGAGGTGTCGATCGCCCACGAGGAGCGCCACGCGGGCAAGTCCAAGTATTCGCTGTACAGCCTGATACGCCTCAATTTCGATCTGATCACCGGGTTCTCCGTGGTGCCCTTGCAGCTCTTTTCGATGGTGGGCATGGCGGTGTCGCTCCTGTCCGCGGCGCTGGTGATTTTGCTGTTCGCGCGCCGCTTGATCATCGGGTCGGAGGCCGAGGGCCTGTTCACCCTGTTCGCGATCCAGTTCTTCTTCATCGGCCTCGCGCTGTTCGGCATCGGCCTGCTCGGCGAATATGTCGGGCGCATCTATGCGCAGGTGCGCGAGCGTCCGCGCTACGTGGTCGAGGCGGTGCTCGAGGAGGCCGACGACGGCCCGCGCGTGGTGTCGCTCCCCGACAGCGGCGCGGGCGCGCGGCAGTGACCCGTGCCGTGGTGTTCGCCTACAGCGAGGTCGGGGTGCGCTGCTTGCGCGAGCTGCTCGACCAGGAGGTCAAGGTGCCGCTGCTGTTCACCCACGCCGACGAGGCGCAGGAGAGCCGCTGGTTCGGCAGCGTCGCCGAGCTCGGGCGCGAGCGCGGGCTCAAGGTGGTTGCCCCTTCGGACCCGAACTCCCTCGAGTGCCTCGCCGAGGGCCGGCGCGCCCGGCCCGACTTCCTGTTCTCGTTCTATTACCGCCACCTGCTCAGCGGCGCCTGGCTGGCGCTGCCGCAGCGCGGCGCGCTGAACATGCACGGCTCGCTGCTGCCGAAATATCGCGGCCGGGCACCCGTGCACTGGGCCATCCTGCGCGGCGAGACGAGCACCGGCGCAAGCCTGCATTACATGCTCGAGAAGCCCGACGCGGGCGCGCTGGTGGACCAGCAGGCGGTGCCGATCGGGGAGGACGATGATGCGCTCGAGGTGTCGCTCAAGGTGGCCGCGGCCGCGCAGCAGGTTCTGAGGCGCTGCCTTCCGAAGCTGATCGCGGGCAGTGCGCCGGCGAGGCCCCTGGATCTGTCGCAGGGGAGCTACTTCGGGCGCCGCCGCCCGCAGGACGGGCGCATCGACTGGCGCGCCGGCGCGCGCGCCGTGCACGATCTGGTGCGCGCGGTGGCGCCGCCATTTCCCGGGGCGTTCACCGAGGCGCGGGGCGTGAGGCTCGAGATCTGGCGCACGCGCCTCGATGCGGGCGCGCCGCGCCATCCCGGGCTCGCGCCTTGTCTGTACGCCGCCGACGGGCACTGGTATGCCGATTGCGCGGACGGCAAGCGACTCGAGGTCCTCGAGCTCGCCATCGGCCGCGAGCTCGCGAGCGCGAGCGCCCCGCCGCCCGTACTGTCGAGTCAACCGGTCGCGCTCGAGTGAGCTCGGGGAGTCAACCTTGAAGAACATTCTCATTCTCGGCGTCAACGGCTTCATCGGTCATCACCTGAGCAAGCACATCCTGAGCCGCACGGACTGGCATATCCATGGCATGGACCTGCAGTCCGAGCGGGTGAGCTCGATGCTCGAGCACGAGCGCTTTCACTTCGTCGAGGGCGACATCACCATCAACAAGGAGTGGGTCGAGTATCACGTGCGCAAGTGCGACGTGATCCTGCCGCTGGTGGCCATCGCGACGCCCGCGACCTACGTGCGCGAGCCGCTGCGCGTGTTCGAGCTCGATTTCGAGGCGAACCTGCCCATCATCCGCCACTGCGTGAAGTACAAGAAGCGCGTGGTATTCCCCTCGACCTCGGAGGTGTACGGGGCGTGCCGCGACAAGGAATTCGATCCCGAGACCTCCGAGCTGGTGCTCGGTCCGATTCACAAGCAGCGCTGGATCTACTCCTGCGTGAAACAGCTGCTCGACCGCATCATCTGGGGGTACGGCGAGCAGGGGCTGCAGTTCACCTTGTTTCGCCCGTTCAACTGGGTGGGCTCGGGCCTGGACAGCATGGACGATCCGAAAGAGGGCAGCTCCCGGGTCCTCACTCAGTTTCTCGGCCATATCGTGCGCGGCGAGCCGATCAAGCTGGTCGACGGCGGCAGCCAGACGCGCGCCTTCACCTACATCGACGATGCGGTCGAGTGCCTGACGCGCATCATCGACAACCCGGGCGGCATCGCCGACGGCAAGATCTACAACATCGGCAACCCCGACAACCTGTATTCGATCCGCGAGCTCGCCCGGATGATGCTCGAGATCGCCCTGTCGAGGCCCGAGTATGCGCCCACGGCGCGCAATACCCGCCTGGTCGAGATCTCGGCCCTCGAGTACTACGGCAAGGGCTATGCCGACATCCCGGCGCGCCTGCCGTCGATCAAGAACACCACGGCGGATCTCGGCTGGACGCCGAGCACCGGCATGCGCGCCGCGCTCACCGCCATCTTCGACTCCTACGCGCATGCGCTGCCCGCGGCCTCGGCACTGCTGTCGCGCGATGCTTGACGGGGCGCATATCGGCCTGAAAGTCGATGTCGATACGCTGCGCGGCACGCGCGAAGGCGTGCCACGGCTCCTCTCGCTGCTGAAGAAGCACCGCCTGCCGGCGACCTTTTACTTCTCGGTGGGCCCGGACCACACCGGACGGGCGCTGCGGCGGGTATTTCGCAAGGGGTTTGCAGCCAAGGTGGCGCGCACCTCGGTGATCAAGCACTACGGGCTCAAGACCTTGATGTACGGCGTGCTGCTGCCCGGCCCGGACATCGGCAGCGCCGCCCGCACCGACATGCGCCGCGTGCACGATGCGGGCTTCGAGGTCGGGCTGCATACCCACGATCACGTGCGCTGGCAGGATCACGTCGCGCGCGCCGATGCACCCTGGACGCGCGCCGAATTCGAGCGCGGCCTGGCCGCATTCGAGCGGGTGTTCGGCTTTCCGCCCCAGTCCCATGCCGCGGCGGGCTGGCAGATCAACTCGCACGCGCTCGAGCTCGAGCGCGAGTACGGCCTGAAGTATGCGAGCGATACGCGCGGGGAGGGGCCCTTCTTTCCGCTGCTCGCCGGCGGCGCGAGCCCCTGTGCGCAGATTCCGACCACCCTCCCCACCTTCGATGAGCTGCTCGGGCGCGGCGGCATCGACGAATCGAATGTCGCGGACGCCGTGTTTCGCCTCTCCGGCGCCGTCCCGACGGATCGGCTGCAGGTGTTCACGCTGCATGCGGAGCTCGAGGGGCTGCGCCTGCTGGAGGCGTTCGAATCGCTCCTGCAGAGATGGCGTGAGGCCGGTGCGGCCATCGCTTGCATGGCGGATCTGCGCGCCATGGCGCTGCGTCGGGAGCTCCCGGCGCGCGCCGTGGTCATGGGCGAGATCGCGGGGCGCTCCGGGGTGCTCGCCCTGCAGGCGCCCGGCACGGCGCCTTGACGCGCGCCAGCTCATGGACCTACCTGGGCCTGGCAGCCCTCGTGGTGGTGCTGTGGTTCGCGACCCTGGGAGAGCGGCCGCTGTTCAACACCGACGAGGGCCGCTACGCGGAAATACCGCGCGAGATGCTCGCCGGCGGAAACTGGATCATTCCGCACCTGGACGGCCTGGTGTACGTCGAGAAGCCGCCGCTGCAGTACTGGGCGAGCGCGCTGTCGCTCACCCTGCTCGGCGAGAACGAGGTGGGCGCGCGCTTCTACACCGCGCTCTGCGCGCTGCTCGCCGTGCTCGCCGCAGCGCTCGGCGCGCGTGCGCTGTGGGGCGCGCAGGCGGCGCTGCGCACCGCCGCGATGCTGCCGAGCATGATGCTGTTTCTGCTCATGGGACAGATCTTGACGCTCGATATGAGCCTCACCTTCTACATGACCGTCGCCCTGGCCGCATTTCTCGCGGCGCAGCGCGCCGCGGGCGGCTCGCAGCGCGCCTGGATGCTGCTCGCCTGGGGGGCGAGCGCCTTGGGGGTGCTCACCAAGGGCCTCGTGGCCGCGGCGGTGCCTGCGGCGGTGCTGGTGCTGTACAGCCTGTATGCGCGCGATTTCTCGCCCTGGCGGCGCCTGCACGCCGCCCCCGGCGCCGTGCTGTTCGCCCTGATCGCGGTGCCCTGGTACTGGCTCGCGGCGCGCGCCCAGCCCGGCTTTCTCGAGTTCTTCTTCGTGCACGAGCACCTGGCGCGCTACTTGACGCCGAGCGCGGACCGCGAGCAGGTGTGGTGGTTCTTCGTGCCCGTGTGTCTTCTCGGCAGCCTGCCCTGGACGCTGCCGGCCCTGCGCGCGCTCGGCCGGGCGCGCCGGCGCATCGAGGGGTTCGATGCGGCGCTCTTTCTGCGCATCTGGGTGCTGTTCGTGCTCGTGTTCTTCTCGCTCTCGGATTCGAAGCTCATTCCCTACGTCTTGCCCCTGTTTCCGGCGCTCGCGCTGCTCACAGCCTCGCTCCCCGAGGCGGACCTCGAGCGCGATCTCGCGCGCACCGCAGTGCTCACCGTGGCGATGGGCATCGCGCTCGCCCTGACGTGCCTGCTCGCGCCCGCGCACATCGCGCCGTCCGAGCGCAGCAGCTATTTTCTAGCGCTGCAGCGGCCGCTCGCGCAGATCGCGGCGCTGCTCGCCGCATCGGGTGTGTACGTGCTGGCGCAGCGGCGCCGCGGCGTGACGCGCTCGGCCGTCTTCCTCGGCGTCGGCTGGTGCCTGTCGGGGTTGCTGTTCGTGCAGGCGGCCGCGGCGGTGGCCCCGGTCTACTCGGGCATCGAGCTCGCCCGCGCGCTGCCCCGGGTGCCCCCTGAGGTTCCCATCTACAGCGTCGGCACGTACGATCAGACCTTGCCGTTCTACTGGCGGCGCACGGTCAGGCTGGTGGCCTATCGGGGCGAGCTCGATTTCGGACTGAGGCAAGATCCCGCCGCCGAGATTCCGACTGTGGAGGAATTCACCCGGCGCTGGGAGGCCGAGCCCGCCGCCTATGCGGTCATGGACAAAAAGACGTTCGAGCTGCTCTCGAGCCGGGGCGTGCCCATGCGCGAGATCGCGCACGACGTCAACCGTGTGCTGGTGGCACGATAGTGCGGGATCTTAAGGAGGTGTTGCCGATGAAGCCTTTCTTGCCCTTCGCCCGTCCCTCGATCGACGAAGAGAGTATCGCCGCGGTGGCCGAGGTGTTCCGCTCCGGACAGCTCGCGAGCGGTCCGAAGGTGCAGGCATTCGAGGCAGCCCTGGCCGCCTATCTGGGTGCGGACCGGCACGTGCGCGTCATGACCTCGGCCACCGCCGGTCTGGAGATGGCGCTCGAGGTCGCGGGCGTCGGGCCGGGCGATGAGGTCATCGTTCCGGCGATGAGCTTTGCGGCCAGCGCCAACGTGGTGGCGAGGGTCGGGGCCAAGCCCGTGTTCGTCGACATCGAGCTCGAGTCGCGCAATCTCGACATGCAGCGGGTGGTGCCCGCGATCACGCCGCGCACCCGCGCCATCATGCCGGTGCATTTCTCGGGCCTCCCCGTCGACATGGACGCCCTCTACGGCATCGCACGAGAGCGCGGCCTGCGGGTGGTGGAGGATGCGGCGCATGCGATCGGCTCGCGCCATCGCGGCCGGCTGATCGGCAGCTTCGGGGATCTGGTGGTGTTCAGCTTTCATCCGAACAAGAACATGACCAGCATCGAGGGCGGCGCCATCGCGACCGCCGATGCACAGGCCGCCGCGCTCTTCGAGCAATACCGCTTTCACGGCATCAAGCGCAACGCCGCGGGCGAGATCGACGTGATGTTCCCCGGTGCGAAGAGCAACCTCAGCGACGTCGCCGCGCAGATCGGCATCGATCAGCTGCGCCGCCTCGATGGCTTCAACGCGCGCCGGCGCTCGCTCGCGCAGCGCTATTTCGAGGAGCTCGACGGATTCGACGGCGCGGTGCTGCCGGCGCGCGGCGATGCGGGCCACAGCTGGCACATGTTTCAGCTGCTGATCGACTTTGCGGGGCGCCGCATGACCCGGCCGCAGTTTCAGAAGCGCATGGCCGAGCACGGGATCGGCATCGGCGTGCATTATCCGTGTATTCCGGGCCTCGCGTATTACCGGCAGCAGGGCTATCGCCCGGAGGACACTCCCGTCGCCGCGCGTGTCGGTCGCGAGACGGTCACCTTGCCGCTGTTTCCCGCCATGCAGGATGAGGACGTGCCGCGCGTGTGCCGCGCACTTCGCGAGGTGCTAGGATAGCGCGCGCACGGCAGGGACATGTGGCCACTCCAGAGGGGTACGGGGCATGAAGCGATTGATGGCTCTCGCGCTTGGAACTTGCGTTTTGACGGCCCCGCTGTACGCGGCATTGCAGCCCGGCGCCAAGGCCCCGGACTTCACCACGCAGGCGACGCTCGCCGGCAAGCCGTTCACCTTCTCGCTCGCCGCCGCGCTCAAGCAAGGCCCGGTGGTGCTGTACTTCTACCCGGCGGCCTTCACGCCCGGGTGCACGGTGGAGGCGCATGAATTTGCCGAGGCGACGGCGAAATTCAAGGCCATGGGCGCCACCGTCATCGGCGTCTCGCACGACCCCATCGACGTGCTGAACAAGTTCTCCGTGACCGAGTGCCGCAACAAGTTCGCGGTGGCCTCCGATGCCGACCAGAGCATCACCAAGGCCTATGATGCGGTGCTGTCGGCGAAGCCCCAGTACGCCAACCGGACCTCCTACGTGATTGCGCCGGACGGCGTCATCATCTACGAGTACACGGCCATGAATCCCGACAAGCACGTCGAGAACACCATGGCCGCGGTGCAGAAGTGGCAGGCGGAGCACAAGAGCGGCTGAGCGGGGAGTGCCGTGTGCAATGCTCGCGAGCGGTACCACCTCGGCGCGCGATTGCATGCGCGGTCGCTGCTCGGTGAGGATGAACTCGCCGCCGTCGAAATCCCTTCCCGGCTCGGACAGGAGCGTCGCGATCTGCAGCGGGAAGACGTGCTCTCCGTACAGATCTTGATGCAGGCAGTTGTAATCGTCCGCTCCGTATTGCAGCAGGAGCGGCGTCGGCAAGGCCTGTCCGGCGCGATGGCAGCGCTCGAGGAAGGCGGCGTGCTCGGCGGGAAAGCGCACCTCGAGGCCGAGCCGCTCGTACCAGCGGTCGGCGATCGGCGCGAGATGCGGGTAGAGCGCGGTGCGCAGCTCCTGCACCAGCGGCGGCAACGGATAGGCGAAATACCGATACTCGCCGCGGCCGAAGCCGTGGCGTGCCATCACCACGCGGCTGCGAAAAGGCTCATCGCGATCGTAGAGTGCGCTCATCGCCGTGCATTCCTGCCGGCTGAGCAGGGCCGGCAGGCGCGCAAAGCCGCGCGCGTCGAGCGCGGCGTGCACGCCCGGCCAGTCGACTGAGCGATTTCGATTATGGGTGCTCGTCGCGCAGCCGGCCGCCGAGCGCCGCCGTGATGCAGGCGATGAAGGCGCCGATCAGCATGGCGAGCGCCGTGTAGATCGAGGTCTCCGCGGCCGCCTTGCGTGCCCCGTCCGCGGCCGCGCGCGCCTGGGCCCGGGCGCTCATCGTGGCCGCTACGAATTCACCGACACGCTGCTGCGCATCCTGCGCCGAGTCTCCGGTTTGCCACTGCACGAGCTCGGCGAGATAGGCGCGGTCCTGGTCCGAGAAGCCCGGGCCGGCGAGGGCATGCAAGGTGATATAGACCGTCTCGACGCGCGGGTCGCCGTCGGTATCCACGGGGCCCTCGGCGCCGCCGCCGGCCGCGCCCTCACCGCTGGCCGTGTCCCCTGGGCCGCGGGGCGTGGGCGCGCTGCCGGCGACGGGATTGCCCGCACCGCCGCCCGGAGCGGTCGGGCCGCTCGGCCGAAACAGCTTGTCGATGTCGTAGGCGAGCGCGGCCGGAGGTCCGCCCGGCACCGCCAGCGGCCCCGGCATCGCCATCGGCGGCATTGCAGCGGGCGGGGCGCCCAGGCCGCCCGGTGCGCTATGCCCGCCCGCCATGCCCTGCAGGCCCGCGGAAGCGGCCCCGCCCAGCGCGCGCAAGCCCCCGCCCGTCATGGAGGTCACGGAGCCGGCCAGCACCGTGGCGACGATGACGGTGGCGAGCGACCAGGTCACCAGGCCATGGGCGGTGTCGCGAAAGAAGACCTCGTGCGTGTGGGTGCCCACCCATTTGGTGCGCAGCCGCCCGGCGATATAGCCGCCGAGCCCGGCCGACAGCCACTGGGTGACGATGAGCCAGATGGCCGCGTTCACGCTGAACGCCCTAGCCGAGGCGCCGTGACCCGGCCAGGGAGAGATGGCCGCAAAGCCGAGTCCCGATCCGAGCGCGAGCAGGATCAGCGTCGTGGCGATCGCGACGATGGCGCCGGCGAATATCGCGCCCCACGAGGCGGCCGATCGGCCCCCGCCGGGCGCGAGAGCGAGTGGATCGGACGGATCCGCGACCATGCGCGGACCGAGCGGCGAGGCTTGTTCCACTGGAGCGGCTCCTAGCGGTGCGAGCACATGGCGAGCAGCAGGATGACCGGCAGCGGAACGCCCAATAACCAAAGCAGGATGCCACGGCCCATAGCGCAGACCTCGTTATTATTGCGAAATCACCGCATGAATTTGCAGTTGCGCGACCATAGCGCGTTCGCGATGGCGCATCTGTCCGCTGGCGGGTCGAGTCGATGTCAGGGCATTCTGACCGGGCGATGTGCTCGCCGGCCGCGTTGCGTAGAAAGATGCGCGCGAGCCGGCGGCTGAGCGCCTCAGCCACCTGCTCATCATGGAAGATCACGCCCAGCGTGTGGGCGGTCTCGCGCAGCTCAAGGCGTGAGGTCGGCCGCGAGCACCACGACATCTCGGTTGCCAGGCAGAGTGAGGCTCTGGACGGTCTTGGCGCTGTTCAGCGTGAAGGAATAGCCGTACAGATAGAACGGCTGATTATCGAGGGTGCCGTTTGCGTAGACGCGGTAGGGCATCTGCAGGACTTCTGTCTCGCCTACATAGCTCTGCGGCGTGAACCAATCGCTCAAGCTCTGGGTGAAGGTGCTGGTGGTGCCGTCGGTGTAGGTCACCACGAAGGTCTGGTTGACCTGATTGCCTTCGACCCCGGTGGCGAGAATATTCAAGGCCGTGTAGCTGCCGGCGGGGAGGGTGACGGTCGTGCTGCTCACCGCATCGGGTGCGTCCGCAGCGCCGAAGGTGAAGGTCGAGCCTGACCAGGTGAGCGAGGTGCCGAGCAAGGCCGCTGCATAGGCATTGCCGCCGCCGTCCGCCCCGCCGCCGGGCACCGCCGTGCCGGCATTGGCGATAGCGTCCACGTTATCGGCGCTCGCGAGACTGACGCTCACCGGGGTGGTGCCGTCCGTGATCGTGTACGTTGCGCTTGCGACGGAGCTGTACGAGTAGCCGCTCGCCACCGCGATGGCCTCGATGGTGGTGGTCGAGCTGACCGGGATGGCGGTGCTGTATTGGGCCGAGCTCGTGGTCGGGGTGGTGCCGTTGGTGGTGTAGTAGATCACAGCGCCGGCCGTCGCATCGGAGAGTGTCACCGACTGCGCACTGGTGTAGTTGCCCGGGGTCGGTGAGAAGGTCGGAGCCGCCGCCTGCAATACCTGCGATCCGGAGGGTACGGCATCGACCGCGAGCACCACGACATCTCGATTGCCCGGCAGCGTGAGGCTCTGGACGGTCTTGGCGCTGTTCAGAGTGAAGGAATAACCGTACAGATAGAACGGCTGATTATCGAGGGTGCCGTTTGCGTAGACGCGGTAGGGCATCTGCAGGACTTCTGTCTCGCCCGCATAGCTCTGCGGCGTGAACCAGTCGCTCAAGCTCTGGATGAAGGTGCTGGTGGTGCCGTCGGTGTAGGTCACCACGAAGGTCTGGTTGACCTGATTGCCCTCGACCCCGGTGGCGAGAATATTCAACGCCGCGTAGCTGCCGGCGGGCAGGGTGATGGTCGTGCTGCTCACCGCATCGGGGGTGTCTGCAGCGCCGAAGGTGAAGGTCGAGCCTGACCAGGTGAGCGAGGTGCCGAGCAGGGCTTCCGCATAGGCATTGCCGCCGCCGTCCAACCCGCTGCCGGGCACCGCTGTGCCGGCATTGGCGATACCGTCCACATTGTCGGCGCTCGCGAGACTCACGCTCACCGGGGTGGTGCCGTTCGTGATGGTGTACGTTGCACTTGCGACCGCGCTGTTCGAGTAGCCGCTCGCCACCGCGATGGCCTCGATGGTGGTGGTCGAGCTGACCGGGATGGCCGTGCTGTACTGGGCCGAGCTGGTGGTCGGGGTGGTGCCGTTGGTGGTGTAGTAGATCGCAGCGCCGGCCGTCGCATCGGAGAGCGTCACCGACTGCGCACTCCCGTAGCTGCCCGGGGTCGGTGAGAAGGTCGGAGTCGCCGCCGCCGACTCAGCCGAGATCGTGTATGTCCCAACCGCCACGGAGCTGTTCGAGTAGCCGCTCGCCACCGCGATGGCCTCGATAGTGGTGGTCGAGCTGATCGGGATCGCCGTGCTGTACTGGGTCGAGCTCGTGGTCGGGGTGGTGCCGTTGGTGGTGTAGTAGATAACAGCACCGGCCGTCGCATCGGAGAGCGTCACCGACTGCGCACTGGTGTAGTTGCCCGGGGTCGGTGAGAAGGTCGGCGCCGCCGCCTGCAATACCTGCGATCCGGAGGGTACGACATCGAC
>DATJSL010000047.1:0-140796 GCA_035504115.1 Steroidobacteraceae bacterium | reverse complement strand
ACATCTACTCGCCGTCTCCAAGCTTCCTCAAATTCAACGCCGCTAATCTTCGGCATGATGTCCACCATCACCGGCGGCGTGCCCATTCGAAAGAAATTATCGGGCTCGGCAAAGTCCTTGGCGCTCAATCCTTCAATCGGTGCCCCGAATCTCGCAAGCGCGGCATACACAGCTTTGCTGTTTTCAGGGTCTGCGCCAATCAAAATATCCAGATCTTTTGTCGCACGTGGCTGCGCATGAAACGAAACCGCGTATCCGCCAACTATGAGGTATCTAACCTGTCCGGCGTTGAAGGCGGATAAGAGTTCTTTGAAGTCTTGGTGCATCCGCGGCTTGTCCCTTTATCGCATAAAGGTCAAGGTTGAGGTCCATTACAGCGCGAATTCGCTCGCTTCCCGGCAGGCGTTGCCAGAACCGATACTCGTCAGACTTCATCGCTTTCAGGCTGCTGTATCGAGTAATCCTTTTGTCCATCTGACAAAGCTAGCACAAACTTCCGATTGGCACACTTCGACTGCCAAGCACTCTCTGTCTTGTAGTGATAGTGGGCGATAGTCTCCGATAGTCCCCCAATTTGTGATCTAGCGCTCCCAGTCGTAGTCATACTACGATAATTATTACTTATTCAAATACTTCCCTACCACCCCCTCATCACGAGCACCTCAACCTAATGCCCCCTACAACACCACCGGCAACCATTCCCCCGCCACGACACGCCCTACGACGCTACGACGCACCGAACTACGCGAGATTATCCCGCTGTCGTACACAACCATTTACGAAATGGAGCAACGGGAAGATTTTCCAAAACGTTTCTATCTAACCCCGCGCTGCGTTGTTTGGGATTCGGATGAGGTTTATGCGTGGCTAGACGCACGCAAAAAACTCGAGCAACAAGCCAAGATCGGACGAGCGCCTGCGCCGAATCTTCAATTGCGCAGGCGCCGGCCTCTCGAGTCGTGGTTGTAGTTGAAGAAGCCATGTCGTGTGCTTTTGGCGGCATCATGATGGACTTCGTCAAGTAACCGTGAAGATCTCGATAGACGACGATCGATAGTGAAAGGTCTCTTCGATGGATAGGAAGGTCGTTTTGATCGATGGCGAACGATGCCGAGCGACCTTTTCCGGTTGCGGGCAATTCCGGTTGCGGGCAATAGAGGGCGATCGATAGCGGTAGATGCCGAAAGATTCGTCTCGATCATACCGCGGGCTTCACCACCATTAGATAGAAGACGACGAGCACTCCAGTGAACGCCGGCCACCCGAGATAAAACCACCAGCGATAACATCGGAAGTACACAGTGGGCAACGCCGTGCCGTCCTGCATGGCGCGCACCGCTAGATTCCGCATCCGGACCTGTAGCCATACCACTGGCAGCCAGCAACACCCAATCAATACGTACAGCGCGATCGACCATCGCAACCACGGGAGGGAAAGCGGAAATCCGGCGAGCCGTACCATCGCTAAACCGGTGACCGGCTGCAACACAACTGCGCTCGCTGTGAAGATTGCATCTGCAATGACGACCTCTCGCCCAACTGCTGCAATGACTCGCACATCTCCCTTCCTTTGCGCCCGGACGAAAAAGAAGGCTATGCCGGCACCCATCCCGAACAACACCGTAGAGGACACAACATGCGCCCACTTCGGCCAAAGATAGATTTCGCTCATGCGGCCACTTCTGCCATTCGTGTCGTGATCCTCCAACGAGCAAACTCCGGTGCGAATTCCGAAAGCGCTAAGAATCCCATGCAGGGAAACGCACCGGATGTGAACACCTCGCCTCGAGCTAAGCGGCGCGCGAGAAGATTCGCCGCCATGCAAGGAATTTCGGGACCATCCATGGCCGGTGCGGTGAGTTGCCAAGTGCGCCGCACGCGGCCTCCGCCACCGCTTCGATCTCCCACTACGCTGACTCGCATTCCGCCCGTCTCACCTGCACTGGCATCGAATATTCCGGCCAATCGGTTCAGACTCACGGCCCAGCGGGCCACTGGAAACGGCAAGCCGATCCGTCGCAACGCGGCCAGACCCCAGAGGGTCAGATGCTGCACCCTGAACTCCAACGCAGCGTGAAAGCTTACCGTTTGAACTCCGTCATAGCGCACTGGGAACAATTCGAGATCGGGAACGTCGCATGCCGCAGCCAGTCGACGACCGACGTCGAGTCGCGCGTCTTGCACTTCCATCCACCCCCACGCCCGCCTCCACTGGCCCCCCTGCCAAACCTGAAACGGTCGACCCAAGTAACTAAACACTGCCTCGAGAGTTGCCTTCCCGCGAGGTGCGCGCTGCCCGGGCGCAATGATGACTTCAATGGATTCGACGGAAGACAGCCCTACTCGCAATTCCTCAACCACCGCCGATGAAAGCGCCGGTAACGTACTCGCTCCGGAGATCGCCACCCGGCCTGCTCTGGCCGCCCGGTCATTTATCCGCGCAGCAAACTCGACTATGAACTGTCGCCCATCTGCCAAGTCCAGATAGTGCGCCCCGGCTGCGAGCGCCGCATTTGGGACACCATAGTCCTGTCCCTGAAACGGGCCCACACAATGAACTACGAGGTCCGGCGACAATGCTCGCAATTGCTGTTCAAAGTCTGGTGCTCCGATGTCGACCACGGAACACGGTACATCTTCAGCGCCTGGCACCGAAATTGGCCGACGCCCCGCGACCAGCAAGTCGATAGTAGGGTCACCGCGTAACGCCCGTACAATGCGCGCGCCAAAATTACCGGCGCCACCCAATACGATTACGCGCATCCTAAGCTTCTCACCTTCTCAATCTTGGCGATCACAGGACCTTCCACCAAGGCGCGGCCAGCACATCCGGCGCGAGCCATTCAAGCGTGTTACCTGTGTGCAGCAGCAGCCCGGCGCGAGACTTCTTGCCATACTCGGTGCGGAACGTACGCAGGTGCGTGGCATCCGAGAGCCGAGGGCGGGTCGTTGACTTCACTTCGATCGGCAGCAGCTTGCCACCCGTCTCGATCACGAAATCCACTTCCTCACCGATGGAAGTGCGCCAGTAGCCAAGCTCTGCGCGCTCGACGCGCGCGTCTCGCCAGGCGAGCAGATCGTGCAGGACCAGATTCTCGAGATGCGCGCCGTCCGGCTCCTCGGATTCAGCAAGGTGCAGTGCTAGGCCAGTATCGCCCCAATATATCTTTGGCGCCTTGATGAGACGCTTGGTGCGATTTACGGCATAGGCAGGCAAGCGCACCAAGAGGTACGAGGTTTCGAGCAGATTGAGCCAGCGATGCACGGTCGGCTGCGGAAGCGCGACGTCGCGACCTAGTTCCGTCTGATTGACGAGCTGGCCCATGCGAAGGCAGGCCGCGCGCATTAGACGACGGAAATCGGGCAGCGTGCTGATTGACGCCAGATCCTGCAAATCGCGCTCGAGATAGGTGCGCACATAGCCATCGAACCAGATGCGTCGGTCTGCTGCCGTAGTGAGATCCAACGCCGGTGTCGGAAATCCTCCGCGGCGGGCAAGCATGCGCCAGTCTTCGGCGCTATCCTTTTCACCTGCCAGTATTTCCCGCCATCCGGCATCGGGCGCGTTGTGCAACTCATCCCAGAGGCCACATCGCCCGAGTCCGCGCTGCTCGCGCCGAGTCATCGGCCAGAGCGTGAGATAGCTCGCCCGACCAGCCAGCGATTCCGAGACTTGCCGCATCAAGAGAAGATTCGCCGAGCCCGTGAGTAGGAAGCGCCCGGCCTTTCGGTCGCGATCGATGGCGCGCTTGACTGCGCGGAGCAGCTCCGGCGCGCGCTGCACCTCGTCGAGCGTAACCGGGTCGGGGCCGCCTACCAACACTTCCGGATCGTGCTGGGCGGCGTCGAGCACGTCGAGATCGTCGAGCGTTGCATAGCGACGGGCGCCGGGGACGAGTTGTTCGGCCAGAGTGCTCTTACCGGTCTGACGTGCGCCGGTGACCACGGCTGCCGGCATGACGCGCAAGCGTTCGGAAAGCGCAGTGCCGACCAATCGAGGAAGGGTCTTCATGCAGTGAATGATAGTCATTCACTGCGCGAATGATCAAGCGATCAAGCAATGACGGTAAAATTCCGTTCTGCCGATGCGTGACGATTTTTACCGTCAAATTTTACCGTCAAAAGAGTTTGCTTGAATCCCGCAGAAATATGCAGGTCTGGCTGAAAAACACATGACCACTCAATCAGTTAGTGATCTATCTAGTCGCCGGCTATTATTGACTTTTAGTAGTCTCTGTCGCGTAGACCTCGAAATCACAAATGGAATACGCGAATTCAGGCGTTATAACCGCTTCTGGACGCATTTCTGATGATTTTTTTGATGATATAATGCATCCACAATGATGATACGGAGAAAAGCGTGAGAACCACCGTCACCATCGACGATGAGCTCTTTCAGCGCGCCCTGGAGGTTGCCGACCCCGGGACCGACAAGGCCGACCTGTTTCGGGAGGCTATGAAGGTATTTGTTCGCGTCCAGGCAGGCAAACGCCTGGCCGCGCTGGGCGGAAAGGCGCCGCGGATGAAGTCAGTCCCTCGCCGCAGGCCACTCTAGGATTCACGTCCAATGAGTCTGGTCCTGGCAGATACCTCGGTTTGGATCGCACATTTCCGCAAGTCCAACCAAGCGCTGCAGACTCTATTGTCGGCCGACCAAGTGCTCTGCCATCCAATGGTTTTGATTGAAATCGCGTGCGGCACGCCGCCGGCGCCGCGGGAACGCACCTTGAGCGACTTGAGGCAGCTGCGCTCAGCTACCGTCGCCAGCACGGATGAAACGCTCGCATTGATTGAGCGGGAGCCACTTCAGGATTCGGGCTGTGGCGCCATCGATCTACTATTGCTTGGGTCAGTGCTGCTGACTTTCGACGCCGTGCTTTGGACCCTTGACAAGAATCTCCGGGCTCTCGCTGCGCGCTTCGATATCCTATTCGGCTGAATCCGCTCGCGTGCCGGAGGCGTGATGTCTTTGCTGAGCGTCGCTGCTTGTGCTCCTCGGCGGGGAATCATCCACCGTAGCCTCGCAGTTTAGCGGCGGCCAGAATTGATACGGCCTATCTGATTCGCAGCTCTGTCAAGGTGACGACGCAGGCGTGGTGCTGCGAAAGCGACGAAGGCCCGCTGCTTCATTGTTTTGGAGCGGGCAGAAGGCAGCAGCAGGTGAACCGGGATCGGAGGGGGTTCGTGCTGTGTCAACAGCACGACCAATTTGCCGGTCGACACCGCTGCCGCAGCCTGATAGGACATGACTCTCGTGATGCCATGTCCCGCCACCGCAGAATCTACTGCGACGGCGGCCGAATTGACCACAAGTCTGGGCTGAATGGATATCGGCAGCAAGGGCTTGCCTGGCGCGCACGCAAACCGCCACAGTTCGGTCTCCGCTCCGTCTCGCTCCATAATGCATGCGTGTTCGCGAAGCCCTGCGGGCGTCTTGGGAAGTCCGCATCGCTCAATGTACGTGGGTGCGGCACATAGTATGCGCCGCACCTCTCCCACGCGGGTTGCCACCATGGTCGAGTCCGGCAGGTGCGCGAGGCGTAATGCGACATCAATTCCTTCTTCAACCAGATTCGCGACCCGATCGAGCAACAGCAATCGCGCACGCACCGAGGGATTGGCGTCCAGGAAGGCGTCGAGCACCGGTCTCACGTGAAGCTGTCCAAACCGGAGTGGCGCGGTGATCGTCAACAATCCACTCGGCTTCTCCTGCTCAGCCGCCGCGCCTCGCTCTGCGATGTCGAGCGCCGCGAGTACCTCCCGACAAGTTGTAAGGTAGGTCTCCCCGAATTGCGTCAAGCGAAGCGCCCGCGTGGTCCGATGCATGAGCGGCATCGCGAGACGGCGCTCGAGCAGCGCGATCGCACGAGTCACTGTTGCGGGCGAGCACCCAAGCCCGCGGGCAGCCGAGGCCAGCGAGCCTCGATCGATCGCGGTCACGAATGCCCGCATGGCGTCGACCCGGTCCATCGTTGCAGTTTCTGTAATCAACCATTGTTGGCTTAGGTGATTCTATCCAAATCTGCAACGCTGTATATTAACCTCGCCCATCCGGAGAGAGCTGAAACCTAACATGCCTGACGTTCCGCACCTGATGCGGGCCGTGATCGCCGAGGCGGTTGGCGAGTCGCAACGCCTCGTGCAGGTCTCAACGCCTCGCCCGCGGGCCGGTGAGGTGTTGGTTCGAGTGATGGCAAGTGCTTTGAATCCGCTCGATGTGAAAATCCTCGCCGGCATGGCCGAACATGCTCGCCAGCCACTGCCAGCCATACTTGGTATCGACATGGCAGGTGTCGTTGTAGCTGTCGGCCCAGACGCGCTGAGGTACCGGGAGGGCGACGCGGTGTACGGTATGGCAGGAGGCGTCGGCGGCCACCCCGGTTCGCTCGCCGAGTATGTGTCAGTCGATGAGCGCCTATTGGCCCGTAAGCCCGCCAACCTCAGCCTGCGCGAGACTGCCGCCGTGCCACTTGTCTTCATCACCGCCTGGGAGGGCTTGGTGGATCGCGCCAACGTTCACGCGGGGCAACGAGTCCTCGTGCGAGGCGGCGCTGGCGGGACTGGCCAGATGGCGTTACAGATCGCTCGCGCACGAGGCGCCACAACGTTCGCGACCGGCTCCTCGTCTGCCCGAGAGATCGTCGAGCAACTGGGAGCGAGATTCGTGGACAAGGAGGAACCTTCGGCCGCAGTTGTGACGCGCGAGACCGGGAATCAAGGCTTCGACATCGTGTTCGACACTGCCGGCGGAGCCTCGCTCGATCATTCCTTCGCGATGGTGCGACGCTTCGGCCATGTGGTCAGCACGCTCGGATGGGGCACACATTCTTTGGCGCCGCTCTCGTTCAGGGCCGCCAGCTACTCCGGCATTTTCACGCTCTTGCCACTGCTGACGGGAGAAGGTGGCGCTCGCCACGGCGAGATTCTCGCGGAGGCTACCAGGCTCGCCGAAGCCGGCGCGCTGGTGCCAGGCTTGGACCCACGTCATTTCACCCTCGGGACGGTAAGCGATGCGTATCGGCTGCTTGAGGCCGGCGAGGTCCGGGGTAAGTTGGTGATTGACGTTGAAGAGGAGGTCGCTTCATGAGTGAATCGCAGGTCCCCGAGATCACCGAGCATGCATCGCCTTTCTCTTTCGACGTCACGCTCGAGCGCCTGGTCGATGCAATTGCAAAAAGCGGGATGACACTCTTCGCACGCATCGATCACGCGGCGAACGCGCGAAGCGTTGGCGCAACGATGCCGCCCACGACGGTCCTGATCTACGGCAATGCCAAGGGCGGCACGCCCATCATGCTCGCCACACCCCGGGCCGCGATCGATCTACCCCTGCGGGTGCTCGTACGCGAAGGTGCCGACGGAAAAGCCTCCATTGCTTTTCACCCGATCAAGACCCTGTTGGGCCGGGCCGGCGTGCCCGCGGACGCGGCAGCTCGGCTCGAGCCAGCACAGCGTTTGCTCCTATCGGCGTTGTCGTCATGAGCGAGACGGTGGCGGAACTCACGCGCCCACCCTCGCAATTCGACTACTTGCCGGTGGGCCTGTTCGGCTCCGTGATGGGGCTAACAGGACTTTCGACGGCATGGCGCCTCGCGCTCGCGCAATACGGGGCGTCGGCATTCCTGACACCGATCGCAGCTGTGCTCGGCATCGTTGCCATGATAACCTTCCTCGCTCTTCTCGCAGGATACGCCGTGAAAGCGATAACTGCCTTTCACGCGGTTAAGGCCGAATTTAACCATCCGATCGCCGGCAGCTTATTCGGCACTCTCCTGATCAGCTTATTGCTGCTGCCGATTGTGCTTGCGCCCTACAGCCTCTTGGCGGCACGGGTACTCTGGACAGCCGGTGCCTTCGGCATGATTCTCTTCGACTGGCTCATCGTCAGCCGGTGGATGAGCGATCGACAGCAGGTCGCTCATGCGACGCCCACCTGGATCATCCCTGTAGTGGGGCTTCTGGATGTGCCTCTCGCGCTGCCAATGCTTCATTTGCCGCCCATGAACGGGCTGATTGTCTTGGCGCTCGCCGTCGGGATGTTCTTCGCTGTGCCGCTATTTACACTGATCTTTTCACGCCTACTATTTGAGCCGCCACTCCCGGACTTCTTGAAGCCGTCGCTTTTGATCCTGGTGGCTCCGTTCGCGGTTGGCTACTCCACGTACTCTATTGCCTCAGGGCCCGCGGACCTCTTTGCCCAGGCACTCTATATGCTGACCCTCTTCGTGCTTGCCGTGTTGCTGGGCCAGCTGCGCCATCTGCCCGTCTGTTGTCCATTTCGCGTTTCATGGTGGGCGGTCAGTTTTCCATTGGCTGCGTCTGCTATCGCCGCTCTACGCTTTGCCGCCGCAAAACCCGCATTCGTTACAGACCTAATTGGATGGGTCTTGTTGGGCCTTGCGACGCTGGTTATCGCGGGACTCTTCGCGCGCACGGTGCTGGGCTTGGCGAGGGGCGAATTACGCGCCTTGAGTACCGCATGACCGCGCGCTCCCCGATCGTTTCGCAGGTGGGTTTTCGCGATCGCTCCCTCTAGGAGTACAGGTTTCGCAACACGACTATTTCTTGGAGCTGTCGTCATGTTCACACACCCAGCCACAAACTCGGTCCACTTCCGGACCGTAGAGGTTGCTGGACTCGAGATCTTTTATCGCGAGGCGGGCGACCCGAAATCGCCGACCATTCTTCTGTTGCACGGGTTTCCTACATCTTCGCACATGTTCCGCGACCTCATCCCGCTACTCGCCGATCGATATCACTTGGTCGCACCTGACTATCCCGGATTCGGTTACAGCTCAAGGCCAAAACCAAGCGAGTTCACTTATACATTTGACCGCCTCGCCGACGTGATGGAACAGTTCGTCGAAGCACTGGGCCTAACTCGATATTCGCTCTATATGCAAGACTTCGGCGGTCCCGTCGGGTTTCGCTTGGCCTCTCGTCGTCCGGAGCGTGTACGCGCACTCATCATCCAGAACGCTAACGCCTATGAGGAAGGTGTGTCACAAGGGGTTCGGGACGTTGTTCTACGGATCTGGAAGGAGCGGACACCCGAGACGGAGGCGAACCTGAAACAGCTTTTCGAGCTGCCGGCGACCCAGCGGCAATATCTCGAAGGCGCGCCTGACCCGACGCTTGTGAGTCCAGACGCGTGGGAGCACGCGCAATGGGGCATGGATCGGCCGGGAGACAAGGAGATCCAGTTCACCCTTCACGCGAACTATGGAAGCAATGTCGAGCGCTACGAGGAATGGCACGAATACTTCCGGAAGTCTCAGCCACCGGCCCTCATCGTCTGGGGCAAAAACGATTTCGTGTTCTTGGCGCCGGGCGCGGAAGCCTACCGCAAGGATCTGAAGCACGTTGAACTGCACATGATCAATGCAGGGCACTTTGCGCTCGAGACAAATGCGGCGGAGATTGCAGCCCATATCCGCGACTTTCGAGCCGCGCGCGAATGAATTCGCGAGGAGGAGATATGTCCGCAACAGCTTGGGCAAAGTCCCGCTCAATCGACGCCACATACCGCTGTGGCACGCTCCGCTACGCCCTCAGCAACGGCCATTCTTCGAAAGATCGGCAAAATATTGGCGTTCATATTCATCACTGGAGTCTTCACCATGTCACAAGCCGCGACCGTACAAGAGACCAACAAGGCCCTTGTGAGGGCGAGTTTTGAGCGATGGTCACACGGGTCGGGTAGCCCTTTCGAGCTGCTCTTGCCCGAGGCGGACTGGACGATCGTCGGTTCTTCCCCGTTATCGAAAACCTATCACGGTACGCAGTCTTTCTTGGATGAAGTCATCCATCCTTTCAACGCCCGGATGCGTACACCGCTTGTGCCGTCCGTTCGTGGAATTTACGCCGATGGTGATGTAGTCATCACCCTGTTCGACGCGGCAGCTACCGCTGCCGATGGTCTGCCCTATCGAAACACCTACACTTGGTACTTCTTCATGCGGGACGGTAAGGTGACCAAGGCTATAGCGTTCTTCGATACGCGGGACTTCGACCACTTCTGGCAGCGTGTAAAGCCGAAATAGAGTCTCTTCAGGGGCTGTCCGATGATCATTCATGTCCTCGTGTTTCCTCAAATGGAGAGCTGGCATCCATGACCCAGATCGTTACCGCTCTTGGCGAGATAGCTGCGTTCAAGGTCGGCGATGTTGTCCGCGTTGCTGTCCGCGCGCCAATCGGACATTACCGCGTCCCAACCTATCTGCGCGGGAAACGCGGCGTGGTCGCCCGGGTACTTCAGCCGACAGCGGTCGATAACGAGGTTGAAGGGTTCGGCCACAACGCCGGCTCCTGTTATCCCCGGCCAGTCCTCGGTTTGCCGCCAGACTGGTATAAGCAAAAGCCGTATCGGGCGCGCGCAATCTCCGAGCCACGCAAGGTCTTGGCCGAGTTCGGTACGATCGTTCCAGACAACGTGTCCGTTCGAGTCGGCGATTCCACGGCCATGATGCGCTTCATGGTCTTGCCGCGTCGACCGGAGGGGAACGGAAAGCTTTAGCGAGGAGGAGTTGGCCGCACTGGTAACGCGCGACACCATGATTGGTGTCGCACACCCAAGCCTGAACGCGAGGAATCCTGAATGAGCAACACGCGCAGTTTGATCGAGCGGCTTCCCAACGACATCGGTGGTGTTCCGGCAGCAAAAATCGACACGACGGACCGTGAGCTGGAAGCGTGGGAGAAGCGCTGCCACGCTCTCGCCGACGTGCTGGACTTTCGCAAGTTGATCAACACCGAGGAAAAGCGCTGTGGCGTGGAGGCGCTCGGCAGCGATCTGGTTGCCAAGCTCAGCTACTGTGAGCGTTGGATCGTGGCGGCGATAGATGCCGAAAGGCTCGGCAGTTACGGCTTGTGCTTGTGGTAGACGCAAGCGAGTTTGTTTCCGTCCGTGTCGCGTACGTACGCGACAAAAAAACTCAGCTCATAATATGGACGGGTACCCGGAGCCCCTTCGTCAGTGCCGCCGCACTCCAATGCGGCGGCGTGAAAGGCTTGCACTTGAATTTCATCCTTGGCGCGGAACGCGATCATCGTGCCATTTCCCGAGGCAGGCGGCCGACCATCGAACGGACTGCAGACCCAGAAACCATACCCCTCGTCGTACGATCCTCCCCATCCTGCCCACCCGTCGCTCCAGTTAGGCGGACGACTGACGCCCAATGCGCCGAATACCGAATCATAGAACCTGATCGCGCGCTCCATGTCCGAAGTGCCAACAGTCGAATAGAGAATCATTTCTTCGAGCTCGCCTTACGTTGGAATATCTCGTCGCTTTGCGCTGCCAAAAATATGATATCTAATGCAGCGGTCTGATTGCATTCAATACGTCCCGGAAGGCAACCGCCTGGACCTGTTTGGAAAGCGGAAACGTCTGGTCGCCGGCATGGACGACGGTCAGCGATTTGAGTTTCAGATCATGCATCGCCGAGCGCATCGATGGTGTCAGGGTCGGAGCGACTGTGCGCTTGACCTCGAAGCCCAGCCTCAGCCCTCCACGCACGACGAGTAGGTCCAATTCGGCGCCCTGGTGGGTTCGCCAGTGATAGGTCTCCTCTGGATTTACGCTCAACTGTTGCACCAATTGATCGATGATGAAGCCCTCCCAAGATGCGCCGAGCTTGGGGTGCCCCTCGATATCCCGCTTGGTGGGCAGATTCAGAAGCGCGTGCAGTAACCCGGAATCCCGAATGAAGATCTTCGGTGACTTCACCTGACGCTTGCCAAGGTTCTCGTGCCAAGACTTCAGCTGCCTCACGACCAACGCATCGATCAGTTTGTCGAGATAGTTGCGCACTGTGGTATCCGCAACGCCGAAGGAACGCCCGATCTCGGATGCGTTCCATAGTTGGGCGTGATGATGCGCAAGCATCGACCAGAAACGCCGCATCGTGTCGGCGGCGATATTGACGCCGAGCGCCGGCAAATCACGTTCGAGAAATGTCCGGATGAAGGCTTGCCGCCATTCCATGCTTTCTCGGTCCGAGCGCGCGAGGAAAGCCTTGGGAAATCCGCCGCGCACCCACAGGCGATCCGCATGCTCGAATCCAACCTCTCGGACTAGCAGACCCGGCAACTCGTAGTAAGGAATTCGCCCGGCCAGCGACTCCGAACTCTGTCTGAGCAAATCAGGAGCAGCGCTCCCTAATACCAGGAACCTTGTGCGGACCGGTTTGCGATCCGCCAGTACGCGCAATACCGGAAACAGCTCCGGGCGGCGCTGCACCTCGTCCAGCACGACGAGGCCCTTCAGTTCCTGCAGCGCAAGCATCGGATCCGCTAGCCGAGCGAGATCGGAAGGATTCTCCAAATCGAACCGACTGATGCGATCGCTCAAGGTGGGGGCTATTGAAGCTGCCAGAGTCGTTTTCCCGACCTGTCGTGCACCGAGAATCGCAACGACGGGAAATCGCTTCAACAGGCCCGTGATCTGCCGCGCATGCAACTCGCGATCTATCATGGCACCAGTTTACCATGAAACTTCGGTCTTCCGTACCGATATTTCATGGTATTTCTTTCGTAATTTCTCTTATAAACAATTACTTGCGGAAAGTCACTCCCACTCGATCGTCGCCGGCGGCTTGCCGGAGATGTCGTAGACCACCCGCGAGACCCCCGGTACCTCGTTCACGATCCGATGCGTCACCCGATCGAGCAAGTCATAAGGCAAGCGCGCCCAGCGGGCCGTCATGAAGTCGACGGTCTCGACCGCGCGCAGCGCGATCACGTGCTCATAGCGCCGCCCGTCTCCCATCACGCCGACCGAGCGCACCGGCAAGAATACCGCGAAGGCCTGGCTCACCTTGTCGTACAGATCCTCGCGCCGCAACTCCTCGATGAATATCGCGTCCGCGCGCCGCAGCAGGTCGGCGTGAGGCTTCTGGATCTCCCCGAGGATGCGCACGCCGAGGCCGGGTCCGGGGAAGGGATGGCGGCGCACCATCTCCACCGGCAGATCGAGCGCCAGTCCGAGGCTGCGCACCTCGTCCTTGAACAGCTCGCGCAGGGGCTCGAGCAGCTTGAGCCTCATGTGCTGCGGGAGGCCGCCCACGTTGTGGTGCGATTTGATGACGTGTGCCTTGCCCGTCTTGGCGCCCGCCGACTCGATCACGTCCGGATAGATCGTGCCCTGGGCGAGCCAGGCCACGTTCTCGAGCTTGGCCGCCTCCTGGTCGAATACCTCGACGAAGACGCGGCCGATGATCTTGCGCTTGGTCTCCGGATCGCTGTGCCCGCGCAGCGCATCGAGGAAGCGCTGCTCCGCGTCCACTCGAATGACCCGCACGCCCATGTGCTCGGCGAACGTCGCCATCACCTGATCACCCTCGCCCAGTCGCAGCAGCCCGTGATCGACGAACACGCACGTCAATTGCTCGCCGATCGCGCGATGCAAAAGAGCGGCCAGCACCGAGGAGTCGACCCCCCCGGACAGACCGAGCAGCACCTTTTCCGAGCCCACCAGCGCGCGGATACGCGCCACGCCATCCTCGATGATGTTGCCGGTGGCCCAGGCGCCAGCGCATCCCGCGATCTCGCGCACGAACCGGCGCAGTATCTCGGTGCCCTGCAGGGTGTGCGTCACCTCGGGATGGAACTGCAGCCCATAGAGGCGGCGCGACTCGTCCGCCATCGCCGCGAGCGGCGCGTTGTCGGTGGCGCCGATCGCAACGAACCCGGGCGGCAGCGCAACCACGCGGTCGCCGTGGCTCATCCACACGTCGAGGACACGCCGACCGGCGCAATCGCGGTTGTCCTCCAGCCCGTCGAACAAGCGCGAGCTGCCGAGCGGGCGAACCTGGGCGGCGCCGAATTCCCGGTGCGCGGAGGATTCGACTTCGCCGCCGAGCTCGGCAGCCATCGTCTGCATGCCGTAGCAGATGCCGAGCACCGGCACGCCCATCTCGAACACCAGCCGGGGCACCGCCGGCCCGTGCGCTTCATAGACCGACTCCGGCCCTCCCGAGAGGATGATGGCCTTCGGCGCGAAGGCACTGATCTCCTCGGGGCTCGCATCGCAGGCGAGGATCTGCGAATACGCGCCCAGCTCGCGCACGCGGCGCGCGATCAGCTGGGTGTACTGCGCGCCGAAATCGAGAATTAGAACTCGGTCCGCATGAATGTCGGGCATCAACCGATCCGGTAATTCGGCGCTTCTTTGGTGATCGTGACGTCGTGCACGTGGCTTTCGCGCACCCCGGCGCTGGTGATGCGCACGAAGTATGGGCGCGTGCGCATCTCCTCGACGCTGCCGCTCCCGGTGTAACCCATGGCGGCCCGCAAACCGCCCGCGAGCTGCTGCAGAATGGCGACCAGGCTTCCCTTGTACGGCACTCGGCCCTCGATGCCCTCAGGCACCAGCTTCTCGAGCTCGGTGGTCGTATCCTGGAAGTAGCGGTCGCTCGAGCCGTGCGCCTGCGCCATGGCCCCCAGGGAGCCCATGCCGCGGTACGCCTTGTAGGAGGCGCCTTGATAGAGCTCGACCTCGCCCGGCGACTCCTCGGTGCCGGCGAACATCCCGCCGATCATCACGCAGTGCGCGCCGGCCGCGAGCGCCTTGGCGATGTCGCCCGAGTAGCGGATGCCGCCGTCGCCGATGACCGGAACACCGGTGCCCTCGAGCGCCTTGGACACGCGGGATATGGCGCTGATCTGCGGCACCCCCACACCCGCCACGATGCGCGTGGTGCAGATCGACCCCGGCCCGATCCCGACCTTGACCCCGTCGGCTCCGTACTTCACGAGATCGAGGGCGGCCTCGGCCGTGACGATGTTGCCGCCGATGATCTGCAGCTCGGGATGGGCCTTCTTGATCTTGGCGACCATCTCGAGCACCCCGCGCGAATGGCCGTGCGAGGTATCCACCACGATCACGTCGACGCCGGCCTCGCGCAGCGCCGCCACGCGGTCCAGGGTGTCCGGCGTCGTGCCCACGGCCGCCCCGACCCGCAGGCTCCCGACCGCGTCCTTGCAGGCGTTCGGAAACTCGGTTGCCTTCTGGAAGTCCTTGACGGTGATCATGCCCTTGAGCTCGTGATCGTCGGCCACCACCAGGACCTTCTCGATGCGGTGCTTGTGCAGCAGCGCCAGCACCTCGTCCTTGGGCGCATTCTCGCGCACCGTGACCAGGCGCTCCTTCGGCGTCATCACCGAGGACACCGGCGCATCCAGCTTGGTCTCGAAGCGCAGATCGCGATGCGTCACGATCCCCACCACCTTGGTGCCGCGCACGACGGGTACGCCGGAGATGTTCTTGGCCCGCGTGAGCTCGATGACCTCGCGTATCGACATGTCCGGCGTGACGCTGATCGGATCGGTGATCACGCCGCTTTCGAACTTCTTGACTCGATCGACCTCGCGCGCCTGGTTGTCGATCGACATGTTCTTGTGGATGATGCCGATACCACCCTCTTGGGCGATGGTGATCGCGAGGCGCGCCTCGGTCACGGTGTCCATGGCCGCGGAAACCACCGGCAAATTGACCCGGATCTTGCGGGTCAGCTGGCTGGACAGGGAGACGTCACGCGGCAAAACCTCGGAGTACGCCGGCACCAGCAGCACGTCATCGAAGGTGAGTGCCTCTTCCAGAATACGCATGAGCGTTCACTTAAGGTTCATCCAAGAGGCGGCGCATTGTACCTTGCGCGTGCCCAAACCGCTATCATTTCCCCATGGAAACTGTCTCCGGTTCCCCGGCCCGCGCCGAGCGCGACATCTACAGCGTTTCCCGGCTGAACCGCGAGGTCCGCGCGCTGCTCGAGCGGGGATTCGGCAGTCTGTGGATCGAGGCGGAGATCTCCAATTTCTCCAGGCCGAGCTCGGGTCACTGGTACTTCTCGCTGAAGGACGCCCAGGCGCAGGTACGCTGCGCGATGTTCCGGCAGCGAAACATGCTGTGCGCGTTCACGGCCCGCGACGGCCAGAAGGTGCTGGTACGCGCCCGCATCGGACTCTACGAGCCGCGCGGCGAGTTCCAGCTCATCGTCGAGCACATGGAGGACGCCGGGCTGGGGGCGCTGAAGCGCAAGTTCGAGGAGTTGAGCGCGCGGCTCGCCGCCGAGGGGCTGTTCGCCGTCGAGCGTAAAAGGCCCCTGCCGTCCCTTCCCAAGCGCATCGGCATCATCACCTCCCCGTCCGGCGCCGCCGTCCGCGACATCCTGCACGTGCTCGCGCGGCGCTTCCCCGCGGTTCGAGTGATGATCTACCCGGCTTCCGTGCAAGGCGCCCAGGCGCCCGCGGAGATCGTCTCGGCGCTGCAGCTGGCCGCCCGGCGGGCCGAGTGCGACGTGCTCATCCTGGCACGCGGCGGAGGCTCGCTCGAGGACCTGTGGGCGTTCAACGACGAGCGCCTGGCGCGCGCCATCGCGGCCTCCCCCATCCCGATCGTGAGCGGGATCGGTCACGAGATCGACTTCACCATCGCCGACTTCGCCGCGGACGTGCGCGCGCCGACGCCGTCCGCCGCCGCGGAGCTCGTGGTTCCCGATGGGGAAGAGTGGCTCGCGGCATTCACCCGCCTTGGCGCGCGGCTCGATCGCTGCCTGCGCCAGCGCATCGGCGAGCGGCACGAACGGCTACGCTGGCTCGAGCGCAGAGCATCGCTGGTGAGCCCGGCCGTGCGCTGCGCGCAGCAGACGCAACGGCTCGATGAGCTCGAGCAACGCCTGATGCGCGCCGTGGACCGGCGCATCGGCGGCGCGCGCGAGCGGCTGCGCTGGCTCGCGGGACGCGCTGCACGCGTGAGTCCCGGGGCGCGCTTGGAGCTGGCCGTGGGCAGGCTCGCGAATCTCGAGCGGCGGCTGCGCCAGGCGCTGCGGCATGGTCAAGACGTCCGTATCTCGAGATTCAACGACCGCCAGGGCCGGCTCTGGCAGGCAAGTCCCATCGCGCGGGTGCACGATGCGGTCGCGCGCCACGCGGCTCTCGGTGCGCGGCTGGAGGCCTCGGGGCTCGAGTCCGTGCGCCGGGCGCGCGAGCGGCTCGGGCCGCTGGTGCGCACCTTGAACGCGGTCAGCCCGCTGGCAACGCTTGGGCGCGGCTATGCCATCGTGAGCAACGAGCGCGGGCAGATCCTGCGCAGCGCCGCCGATGCGCCGGAAGGCGCGATCATCGAGGCGCGGCTCGCCCAGGGGCAGATCCGAGCGAGGGTCCAGCGACCGTGAGAGCCCTCGCCGCGCTCGTGCTTGCCGGCGCCTTGCTGGGCGCCCTCGCCCTGGCTCCCCGTCCGTCCAAGGCCATGGATCTCCCGCAGGAGAGCGCGGTCCCGGGCGGGGTGAAGCTCATCCGCCTCGAGGCGGCGGCAGAGGGCCCCGCGCCGCGCGTCGATGCGCAAGGACACCGCGCGCTGGTGGTGCGCGACGGGGCGGAATGGGTCGCCGTCGTGGGCATTTCGCTCGCGGCACCGCCCGGGCCGATGCAGGTCAAGGTGAGCGATTCTGCCGGCGAGCACACGGTGCAATTCACGGTCACGCAGAAGCGCTATCTCACCCAGTCTCTGAAGGTGGCGCCCGGCCAGGTGAACCTATCGCCCGGCGACCTCGCGCGCGTGAGCCGCGAGCATGTCGTGCTGGAGCGCGCCTTGAGCCACTGGAGCGCGCCAGCGCCGGCGACGCTGCGCTGGCCGCAGCCGGTGCCCGGCGTGCGCTCGAGCTCCTTCGGCATGCGCCGCGTGTTCAATGGCGAAGCCCGCAATCCGCACACCGGCATGGACATCGCTGCCGCGACCGGAACCCCCGTGCGGGTGCCGGCCGACGGCACCGTGCTCGACACCGGGAATTATTTCTTCACCGGAAACACGGTGCTGGTCGATCATGGCGAGGGGTTGATCAGCCTGTATTGCCACTTGAGCCGGATCGATGTCGAGCCTGGGCAGCGGGTCACCGCGGGCACGCGAATCGGCGCGGTCGGCATGACCGGTCGCGCGACCGGCCCACATCTGCACTGGGCGCTCAGCCTCAACCGCACCTGGGTCGACCCCGAGCTGTTCGTGCGCCCGTCCCGCAGCGCGGCGGGCGACGGCGCCGCCGCCGTCCGGCCGCCCGCCGGGCCGCGCCCGCGAGGCTCGGGCTAGCTGCCGGCGCTCAGCATCTTGTCGACCGCCGGCCCCTCGATGGGAGAGGTCATGGCGGCCTGCCTGAGACGCGCGCTGTGCTCCTGCACGGCGGCGCCCGAGGGCTGCATCTCCACCTGACCCTGGAAGAATGCGCCTTCGACGATGCCGACGCGCGGCGCGAAGACGTTTCCCTTGACCTTGGCCGTGGCGCGAATGTTGACCGACTCGGTCGCGTACAGGTCGCCCTCCACCTTGCCGTCGATCACGATCACGCGCGCCCGGATGTCGCCCTTCATCGTGCCGTCCGTGCCGACGGTGAGACTTTGCGTGTGGGTGATCGAGCCTTCGACACTGCCCTGGATGATCAGGTCTTCCTGCGCCGAGAGCTCGCCGCGAAATCGCAGCGTGGGCCCGAGGACCGATGCGCGCGGCGCGCTTTCGGGCGCACGAGCTTCGGGAGCCCGCACCTCGTGGGGGCGCGCCTCCGGCGGCCGCGTGGGGGGCGTTCGCGGCTCCATGCGGGGCTCGCGCGGCTCGGGCCGGCTCATCAGCGGCTCTTGCGGGGCCGCGCGCCCGCCTGAATTGGAGTTCATCATGTCATTGTCTCCGTCGTCCGTTTTCTTGAACCAGGCCATCGTCACGCCGCGCTGCCTGTGGTTTTGAGCGCGCGCGGTTGAACGGGGTCGTGCTTGGCAAGGGCCTGCCCGTTCTTGGCGCCCATGTCGATGCTGCCGCTGAAATTCGCGCCCTCGAGGATGCTGACCGTCGGCGCGAAGATGTTGCCGCACACCTTGGCGGTCTCCTTCACGAAGACCGACTTGTCGGCTTGCAGATCGCCGTCGACCGTACCCTCGACGATGATCAGTTGCGCGCGGATGTTCGCCTTCACCGTTCCCTGCGCTCCGACCGTCAGACGCTGGGTGTGCGTGATCGAGCCCTCGACACGGCCCTGGATCAACAAGTCCTCCTCGGCGCTCAGATCGCCCTTGAAATAGAGCGTGGGCCCGAGAATGGATGCGCGCTCGGCCGCGCTGTTGTACGGATTGCTCATGCTCTACACTCCAGGTGGCGAAAGTGCGAAGCAGACTACCTGGCATAATTGTGGATTAAGTGGGACCTCCGTCACGAATCGCCCACGTCGGATGCCCGGCAGCGCCGCGGCTGTCGCCGTTTGCGGACGGGCGCGCACCGCCCGACACGCAATTGTCACCCGCCTGTCATGGAAACGCCGAGCGGCTATTGCGATGCGGGAGCGGCCTGATCGCCGCGGCCCGGCGCGGCGGTCGCCACCTGCGGGGTGCGCCTTACCTCGTCGCCACGGCGAGAGCGGCGGCGGCGATCAGCGTGCCGCTCCCGCGATTGACCAGCTTGATGGCACGCGGGCTGCGCAGCCAGGCTCGAGCGCGCGCGGCGAGCAGCACGTAGCCGCCGAGCGTTGCAGGCAGGATGAACGCGATCGCGCCTGCGATCTCCAGATGGCCGGTGGTGCTCAAGGTCTCGAGCGGCACCACGGTCGGCAGCAGAGCGAGAAAGAACAGCATCGGCTTCGGATTGCTGAGCGTGAGCGTGAGCGAACCGAAGAACAGCGCGCGCGGCGGCCGCGTGAAGTTCGGGTCGGCGGGCTCGGCGAGCGGACGTGGCGGAGCCGACCACAATCGATACGCGAGATAGAGCAGATACAGGGCCCCCGCATACTTCACGACCATGAAGGCGGTGTGCGCCGTCTGAGCGAGCGCGCTCAGACCCAGTGTGGCGGCGAGAAACCAGATGAGATCGCCCACCAGAAACCCGGCGATGAAGGCCGGAGCACCCACCGCTCCGCGCACCAGCGCCTGCGACACCACCGCGGCAACACCGGGACCGGGAGTCGCGACGGCCAGGAAGTACACGACGCAGAAAGTGACGAGTCCGTACCACGACATGGCCCACAGCCTCCGAACAGCGGGGGGTAAGTGTACGCTACTCGATGCTCTCCCCGTGCAGGGAGATATCCAGCCCTTCGCGCTCCTGCTCCTCGGTCACGCGCAGGCCCACGGTTTTGTCGATGATCACCAGCAGGGCGTAGCTGACGACGAACCCATACACGATGGTCGTCAGCACCCCTTTGAGCTGGATGATCACCTGTGACACCACCGGCGTATCGACCCCGCTGATCTCCTTGCTGAAGAGCGCGCCGGTCAGCAGGGCTCCGACGATGCCGCCGATACCGTGCACCCCGAAGGCGTCGAGCGAGTCGTCGTAGCCGAAGGCATGCTTGAGGGAGGTCGCGGCGAAATAGCACAGCACGCCCGCCGCCACCCCGATGAGCACCGCCGCGGAGGGCCCCACGAAGCCCGAGGCCGGCGTGATGGCCACGAGGCCCGCCACCGCGCCGGAGGCGATGCCGAGCACGCTGGGCTTGCCCTTGGCGAGCCACTCCGTGAACATCCAGCCGAGGGCCGCGGCGGCGGTCGCGATCTGGGTCGCCAGCATCGCCATGCCCGCGCGGCCATCCGCCGCCGTCGCCGAGCCCGCGTTGAAGCCGAACCAGCCCACCCACAGCAAAGACGCGCCGATGAGCGTATAGGTCAGGTTGTGCGGCGGCATCGCTTCGCGGCCATAGCCCAACCGCTTGCCGAGCACCAGGCAACTCGCCAGGCCGGCAATGCCCGCGTTGATGTGCACCACCGTGCCTCCCGCATAGTCGAGCACGCCGGCCTTGTTCAGCCAGCCGGTGGGCTCCCAGACCATGTGCGCGATCGGCGCGTATACCAGGAGCGACCACGCCGACAGAAACAGCAGCATGGCGGAAAACTTCATTCGATCGGCAAATGCACCCGCGATCAGCGCGGGGGTGATGATCGCGAACGTCATCTGGAACATCGCATAGACGCTCTCCGGAATGGTGGGTGCCAGATGCGAGACCGTCAGAGAGTTCATGGCGTCGCCGTGAACGAATCTCATCCCCTCGAGCAGGGCCCGGGTCGATCCTCCGATGAAGCCGTTGCCGGGCGTGAACGCCCAGGAATATCCGATGACCCACCACAGCAGCGTGACCACGCAGGTGCAGGCGAAGCTCTGCATGAGCGTCGCGAGGACGTTTTTCTTGCGCACCATGCCGCCGTAGAACAGCGCAAGGCCGGGTATGCACATCATCAGCACGAGTGCCGTGGAAGCGAGCATCCACGCCGTGTCGCCGGCGCTCAGCTTGTCGGCATTGACCATGACCGGCTGCGTGGGTGCGCTCGCCGCCGCGGGGGCGGCAGCCGGCGCCGCAGCGCTCGATGCCGCGGAGGCCGGCTGCGCGGCGGACGCCGCCGTCGCGGCGTTGCCGGAATCGTCCGCGCGCACGGGTGAAAAGGAAAGCACGAGCAACCCCAGCAGCACGCCCATGGTCAGCTTGATCATCGATGCGACTCCCCTAGATGGCGCCGGCGTCCCGTTCGCCCGTTCTTATGCGCACGACATGCGTGAGTGAAAAAACGAATATCTTTCCGTCCCCCACCTTGCCGGTGCGGGCCGATTTTTGTATGGCTTCGACGACCTGGTCCACCAGCGAGTCCACCACGGCGATCTCGATCTTGGTCTTCGGTACGAATTCGACGGCATACTCCGCGCCGCGATAGATCTCGGTATGTCCGCGCTGCCGGCCGAACCCTCGCACCTCGGTGACCGTCACCCCCTGCACGCCGACGTCGCTCACGGCCTGGCGCACCTCATCGAGCTTGAACGGTTTGATGATGGCGGTGACGAGTTTCATGGGAGCAGAGCCTTGCGTGCGACCGGGGAGCCTTCCCCTCGAGATTGGGCTCGAACAGAAGCACCGGCCGTGCCAGCCTGCAAGATTCGCCGACAATCAGCAAGTTACGCTGGAGAGCTGGCGACGCATCATGATTGACGTGCACCGATCCGGGGCAGATGCAAGGTCGTGGGTGCATTGATTTAGCGCAGCTTGAGCTCGAGCCGAATGGCGCCGTCCTTGTTGACCGCCTTGTCGTTGGCCACCAGGAACACCCGCCCGGGCTCGATCTCGTGAGCGGCGAGCAGCGCCTGCTGAACCGTCAAGGCGCGCTGCTGACCGAGAGCCGTGAGCTGCTCCTCCCCCGCGGCGAGATGCTCGCGCAATGCGGCGGTCAGAAAATCGATGCGCGCGCCCTGCAGGACGGCCTTGTCCTTCGAGGCGGATGGAGTCTGCGGAAAGCGGGGCTCGCCTCCGAAGTCCTCGACGTAGAGCCGGGTCAACACCTCGAGCTTGGCGGCCGCGTCGAGATCGTCGAAGGGCGGCAAGGGCGCGGCCGCGGCGGCCTTCTTGCGATGTCGTTGCGGCTTGGGCGGCGCACTCTCGGCCTCGCTCAATTGCGTCTCGAGCCGCGCCTGCGTGAGCGCCGGTCGATCGATGTCGGGCAGCGTGGCGATCGGCACCTCGATCTTGAGCTGCGGGCGCTCCTTCAGTGCCTTGGCGATCGCCTTCACCTTGTCCTGCGCGGCTGCATCGAGCACACTCGAGCCGGGCCGGAAATCGATGAATTGAATGTCCGGGCCCGCCCCGAACAGCGCGCCGAGCAGTGCAAACGGCGCGGTCACCGCCTTCTCGACGATGTTGACCAGCACCTTCCAGATGATCGGCCATACCCGGAACTTGGGATCGTCGAGCGATCCGCTCACCGGCAGATCCAGGTCGATCACGCCATTGCGGTCCTTGAGCAAGGCCACGGCGAGCTTGACGGGAAGCGACACCGCGTCCTTGCTCGCCGTCTTGTCGCCGAACTCGAGCTGATCGACGATGATGTGATGCTGCGCGTCCAGGCGGCGGCTCTCGACCTTGTAGTGCATCTGCGCCGTGAGCTTGCCCTTGCTGATGTTGTAGCCGGCAAACTTGTCCGAGTAGGGATTGAAGATACTAAGCTCTATGTTGCGAAATTCCATCGCGATATCGGTATAAAGTGCCGCGCTCAGCAGGTTGACTTCCCCGGTGATCGATACCGGCGAAAACTCGCCCACCTCGCCGTGCAGGTCCACCTTGGCTCGCGACTGGGGCGAGGACGACAGGTTGAGCACCGTGCCCTGGAGATCCTCGATGCCCGCCGAGAAATGGGGAGCCACCGACAGGTCGGTGAAGTCCGCGCGCCCGCTCTCGAGGCGGATCTTGCGGATGCCAATCGGCATGACGGCAGCTGCGGAGCCTGGCGTCTGCACCGGCTGCCCCGCCGCCCCGGGCGCGGACCGCGGCGCCGCCCCGCGTCTGCTGCGCCGGCCCGGCACGGTCGGCGTCATCCGAGAATCCGGCGGCACCTGCGGCGATCGCTCGGAACTCGGTCCGGCGAGCACACGGGCGACGTTCAAGCTCGCGTCCGGCTCGATGATCACCCGTGCATAGGGCTTGCGCGCGAGGATTTCGGCGATGTCCAGCCGGTCGGCGGCCCGATAGTCAAGCCCGCGGATGTCGAGGCGCTGCCATCTGATGAGGTCGTTGCGCTCGACGTCATCGACGGCGTGCAGCGCCTCGATGTAGATGTCGCCGGCGAGCCGCAGCGACCGCGGCGACTGCGCGGCTGCATAGTCGAGCTGCAGCTCGCCGCCGAGCCGGGCGCTGCGCAAGCTCAGTGCGGCACGCTGCGCGACATAGGGCTGAACGGCGGTCAGGTCGATGCCGGCCATGTTGACGCGCAGCGATGCCTTCGCCGGTTGCGGCGTCACTGCGCCGCTCAGCGCCAACGAGCCCGAGTCGTTGATGCGGGTGTCGAGCTCCATCTGCACCGGCCTGGTCGGATCGAGGCTCACACCCCTCAGCACGAGGGAGAGCGGCGCGAGCACGACTTTCACGGCGGGCTGCACGGTCCGATCCTCGGCCATGAGGGTTGCACCGCGCAGGGCGAATTCACGCAGGTCGAGCTGCCATGCCGGCGCAGGGACCGTGGCGACGGCAGGGGCCGCGGCGACAGCGGGGGCCGCGGCGACAGCGGGGGCCGCGGCGACAGCCGGCGCTGCCGCCGGGGCCGGGTGGGCTGCGTCGGGAGCCTCGGCCAGCTCGCGCAGATTGAGCGCGCCGCTGGCATCGCGCCACGCGCGCACCTTCAGGCCGGTGAGCGTCAACGCGTCGATGTGCGCGGCGTGCCGGGCCAGATCCACCGCCGCGCCGGTCACGCTCAACGCCGGCAGATTGATCCAGCTTTCCTCTACGCCGCGCGGCTGCACGGCCAGATCCGACACGCTGAGCCTGTCGACCTCGAGCCCGAGCTCCGCGCCCTGCTTCAAGGAGAGCTCGTACCGCGCCTGCAGATCGATGCTGCCCGATGCGATCACGAAGTTGACGCGGTCCGCCAGATATTCCCATAGCGTGCGCGCCTTCAGAGCATCGATGCGTACCTCTCCCTGCGACTCGATGGGCTGGACCGAGACATGCCCGTGCCACTCGATGCGCTCCCCCTGGTTGGTCGTGCCCGTGAAGGAGAACAGCCCGCCCGCGAGGCCGGTGGTGAAATCCTTCAGCTCGAAGGTGATCGGCTCGAGGCGCGCCGCAAACCTGGAGGGCCGGCTCTGATCCTCGTAGCTCAGCGAGCCGCCGGTGACCTCGAAGGAGCCGACGCGCAGCGCGGGCAAGCTCTGCGCCGGGCCGGGCGCAGGCGCCGACTTCGGACGCAGCGCGAGGAGATTGAGCACGCCGTCGGGTGCGACCACGGCATTGACGTAAGGCGCCGCGATCTCGATGCGGCCGAAGGTGTAGGCCCGGTGCCATAACGAGGACCACTCGAATTCGACGAACAGGCGCTCGAAACCGACCAGCCTCCGCCCCTGCCTGCCCGACAGCGCGAAGTCGCCCACCTGCACCTGCAGGAGAAACGGATTGACGTGGATCCCGCCCACCGAGGCGGTCGCATCGAGGCGCTTGGGAATCTCCTCGACCAGCACCGTGCGCAGGATTCTCGGAGCAACGAGGAATCCGGCCAAGGCATACGCACCGACGGCCAGCGCGAAACCCGCCGCAATCAGCCCCCACTTCGTCCTGAATAGCTTGAGCACTGGAAATCCCACCGGTGCACCGCCGTCCCGATCGGCCTGCGAGGTCTAGTGTAGCAAAGACCGATCAGCGCTTATTGCGCTGAATGAGGCGCTTACGCTTGCGGCGTTGGCGCGGCGTGAGCGGGTTGCGCTTCCCGGCGAAGGGATTTTCCTCGACGCGAAATGCGACGCGCACGGGCGTGCCGGCCAGATCGAATGCCTGGCGGTACACGTTGACCAGATAGCGCCGATAAGCGTCCGGAACGTGATCGGTCTGATTGCCGTGGATCACGATGACCGGCGGATTGCGCCCGCCCTGGTGCGCGTAGCGCAGCTTGATGCGCCGTCCGCTCACCAGCGGCGGCTGGTGACTCTCGACCGCAGCCTCCAGAACGCGGGTCAGCTCCGGCGTGCTCATGTCGCGCATCGCCGCCGCATATACGCGGCGCACCGTCGCGAGCAACTCGCCGACCCCGCTCCCGTGGCGGGCGGAGATGAAATGCAGCGGCGCGAAATCGGCGAATGTGAGCCGCTGCTCGATCTGCCCGCGAATCAGATCGCGCTGCTCCGGGGGAATGTTGTCCCACTTGTTGACGGCCAGCACGAGCGCCCGCCCCTGCTCGATGACGAGCCCGAGAAGGCTTGCATCCTGCTCGACCACGCTGTCGTGCGCATCCATGACCGCGACCACGACATGTGCCGTCTCGATCGCCTGCAGGGTCTTGATCACGCTGAACTTCTCGACTGCCTCCTCGATGCGTGCCCGGCGCCTCAGCCCGGCGGTGTCGATCAGGGTATAGTGCTGTCCGTCGCGCTCGAACGGCACCATGACGGCGTCGCGCGTCGTCCCCGGCTCGTCGAAGGCCACCATGCGATTCTCGCCCAGCAGGCGGTTGATGAGCGTGCTCTTGCCGACGTTGGGTCGGCCGATCACCGCGACCTTGATGCCGGTCGACTCGGGAGCCTGCGCTGGTTCGGGCGTGAATCCGCGCAGCGCCTCCTCGAGCAACGGCACCACGCCCTGGTCGTGGGCCGCGGCGATCGGGTGCGGGTCGCCGAGACCGAGCCGGTAGAACTCCGCCGCCGCCATGTGCGGATCGAATCCCTCGGTCTTGTTGACTGCGAGCAGCACGGACTTGCCGCTGCGCCGCGCGAGCTGCGCCACGAATTGATCCTGCGGCGTGACTCCCGCGCGACCGTCCACCAGCACGATCAGCCTGTCGGCCTCGGCGATGGCGCGTTCGGTCTGCGCGACCATCAGACTCTCGATCCGGCCGGCGTTCTCGACCAGTCCGCCGGTGTCGACCACGATGCACGGCAACGCGGCGCGGCGCGCGAATCCATACTGCCGATCGCGAGTGAGCCCGGGGAAATCGGCGACCAGGGCATCGCGCGTGCCGGTCATCGCATTGAACAGGGTCGACTTGCCGACGTTGGGCCGACCGATCAGTGCGACCACCGGCAGCACGGCGGCGGCTAGTCCGCCGGCGGTGCGGGCGCCACCACGGCTGCGGCCTTGGCGGGCACCGCGCGCGGCGTCGCCCGGAAAGCCGCGAGCTCGCCGCTGTCGGTGAGCACCACCACGGTGTCCTTGACGGCGATGGGGGGATTGCTCACGCGATACTTGGCGACGCGCTCGCGCGCGACCAGCTCGCCGGTGGTCTTGTCGAGCCAGTGCAGATAGCCCTGGTAGTCCGCCACCGCAATGGCGGTGCTGGTGACGGCCGGTGCGCTCAATCCGCGGCGTTTGAGCTTGTCGTTGCGCCACAGCTCGGATCCGTCGCGCTGGCGCAATGCCACGACGATGCCGTCGGACTGCGTGACGAACAGATTCTCATCGTCGCTCGCCAGACCGCGGTAGCTCGACATGTCGTGCGCCCACCAGATCTGTCCGGTATCGAGGGCTATCATGGCGGTGCGTCCCTGAAACCCGGTGGCGAAGACGTTATCGCCGACGATGCTCACGGCCGAATCGATGTCGTCCAGCCGATCGAGCTCCGTTCGGCCGTGCGGCGAGGCGAGCGCGGTGTCCCACACCGTGTCGCCGGTGGTCAGGGACACCGCCATCACCTTGCCGTTGTCGAAGCCGCTGACCGCGACCTCCTTGGCGATGACCGGGATGGCGGTGCCGCGCAGGCTGAGCCGCGGCACCTGCTGCTCGACCGACCAGAGCTCCTTGCCGCTCTTGGCATCAAAGCCGTGCAGGCGCCCGTCGACCGAGCGCATGACCACCACTTTCTCGCCGATCGCCGGCGCCGACAGCAGCTCGGAATTCACTCGCGTACGCCAGCGCTCCTTGCCCGTCGCCCCGTCGACGGCGATCACCCAGCCCTTGGTCGAGCCGACGACCACCATGCCGAGCCCTGCGCCGGGACCGGCGGACAGCTGCATGTGCTTGAGCTTCCTCAGCCAAACCCGATGTCCATTCTCCAGGTTGACCGCAACCAGCTCGCCCTTGTCGGAAGCGGCGAACACGAGGCCGTTGTCGTACGCCGGCCCCAGTCCGAGACGCAGCTTCACCTGCTTCTTGCCGCCCCCGACCTTGTCGCCCCACAGCTCCCTCACGGGCAGTTTCGCCGGAAAATTCACCAGCTTGGCGGGCGGCTCGACATCCTTGTCCTTGCTGCAGCCGGCGACGAGGAGCAAAGCCGCGAGGCCCCAGGCGAGCGAGCAGCGCATCAAGGTCTCGCCTTGTTCGGGGCTGCCCCTGCGGCGGGCGCAGGCGCGCCGGGCGTCGCCGCGGCCGTTGCGGGCGGCAAGCCGAGGTCCGCGAGCTTCAGCGCCAGCAACGCCGAGTCCATGCTCTCCGCGCCGCCCTCGCCGAGCGCGGCCTTGTACTCCTCCGCGGCCCTGGCCAGGTCCTTCTTCGCGTAATAGGCATCCCCGCGCACCTCGTGATAGCGCGCCCCGAAGGCCCCGGGCGGATCGGACAGCGTGCTCAGGGCCTCGTCGGGCTTGCCCTGGTCGATCTGGACGCGGGCAAGACGCAGGCGCGCGATGTGCTTGAGCTCCTCGTCCTTCGAATGCTCGATGACTTCCGTGAGAGGGCCGACGGCACCGGCATCTTGCCCCTCATCGACCGCGAGCCGCGCGAGCGTCAGCTGCGCCTGGTCGGCATAGGGAGAGCCCGGATAGCGCTTGATCAGGCCATCGCCGATCTGTCGCGCCTTGGCGGCATCGTTCCCCTGGACCGCGGCGCTCATGTCCGCGAACTGCGTCGAGGCGCTCATGCCGCGCTCGTTCAGGTGGCTCTGATAGTAGCGATAGCCGAATGCGATGCACAGGCCGACCACCACCGCGCCGATGGTCCAGGGACCGTACTCCAGCAAAACCTGCTTGACGTGCTCGAGTTCTTCATCATCGGTCAAATAATCTTCTGCCATGACTGCTCCGCTGCTCCCCGCCAGTTTACAGACCCAACAACACGCCCAAGCGTTCACTGATTCGAGACGTCGGACACTCTTCCTGCGCGCGCTCCTGACGCAGTGCTTTGATGGCGACCACCCCGCGCTCGAGCTCGCTCTCTCCGAGCACGAGCGCCCACTCGGCACCGCTCTTGTCGGCGCGCTTGAACTGGGTCTTGAAGTTGCCGCCGCCGAGATTGACTTGCAGCCGCAAGTCCGGCCGCGCATCGCGCAACTGCTCCGCGAGCTGCAAGCCCGCCGCAGCGCTGCGCTCCCCGACCAGCACCAGGTAGACCTGCGGGCGCTGCGGCGGGACCGCCAGCCCCTGCTTCTCGAGCAGCATGACGATGCGCTCCTGGCCCATGGCCCAGCCGATACCGGGGGTGGGGCTGCCCCCCAGCTGAGCCACCAGTCCGTCGTAGCGCCCGCCGGCGCACACGGTGCTCTGCGCTCCGAGCAGATCCGTGGTCCACTCGAACACCGTGCGCGTGTAGTAATCCAGTCCTCGCACCAGGCGGGGCTCCACTTGATACTCGATGCCGGCGCCGGCCAGCTGCGCGCACAGCGCCTCGAAATGCGCCTTCGATTCCGGGTCGAGGGCATCGAGCAGCGCCGGCGCGCCGGCGATGAGCGACTGCATATGCGGGTTCTTGCTGTCCAGGATGCGCAGCGGGTTGCCTTGCAGACGCCGCTGGCTGTCGGCGTCGAGCAGGGTCTCGTGCGCGCCGAAATAGGCCTTGAGCCGCTCGCGGTAGGCGGCGCGCACCGCCGGGGTTCCCAGGGAGTTGACCAGCAGCTTGATGCGGGTCAGACCGAGACGGTGCAGCAGCCGCGCCGACAGCAAGATCAGCTCGGCGTCGACGTCCGGCCCCTCGAAGCCGAAGGCCTCGGCATCGATCTGATGAAACTGGCGGTAGCGGCCCGCCTGCGGGCGCTCGCGCCTGAACATGGCGCCCATGCACCACACCTTGAGGCGACTCTCGCGCAGCAGGCCGTTCGAGATCATGGCGCGCACGATGCCGGCGGTGGCCTCGGGACGCAGCGTGATGTGATCTTCGCCCTGATCGACGAAGCTGAACATCTCCTTCTCGACGATATCGGTGAAATCGCCGATCGAGCGCTTGAACAGCTGAGTCTGCTCGATGATGGGAACACGGAACTCTTCGTAGCCGTACGCCGCGAAGACCTCGCGCGTGATGCGCTCGAGGTGCTGCCAGACGGGCGCCTGCGCAGGCAGTACGTCGTGAACGCCACGCAAGGGCTCGATGATCTTGCTCAAGGGGGAGCTGCCGTCAGCCGCGGGGCGAGGCCGGGACCGCCGACGTCCCGCTGGCTGGAGGCGCACGAGTGTCGCGTCTGAGCACGCCGTCGGCGCCGGCCTCGAAACGAGCCACATCGCCGCTGACGAACTGCGGCCCGATCGCCACGGCGCGATCGTTCACTTGAAGCTGCACACCGCTCGCAAAACCGAGATAGATCCGGAATGGGGCGATACCCGCCAGGGTCTTGATGCTGTTCGCGCGGCCGTTGCCAATGAAGATGGGCTTGCCCGCGTAGTCGTACACATCGACACGCGAGTCGGCCGAGAAGCTCAGGCGCAGGCGCGCTCTGCCCACGCCGGGGGTCAATTCCGCCGGCGTCGCGGAGGGCGGCCGCGGCGCGAGCGCAACCGGCGCCGCAGCGGCGGGGGCGGCCGCGTCGAGATCCGCTGAGGTGACACGCGTGACCGCGGGCGGCGCGGACGCCGCATCCGCAGGGGCGCTCAGCGGCGGTGCCGAGGCCGCGGCCACGGCGGCGGCGCTCGCGGGGACGGCGGCGGCGCTCGCGGCGACGGCAGAGGCGCTCGCGGCCAAGGGCGCGGCGGGAGTGGCCGGGAAGCGCTGCCAAGGGCGCCACCAGGCAATGCCGCCGGCGACCAGAGCGATCAGGGCGAATCCGCCGACCTTCGGCCAGTCCGTGCCGCCGGGCGGATCCAGACGGATGATCGGCGTGGGCGCGAGAGGCCCCGGTGGCCTCGCGGCCGATTCGGACGCCGCCTCGGTGGGCGAGACGCCCAGAATGCTCGCGTATTTCTTCAAATGTCCCTTGGCATAGACCGCCGGTCCGATGCGCTCGTAGTCCCCGGCCTCGAGCGCGTCGATCACCCAGGCATCGAGATGCATGTCATCGGCCATCTTCTGGGTGCTCATCCCGCGCTTTTCGCGCTCGGCCTTGAGCTTCAGTCCGAGCGCTTGCGCCGCCTCGCTCATCGATCGATGCCGGAGCGCATCATCTGAGCTTGTTCCGAATTGGGGAACTCGTTCTCGATGCGCTGGGCAAACGCCGCCGCCGCGGTATTGTCGCCGAGCTTGCGCTGGATCCGAAACCCGAGCCACAGCACGTCGGCGGAGGGAGGATCGACCGCGAGGTAGCGCTGCACGTAATCGAGCGCCTGGGTGTTGTCGCCGCGGGTGAAGGCGAGATTGCCGAGCTGCAGCAGCGCCTCCGGCATGTTGGGCTTGATGGCGAGCGCCCGATTGAAATAGCGCTGCGCGTCGACCGCGTCGCCCGCGGAGCCCACGCACACTCCGGCGTTCAGCAGCGCGACTTCGGGGGTCTGGTACAGAGGATTCTTCGCGACCTCGATGAACAGCTTCTCGCCCTCGGCCATCTTGCCGGTGCGGCACAGGAAGCCCGCATAGCTGTTCTGGATGTCCGGGTCGTCCTTGCCGAGCCGCGCCGCCGCCGCGAAGGCGTGCTTGGCCTTGCTCATCTCGTCGAGGCGCTCGTACACCAGTCCCGCCGTCTCCTCCACGCTCGGATTCTCGGGCGCCTCGCGCAGCGCGCGCTCGATGCGGTCGCGCGCGCGCGCCAGGTTGTTGAGCCGCATGTACTCGATCGCCATTTGCATGTTGTCGACCGCGGCCTCGGCAGGCTCGGGTTTCTTGTGCCGGTCGGGCGGCTGATAGACGGGCGGCGAGGGGTGGCAGGCCGACAGCAGCGCGCCGAGGGCCGCAACAGCGGCCGCCGCGGCGAGCCCGGCGGGCGGGCGCCGGCTCAAGGCGCCTCCGCCGGCGTGCGCGCGCCGCTCATCTTCGCACCGAGGCGCACCTGCGTGCGGTCCGTGACTCTTCCCGCCAGCTGCCCGCACGCCGCATCGATGTCCTCGCCGCGCGTGCGCCGGATGGTGGCGATCACGCCCTGCTCGTTCAGGATGTCGCGAAACGCGAGGATGGCCGCAGCCGGCGAGCACCGGTAGCTCGTGCCCGGGAAGCGGTTGAAAGGGATGAGATTGAGCTTGGCGGGGCGCCCGCGCAGCAGGCGGGCGAGGGCCCGTGCATGCTCGGGCCGATCGTTGACGGCGTCGAGCATGACGTACTCGAAGGTGACGCTGCGCCCGTTCTGCTCATCGATGTAATGCCAGCAGGCCGCAAGCAGCTCGTCGATCGGATGCCTGCGATTGATGGGCACGAGCTGATTGCGCAGCTCGTCGTTCGGCGCGTGCAGCGAGACCGCGAGCGCCACGTTGCATTCCTCGGCGAGCTTGTAGATCTGCGGCACCAATCCCGAGGTGCTCAGGGTCACCCGGCGGCGCGACAGATCGTAGCCCAGATCATCGAGAAAGATGCGCATGGCCGGCACGACGTTGCGGTAATTGGCGAGCGGCTCGCCCATCCCCATGAACACGATGTTGGTGATGGCGCGGCGCTCGGATCGCAGGTCGCGCAATTCGCGCTGCGCGAGAAACACCTGGCCGACGATCTCCGCCACGCTCAGATTGCGGTTGAAGCCCTGCTGCGCGGTCGAGCAGAACGAGCAATCCATGGCGCAGCCGACCTGGGAGGAGATGCACAGCGTGCCGCGATCCGGCTCGGGGATGTACACCGTCTCGATGCCCTGCACCTCGTCCATGCGCAGCATCCACTTGCGCGTGCCGTCGGCCGATCTGTGCTCTTCGACGATCCTCGGCACCTCCAGGGACGCGGCATCCTTGAGCTGCGCGCGAAAATCCCGCGCCAGATCCGTCATGGCGTCGAAGTCCGCCACGCCGCGCCGATAGATCCACTTCATCAGCTGACGCGCGCGGAAGGGCTTCGCGCCCAGGCGCTCGGAGACGAACGCCTCGAGCTCGCCGCGCGGCAAACCGAGGAGATTTATGGGATCGCCGGCCACTTCGCTTCAATGCCCCCGCTGGTGCAGTCCGTCATTACGCTAGCGCGTACGCGGGCAGAGCTCAATTTCGCGAAAGAAGTAGGCAATCTCGCGGCCAGCGGTCTCGGGCGCATCGGAGCCGTGGACGACGTTCTCATCGATGGTGCTCGCCAGATCTGCACGGATGGTGCCCGGCGCGGCCTTCTTCGGATCGGTTGCCCCCATGACCTCGCGGTTCCTGGCGATCGCGCCCTCTCCCTCGAGGACCTGCACCATGACCGGCCCGGAGGTCATGAATCTCACCAGATCCTTGAAGAACGGCCGCTCCCGATGCACGGCGTAGAACCCCTCTGCCTCCTTCTGCGAGAGCTGCATCATGCGCGCAGCCACCACGCGCAAGCCGACCTGCTCGAAGCGGCGCAGCACCTCGCCGATGAGATTGCGGCCGACGCCATCCGGCTTGATGATGGAAAGGGTACGCTCGATGGGCATGATCACCTCGGATTCGTTGGCATTGGCGCCCGGCTGGGGCGGCAAAGAGCGCGAAGTGTACTTTAGCGGCGCCGCACAGGCAATCGGCGGCGCCAACCGAAGTGCCTGTATTGCTTGGAAAAACCTTCGAACGAGGGGCGCGGTCCGGCGGCCGCCCTCGCGATGCTAGACGCTGAAGCTCTCGCCGCAGCCGCATTCACCTCTGGCCTTGGGATTTTGAAACTTGAAAGCCTCGTTGAGGCCTTGCTTCACGAAATCGACCAGCGTGCCGTCGATGAGCGGCAAGCTCGCCGAGTCGACCACGATCTTGACCCCGCGAGCCTCGAAAACCTCGTCCGTGGGCAGGATCTGGTCGGCGTAGTTCACCACATACGCAAATCCCGAGCATCCGGTCTTCTTGACCCCGACGCGCAGGCCCAATCCCGCGCCGCGCTTCTCGAGGTGAGTGCGTATGCGGTCGGCCGCGGATTCCGTCAACGATATCGCCATATTGAGCTGTCCTCTCCTTTCGCCAAAGAGTGCTTGCGGGCGCTATACATAACACTTAGCCGCGGCCGGCGCACGGACCTTAAGCGCACTTTCGGGCATGATCTGATGCTCATCGCAGTGCAAGATTCGCTCCCGCCGAGCCATGCGCTCATATATGGGGCTGCGGCGGCGGGCTCTCAATGCCGCAGCCCCGGACGGCGGCCCGCAGCGCGGCGACCCAGGCATCTTCCACCAGCAGCAGCCGGCCCAGCTTCTCGACCGGCACGCCGAGGCGCTCGCGCAGCACGCCGACGCTCTCCGGCAGGCAGGGCGCGGCGCATCGGCCCTCTGCGCGCTCGGCAATGAGCGAGCAGGCGGCGATCACGTGCGGGCAGCCGAAAGCGACGAAGCGCGCAGCGCGGATGAGGCTGCCCGGCGCGACCTGCACGTCGAACTGAACCCAGGTGCCCTGAGAGGGGCTGCCGGCGGAGCCGCGAAAGCAGCCCGGCCCTGCCAGGCTCCCGACGCGGGCGGGTGCATCGAAATGCCGGCGGGTGAGCTCGTTGTAGCTCATGCCCCGGCAATCCTGCGCAGCCTCTGCACGGCCCGCGTCACCACCTCCCCGGCGCGGTCGATGTCGGCATCGGTGGTGAAGCGGCCGAAGCTGAACCGCAGAGTGCTCTCGGCCAGACGCTCGTCGCGGCCCATCGCACGCAGCACGTAGGAAGGCTCGCGCGCCGCGGACGTGCAGGCGGAGCCCGTGGATACCGCGATGTGGGATTGCACGGCCGCGAGCAGACTCTCGCCCTCCACGCCCTCGAAGGAGACGCTGAGGATATGAGGCACGGCCGCGGCGCCGCCGTTGCGCGCGAGGCCGTCGAGCGCGCTCAAGCGGTGCCACAGCCGCTCCTTGAGCCGAGCGATGTTGCCGAGCTCCTCGCGCCAGCGGCTGCTCGCCAGCTCGAATGCCGCGCCCATCCCGACCGCCTGATGCGTCGCCAGCGTGCCGGAGCGCAAGGCGCGTTCCTGGCCCCCGCCGAACTGCAGCGGCGTCAGGTGCGCGCCGCGAGCGTGCGAGACCAGCAGCGCGCCGGCGCCCTTCGGCCCGTAGGCCTTGTGAGCCGACAGCGACATCAGATCGACCCCGAGTGCGCCGAAATCGAGCTCGCACTTGGCGACGCTTTGCGCGGCATCCACGTGCACACGGGCGCGCCCCATCCGCGCGCAGCGGTCGGCGATCGCGGCGATGTCCTGAACCACGCCGGTCTCGTTGTTGACGTGCATGACGGACACGAGCACGGTATCGGCGCGCACCGCCGCCGCGACTCGCTCGGGATCGAGTATCCCCTGCCCGTCGGGCGCGAGATAGGTGACGCTCCAGCCCCGCCGCTCGAGCTCCTTGCAGGGATCGAGCACCGACTTGTGCTCGGTGCGCGCCGTGACGATGTGGCGCCCGGCATCCCGGTAATAGTGCGCCGTACCGAAGATCGCGAGGTTGTTCGATTCCGTCGCGCCGGAGGTGAACAGCACCTCGCGCGCCTGTGCGCCCACCGCTGCGGCGACCTGGGCACGCGCCGATTCGACCTGCTCGCTCGCCGCCTCGCCATAGGGGTGGCTCGCGGACCCGGGGTTGCCGAAGGCTCCTTCGAGGGTCAGGCACTGCGCCATGCGTGCGGCGACCTGCGGGGCCACGGGAGTGGTCGCCGCATAGTCCAGATATGCGCAGCGCGCGCTCATTCGCGCCTGCGGCGCACCGGCTCCCCGGGCCGCGCCTGCACGGCGCTCAGGATGCCGCGCATGATGTTGACCTCGTTGCGGTCGAGCTGCGCGCGATTGAACAGCCGCCGCAGCCGCTCCATCAGATAGCCGGTGCGGTCCTCGAACTCGATCTCGCCGAGCACCTGGCGCAGATGGGCGTAGAAATGCTCCATGTCCGCGCAGGACGCCAGCGGCGAATCGAGCTGCACGCGCGAGTGCGGCTGCTCGCGCGCCAGCAACAGCTCGTAGGCGAGCAGCTGCACCGACATCGCCAGATTGAGCGAGCAGTAGGCCGGATTGGCGGGAATGCGCACCAGGGCGTTGCAGTGGCCGAGATCCTCGGTGGCGAGCCCGTAGCGCTCCGAGCCGAACAGCAACGCCGCGCGATTCTCCTGCGGCAATCCGACGATTCGCGCCGCGACATCGCGCGGGGTCATGAATTCCCAGGTATAGGATCTCGGGCGCGAGGTGGTGCCTGCGACGAAACCGCAATCGGCGATGGCCTCGGCGAGGTTTGCCGCCACGCGGGCGTTTGCGAGCACGTCATCGGCGCCGGCGGCGAGCGCATCGGCTTCGGCGTGAGGGAAGGATCTCGGGCGCACCAGGACCAGGTCATCGAGTGCCATGTTCTTCATGGCGCGCGCCACCGAGCCGATGTTGCCCGGATGGCTGGGGTCGATGAGCACGATGCGAACCTGGGCGACCATGCTCTGATATTCTACCGCCTATCGTTATGCAACCACTTCTCAATATCGCCATGCGTGCCGCGCGCCGCGCCGGCGACCTGATCGTGCGCAGTCTGTCGCGCCTCGATTCGCTCAAGATCGATACCAAGGGACGCAACGACTTCGTCACCGACATCGACCGCAAGGCCGAGGCCGAGATCATCGCCGCCATCCGCCGCAGCCACCCCGATCATGCGTTCCTCGGCGAGGAGAGCGGCCGCACGGGCGAAAGCGATTATCTCTGGATCATCGATCCGCTCGACGGCACCACGAACTTCCTGCACGGATTTCCCACCTTTGCCGTGTCGATCGCGGTCGAGCATCGCGGGCGCCTGCAGCACGCCGTCGTCTACGACCCCAGCCGCCAGGAATTTTTCACGGCATCGCGCGGCGAGGGCGCGCAGCTCGAGGGCCGCAAGATCCGGGTGAGCAGCCAGCGGGCTCTCGAAGGCGCGCTCATCGGCACGGGCTTTCCCTATCGCATGGCCGCCGAGCACATCGACGACTATCTGGCGATGCTCAAGGTGATCATGAACACCGCGGCCGGCGTGCGCCGGCCGGGCGCGGCCTCCCTCGATCTCGCCTACGTCGCGGCGGGCCGCATCGACGGGTTCTTCGAATTCGGCCTCAAGCCCTGGGACACCGCGGCCGGCACCTTGCTCATCCAGGAAGCCGGGGGCCGCGTGGGCACGCCGACGGGTGCCGACTACGGCCTCGGGCCGAACATCGTGGCCGGCAATCCCAAGGTCTATGAGGGACTGCTCGCGGCCCTGGGTCCCCTGACTCCGGCAGCGCTGCGCGGCTGAGCGCGCCACAGGGCCGATGGCCAGGGACCCGCGGCGGCGGCGAGTCGATGTCTCAGTCGCCTACTTGCGGCAGCTCCATCGGCTTGGCAGCGCGGCTGTGGACCACGATGCCGCGGCCAAGTGCAGACATGCGAATTCCATAGACGAAATAGATCGCCGTTCCCACCGCCAGATAGATCAGAAAGAAATGCCGCGTCGTGGGCGTGGCCATCAAGCTCATCAGCAACATCGCGCACATGGCCGCCCCAAGTACCGGCGTCAAAGGGTACAGAGGGGTCTTGAACGGGCGCACCAGCCCGGGTTCGGAGATGCGCAAATAGATCACCGTGATACATACCAGCGCGAACGCGGCGAGCGAGCCCACGTTGGCAAGGTCGCCCAATGTGTCCAGCGACATGAAGCCGGCCGCGCCCATGGCGGCGAGACCCACGATGATGGTGTTGATCCAGGGGGTTCGGTATTTCTTGTGGACCAGCCCGAGCGCCCGCGGCAGCAGACCATCCTTGGACATCGTATAGAAGATGCGGGTTTGGCCATAGAGCAGCACGAGCATCACGCTGGTGAGCCCGGCGATGGCGCCGACCTTGACCACGACCGAGAACCAGGCGAGGCCGATGTAGTCGGCCGCAACGGCGAGAGGCGCCGGAACATCCAGTAGATTATAGGGAACGATGCCAACGAGGACTGCGCACGTGGCGATGTAGAGGACCGTGCAGATCGCCAAGGCGCCCAGGATCCCGATGGGCATGTCCCTGCCCGGGTTGCGCGATTCCGCGCCGGCCGTCGATACCGCCTCGAACCCCAAATAAGCGAAGAAAATCACCGCGGCACCATGAATCACCCCGACGATGCCATATTTGCTGGAATTATCGCCGGTGACCACGGAGACTATCGCCCGCCCGATTTGCGGCCAAAGACCCATCGGCGTGCCCGGCGCCGGCGGCGGGATCTGCGCGGGCACCAGCGGGGTCCAAAGCGCCGGGTGCACATAACGCGCGCCGATGAAAATGAAGGCGAGCACCACCGATACCTTGATGATGACGATGATGTTATTGACCGTGGCCGATTCCGAGACGCCGCGCACCAGCACCAGGGTGACCAGAGCCACGATCACGATCGCCGGCAGGTTGATCAGGCCGCTGGCTATGACATGACCGGCCCCGTCCGTAACCGGCACGCCGGGCGCAGCCGTGAGCGCCGTTGGAACGACGATTCCCATGTTGCGCAGCAGACTGACGCAGTATCCCGACCAGCTCACCGCGACAGTGGACGCCGCAAGGCCGTATTCCAGCAGCAGCAGCAGACCCATGATCCAGGCGGGCGCCTCGCCCATCGATGCGTAGGTATAAGAATAGGCGGACCCGGAAACCGGCAGCGCCGAGGCGAGCTCCGCGTAACATAGCGCGACGAAGGCGCAAAGCAGCCCCGTGATCACGAACGAAACCATGATCGCCGGACCGGCGAACTCGGCCGCCGCACGGCCGGTGAGGACGAAGATGCCGGCGCCGATGACGCAGCCGATTCCGAGCAGCATCAGATTGAGGGCTCCGAGCGAGCGCTTCAGCTCCCCCTGCTGGTGCTCGGCTTGGATTTGATCGACTGATTTGCGCAGGAAAATGCGCCCTATTTCCTTGCCCACCATTTTGTCGACTTCCTCTATGTAGTGCTGGCAGCGCTCGAACGACGATAACAGGGCTGTTGCCGGCCCGCAATTGAGATCCCAATGCCCATCACGGCGATCGCCCCATCACGGCGATCGCCCCCCATCACGGCGATCGCTGAGAATCGAAGTCGCATTGGCCGAGTGGCACGAGCCGTGTCTTGTAGCGAAGCTTGTGGCCCAGATACAAGGCCAGAAACGCCGGCAATATGAGATACCCGCTGATGAAATCGAACCAGGAAAAGACCGGAGCTTGAAAGACGCCGATGTTCGCGCCGAACAGCACGATCAGAAACAGCAGCAGCGCGAACCACGGGCCATACGGATAGAGCTTGGATTTGAATTTCAAGTCCGCCAGCAGGCGACCTTGCGCGACCCAGGCTTTCCTGAAGCGCAGATGGCATATGGCGATACCCAGCCAGATCAGAAATCCGCTCAAGCTCGATGCATTGTAAAGAAGCTGATAGATCTTCTGGCCGCCGACGTAGTTGGAGAGGAATGCGAATCCACTTACCACACCCGTGCCCCACAGCGCCGCCACCGGAACGCCACGGCCATTGAGTCGGCCGAACACCCGGGGCGCCTTGCTGCCGTGAGACATCGCGTGCAGCATGCGCGAGGCGACGTACAGAGATGAATTGCCGCACGAGAGAACGGAGGAAAGAATGACTGCATTGATGAGGTTGGCGGCATAGTAGCCCCACGGCAACCGCTGAAACACCATGGTGAACGGCGAAAATGCTATGTGGGTTTCGTCTGCGCGGAGCAGGTTCGGATTCGTGTATCCGATCAGCGTTCCGATCACGAAAATGGATCCGATGTAGAACAGCAATATGCGCCAGAAAACGGATCGGATGGCCCTGGGCACGTTCTTGCGCGGATCCGCGGTTTCGGCCGCGGCGATGCCCACACCCTCCGTGCCCTGAAACGAAAACCCGGCGACCAGAAAAACCGCGAGCGCGGCGGTCCATCCTCCCACGAAGGGCGCATGCGTGTGCGCACTGGGATCTGCCAGCAGCCAGTTCTGGAACCCGGGATGCGCGTTGCTGAGCATGCCGGCGATCATCAAAAATCCCACGCCCAGGAAAATGATGACCGTGACGACCTTGATCCCCGCGAACCAATATTCGGCTTCGGCATAGGCTCTCACCGACAGCAGGTTGAGGATCATCACCAGGGCGAAAAAGCCCATCGCGCAAAGCGACGGATTGGAATGCGGAAACCAGAACTGGACGATGAGGGCGCCGGCCACCAATTCCGCCGCCAGGGTTACCGCCCAGCTGAACCAGTAATTCCAGCCCACCGCAAAGGCGAGCGAGGGATCGATGAAGCGTTCGGCGTAGGCCTCGAATGAACCGCGGATCGGAAGCTGCGTCGCCATCTCGCCCAACGACTGCATCATGCAGAAGACCGCCAATCCCATGACGGCGTACGCCAGCATCGCACCGCCCGGCCCCGCTTGCGCGATCGCCCCTCCGCTCGCGAAGAATAGGCCGGTGCCTATCGCCCCGCCGATGGCAATCATGCCCAGCTGCCTGGAGTTGATGCTGCGATGAAGATCTGTTGCCGAGGCGCAATCTACGGGGTCTGCTTCTGCCATCCTGCCAAACTTACACGTTACCCCCGCCGCCGCAAGCGAATGTTGATCCATTCCACAACTCCCGAGAAGGCGATCGCGAAATACAAATAGCCTTGCGGGATCTCCATGTGCGCGGCTTCGGCGATCAGCGACAGCCCCACCAGCACCAGGAAAGCGAGCGCGAGCGCCTTGAGGCTCGGATATCGACCGATCAGCCGCCCTACGGCCGATGAGATGCCGATCATCGCCAGCACCGAGACGACGATGGCGGCGATCATCACCTCGACGCGGCGCGCGAGGCCGATGGCCGTGAACACCGAATCGAGCGAGAACACGATGTCCAGAACGCCGATCTGCACGATGATCACCCAGAATCCGCGCCCCGCGCCCGCCTCGCGCCCGACCTCACGCCCGCGCACGAGATCGGCGATCTCATCGATGCTCTGCACGATCAGCAGTGCCCCGCCCGCGAACAGGACCGCGTCGCGCAGCGAGACGTCGAAGCCGTCGAGCGTGAACAGCGGCTTGCGCAGCGTGGTCATCCAGACCACGGACAGCAGCAATGCGATCCGGGTCAGCATGGCGAAGCCCGAGCCGAGGAAGCGCGCGCTGCCGCGCTGCCGCGGCGGCAGGCGCTCGATCAGCACGCTGAGCAGGATGATGTTGTCGATGCCGAGGACGATCTCGAGCAGCGCCAGCGTCGAGAATGACAGCCAGGTCTGCGGATCGAGGAGCAGCTGCATCTTCAGGGCAAGCCGTCGACCTCTTCGGGTCTCGACAGCTTGCGCTCGAGCAGGTCATCGGTGCGCAACCCGAGGTCGAGCGCCAGCGCCGCCGAGATATAGATCGACGAGTAGGTGCCCGCGACGATGCCGATGACCAGCGCCGCGGAGAACCCGTGCAAGGTCTCGCCGCCGAATACCAGCAGGAATACCACGACCATCAAGGTCACCAGCTTGGTCATCAACGTTCGCGACAGCGTCTGGTTGATCGACTCGTCGATCACCTGGGACACCTGCAGCTTGCGCGCGTTGCGGGCGCGCTCGCGCACCCGGTCGAACACGATCACCGTGTCGTTGAGCGAATAGCCGATCACCGCCAGGATGGCCGAGATCGCCGTCAGGTCGAAACTCACCTGCGACAGCGCGAAGAATCCGATCACGCAGATCGGGTCGTGCAGCACCGCGAGAATGGCGCCCACGGCGAGCTTGAACGTGAACCTCATGAGCACGTACATCATGATGAGCACCAGCGTGGCGATGAGCGCCCAGGCGCCGTGGATGAACAGCTCCTGTCCGACCTGGGGTCCCACCACCTCGGTGCTCTGCAGCTTCACGTCCGCATCGACGGTCTTGAACACATCGAGGATCTTGGCGCCGATCTGCTCGCCCTTCACGTTCGGATCCGGCGGCAGGCGCACCAGGATGTCACGCGAGCTTCCGAAAGCCTGCACCTGGGCGGAGGCGACGCCCGACCTGGCGAGCGCGGCGCGCAGCCGGTCGACGTTCGGCGCCTGTGCGAACGTGGTCTCGATGTTCACGCCGCCGGTGAAGTCGATCCCCAGGTTCAGTCCGCGCAACACCACCAGCAAGATCGACCCCACGATCAGGAGCGACGACAGGCCGTACCAGACCTTGCGCGTGCGCATGAAGGGGAAGCGCGTTACCTTGTGAAAGAACTCCATGGATTCAGGTCCTCAAGCCGGAAGCGGCATCAGATGGAGAGACGCTCGACCTTGCGCTTTCCCCCGTAGAGCAGCTGCACCAGCGTGCGGCTGCCCATCAGGGCGGTGAACATCGAGGTCATGATGCCGAGCACCAGCACCACGGCAAATCCGCGTACCGCGCCCGCGCCGAACAGCCACAGGACGAGGCCCGCGATGGCCGCGGTGATGTTGGAGTCGAAGATCGCCGAGTAGGCCCGCTCGAAGCCGGCGGTGATCGCGGCGCGCGGCGACACTCCGTTGCGCAGCTCCTCGCGGATGCGCTCGTAGATCAGGATGTTCGCATCCACCGCCATGCCCACCGTCAGCACCACGGCAGCGATGCCCGGCAAGGTGAGCGCCGCGCCGACCACCGACAGCAGCGCCGTGAGCAGCACCACGTTGGCGAGCAGCACCAGGTCGGCGATCAGGCCGAACAGCTTGTAGTAGATCGCCATGAAGACGAACGCCGCGAGCATGCCGAACACCATGGCGTGCACGCCCTTGTTGATGTTGTCCTGCCCCAGGCTCGGGCCGATCGCGCGCTCCTCGACCGGCGTCAACGGCGCCGCCAGCCCGCCTGCGCGCAGCAGCAGCGCCAGCTCGCGCCCCTCGATCGGATTGACGCCGGTGATCTGAAAGTTGTTGCTGAACACGCCGCGGATGGTGGCGCGGTTGATCACTTCCTCGGTGGTGTGCTCGACCTCCACGCCTTGCGCATTCTTCTCGCGGGAGCGGTTGATGAACACGACCGCCATGAGATGGCCGAGGTTCTCCTCGGTGTTCTTGAGCATCTTCGACGCGCCGCGCGCATCCAGGCTCACCGAAACCGCCGGGCCCTCCTGGGTGTTCGGCTGGAAGGAGGCGTCGGTGAGCTCATCGCCCGTCACGATCACGTCGCGCTTCAGCAGCACCGGCTGCTTGTCGCGCGTGTAGTAGAGCTTTGCGCCGAGCGGCACGTGTCCGGTGGAGGCCGCTTCGTACGGATTGTCGGTCTCGTCGACCATGCGAAACTCGAGGGTCGCCGTCTCGCCGAGAATCTTCTTCACTTCGGCGGAATTCTGCAGGCCCGGCAGCTGGATTGCGATGCGGTCGACGCCCTCGCGCGCCACCTGGGGCTCGGACACGGCGAGCTCCGGACTGTTCAGGCGGTTGCGCAGGATCACGATGTTCTGCTGGACGGCATAGTCCTGCCGTTCCTTGATCTCCTGCGCAGTCAGCGTCAGCTCCAGCGCCGGCTCGCCGCCGACGCTGGTCTCGACCAGATGCAGCCCGCGATTGTCGGAGAGAATCGCGGCCTTGCCCTTCGCCTCGCTGTCGGCATCGCGGAAAATGACCCGCACGCTGTTCGCCGCATAGTCCACCCGAACATCCTGGTAGGGGACGCGCGCGGTGCGCAGCGCGGCGCGAAAATCCTGCTCCCGCAGATCGAGAAGCTGCTTGATGGCGCCCTGGATGTCGACCTGGTAGACCAGATAAACGCCGCCGCGCAGATCCAGGCCGAGCTTCAAGGGGCTCAGGCCGAGGCTGCGCATCCAGTCGGGCACGCGCGAGGCCTGCGTGAGCGCCACGGTGAATTCGTTGGGGCGCGCATCGTTGATGACGTCGCGCGCCTTCAATTGATCCTGCCTGCTGGCGAAGCGCAGGGTGAGCCGCCCCTGATCGAGGAACGCGCCCGTCGGGATGACGCCCTTCGACCGCAGCAGATCGACGATGCTGGTGCGATCGCTTGCCTGTACGGGCGCGCGATCGCGCACCAGCTGCAGCGCACTCTGCTCGCCGAACAGGTTCGGCAGCGCGAGCAGGATGCCGAGCGCGAGCGCGAGCGCGACCAGCACCATCTTCCAGCGCGGATAGGAGATCATGCGCCCTTGACCGTACCCTTCGGCAGCAGCTGGGCGACCTGAAACTTCTGCAGCTTGACGGTCACGCCGCTGGCGATCTCGAGGGTGAGGAATTGCTCGCCGACGGACACCACCTTGCCGAGGATTCCTCCGGTGGTGGCGACCTCATCCCCTTCGGCGATCTTCGACAGCATCTCGCGCTGCTCCTTGGCGCGCTTGTTCTGCGGCCGGATGAGCAGGAAATAGAAGACCACCAGAAGCACCAGCGGAAGCATGAGAGCGCTCATGATTCCCTGGCTGCCGCCGCCCGCGGACTGGGCGTGGGCCGAGTTGATGAAGAAGTCCATTGGCGTTTCCCCCGTCTTGCGCGGCGGATGCCGCAACGCAAAGCCGGGCATTATACATCAGCCGCCGGGGGCCGGCTGCTGCCCGCACGCCCGGCCGGCGGCTCATCCCGATGCCTCGGCGCCCCCCTCGCGCCGCAAAGCGTAGAACTCCGCGACGTAGGCGTCGAGCCGGCGAGCCTCGATGGCGCCGCGCAGCTCGCTCATCAGGCGCTGATAGAAGTGCAGGTTGTGCACGGTGTTGAGGTGCGACCCCAGTATCTCGCCGCACCTGTCCAGGTGCCGCAGGTAGCTGCGGCTGTAGTTCGAGCAGGTGTAGCAGCTGCAGCCCTCCTCGATCGGGCGGGTGTCCTTCTGATGCGCTGCGTTGCGAATGTTGAGCACGCCGCTGCGGGTGAACAGATGGGCATTGCGGGCATGGCGTGTGGGCATGACGCAATCGAACAGGTCGACCCCGCGCCGAACCGCCTCGACGATGTCCTGCGGTCTGCCGACCCCCATGAGATAGCGGGGCTTGTGCAGCGGCATCTGCGGCAAGAGCGCCTCGAGCACCTCGAGGCGCTGCGCCTCGGTCTCGCCGACGGCGAGGCCGCCGATCGCCAGGCCCTCGAAGCCGATCTGCTCGAGCGCCTCGAGGGAGGCGGCGCGCAGGGGCGCGTACACACCGCCCTGCACGATGCCGAAGAGCGTGCCCGGCGGCTCGCTCGCGTGGTAGGCGCGCGCGCTGCGCAGGGCCCAGCGCATCGACAGCTCCATCGAGGCGCGCGCCTCACGCTCGCTCGCCGGATAGGGCGTGCACTCATCGAAGCTCATGGCGATGTCGGCAGCCAGCACGCGCTGGATGCGCATCGATTCCTCGGGCGAGAGGAATACCGGCGCGCCGTCCACCGGCGAGCGGAACCTCGCCCCCTCCTCGGTGATCTTGCGCATCTCCTTCAGGCTCCACACTTGGAAGCCGCCCGAGTCGGTGAGGATCGGACGCTCCCAGTGCGTGAACCGGTGCAGGCCGCCGTGCGCCTCGATCACCTCGAGTCCCGGCCGCAGATACAGATGGAACGTGTTGCCGAGCACGATCCGCGCACCGACGCTCTCGAGCTGCTCCGGCGTCATCGCCTTGACCGTGCCGTAGGTTCCCACCGGCATGAAGGCCGGGGTTTCGACCTCGCCGCGCGCGAAGCAGAGCAGGCCCCGCCGGGCCGCGCCATCCAGGCGGGTCACCTCGAAGCGCATGCGGGCGCTCACGCCCGCCCCAGCGCAGCGGCGGCGGGCCGCATGAACATCGCGTCGCCGTAGCTGTAGAACCGGTAGCGCTGCGCGACGGCGTGCTCGTAGGCTCTCTCGAGCGCGCCGCTCCCGACGAATGCCGCGCACAGCAGGAGCAGCGTCGAGTCCGGCAAATGAAAGTTGGTGACCATGGCGTCGATCGCGCGAAACCCGTAGCCCGGCCGGATGAACAGGCGCGTCATGCCCCGGTACGGCAGCAGCCCCCCGGCGCCGGCGGCGGATCGCGCCGCCGCCGCGGTCTCCAGACTCCGCACCACCGTGGTGCCGACGGCCACGATGCGGCCGCCCGCCGCGCGCGCCGCATTGATCGCCGCGCAAGCGCCTTCCCCCACCTCCACGTACTCCGGATGCATCTCGTGCCGCTCGATGTCCTGCACCCGCACGGGCTGAAACGTGCCCGCGCCGACGTGCAGCGTCACGAAGGTATGGCGCACGCCGCGCCGCTCGAGCTCCGCGAAGGTCGCCGCGTCGAAGTGCAGGCCGGCGGTCGGCGCTGCGACTGCGCCGGGGGCGCGCGCAAACACCGTCTGGTAGCGTTCCCGATCGGTCGCGTCGGGCGCCCGATCGATGTAGGGCGGCAGCGGCACCTCGCCGTGGCGCTCGAAGAACTCGAGCACGTCGGCGGAGAACTGCAGGCGGTAAAGATCTCCTTCGCGCCCCTCGAGGCGCGCGCTGTGCGCACCGGGCAAGTGAATCGTGGCATCGGGCTTGAGGCTCTTGCTCGCCCGCGCCTGCACCAGCGCCGTGCGCGCACCGAGCACGCGCTCCAGCAGTATCTCGACCCTGCCTCCGCTCGCCTTGGTGCCATGAACGCGCGCCGGAATCACCCGTGTGTCGTTGAAGACCAGCAGATCCGCCTTGTCCAGCAGTCCCGGCAGGTCGCGGAACGCGAGGTCCTCGAGCCTGCCGCTGGCACCGTCGAGTGCGAGCAGCCGGCTCGCCGAGCGCGGCGTCGCGGGGCGTTGCGCGATGAGATCGGCGGGAAGATCGAAGTGAATGCGCTGCATCCTGAATCAATACTACCAAGTGCGCCGATCGCATATACTGGATGATCTGGCATGCCCGGATGGCGGAACTGGTAGACGCGCCGGACTCAAAATCCGGTGGTGGCGACACCGTGTGGGTTCGATTCCCTCTCCGGGCACCAGCTCGTTAATTTTATGGACACCATTTGAATTTCTGTAGCCACTGCGGCGCGCCCGTAGTATCGAAAATTCCCGATGGGGATCATTTGCCGCGCTTCGTGTGCACGAGCTGCAGCATGATCCACTACAAGAATCCGCTGCTGGTGCTCGGCTGCGTGCCGCAGTGGGAGCGCAAGATCCTGCTGTGCCGGCGCGCGATCGAGCCGCGTCTGGGCTTCTGGACGGTGCCCGCCGGCTTCATGGAGAACGGGGAGACCATGCAGGCCGCCGCGGCGCGCGAGTGCTACGAGGAGGCGCTCGCGAAAGTGGACATGGGCTCGCTCCTTGCGGTCGTGAACGTCACGCATGCCGGGCAGGTGCACGTGATGTTCCGGGCTCAACTGCAGGCGCCCCGGTTCGCCCCCGGGCCGGAGAGCCTGGAGGTCGGACTGTACGATGAGACGGAAATTCCCTGGGATCAGCTGGCGTTTCCGAGCGGCGAGTATGCGCTGCGCAGGTATTTCGAGGACCGCGCCGCCGGGCGCGAGGACTATCACTTCGTCGAGCTGACGCGGCCGCTCAAGGGGCTCGCGAAACAATGAGGCGCCCAGGGGGGCGCGAGCGGCCGGGCGCGGCGCGGCGCGGCTGTGGCAAAATGCCCGCCTCGAGTCACGCAGGCGGGCAGGTCATTCCAGGCAGGGGTCATCCAGAAGGGTAAGTCATGGCGTTCGTGGTCACTGAAAGCTGCATCAAATGCAAATACATGGACTGCGTGGAAGTGTGTCCGGTCGACTGCTTTCACGAGGGTCCGAATTTTCTGGTGATCGACCCGGACGAGTGCATCGACTGCACCCTGTGCGAGCCGGAGTGTCCGGTCGAAGCGATCTACTCCGAGGAGGAGATTCCCACCGGCCAGGAGAACTTCAAGCAGCTGAATGCCGAGCTCGCCAAAAAATGGCCGGTGATCAGCGAGATGAAGGAGCCGCCGGCGGACGCCAAGCAGTGGGAAGGCGTCAAGGACAAGCTCAAGCTGCTCGAGCGCTGAGCGGGGCCATCAGCGCTGCGCCACCTGCAGCTGCTTGATGGCCTGCAGCAGGTCGCGCGGCGGCATGTATCCGTTGATGAAGTCCCCGCTCTCGGTGACGATTGCGGGCGTGCCGCGCACGCCGATGCTCTGACCCAGCGCGTACTCGCGCGCCACCGGCGTCGGACCGCAGGTCTTGTTCATATCGAGCTGCGCCCCGAGCTTGGCGCGAGTGAGCGCATCGTTGCGGTCGGCCGAGCACCAGATGACCTCGGCCTTGCGCCAGCTCTCGGTATTGGGTCCGGTGCGCGGATAGAACATGTAGCGCACCCGCACGCCGAGCTTGTTGAGCTCCGGCATGTCGCTGTGCAGCTTGCGGCAATACGGGCAGTCGACGTCCGTGAACACGGTGATGGTGTAGAGCGGATTCTTGGGCGAGAACACCAGCATCTGCGATTCGGGCACCGCGGCGATGAGGCTCGCGCGGGCGCGGGCGCGCAGCGTCTCGGTCAGGTTCGTCCGGGTCGCCATGTCGTACAGGTTGCCGTCCAGGAAGAACTTGCCGTCGGCCGTGAGATAGCTCACCTCCGCGCCCTGCACGAACTGGTAGATACCGGGAATGGGCGAAGGGGTCAGATCCTCGATCTTCGATCCCGCCGGCAGCAGCTTGAGCAGCGCGGCGCGCGGATCGGCGGCGGAGTGCGGCTCGGCCGCCGGGCGTGCGTCGGCCGCCGCGGCATGCGCCTGCGGCGACGTTTGGGGGGTCGCGCGCGCGCCCGCGCACACGGCGACCTGCAGGGCGGCCAAGACCGCCAGGCTCTTCAGCATCGGATACTCCCGCAAATTCCGGGGGGTTGGACTGCGCGCCGCACCGCTCGTTCCCGCCAAACGGCTGCTAGCCGCGCGGATGGTGCTGCGCGTGCAACTCTTTGAGGCGCTCGCGCGCCACGTGGGTGTAGATCTGGGTCGTCGACAGATCGCTGTGGCCGAGCAGCATCTGCACCACCCGCAGATCCGCTCCGTGATTGAGCAGATGCGTGGCGAAGGCATGACGCAGAGTATGCGGCGAGAGCTCCTTTTCCACGCCCGCCTTCTTCGAGTAGCGCTTGATGATGTGCCAGAACGCCTGGCGCGTCATGCGATCGCCGCGGCGCGTGGGGAACAGGTAGTCGGTCTGCCGCTCCAGCAGGATCTCCACGCGCGGACCCTGCATGAACTGCTGCAGCCACTTGACCGCCTCTTCGCCCAACGGGATCAGCCGCTCGCGGTTGCCCTTGCCGACCACGCGCATCACGCCTTGATTCAGATTGACCTGGTTGTGCTTCAGGCTCACGAGCTCGGAGACGCGCAGCCCCGTCGCATACAGCACCTCGAGCATGGTGCGGTCGCGATGTCCGAGCGGATCGGTGACCACCGGCGCCTCGAGCAGCGCATCGACCTCCGCCTCGGTGAGCGATTTCGGCAGCGAGCGGCCGATCTTCGGCATCGCGATCTGAGCGGTCGGATCGACGGCTATCAAGCCCTCGCGCACCATGAACCGGAAGAAGCGCCGGAAGCTCGACAGCTGCCGCGCCGTCGAGCGCGGCCGCGAGCCGCCCTCCACGCGCGCAGCGATGAATCCGAGCAGCTCGATGCGCGTGGCTTTGAGCAATGCGCTCTCGCGCTCGTCCAGCCAGCGCGCGAGCGCGGTCAGATCGGCGCGATAGGCGGCCAGCGTATTGGCCGACAGGCCCCGCTCCATCCACACCGCGTCAAGGAAGCGCTGCAAGGCGGGGTCGGTCGGTTCACGCGAGGGCGGTACCCCTGTGCCCGAGCTGCGTGTATAAACCGACCGTTTGAGAGCCGTCGCCATAATGTCCAGCGTGAAAGTCGCACGAAATGGTGCTGTACGCGCTACCTCAGTATGCGAGGCGCGCTATCGGGTGGGCGTGACCAGTCTCACAGTACCCCGCAAGTATTAACATAAGGAGAACCAGATCACAGAAGTGGCCTCGCCGACCGTCCCGGAGCGCATTTTCAGCGTTTATTGTCTCGTAATCTTCGCGCTGCTCGCCGTGCTCGCGCTCACGATCAACCTGTTCTTGCCGAGCCTGCGAGCGCGGCGCCGGGTGGCGGGCGCCTTCTCGCGCGCCTTCTTCCGTGCCGCCGCAATCCCGCTGCGCATCGAGGGGATGGAACGATTGCCGGCCGAGCCCTGCGTCGTGGTCGCGAACCACGCCAGCTACATCGACGGCATCGTCGCCGCGGCGGCGCTGCCGCCCGACTTTGCCTTCGTCATCAAGAAGGAGATGGTGCGCGTGCCGCTCGCCAGCTTGTTGCTGCGCCGGCTCGGCTCGGCCTTCGTCGAGCGGTTCGACCGCCACAAGGGCGGGGCAGATGCGCGGCGCGTGTGGAAGCTGGCCGCCACGGGCCAGTCCCTGGTGTTCTTTCCCGAGGGCACGTTCGCCGCCAGCCGCCAGGTGGGCAGGTTCCTGGGCGGCGCGTTTGCGACTGCCGAGCGCTCCAACATGCCCATCGTGGCCGCCGCCATCCAGGGTACGCGGGACGTCCTGCCCGCCGGCGGGATCATGGTGTTTCGGCGCGCCATCCGCTTCGCGATCCTGGAGGTGCTCGAGCCCAAGGACGCCCGGGAGCGAAGCCGCGAGCTCATTGCCCAGGCGGTCGGAGAGCCGCTCGCCCCCTGAAGCGGCGGCGCGGCGGGGCCAACACAGCGGCTCGCCATTGATTGTGGTCTCAGCGGCTATAATTAGGAACTGACATCCTCAACCAGGAATACCCATGAGCTCCGATCCCATCGTCATTCTGTCGGCCCGCCGTACCCCGGTCGGGGCCTTTCAAGGCGTATTCGCCGGTGTCAGCGGCCCGCAGCTCGGGTCGGCCGCCATCAAGGCGGCGCTTGCCGACTCCAAGGTGCCCGCCGCCGAGATCGACGAGGTGATGATGGGCTGCGTGCTGCCGGCCGGTCTGGGGCAGGCGCCCGCCCGGCAGGCCGCCCTCGGGGCGGGGATACCCGCGAGCACCCCGGCGACGACGGTGAACAAGATGTGCGGCTCCGGGATGCGCACCCTCATGCTCGCGAGCGATCAGATTCTGGCGGGCTCGGCGCGCGTGATCGTCGCCGGAGGCCTCGAATCGATGACCAACGCCCCGTATCTGCTGCCGAAGGCACGCGCGGGCTACCGCTTGGGGCACCAGGAAGTGCTCGATCATATGTTCACCGACGGCCTGCAAAGTCCCTGGGACGGCAAGCTCATGGGCTGCTTCGCCGATGCGACCTCGGCGCGCTACGAATTCTCCCGCGAGGCCCAGGATGCCTATGCACGCGAGTCGGCGCGGCGCGCCCAGGCGGCGGTCGCGGGCGGCGCATTCGCTGCGGAAGTGACGCCGGTGGCCGCCAAGACGCGCAAGGGTGAGATCCTCATCGACAAGGACGAGACTCCCGGCAGCATCGACATCGCCAAGATTCCATCGCTGAAGCCCGCCTTCAGCAAGGATGGCACGGTGACCCCGGCGAGCTCGGCGAGCATCTCCGATGGCGCGGCGGCCCTCGTCCTGGCGCGCGAATCCTTCGCCCGGGAGCGCGGGCTCAAGCCGCTCGCCCGCATCCTCGGATACACGAGCTTCGCGCGCGAGCCCGAGTGGTTCACGCTGGCCCCCGTGGGCGCGATGCAGAAGCTGCTGAAGCGGCTCGACTGGCAGGCTTCGGACGTCGAGCTGTTCGAGATCAACGAGGCATTCGCCGTGGTGACCATGGCGGCGATGAAGGACCTCGGACTCGATCACGGCAAGGTGAACGTCAACGGCGGTGCGTGCGCGCTCGGTCACCCGATCGGCGCGACCGGCGCTCGCATCGTGACGACCTTGATCCATGCCTTGAAGGGCCGCGGGCAGCGGCGGGGGGTCGCGAGCCTGTGCATTGGCGGCGGCGAGGCGACGGCCATCGCTGTGGAGATCGCCTGATCGCAAGCGCAGGGGGTGGGCGTCCTTGCCCTGACCATGCCCAATCCATTGGCCGTCCTTGGTCAGCAGCGTCCGTGGCCTTCAACCATGGTGTTCCCCACGGATAACAGCGACATTCGTGAGAGAATCCCCTCAAGCGCTGTCCGCCACGCGGATATGCCCATGGTGCGCGCCTGGCGCCCACGGGCCGGAGCTTGTGGTCTACTACGCCGCCATTTTGCAGGCTCGAGGGGCGCTGAAGGACGAATGCAATGACCGAGATCGAACGTGACGTCATGGAATACGAGGTGGCCATCGTCGGCGCAGGTCCCGCGGGCCTCGCCTGTGCCATCCGCCTCAAGCAGCTGAAGCCCGAGCTCAGCGTCTGTGTGCTCGAGAAAGCGGCCACCCTGGGTGCGCATTCCCTGTCCGGCGCCGTGATGGAGCCCGGCCCCTTGAACGAGCTGCTGCCCAACTGGCGCGAGCACGCGCCGGCAACCTGCGTGCCGGCGAGGCGGGATGAGTTCCTGTTCATGACGCGCCGCAGGCGCTGGCGCCTGCTCACCCCGCCCCAGATGGCCAATCATGGGAATCTCATCATCTCCCTGGGCCAGCTCGTGCCCATTCTGGGGGCGGAGGCGGAGAAGCTCGGGGTCGATGTGTTCGCGGGCTTTGCGGCCGCCGAAGCGCTGTTCGATGGGTCGGGTGCGGTCAAGGGCGTGCGCATCGGCGACATGGGCGTCGACAAGAACGGCCAGCCGGGAAGCAACTTCGCGCCCGGGCCCGAGATCCACGCCAAGATCACCATGTTGTGCGAGGGCTGCCGGGGCAGCACCTCCAAGCAGCTCATCCGCCGCTTCAAGCTCGATGCCGGCAAGTCGCCGCAAACCTACGGGCTCGGATTCAAGGAATTGTGGCAACTGCCGCCCGGCCGGGTTCAGCCGGGCCTCATTCAGCACACGATCGGCTGGCCGCTGGACAGCCGCACCTACGGCGGCAGCTTCCTCTACCACCTCGACAACGATCGCGTGTACGTGGGATTCGTCGTCGGTCTGGACTACGAGGATCCGCGCTTCAAGCCTTTCGAGGCCTTCCAGCAGTACAAGAACCACCCCGAGGTGAAGGCGCTGCTCGAGGGCGGCGAGATCATCGCCGGCGGCGCACGCACCGTGATCGAGGGCGGCTATCAGTCCATGCCGACGCTCGAGATGCCGGGCGCGATGCTGGTGGGCGATGCCGGGGGGACGCTCAACACGCCGAAGATCAAGGGTATTCATCAGGCGATTCGCTCCGGCATGACGGCAGCGGCTCACTACGTGCAGAGCGGCTCGAGCGCGGGCTTCGACCAGCGCTGGCGCGAATCGCCCGGCGGACGCGAGCTCTACAAGGTGCGCAACATCCGTCCCGGCTTCAGGCACGGGCTGTGGATCGGTCTGGCGAATGCAGCGTTCGAGACCTACGTCACGTTCGGCAGATCGCCCTGGACGCTCGCCAATCACGCCGACGACAAGGCCCTGAAGCGGCTGGACGAGTACCGCTCCCCCGACCGCCGCTGGGGGGAGCGCGAGCTGCCGCCGCGCGACCGCCTGGCGTTCGTGTTCTTCGCCTCGACGACGCACGATGAGAATCAGCCCGTGCATCTGCGCGTGGCGGACCTGGATCTGTGCGCCACGCGCTGCGTCAAGGAATTCGGCAATCCGTGCACGAACTTTTGCCCCGCGAACGTCTACGAGATGGTCGCCGACGGCGGCGGCGGCACGCGTCTGCAGATCAACTCATCGAACTGCGTGCATTGCAAGGCGTGCGACATCAAGGAACCGTACACCGACCAGATCACCTGGGTGACGCCGGAAGGCGGATCCGGACCCAACTACCAAAGCCTGTAGCAGCGCCCGCCCGCTGTGCCGAGCGATGGGACCAAATCCGTGAGCGCGCGCCTCGATGAAGAGGTGGCCGCACATCGATTGGAATTCGACGCGGCCCAGGCGCAAGCCGCCGAGCGTCTCACCGGCCTCGCCGCTGTGCTGCGCCGGCGGCCGGGCGGCTTTCTCGAGGACCTGCGCGCGCGGCTCGCGTTCCCGCCCCAGGGCGCCACGCGGGCGGCGCCGCGCGGCCTGTATCTGTGGGGCGGCGTCGGTCGCGGCAAGACGTACCTCATGGATGTCTTCTACGCCTCGCTCGGGCCGGTGCGCCGCGAGCGCGTGCATTTCTACCGCTTCATGCGTCTGGTTCACGCCGAGCTCGCGCGCATCAGGGATCGCCCCGCGCCGCTTGACATCGCCGCCGCGCGCATCGCCGAGCGCGCCCGCGTGCTGTGCATCGACGAGTTCTTGGTCGCCGACATCGCCGACGCGATGATCCTGGCGGGGCTGCTGGAGGGCCTGTTCCGCCGCGGCGTGACCCTCATCGCCACCTCCAACGTGGCGCCCCGGGATCTTTACAAGGACGGGCTGCAGCGCCAGCGCTTCCTGCCGGCCATCGAGCTCATCGAAGCGCACGTCGAGGTGCTGCGCATCGACTCGGGCATCGACTACCGGCTCCGCCAGCTCGAGCGCGCCCCCACCTATCTCGATGCGCACGCTCCGGCAACCGCGGCAGCCATGACCGAGCGCTTCACGGCGCTTGCCGGTGCGGGCGCGGCCGGCCCCACGACGCTGATCATCGAAGGGCGGGCACTGCATGCGCGCGCGGTGGGCCCGGACATCGCCTGGTTCGATTTCACCGAGCTGTGCACAGGCCCGCGCAGCCAGAACGACTACATCGAGCTGGCGCGCCTCTATGGAACCCTGTTCGTCAGCGACGTCCCGCGATTCACGCCGCAGGACGAGGATGCCGCGCGCCGATTCATCATGCTGATCGACGAGCTGTACGATCGCGGGGTGAAGACCGTGATCTCGGCCGCCGCGCCCCCCGCGCTGCTGTATCACGGTGATCGCCTCGGGCTCGAGTTCGAGCGCGCGGCGAGCCGGCTCGTCGAAATGCAGACGCAACGCTATCTCGCGGCAGGTCATCATGCCTGAGGCGTGCCCGCAGCTCGCGCGCCATTCCCGTGCGCTGTGCCCATGCGCGACGGCCCATGCGCTGCATCCGTGCGCCATGCCGGTGCGCATTTGCAGCGCCGCCCCGCGCGCCCTGGCATAATTCGCCGATGCCGACGGTCGCCGAATTCAAGATTGAATACAGGCAGATCCTGGATGCGCAGGGCGACGTGGCGGGGGAGCCGCCCGCCTTTGCTTGCGACCGCGAGGAGGTCTTGCGCATGTACCGTGCGATGACCCTGGAGCGCTCGTTCGACGCGAAAGCGGTCAATCTGCAGCGCACCGGGCAGCTCGGAACCTACGCCTCCTCCCTCGGACACGAAGCGACCCACATCGGCGTCGGCGCCGCGATGCGCCCCGAGGATGTGCTCGCGCCGGTCTATCGCGAGATCGGCACCCAGCTCTGGCGCGGCGTCACGATGCGGGAGATCCTCACCTACTGGGGGGGCGATGAGCGGGGCAGCGACTTCGCGCAGCCGCGCCACGACTTTGCCTGGTGCGTGCCGATCGCCACTCAGACCTTGCACGCCGCCGGGGCGGCCATGGCTTTCAAGGTTCGCAAGGAGCCGCGCTGCGCCGTCGCGTACATCGGCGATGGCGGCACCTCGGAGGGAGCTTTTTACGAAGCGCTGAACGTCGCCGGGGCACGCGCACTGCCGCTGGTATTCGTGGTGGTGAACAACGGCTGGGCGATCTCGCTGCCCGTCGCGCTGCAAACCGCGGCGCGCACGCTCGCGCAGAAAGCCATCGCCGCCGGCATGCCGGGCGTGCAGGTGGATGGAAACGACGTGTTCGCGGTGCGCGAATCGGTCGCCGAGGCCCTTGACCGAGCGCGCGCCGGGGCGGGTCCGACGCTGATCGAGACGCTCACCTACCGCCTCAGCGATCACACCACCGCGGACGATTCGAGCCGCTATCGTCCCGAGGGGCAGGTGCGGGCCGCCTGGAGCGTCGAGCCGCTGGTGCGCCTGCGCGCGTACCTGTACCGGTCGGGCTGGTGGTCGCAGCAGCAGGAGCAGGCGCTGCTCGCGCAATGCGCCGGCGAGATCGACGCGGCGGTGGCCGAGTACGCCACCGGGGCCGGGCCCTCGACCGACGCCATGTTCGATCATCTGTTCGAACAACTACCGGCGCATCTGCGCGAACAGCGCGCCACGGCGCGCAAATACGGGACGAATCCCGGCGGTCTCTAGAAGTTGGCAAGAGTAACCATGGTCGAGGCCATTGCGATGGCGCATGGCTGGGAAATGCAGCACGACGAGAGCGTCGTGGTGCTGGGTCAGGACGTCGGCGTGAACGGCGGCGTGTTTCGCGCGACCCAGGGTTTGCAGGCTCGCTTCGGGGCGGACCGCGTGCAGGACACCCCGCTCGCGGAGGCGGCCATCGCCGGCATGTCGGTGGGCATGGCGACCCACGGGCTCAAGCCCGTCGCCGAGATACAGTTCATGGGATTTCTCTACCCCGCCCTCGACCAGATCGTGAATCACATGTCGCGCATGCGCAGCCGCACGCGCGGCCGACTCACCTGCCCCGTGGTCATCCGCACCCCGCACGGCGGCGGCATTCACGCCCCCGAGCATCACTCCGAGAGCACCGAGTCGCTGCTCTGCCATGTTCCGGGCATCCGCGTGGTCTGCCCGTCCTCGCCGGCGCGCGCCTACGGGCTGCTGCTCGCGGCGATCCGCGACCCCGATCCGGTGATGTTTCTGGAGCCGGCGCGGCTGTACCGCGCCGTGCGCGAGGAAGTGAGCGACGATGGGCGCGCGCTGCGGCTCGATCGCTGCTTCGTCCTGCGCGAGGGGAGCGATGTCACGCTCGTGACCTGGGGCGCCCTGACCGTGGAGGTGCTGCGCGCCTCGGAGGAGCTCGACTCACGGGGCGTCAGCGCCGAGGTGATCGACCTCGCGACGTTGAGCCCGATCGACGAGGCGACCATCCTCGCTTCGGTGGCGAAGACCGGCCGCTTGGTGATCGTGCACGAGGCGGCGCGCAACGCGGGACTCGGCGCCGAGCTCGCGGCCATCGTCGCAGAGCACGGCCTCTATGATCTGCTGGCGCCCATACGGCGGGTCACCGGCTTCGACACCGTGATCCCGCTCTCGAGGCTGGAGCCCGACTACATCCCGAGCGTGCGGCGCATCGTCGATACGGTCCTGCTCACGATGGCGAACTGACCCATGAGCACGTTCTACCTCCCCGACCTGGGCGAAGGCCTTGCCGAGGCGCAAATCCTGCAGTGGCACGTGAAGCCCGGCGATCAGGCGCAGGCCGACCAGCCGATGGTGTCGGTCGAGACCGCCAAGGCCGTGGTCGAAGTGCCGGTTCCCTTCAGCGGCACCGTGGTGGCGCTGCGCGCCCGCGTGGGCGATGTGATCGCTACCGGCGCCGCGCTCATCGATTTCGACTCGGGCTCGGTGGTCGGCCGCATTCCCGCGGCGCCGGCCGAGCCCGGCGGTGCGATGGTCGGCGGTGCGATGGTCGGCGGCGCGACGGTCGGCGGCGCGACGGTCGGCGGCGCAGTCGCGCCGCGTGGCGCGCGGCGCGGCGCCGTGCCGGCGGCGCGCGCGCTCGCGCGCCATCTGCATATCGAGCTCGGTGAGATCGCCGGCAGCGGCCCGGGCGGGGTGGTCACGATCGATGATGTGCTCGCGCAGATCAGCCCCGCGGATCGCGAGTCGCGCGGGCACGCGGTCCCGCTGCGCGCCGCCACGCTGGCCGCGCCGCCCGCGGCGGCCCGAGAGCCGCTGCGCGGCACGCGGCGCGCCATGGCGCAGAGCATGTCGCTTGCGCACGCCCAGGTCCCCACCAGCACCGTGTTCGAGGATGCGGACATCGACAGCTGGCGCGAGCGCGGGGATTACATGTTGCGCCTGGCGCGCGCGCTGATCGCCGCCTGGCGCACCGAGCCCGCCTTGAACGCCTGGTACGACGCTGCCGGCGATGCCCGCATCGTTCTGCGCCACGTGGATCTCGCGATCGCCGTGGATACCGCGGATGGACTCATCGTGCCGGTGCTGCGCGCCGTGCAGGACAAGACGCCCGAGGAGCTGCGCGCGGCGCTCGCCGCGCAGAAGGACGCGGCGCACCGCCGCAGCCTCGCGCCCGGGGAGCTGCGCGGCGGCACGCTCATGCTGTCGAATTTCGGTTCGCTCGGCGGGCGCTACGCCGTGCCGCTCGTGGTTCCGCCGGCCGTCGCAATTCTCGGCGCGGGCAAGGTCCGGCAAGAAGCAGTGGCGGTCGGCAAGACGGTGTCGGCGCGGCGGCGCATGCCGCTCTCCTTGAGCTTCGATCACCGCTGCGTCACCGGCGGCGAGGCTTGCCGCTTTCTTGCCGCCGTCATCGCCGATCTGGAAAAGCCGGATTGACCCTGCAGGATACCACCCATGCACCAAGCCAGCACCGAGCAGTATCGCAAGCACGTCGCGGCCATCGTCGCGGCGGCGGCGCGGCTGCCCAGACTTCAGCGCGGTCCCAACGTCAAGCGCTTCCTCGAGGCGTACTACGCCAACGTCGACGCCGAGGATCTGGCCGCGCGCGATCCGGCGGCGCTCGCCGGCGCCGCCCTCTCGCACCTGAAGTTCGCGCGCCGGCGCCGCGGCCGCGCCCTGGTGCGCGTGTTCAACCCCACGCTGCGCGAGCACGGCTACGTCTCGCCGCACACCGTCATCGAGATGGTGAACGACGACATGCCGTTCCTGGTCGACTCCATCGGTCTTGCCTTGACGCAGCGCTCCCTCGGCATGCATTTCCTCGCGCACCCGATATTCGCGGTCGCGCGCGACGGCGCCGGGGTGCTGAGGAGCATCGAGGGGCGCGAACCCACCGGCAACGGTCAGCGCCGCCTCGAATCCTTCCAGCACGTCGAGATCGACCGCGTCGTCGATGCCGCGTTGATCGAGTCGCTGCGCTCGGACATCGAGCGCAGCATGCGCGATGTGCGCGTGGCCTGCGCCGACTGGGCGAAGATGCGCGCCGCGGCCCGGCGCACGGCGGACGACCTCAACGTGCTGCACGCGCGCCTCGATGCGCGCGACGTGAGCGAGGCGCAGGCGCTGCTCGCCTGGATGGAGGATCGCCATTTCACCTTCCTGGGTTTCAAGGAGTATCGCCTGCGCAGCCGCAGGGGCGAGGACGCGCTCGACCCGGTGGAGGAGACGGGGCTCGGCTTGCTGCGCGCCGGCCACAAGCGGCCGCGCGGCATCACCCGCACCCTGCCGAGCGACATCCGCCGCCAGAGCCGCTCGAAGGACCTGGTGCTGGTCACCAAGGCGAACCTGCAATCCTCGGTCCATCGGGCCGGGTACCTCGACTACGTCGGCGTCAAGTACTTCGACGCCGGCGGCCGGCTGATCGGCGAGCGGCGCTTCCTCGGACTGTGGACCTCGTCCGCCTACAACTCGACGCCGCGCGAGATCCCGCTGGTTCGCGACAAGGTGGTCCAGGTGGTGCAGCATTTTGCGCTGGCGCCGGACAGCCACGACGGCAAGGCGCTGCAGCACATCCTCGAGTCCTTTCCCCGCGATGAGCTGTTCCAGGCGGGCGTGCCCGATCTGATTCGTCTGGTGACCGGCATCTTCGGCCTGCAGGAGCGCCCGCGCGTGCGCCTGCTGCTGCGCCGCGACCCTTTCCGCCGATTCTATTCCTGTCTGGTGTTCGTGCCGCGCGAGAAATACAACACGCAGGTGAGGCAGCGCATCGAGCGCGTGATCGGCGGCGCCTTGTCCGCCATCCACATGGAATCCCAGGTGCAGATCGCCGAATCGAGCCTCGCCCGCATTCACATGGTGGCGCGCACCCAGCCGAGCGAGGCCGCGCGCATCGACGCCGAGGCGCTCGAGCGGCAGGTTGCGCTCGCCGTCCGGTCCTGGTCGGACGATTTCAGGGCCGCGCTGCTCGCGCGCTTCGACGAGGCCTACGCGCTGCATCTGTACGCGCATTACGCGCAGGCCTTCCCGGCCGCCTATACCGAGGATTTCTCGGGCGATGCGGCGGCGTACGACGTGACCTTCCTCGAGGCCGCCGACAAGGAGCCCGCGCGCCTGCACCTCGACATCTACCGTCCCGAGCCGCGCCGCAAGGACAAGCTCTTTCTCAAGATATTCCGCGTGCAGCAGGATGCGATTCCGATCTCCGACCTGTTGCCCATGCTCGAGCACATGGGGTTGAAGGTCATCGCGGAACGGCCCTACGGCCTCGAGTTCGCCGGCGGACGCCGCGCCTGGATCCAGGATCTCGAGCTGCTCGTGCAGGGCAACGTCATGTCCAAGTTCGACGTGCTTGCCGGCGAGATCAAGAGCGCGTTCACCGCCGTCTGGAGCGGCCGCATGGACAGCGACGGCTTCAACCAGCTGACGCTGAGCGCCGGCGTGCCGTGGCGAATCATCGTGGTTCTGCGCGCCTATTGCCGCTATCTGCTGCAGACCGGGCTGCCGTTCAGCCAGGGCTACATCGCGCAGGTGCTGGTCAACAATGCCGCCCTGGCGCGCGGCCTCGCGGACCTGTTCATCGCGCGCTTCGACCCGGCGCTCTCCGACGGCGCGCGGCGCGCTGCGCTCGCGCGCCTCGACCAGCGCATCCGCGCCAGGCTCGAGGAGGTGACTCGATCGGACGAGGACCGGATCCTGCGGGCGCTGTGGAACGCGATCTCGGTCACCGTGCGCACCAACGCCTATCAGGTCTCGCCGGCGGGCCAGTTCAAGGATTATCTGTCCTTCAAGCTCGAGAGCCAGAAGATTCGCGAGCTGCCCTTGCCGAAACCCATGTTCGAGGTGTTCGTGTTCTCCACGCGCATGGAGGGGGTGCATTTGCGCATGGGATTCGTGGCCCGCGGGGGCATCCGCTGGTCCGACCGGCGCGAGGATTTCCGGACCGAGATCCTCGGCCTCATGAAGGCGCAGCAAGTCAAGAACACCGTCATCGTGCCGGTGGGCGCCAAGGGCGGATTCGTGGTGCGCCGTCCGCTCGCCGGCGACCGCGACGCGCAGCTCGCCGAGGTCATCGCCTGCTATCAGACCCTGATTCGCGGGATGCTCGACCTGACGGACAACATCGTCGACGAGAACATCATCGCTCCGCCGCGCGTCGTACGCCACGACGGCGACGACGCCTATCTGGTGGTCGCGGCCGACAAGGGCACCGCGACATTTTCCGACATCGCCAACGCCATCTCGGAGGAGTACGGCTTCTGGCTGGGCGACGCTTTCGCATCCGGCGGCTCGGCGGGTTACGACCACAAGAAGATGGGCATCACGGCGCGCGGCGCGTGGGAATGCGTGAAGCGTCATTTTCGCGAGATGGGTGTCGACATTCAGAGCGAGAATTTCTCCGTCGCCGGCGTCGGCGACATGTCGGGCGACGTTTTCGGCAACGGCATGCTGCAATCGCCGCACATCCGCCTGGTCGCCGCCTTCAATCATCAGCATGTCTTCATCGATCCGGACCCCGACCCGGCGCGCTCCCTGCGCGAGCGGCTGCGGCTGTTCCGCCTGCCCCGCTCCTCCTGGGAGGACTACTCGAAGGCCGCCATCTCGCGGGGCGGGGGCGTATATTCGCGCAGCGCGAAGAGCCTCGCCCTGTCGCGCGAAGCCCAGGCGCTGCTGGAGCTGCCGCCGCAGGCGACACCCGGCGAAGTGGTGAGGGCGATATTGAAGTCGCACGTCGACCTGCTGTGGAACGGCGGCATAGGCACCTACGTGAAGGCGAGCAGCGAGAGCAATGCGGACGTCGGCGACCGCAGCAACGACGCCGTACGAGTCGACGCGACGGAGCTGCACTGCAAGGTCGTCGGCGAAGGCGGAAACCTCGGCTTCTCCCAGCTCGGACGCATCGAGTTCGCGCGCCGCGGCGGCCGCCTGAACACCGATTTCATCGACAACTCCGCCGGCGTCAACACCTCGGACGTGGAGGTGAACTTGAAGATCCTGCTGAACGGCGCGGTGCGAGCGAAGGAGATCACGCGCCCGGGACGCGACCGGCTGCTCGTGCAGATGACCGATGAGGTCGCGACGCTCGTGCTGCGCAACAATTACCTGCAAGGCCAGGCGATCAGCATGGGCGAGTTTCACTCCAAGGACCGTCTGAGCGAGAACGCCGCGGTGATCCGCGCTCTCGAGCGCTCCGGCGACCTGAACCGGGCGCTCGAGTACCTGCCCTCCGAGGAGGAGATCGCCGAGCGGCGCAAGGCGGGCGAGGGACTGACGCGGCCGGAGCTGGCGATCGTGCTCTCCTACGGCAAGATCTGGCTGTACAAATCGCTCATCAACTCGAACGTGCCGGAGGACCCTTATCTGTCGGGGGAGCTCAATCGATACTTCCCCGGGCCCGTGCAACGCCGCTTCGAGGCCCGCCTGAAGCGCCACCGGCTGCGGCGCGAAATCATCGCCACCGCGATCACCAACAGCCTCATCAACCGCATGGGTCCGGTGTTCCCGGTCCGGGCGCAGGAGGACACCGGCGCCGATCCAGCCGCCATAGCGCGCGCCTATACCATCGCGCGCGAGGTGTTCGCCGCGCGCGACATCTGGGCACAGATCGAGGGGCTCGACAACCGCATTCCCGCCGAGGTTCAGTACTCGGCCATGTACCAGACGACGCGCCTGTTGCGCCATGCGAGCTACTGGCTGATCGAGAACCTGCGCGCTACCGACATCGAGCGCGCCGTTCGCCGCTACGGCGCGCCGGTCGCGGAGCTGTCGCGCGAGCTCAACGGGGTACTGTCGGCCACGGCGCGCGCGCGCCTGGCGGGGCTGCGCACGCGGCTCATCGAGCAACGCGTCCCCGAGCACCTCGCGACGCGCATCGCGTCCCTGGAGATCCTGCACTGCGCCCTCGACCTGGTCGAGGCCTCGATGCTGGCGCGAGTACCGGTCGGATACGCCGCGAAGGTGTATTTCGAGCTCGGGGAACGCATCGGGCTCAGCTGGATCAAGGAGCAGATCGAGGGGCTCGCGGTGGACGGCCAGTGGCAGGCCGCCGCGCGCCGCACCATGCGCGACGAGCTGTATGGATTGCAGCGCAGCCTGACCGGCGCCGTGCTCAAGTGCAAGGGCCGGGATGCCGCCGGCCGCGTCGATGAGTGGAGCGGGCGCCGGGCGCCCTCGATCGAGCAGTTGAAGCGCATCGTCGTCGATCTGCGCACCGGCTCGCCGCCGGATTTTGCCACGCTCTCGGTCGCGCTCCAGGCGGTGCGCCGGCTGGCGCAGGAATGATGGTGGCCGACACCGTGTTCGAAGCCTCTGCTGGCCCCGACTACGTGCGACGGCGGATCCTCGATGAGTTTCCGCTGGCAAAGCATATCGGTATCGAGGTCGACTGCGCCGACGACGCCGGGGTGGTACTGCGCGCGCCGTTCGGGCCGAATGCCAATTTCAAGGGGACCGCGTTCGGCGGCAGCCTGTTTTGCGTGGCGGTGCTCGCCGGTTGGGCGTGGACCACGCGCTACCTGGCGGCGCGACACATTGCCGCCGACGCGCTGATCCAGGAATCGAGCATCCGCTACCTTGCGCCGGTGCAGGGGGAGCTTTGCGCCCGGCTCGAGGCGCCGCCCCTGGAGCAAGTGGACCGATTCCGCAGGACGCTGCGCCGTGCCGGCCGCGGCCGCATCCGGCTGCAGGTGCTGGTGCGCGACGGCTCGACGCTCGCGACCCGTTTCGACGGGGTGTTTGTCGCAATGATCCGCTAGGAGATCCCATCGTGTCTGGAAAATTGATCCTGGTACGCCACGGCCAGAGCATCTGGAACGTCGAGAATCTGTTCACCGGGTGGTACGACGTCGACTTGAGCGAGACCGGACGCGAGGAAGCCCTGCGCGCGGGCCGCGAGCTGCAAAGCGCGGGCCTCGCGCCGCAGATCGCCTTCACCTCCGTGCTGAAGCGCGCGATCCGCACCCTGTGGCTGATGCTCGACGGGACCGATCGCATGTGGCTGCCGGTCGAGCGTAGCTGGCGCCTGAACGAGCGGCATTACGGGGCTCTGCAGGGATTGAACAAGGCGCAGACGGTGGCCAAGCACGGCGAGGCCCAGGTCAAGATCTGGCGCCGCAGCTACGACATTGCGCCGCCCGCGCTCGATCCGGACGACCCGCGCCACCCGCGCTTCGACCCGCGCTACGCAGAGCTCGACCCGAAGCTGCTGCCGGCGACCGAATCGCTCAAGGACACGCTGGCGCGCGTGCTGCCGTTCTGGGAAGCGCGCATCGTTCCGGAGCTGCGCGCCGAGCGCACGGTGCTCATCGTGGCGCACGGCAATTCCCTGCGGGCGCTGGTGAAAATGCTCGACCTGCTATCCGAGAGCGCTGTCGTCGATCTCAACATCCCGACCGGCATCCCGCTGCTGTACGAGCTCGATGAGCAGCTGCAGCCCGTCGGCCGCCGCTTCCTGGGCGACCCGGCCGCGATCGCTGCGGCGCAAGACGCCGTGCGCCGGCAAACCGAGAAAAAATAGCAGCCGCGCCTCACGGCCCGGGCGCCGGCAGCCGGCCGGTCTTCGCGGATTCGCCTAGGTGTCCGGCGCGATCGTGACCTTGAGCCCGCTCAATGCCTCGGTGAAATCGACCTGACAGGACAGCCGCGAGCTCGTCTCCTTGTAGTCGGACAGCTCCTTGAGCAGCTCCATCTCGTCGCTTTGCGGCTTGGGCAGGCGATCGGCCCAGGCCTGATCGACATATATGTGGCAGGTGGCACAGGAGCACAGGCCGCCGCAGATCGCGGCGACGCCATAGTCGAGCTCGCGCAAGATCTCCATGACCTTGAGACCGGACTTGCCCTCGATCTCGTGCTCTTTGCCGTCACGGTCCACCACGATCATCCGCGCCATTAACGTCTCCGTTCGATCCCCAGGGGCCCGACCTTCGAGGCCGATGCAAACGCGATAGTTTGCCGTAAGTCAGCCGACCCGGCCAGCCGCAGCGCGAGCGAGGCGCCGGGCGAGCCGCTGCCCGCTCGCGATGAGGTGCGGGCGCGAGCCGCGGGAGCTCACATAGACCTCCATCCAGAGCAGGCACACGTAGCCGTAGAGCCACACCAGAAGCTCGAGCCGCTGCACCTCGCGCGCCGCCGGCGGGCGCTCCAGGTAGCTCGCCAGCAGGAAGGTGCGCGCTGGCCTGTCGAGATCGTTGTTGCAGGCCCACCCGGCCAGGTCCCACAGCCCCTCGGACACGTGCGCATACTCCCAATCGAGCAATACCAGGCCTGCCTCGCCGGCGATGAGATTCTCGACGTGCAAATCGCTGTGGCACAAGACGGGGTGGTGCGGCGAGGCCTGAAGCGCGGCGAGTCGCGGTTCCAGCTGCGCCTCGAGACCGCCGCTCAGAGCCGCGCGTCGATCGCGGCGATGCTGGCGGCCGCTCGCGGCCTGCGCAGGCTCGAGCACGGCGCGATAGTGCGCCACCCAGTCGGCCGGCGTGAGCAGGCGCGGCGGCGCGGGCGGCGGCAGCGCGTGTATGCGCCGCGCCAGCGCGGCCAGCTGGGCAAGACACTTGGGCTCGCGTGCTTGCTCGCTGCTCCAGGGGCGGCCGGGCACCCAGCGGGTGACCAGCAGTCCGCGCGCCGGCTCGCAGCACTCGATGATGGGTGCAAGGCCGGCCGCGCTGGCGCGCTCGAGCACGCTGCACTCCCAGGCGCGATCGAGCCCGAGGTCTGCGACCTCCGGCGCCGGCACCCGCAGCGAGTACGCCCGGCCGGCGCGCATCACCCGATAGCTGTCGTTCACCAGCCCGGCGCCGAGCGGCTCGATCGTCACCGGTCCGCTGCCCGGCACGCGCAGCAGCGCCGTTCGCTCGAGGTCGTCGGGTTGCCCTCTAGGCGGCATGCGCCGCGAGCGGCAAGCTGCGGCGCCACTCGCGCATCCCGACCAGGATGAGCACCAGATAGATCGCGAACAGCAGCACCGTCAGGTAGAGCCGGCGGGTGAAATAAAGGCACAGGCTCGCCGTGTCGATGACCAGCCACCAGTGCCAGTTCTCGTACACCTTGCGCGCCACCAGGAATGTCGCGAACACGCTCGACCAGGCGACCATGGAATCGACCAGGGGCGAGGCCGCCGGCGTGAATCGCCACAGGAAATAGGCGCTCACGCAGGACAAGGTCGCGATGCCGCCCGCGGCGAGCGCATTGCGCGATAGGGACCAGCGGCGAACGTCGAGCCGTCCGCCATCTTCGCGCCTTCGCCACTGCCAGAAGCCGTACACGGCCATGACGGCGTAGAACAGGTTCAGTGCCGAATCCATGTAGAGCCGCGCGTCGAAGAACACCCAGACGTACAGGCAGGAGCTCACGAACGCGGCGACCCAGCAGGCGATCGACTGGCGGATCGCGAGCAGCAGGTACGCCACCGCGAGCAGCACCGCCACGATCTCGGTCCAGCTCGTCGTGCGCAAGGCCAGGGCGAGCTGCCTGCACAGATCCGCCGTCACGGCGGCGGCAGCCCCGGAAGCACCTTCATGACGAATACGAGTTGCGGCCCGGCGCCGGCCGCGCGCTCGATCTCGGCGGCCAGGATTGCCATGAGGCGATCGAGCGGGCCCCAGATCTGCGTGCTCAGGGCGTTGGTGAGCACGGTGAGCTCCGGGTAGCGGTGCAGATGCTCGATGAACATCTCGATGGCCGGCCGGTAGCTGTCGGCCAGCGGATACATGCTGATTTCAACGGCGCTATGCATCACCTGCTCCCTACGCCGGTATTACCCGGTTCAGGTTCAACGGGTTCACAGGTCATTCCCTGCGTCTCAGGCCCCTCAAGGACCACCCCAAGGTTTCTCGCAGTGTAGCCTGGCGGCCCGAGGCGTGCAAAACTCCCCGGAGGCTGCAAGTGCAGCGTGCGGGGAGCGAGCTTGCGGATTTTCCAGGTGGACGTGTTCACGCAGGAGCGCTTTGCCGGCAATCCGGCGACCGTGGTGCTCGATGCCGACGCACTGAGCGAAGCGGCCATGAGTGCCCTCGGGCGCGAGTTCGCGCACGCGGAGGTGGCCTTGGTATCCTCGGCCATCGCGCCGGACCACGACGTGCGCGTGCGCTTCTTCAATGCGCGCAAGGAATCGCCATTCGTCGGGCACGCGACGCTCGCCGCCCACGCCGTGCTCCTCTGCGTCGGCCGCCGCGAGCCCGGCGTGTCTCGTCAGGCGTGCGGGACCGGCATCGTCGAGGTGCGCGCCGAGCGCGCGGCGCCGGCTCCGTTCCTGGAGTTCCGGCAGAGCGCGGCGCAGCTCGAAAGCCCCCTGCCCCTCAAAACCACGCTGCGCATCGCCGAAGCATTGCGCCTTCCTGCCACATCCCTCGACGAGATGATGCCGGCACGCATCGCACGCAAGGGCAGCACCCGGCTTCTCGTGCCGGCGGCCAATGCCGACGCGCTCGATCTGCTCGCACCGAAGTTCGACACCCTGCTGTCGCTCGGTCAGGAGCTTGGGGCCGAGGGATTCTTCGTGTTTGCGGTCGATCGGGGGCCGAACGGGCAATTTGCCACGCAGGCCCGCATGTTCTGTCCGGCACTCGGTATCCCGGAGGATCCGGCCAGCGGCAACGCGCACGCCATGCTGGCCGCCTATCTCGTCGAGCTCGGTCAGCTGGCGCTGCCGGGCCAGCCCGCGACCTTCATCGGCTACCAGGGACGGCAAATGAATCGACCGGCGCAGATTCACGTGCGCCTCGAGCTCGAGGGTGGCCGCTTGGCGGCCGCACACATCGGCGGCCATGCCGTGATCGTGAGCGAAGGCAGCCTCGCCGCCTAGCGGCGCGCTCGCGGGCGAGACAGGCCGTCAGCTGGCCGGCGCCGCAGGCAGCTCGACCTTCAGCGTCGCCGCGAGCCCATCGAGCTTGTCCTTGACGTCCTTGGCCGTGGATACGGCCTCGCTCATGTTGCCGTTGCCGAACGCCCCCTGCGCCTTCGACCACTCCGAGCTCGCCGCCGCGAGGCCGGACTTCGCGGCATCGAGGTCGATGCCGGCTGCCTTCTTCCTGTTCTTCTTCTTGCTCAGCTCATCGAGGCGGCTCTGGACGGCGCTGAACTCTCCGGGTATGGCCCCTGAGAGGGCCGTCCATTGAGCGTTCTGATCCTTGGCGATCTGGGCCTTCTTCGCGGCGACGGCGCCCGCCAGGCCCTGCGCCTCGGCCAGGATGGCGGGGCCGCGCGCGAGCACACCCTTGTAATCGTGAGCATCGAAGGCCGTCTTCAGATCGTCGAGCTTGGTCTGCACATCGTTCAGCTGGTCGGGAGCGTACTTGGCCGCATCGTCCGAAGCCGCGCCCACCGCCGTCGCGATGTCGTTCATCATCTTCTGGGCCGGTTCGCGCTGGCTCGTGCACGCGGCGAGCATCAGCAGCCCGGCGCAGAGCACGGCGGTCATTTTCCCGAGCTGGACCTGGTGCAGTTGCAGCATGATGGCATTCCCCCCGTTTTCTGGCGTGACGGCGCTGATGCTACCTCATTACGGGCCGCTAAGGCATGTCCCGGTCGTTGGCGCAGCGGCCTATCCCATCTCGCGCCGCGCCATGTCGAGCCACTGCGCCTGCGCGCGCCGGTAATGCGCGGGACCGAGCCTCGCCCCATCCAGCAGCTCCTTGAGGATGCGCCGCGCCTCCTCGAGCTTGCCGCGGCGCTTGAGCAGCAAGGCATATCGAAGACGCGCCTCGGCGCCCGGATAGGCGGGCGCGGCTCGGGCGTAGGCGCGCTCGGCCTCATCGAGCGCATCGAGCGCATCGAGGCTGCGCGCATAGAGCAGCAGCGCCTCCGAGGAGTTGAACTCCGGATTGTGCTGCGCGAGCCGCTCGAGCGTCGCGCGTGCGCGCGTGTAATCCTGCATGCCGAACTGGGCGCGCGCGAGTCCGAGGAGCAGCGTCGGATCATGCTCGAAGATGCCCTTCAGGCCGCCCTCGTACACGGGAGCTGCCTGGTCGAAGTGGCCGCGCTCGAGCAGCTCCTCGGCGAGGCGCCGTCGGGCGTCCACGTTGCCCGAGATCTCGACCTCTGCGGCGGCGCGGCGCAGATCGCGGTTGGGGTCGATCATGCGCGACACGCTGGAGCGCGCGCGGCGCGCCGCCCGGCCGCCGAACAGCCCCGGAAGAATCTCGAACGCGATGTACGCGAGCGGGCCGGCCGGAGGCAGGAATGCGATGGCCAGGATCCAGAGCATGTTGCGGCCGGTGCGGATGACGTGCGCGATCAGACACACCTGCACGGCGAGGGATAAAATCACGAGCAACGACACTTCGAGCTCCGAACAGGCGCGCGGCGCCGAAAAGCGCCATTGTAGGCCGGGCGCGCGGCGCGCAGAGCACCATTCTAGGCCGGGCGCGCGGGGCGGATTTGCGGGCCGCGGGGGCGCTCTAGCGCTCGGCGACGCGAATCTTTCGCTCGACTTCCCGGCACTTGGCCCAGCCGATGTTCGACAGCGAGTAGCCGAGGACGTGCTCGGAGCGGGCGTCCACCGTCACTTCCATCTCACATCCGTGGAAACCCGCGGGAGCGCCGTCCGGCTTCTGCGGGAGAAACCACACATACACTTCCTTGGTCGGAGTGGTGTCGATCTTGCGCGGCTGTCCGAACGCCTCCTGCAGCCGGCTCACCGGCTTGCCGACGCTGTCGGCCGCGATGCGCGGGATGGGGCGCACCGCATAGGTGCTGTGGCAGCCGGCGAATGCCAGGCCGGCGGCCCCGATGAGAGCGGCCTTGAGAGCGCGCGACATAATCCAACCCCGTGCGTAGAGCGAGTAGCGCAGTGTTGCGCAACGCCCCGGCGCTGCCGCTGATCCAGTTCGCAAAACCAGTCAGCGGAATGACAATCCCTGGGCGCGCCCACCGCGCAGGATCAATCCGTGGGTCATGCCGCGCGGCAGGTCCTCGGGGTGGTGCACGGCAATGATCAGTGCGACGCGCGAGCGCATGAGCCGTTGCAGCAAGCGCTTGATCAGAGCCCGCTGTCGCGGATCGAGCCCGGTGAGGGGCTCATCGAGCAGCAGAATGCGCGGTTGCGCAGCCAGTGCGCGCGCCAGCAGCGCGCGGCGCAGCTGCCCGTAGGACAGCTCGCGCGCACGCCGGCGTGCCGCGCCCGCGAGCTCGAAGAATCCGAGCCAGTGCCGCGCGACGCGCAGGTCCCGCGCGGTCGGCGCATGGGCGAGTCCGATGCTCGCATAGCGGCCGCTCGCCACGAGCTCGAGCAGCGTCAGCTCCCGCGCCCACTCGCTCGCGCAGTCGGTCTGCAGCTCCGGCGATACGTAGCCGACACGGCGCTTCCAATCCGCGAGCGGCGTGCCGCGCGCAAACCCGCGCCGCTCGATGACCCCGCCGAGCGCCGGGGACAGATCGCCATATAGCAGCTTCAAGAAGCTGCTCTTGCCCGCGCCGTTCGCACCGAGCACCGCCCAGTGCTCCCCCTCGCGCAACGCCCAGCTGAGCCCGCGCAGCACCGGGCGATATTCGACGTACAGATCCGCGCCCTCGATCGCGAGCAGCGGCGCCGCTTGCCGGCGAGCGCCGGGCCCGCGCGCGCCGCGCGCCGGCGGTCCGCGGACCGCCGGGGCCGGCCTGCCGGATGGCGCAACGGGCTCGCGTGCCGCCGCGCGAAGCCGCTCGAGCGCCGCGCGGCGCAGCGGCCTCATGGCGGCGAGCCGCCCGGCTTCGAGCTCGATGATGCCGCGCGTGCCGCGCGGCACATCGCTCGCGCGGTGTGCCGCCACGATCCAGGAGCCGCCGCGAGATCGCACCCGGTCGAGAACGCGATCGATGCGCTCGCGGCAAGTGGTGTCGAGGCCGTTGTACAGCTCATCCAGGAGCAGCCAGTCAGGGCGGCGGACCAGCGCCCGGGCGAGCAGCGCGAGCCGTTTCTGGCCATAGGACAGCGAGGCAAGCCTGCGCTGCGCGAGCGGCGTCAGGCCGCACTCGCGCAGCGTCGCGGCGATGACGCGCCGTTGATCGGCGCTCACCGCCCCGAGCAGCAGGTCGGTACGGTGCAATCCCGTGGCGATGAGATCGAATACCGTGGGATTCCAGCCGTAGCGGCTGTATTTGTCCTGCGTTTCCGCACCGAGGTAGGCAATGCGCTGCTTCGCCTCGATCAGCTCCACCTCCCGCCCGCCCGACCGATAGGCGCGCCGCTCACGGCCCGTGGGCGTCGGCCACACATCGCCGGCAAGAAGCTTCAGCAACTGGGTCTTGCCCGCGCCGTTCGCGCCGATCAGCGCCCAGCGCTCCCCGGCACGCAGCTCGAGGGTCAACTCGCGCAGCACCCACTTGCGGCCGCGCTGAACGCCCACGGCGTGCAGCGCCATGCTCAAGCTCATCCGCGAGCGAGCCTCCAGACGCCACCGCGCTCGGCGATGCGGCCTTCGCGCTCGAGCTTGATCAGATGGGCCTCGAGAGTGAGCCTGGCCCATGAATGCCGATCGGGCGGCACGTCGTCATAGACTCTCGGGACGAGCTCATCGAGCCGCGCGCCGTCGGCGAGACAGCGCAGCACCTTGCTCTCCCGCGCCATGCGGTGCGCCTTGAGCATCGCGACCACGCGCTTGCCGCGCCCCATGACCTCGCCGTGGCCAGGCGCAATGTGCTCGAAATCGAACCTGCCGAGCTTGTCGAGGGAGTCGATGTAGGCGCCCATGAGCCCGTCGGGCGGCAAAATCACCGGCGAGACCCCGCCCAGCACGTGGTCGCCGGTGAACAGCATGCGCGCCGGCGGCAAGAGATAGCACACACAATTCGATGCGTGGCCCGGCGTGTGGATCGCCAGCAGCGACACCTCGCCCAGGTCGAGCGTCTCGCCGTCGCGCGGCTGGATGTCGGGGCGAAATCCCTCGTCTTGACGGCCGTCCGCAGGAGGCGGCAGCCCGATCAATCGCGCCCCGGTCGCGCGCTTGAGCGCGGCGGCGAGTGGAGAGTGGTCGCGGTGGGTGTGGGTCGCCACCACGTAGCGAATCTGCCCGCCGGCCTGCGCGAGAATGTTGCGCAGGTGGGTGCCATCGTCCGGCCCGGGATCGAGCACCGCCACCTCGCGATCGCCGAGGAGGTACGTGTTGGTCCCGCTGCCGGTCATCAGTCCGGCGTTGGGTGCGCGCAAGCGGCGCACGCCCGGTGCCAGGCTGACGGCAAGGCCTTGCGGTGCGGTGTCCGAGATCATGGCTCGCGCTCGATCATTAAATTCGCATTCTGCTGGCCCGCAGAGCCGCGACCCGGCGCAGCGGGCGCCTTTGGCCGCCGCAGTTTCGAGCCTGTCAGTGAACCTCGTCCCATTTTGACATAGTTGCGATGGGCCGCGGAGCCGCTACACTGGGAGCCATGTCGAACTCTCCGAACGCAAGACGGCTGGGCGGTCCGCGCGTGTGGGCCGACTTGGCGCGTCCCGACGCGGAACAGAGCCAGCGCTTTCTCGCCGAGGCCCTGGCGTTGCTGCTCGCCGACTTGCTGCGCTCGGTGCTCTCGGATGCGAGTCCGGCCCTGCCGGCGGATGAGTTCGCCGTGGAGCGCTACCGCCGTCTGGCGGACTCGCTCGCGGACGGCGAGACGCGCCGGCGCACCAGCCTCGGCATCACGCGCGCCGGCCTCGCCAAGCGCTGCGTCACCTGGCTGAAGCTCCTGCTCTCGCCGGGACCGAACACCCAGGTGAGCCCGGCGATGCGCGAGTTCGTCGACGCCCTCGGACTGTTCCCCGCGCTGTTCGACAGCGAGCCGTCCGCCCGCTCGCGCCGCGCGCGCCTCACCTGGTTGCTGACCCACGACCGGCGTCTCGACGCCAGCACGCGCGAAGCCGCCACGGCTCTGATCGAGGCATGCGAGCATCTCGGCGTCCTGCTGTGGCCGGATTCCGATCGAGATTGAGACCTGCGACAGACTCGAGCTCCTCAAAACGGGTGCGAGCACCTCAAAGATGAGGAGCGAGGGTATATAATTTCCGGTCGACCCCCTTTCGTTGGAGCGCCGATGCAATCACAGCCCAGAGCCTCGATCGAGGTCGTCGAGGAGCCGGCCGACAAGTCGCGCTTCAGGTTTCAGAGGCTGCTCGCCCCCTTTGCGCGCGAACGCGGCATTGCAGCACCGATCGTCTGGTTCTTGCTCGACTGGGTGGTGCTGACAGCCTGTATTGCCTCGCTCCTCGTGGTCGATTCCTGGTGGGTGCGCGTGTTCGCCTCGCTGGTGGCCGGACTGTGGATTGCACGGCTGTTCGTGATCGGCCATGACGCCTGCCACGGCTCGTACACGCCGAGCAAGATGCTCAACGGCTGGATCGGCCGCCTCGCCTTTCTCCCTTCGCTCACCCCCTTCAGCCTCTGGGAGATCGGCCACAACCTGGCGCACCACGGCTTCACCAACCTGAAGGGGCGCGACTATGTCTGGACGCCGTTCTCCCCGAACGAGTTTGCGCGCCTGTCCTGGATACGGCGCCGCCTGGAGCACCTCTACCGCAGCGGCGTAGGCCAGGGGGTGTACTACATGATCGAGATGTGGTGGAAGAAATTGATGTTCCCGTCGCGCAAGCACGTCAATCACCGGCGCATGAGCTACACCTTCGACAATCTGCTGGTGACGGCGTTCGGGATCGCCTGGATCGGGAGCCTGGTGGCCTGGGGTCTTTACAGCGGCAAATCCATCTGGGTGCTCATGATCTTCGGCTTCGCGGTGCCGTTCTTCGTATGGAATTGCCTGATGGGCTTCGTGATCTACGTGCAGCACACCCATCCGCGAGTCGCCTGGTACGATCGGCGCGACGAATGGAGTGCGAATGCCGGCTACGCCACCACCACCGTGCACGTCAAGCTGATGCGCCCGCTCGACGGATTGATCCACTACATCCTCGAGCATGGCGCGCATCACGTGAACATGGGCATACCGCTGTATCGCCTCAAGGAGGCGCAGGCGCGCTTGAGCGCGACCTTGGACGAGCGCTTGAAGTCCGAAGTGTTCTCGTGGCGCTACTACTGGAACACGGTTCGGCGCTGCAAGCTGTACGATTTTGCGCAGCACGTCTGGATGGACTTCGACGGCCGTATCACTTCGGCGCCCGCGGTCGCGCAGCGGTAGCCGCGGCCGGCAGGGTCGCGCACCGCGCAGCAGGCGCCCAGGGGGCTGGCGCTGACGCATCAGCGCCTAACGCATCAGCGCCTAGCGCTTCAGCGCCTCGGCGTGATGCCTCAGATGATCGGCCATGAAGGTCTGCATGAAGTAGTAGCCGTGGTCATAGCCCGGCTGCATCCTGAGCCTGAGTTTCTGGCCGGCCTTCTCGGCGGCGGCCGAGAACTTCTCCGGCAGCAATTGTTCCTTCAGGAACTGGTCCGACGTGCCCTGATCGATCAGGATCAATCCGGGAAACGGCTTGCGGGCAACCAGCTCGCTGGCATCGTACTCGCGCCACGCTTCGCGGTTCTCGCCGAGGTAATTCGTGAACGCCTTCTTGCCCCAGGGACTTTGCATGGGCGCGGCGATCGGCGCAAAGGCCGACACCGACCTGTACACCGAGGGGTTGCGCAGCGCACAGATCAACGCGCCGTGCCCCCCCATGGAATGTCCGAAGATGCCGGTCGACTGCGGGATCACCGGCAGGTTGGCGGCGATGACCTCGGGCAGCTCGCGCGTCACGTAACTGTACATCCGGTAGTTTGCCGACCAGGGAGTCTGCGTGGCATCGACGTAGAAGCCGGCCGCCTGTCCGAAGTCCCAGCTGTCCGCATCGCCGGGCAGGCGCGGCTCGCGCGGGCTGGTGTCGGGCGCGACCAGCATCATCCCGAGCTCGGCGGCGGCCTGCTGGGCGTGGCTCTTGATCGGGAACGTCTCCTCCGTGCACGTGAGTCCGGCCAGGTAATAGAGCACCGGCACCTTGCCCGCCTGCGCCTGCGGCGGAACGTAAACGGAGAATTTCATGGTCCCGCGAGTCTCGCGGGATGCGTGCTTGTAGAAGCGCTGCACGCCGCCGAAGCAGCCGTGCTCGGAGATCAGTTCGATCGAGCTCATGATGCACCTTCTCGCCGTTGAGATATGCTCCCGCGGGGATCTACCCTAAAGCAACGCACGCGGAGTTGGAAGCCCGGGAATGAACATCGAATTCACCGCCGATGAGGCACGCGTGATCGGCTGCCTGATCGAGAAGGAGATCACCACTCCGGATCAATATCCGCTGTCTGTGAACGCGCTCGTTGCCGCTTGCAATCAGAAGACCAACCGGGAGCCGGTGCTCGAGCTGTCGGAGCCCGTGGTGCAGCAGACGCTCGATGGGCTCATGAAGAAGCACATGGTGAGCGACCGGTCGGCGGGTTACGGGGGGCGCGTGACCAAGTACCGGCACCGCTTCTGCAACACGGAATTTGGTCCGCTGAAATTCTCCGCGCAGGAGCTCGGCATCATCTGCGTGCTGCTGCTGCGCGGCCCGCAGACTCCGGGCGAGCTGCGCTCGCGCACCGCGCGGCTGTGCGAGTTCGCGGACTCGAGCGAGGTGCAGGCTGCGCTCGAGCGGCTGATGCAGCGCGAGGACGGCCCGTTCATCGCGCGGCTGCCGCGCGTGCCCGGGGCGCGCGAATCGCGCTACGCGCACTTGTTCTCGGGAATGATCGAATCGGCGCCGCATGAGGAACCGCAGATCCCGGATTTGAGCGAGCGGGTCGCGCGCCTCGAAGCGACCGTCGCCGAATTGCGGCGCGAAGTCGACGCGCTCAAGCGCGCGCAATCGCCTCAGGACTCTTGATCAGTGCGGCAGCGAGGCCGTTTGCTTCGCAATGCCCTCGCGCTCGCCGAGCCATTTGCCGAACGCATCGATGCTGCCGGCGGTCATGCCGCGCGCGTCCGCCCGGTGCGCAGCGAGCCACTTCTGCATCCCCGTCATCAGCTGAGCCGCGAGATCAGGTGCGTGGTTGAACAGATCCATGTAGGCAATCCTCGCATCGTCCAGGCGATCCACCGCAAGATACGCCTCGGCGCGGTGCTCGATCGCCTCCATCAGCTCGGGCTTGAGCGCAAGGGTGTGGTCGTAGTCGTCGATCGCCTCGCGGTAAGCGCCGAGGCGCATATGCACGTAGCCCACCTGATCCCAGGCCTCGACCATGTCGCCCTTGTTGCTCAACGCCTCGGTGAACGCATCGAGCGCAGCGTTGTACTCATCGCTCACCCGTTCCATGTCCTTGGCCTTCTTGTCGGGATTCGACGATGCCGCCGCCGCGGCCTCGAGCTCCTTGGCTTTGTCCAGCGCCTTGACGGCCGCCTTGTAGGCCTTCCTCGCCGCAACGTCCGGCTTCACGGAGGACTCCGTCGCGGGCGCCTCGTCCGGCATGCCGCTCCCGGGATTCATCTGGCCCGGGCCGCCGGGAACTCCTCCGGGAACCCCTCCAGGACCGCCGGGCATCATCTGAGCGCCCGCGGACGCGAGCCACAAGCAAGCGGCGCCGGCCGCGGCGATGGCCCGTGCCGTGCTGCGCCTCTGCGCATTGATTCGCACCGTGCTCCTCCGTTGCGCTCTTCCCATGCGGGGCGATTCTAGTTTCTTGGCGCCTCGGGTGCTCGTGTTTTTGAGGCGATGAGCGGCGGCGATCGAGCAGAGGAATTGATATGTCGGCGCAAGCTGGATGTCGGCGCCGGGCAAATCGCCTCGGCCGTCCTGTGCGACGGCCGAGGCGCGCGATGAGCAGTCTTACTTCGTCGACGGAGCCGGGGTCGACTTCTTGCTCTTCTTGCTGTGCTTGCTCTTGCTAGTGTGCTTGGCGGGAGCAGCGGTCGAGGAGCCGGCTGCCGGGGTATCGGCGGCCATCCGCGTGGACACCGTCGACGCGGTTGCAGCCATCGCCGCAGTGGCGATACCGACGGACAACAAAGCAGAGGCGATCAACTTAATCATGGGGTCTCCAGCATTGGGTTTGACGAGCGTGCAGAAGAATACGCCGGATCAGTGAAATTCATCCGAGATGAAGATCATTTCACGATCCCCCGCCGTGGCGCCCGCCCGGCGGCGCGCGACGCCGCCCGCGGCCGCGCCGGACCGGCGCCGGCGGGGCTCAAGGAGGCGGCAGGGCCGCCTTTCGATGCGTCGAGACGTGCCAGTAGAGGTAGCCGACGATCAGCATGTTGGCAAGCAAGACCAGCGCCGCGCCGAGGGAGGGGTTGTGGATCAATTCCCAGACTTCCAGCGGAATCAGCGAAGCGGTGATGATGGTCGTCAGCCACTCGGCCCAGCGGCGCTGCAGCCACAGGCCAATCCCCTCGACCGCGAACACCGCGGCGTAGGTCAGCGTGACGAAGCGCAGCGCGTGCACTCGGGACTCGGACAGGCCGCTGAACCATGACAGCGCGTGCGTGACCAGGTCGTGCTCGAGGCCGTGAGGCCGGCCGGCGGCCCAGGACAGGATCCTCGCCGTGAGAGTGGCGTCGTGCAGGCGTACCTCGCCATATGCGGCGAGCAGCAGGATGACGACCTTGACGAGCTTGTACAGCGCAATGGTGCGCAGCATCCCAAAGCCCGCCGGATGCGCCGGGTGTGAAGGGTCGGCCACGGGCTTCCCCTTACGCCTGACCCGCGGCGGGCTGGAACTCCAAGGTGGCGTCGAGGAGCGCCGGGATGTCGAACACCGCGCGCTCGTTGTCCATGACCAGGGGAGCGATGCCGGCGGCGGCCACGAGCGCCGCCGGCACCTGAATCCGGTCCCGCTCGCGGGCCACCGTCCAGGTCTCCAAACGCTTGTCCTGAAAGGCCAAATTGAGCGCCCCCCAGCGCAGCAGAGCGGCCCGGGCGAGCGGCGTATCTCCTCCCCACTGCCGCTGCGCGAGCGTTATCGCCGAGCCGGCGGCGATCTCATCCTGCGGCAGCGTCATCAGGTCCTGGATGTATCGCACCATCTCCTCCGGTGGTACATGCAGACTCAGATAGGGCGTGGCCGCATCATTCATGGCGGCCCGCATTTTACGTCGGATTCTCGAGGCTGAACATGGCATTCTCGTCGTCGTAGGCGAATGCCTCGGCGTAGCGCGCCCAGCGAATCACCGCGCGCAAGGTCTGCTCGGCGTCTTCCTCGCTCATGAAGTCTTCCAGCTCGTCGATGAAGCGGCTCTTGCGGGCCGAATGGCTCGCGCGCTCGTCGAGAACCCGGCGAATGTGCGCGGCGAGCGGCACGTAGGCGAGCAGATGGCGCAGGAAGATCCGCTTGCGCTCGTCGATGTCGGCGTGAGCGAATGCCAGGCCTTCGTCGGTGAGCCTGATGTCGCCGCCCTCGAGCTCCGCGAAACGCAGCATCTGCAACGTCTCGGCCACCGGAAAGAGCTCGTCGATCTCCATCTGCAGGTTGGACGCGATCTCCGGCAGGTCGGCCTTGCCCTTGAAGGGCGGCGCAGCCACCGCCTCCATCAGGCCGGAGATCAGATTGGAGCCCACGTGCGGCAGCACGCTGCCGATACCGAGGCCGGGAAAGCGCTCGCGCCCGGCGCCTGCTTTCGGCCGCGCCGTCATTTCGACGTAGATGCGCTCGACCAGCTCGCGAAAGCTCGGATCGAGGCGGTTGCGGGGCTGCGGCAGGGTAACCCTGATCTCGCTCAGGATGCGGCCCGGGTTGCTGCCGAAGACGAGGATGCGGTCGCACATCAGCACCGCCTCCTCGATATTATGAGTCACCAGGATCACGCCCTTGATGGGCATGCGGCCTTCGGCCCACAGATCCAGAAAGTCGGTGCGCAGGGTCTCCGCCGTGAGCACGTCGAGCGCCGAGAACGGCTCGTCCATGAGCAGGATGTTCGGATGCACGACCAGCGCGCGGGCGAACCCGACCCGCTGGCGCATGCCGCCCGACAGCTCGCGCGGATAGGCGGACTCGAAGCCGTCGAGCCCGATCAGGTCGATGGCGGCGAGCGAGCGCTTGCGGATCTCGGGCCGCGGCAGGTTCTGCGCCTCGAGCCCGAGCGCGACGTTCTCGAACACGGTGAGCCAGGGAAACAGCGCAAAGCTCTGGAACACCATCGCAATCCCGCGCGCAGGTCCGAGCACGGGTTGGCCGAGGTAGCGCACATCGCCGGCGCTCGGCTCCGCGAGGCCCGCGATCAAGCGCAGCAGCGTCGACTTCCCCGACCCCGAGCGGCCGAGCAGGCCGATGATCTGCCCCTCGCGCAGCTCGAGATTCATCCCCTCGAGCACCAGCAGCTCCTCGCCGTCGGGCTTGGGAAACGCCTTGCGCACGTCGGTACATTGGAGCAATGGAGTGGTGGTGTTCATGGCCGTATCCTGTCAAGTCATGCGATATTTGCGCTCGGCGTAGTAATACAAGGGCCGCCAGAAGATCCGGTTGATCGCCACGACGAACAAGCTCATCACGGCGACGCCCAGGATGATCTGATGAAAATTGCCGGCGGCCGCCGCGTCGGCGATGTAGGAGCCGAGGCCCTTCGCGCGAATCTCGGTGTGCCCCCAGCTGACCAGCTCCGAAACCTGCGCGGCGTTCCAGGAGCCGCCCGACGCCGTGATGGCGCCGGTGACGTAGAAGGGCAGCACCGCCGGCAAGGCGACCTTGCGCCACCACAGCCAGCCCTTGATGCCGAAGTTGGTGGCCGCGTAGCGCATCTCCGCCGGGATGGTGGTCGCGCCTGCGATGATGTTGAACAGGATGTACCACTGCGTGCCCAGGATCATCAGCGGGCTCAGGAATATGTCCGGGTTGAGCTTCCACACCACGATTCCGTAAACCGCCAGCGGGAACAAGAGGTTGGCGGGAAACGCCGCCATGAACTGCGCGATCGGCTGGACGATCTCGGCGGCGCGCGGACGCATGCCGACCCAGATGCCGATCGGCACCCAGACCAGGCTCGCCAGCGCGATCAGCACGAAAACGCGCAACATCGTGATGCAGGCGAGGCCGCAGACGCGCAGGGCCTCGCCGAGCGAGGTATGTGCGATCAGTCCCGCGGCCAGGTGCCAGAGGCTCGCCACCACGACCACGACCAGCAGCGACACCCACAAGAGATCGAGGCTGCGCCGCCGCGGCGGCGGATCCGGCTCCTCGATCACCGGCGCATCCGTGCGCTTGACCAGGCGGCTGGTCCAGAACACGAGATTGTGAAAGGACAGGGTCGCGGCGTTGATCAGCCGCGAGCGGCGCATCATGGTGAGCGCCCAGGCCTCCGGCACGCGCTCTCCCGGCTCCTGCTCCACCCGGAAGCGATCCACCCATGCCACCAGGGGACGGAACAGCAGCTGATCGTAGAGCAGGATCACGATCAACATGGTGAGGATCGCCCAGCCGATCGCGCGCAGGTTCTTCTGCTCGATCGCGAGCGCGATGTAGGAGCCCACGCCCGGAAGCGCGACCGAGGAATGGCCCACCGTGATCGACTCGGAGGCGACCACGAAGAACCAGCCGCCCGACATGGACAGCATCATGTTCCAGACGAGCGCCGGCATGGCGAACGGCGTCTCGAGCTGCCAGAACTTCATCCAGGGCGAGAGACGGAAGGACTCGGCCGCCTCGTTGAGCTCGGTCGGCACGGTGCGCAGGGACTGGTAGAAACTGAAGGCCATGTTCCACGCCTGGCTGGTGAAGATGGCGAAGATGGCGACGAACTCCGCGCCGAGCACGCGTCCCGGGGCGAGCGACAAGAAGAATACGCTCGTGATGGAGATGAAGCCGAGGATCGGAACGGACTGCAGGATGTCCAGAATCGGCACCAGCAGCCGGCCTGCCCGCTCGCTCTTGGCAGCCCAGGTGGCATAGGTGAGCGTGAAGACCAGCGAGAAAAACAGCGCCGCCAGCATGCGAAACGTGGTACGCGCGGCGTACTCGGGCAGATGCGACGGATTCAGGGAAAGCGGGGTGGTCTCGAGCTGCGCCAGCGGCGCGAACAGGCCGCGCGCCGTCTCGCCCAGGAACGCAATCACGCCCATGACGACGATGAAGGCCAACACGTCCCAGCGCGAGGCCAGCCCCTTCAGAAAAACGTAAGGCTCGAAGCGCTTCATGGCGCGCATTCTCGCAGGACATTGCGGCACGCCGCCACATCCTTCGACGGCGCACAAGCGCGCCTCGATGGCCGAGGCCTCGGGCTTTTCAGTTCGGCTTCAAGCCGTACACATCCAGCTCTCCCGGCGCGCTGCTCGAGGACAGCGCTCCGCCGGTGTTGTTGCCGCGCGTGCCGACGTAGACCTTGCCGTTCGCGACGCACGGCACCGTGAACTTCACCGCATTGCCCGCCGCGTCCGCGCCGCTCGCGGCCATCGAGCTGTTCCACAGCTCGGCGAGGCTGCTCGCGCTGTACGCGTGCAGCACCGCGGGCCCGCAGCCGGAGGACTGATTGGTGCAGTACTTGCTGTTGTCCAGCGCCCAGACGACGCCGTCCGCCGTGCCGTTCGCGGAGATCGAGGGCGAGGGGCCGGGAAAGCCGAATCCGCCGCTTGGCGATGTCGCCTGCGCCTGCTGCACGAACGAGATCGGCGTGCTCGAGGTTTGCAGGGCATACGAGGTCAGCGGGCCGCCGAACGGTCCCAGATAGATGGTGTCGTTCCAGACGGCGGCGGTGGAGAAGATGTGATAGCCGGTCTCGATCTCCTGCCATGCATTGCCGTCGCCGAATCCGCCGAGCGCGGCGCGATCGAGCAGATACAGGTTGCCGTCCTTGCCGCCGCCGACCACCAGTTGCACGGTCTGCGGGGGGCTGCCGCCGGTCACGTCGGCGAGCACGGCGGCCCCGCCCGAGCCGAAGTCGTGATCGGCCTGCTGGTCCGTGAGCTCATCGGAGGGCGTGAACCAGGAGCCGACGGCCAGAGCGCTGCTCGGACTCGACGGATTTGCGACCGGCGACAGCTCGAGCAGCGAATCGCCGTAATCGTTGTTCGGCGCGCTCACGCTGTTCGCGTCGAAGCCGCCATTGCCGGTGATCAGATACAGATTGCCGCCCGCATCCGCGGAGGGCGCAGCGCCGCCCATCCAGATCCCGCCGTAACCCACATTGGGAGTGACGTTGAGCACGGAAATCTGGGTGAAGCCGGAGGGGCCGTACGTGTAGCCCATCAGCCACCCGTAGTACGGGGGCGCATCCTCGTGCGCGGCCCAGGCGATGTAGATCGTGCCGTTGACGAGCGCGAGGCCGGAGCGCTGATTCTCGTAGCGCGGATTGAACGTATCCGTGGTACCCGAATCCCCCGTGCCGGGATAGGTCCCCTGGATGGCGATGGGCGCGGCCGCTTTCTCGTCGCCCGTTCTCAGGTCGATGGCGTGCAGACGCTGGTAAAAGGTGGTCTGCGCCGCGCTCACCGATTTGGACACGACGTAGACGGTGCCGCTCGCCGGATCGATGACGGGTGTGCCGATCACGCCGACTTCGGGGGTGATGTCGCCGTCTCCGACGCCGACCAGATAGCCGGTGGTGCCGGCCGGCACCGTCGTCTCGCCGGCGGTGGCGCCGTGCGCCGCGTCGATGAGGCTCACGCTCCAGAGCTGCACGCACGGACTCGCATCGGCGTCGAAGGCGAACAGGCTGTCGTGCGCGGTGGCGACGATCACGAGATTGCGCTGCGCCCCGTTCACGGTCACGTTGGCCACCCACAAGGGCTGGGCGTACACCGCGCCATCGACGACGCACGAGAACAGCTTGCCGAAACTGCTGCTGCCGACGTTTGCGGTGGTGAGCGCATATTCCTGGCTGTTGACACCGTCGCGGGCCGCATCGTCGCGGTACGTGAACATGCCCGGCAGAGCGGTCACACCCACCGAGATCGAGCTGCTCTGCGCCGGATCGGTGATGCTGGCGGCCGTGACGGTGTAGAGGCCGGCCGTGCCCGGCGCGGTGAATGTCACGCTGGCGCCGTTCGAGCTCTGCGCGGGGACGAACGCTCCGCCGCTCGGACTGATGCTCCAGCGCACGCCGGCATAGTCGTTGGTCGCGGCAGACAGATAGGTCGACTGGGTGATGCTCAGGCCGGCGGCCGGCGGCGTGATGGCCACCGAAATGCTCGCCGGGCTCACGTCCAAGGCGAGGCTCACCGATCGCTGCTGGGCGGGAACGTTGCTGTCCTGGACGGCGAAGGCAAGTGCGGCGGAGGCCGCTGCGGTGGGCGTTCCGGCGATCATGCCGGTCCCTGCAGCCAACGACAGGCCGGCGGGCAGCGTGCCCGACACGAGCGTCCACGCCAGGGGCGGTGTGCCGCCGCTCGCCGTCAGCGTCGCCGCGTACGCCTTGCCGACCTGACCATCGGTGAGAGCGTTCGCCGTGATGGTGAGCGGCGGATTGACGGTCAACGGCAGGCTCACCGACCGAGTGAGCGGCGGGGAGGATGAGTCCTTCAGCTGGAAGGTCAGCGATGCGCTCGCCGCGGCGGTCGGGGTGCCCGAGATTGCGCCCGTCTGGGGCGCAAGCGAAAGACCCGCCGCGAGGGCGCCGGCGGAGATCGACCAGGTGTAAGGGGCCGTGCCGCCGCTCGCGCCGAGCGTGACGCCGTAGGCAATTCCGACCTCGCCGACCGGCAGCGATTTCGTGACGATGACGAGCGCGGCCGGCGCGATGGTCACGCTCAAGGCGCGCGAGCTCGATTGCGCGGGGCTGCCCGAATCGGTGACCTGCACCGTGAGCGGCGCGGCATTCGCCGCGGCGGACGGCGTTCCCGCGATGAGACCGCTGGAGGCGGTGAGCACGAGGCCCGCGGGAAGTGAACCGCTGGACAGCGCCCAATGATATGGCGGCGTGCCGCCGGCGGCGGCGAGCGTGGTGCTGTACTTCGCGCCGACCTGGCCATTCGGCAGGGCGCCGGTCGAGACGGACAGTGCACTGGGGGCCGGCGCAGGATTGGCAGAGCTGGCGCCGCTGCCGCCCGAGCAGCCGCTCAGCGACGCGGCGGCCGCGAACAGCGCGAGCGATCCCAGGTGAACGCGCGCCGATATCCCCTGCATGCTCTCCCCGGTTCTTGGTGTCGCCAATCGAATTGGCGCGCCACTATTCGCGCGCCACTATAATATAAGGGGGCCGCTCGGCTCGCGCCGCACACCTGCATCACCGTCGCGATCGTGATCTGTCAAATGCGGCAGCGCTCGCGGGCCGCTCGCCCTGTCGAGCGCGATATGTCATGCTGATGTGCCGGTAGCACGCCCGGCGCCGATATCGCCTCACGGGGCAGGAATTGCGGCGACCCCGGGGTCGGGCACGAAATTCGAGTTTCCCATGCAGAACAGGTTGACCGCCTCGGATCAGGCCGCCGTATCGACGCTTGCCGCCGCGAACCAGGCCGCCTCGCCGGCCGCCAGGGCCCATCCCGCCGCGCCGCCCTCCGCCCGCGCGTCGCAAGGCACCCGCTTCCGGGTGCTCGGAGCGATCAGCTTCTCGCACTTTCTCAACGACATGATGCAGTCGCTCATCATCGCCATCTATCCCGTGCTGAAGGGCGAGTTTCGGCTGAGCTTCGCCGAGATCGGGGCAATCACCCTCACCTATCAGATCTGTGCATCCGTGCTGCAGCCGCTCATCGGCTGGTACACCGACAGGCATCCGCGACCCTACTCGCTGAGCGTGGGCATGAGCTCCACGCTGATCGGACTGGTGACGCTCGCGTTCGCGCCCAGCTATGCGAGCATTCTGGTGGCGGCCGCATTCGTCGGCGCCGGCTCGGCGGTGTTCCATCCCGAGTCCTCGCGCATCGCGCGATTGGCCTCGGGTGGACGGCATGGACTGGCGCAATCGATCTTCCAGGTGGGCGGAAGCGCCGGCAGCGCCGCCGGTCCGCTGCTCGCGGCGCTCATCGTCATGCCTCACGGCCGGCGCGGCGTCGCCTGGTTCGCGATCGCGGCCGTGCTCGCCATCGTCGTGCTCTGGCACGTGAGCACCTGGTACAAACGCCACCACCTCGATCGTCCGGCAACGCACCAGCGCGCCGCGGCATCGAGCGCGCTGTCATCGCGCCGAGTGGCCTGGTCGGTGTTCCTGCTGCTCGTGCTGCTGTTCTCGAAGTACTTCTATCTTGCGAGCATCACCAGCTTCTACAGCTTCTATCTGATCGAGAAATTTCATCTCGCGGTCCGGCCGGCGCAGATGTACTTGTTCCTGTTCCTGCTCGCCGTCGCCCTCGGCGGACTCATCGGCGGCCCCCTCGGCGATCGCATCGGACGCAAGCGCGTCATCTGGTTCTCGATCCTCGGTGTGGCACCCTTCACCATGCTCCTGCCGCACGTCGGTCTGGCGTGGACCGCGCTGCTGAGCTTCGTCATCGGGTTCATCCTGTCCTCGGCGTTCTCGGCCATTCTGGTGTTCGCGCAAGAGCTCATGCCGGGCAGGGTCGGCGCGGTATCGGGGCTGTTCTTCGGCTTCGCCTTCGGCATGGGCGGCATCGGCGCCGCCGTGCTCGGCGGCCTGGCCGACCGCAAGGGCATCGACTTCGTGTACGAGGCATGCGGCTACCTGCCGCTGCTCGGCCTGGCGGCGGCGCTCTTGCCCGACGTCGAGCAGCACTCGATGCGGAACCGGGCGTGACGCAGCATCTCGTATCGCTCGTGACTCAGTACGGACTGGTGGTCGTCGCCGGCAACGTGCTCGTGGATCAAATCGGCCTGCCGGTGCCGGCCATGCCGACCCTGATCGTGGCCGGCGCGCTCGCGGCGGCCGGCAACCTCGCCATCGGAGCGCTGTTCGTGGCCTGCGTGATCGCCTGCCTGCTGCCCGACTGCGGTTGGTATGTGGTGGGACGCATCTATGGTATCCGGGTGCTCAAGACGCTGTGCCGCATCTCGCTCGAGCCCGATTCGTGCGTGAGCCAGACGCAGACCCGCTTCGAGCGGTGGGGAGTCAACTCCCTGGTGGTGGCCAAGTTCGTGCCGGGACTCGCGGTCATTGCCCCGCCGCTCGCCGGAGCCATGCGCATCGGCTGGCCGCGGTTCATCGCGCTGAGCGCGCTGGGCGGGGCGCTCTGGGTCGGCAGCGGACTCATCGCCGGCATGCTGTTCAAGGCACAGATCGCGGCGCTGCTGGTCCATCTGGACCGGATCGGCAGCATCACCGGCGCGGTGGTGGCCGTGCTGCTCTTGGGGTACATCGCGTTCAAGGCGTGGGAGCGGGCGCGCTTCTACAAGACGCTGCGCATGGCGCGCATCCGCGCCGAGGACCTGTACGATCTCATCCAGGCGGGCGCGCAGCCCATCATCGTCGACGTGCGCTCCCCCACGGCAAGGGCACTGGAGCCTCGATGGATACCCGGCGCGATCCACGTGCCGGTGGACGATGTGGGGCGGCACATCGCGCACCTGCCGCGCGACCGCGAGATCGTCGTGTATTGCACCTGTCCGAGCGAGGCCTCGGCGGCACGCGTGGCCAAGCTGCTCATCAATCACGGCTTCAAGGTGGTGCGCCCGCTGTTCGGCGGTCTCGACGCGTGGATCGCCGCGGGATTCGACGTGGAGAGCGCGAAGGAAGGCGGCCCGTGACTCGAGCGGCGGCGCATCACGTTCTCATCGTCGGCGGCGGCTTCGGCGGCCTGGCAGTGGCCCAGGGGCTGAAGGGTGCCGGCGCGCGCATCACCATCGTCGATCAGCGCAACCATCACCTCTTCCAGCCGCTCCTCTACCAGGTCGGCACCGCCACGCTCGCGACCTCGGAGATCGCGTGGCCCATTCGCCAGCTGTTCCGCAGGCGCAAGGACATCACCACCCTGCTCGGTGTGGTGGTCGGCATCGATGCGGCCGGCCGGCGTGTGCTGCTCGAGGACGGCGGCGAGCTCGGCTACGATTCGCTGGTACTCGCGACCGGTGCGCGCCACGCCTATTTCGGCCACGACGAGTGGGAGCCCCATGCCCCGGGCCTCAAGACCCTGGAGGATGCCACCGCGATCCGCCGGCGCATATTGCTCGCCTTCGAGCACGCGGAGCGGGAGAGCGACGACACCAGCCGCAGCGCCTGGCTCACCTTCGTGATCGTCGGCGGCGGCGCCACAGGCGTCGAGCTGGCCGGCGCCATCGCCGAGCTCGCGCACGTCACGCTGCCCGACGAGTTCCGGCACATCGACACGCGCCGGGCGCGCATCGTGCTGATCGAGGCGGGAGAACGCATTCTGCCCGGCTTCACCGCCGATCTGTCGGCCTACGCGCATGCGGCGCTCGAGCGGCTCGGCGTGGAGATTCATCTCGGCGCCCCGGTGAGCGAATGTACGGGGCAAGGTGTGGTGTATGGCGGCCGCCCGCTGGCCGCCAAGGTGATCCTGTGGGCCGCAGGCGTGCGCGCCTCTCCCGCCGCGGCCTGGCTCGCGGCGCCGGCCGACGGCGCCGGGCGCATCAAGGTGGCGGAGGATCTCACCGCTCCCGGATCGCCCGACATCTTCGTCATCGGCGACACCGCCACCATCGGCGCCTGGCACGGCAAGCCGGTGCCGGGCATTGCGCCCGCCGCCAAGCAGCAGGGCGCGCACGTCGCCGTCACCATCCGCCGCCGCCTCGCGGGAGATCGCTCGATGCGGCCGTTCCGCTATCACCACGACGGCAGTCTCGCCACCATCGGGCGGCGCGCCGCGGTGATCGACTTCGGCCGGATCACGTTCCGCGGCTACGTTGCCTGGTGGATCTGGGGGCTCGCCCACATCTACTTTCTCATCGGAGTGCGCAACCGGTTGGCCGTCGCGCTCAGCTGGCTGTGGATCTATCTCACCGGGACGCGCAGCGCCTGCCTCATCACGCAGGGCGAGCAGCGCCCGGCGCCGCGCATGTCCAGCGGCTCCTGATCGTGTCGAGCGGCGTTGCCGTGATGAGAGCGCGCTCGGCTTCAGGAAAACGCCGCTATACCGGTCTGCGCCCGGCCGAGGATGAGCGCATGGATGTCGTGGGTGCCCTCGTAGGTGTTCACCACCTCGAGATTGACCATGTGGCGAATCACGCCGTATTCGTCCGATATGCCGTTCCCTCCCAGCATATCCCGAGCGCTGCGCGCGATATCGAGCGACTTGCCGCAGGAGTTGCGCTTGAGCATGGAGGTGATCTCCACCGCGGCGCTACCGTCATCCTTCATGCGCCCGAGGCGCAGGCACGCCTGCAATCCGAGCGCGATCTCGGTCTGCATGTCGGCGAGCTTCTTCTGGATGAGCTGATTGGCGGCGAGCGGCCGTCCGAACTGCTTGCGCTCGAGCACGTATTCGCGCGCGGTGAGCCAGCAGCTCTCCGCCGCGCCGAGCGCGCCCCAGGAAATACCGTAGCGCGCGGCGTCGAGGCAGGTGAAAGGGCCCTTCAGCCCGCTCACGCCGGGCAGCAGGCGATCCTTGGGCACGAACACATCGTCCATGACGATCTGACCGGTCGTCGAGGCGCGCAGCCCCACCTTGCCGTGCAGTGCTGGAGTCGAGAGCCCCTTGGCACCCTTCTCGAGGATGAAGCCACGAATGGCGTCGTCGTCTGTCTTGGCCCAGACGACGAAAATGTCGGCGATGGGACTGTTGGTGATCCAGGTTTTCGAGCCGCTCAGGCGAAAGCCGCCGCTCGCCTCGCGCGCGCGCGTGATCATGCTGCCGGGATCGGAGCCGTGATTCGGCTCGGTCAACCCGAAACAGCCGATCGACTCACCGCGCGCGAGCGGCGGCAGATACCGCCTCCTTTGCTCGACGGTGCCGAACTGGTGAATGGGCAGCATCACCAGCGAGGACTGCACGCTCATCATCGAGCGGTATCCCGAGTCGATGCGCTCTATCTCCCGGGCGATCAAGCCGTAGCTCACGTAGTTGAGGCCGCCGCCGCCGAACTCCTCGGGTATGGTCGCACCGAGCAGACCGAGAGATCCCATCTCGCGGAAGATCGCCACATCCGTGTGCTCGCGTCGGAACGCCTCGACGATGCGCGGTGCGAGCTTGCCGAGTGCGTACTCGCGCGCGGCATCGCGCACCATTTTCTCTTCGGTCGTGAGCTGCTCGTCGATCAGCAGCGGGTCGTCCCAGTGAAACTCAGCGCGCGCCATACCAAAACCCTTGCATTCCCACGACCGCCCGACGACCCTCTCATGCACGCCATCGGCGTACACGGAGCATTGTACTTTAAAATTTCGCGCCGGGCGCTGCGTGGGGCGGTTGCTCGGACCCCCTCCAGCCGAGTCCCGCGGCAAACGCGAGTCCCGCGGCAGACCCGAGTCTCCCGGGCAGACCCGAGTCCCCGGTAACCACGGTTTCATACGCGGCGGGGTAGAATGGCCCGGTGAAACAGATCAACGAACCGGCGCGCGGCGTCGATGTGGTTGCCGAGACCGAAGTACTGGTGGTCGGCAGCGGTCCCGCCGGGCTGTGCGCAGCCCTCGCCTCAGCGCGCGCGGGGGCGCACACCATCTTGATGGACCGATACGGCTGCTTCGGCGGCAACATCACGCAAGTGGGCGTCGAAGGCTTCGCCTGGTATCGCCATCCGACCACCGTCGACAGCGAAGGCATCGGCATCGAGCTCGAGCAGCGCGCCAGGGCCATGGGCGCCGCCAGCCCCGAGCCGCAGTCGACGAGCTATGCGCTGGACGGCGAGATGTTCAAGTACGTCGCCGACGTGCTGGTGCAGGAGGCGAAGATCGAGCCCATGCTGCACCGTCTGTTCGTCGCCCCCATCGTCGAGGACGGTGTGATCAAGGGCGTGATCACCGAGAGCAAATCGGGGCGCGAGGCGATTCTCGCGCAGCGGGTGATCGATGCGACGGGCGACGCCGACGTCGCGATGCGCGCCGGCGCGCCGACGCACAAGACGCCGCGCGAGGAGATGATGGCGGTATCGGTGATGTTCTCGATGGCGGGCGTCAACAAGAAGCGCTTCATCGAGCAGGTGAAGGCCGATCCGCAGACCTACAAGGACTGGACCGGCAACGGCGAGTGGGACATCGAGACGACGGGCAAGGAGGACGATCTGTTCTCCCCGTTCATGCGCAAGCCCTTCAAGCAGGCGGTTGCCGCCGGCATCATTCCGCCGGGTCTCAGCACCATCGCCGGGACCTGGGGCGCGATTTCCGACCAGGGCGATCTCACTTACCTGAACCTGGTCCACATCCCCCATTGCGACGGCACCGACGCGCGGGACCTGACCCGCGGGGAAATCGAGGGCCGCCATCAGGCCATCATGGCCGTCACCGCCTTGCGGCACTTCATGCCGGGCTGCGAGGATGCGAAACTGCGCAATTTCGGCATGACCCTGGGCGTGCGCGATACGCGCAAGATCGACGCGCTGTACAACATGACGGATCCGGACGTGCGCGAGCAGGGGCGGTTCGACGATTCCATCGGCATCTTCCCGGAATTCGTCGACGGCTATGGGATACTGATCCTGCCGACCACCGGCCGCTACTTCCAGCTGCCATATCGAGCCCTCGTTCCGCGCGGCGTCGCGGGGCTGATCGTCGCCGGCCGCTGCATCGGGGGCGACAAGGTGTCGCATGCGGCGGTCCGCAACATGATGTGCTGCGCCGTGACGGGTCAAGGGGCCGGCGCTGCCGCAGCCGTTTCGCTCAAGAGCGGGCGAGACTTCGCGCGGCTGGACATCACGCACGTGCAGGCCGAGCTCGGGCGTCAAGGCGCGCGCATCGCATGATCGCCATCGGCGCGCCTGGCCCGCAGGCACGCCGCCGCTGCGGGCGCCGTCCCACGCCACCATGCGGATTTGTCCTACGCGCAAGGTGTGGAAGCCGGAGCAAGATCCAGCCATGCACTGGGTCCTCGCCGCAACGCTCATCTGCATTTTCAGCGTACTGCTCCTCGCCGGCCTGGTGAGCGTGCTGCGCGACATGCTGAGGCGCGACTTGCACGCCACGGCCTCGGCACTCCCGGATCCGCCGGGCGAGGAGCGGCGCAAGGGGCATCGCTACGGCATCTCCATCGCGGTGCCGTCGCGCAATTCCGGCGTGCCCCGCTAGTCAGATCTCGATCTGCCGCGATATCTCGACCACCCGCTCCGGCGGCAGGTTGAACCGATCGACGATCTTCGCCGAGTTGCGATACAGGAACGCGAACAGGCCGATGCGCCAGCCGTGCAGGGCTCCTGCGCGGCCCTTGGTCACCACCTGATCGCGCGCCGCCACGAACTTCGCCCGCTCGAAATCGAGCGGCGGCTGAAGCCCCTGGGCGCGGTTGAGCGCGGCGCGCAGGTCCGGCACCTCGAAGAAGCCGAACCGCGCCGCGATCAGCCACAGGCCCTCGCCGAGCTGCTCGACCACCGAGCACTTGGGCTCGGAAATGCGCGGGGTGGTTTCGAATTGGATGCTCAAGGCCACCGCACGCCGCGGCAACACGCCGGTGAAGCGCGCGTGGTCGACGACCAGCCGCGATACCCTCTGGTTGCTGCGGGTGATGAACACCGTCGTACCCTCGACGCGCGGGATCGCTCCTGACCTGAGCTTGGAGAGAAATCGGTCCACCGCTTCGGGAGTCTGTATGAGCTCGGCGTGCACCGCTTCGATGCCCCTGCGCCAGGTGACCATGACCGAGAACACGATCGCCGCAAGGGTCAAGGGCAGCCAGCCGCCGTCCGCGATCTTCAGCAGATTGGCACAGAAGAAACTGGTGTCGACGATGAAGAAAGCGCCCCCGGCCGCGATCGCGAGGATTCTCGGCCAATGCCATACATCGGTCATCGCCTTGTACAGCAGCACCGTCGTGAGCAGCATGGTGGTCGCCACGGCGGTTCCATACGCGGCCGCGAGACGATCGGAGCTGCCGAACGCGATGGTCGTCGTCACCGTCGCGACCATCAGCAGCCAGTTCACCACCGGCACGTAGATCTGCCCGTAAGCGCGGTCGGACGTCTGGCGGATGGTCACGCCGGGCAGCCAGCCGAGCTGCATGGCTTGCCGCGTCATCGAGAAGGAGCCGGTGATGATGGCCTGGCTCGCGATGATGGTCGCGACCGTCGCGAGCGCCACCAGAGGATAGACCGCCCACGCGGGCGCGATCAGGAAGAACGGGTTGGCCGCCGCCGATCCGTGCTCCATCAGATAAGCGGTCTGGCCCGCGTAGCTGAGCAGCAGTGCGGGCAAGGCCACGAAGTACCAGGACCGGCGCACGGCCTTCTTGCCGAAATGGCCCATGTCGGCGTACAGCGCCTCGCCGCCCGTGATGCACAGGAATACCCCGCCGAGCACCAGCAGGCCGCGCCCTCCGGAATGCATCATGAAGCGCACCGCATGTCGCGGGTCGAGCGCCGCGAGCACCTCCGGATGCTCGCCGATGGCGATCAGCCCCAGCAGGCCGATCACGGCGAACCAGAGCAGCATCACCGGACCGAATGCTCGCCCGATTCGCTCGGTTCCGAAGCGCTGCGTCATGAACAGCACCACCAGGATGAGCACCGCCATGGGCATCACATAGGGCTTCAGCGCATGCGTGGCCACGTTCACGCCCTCGAGGGCGCTGAGCACCGAGATCGCCGGGGTGATCACGCCATCGCCATAGATGAGCGCAGCGCCCAAAAGGCCCATCGCCGTGAGCATCCTGACGCCCGGAGTGAATGCATTGGCGCCGATGAGCGACATCAATGCCAGGATGCCGCCTTCGCCCCGATTGTCGGCCCGCATCACGAACAGGCAGTACTTGATCGAGATGGTGACGATGAGCGTCCAGACGATGAGCGACAGGACTCCGAGCGCTCCGGCGCGGGTGAAGCGTCCATCCATCGATTCCACCACGGTTTGCAGGGTGTACAGCGGGCTGGTGCCGAGGTCGCCGAACACGACGCCAAGGGCGGCCAGCATCGACCAGCGCAGCGGACGCTCGGCAGCGGTGGGCGCTGCCGGTGGTTGCTGCATCGTCGCCGAGTCCATGATCGCGAAGTCCCCGCGTGCCAAAGCCGCTCACCATACTGGGTCGAGCCGGGCCGGCGCAAATCAGCTCCGCAAATCAGCTCGCCCCATCCGGCAGCGCGCATTGGCCGCCACCGACGCGCACGGACGCCTGCCTCCTACAGCCGACCGGCTCGCCGGCGGGGAGACTTCGCTCACCCACGACCATGAGCAATTTTTTCGCCACTCACAGGAAGATCCGGTGGTTCGGCCTCAGCCTCGCCGCTCTGCTCCTGGCGGTCGTCCTGTTCACGATCTTCTTCGACTGGAATGACCTGCGGCCTGCCGTGGCGCACATCATCTCGGAGGAAACCGGCCGCCGCGCCGCCATCAACGGCAATCTGCGGGTGCACCTCTGGTCCTGGAACCCCAGTGCGCAGGTGGACGGTCTGACCATCGACAATCCGCCGTGGGCGGCGCAGCGGGTGATGTTCGCCGCCGACCAGCTCGGCGTGAGCGTGAGCCTCGGTCGGCTGCTGCTCGGACAGCTGGTGCTGCCGCAGATCCGGCTGGTGAGGCCGACGGTCGACCTCGAGCGCGACGCGAAGGGTCGCGCGAGCTGGGATCTCGGCACCGCCGCGGGCAAGCCGCAGCGCCCCTCACGCCGGCCGGCGAAGATTCCGCCGATCCGCCGCCTGCTCATCGAGGACGGAAGGATTCGCATCGCCGACAGCATCCGCAAGCTGACGCTCACCGGATCGGTGAATGCCGCGGACGTCGCTCACCGGCCGGGCGCGGGATTCGAGCTGCAATGCACGGGGTCGCTCAACGCAAAACCCTTCCGCGCCGAGCTGCGCGGCGGTCCGCTCATCAACCTCGATCCCGATCATCCCTATGATCTCGACGCGCACGTGACGGCGTCCGACATCACGCTGCATGCGCGAACTCATTTCCCCAAACCCTTCGACATGGCGGAGTATCACGTCAAGCTCGAGATCTCCGGAAACGACCTCGCCGACGTGTACTACCTGACGGGTCTGGCGCTGCCCGATACGCCGCCGTACCGGCTCGCGGCCGACATCGAGCATCGCGGCACGATCTTCCGCCTCGATGACCTCGAGGGCAAGCTGGGGTCGAGCGACGTCGCGGGACAGGTCGAGGTACAAACCGGACGCAGCCGGCCGAAGCTCGTGGCGAGGATCCACTCCAAGCGGCTCGACCTCATCGATCTGGCACCGGTCCTGGGACATCCCGCGGCCGGCGGCGAGCCGCCGCCCCGCGGCCCTGCGGCGCCGCAGCGGCTGTTCCCCGATGCCGACCTTCAGATGAATCGGGTGCGCGGCATGGATGCCGATGTGAGCTACCGCGCGAATGCGGTCATTGCCCCCAAGATGCCGATGAAGGAAGTGAGCTTTCATCTGCTGCTGAATGACGGATTGCTGCGCATCGATCCGCTGGCATTCGTGCTGAAGGCGGGGAAGTTCGACGGCAGCGTCACCATCGATGCGCGCAGCAGCGTCCCGCAATCGACCATCGACATGGCGCTCGACGACGTCGATCTCGGCCAGTTCAAGCCCGCCAAGGCGCAGCAGCCGCCGCTGCAAGGCTCTCTGGTCGGACGAGTCGAGATTCGCGGCCGTGGCGCCTCGGTCCACAAGCTTGCCGCCTCCGCCGATGGGACCATCAGCGTCGCGCTCCCGCACGGCGAGATGAACGACGCCTTCGCGGAGCTGACCGGCATCGACGTCATGAAGGGATTGGGGCTGCTGCTCTCGCCCAAGCAGCCGAACGTGCAGATCCGCTGCGGGGTGATCGATTTCCGGGCGCGCAACGGCACGCTCGATTCCAGATCGGTGTTCATCGACACGAGCACCGTGCTGATCACCGGACGCGGCCACATCGATCTCGGCGACGAGCGGCTCGATCTCTCGCTGCAGGGCGATCCCAAGAAGCTGCGCCTCTTTCGCCTGAGAACGCCGATCACGCTGCGCGGCACGCTCATGCATCCGCGCATCGGGGTGAAGCCGGGCGCTCTGCTCGCGCAGGCCGGCGTGGCGACTGCGCTCGGCACGCTGCTCACGCCGTTTGCGGCGGCGCTTGCCTTCATCGATCCGGGGCTGGCGAAGAACAAGGACTGCGCCGCGGTGATTGCGCAAGCCGGGGCCGACGTCAGCGACCAGCCACCCCGCGGCGCCGCACCCAAAACGCCGCCCTGATGGCGCACGCACGGCTCTTGACATAACGCGGCGCTTCTCCGCGCGGCGGCAGCGTAGGCGCACTCCTAGCGGAGATTCCGAGCGCCTCCGGCAGCCGTGGCCGGATCTCCGGGCGAACATGCCGGCGCATCGGCTGGTGTCGTCAGTCGCCTGGCTGTGTCGGAAGGAGGAACCATGCGAGTCGTCCACAAGGGCCTGATATTGAGCTGCCTGCCGCTGCTGCTGGTGAGCGCCGCGGCCCTCGGAGGGTTGAACGGGGTGGATGTCACCATCACCAACGACGGGACCGAGGATGTCGTGGTCACGGTGTATGACACGAGCGTTCATCCCCACAGCGTGGTGCTCGAGCACGAGCGCATCAACGGCTTCACCCAGATACCGCTTTCTCTGTCCGCGGACGAGAATGGGCGCGGCAACCTGGCGTGGGTCGCCGTGAGCGCGGATCCCAACTCGCGCAAATGCGGGCACGCCATCCGCGAAGGGTTGAGGGACTCCACTTCCGTGCACGTCCACGCCGACTCCGATTGCGGCAGCACCTAGCACTGGCCGGCCGAGGCCGGCTCACAGCAGCGATCCGACTTGTGCAATCATGAGGCTCGCGTTGTGGCGACCGATGATGAAGGATTCACGATGAAGCTGCGAACCCGAATCGAAGGCGGCGGCACGCCCCGCCTGGAGCGCTGGGGCGTCGATAGCGAGTATGGCCGGCTGCGCGACGTGCTCATCGGCCCGATCGACCACTTCAGCTGGCGCGGCGGAAATGCGGTCGCGCAGCGCAGCGAGCGGGTGGGGTTGAAGTTCGATTTCGAGACCGCACGCGCCCAGTACGACGAGATTCTCGACGCCTATCGGCAGGCGGGCGCCACGATCCACTTGCTGGCTGCCGATCCGCAGCTTCCTTACCAGATATTCGCGCGCGATTCGAGCGCGATGACCCCTTGGGGGGCGGTGATCCTGCAGACCCACAAGCCGTATCGCCGCGGCGAATACGCGGCGTGCATCCAGTTCTACCTGGATGCGGGCATACCGATCTACGATTTGATCACCGCCGGCAACCTCGAGGGCGGCGACTTCATGGTGCTGAAGCCGGGGACTGCCGTCTGCGGCTTCTCGGGCGAACGCTCGATCGAGCCGGCGGTGCGCCAGCTCCAGCGCTGGTTCGAGGCCGAGGGCTGGGAGATGCACACCTATGCGTTCGATGCCCACTTCCTGCACCTGGACGTGCAGATGGGCATGATCGCCGATGGGCTGGCCGTGGTGTGCGTCGAAGCGGTCGAGCCCGAGCTCGTCGACTGGCTGAAATCGAAGGGCATCCGCGCGATCCCGGTTCCCTACAGCGATGCCATGCAGCTCGGCACCAACGTGGTCGCGCTCGGCGATGAGCGAGTGCTCGTTCCGGCCTCCAGCAAGAATCTCATCGCGGCCTGCCGCGCCGAGGGACTCACCGTATTCGATCCGGACGTGTCGATGATCGCAAACGGCGGCGGCGCCGTACACTGCATGTGCCAGGCGCTCAGGCGGGATCGTGTCGAGCATGGCAATGCCCGCCGCACATGATGCGAGCCGCCGCCGCTTCGTTCTGGGGGCCGCAGCGGTCACCGCCGGCATAGGCGCGGCCGGCATAGGCGCGGCCGGCGCCGGCACCACCGGCAGCGGCGCCACCGGCGCCGGCGATGAGGCGCTCGCCGATCTCACGGCGATCGAGGCCACCGCCCGTATGCAGCGCGGCGAGCTGCCTTGCGAGCGCTACGCCGAGGCGCTCCTCGCCCGCTGCCGGCGCGCGCGCGCGCTCAACGCATTCATCACCCTCGAACCCGACCGCGTGCTCGAGCAGGCGCGCGGCCGGGATCGCGAGCGGCGCGCCGGCGCGGCATTGGGGTCCTTGTTTGGTCTGCCCATCCCGGTCAAGGACAGCGTCAACACCCGCGATTACCCGACCACCGCGGGCACACCGGCGCTGCGCACCTTTCGGCCCGCCGCCGATGCCCCGGTGGTCGCGGCCTTGAAGCGCGCAGGCGCCATCGTGCTCGGCAAGACCAACCTGCACGAGCTGTCCTATGGATGGACGAGCAACAACCTCGCCTACGGCGCCGTCCATAATCCGTATGATCCGACACGCATCCCGGGCGGCAGCAGCGGGGGCACCGCCGCCGCGATCGCGGCGCGCCTCGCGCCGCTCGGAATCGCCGAGGATACCGAGGGGTCGATCCGCGTGCCGGCCGCATTTTGCGGCATCCACGGCTTCAGACCCACCACCGGCCGCTACCCGACACGAGGCTGTGTGCCGATCTCGCCGCTGTTCGATCAGGTGGGGCCGCACGCCCGCTGCGTCGCGGACCTGGCTCTGTTCGACTCGGTACTGACGGCCGAGCGGCCCATCGGGCCGGCGGCATCGCTGCGCGGCATTCGTCTCGGCCTGGCACGCGATTACTGGTTCGGGGGGCTCGATCCGGAGGTGGAGCGCATCACGGGGCTGGCGTTGAGACGTCTCGCGGACGCCGGCGCGACGCTGGTCGATGCGCCTTTGCCCGGGGTCGGCCGGCTCGTCGATCTCAGTACCGATCAGATCCAGAATCACGATGTGCGATTCGCTCTGGCGCGCTATCTCGAGGAGTACTCGGCGCCGGTGACCTTCGAGCAGCTCATCGAGCGCGCGAGCCCGGACATCCGCTCGATTTTCCAGAGCTATGTCCTGCCGGGCGGCGAGCACTTCGTCACCGAGGCGGTGTACGCGGACGCGCGTGATCATTACCTGCCGCAGCTGAAGCGGGCATATCGCGATTATTTCGCGAGCCATCGCCTGGCCGCCATGGTGTTTCCGACGACGAGAGTGCCGCCGCCGCGGATTGGAGAGGAGACGGTGATCGACATCGCCGGCGCGGCCGTCCCATTCGAGGATGCCGTGGCGCGCAACATCGCGCCGGGGAGCACGGCCGGATTGCCCGGATTGGTGCTGCCCGCCGGACTCACCGCCGGCGGTCTTCCGGTTGCGCTCGAGTTCGATGGCCCGGCCGGCTCGGACGCCGGGCTGCTCGCGCTCGGCGCCGCGCTGGAGCAGGCGCTGGGCCCGCTGGCAGCCCCGAATGCCTGAGGCGCGGGCGCGCCCTTTGCGGGCAGGCTGGGCAGCGTGCCTGCTCGCGGCCGCCGTCTCGGCGCCGGGCGCGCGGCCAGCCGCGCAGGCCGTGCCCGCCGTCGCCGAGTCGCCGGGCGCGATGGTGGTCACGGCGCAGCATCTCGCCACCGATGTGGGCGTTGCGATTCTGCGGCAAGGGGGCAATGCCATCGACGCCGCGGTGGCCATCGGCTATGCGCTGGCGGTGACGCATCCGTGCTGCGGCAACATCGGGGGCGGCGGCTTCATGCTCATCCATCTGCACGGCGGCAAGAACACGTTCCTCAACTTCCGCGAGAAGGCACCCCTCGGCGCACGCCCGGACATGTACCTCGACCGACGGGGCAATCCGATCCCGGGGCAAAGTCTCGAGGGTTATCGCGCGGTCGGGGTTCCCGGCACCGTGCTCGGTCTGGAAACCGCGCGCGCGCGCTATGGAACACTGCCGCGCGCTACGCTCATGGCACCCGCCATCGGCCTCGCCGAGCAAGGGTTCGTATTGAGCGAAGGCGATGCAAAGATCCTGCGCGCCGCCACCTCCGATTTTCAGCGCGAGCCCAATGCAGCGGCCATTTTCACGCGCAATGGCGCGGTGCTGCGGACCGGCGATCGCTTGAGGCAGCCGGCGCTCGCGGCCACTCTGCGCGCCGTGAGCGCCGGCGGAGCACGCGCCTTCTACCGCGGTCCCATCGCCGCCGCCGTGGCTGCGGCGAGCGCCGCCCACGGCGGTATCTTGACGCGCGAGGATTTCGCAGCCTACACGGTCACCGAGTCGCCGCCCGTGAGCTGCGGCTACCGCGGCTACACCGTGGTATCCGCGCCGCCGCCGAGCTCGGGCGGAGTGACCTTGTGCGAAATGCTCGAGATCCTGCAAGGCTATCCGCTCGGCAAGCTCGGCTTTCACACGAGCCAGGCGGTGCACTACCTGACCGAGGCGATGCGCTACGCCTACCGCGACCGCAACCGCAGTCTCGGCGATCCCGCGTTCGTGGCCAATCCCGTCGAGCGCTTGCTCTCCCCGCAGTACGCCGCCGCCATTCGCGCACGCATCGCGCCGCAGCGGGCCACGCCGTCGGCATCGCTCGGCGAGGCACCGGGGGCGAGCGAGCATCCGACCACCACGCACTACTCGGTGATCGACGCAGCGGGTGACGCCGTGTCGGTCACCTATACCATCAACGATGACTTCGGGGCCAAGGTGATTGCGGGCGACACGGGGTTCTTCTTGAACGACGAGATGGACGATTTCACCGTGAAACCCGGGACGGCGAACCTGTTTGGTCTGGTGCAAGGCAGCGCCAATGCGATCGCGCCCGGCAAGCGGCCGCTGAGCTCCATGACACCGACAGTGGTGCTCGACCACGGCAGGCCTCTGCTCGTGCTGGGCGCCCCAGGCGGCGCGCGCATCATCACCACGGTCCTCGAGGTGCTGGTGAACGTGATCGATTACGGGATGGATCTCAAGGATGCCGTCGATGCGCCGCGCCTGCACCATCAATGGCTGCCGGACACCCTGGGCGCCGAACCGGGCGCTCTGTCGGCCGACGCGGCGCGCGGCCTGAGCCGCATGGGCTATCGCATCGTTGCGCTCGAGCCCTGGGGAGCGGCGAACGCGGCCGAGGCCATCGGCATCGCCCCCATCGATCCGGTCCGCGCCCGGTCGCTCGGATTTGCTCGCGCAGGAGAGGTGATCGGCGCGAGCGATGCGCGTGCACCCGCGGGGTCCGCCGCCGCGCCGTAGGAGTAGACTAGGCAGGTCGCCGCCACCCCAGCAGGTCTCGCATGATCAAAGTCAGCGTACTTTATCCCAACAAGCCGGGATCACACTTCGATATGGCTTATTACATCAACAATCACATGCCGCTCGCGATGCGCCTGCTCGCCAAGGGGCTGCGCAAGACCGAAGTCGATGCCGGCATCTCCGGCGCGAGGCCGGGCGAGCCGCCCGCCTTCTTCGGCGGCTGCCAGTTCTATTTCGATTCCGTCGGTGCATTCATCGAAGCCTGGAGTCCGGCCGCCGCCGAGATCACGGCGGACATTCCGCGCTACACCGACGTCGCCCCGCTGATCCAGTTCAACGAGGTGAAGCTGTCCCTGTAGCGCCTGCGCCCGCCCGCGTGCCGTTCCGGGAATACTTTCCGACGCTCGTGTACCGGGCTGCATTGCAGAGGCACGGCGCGCGCGAGCTCAACCGGCGTCTCCTCGGGGAATGCCGGCAGCTGCACGCGGACGATCCGGCCGGGCGGCGCTGGTCGGCCGCGAACTATCCGGGCGGCTACACTTCTTATGGGTCGGCGCACCGGCTGCAGCGCATCTCGCCCACCTTCGCCGCCCTGGAGCGCCGCATCGAGAGGCACGTGCGGGCGTTCGCGCGCGCGGTGGAGTGGGACCTTGCCGGCCGCGCGCTCGCCATGACGGATTGCTGGGTCAACATCATGCCGCGTGGCACGGCGCACCCGCTGCACCTGCACCCATCCTCGACGCTCAGCGGCATCTACTATGTGCAAACCCCGCCCCGCTGCGCAGGTTTGAAGCTCGAGGATCCGAGGCTCGATCGCTTCATGGCCGCGCCGCCGCGCAAGCGCTCGGCGCGCGCCGCCAACAGGATCTGGGTCACGCTGCCGGCCGAGGCGGGGCATCTGGTTCTGTTCGAGAGCTGGCTGCGGCACGAGGTGGTGGCGAATGGGAGCGGTCGCGAACGGGTGAGCGTGAGCTTCAATTACAACTGGTTTTAGCGCCCCGCGCGCGGCGCGGTATGATGCCCTATGTCCACTTCCACGACCGACGCCACGATGGCGGTTTACCTGGATCTCGAGAACATCGCCCTCGGCGCGCGCGATGCCAGCTATCCGAGCTTCGACGTCGGCAAGGTGCTCGAGCGGCTGCTGCTCAAGGGCGACATCGTGGTGAAGAAGGCGTATTGCGATTTCGACCGCTACAAGGAGTTCAAGCGCGGCTTGCACGAGGCCGCCTTCGAGCTCATCGAGATTCCGCACGTGCGCCAATCCGGCAAGAACTCGGCCGACATCCGCATGGTCGTCGATGCGCTCGATCTGTGCTACACCAAGGGTCATGTCGACACCTTCGTGATCATCAGCGGCGATTCGGATTTCTCGCCGCTGGTGAGCAAGCTGCGCGAGAACTCCAAGACCGTCATCGGTGTGGGCGTGAAGAACTCCACCTCCGACCTGTTCCTCAACAATTGCGACGAGTTCATCTATTACGACGATCTGGTGCGCAAGGAGAAGTCCAGGCGCCGCCCCGGGGCCGGTGCCGGGACCGGCGCCGTATCGCGCGCCGCGATCCCGCCGACGGAGAACAAGGGCCCCGATGCCAGCGACGCGCTCGATCTGGTGGTGGAAACGCTCGATGCGGTCACCGAGGAGCGCGGCGAGAATGAACCGATCTGGGGCTCGATGATCAAACAGGCCATCAAGCGCCGCCATCCCGGATTCAACGAGCGCTTCTATGGCTTCCGCTCGTTCAACGATCTGCTGGCGGACGCCGAGCGGCGCGGGCTGCTGTCGCTGCGCCCCGACGAGAAATCGGGCGGCTACACGGTACGGGTCGCGGACAAGCCCCCGGCGCCCAAGGCTTGACTTCGCCCCCGCGGCCCTCATTTCTGAGCGCAATGGGATCATCATCGAGCGCTAGGATCCAATGAATACATCGCGTAGAAGGTCTTGGATGTGGGCGGATGCGTGCGCACGCCTCGAAGAGGCGGAGCGGCACCATCGGCGTTTCTTCGAGCTGCTGGCCGGCCCGACGGCGGCCCCCGTGTGGGAGCCGCCGGTGAACATCCTGTCGCTCGGCCAGGAGCTGCAAGTGACGGTGGCGCTGCCCGGCGCGGCGCCTGCGGACGTGGTCGCCCAGATCACCCCGTCGGGCCTGGTGATCGAGGCCACCGTTCCCCCGCCCGCCTTCGCCGCCGGCGTCGAGGTGGTGCGGCTCGAGATCCCCTACGGCCGCATGCGGCGGCGCATCGAGCTGCCCCCTGGCAGCTATTCGCTGCTCGAGCTGCGCCTCGACGCGGGCTATCTGCATCTCCGCCTGACCGGATCATCCCTATGAACGTGAACGAGAATTCCCCATCGAGCACGGCGCCCCCCGAGGACGTGCTGATCATCCTGCCGGTAAGCGAGATGGTGCTGTTTCCGGGCGTGGTGCTGCCCATCGCGGTCAGCGCCAAGCGTGCGCTCGCGGCCGCTCAGGAAGCCGTCCGCACCCAGCGGCGCGTGGGCCTCATCTTGCAATCGGAGGCGTCCGACAACCCGGGGCCGGAGCAGCTGCACCGGGTGGGCACGATCGCATCCATCGTGCGCTTCGTGACCGCGGCAGACGGCACGCATCACCTGATCGCGCAGGGCGAGCAGCGCTTCACGGTGCTCGACTATGTGAGCCGCGAGCCGTTCCTGGTGGCACGCATCGAGCCGTACAAGGAACCCGCCGTCATGGACCGCGAGGTCGAGGCTCGCGGGCTCGCGCTGCGCGAGCGCGCGCTCGAGGCCTCGCAGCTCCTGCCTCAGGCGCCGGCCGAGCTCGGCAATGCCATCCGCGCCATCGAGTCGATACCCACGCTCGCCGACATCGTGGCGAGCTTCATGGACTTGAAGGCCGCCGAGAAGCAGGAGGTGCTGGCGACCTTCGACCTCAAGGCGCGTCTGGATCGGGTGCTTGCGCTGCTGAACGGACGCATCGAGGTACTGAAGGTATCGCGCCAGATCGATGAGCGCACCCGCGAGGCGTTCGACGAGCGCCAGAAGGAAGCGGTGCTGCGCGAGCGCCTGCATCAGATCCAGAAGGAGCTCGGCGAGAAAGGCAACACCGGCGCCGAGATCGAGGATCTGAAGAAAGCCGTCGCGGCGGCGGGCATGCCGCAGGAGGCCGAGGAGCAGGCGCAGCGCGAGCTCGCGCGGCTCGAGCGCATGCCCGAGGGCGCGGCCGAGTACTCCATGACGCGCAACTACCTCGACTGGCTGATCGCGATGCCCTGGTCGAAAGTCGATCCGGAGCAGCTCGACATCGACCGCGCGCGGGCGATCCTCGATGAGGACCACTACGGGCTCGAGAAGGTCAAGCGGCGCATCCTGGAGTTCCTGGCGGTGCGCAAGCTCAATCCGCAGGGCCGCAGCCCCATCCTGTGCTTCGTGGGGCCGCCAGGGGTCGGCAAGACCTCGCTCGGGCAGAGCATCGCCAAGGCGCTCGGGCTGCAGTTTCGCCGCGTCAGCCTGGGCGGCGTGCACGATGAGGCCGAGATCCGCGGCCACCGGCGCACCTATATCGGCTCGCTGCCCGGCAACATCGTGCAAGCGCTGCGCAAGGCCGGCCGGCGCAATCCCGTGCTCATGCTCGACGAGGTGGACAAGCTGTCCGCGAGCTATCAGGGCGATCCGTTCTCGGCGCTGCTCGAGGTGCTCGATCCGGAACAGAACAACACCTTCCGGGACAACTACCTGGGGGTGCCGTTCGATCTGTCGAAGGTGCTGTTCATCGGCACCGCCAACGTGCTCGACTCCATTCCTGCGCCGCTGCGCGATCGCATGGAGATCATCGAGCTCGCGGGCTACACGGAGGAGGAGAAGCTGCAGATCGCACGGCGCTACCTGCTCGCGCGCCAGCTCGCGGCCAACGGCCTCAAATCCGATCAGGTCACCGTGTCCGACGAGGCATTGCGGCGGGTCATCGTCGACTATACGCGCGAGGCCGGTGTCAGGAACCTCGAGCGGCAGATCGGCGCGCTGCTGCGCAATGCCGCGGTGTCGATCGCCTCGGGACGCGCCACCGGCGTGTCCATCGACGTCGCCGACATCCAGGGGATTCTCGGTGCTCCGCGCTTCGAGAACGATGTCGCCCTGCGCACCAGCGTGCCGGGCGTCGCGACCGGCCTCGCCTGGACGCCCGCGGGCGGGGACATTCTTTTCATCGAATCGAGCCGGGTGCGCGGCAACGGCAAGCTGATTCTGACCGGGCAGCTCGGCGAGGTGATGAAGGAGAGCGCGCAAGCGGCGGTCACGCTGATCAAGTCGCAAGCGGATCGCCTCGGGATAGATCCGTCGGCCCTCGACAACAGCGACCTGCACATTCACGTGCCGGCGGGCGCCATTCCGAAGGACGGCCCGAGCGCGGGCGTCGCCATGGCCACCTCGCTCGCCTCCCTGCTGACTCAACGCACCGTACGGGCGGATGTGGCGATGACGGGGGAGATCAGCCTGCGCGGGGTGGTACTGCCCGTGGGCGGCATCAAGGAGAAATGCGTGGCGGCGGCCCGTGCCGGGATTCGTACCGTCATCCTGCCGGCGCGCAATCGCCGTGACCTTGAGGACATTCCCGAGAGCGCGCGCAATCGGCTCGAGTTCGTGTGGGCCGAGAGGATCGAAGAGGTGCTGGCGCGCGCGCTCGAGGATGCGCCCGTGAGACGCGCGGCGGCCTGAGCGCGGGCCACGGTCCGGGGGCGATCCGGCATGCCGGCGCTCAATGATGCATGCGGCCGAGCGGCCCCACGATGGTGAGCGCGCCGAACAGGAGCAGCAGCCACCCTGCCGCACCCTGCAGCCGGCGCGCGGATGTGAAGCGCGCGAGGCGCGTGCCGAGGAGTCCGGCGCCCAGCACCGCGGGCGCGGTCCCGGCGCCGAAGCACAGCATCATGACCGCGCCCTGCCCGGCGCCGGCGCTGAGCGCCGCGAAGATCAGCATGGAGTAGACGAAGCCGCACGGCAGGAAGCCCCACAGCGCGCCGAGCAACAGCGCACCGCCCGCGCCGGAGGGCACCTGCCGCGCGAGCGGCGCGATGCGCGCCCAGAATCGGCCGCCGAGACGCTCGATCAGCACCAGCGGGCGCCAGCGCAGCAACACCCCGAGTGCCACCGAGATGAGCACGAGTCCCGCCGCGACGCGCGCGCCGAGCACCAGGGCGTCGAGGTCGAAGAGCGACTCGAACCAGCCGCCGAGTGCGCCGACGATGGCGCCGGCGAGCGCGTAGCTCGCCAGCCGCCCCGCCTGATGCGCCATGGCTTGCAGCCAGGGCCTCGACCCCGGCAGGCTGCGCGCGCGCAGGCCGAGCGCGCCCGAGATGCCGCCGCACATCGCAAGGCAATGCACACTGCCGGCCGCGCCGACGAGAAACGCCGCAGGCGCCGACAGCGGATAGCACACCGCCTGCATCAGCGCGGCTCCTTGGCCGCCGTCGCTGCCGGCCCCGCCTTCGCTGCCGGCCCCGCCGTCGCTGCCGGCCCCGCCGGCACGGCAGGCGCAGCAGGCGCAGGCGGTGCCGGGAGCTCGCCGCGATCCTGCACGAGAATTTCCCAGGCCGCGGCATCGAGCTCATCGAACTGACCCGTGCGCACCGCCCACAGGAACGCGCAGATCGCGATGATCACCAGCCCGAGGCTCAACGGAATCAATACGAACACGATGCTCATGGATGGACCTCCTGCAAGGCGGGCGCGGGGCGCGGCGGCGCGGTGAGTGCCGCGGCGGCCGGGGCGCGGCCGGCAGCGTCGCGTGGGCGGGCAGTACGCACCAGACGCAAGGCATTCAGCACGACCAGCACCGAGCTCGAGGACATGCCGATCGCCGCCGCCCAGGGTGGCACCAGCCCCACGGCGGCGAGCGGCATCGCCACCAGGTTGTAGGCGGCAGCCCAGGCCAGGTTCTGGCGCATCACGCGTGCCGCGCGGCGCGCCAGCGCGAAAGCCTGTGGCAGCGCCGCAAGCGAGTCGCCGACCAGAATCAAGTCCGCAGTCGCCAAGGTGAGCGCAGAGCCGCGCCCCATGGCGATGGATACGCCCGCACCCCCGAGCACCGGTGCGTCGTTGACGCCATCGCCGACCATCGCGACGAATTCCCCGGCGCGCCTCAGCGCCCCGACCCGCTCGAGCTTGTCCGCGGGGGATTGCCGGGCGGCAAAGCAATCGATTCCGCAGTGCGCGGCCACGCGCGCCACTGCCGTGGCCGAGTCGCCGCTGGAGATCTCCAGGCTGAGGCCGAGCCTGCGCAGCGCCCTCATTGCCGCAGAGAGCTCGGGCCGCGGCGCATCTTCGAGCGTGAAGGAAGCAAGCGCCTCGCCGTCACTCGCAAGAACGATGGTCGTATCCGCGGGCGCACCCGGCTGCCCTGCGTCCGGCCGGCCGGTCGCAAAGAGCCGCGTTCCGATGCGATAGCGCCTCGTGCCCACCGTTCCCTCCACGCCGCCGCTCTCGGCGCGCAGCTCGTGCGCCTGCAGGCCCGCGCGCGGAACGTGCGCGAAGGCGCGCGCGATCGGATGCTCCGACGAGAGCTCGAGCGCCGCGGCCACCGAAAGGCAATCGCGCGCCGACATCGCTCCGAGCGCGTTGCAGCTCGATACGCCGAGCACGCCGCTCGTGAGCGTGCCCGTCTTGTCGAACACCACGCGCGTCACCTTCGCCAGGCTCTCGATGGCATCAGGCTGCGTCACCAGTACCCCGCGCCGGGCGAGCGCCGCATTCGCGCTCGCCACCGCGACCAGGGTGGCGAGGGAGAATGCACAGGGGCAGGCGACGACCAGCACGGCCAGGGTCGCGGGAAAGGCACGGGCGGGATCGAGCGCGCACCACAGCGCGCACACGGCGGCTGCGATGATCAGGACGCCGATCAAGAATCGGCTCGCCATCCGATCGGCCGCTCGCGCGATGCGCGGGCGCCCGCACTGCGCGCGCTGCAGCAGCGCGACGATTCCCGCGAGCACGGTGGCGCTGCCGGTGGCGGCGACCCGCATCCGCACCGGCGAGCCGACGTTGATCGATCCCGCAGTGAGCATCTGCCCTGCGGCGCGCTCCAGCGGCAGGGACTCTCCGGTCAACAGCGACTCGTCGAAGCGCGACTCGCCCGCCGCGAGCGCGCCGTCCGCGGGCACCACCTCGCCGCTGCGCACCAGAAGAAAGTCGCCGGTCTTGAGCTGCGCGACCGGGACCTCGCTCATCACCTCCTCGCCATCCGCGCCGCTCGACAGGCGGTGCGCCGTGAGCGGCAGCATGCGGCTGAGGGAATCGCTCGCGCGCGTGCTGCGATGCCGCGCCGCCATCTCGACGTAGCGCGCCACGGTCAGAAAAAAGATGAACATGGTGACCGAGTCGAAGTAGACCTCTCCCCGATGGCGCCAGGTGTTCAGCGCGCTCGCTCCGAACGCCAGAACCAGCGCGAGGCTCACCGGCACGTCCATCACGATGCTGCGCCTGGCGAGCGCCCGGGCGGCGCTCGCGAAATAGGGCCAGCCGGCGTACAGCATGACGGGGGTCGACACGAGCAGGCTCACGATCCTCAGATAGGCTCGGATCTGCGGCTCCATGCCCTGGGCGGCACCGACGTAAAGGGCGACCGCGAACATCATCACCTGCATCATGCCGAGCCCTGCCACGGCGAGCCGCTTGAGCACGGCGCGCCGCTCGCTCTCGATGCGCCCATCGCAGCTCTGTGCAGTCACGATGTGCGGGCGGTATCCGAGATCCGCGATCATGCGCAATACGCTCGAGAGCGCGAGCTGCTCGGGCCGCCATGCGATGCGCGCCCGCCCGGTCGCGGTATTGAGCTCGGCATGCGTCACGCCCGGGAGCTGCTGGAGCGAGCGGCTGATCAGCCAGCCGCAGGCGGCGCACGTCAGGCCATCGATGGCGAGCGTCACACTGCGGCCTGCCGATTCGGCCCGTGTCAGGGTCTCGAGCAGGGCCGGATCGTCGTAGCTCCCCCAGTCTGCGCCCGCCTGCGCGGATCTGTCCGCGGGAGCGGTTCGGAATCGATAGAAGTCCTCGAGCCCGAGCTCGGCGATCAGCTGCGCCGCAGCCCGACACCCCGGACAGCACATCGGCACGTCCGCCTGGTCGATGCGCGCCCACAGCGGCGCCCGCCCGGCGAGCGGCTCGCCGCAGTGAAAGCACCGCGTCGGATGATCGGCCACGGGCTCATTCCGCGGGCGGGACCACCGAGTTCGCGGTGCTGCCGTGGACCACCGGAACCGTCGGGTGCGGCGTCGGCAGGACCGGATCTGGATGCCGCAGGATCAGCACGAAAGTGATGATGCCGGCGATCACCGACCCGAGCGGCGGGGCGATCACCAGCCAGACCATCGGATGGCGGTACCAGGCTTTCGGCTCGATGCTCATGCTTGACTCCTTGCGGCTCAGGGCTCGGCGAAGAACCGCGCGCGGCTCGCGACATGCAGGCCGGGGCGGTCGAGCGGCTGCGCCTGCAACACGAAGTCTCGGCCGCCATGCTCCTGCCCGGGCGGGATGCGCACCCGCACGACCACCGATCTCACATCCTCGGCCGCCACCTGGTAGGTCGGCGAGTCGCCGTCGACGACCGCGTTCGGAAGATCGACGGCGCTCAGCACGAAGCGGTGCGGGCGCTGATCCTTGTTGATGATGCGTACGGTGTATACGTTCTCGATGCGCCCGTCGTCGAGCTCGCGGTACAGGGTGTTGCGATCACGCAGGACGTCCAGATCGAACGGCACGCGGTGCGCGACCGCATACGCAAACCCGGATATCAGGGTGAGCAGCAGCGCGCCGTAGATCGCGGTGCGCGGTCTGAGCACGCGCGATCGGACGTGGTCCATCTCCGCCTGGGTGGAATAGCGTACCAGGCCCCGCGCAGAGCCGATCTTGGTCATCACCGCATCGCATGCATCGATGCAAGCCGCACAGGCGATGCATTCGTACTGCAGCCCGTTGCGTATGTCGATGCCGGTCGGACACACCTGCACGCAAATCATGCAATCGACGCAATCACCGCGCGCCGCCGGGCGCGCCGTGCCGCGTGCGCGCGAGCCGCGCGGCTCGCCGCGCGCGGCATCGTAGGAGACGACCAGCGTGTCGCGGTCGAACATCGCGCTTTGAAAGCGCGCGTACGGACACATGTACTTGCACACTTGCTCGCGCAGATGGCCGGCATTGCCGTAGGTCGCCAATGCGTAGAACAGGATCCAGAAGCCTTCCCAGAAGGACAGGCCGAGGCCGCCGCCCGCCAGCCGCGCGAGGAGACCCTCGATGGAGGAGAAATAGCCGACGAACGTCACGCCCGTGAACAAGGCGAAGCTCACCCAGAGGAGCTGCTTGGCGCACTTGCGGGCGATCTTCTGCGCTCCCCACCGCGCCTTGTCGAGCTTCATCTGCTGCAAGCGGCTGCCCTCCGTGAGGCGCTCCATCCAGACGAAGCTCTCCGTCCAGACGGTCTGCGGGCAGGCATAGCCGCACCACAGCCGGCCGGCGAGCGCCGTGAAAAAGAAGAGCGACAGCGCCGCGATCACCAGCAGCCAGGTGAGCAGATAAAAATCCTGCGGAAACAGCGTCAGGCCGAACAGGAAGAACTTGCGCGCCGGCAGATCGAACAGCACCGCCTGCCGGCCGCCCCAGCGCAGCCAGGGCAGGCCATAGAAGATGCCCAGCAGCACGAACATCGCGAGCAAGCGCAGCCGCGCGAACAGGCCCTGCACTTCGCGCGCATAGACCTTGCGGTGAGCCTCGTACAGCACCTCACCGGGTGCGGCGCCCGCGGCGAGGCCCCCCGTCTCGCCGGCGCTCATAGCGGCGAGCCCCGCGACTCTCCCGCGCCCGGCTCGGCGCGTCTGGAGCACAGCATGTAGGCGGTCAAGCAGCTCGCACCGAGGTTGAACAGCCAGAACATGAAGAAACCCAGCGCGTAGATCATCGATCGGAAGGCGATCGAAGACTGCCCGCCGCGGTCATCGAATCCGAGCACCAGCGGATCGAGATAGGCGAAGACCAGAGCGCTCTCCAGGCACGCCGCGATGAACGACGCCCACAGCGACACCCCCACGGCCTCGGTGAGCCGCGACCATGAGCCCAGTCCGCTCGCCTCATCGCGCGCCATGGCCCGGATCCGGTGCCGGCGCCGAACTGCGCGGCTGCGACAGGCTGAGCACGTAGGCGGCGAGCAATCGCACCTTGGTGTCCCCGAGCCGCTCGAGATGAGCGGGCATGTGGTTGGTGCGCCCGTCGGTGATGGTCTCGCGAATGTCCTTGATCGAGCCGCCATGCAGCCAGATGCTGTCGGTGAGATTCGGCGCACCGATGATGGTGCTGCCTTTTCCGTCCGCTCCGTGACACCCGGAGCAGAAGGTGGTGAATTTCGCCTTGCCGGCCGCCAGCTGCGAGGCGGAGGCGCCCGGCAGATTTCGGCCGCTCAACGTGAGCACATAGGCGACCGCCTGCTCGACGCCATCCGCTCCGAGCACCGGCCCCCAGGCCGGCATCAGGCCGTCGCGGCCGTGGGCGATGGACTGGTAGACGTTCTGCTCGCTGCCGCCCCACAACCAGTCCTGATCCGTCAGGTTGGGAAATCCCTTCGCCCCGCGCGCGTCGGATCCATGGCAGGAGGAGCAATTGAGCGCGAATAAATTGCGCCCGGTGGAGATGGCCTCCGGATCGTGCGACAGATCGAGGAGGCTCTTGCCGTTGTAGGCGGCGAAGCGCTGCTCGAGCGCCCGGCGCGCGGCCGCGTCCTCATGCTGGTATTGCGAGACCTCGGACCAATGCTCGAGCCCCGCGAAGTTGCCGAGCCCCGGGTACAGGACGAGATAGCCGAGCCCGAAGACGATCGAGCCGATGAACAGCCACAGCCACCATCGCGGCAGGGGGTTGTTGTACTCCGTCAGGTCCTCGTCCCACACGTGAGTGGTCTGCTGTGCGGGAACGTTGCCGCTGCCGCGCGAGGTCCACCATATGAGCCACAGGCAGCCGAGGATGTTGGCGAGCACGACGATCGAGATGAATGCTCCGATACCCTTGCTCACGACCTCTCTCCTGCGCGCCGCTTGCCCGCATCATGCGGCGCCGGCCGCGGCCCGCCCGCCTCCTCCTCATCCAGCGCCATGCGCGCCATGTAGTCGAACAGCGGCCGGCGCCGTGCGCTCCACGCCCATATGCACAGAGCGATGAACGCAGCGAACAGGCTCAGGGCGATCACACCGCGCACGATGCCCATCATGGCGATGCTCCGGCATGAGCGGCCGCCGCCCCTGCGGAGTAGCCGTCGCCATGGAAGGTGAGCCCCTGCAGGTAGGCGATGAGCGCGTCGAGCTCGCTTTTCCCCTTCACCTTGTCCGCCGCCGAGTCGATGTCCGACTCCGTGTACGGCACGCCCAGGCGCCTGAGCACACGCATCTTGGCCGCAAGCTCGACCGGATCGATGCTTCCCTTCGACAGCCAGGTGAAGGCGGGCATGTTCGACTCCGGCACGACGTCGCGCGGATTGTTCAGATGAATGCGATGCCATTCATCGGAGTAGCGTCCGCCGACCCGCGCCAGGTCAGGACCCGTGCGCTTGGAGCCGAACTGAAAGGGATGGTCGTATACCGCCTCGCCGGCGAGCGAATAATGGCCGTAACGCTCGACCTCCGCCTGCAGGGGGCGCACCATTTGCGTGTGGCACAGATAGCAGCCCTCGCGCACGTACACGTCGCGTCCGGCGAGCTCGAGCGGGCCGTAGGGCTTGATGCCGGGCGAGGGCTGGATGACCGACGCCTGAAAATAGAGCGGCACGATCTCCACCAGGCCCGCGATGCTGATGACGATCGCAATCAGGGATCCGAGCAGCCAGGCTCTTTTCTCTACGATCTCGTGAGTCATCTATCCGCCTCCGGTCAAACGGCGGGCACGGCGAGCGGCGCCGTGCGCTCGACGGGGACACCCACCGTCTTCGCCACGTTGTACAGCATGATGAACATGCCGATCAGGAACAGCCCGCCGCCGCCGAGCCGCACGACGTAGTACGGGTAGGTCGCCTTGAGCGATTCGACGAAGGTATAGGTGAGGGTGCCGTCGGCATTGGTGGCGCGCCACATCAGGCCCTGCATGACGCCGGCGATCCACATGGCCGTGACGTACAGCACCACCCCCACGGTCGCGACCCAGAAGTGCAGATCGATGAGGCGCACGCTCCACATCTCCTTGCGGCCGTAGAGCCGCGGCAGGAGGCTGTACATCGATCCGATGGTCATGAACGCGACCCAGCCGAGCGCGCCGGAGTGCACGTGACCGATCACCCAGTCGGTGTCGTGCGAAAGCGCGTTGACGGTCTTGATGGACATCATCGGTCCCTCGAAGGTCGACATGCCGTAGAAGGACAGCGAGACGATCAGGAACTTGAGGACCGGATCGGTGCGCAGCTTGTCCCAGGCACCCGACAGCGTCATGATCCCGTTGATCATGCCGCCCCAGGAAGGCGCGAGCAGAATCACGGAGAACACCATGCCGAGGGACTGCACCCAGTCGGGCAGGCTGGTGTACTGCAGGTGATGCGGGCCCGCCCACATGTAAATCGAGATGAGCGCCCAGAAGTGCACGATCGACAGCCGGTAGGAGTAGATCGGCCGGCCCGCCTGCTTGGGCACGAAGTAGTACATCATGCCGAGGAATGCCGCCGTCAGAAAGAAGCCGACCGCGTTGTGGCCGTACCACCACTCCACCATGGCGTCGACGACCCCCGAGTAGATCACGTAGGACTTGGTGAGCGAGACGGGAATGGCCAGATTGTTCACGATGTGCAGCACGGCGATGGTGATGATGTAGGCCGCGAAGAACCAGTTGGCGACGTAGATGTGGCGCACCCTGCGGATGGCGAGCGTGCCGAAGAAGACGAACGCGTACGCAACCCACACGACCACGATCAGCAGGTCGATCGGCCACTCGAGCTCGGCGTACTCCTTGCCCTTGGTGATCCCGAGCGGCAGGCTCACGGCGGCGAGCAGGATGACGAGCTGCCATCCCCAGAAGGTGAAGCTCGCGAGCCGGTCGGAGATCAGGCGCACCTGGCAGGTGCGCTGCACGATGTAGTAGGAGGCGGCGAACAGGCCGCAGCCGCCGAAAGCGAATATCACGGCGTTGGTGTGCAGCGGGCGCAATCTCCCGTAGCTCAAGTACGGCAGGCCGAAGTTGAGCGTCGGCCAGATCAGCTCGGCGGCGATGAGCACGCCGACGGCCATTCCGACGATCCCCCACACCACGGTCATGATCGCGAATTGCCGCACGACGACGTCGTTGTACTGGACCGGCTGCGCAGAAGCGGCGGAAGCCTGCATGAAAATTCCTCGGCAGATGAATCCCGCCGCAAATGCTAGGCGGACGCCCCCGGCAGCGGCATCAGGACTACAACCGTGCCGACTACGTACAATCCCGGCCGCATGCGTCCGCTACGCGAAAGTACCTATTGGTTCAAGGCACCGGGGGAGGCGACCCTAGCGGCTGCGTCGAGGACACGAACAAGAGAGGGCCGGATGGGCGCCGCGACAGTTGCATTCGACACGGAGATCATGTGCCGCTATGACCGCGAGGGCCCGCGCTATACGTCCTATCCCACCGCGGCGCAGTTTCGCGAAACGATCGGCGCGAGCGACTACCGGCGTGAGGCGCTGCACAGCCGGGGCGCGCGCGCCGCGGCTCCGCTGTCGCTGTACGTGCACATCCCCTTCTGCTACGCGCCCTGCTTCTACTGCGGCTGCAACAAGATGGTCACCAGCCGGCTGGAGCTGGCCGACGCCTACTGCACCAGCCTGGGCCGCGAGATCTCCCTGCGCGGCGCCTGCTTCGGCGGGCGCCGAAGCGTCGAGCAAATGCATTTCGGCGGCGGCACGCCGACGTTCCTGCCGACGCGGCGGCTCATCGAGCTGGTGGATCGCATCGATCGGGAATTCCCGCTCACCAGCGCGCAGTCGCGCGACTACTCCATCGAGATCGATCCGCGCGGCGCCGACCCGACGCTGCTGCGGATGCTGGCCTCGCTCGGATTCAATCGCCTGAGCTTGGGGGTGCAGGATTTCGATCCGGCCGTGCAGCGCGCTGTGAACCGCGTGCAGGCCGCCGAGCTGGTGGAGCGCACCTACCACGCGGCGCGCGAGATCGGGTTTCGCTCGATCAATTTCGATCTGATCTACGGCCTGCCGCTGCAGACGCCGTCGAGCTTCGCCGCGACGCTCGAGCGTGTGGCGGCGCTGCGGCCGGACCGTATCGCGGTCTACGGCTATGCGCACATGCCGCACCTGTTCAAGGCGCAGCGCCGGATTCGCCGCGAGCAGCTGCCGGATGCCGCCGCCCGGCTGCGGCTTCTGGAGATCGCGGTCGCGTCACTGAGCGCGGCCGGCTACCTGTACATCGGCATGGATCACTTCGCGCTGCCGTCCGACTCCCTCGCGCAGGCGCTCGAGGCGCGCACCCTGCAGCGCAGCTTCCAGGGATACACCACGCACGCGGACCTCGATCTGGTCAATCTCGGCGTGAGCGCCATCGGCAAGGTGGGCGAGCTGTACGTGCAGAATCACAAGCTGCTCGCGGACTACGAGCGGACCGTGGCGGGCGGTGCGCTGCCGACTCAGCGCGGGGTGCGCATGAGCCGCGATGACCTGGTACGCAAGGACGTCATCCACGCAATCATGTGCCACGGCAGCGTCGATACGGCGGCGATCGAGCGCGCGTCCGGGATCCGCTTCGACGCATACTTCGCGCCGGAGCTCGAGCGGCTCAAGACCCTGCAGGCGGACGGGCTGGTGGCGCTCGAGGACGGCCGCATCGATCTCACACCCGTCGGTCGTCTGCTGATGCGCAACGTCGCGATGACTTTCGATGCCTATGCCGCGCGCGGCGCCGAGCCGCTGCGCGCCTCGCGCCTGATCTGAGCCGCGCCGAGCCCGGCAGCCTCAGCCGCCCGCCGGCGCCGCCAGCCGCTGCAGCCGCGCGATGCGCTCGAGCGCCGGCGGATGCGAATCGTAGAATGCCGAGTGCAGGCGGTCGGGCGTCAGGGTAGCCGCATTGTCGCGATACAGCTTCACCAGCGCGGCCGCCAGCCGCTCCGCGCTCGCGTGGCGGACCGCGAAGTCATCCGCTTCGCGCTCGTGACGACGCGACCACCACGTCTCGAGCGGCGTCGCGAAGAAGGCGAATACCGGCACCACGACGAGAAACAGCAGCAGCGCCATGGCCGGCGAAGGCGCCCCGGCGCCCAGGGCGCGGTAGAACCCCGGCTGCCGGGCGAGCCAGCCGAGCAACGCGAGCCCTGCGAGCATGGACAGGCCCGCCGCCACGAGGCGCTGGCGCACGTGATGCAGGCGGAAATGACCCAGCTCGTGTGCGAGCACCGCCTCGAGCTCCTCGGTGTCGATGCGGGCGAGCAGGGTGTCGAAGAACACGATGCGCTTGTTGCGCCCGAATCCGGTGAAGTACGCGTTGCCGTGCGCCGAGCGGCGCGACCCGTCCATCACGAAGACGCCGCCTCCGGCCGCGAAGCCGCAGCGCTCGAGGAGCGCCTGCACGCGGGCGCGCAGCGCGGCATCGCCGAGCGGAGCGAATCGATTGAACAGCGGCGCGATGAAGCGCGGCGCCGCCCAGGCCAGCATGAGGCTCACGGCGAGCCAGACCAGCCATGCCCACGCCCACCACCACGCTCCGGCTCGCTGCATGAGCCAGAGGGTGGCGAGCGCGAGCGGCGCGCCGAGCGCGAGCCCGAGCAGCAAACGCTTGAGCAAATCGAGCGCAAACAGTCCCGGCGTCATGCGGTTGAACCCGAAGCGCGCCTCGATGCGGAAGGTGCGCCACAGCGCGAACGGCAGGCCGAGCAGCTGCAGGAGAAAAAGCACGCCGAGCACCAGCAGCGCGCCCTGCCAGGGCTCGCCCCAGTGCGTGCGGCTCGCGAGCGTCGCGCATGCCGCGAGGCCGCCGCCGAGGGTCAATCCCAGCTTGATGCATGCCTCCCACAGCGTCGCCCAGCGGCCGAGCCGCGCGCGCGCCACGGTGTAATCGGCGGCGCGCTGCTGCTCGGCGAGCGCGATCTTGCCGGAGAACAGCGCCGGTACGCGGTCGCGATGGGCACGCACGGCGGCAATCTGGCGCGACGCGAGCCACAGCCGCACGCCGCTCTCGGCCGCCAGCGCGGCGACGAACAGCACCGTCAGGCCGCGCATCGCGGAGATCGCGAGCGATGAGATCATGGAAAGAGCTTAGACGAGTTGGCCGGCGAGCGGAATATCAAGGGGATCTCGGCGGCGGCGGGCGGGGGCCGCTCGGCGGCCGGGAGCCGCTCGGCGCGCGCGACCGCCTCGGTCACCAGACGATGATGAGGCGACAGATCACACACCGGATCGGCGTTCGCCGCATCGCCGGTGAGCAGAAAGGCCTGACAGCGGCAGCCGCCGAAGTCCCGCGCCCTCTCCGGGCAGCTGCGGCACGGCTCCTTCATCCAGGCATCGCCGCGGAAGTGATTGAAGGCCGCCGAGTCGAACCAGATGTGCTCGAGGCTCGCGCTCGTGACGTTCGGGAACTCGAGGCCGGGCAGCATGCGCGCCGCGTGACACGGCAGCGCGATACCATCGGGCGTCACCGTCAGAAAGATCGAGCCCAGCCCGTTCATGCAGGCCTTCGGCCGGCGCTCGAAATAATCCGGCACGACGAAGAAAATGCGCATCGGCCGCGCGGCGCGCTCGCGATGGCGCCGCGTCACCTCCTCCGCGCGCTCGACCTGCGCGCGCGTCGGCATCAAGTGCTGGCGGTTGTGCCACGCCCAGCCGTAGAACTGCGTATTGGCGAGCTCGACATAGTCCGCGCCCATGCGCTCGGCCATCTCGAGAATCTCCCCCACATGATCGATGTTGAGCCGGTGCAGCACCACGTTCAGCACCATCGGGTACTCGTGCTGCTTGATCAGAGCGGCCACCCTGGACTTCAGCTCGAACGTGCGCGTGCTGCTCAGGAAGTCGTTCATCTGCCGGGTACTGTCCTGGAACGAGAGCTGGATGTGATCCAGGCCGGCCTGCTTCAAGGCGCGGATGCGCGGCTCGGTGAGACCGACACCGGAGGTGATGAGGTTGACGTAGTAGCCGAGCCGATGGGCCTGCGCGACCAGGGTCTCGAGATCATCGCGCAGCAGCGGCTCGCCGCCGGATAGGCCCAGCTGCACCGCACCCAGAGCGCGCGCCTGGCGCAGGACCTCGAGCCACTGCGGCGTGTCGAGCTCCGGCCCGCTGCGCGCGAAGTCCGTCGGGTTGTAGCAGAACACGCAGTGCAACGGGCAGCGGTAGGTCAGCTCGAGCAGCAGCCACAGCGGCGGGCCCGGACGCGCCGGGGGCGCGCCGCCGCTCACGGCAGCGCCAGCCACTGCTTGTCCCGCGCCATCGCCACGAAGGCCATCACATCGGTCTTGAGGCCGGTGGTGGAGAACGCCTGCTCGAGCTCGGCGGTGATCTGCCCGATGGTCGCGACGCCGTTGCAGCGCTTGAGGATCTCCCCGGCGCTGACATTGAGCTTGATCATCCCTTCCGGATAGAGCAGCACCCAGGCGTTCTGCGCGCTCTCCCACTGCAGCCTGAATCCGCGCCCGATGGCCGGCCGCGAGGCATCGCTCAAGCCGGGAGCGCTCATATCGGCACCCCGTAGCGCAGCGCCATGGCATCGTTCATCTGCCACAGCACATCGAGCTTGAATTTCAGGACCTCGAGGGCCCGCTGCTGCGCCGGGCGCGTGCGGAAATGGTCGAGCGTGAAAGCGAGCCCGAACTCGACGTCGCGCCGCGCGAGGCTCACGCGGCTCTGGAAATAGGCGAGCCCGGCGGGGTCGATCCAGGGGTAGTGCTGCGGCCAGCGGGCGAGACGCTGCTTGTGGATCTGCGGCGCGAACAGCTCCGTGAGCGATGAGCACACCGCCTCCGGCCAGGGCGCTCGGCGTGCAAAGTCGACGTAAGCATCCACGGCAAATCGCACCCCGGGCGAGAGCTCGGCCAGGCTTTCGACGTGATCGCGCGCAAGCCCCACCGCCTCGGCCAGGCGCAGCCAGGCGTCGATCCCGCCCGGGTCATCGCCGTAGCCGTCGTGATCCAGGATCCTCTGCACCCAGCTGCGGCGTACCGCGCGGTCGGGACAATTGGCGAGAATGGCCGCATCCTTGATCGGTATGCTCACCTGATAATAGAAGCGATTGGCGACCCAGCCGCGAATCTGCTCGCGGCTCGCCTTGCCGGAGTTCAGCAGCACGTTGAACGGATGATGGATGTGGTAGGCGACACCCTGCTTGCGCAACTGCGCCTCGAACTCCTCGCGGCTCCAGGGCGGCGCGGCCGCGCCCTCGTCTCTCGGCTTTGCGTTCACGATGCGATCTCCATGCCGTCCTGCGCCACCTCGATGCCGCGGCGCCCGAGCTCGGCAAACTCCGCCGACTCCTCATCCAGGATGGGGTTGGTGTTGTTGATGTGAATCAGCACCCGGCGGACTGCGGCGGGCAGGCGCTCCAGCCAGCCGAGCATGCCGTCGGGCCCGCTTTGCGGCAAATGCCCGAGGTCGCGGGCGCGCTTGCGCGACACGCCGAGACGGATCATCTCCTCGTCGCTCCAGAAGGTGCCGTCGATGAGAACGCAGGCCGCCGACTGCATGAACTCCCAGAGCCGCTCATCGACGGCACCGAGCCCCGGAGCGTATACGACATGGCGGCCGCTCGCCTCGTCCTCGATCACGAGCGCTATGTTGTCGCCCGGGACCGGCGCCTCGCGGTGCGGCGAATAAGGTGCGGGCTTGCTCGCGACCGGCAGCGCGCGCCAGCGCAGCGCGCCCACTTCCTCGATCCGGAACGGCCGATCGAGCTCGATGCGGCGCCGATCGACACCGCAAAAATGCGCGAGCACCGACACAATGGGATTGCCGCGGGTCAGGTCGGCATGCGTGCTGTCGGTGCACCAGAGCGGCCATGGACGGGTGGACTCGCGCAGCATGTACAGCCCGGTGGTGTGATCGACCTGGCCGTCCACCAGCACCACGGCGGCGAGCGCGCTGTCGCGCAGCGCGCGATTGGGCTGCAGGTCCGGGTTGGCCTGTAATTGCGCGCGGATGTCGGGGGAGGCGTTCACCAGCACCCAGCGCGCCGCCTCGCCGCCGCGCGCCGCCTCGCCGCCGCGGGCGGCCTCGCCGTCAGTGACGCAGATGGAGGATTGCGTGCGCGCCCTGAAACGCGCGGCACCCGACCGAAAGCCTCTGCAGTTGGGACAGTTGCAATTCCACTGAGGAAAGCCGCCCCCCGCGGCCGACCCCAAGATGCGGATTCTCACGGTGGAGCGGGCGCGCCCGCCGGTGCGGGCGAGCGCCCCATCGACCTATCAGCGATTGGCCACGTACATGGTGATTTCCATGCCGAAGCGAAATTCCGTCGCCTGCGGTGTTTCCCACTTCATACGATTCTCCTGAAAGGTGGTACCCCGCCATGTTCCCCTCGGGGCCGAGGGGCCGGCATCGGTGACGTCATGAAACTCGGCTCATGATTTTCATGAGGTACGGCCTCCCGCGCCCCTCGGAAGGCCGCTCCGCGCGGGACAGCCGCTGCGCGCGCCAATGGGCGCTTTGCCGGCCTGGTACCATGGGTGAATGAGACTGCGCACGCAGCTAAACCTGGTGGTGGCCGCGCTGAGCGCCGCATTCGTGATCGTGCTGATCGCCGCCGAGATCGAGAGCTCGCGGGAATCGGTTCGCGAAGAGATCGAGGCGGCGAATCGGGTGGCCTCGCAACTGCTCGGCCGCCTGACGGCGGTCTATTCCACCATCGGAGGACCGGATCTGGTAATGGGCTTCCTCGCTCAACTCGGCCGCGTGCGCGCCAACGAGGTGTACCTGCTGTCGCCCTCGGGAGAAGTCCTGTACCGCGCGCCGCCGGCCACCTACAAAGCCGGGCGGGAAGCGCCGCGCTGGTTCGCGCGCCTGCTCACGCCGCAATCGGCCAAGGAGATCTTCCAGCTGCGCGGCGGAGTTCGATTGGTGGTCGAGGCGCAGCCCTCGCGCGCCGTGCTCGACGCCTGGGACGAGATCGTGCGCCTGTCGACCATCGGCGCGGTCATGCTGGTGCTGGTCAACGGCGTCGCCTTCTGGTCGATCGCACGGGTGTTCAAGCCCATCCCCGTCATCGCCGACGGGCTGGAGCGGCTGCAGCGCGGCGACCTCGCGTTCCGCCTGCCCGCGCTTCCCGGCTCCGAGACGCGCGTGATCGGCAATGCGTTCAATCGCATGGCCGAGGCGGTGGAGGACAAGGTGCGCGCCGAGCGCCAGGCGCGCGACGCCGAGGCGCGCCTCGAGCAGCGCCTCGAGATGGCCTCGCTGGCCGATCAGCGCGTCGAGGAGGAGCGCAGGCTCATTGCGCACGAGCTGCATGACGAGTTCGGCCAATCGGTGACCGCCATCCGCAGTCTGGCGCTCGCCATCGCCGCGCAAAGCGGCGCACGCGATCCGGCCGCGCGCGAGACCGCGCAGCTCATCTCCGATGAGGCGGCCCGGCTCTACGACGCCATGCACAGTCTGATACCGCGGCTCGCGCCGCTGTCCCTCGATGCGCTCGGGCTGGCAGCGACCCTGGAGGATCTGGTGCGCGACTGGCAGCGCCGCAATCCGTCGGTGGCGATCGATCTGGAGCACAGGCTACCGGCCGATCTGGGGGCGAGCGTGGCGCTCGCCGTCTACCGGGTCGTTCAGGAGGGACTGATCAACGCGCTGCGCCACGCGCATCCCTCGCACGTCAAGATCGTGATCGAAGGCGATCCCGGTCACATCCACGTGAGCGTTGCGGACGACGGGATCGGACTACCCCCCGACTGGGCACGGCCCGGGCACTTCGGACTGCGGGGATTGGCCGATCGCGTCGCACAGCTCGGCGGCAGGTTCGACGTCGGCAATCAGACCGAGCGCGGTGTGCAGCTCACAGCCGATATCCCGCTGACGGCGGCGGCCGCATGATCCGCGTCCTCTTGGTCGACGATCACGCCGTGGTGCGCACCGGATTTCGGCTCCTGCTGCAGTCGGTCGGCGAGGTCTCGGTCGTGGCCGAAGCCGAGTCCGGCGAGGCGGCCTGCCAGCTGTACGGGGAGCTCACGCCGGATGTGGTGGTCATGGACATCGCCATGCCCGGCATGGGCGGTCTCGAGGCGCTGCGGCGCATCCGTGCGCGCCATCCGCAGGCCCGCGTCCTGACGCTCTCGGCGCACGATGATCCGATGCACGCGCGCCGCTCCCTGCAGGAAGGGGCGCTCGGCTTTCTGTCCAAGCGCAGCGCCCCCGAGGCCCTGATGCAGGCGGTCACCGCGGTGGCCGCGGGACGCCGCTATCTGGACGCGGCTCTCGCTCAAAAGCTCGCGCTGGCGGAATTCGACGGCGGCTCGAAGTCCCCCGTGGAGAGGCTCTCGGAGCGGGAATTCGAGGTGTTCGTGCGGCTCGCCGGCGGCGCCTCCGTGCAGCGCATCGCCCAGGATCTGAAGCTGTCCGCATCCACCGTCGGCACGCATCTGTACAACATCAAGCACAAGCTCGGCGTCGACAACCAGTCCGAGCTCACCTTGATCGCGATTCGGCACGGGCTGATCGAGGCTTGAGGAGGGAGCCCGCACCATGGCCGTGATGAGCACCGGTCAGGCAATCACGGAGTCGCTCATCGCGCACGGGGTGGAGGTGATCTTCGGCATCCCGGGCGCGCATATGTACGATTTCAACGATGCGCTGGCGCGCCGCCGCGAGCAGATTCGCTTCATCGTCACGCGCCACGAGCAAGGCGCGGGCTACATGGCCTATGGCTACGCGAAGTCGACCGGACGCGTCGGGGCTTACAGCGTCGTTCCGGGCCCCGGGCTGCTCAACTCCGCCGCCGCGCTGTGCACCGCCTACGGCGCCACCGCGCCCGTGCTCTGCATCACCGGCAACGTGATGTCGCATTTGATCGGGCGCGGACGGGGGCAGCTGCACGAGCTCCCCGATCAGCTGGCGCTGCTGCGTGGCCTCACCAAGTGGGCGCAGCGCATCGACCATCCGACCGAGGCGCCGCGCGTGATGGCCGAGGCCTTCAGGCAGCTCAGCTCCGGACGCGTGCGGCCGGTGGCGGTCGAGGCGCCGTGGAACGTCTTCGGCATGCGGGCCGAGGTCGCGCCGCTGGCGCCGCTCGCCCCCGACGCGCCGCCGGCGCCCGACCCGGACTCGGTCGTCGCGGCCGCGAAGCTCATTGCGGCTGCCAAGCGGCCGCTGATCACCGTCGGCGCCGGCGCGCTGCACGCCGGCGAGGCGGTGCTGGCGCTCGCGCGCCTGCTGCAGGCGCCGGTCACGGCGCATCGCAGCGGCAGAGGCATCGTCAGCGACGAATCGCCCTACGGCATGAGGTCGGTGGCTGCCCACGAGTACTGGAAGGATGCCGACCTGCTCATCGGCATCGGCACGCGGCTGGAGCTGCAGCACTTTCGCTGGCGCTCTGTCCCGAGCGGCGTGCGCGTGGTGCGCCTCGACATCGATCCGACCGAGATGGTGCGGCTCCCGGCGGACGTCGGCATCGTCGCCGACTCCGCGGCGGGCACGGCCGCGCTCATCGAGGCGCTCGAGCCCCTCGTCGGCAAGCGCGCCTCGCGCGAGCAGGAGTTCAACGGCATCAAGGCGCGCGCCGATGCGGCCATCGAGCGCGTGCAGCCGCAGATGAGCTATCTGCAGGCGATCCGGCGCGTCCTGCCGCGCAGCGGCTTCTTCGTCGAGGAGATCTCGCAGGCCGGCTTCACGGCACGCTTCGGCTTTCCGGTGTACGCGCCCCGCCAATACGTGACCGGAGGCTACCAGGACAACCTCGGGTTCGGCTTCAATACCGCGCTCGGAGTGAAGGTCGCGCACCCTCGCGAAGCGGTCGTGTCGATCACCGGCGACGGCGGATTCTTGTTCGGCTGCCAGGAGCTCGCGACCGCCGTACAACACGGCATCGCTCTCGTCACCATCGTGTTCAACAATGAGAGCTTCGGCAACGTGCGCCGCGATCAGCTGGAGCAGTACCAGGGTCGCCTGCTCGGCGCCGATCTCAGAAACCCCGATTTCGTGCGCCTCGCGCAGAGCTTCGGCGCACTCGCGCTGCGTGCGCTGAGCCCGCAAGACCTGGAGGGCAAGCTCGAGTCGGCGCTCGAGGCGGCCGTCCCGGCCGTGATCGAGGTGCCGATCGAGCGCGGAACGGAAGTCTCCCCGTGGCCCTTCACGTTGCCGGCGCCGCAGCGCGCCTGAGGTGCGCGCCCCGGGCAGCTCGCGCCGGGTAGATCCGCGGCACGGCGCGCTCAGGGAGCCGCGACGTCGATCCGGTAATCGGCGCCTGCATGCGGGCCGCTCGGCAGGTACCAGAACGTGAAATCGATCCGCTGACCGGCGATGAGCTCGCTGGTGTCGATGTGCAGCACGTGCACGCCGAGGGAATTCGGCGAGGTCGGCGCATCGGCGACGCGCTGCCAGCCGTCGAACCCGAAATGCACGTTGGCGGGCGCACTCAGTGCGAGGATGAGCGAGGTGCCCGGCTGCATCTCGCTGATCGGCGCGTGCTCGCACCAGATGGCGCGCGCCGACTTCACACGCACGCCGCGATAGCGGCGCCACACCGCCTCCGGCCGGTCGAACGGGCGCTGCAGCGCGCGCGAGGCGACCAGCTTCAGATATTCGGCATGGGTCCACGCCAGCGGCATCGCCGAGCCCGTCGCCTGGCCGGTCTGCAGCCCGTATCGGGGTATCGAGGGCGCATCCCAGATCTGCTCGGGCAACATTCCCCCGGGCGAGGCCATTCGCGCCATCGCCTCCATGAGCGGGCGCGGATCGTTGCCGCAGGCGATCTCGTAGTGGGCGCGCTCGCCGGTGAGCAGCGGCCACGCCCGGCCGCGGCCGCTCCCGTCGAAGGGAGCGCCGTCGTCGTGCTCGCCATAGCCATCGTCGTAATAGCGATGCCAGCATGGGCCGTTGGGCGTATCGACCTTGAGCAGGGCGTCGGCAAGCCGTACGCTCGCGACGATCAAGGGATCATCGTGGCGGCGCAGGCCGAAACGCACCAGCTGCAGGAAGTCGACGCCGAACTGCGCGGCGGCGGGCAGTCCGGGGTCCAATGCCTGGTTCTTGATGGCGAGCACCTTGGCGAAGGCGCCGCGATCGCCGATCGCTTGCGACGGGGCGACGCGCACGTAGTAGCCCGGTATGCCGAACTGGCGCGCCAGCGGCGTATCGCGCACCGTGGTCCAGTCCTCGAGGCGCGAGTTCCAGAAGTCCGCGAAATCGAGCGCCAGGTCGCGCGCGTCGGGCGGCAGATGATGCGCGCCGCACACCAGCGCGGCGATGCACGCGGCGAGCGTGAAGGTATTGAGGCCCGCATCCTCTTCCCAGCGATCCTGGTCGCTCTGCGGCCCATGGCGCACCAGGTAGGAGAGCGCGCGCAGCGCCATGTCGGCGACCTCGGTGCCGTCGAGCGCGCCGCGCTCCTCGAGCAGCGCCGCGAGCACCACGGGCAGGGCCGTCTCGTCGAGCTGCACGCCCGTCCAGTACGGCTTGCCGCCGAGGTATTGGTTCTGATACCAGTGACCGTCCGCGAGCTGCGAGGCGCGCAAGTACCGCAGGGTGTTTCCGGCCTCGCGCACCGCGCCCACCGCCAGCATCGCGCCGGCGCACTCGACCAGATCACGCGGCCAGACCAGATGATAGCCCTCGCGCTCCTCCTTGGTGTTGCCCCAGGGAACGCTCAAGCTCGCGACCATCGCCCCCGGATAGGTCTTGTCCCGGTGCGTGCTCAGCACCATGGCGGAAATATGCAGCTGCTGCACGCAGATCGCGGGCAGATCCGCCAGGTACTCGGGCGGCAGGTGCCCCTTCGCATACCAGTCCTGCCAGGCCTGAATGTGCCGCTCGCGCGTGTGCGCGAAGGGCTCGAACAGCGCCGTGAGCGCGAGCGTCGCAGCCGACTCGGGACTCGAGCCGAATGCCAGCGCGAGCAACGAGGTGCGCGGCAGCTCGCCCATGAGAGCGACGTTGCCCGGACCTGCGGAGGTGTACTCCCAGCTCATGGCGCCGTTGCGGGAGAAATCCTGCCAGCCATCGCTCGCGCCGGCATAGCCCGCGCTCGTTCGGCCGAACGCTTCGCGCTGGTCCGGGGTCGATGCCGCGAGCGCGAGCGCGAAGGGGCCCTGCTCGGCCTGCAGGACGCGCCGGCCGCCGTGGTCGGCGATCTCGGCATGGTTGTTGTGGCCGGTGCCGCCGAGGTGCGGAGCGAGCAGCGCATAAGGACGCAGGTCCGCATCGCCCTCGAGCACGACGTCGACGAGCAGCGCATCGCGCTCGAGCGCCGGCACGATGTGCAGCGTGAGCTCGAAGCGCGCGTGACGATGCACGACACGCACGGCCGGAATGCCCGGCTCGAGCAGCTCGACCGTGTGCTGCCACAGCCGCTTGACCTCGACCCAGAAGCCGCGTCCGTCCGCGACGATGAAGCCGAGATCGCGAATCTGCGGGATGTCGATGCGCGGATGGTAGACCTCGTTCACGATGCCGCCGCCCACGGTGAACCACAGCCGCGACGGGCCGCAGGCACAGCCGACCATTTCCTTGTTGCTGCTCGACCAGGTCGGCTCCATACCCGGGGCGCCGGGCGCCGGACCGCGCGGCGCCGGCAGCCGCTGCGCGCTCACGGCGCCGCTTCGGACGCGAGCACCACTGCGGCGCGCGCGGCGCCGAGCATGGCGACGTCGGGATTCACGATCAGCCGGGTGGGAATGGCGGCGGCGACCGGGGACAGACGGCCCTTGTCCTCGAAGCGCCTGCGAAACTCGCTGCGCGCGAGGAATCCCTCGATCTTCTGCGCGATGCCGCCGGCGATGTACACACCGCCGCGCGCGCCGTGGGCGAGCGCGAGATCCCCGGCGACGGCGCCGAACACCGAGCAGAACATGGACAGCGCGGCCCGGCAGCCGGCATCATCCTTGACGGCATGGGTGGTGATCTGCGCCGCGGTGAGCGCGCGCGGCGCACGTCCGGCCAGCTGCTCGAGCGTCCTGTAGAGCGCCTCGAGCCCGCTGCCGGACAGGATGCGTTCCACGGAGACCCTGCCGAATTGCTTCCACATCGATTGCAGCACCGCGAGCTCCCCCTCATCGCTCGGCGCGAATCCGATGTGTCCGCCCTCGGTCGCCATCGGGACGGAGCGGTCCTGGTGGCGTGCGAGACAGGACACGCCGAATCCTGTGCCCGGACCGAGAATGGTGATGGTCGCGCGCTCCAGCCCCTTGATCTCGGGGCCGATGGTACGCAGATCCTTCTCGACGAGCACCTCGGCAGCGAAGGCGAGCACGGCGAAATCGTTGACCAGCACGGCTCGCTGGAAGCCGAATCGCTCGAGCTCGCTCTCGGAGATTTCCCACCCCCTATTGGTGAAGCGCGCGGTTCCGGCAGCCACCGGGCCTGCGACCGCGATGGCGGCCAGCGCGGGTCTGTCGCTGCCGGTGCGATCGAAATATGAGCGCAGCGCATCGATGAAGGTGGGAAAAGACCCCTCCAGATCCTGGCGCTCGCGTATGTTCCAGGGCGGCGGCCCGAACGCATCCACGACGGCAAAACGAGCGTGTGTACCGCCGACATCGCCCACCAGAATGGCGTTGTCGCCGCTCAGTGGAACCTCCCCATCGAGCTCAATGGCATCGTGTGCTCCTGCGCCAGCGTCGGGCGAGTATCGCAGCAGGCCCGATCGCCGGCAACGGCCGCGATCGAGGTCAACTCAAGAGGAGCGGCCCCTATCCGCGCAACCGCTGATCCACCTCCGCTTCCGCGGCCAGCCAGTCCTCCAGCTCGTAGCCGGGGGCGAAGCCCCGCAGCTGCGATCGGAAGTAGGCGGCCCTGGCGATGGAGGCATGGCGGTCTTCGTGCTGCAGGCTGGCCGCCACGGCGGATGGCGATGAGCTCGGCGGGGATTTCTTGCGGGCGGCCCGCGCCTTGGCCGGCGGGGCGGCACCGTTCGCCGGTTGAGCAGCCGGTGAAGCCGTGCTCTCGCGGCGCGTCGTCCTCTTGCTCGTGGTCATAACAGCTCCAGAAATAAAGTGTCTGGACCAGCGACTTCCGATTCTAGTGCGAACTCCCTCGGAGGGACACTGCGGGGAAATCCGACGCATTGGAACGGAGCGGTCCTGAATCATCAAGAACGTGCGATGGAGACGAGAAACTTCGCCGCGCGACGAAGCTGCTCGATAGCGCTCTGACTCTAACCGATCTGTCCGGATTGGCAACCCCGGGGAGACCCGGTGGCGAGGCTTCGAGGGTGCTGCGCGACCCCATGGCGACGGTGCCGCGAAAGGTGCTCCGTGCCGCGAAAGCAGTCCGTGTTGCGCAGCGTCACGCCGCGCCGGCCGCCGAGCCGCGCGCCGCGCGCCGGCCGCCGAGCCTCACGCCGGCCGTCGTCTAATCGAAGATCGGCGTCAGCTCATCCGCGCTCGGCGCGGGCCGCGTTCGCGCCGGCGAGCAGGACTCGACGAAAGCACGCTCCACCAGATAATCGCCGCGCTCGCCGATCCCGGGCGAAGGCCGCAGGCCCCGGCCATCGAGCAGCCGGCATGCGTCGGCCAGCATGCGCATGTTGCCGCAGATCAGGAATCGATCGCTCCCGGGATCGAGGGGCGCGATGCCGAGATTGCCGAACAGATTCCCCGTCTCGAGCGCCGTGGTCACCCGGCCGCGGTTGCGGAACGTCTCGCGAGTCACGCTCGGATAATCGAGCAGGCCGGCGGCGATGAGCCCGCCCAGATCGGGGTCGCGCAGCATCGCTTTGATCGACGCATCGCCGTAGGCGAGATCGGCATTGGTGGCGCCGCCGCGAACCAGGATCACCTGCTCGAATTGCTCGTAGGTGCTCGGATCCTTGCAGATGCTCACGAACGGCGCCACGCCGGTGCCGGTGGCGAGCATGAACAGGCGTTTCCCCGGATGCAGATCCCGCAGCACCAGCGTGCCCGTCGGTTTGGAGCTGATGAGCAACGAGGCGCCCGGATCGATGTGCTGCAGTCTCGATGTCAACGGGCCGTCGGGCACCTTGATGCTGTAGAATTCGAGGTGTTCCTCGTAGTTGGCGCTCGCGATGCTGTATGCGCGGACCACCTTGCGGCCGTCGACCTCCAGCCCCAGCATCAGAAACTGACCGTTCTCGAACCGCAAGGCGCTGCTGCGGGTGGTCCTGAAGCTGAATAGCTTCTCGCTCCAGTGATGAATGTCGATGACTCGCTCGCTCGTGTACGTGGCCATGTCGATCTCTCGTTATCATCTTGCCCCGCCGCCGGAGCACATCGCTTTCGCCCGCGGACGCAGGCTCCCCCGACGAGATCGACATCCGAGCCGATCCTCGCCCACTTGAGGTCCGCATTCAGATACCAGTGCTCGCCCAGCTTGTAGTCGAAGCCGCCTTGCACGGCCGGACCGACGCTGGTGTGGTTGAGGTCGAGGGTTCCGACGCCGGGAACCGCCAGATTCACGTCCGAGATGAAGGCGAGGTTGATACCCGCGCCCACATACGGCTGGAAGCTGCCATTCGGCGGAAAAACATACTTTGCGGTCAGCACCGGCGGCAAATGCCTGAACGTCCTGTCTCTATAATCGTTAGTCATTGTGTCGCAGGAGCTCCGCGGGCCAAATCCGTGGATTCACCTAGGCGTTGCGCGTCGCCCGCGCCCTGCGCAATGCCTCGAGAGTGCAGGAGCCGCCCGATCTGGGTAACCTTCGCATCCGATAGTGGTCACCTGGATGGGCGAATATGTCGAATCTCCTTGCCTGCGCAGCACGGCGCTACCTCGAGCCGCGCGCGCGATTGCATTGCCGGCTCCTGCTTGCCGCGCTGCTGGCGGCCGCGGGCCCCGCCGGCCTTGCCGGGGCGCAGGCCGGGGCGAAGCCCGCGCCGCTGGGAGTCGACCTGGACGCCTTCGATGCGATGAAACGGACCGTGGCGCTGCCCAACAGCGAGGTTCTGGCCTACATCGCCACGGGGAATCCGGCCGGACCCCCGGTCGTGCTGATTCACGGCTACACGGATAGCGCGCGCGACTGGGTGCCGATGCTGCCGTACCTGTCGAAGCGCTTCCGTCTGATCCTGGTGGACCTGCGCGGCCACGGAAAGTCGAGCAAGCCCGAGTGCTGCTATACGCGCATCGATTTCGCATACGACATCAAGCTCCTGCTGGATGCGCTTTCCATCCACAAGGCCGACATCGTCGGACATTCCCTGGGGAGCATCGTGGCGCAGACCTTCGCCGAGTTCTGGCCCGAGCGCACCCGTCGCGTCGTGCTCATCTCCTCGACCGGCGGACGCCCGCCCGGATCCACGGGGCCGCCGCAGTTCGATTTCGCCGCCGAGATACGCAAGCTCAAGGAGCCCATCGATCCCGATTCACCGTTCATGATCGCCTGGTGGGACTCGCCCACGCCGGTCGATCCGGAGTTCATCCGCCGCCAGCGCAGGGATTCGGCCGCCATCCCGTTGAGCGTCTGGCTCGCGGTGCTCGACCAGAGTTTGTCGAACAGCACGGCCTACGCCGATCTGCAGAGTACGCTGCCGCGGCTCAAGGCGCCGACGCTCCTCATCTGGGGAAGCAAGGATCCGATCATGGAACAGCCGGTGCGCGAGACGCTGATCCGCGCGCTGCCCGCCGCTCGCGTCAAGATCTTCGCGGGCCTCGGCCACAACCCATTCTGGGAGGATCCTGCCGGGGTGGCTGCCGCCATCAACTCCTTTCTCGAGGCGAAGCGATAGGCGTCGGGTCGAGGGCCTCATCGAGCACCTCGATCCAGTGCCGCACCGGCAGCACGGTTGCGCTTTGCAGGTGCTGGATGCAGCCGATGTTCGCCGACACGATGCATCCGGGGGAGAGAGCGCGCAGATTCTCGAGCTTGCGATCGCGCAGCCGATTGGCGAGCTCGGGCTGCAGAACGGAATACGTACCGGCCGAGCCGCAGCACAGATGGCTCTCGGCCGGCACCGCGACGTCGAAGCCGGCCGAGGCGAGCTGCGCTTCCACGCCGCGCACGTCCTGACCGTGCTGCAGGGTGCAGGGCGCATGAAAAGCGAGCCGCGCGGCGCGGCGCGGATGCAGCCGGGCGCGCAGCACCGGCAGTAAATCCGGCAGCAATTCGCACACGTCGCGCGTGAGCGCCGCGACGCGCGCCGCCTTTTGCGCGTAAGCGGCATCGTCGCGCAATTCGTAGCCATACTCCTTGATCATCTGGCTGCAGCCCGAGGCATTGACGAGGATCGCCTCCACCTCTCCGGTGGCGATCAGCGGCCACCAGGCATCGACATTGCGGCGCATGTGCGCAAGCCCCCCTGCTCGATCGTTGAGGTGCATGCGCAGCGCCCCGCAGCATCCGGCCCCGGGCGCGCGCAGCGCCTCGATGCCCGCCTCGTCCAGCACCCGGACCGTGGCGGCGTCGATGCTCGGCCGCATGGCCGGCTGCACGCAGCCGCGCGGCAGGAGCATCTTGCGCGGGTGCGCGCGCGGCTCACGGGTCTCGGGACGAGGCGTCCGGCGGGCGCGAGCGGGCACCTTGTTCCTGAGCGGCGGCGGCAGCAGGGGCCGCAGCATCCGTCCGGCGCCGAGCGCGGGACCGAACAGGGGGGATGTGAGCCCCTCCTTGAGGAGCCAGCGGGCGGCCCGCTCCCCGGCGGGGCGGCTCACGCGCGTCTCCGTGAGACGGCGCCCGATCTCGACCAGGTGGCCGTACTCGACGCCGCTCGGACAGGTGGTCTCGCAATTGCGGCACGTGAGACAACGATCCAGGTGCACCTGGGTGCTGCGCGTCACGGCACCGCCTTCGAGCAATTGCTTGATCAGATAGATGCGTCCGCGCGGACCGTCGAGCTCGTCGCCGAGCAGCTGGTAGGTCGGACAGGTGGCATTGCAGAATCCGCAGTGCACGCATTTGCGCACGATCGCCTCGGCCTCCTCGCCTTCCGCCGTTCCCTTGAATTCTGCGCTCAGCTTGGTCTGCACGAGGGCTCCTCACAGATCCGCATACAGGCTCCCGGGGTTGAGGATGCGATCGGGGTCGAAGGCGCTCTTGAGCGCGCGGTGAATGCGCATCAAGGGCTCGGTCAGCGGTGCGAACGCCCCCACCGCCTTGTCCGCCGCGCGCACCAAGGTCGCATGGCCGCCCGCGCCGGCGCCGATCGCGCGCACGTCCTGAATGGGGGCCGCCGTGCGCCACCAGCGCAGCGCGCCGCCCCACTCGATGAACTGCCGCCCCGACAAGGCGAGCGGCGGCGCGGTCGGCGGCACGGATATGCGCCACAGGCGCATCCCCGCCGCAAGCTCCGCGTCGCTCGGAAGGAAGAACTCATGGCGGTGATCGCGCACTGCGGTCCACCAGGATGCCGCGGCGCCGGGATCGATGAGCTCCCCGCCGAGCCGCCGGCAGGCGCTGGCCACCGCGGCGCGTGCTCCCGAGAGACGAATCCGCAACCGCTCCTCATACCAGGCGCTCGCGTGCAGCGGCAGGGGCTGCGCCCTCCAGAGCGCCAGCGCCTCGAGCGCGCGCCGCGTATCCCAATCGAACTCCAGCGTGGCGCCGGCCGCGGGAATGGCGAGCACCTTGAGCGAGACTTCGCAGAGCACGCCGAGCACGCCCCACGAGCCCGCCATCAATCTCGAGACGTCGTAACCGGCGACGTTCTTCATCACCTGGCCGCCGAAGGTCATGAGATCACCGCGCCCGTTCAACATCGTGACGCCCAGCACATAGTCGCGCAGCGCGCCGACCGCGGCGCGCGAGGGGCCCGACAGGCCCGCCGCGACCATTCCGCCGACGGTGCCGCCGGGCGCGAAGCGCGGCGGCTCGAACGGCAGGCACTGGCCCTGCTCCGCGAGGGCCTGTTCGAGCTCGCCGAGCTGCGTGCCGGCGCGTGCGGTCACGAACAGCTCGGTGGGCTCGTAGCGGCTGATGCCGCACACCGCGCGCACGTCCAGGGGCTCGCCGCGCGGCGGCTCGCCGTAGAAGGATTTGGTTGCGCCGCCCAGGATGCGCAGCGGCGTGCGCTGCGCACGGGCGGAGCGGATGCGCTCGGCCAGCTGCGCGACCGCGGCGACCGGTGACATCAATACCTCGGCAATTCGGGAAACGGCAGCATGCCGCGGTGGACGTGCATCTTGCCGTACTCCGCGCAACGCTGCAGCGTCGGGATCACCTTGCCCGGATTCAGCAACTCCTGCGGGTCGAATGCGCGCTTGACGGCGAGAAACTGCTCGCGCTCGGCGGGCGAGAACTGCACGCACATCGAATTCAGCTTCTCGACCCCCACGCCGTGCTCCCCGGTGACCGTACCGCCGAGCTGCAGGCTCACCTCCAGAATCTCCGCACCGAACAGCTCGCAGCGCCTGAACTGATCCGCATCGTTCGCATCGAAGAGGATCAGCGGATGCAAGTTGCCGTCACCCGCATGAAACACGTTGACGCATGGCAGCCGGTATTTGACCTCCATGGCCTCGATGGCCAGCAACATCTCGGCCAGCTTGCGACGCGGGATGGTGGAGTCCATGCACATGTAGTCCGGGCTGATGCCGCCGGAGGCCGGAAACGCGTTCTTGCGTCCGCTCCAGAACCTCAAACGCTGCGCCTCGTCGCAGCTCACCTCGATGCGCGTAGCGCCGCTCTCGCTGAGCACCTGCGTCATCGCGGCGATCTCCTCGGCGACCTCCTCGGGAGTGCCGTCGCTCTCGCAAAGCAGAATGGCCGCCGCCGAGAGATCGTAGCCGGCATGCACGTAGTTCTCCGCAACCGCGGTCATGCGCCGGTCCATGAGCTCTAGGCCCGCCGGGATGATGCCCCGCGCGATCACGTTCGCCACCGCCTCACCGGCGGCCTCGATGGTGGCGAAGCTCGCCATGATGCAGCGGGCGAGCTCGGGCTTCGGAACGAGCTTGACGGTGACCTGCGTGGTCACGGCGAGCATGCCCTCGCTGCCGATCACCACGGCGAGCAGATCCAGTCCCGGCGCATCGAGCGCCGCGGAGCCGAACTCCACCGGCTCGCCCTGTGCGGTCAATCCCCGCACCGCGAGCACGTTATGCAGCGTCATGCCGTACTTCAGGCAATGCACGCCGCCGGAGTTCTCGGCGACGTTGCCGCCGATGCTGCAGGCGATCTGGCTGCTCGGATCGGGAGCATAGTAAAGAGCGAACGGTGCCGCAGCCTCGCTGATCGCAAGGTTGCGCACGCCGCACTGAACCAGCGCCGTGCAAGCGGCCGCATCGACGGCCAGGATCCGGTCGAATCTCGCGAGCGACACGGTGACTCCCCAGCGGTGTGGAAGCGCCCCGCCGGACAGCCCCGTGCCTGCACCCCGCGCCACCACCGGGACCCGCAAGCCATGGCAGGTGCGCAGCACCGCGGCGAGCTGCTCCTCGGTCTGCGGCAGCACCACGATCATGGGCACGCTGCGGAAGGCCGTCAGGCCGTCGCACTCGAAGGGCGCCGTCTCCTCGCGGCGGATGAGGATGGCGCTTGCCGGCAACACCCGCGCGAGCGCCGCGGCCACCTCGGCCTGCCGCGCGGCGTGCCGTGCCGCGTCGGCGGCGTCGGTTTCATCGGTTCGTGCGTTCATCGGCGGGCGCTGCGGGCTCGTGCTCGAACCCGGTGGGCTCGGTGTGACGATTGTACTACGCGCCGCCGGCAGACACCGTGGCACGGAGAGCCGGCGCGGCGCGAGGACCGTGCGCGGCACGGGGATCGCGCGCGGCGCGGGGAGCCGGCGCGGCCCGCGCCGCCGCCGTGGGGCATTTCCTACCGCCGCCCTCGCGCGCAACCGACTGCGCGCGACGTGATACTCGCGGACACTTGCGCAACGGGCGAAGCGCAGCGGCCCGAAGCGCAGCGGCCGCACCGAGTCCAGGCGCCCCCACGGCATCATGCGGAGGATCGTATATGATCATGACGACGGACACGCTCTATTCGCTCATTCTCGTCGGCGTGTTGATCGTGGCGCTCGTGGCCGTGCTGATCTGGGCGCAGGCGCGCAGGAAACGCGAGCAGTCGGCGCGATTGCAGCAGCGCTTCGGGCCCGAGTACATTCGCGCCGTGAACGAGATCGGCGACCGGTCCAAGGCCGAAGCCGAGCTGCAGGCGCGCGAGAAGCGGATGGATAACCTCGACATCGTGCCGCTCTGCGCGGCGGACGCCGCCCGCTTCAGGCAGGCATGGACCGCCGTCCAGACGCGATTCATCGACAATCCGCAGGGCTCCGTGGTGGAGGCGGATCACCTGGTGTACGACCTCATGGCCAGACGCGGATACCCGATGGGAGATTTCGAGCGCCGTGCCGCCGACATCTCGGTCGATCACCCGAACGTAGTCGCCAACTACCGCGCCGCACGCGCAATTGCCCTGCGCGACGAGCGCGGGGAAGCGTCGACCGAGGATCTGCGCAAGGCGGTCGTGCATTACCGCGCCCTGTTCCAGGAGCTGCTCGAGGTCGCGGGCGCTCCTGCGCTGCGCGCCGTCGAGCGCAAGCGCGTCCCGGTGAGCTCATGAGCATCGGGCTGCGCGAGGCGCCCGACCCGATCCGCGACACGGAGCTGCGCGCCCGCTGGGATGCCGTGCAGACGAGCGCTCTCAGCGCAAGCCCAGCTCCATGCGGGCGGCGTCCTCGCGCGCGCTCCGCACGCCCGGCGTCTGGAACGCGGCCTGGATCGCTGCGGCGATATCGTACTGATTGCAGGGCTTGGAGAGCTTGATCAGCCCGTACGTGCCGGGATCGGCCGGCAGCTCCGCATAGCCCGTCGCCAGGACGATCGGAAGGCCGGGATACTGCTCGCGGATGGCTTGCGCGAGCTGCAAACCCGTCATGTTCGGCATGGCGTGGTCGGTCACGACGACATCGACCTGCGTACCCGAGGCGAGGATGGCAAGGGCCTCGGCGCCGGACGGCGCTTCGATCGGATCATGCCCCAGGTCCTCGAGCAGCGCGGCGATGCCGGTGAGCACGAGTAGATCATCGTCGACGACCAGAACCTTGCAATGCCGGGCGGTCACCGGCGGGAGCGATCGGTCGCCGCTGCGCATCATCGACACCGCGCTGGTCCTGGCGCGGGGCAGCCAAAGCTCCACGGTGGTGCCGACGTTCGGTGTGCTGTCGATGCGCAGCAGGCCACCGGACTGGGCGGCAAGACCGTGCACCATCGAGAGGCCGAGGCCGGTGCCCTTGCCGGGACCCTTGGTGGTGAAGAACGGATCGGTGGCCTTGGCGAGAGTCGACGGGTCCATGCCCATGCCGGTGTCGGTGATGGTGATGCGCACGTACTCGCCGGGCTGCAGCGCGGTCTCGGTTGCGCCCCCGCCGATCGTTTCCTCCCTCGCGCGCAGAGAGAGGGTCCCGCCCGCCGGCATGGCGTCGCGCGCGTTCAGAGCGAGGTTGAGCAGCGCGAGCTCGAGCTGGTTCGCGTCGGCGAGCACCGGGGGGAGCGTCGCCGGGAATTCGCACCTGAGCTCCACGCCGAGCCCGAGGGCGCGCTTCAGCAGCTCGGCCATGCCGCCCACCAGATCGGCGAAATTGACCGATTCGGGCTTGAGCTCCTGGCGGCGCGAGAATGCGAGCAGACGCTGGGTGAGGGCCGCCCCGCGCTGCGCGCCCTGCACCGCGTTCTGCAGCAGCCGGCGGCATTGAGGGTCCTCGGGCAGGCGCTTCTCGAGGAGCGACAAGCTGCCGAGAACGGCCATCAGCAGATTGTTGAAGTCGTGCGCAACGCCGCCGGTGAGCCGCCCGATGGTGTCCATCTTCTGCGCCTCGAACAGCTGCGCGAGCGCGGTCTCGCGCTCGCGGGTGCGCTGCTCGATGCGCTGCTCGAGCTCCTCGTTCAAGCTGCGCAGCGCCGCGGTGCGCTCCGACACCCGCTGCTCCAGCTCGGCGTTGAAACGTTCGAGCTGGCGCGTCTTTCGGTACAGGTCCACGAATACCTTGACCTTGGCGCGCAGCAGCTCGGGCACCACCGGCACGGGCACGTAATCGACGGCGCCCAGCTGATAGCCGCGCAGCTGGTCGGGATAGGCGTTCATGATCGCGGACACGAAGATGATGGCCGTGTGCTGAAAGCGCGGATGCTCGCGGATCATGGCGGCAAGCTCGAAGCCGTCCAGATCGGGCATGCACACGTCGATCAGGATGAGCGCGATCTCGTGCTTGAGCAGGCACTCGAACGCCTCGCGCGCCGAGGACGCCTTGAAGAGAGTCTCACCGATCTCGGCGAGCACCACCTCGTGGCTCAGCAGCTTCGCTTCGCTGTCGTCGACGAGCAGGATGTTCACCCGGTCGCCGGGGCTCTTTTGGGGCTGCGCGCTCACCGGTGCAGCCACATGCGCAGCGCGGAGAGCAGCTGCTCGACATTCACCGGCTTCGCCAGGTAATCCGAAGCGCCCGCCTCGAGACACTTCTCGCGGTCGCCCTTCATCGCCTTGGCCGTCAAGGCGAGAATGGGGAGGCGGCGGAAGGCCGCCTTCGAGCGGATCGCCTGGATCGTCTCGTAGCCGTCCATGCCGGGCATCATGATGTCCATGAGCACGATGGCGACGTCGCCGTGCGAGTTCAACACGGCGATCGCCTCGCTCCCGGTCGTGGCCGTGAGCACCTGCATGCCGCGCCGCTCGAGCACGCTCGAGAGGGCGAAGATGTTGCGTGCGTCGTCGTCCACCAGCAGCACCGTGCGGCGCATGAGATCCTCGTCCGAGCTGTGCAGCCGCTCGAGCATGCGCTGTTTCGCCGGAGGCAGATCGGCGACCGCGCGGTGCAGGAACAGCGCCGTCTCATCCAGCAGCCGCTCCGGCGACTCGACTCCCTTCACCACGACGCTGCGCGCCATGGTATGCAGGGTGGCGTCCTCCTCGGCCGACAGCTCGCGTCCGGTGAACACCACCACCGGCACATCGCGCAGCTCCGCATCGTCGCGGATGGTCTCGAGCACCTCGAAGCCGGACATGTCCGGAAGCTTCAGGTCGAGCACGACGCAATCGACCTCGCCGCCCCGCAGGGTGTCGAGCGCCTCGCCACCCGTCGCGGCCGAGGTGATCTCGATGTCCTCGTGGCTCAGCAGCTCGGCCACGCTGCTGCGCTCGGCCGCATCGTCCTCGACGATGAGCAGACGCTTGCGTCGCGGACTTGCATAACCCTTGATGCGGCCGAAGGCCTCCTCCAGACCCTCGGTGGACGCCGGCTTCTGCACGAAGGCGAATGCGCCGCGCGCGAGCCCATGGTGGCGGTCCTCATCCAGCGTGACGATCTGCACCGGGATGTGGCGCGTCGCCGGATCCTGCTTGAGCTGGCTCAGGACGGTCCAGCCGAGCATGTCCGGCAGGAAGATGTCGAGCGAGATCGCGGTCGGGTGATGCTCGCGCGCAAGCGCGAGCGCCTCGGTGCCGCGGGTGGCGATGAGCACCTTGAACCCCTTGTCCTGCGCCGCGGCCATCATGATGCGGGCGAAATGCGGATCGTCCTCGACGATGAGCGCCACGCTGTCGCCCGGCTCGATCGCATTGCGATCGTCGAGAAGCTGCTCGGGCGGCCGCTCGCTCGCCCGCGCGACCATCACGCCTGCGGCGGGCGAGGCCTGGGGCAGGTCGGCGGCCGCGGGCGGCAGCCGGCTCGAGGCGCTGCCCAGATAGGTGAGCGGCAGATACAGGGTGAACACGCTCCCCACACCCGGGGTCGAGCGCAGCTGGATCTCTCCGCCGAGCAGGTTCGCAAGCTCGCGGCTGATCGCGAGCCCCAGTCCGGTGCCGCCGTACTTGCGGCTGGTGCCGGCGTCGGCCTGCTGGAAGGCCTCGAAGATGATGCGCTGCTTCTCCGGCGGGATACCGATGCCCGTGTCGGCCACCTCGAAGGCCACCACCGCGGCGGCGCGGCGCAGCACCGGATGGTCCGCGTTCCAGCCGCTCACCGCCGGCGAGACCGTGAGCTTCACCCCTCCTTCGGCGGTGAACTTGAAGGCGTTCGACAGCAGGTTCTTGAGCACCTGCTGCAGCCGCTTCGAATCGGTCTGGATGCTGCGCTCGGTCGGCAGCAGCTCGACCTCGAACTGCAGGTGGCGGTTCTCCGCCTCGTGGCGGAAGGGGCGCGCGATCATCTCGAGCAGGTTGCTGAAATACACCTCCTCGGCGTCCACCGAGACCGTGCCCGACTCGATCTTCGACAGATCGAGGATGTCGCTGATCAGGTTGAGCAGGTCGGTTCCCGCGCCGTGGATGGTGCGCGCGAACTCGACTTGCTTGTTGGTGAGATTGCCGTCCGGGTTGTCGGAAAGCTGCTGGCCCAGAATGAGGATGCTGTTCAGGGGCGTGCGCAGCTCGTGCGACATGTTGGCGAGGAACTCGGACTTGTATTTCGAGGTGAGGGCGAGCTCGGTCGCCTTCTCCTCGAGCGCGCGGCGCGCCTGCTCGATCTCCTGGTTCTTCGCCTCCACCTCGACGTTGCGGTCCGCGAGCTGCTGCGCCTTCTGCTCGAGCTTCTCGTTGGTCTGCTGCAGCTCGCGCTGCTGGGTCTGCAGCTCGGTCGCGAGCTGCTGGGACTGCTTGAGCAGGCCCTCGGTCTGCATCGTCGCCTCGATCGAGTTGAGCACGATGCCGATCGACGTGGTGAGCTGCTCGAGCAGCGTGAGCTGCAGATCGGTGAATCCGCCCAGGGAAGCAAGCTCGATCACCGCCTTGACCTGGCCCTCGAACAGCACCGGCAGCACGATCACGTGACGCGGCTGGGCCCTGAACAGCCCTGAGGTGATCGGCACGACGCTCTCCGGCATCTCGGTGATGAGGACGCGCCGTGCATCGCGTGCGCACTGGCCGATGAGCCCCTCGCCGAGCTGCAGCCTCTCGGCGTGGCCGTCGACCGCGCTGTCCGCGTAGGCGGACAGGAGCTTCAGGGCGTTCGCCGCGTCCTCGGCCTCGACCTGGTAGATGACGCCCTGCTGCGCCTCGACCAGCGGCGCGAGCTCGGAGAGCAGCAGGCGGCCGACGGTCGCCAGATCGCGCTGACCCTGCAGCATGTTGGTGAAGCGCGCGAGATTGGTCTTGAGCCAGTCCTGCTCGGTGTTCTGATCGGTCGTGAGGCGCAGGTTCCCGATCATGGTGTTGATGTTGTCCTTGAGCTCGGCCACCTCGCCGCGCGCCTCCACCTGCACCGAGCGGGTCAAGTCGCCCTTGGTGACCGCGGTCGCCACCTCGGCGATCGCGCGCACCTGCGTGGTCAGGTTGGCGGCGAGCAGGTTCACGTTGCCGGTCAGATCCTTCCAGGTTCCCGCCGCGCCCGGCACGTTCGCCTGGCCGCCGAGCCGGCCTTCCACGCCCACCTCGCGCGCCACCGTCGTCACCTGGTCGGCGAACGTCGCCAGCGTGTCGGTCATGTTGTTGATGGTCTCGGCAAGCGCCGCGACCTCGCCCTTCGAGGCGACGGTGAGGTTCTGCTTCAAGTCGCCGTTCGCCACCGCGGTCACGACCTTGACGATGCCGCGCACCTGCTCGGTGAGATTGGCCGCCATGACGTTGACGGTGTCGGTCAGATCCTTCCAGGTTCCCGCGACGCCCGGCACCTGCGCCTGGCCGCCGAGGCGCCCCTCGGTGCCCACTTCACGCGCCACTCGAGTCACCTCCCCGGCGAAGCCGTTCAGCTGATCGACCATCGTGTTGATGGTGTTCTTCAGCTCGAGAATCTCCCCCTTCACGTCCACCGTGATCTTGCGGGAGAGATCCCCGCGCGCCACCGCCGTGGTGACCTCGGCGATGTTGCGCACCTGGGTGGTCAGATTCGCCGCGAGCAGGTTCACGTTGTCGGTGAGATCCTTCCAGGTGCCGGCGACGCCCGGCACCACGGCCTGGCCGCCGAGGCGGCCGTCGGTGCCCACCTCGCGCGCGACGCGCGTCACCTCGCCGGCGAAGGAGCGCAGCTGATCCACCATGGTGTTCAGCGTCTCCTTGAGCAGCAGGATCTCCCCGCGCACGTCCACGGTGATCTTGCGCGACAGGTCGCCGGTTGCGATGGCGGTCGCGACCTCGGCGATGTTGCGCACCTGGCCGGTGAGATTGCCGGCCATGGAATTCACGTTGTCGGTGAGATCCTTCCAGGTGCCCGCAACGCCCGGCACCTGCGCCTGGCCGCCGAGCTTGCCCTCCGTGCCCACCTCGCGCGCGACGCGCGTCACCTCGCCCGCGAAGCCGTTCAGCTGGTCGACCATGGTGTTGATGGTGTTCTTCAGCTCGAGAATCTCCCCCTTCACGTCCACCGTGATCTTGCGGGAGAGATCCCCGCGCGCCACCGCCGTGGTGACCTCGGCGATGTTGCGCACCTGGCCGGTCAAGTTCGAGGCCATGGAATTGACATTCTCGGTGAGGTCCTTCCAGGTGCCGGCGACACCCGGCACGTTGGCCTGGCCGCCGAGCTTGCCCTCGGTGCCCACCTCGCGCGCGACGCGCGTCACCTCCGAGGCGAAGCGGTTCAGCTGATCGACCATGGTGTTCAAGGTCTCTTTCAGCTGCAGGATTTCCCCGCGCACGTCCACCGTGATCTTGCGCGACAGGTCGCCGTTGGCGATGGCGGTCGACACCTCGGCGATGTTGCGCACCTGCGCAGTCAAGTTGCCGGCCATGGAGTTCACCGAGTCGGTGAGATCCTTCCAGGTCCCGGCAACGCCCGGCACCAGCGCCTGGCCGCCGAGGCGCCCCTCGGTGCCCACCTCGCGCGCCACGCGCGTCACCTCGCCCGCGAAGGAGCGCAGCTGGTCGACCATCGTGTTGATGGTTTCCTTGAGCTCGAGGATCTCCCCCGACACGGTCACCGTGATCTTCTTCGACAGGTCGCCCTGGGCGACGGCGGTCGCGACCTCCGCGATGTTGCGCACCTGGCCGGTGAGATTCGAGGCCATGGAATTCACCGAGTCGGTGAGATTCTTCCAGGTGCCGGCGACGCCCTTGAGCTGCGCCTGGCCGCCGAGCTTGCCCTCGGTGCCCACCTCGCGCGCGACGCGCGTCACCTCGCCCGCGAACGCGTTCAGCTGATCCACCATGGTGTTGATGGTGTCCTTGAGCTCGAGGATCTCGCCCTTGACGTCGACCGTGATCTTCTTCGAGAGGTCGCCGTTCGCCACCGCGGTCGTGACCTCGGCGATGTTGCGAACCTGCCCGGTCAGGTTCGATGCCATGGAGTTCACGTTCTCGGTGAGGTCCTTCCAGGTGCCCGCGACACCGCGCACGTTGGCCTGTCCGCCGAGGCGTCCCTCGGTGCCCACCTCGCGCGCCACGCGGGTCACCTCGGAGGCGAATGCGTTGAGCTGGTCGACCATCGTGTTGATGGTTTCTTTCAGCTCGAGGATTTCTCCCTTCACATCGACGGTGATTTTTCGAGACAGGTCGCCGCGCGCGACGGCGGTCGTCACGGCGGCAATGTTGCGGACCTGGGCGGTGATGTTCGACGCCATCGCGTTGACGGAGTCGGTTAGGTCTTTCCAGGTGCCGCCGGCGCCGGGAACCACTGCCTGGCCGCCCAAGCGGCCTTCGGTCCCCACCTCGCGGGCCACGCGCGTGACTTCCGAGGCAAACGACCGGAGCTGGTCGACCATCGTGTTGATGGCTTCCTTCAATTGCAAAATCTCGCCGCGGACGTCGACGGTGATCTTCTTGGAGAGGTCGCCGTTGGCGACGGCGATCGTGACGTCGGCGATGTTGCGGACCTGTGCCGTCAGGTTGCCTGCCAT
>DATJSL010000046.1:0-40169 GCA_035504115.1 Steroidobacteraceae bacterium | reverse complement strand
CTATTTTCCGATGCAGAAGCTCGCGAATATCGCGGCAAGCAGGTCCTCGTTCGTGACCTCGCCCGTGATCTCGCCGAGCGCGCGCTGCGCGAGCCGCAGATCCTCCGCGAACAGCTCGAACGTGCGCGCTTGCCGCAGCGCGACGCCGGCCTCGTCGACCAGCGCACGAGCGCGCTTCAGCGCATCGAGATGCCGCCGCCGCGCGCCGAGCGCGCCCGATTCGATCTCGACATAGCCCGCGCTCGCCTTCAGATGCGCGCGCAGCAGGCCGATGCCCGCGCCGCTGCGCGCGCTCAGGAAGATTCGCGGCGGCGAGCTCAGCGCATCGGCGTGAGCCGGCAGTGCCACGAGATCGATCTTGTTGAGCACCAGCGTCACCGGCACGCCGTGCGGCAGCCCCTCGAGCGCATCGCTCGCCGCTGACCCGGATCCCGGACCGCCGCTGCGCCCCTCGCTCGCGTCGATGACGTAGAGAATCCGATCCGCGCGCTGCAGCTCGCCGCGCGCCCGCCGCACGCCCTCCTGCTCGGCGGGATCGACCGCGCTGCGCAAGCCCGCCGTGTCGACCAGGTTCAGAGGCAGCCCGTCGATGTGCACCCGCTGCCTGAGCACGTCGCGCGTCGTGCCGGGAGCGGCTGTCACGATGGCGACGTCGTCGCCCGCGAGGACGTTGAGCAGGCTCGATTTGCCCGCGTTCGGTTTGCCGGCGATCACCACGGTCAGGCCGTCGCGCAGGAGCGTCCCCTGCCGCGCCGCAGCCTCGAGCGAATCGAACGCATGCAGCACGCGCGCGAGCCGCGAGGTGATGGCCGGCGTGTTCAGGAAGTCGATCTCCTCGTCGGGAAAATCAATGGCCGCCTCGACATGGATGCGCAGCTCCGCGATCAGCGATGCGATGGTCGCGATGCGCGCCGAGAACTCCCCCTGCATGGAGCGCACCGCGGCGCGGGCCGCCGCCGCCGTCGCCGCATCGATCAGATCCGCGACCGCCTCCGCCTGCGCCACATCCATCTTGCCGTTCAAGAACGCGCGCTCGCTGAATTCTCCGGGGCGCGCCATGCGGGCGCCGAGCTCGAGCACGCGCTGCATCAGCAGGTCCATGACCAGCGCCCCCCCGTGCCCCTGCAGCTCGAGCACCTCCTCGCCGGTGAACGATGCCGGGGCGGGAAAATAGAGCGCGATACCCTGATCGATGCTCGCGCCGCTGGCGTCGCGAAAGCGCCCGAACCGGGCGAGCCGCGGTGCGGGAAGCGTCCCGAGCAAGGCGCCCGCGATGCGCGGCACCTGCGGTCCGGACACCCGCAGCACGCCGACGGCGCCGCGCCCCGGCGCGCTCGCGATGGCGACGATGGTATCGGGCGAGCTCACCCGGCTAGTTTACGGGACTCCCCGCGGAGTCAGGATCGCGGCTTGCTTGCCGCCTGAACCACTTGATTGATGCGCCACTGCTGCACGATCGAGAGCACCGTGTTGGTGAGCCAGTAGAGCACCAGGCCCGAAGGGAACCAGGCCATCGTGAAGGTCATCACCAGCGGCATGAACTGCATGATCCTCGCCTGCATGGGATCGGGCGGCGCCGGATTGAGCTTGAACTGCGCGAACATGGCCCCGCCCATGAGCAGCGGCAGCACGAAATAGGGGTCGTGCACCGACAGATCGTTGATCCACAGCATGAACGGGGCCTGGCGCATCTCGACGCTCTCGACCAGCACCCAGTAGAACGAGATGAACACCGGGATCTGCACCACCATGGGCAGGCAGCCGGCCAGCGGGTTGATCTTTTCGCGCTTGTACAGCTCCATCATGGCGCGGCCGAGCTTCTCGCGGTCGTCCTTGAATGTCTCCTGGATCTGCTTCATGCGCGGCGCCACGGCGCGCATCTTCGCCATCGAGCGGCCGCTCGCCTGGCTCAAGGGATAGAAGATCAGCTTGATCAGGGCCGTCACGATGATGATCGACCAGCCCCAGTTGCCGGTGACGCCATGCACCCAGCTGAGCGCCATGAACAGGGGGTGCGCGATCACCGTGAGGAGCCCATAGTCGGCCGCGAGATCGAGACGCGGCCCGGTGGCGGCGAGCTGCGACTGGAGCTTGGGACCGATGAACAGCTTCATGCCGATCTCGGCGCTGCCGCCCGGGGCGATCTGCTCGAAGGGCCCGGTCGCGCTCATCAGATACTGGTGGTCCTCGACCCGCAGCTGATAGTGATAGGGCTGATTGGCCGCCGGCACGATCGCCGAGACGAAATGATGCTGCAGGGAGGCGAGCCAGCCGTTGGTGATGCTCTCGGAGAACTTGCTGTCCGTTTCATTCTCGACCTTGAGGTCGTGGGACTTCGTGCCGTCGAATACCGCGGGCCCCTTGAAGGAATAGGTTTCGACGTCGAAGTAGGAGCGCGAGGCATGCTCCCAGTGCCGCAGGATCTGTCCATAGGCCGCGACCTCGCGCGGGCTCGCGGACTCGTTGTGCACCTGGTACTGAAGATCGACGGCGTAGCGGCCGCGCGTGAACACGAACGTCTTGGTGACCGTCAGTCCGTGCCCATCGGTCCAGGTCAGCGGCACCCGCAGCACCCGTGCGCCCGCCGCGAGGGTGTAGGAGCTCTGGGCCGCGCTCAGAATCGCCAGATGCGTGGGCGCGGCTTGATCATCGACCCCGGCGAGCCCGGTCTGCAGCAAGTACAGCGATCCAGGCTCGTCGTTCTCCAGGCGCACCGGCACGTTGGGCACGTTCTTGTGCAAGGGATACGTCGGCAGGTCGGCGCGCTCGATCTCCCCGCCACGCAAACTGATCGTGAGATCCAGCACGTCGGTGACCACGTGCACGGTCCCAGCCGGAGCCTCGCCCGCTGCCGCGTTGAGCGGGCCAGCCGCGCCGCTCGCACCGGTTGCGCCAGCGGTGCCAGCCGCACCGGTCGCACCGCTGGTGCTCGCGGGAGGCGTGGCCGGTGGCACCGCGGCCGGCACAGCGGCGCCCGCGGGCTTGGGGACGGTGTTGCCGAGTGCACTGCTCGCGCCCGCAGCGCCTGAGGCGCCCTGCGCGGTGAGCTGCGGCACGGGGCGATAGTCCTGCTGCCAGGTGATGTAGTTGTAGTAGAGAATCGCGCCGAGCGCGAGCCACAGCGTCAGGCGCAGATTGAGGTTAGGCATTGCGCAATCTCTCGCCTGCGCTCTCGGGCGGCGGGGCGCTCGCGCCCGCTCGCGCGAGGGCTCGAGGCTCCGGAACCGGATCGTAACCGCCCGCGCTGAACGGGTGGCAGCGCAGCAGCCGGCGTGCGCCGAGCCAGCTGCCGCGCAGCGCCCCGTGGCGCTCGATCGCCGTGTGCGCGTAGCTCGAGCAGCTCGGATGGAACCGGCACCGCGGACCGAGCATCGGGCTCAAAGTCCACTGATACACGCGTATCAGCATCATCAACAGCTTCGCGCCCGCTCTCACCATTGGCGCGAGATGCTCTTCCAGTGGTGCGCGAGGCTGGCGCGCAGCGCGCCGGCCGATGCGCGGCGGGCCGCTTCGCGCGCCGCGACCGTCACGTCCACGGCCGGGAGCGTGTGTTGATTGAGGCGAAACGATTCGCGCGTCAAGCGCTTGATGAAGTTGCGTGCGACGGCGCTGCCGCAGGTTCGCGTCGCGATCGCGAGACCGAGGCGCGGATGGCTTTGCCGATTTGCGAGCACGGACAAGGTGAAATAAGTGTCCGCGAGCCGCTTGCCATGCTGCCGTACCGCGCGAAACTCCGCCGGCTGGTGCAAGCGCTTGCGCGGCTCGAACGTCAATTTGGTTGAACGCGTCTTGGACTCGAGCGTTTAGGGGCAGAGTCGCTTGCGGCCCTTCGCACGGCGCCGAGCAAGCACCTGGCGACCGCTCTTGGTCGCCATTCGTGCGCGAAATCCATGCGTCCGGACACGATGCAGGTTACTCGGATTGAAGGTACGTTTCATAAGGCACTTTCAGGAAAAACCACGGGGCAAATCAATGAACTGGGAGATTTGCGAGAGGCGGCAAGGGTACTGACCGAGCATGGAAGTGTCAATAGACGCACCGCGCGGTTGGCGATAGACTCCGCTCCCCTTTCTCGATTTGCCCCATTGCCGCCATAGGAGTGCGCTCTTGTCGGAGACGCTGTGGAACCGCTGTCTGCGCGTGCTCGAGAGCGAGCTGCCCTTGCAGCAGTTCAACACCTGGGTGCGGCCGCTCCAGGCGATCGAGCGCGACGGCGAGATCCGGCTCCTTGCACCGAATCGCTACGTGGTCGAATGGCTCGGCGACAACTCCCTCCCCCGGATCAAGCAGCTCGTTCGCGAGTTCGCCGACGGCACGACGCCCGCGGTGGTGCTCGATGTGGGCACGCGCGCGGGCCTGCCGGCGGCGGCACACGCCGCGAACGGGACATCGGACGCCGCCGCGGCCAAGGTGCGCCGCGCCGCGCCCTGCGTCATCGGCGGCCGCATCGCTCCCGAGTTCACCTTCGACAGCTTCGTCGAGGGCAAGAGCAATCAGCTCGCCAAAGCGGCGGCGGTGCAAGTGGCCGGCAATCCCGGCAAGGCCTACAACCCGCTCTTCATCTACGGCGGAGTCGGCCTCGGCAAGACGCACTTGATGCACGCGGTCGCGAACAGGATCCGGGAGCGCGACGCCGATGCGCGCATCGCCTACGTGCACAGCGAGCGATTCGTGAGCGACATGGTGAAGGCGCTCCAGCACAACACCATCAATGACTTCAAGACCTCGTATCGATCTCTCGATGCCTTGATGATCGATGACATCCAGTTCTTCGCGCGCAAGGATCGCTCCCAGGAAGAATTCTTTCACACGTTCAATACCCTGCTCGAGAGCCAGCAGCAGGTGATCCTGACCTGCGACCGCTATCCGAAGGAAGTGGATGGACTCGAGGAGCGCTTGAAGTCGCGCTTCGGCTGGGGGTTGACCGTGGCCATCGAGCCGCCCGAGCTCGAGACCTGCGTCGCCATTCTCATGAGCAAGGCGGCGATCGCGAACGTCGACTTGCCCGAGGAAGTCGCCTTCTTCGTCGCCAAGCGCATCCGCTCGAACGTGCGCGAGCTCGAGGGCGCCTTGAAGCGCATGGTCGCGACCTCGCATTTCACCGGCCGGCCCATCACTCTCGAATTCACCAAGGAAGCGCTGCGCGATTTGCTCGCGCTGCAGGAGAAGCTGGTGACGGTGGAAAATATCCAGAAGACCGTCGCCGAGTACTACAAAATCAGGATCGCGGATCTGCTCTCCAAGCGCCGCAGCCGCTCCATCGCGCGGCCGCGGCAGGTGGCCATGGCGCTCGCGAAAGAGCTCACCAACTACAGCTTGCCGGAGATCGGCGATGCTTTCGGCGGGCGCGATCACACCACCGTGCTGCACGCCTGCCGGCGCGTCAAGGAGTTGCGCGAGTCGGAGCGCCGGATCGGCGAGGATTACATGAACTTGTTGAGAACTCTGGCCGGCTAGGCGGGAGAAGCTGTGGATGATGTGTGGATCCAAGATATCCACAGCGAGGCCACAGCTAAGACAGCGGTGTCGGACAAGTCCTACGGACCACTAGGACAGATGGAAGGGTATGATTGGCAAGGTGATTTTTGGGTTATCCACAGAGGCCACGCGGCCTAATAATCATAGTAATAATCTCTATTCAAGAACCAAGATTTAAGATTCTGAACGGGTGAGCGCATGAAATTGACGGCGGAGCGGGAGAGATTGCTGACACCCTTGCAGGCGGTCATCGGGGTGGTGGAGCGGCGTCAGACGATGCCGGTCCTGGCGAACGTGCTGTTGGCTGTCGCGGACGGCCGGTTGTCGATCGCGGCGACGGATCTGGAGGTCGAGTTGGTCGCCGCCGCTGATGTGAATTCGCAACGGGCGGGTGATATCACCGTGCCAGGCCGCAAATTCCTGGACATCCTGCGCGCCCTGCCCGAGAAGGCGCAGATATCGGTGGCGGCCGAGGGCGAGAAAGTCGTGATTCGGGCAGGTCGCAGCCGATTCAGCCTATCGACCCTGCCGGCCGCCGAGTTCCCCGTGATCGATGACATCAACTCCCAGCAGATCGTGCAAATACCGCGCAAGGAGCTGGCACGCCTGCTGGAGAAGACGCATTTCTCGATGGCGCAGCAAGATGTGCGCTATTACTTGAACGGCATGCTGCTCGAGATCGACGGCGCGATGCTGCGGGCGGTGGCGACCGACGGCCATCGCCTCGCACTGTGCGAAGCGGCGCTGGAGGCCAAGGCCAAGAATGCCCAGCAAGTCATCATTCCACGCAAGGGCGTGCTCGAGCTGCAGCGCGTGCTCACCGAAGAGGGGACTGCCGCGGTGGCCATCGGCAGCAACCATGTGCGCGCCCAAATCGGCGATGTTCGCTTCACTTCGAAGCTCATTGACGGCCGTTTTCCGGAATATTCGCGCGTTATCCCGGCCGCCCCCGGCCATGCCATCCGCGCCGACCGGGACATCCTGCGCCAGGCGCTGCAGCGTACGGCGATCCTCTCGAACGAGAAGTACCGGGGGATACGCATCAACGTGCGCAAGAATGCCCTCACGGTACAAGCGCACAATCCGGAGCAGGAAGAAGCCGAGGAAGAGATCGAGGTCAATTATGGGGGTAATGACCTCGAGGTCGGATTCAATGTGAATTATCTGCTGGATGCGCTGGCCGCCGTGGACGGTCAGGAGGTCGAGCTCGGCCTCACCGACAGCAACTCGAGCTGCCTGATCCGGTCTCCCGGGGCTTCCAATGCCCGCTATGTCGTCATGCCCATGAGGCTCTGAATCGATGGCCCTGCGGCGGTTGCAAGTGACGGATTTCCGCTGCTTGCATCAGGCCGAGCTCGACCTCGATCCCAAGTTCACCCTCATCACGGGCCCGAACGCCTCGGGTAAGACCAGCCTCCTCGAGGCCATGTACCTGCTGGGCCGTGGCCGCTCCTTTCGCACCCGTCACCTCGATCACTTGATCCGATCCGGCGCCGATCGGGTGATCGTGGTCGGGGAGGCCGAGGTCGGCGAGCGCCGCGTCACGCTGGGCGTGGAGGGGTCGAGCACGGGCATTCGAGCGCACGCCGCCGGCGGCCGCGTGGCCTCGTTGGCCGAGCTCGCCTCGGTGCTCCCGATCCAGATCATAGACCCCGAGATCCACCGGCTCATCGAGGAAGGTCCGGGCCGTCGCCGGCGATTTCTGGATTGGGGTGTGTTCCACGTGGAACCGAGTTTCGTCTCCCATTGGCAGCGTTACCAGCAAGTGCTCCGCCAGCGCAACGCCGCGCTCAGGACGCGGCAAGCGGCCGCACTGGTAACGGCCTGGGATGCGGAGCTGGTGCGCTATGGAGAGCTACTGACCGAGGCGAGACAGCGCTATATCGCGCAGCTTGCACCCATCGCCACGGCCGTTGCCGCTCATTTGCTCGAGCTGGATCTCACGGTCGCTTATCGAACCGGATGGCCTCGCGACCTGCCGATGCAGGATGCCCTCTCTCACAGCCTCGCGAAGGACCAGGAGCTTGGCGCAACGCAAGTGGGTCCCCAGCGCGCGGATCTCATCATCCGACTGTCGGGACATCCCGCACGGGACCGGATTTCGCGCGGCCAGCAGAAGCTCCTGGCAGCGGCACTGCTCATCGGCCAGATCAAGCTGTTTCCGGACGACTCGCCCGTGACGCCCACGTTGCTGCTCGATGACCCCGCGGCGGAGCTCGATGCCGGTCATCTGCGAGTGCTGATCGAGGAAGTGCGCTCCCAGCCCCTCCAGATGGTGGTTACCACCTTGCACGAGAGCGCCTCGGAGCTCGCACCCTTCGGACCCCCCGGCCGGGAATATCGATTGATGCAGGGTGGGGCGGTTGCCCTTCGCTGAGGTTCCACGTGGAACAGACGCGGCACCCCAGTACACGGCGGCGCAGGCTCGACCACCCGACTTGAGTACGGTGTCAGGACCCAGACGCCGCAGAAAGCCGCCGAATCTGTCGCTCGCGGGCCCCAAAACGCTCACTCATTGGGCGATCTGGGCGCTGCCTCCGCCAGAGCGCGCCAGCGCGCCGCAGTAGGCCCATAAAGCATTGATTTAACACACTTTAATTAGGCAATTATACTCGTTATTCGGCCCTGGAGCTGATAGAATGAGGCATCACCATTCAGGACTGCATGATGCCCGATAACGACGTCTACGATTCCAGTAAAATCAAAGTCTTAAAAGGTCTCGACGCCGTTCGCAAACGACCCGGAATGTACATCGGTGATACCGATGACGGCAGCGGCCTGCACCACATGGTTTTCGAGGTGGTGGACAACGCCATCGACGAGGCCTTGGCGGGCCATTGTGATCGCGTGGTGGTCACCATCCACGCCGATGAATCGGTGACGGTCGCAGACAACGGCCGGGGAATTCCCGTCGATATCCACCAGGAGGAGGGCGTGTCCGCCGCCGAGGTCATCATGACCGTGCTGCACTCGGGCGGAAAATTCGATGACAGCTCCTACAAGGTTTCCGGCGGACTGCACGGCGTCGGCGTCTCCGTGGTCAATGCGCTGTCGGATGTTCTGGAGCTCAACATCCGCCGCGACGGCAAGTTACATCGCCAGGAGTACCGCCTGGGCGTGCCGGTCGCGCCTCTCGCCGTGGTCGGTGAGACGAGCGAGCGCGGCACGACGCTCAAGTTCAAGCCGAGCAGCCAGATCTTTACCCACATCACGTTCAACTACGACACGCTCGCCAAGCGACTGCGCGAATTGTCGTTCTTGAATTCCGGCGTGCGCATCGAGCTCATCGATGAGCGCGATGAGAAGTCCGAAGTATTTCAGCACGAGGGAGGCTTGTCCGCCTTCGTGAGTTTCCTCAATCGCACCCGGACGCCGGTGCATCCGACGGTGCTCTGGTTCCAGACGCGCGAGGGCAGTACGCAAGTCGAAGTCGCGATGCAGTGGAATGACTCGTATCAGGAGAGCATGTACTGCTACACGAACAACATTCCGCAGAAAGATGGCGGCACGCACCTCGCCGGCTACCGCGCGGCGCTCACGCGCACCTTGAACAAGTACATCGAGAAGGAGCTCGCGAACAAGAAGGACAACATCGCCACCACCGGCGATGACGCACGCGAGGGATTGACGGCGATCCTGTCGGTCAAGCTTCCGGATCCGAAATTCTCCTCGCAGACCAAGGACAAGCTGGTCTCTTCCGAGGTGAAAGGCGTGGTCGAGTCCGCCGTGGCCGAGCGCCTCGAGGAGTTTCTGCTCGAGCATCCGCAAGAGGCGCGCGCCATCGTCAACAAGATCCTCGAGGCCGCCTATGCGCGCGAGGCCGCGCGCAAGGCGCGCGAGATGACTCGCCGCAAGGGGGCGCTCGATGTCGCCGGACTCCCCGGCAAGCTCGCCGATTGCCAGGAGAAGGATCCCGCTCTATCGGAGATGTTCCTCGTCGAGGGAGACTCGGCCGGCGGCTCCGCCAAGCAGGGGCGCGACCGGCGCACGCAGGCAATCCTGCCGCTCAAGGGCAAGATCTTGAACGTCGAGAAGGCGCGCTTCGACAAGATGCTCGCTTCCGTGGAAGTCGGCACCCTCATCACCGCATTGGGTTGCGGCATCGGGCGAGACGATTTCAACATCGACAAGCTGCGCTATCACCGCATCATTTTAATGACTGATGCTGACGTCGACGGATCGCACATACGCACGTTGCTGCTCACTTTTTTCTATCGCCAGATGCCGATCTTGATCGAGCGCGGCCATATCTACATCGCGCAGCCGCCGCTCTACAAAGTAAAGAAGGGCAAGCAGGAGCACTACGTCAAGGACGATCTCGAGCTGAACGCTCTGTTGCTCGGTACCGCCATCGACGGCGCCGCGCTCCATGTGAACGCGGAGGCTCCGCCGCTGTCCGGTCTCGGCCTCGAATCCCTGGCGCAAAGATATCAAGAGGTACAAGGCATCGTACGGCGCTGGGCTCGCCGCTACGACGAGCGTTTCCTCGAGCAGCTCCTGTACGTGCCCAAGCTCACCACCGAGATGTTCGACCGCATCGACGGGCTCAGGGATTGGTGCCGCAATCTGGAGATCAAGCTCAACTCTCTCGACGACGTATCGCGCCGCTACAAGGTGTCGGTGCAGCCGCTCACGGGTGGGGGACACCGCGTCGATCTGCTGCGCCTCGAGCACGGCTTGAGCTCGGAGAAGCACATCCCGCGCGAGTTCTTCGAGTCCGCGGAGTATCTGCGCATCGCCGAGCTCGCCCAGACCTTGAACGATCTGCTCGGGCCGGGCGCTTACGTGCAGCGCGGCGAGGCGCGCCAGGAGGTGGCGAGCTTCAAGGCGGCGATGACCTGGCTGTTCGAGGAAGCCAAGAAAGGTCAGAGCATCCAGCGCTACAAAGGCCTCGGTGAGATGAATCCCGAGCAGCTCTGGGACACGACCATCAATCCGGAAACGCGCCGCCTGATGCAGGTGCGCATCGAGGACGCCGTCGCCGCGGACGACATCTTCACCACGCTGATGGGCGATGCGGTCGAGCCGCGGCGCGAGTTCATCGAGAAGAACGCCCTGCAGGTGTCGAACCTCGACGTCTGATTCCAACCGGCCCCGGCGCCCGTCTCCGCTAGCTAGCCGCCAATCGAGGTCATTCTCGAGTCCCGTTGCGATGCTGGCTCGAGCTACGGCTGCGCGATCGGCTGCTCGGTCCGCGCGACGCCGCCCTCGATGGCCTGCCGGATCTCCTCGTTCAGGTCGCGCGCGTCCTTGCCCGCCGAGGCGATGGGCTCGCCGATGATCACGCGGATGGTTCCCGGCTTCTTCAACACGCCGCGGCGCGGCCAGAACTTCCCTGCGTTGTGCGCCACCGGCACCACCAGACGGCCGGTGGCGGTCGCGAGCAGCGCGCCGCTCACGCCGTACTTGCGGGTGTCTCCCGCGGTCACGCGCGTGCCCTCGGGGAAGATGATGACCCACAGCCCGCTCGCGAGCCGCTCAGTGCCCTGCTCGATGACCTGGTTCACCGCGCGGTGCCCCGCCCCCCGATTGATCGCGATCGGCTTGAGCAGCTTCAGTCCCCAGCCCATGAACGGTATCCACAGCAGCTCGCGCTTCAGCACCCAGACCTGCGGCGGGAAGATGACGAACAGCGCCACCGTCTCCCACGCCGAGGTGTGCTTGCTCATGATGATGTGATTGCCCGCGGGGATGTGCTCGCGGCCCTCGATCACGAACTTCAGTGCGCACAGCCGCTCGAGCATGAACAGCACGCCGCGGGCCCAGCCGCGGGCGAGCGCGAACTGGGCGCGGTAGGGCAGAAAAAAGCACAGCGCCATGAACGTGCCCCACAGACACGCCGAGACGATGAAATAAGCCGTGAACAGCACGGAGCGCACGAATTGCATGGGTCCGGGAGCCCGTCCGAGCAGCCGATCGGTCGCCGTCGCGCCCATGCGGTTCTCCTTCAGCCCGGCAGGCGCGACAGGTCGGCGGCCGTGCCCAAAAGCCGCTGCGCGTCGCGCAACAACGCGAGCCGGTTGGCGCGCCGCGCCGGATTCTCGTCCATCACCATGACGCGCTCGAAGAACTCGGCGACCGGCGCCGCCAGCGCGATCAGACCTCGCAAGCTCTCCCCGTAGCGCCGCGCCGCTGCGGCCCCGGTCACGCCGTGGCGGACCGCAGCGAGCAGCTCGTGCAGCCGGCGCTCGGCATCTTCCGTGAACAGCGCCGTCTCTACGACGGCCTCCCCATCGGCTGGGGCCTTCCTCAGGATGTTCGCGATGCGCTTGTTGAGCGCGGTGAGCACGGGCGCCTCGGGCAAGCGCTGAAATTCCTCCAGCGCCCGCAAGCGCGCCTCGGCATCGAGCGGCGAGGCCGGACGGGTCGCGAGCACTGCATCGACCATCTCGGGCGTCGTGCCGTCCCCGCGTTCCAGGAAAAGCCCGCGCAGCCGCTCCGCGATGTAGTCATGGACCTCCGGCGCGAGGCCGTCCTTGTGCACCGGCTGGGCGGCAGCGGATGACTCGAGCAGCGCGCGGAGATCGACGTCGATCCGGCACTCGAGCAGGATCCGCAGCACACCGAGTGCCGCGCGGCGCAGGCCGAACGGGTCCTTGGCCCCCGTGGGGCGCTCACCGATCGCGAAGATGCCCACCAGCGTGTCGATCTTGTCGGCCAGAGCGACCGCCTGTCCGGTCCGGGTCGAGGGCAGCGCGTCGCCGGCGAAGCGCGGGCGATAGTGCTCCTCGATGGCAACGGCCACCGCTTGCGGGTAGCCCTCCGCCTCGGCGTAGTAGCGCCCCATGATGCCCTGCAGCTCGGGGAACTCGCCGACCATCGCCGACAGCAGATCGGCCTTGGCGAGCAGCGCCGCCGGAGCGACGTGCGGCCCGGCCTCGATGCGCCCGCCGATCTCGAGCGCGAGCGACTTCACGCGCTCGGCTTTCTGGGCGTAGCTGCCGAGCTTCGCCTGAAACGTCACGCTGCAGAGCTCCCGTGCGCGCACCTCGAGCGGCACCTTGCGATCCTGGTCCCAGAAGAACGCCGCATCGCTCAGGCGCGGTCGCACCACGCGCTCGTTGCCCGCGCGGATCTTGTCCGGATCGCGGCTCTCGATATTGCTCACCGTCACGAAACCGCCCGAGAGCTTGCCGTCGGCTCCCTCGATCGGGAAGTAGCGCTGGTGATCCTGGATGGTGGCGATGACCACTTCGCGCGGCAGCGCCAAAAAGCGCGGCTCGAATCGGCCGGCGATGGCAACCGGCCACTCGACCAGCGCCGTGACTTCATCGAGCAAAGCGCCGTCGATCAGCGCCGAGCCCCCGCTCGCCGCCGCCGCCGCCGCGACGCCGGCGCGTACCGCCTCGCGGCGCGTGCCGAAGTCGGCCACCACCTTGGCGCGCGCCAGCCGCGCCTCGTACGAGCGCGCCGACCGCAGAGCGAAGGGCTTCGGCGCATGAAAGCGATGGCCGCGCGTACGGCGCGAGGACTCGAGCCCCAGCACCTGCACCGGAACGACCGCCTCCCCGTGCAGCAGCACGACCCCATGCACCGGCCGCACGAACTCCGCCGTGCGCGCTCCCCAGCGCATGCGCCGCGCGATCGGCAGCGCAGCGATCGACTGGTTGATCAGCTCGCCGATCACGCTCGAGGTGGCGGCGCCGGGCTCGATGCCGCGAAACACCAGCCAGGCACCCTTCTCGGTCACCAGCCGCTCGAGCTGCGGCACCTCGACGCCGCAGTTGCGCGCGAATGCCAGAGCGGCCTGCGTGGGCGCGCCGGATGCGTCGAAGGCGTTGCTGACCGGTGGTCCGCGCCGCTCGACGGCTCGATCCCGCGCCGACGCCGCGCACGCGAGGACCAGCACGGCCAGTCGTCTTGGGGTCGCGAAGCTCTGCGACGGGCCGTGGGCGACGGCGGCGCCGTCCAGTCCCTTCACCAGGTTCTCGGCGAGCGCGGTGGAGAGGGTGAGGAGCGTGCGCGGCGGCAGCTCCTCGGTCTGCAGCTCGAACAGCAGGTCGTGCGCGCTCATGAGGAAGACAGCGCGCTCGCCGACGCCTCTTCGGCGCGCCCCGCCGCCGGGAGCGGCGGGGCGGAGGTTGCGGCAGCCTCGCTCTTGAGCAGCGGAAAGCCCAGGGCCTCGCGGCTTCGCAGATACGCCTCGGCGACGGCGCGCGCGAGCGTGCGCACGCGCAGGATGAAGCGCTGGCGCTCGGTGACCGAGACCGCCCGCCGCGCGTCCAGCAGATTGAAGGAGTGGGAGGCCTTGACCATTTGCTCGTACGCCGGCAGCACCAGCTTATCCTCGAGGAGCCTGCGGCAGGCGGCCTCGTGCGTATCGAACTGCCGCAGCAGCACCTCGGTATCGGCCTTCTCGAAATTGTAGACCGACTGCTCCACCTCGTTCTGATGGAACACATCGCCGTAGGTCACCGTGCCCGAGGGTCCCTGGGCCCAGACGATGTCGAAGATGCTCTCCTTGCCCTGCATGTACATGGCGAGCCGCTCCAGCCCATAGGTGATCTCCCCCATCACCGGCCGGCAATCCAATCCGCCGACCTGCTGGAAATAGGTGAACTGCGAGACTTCCATGCCATTGAGCCACACTTCCCAGCCGAGTCCCCAGGCGCCCAGGGTGGGTGATTCCCAGTTGTCCTCGACGAAGCGGATATCGTGGACCAGCGGATCGAACCCCAGGGCGCGCAGCGATCCCAGGTACAGCTCCTGAAACTCGTCGGGGGAAGGCTTGATGGCCACCTGAAACTGGTAGTAGTGCTGCAGGCGGAAGGGGTTCTCGCCATAGCGCCCGTCGGTCGGGCGGCGCGAGGGTTGCACGTAGGCCGCCCGCCAGGGCTCGGGTCCGACCGCCCGCAGGAAGGTCGCCGTATGGAAAGTGCCGGCACCCATTTCCATGTCGTAGGGCTGCAGGATGACGCAGCCCTCAGCCGACCAGTAGGTCTGCAGCGTAAAGATCAGCTCCTGGAACGTGGCGGGAGGTGCCTTCGTGTTGCTCATGGCGGTGCGCAGGTCATCGTTTGCTCGCGGGAGGGGCGACGAGCGCGAGTATACGGAGGTGCGCCGCCACGACGGAAATTCCTCCCTGCCGGTATCCCTGGGCTGCACCGATATGGCACGCGAAAGCCCGGAGGAGCCTCTCGAGCAGGCCTTGCTCGCCTCGAGCCGCCCCGATCTGCACCAAAAAAGTACACGACCGCCCCCGATTGCCCTATCCTGGTGCGCAAGCAGGGTCATCGGCCTGCAAGTCGTTGATCCATCGATGCACGGCATTGGCACACAAACTGCAGCGCACCAGCACCGGTGCGCTGGGCCCGGGCATAGCCATCCACTTTCGCGAGGCCGCAACAATGATTCCCGTCGATGTTATTAAATTAATCAAAGAAAAAGAAGCTAAGTTCGCCGATCTTCGCTTTACCGACACGCTCGGTAAGGAACAGCACGTGACCATCCCCGCTCGCGCGGTGGACGAGGGGTTCTTCAACGACGGCAAGATGTTCGACGGCTCCTCGATCGCCGGCTGGAAGGGCATCAACGAGTCGGACATGATCTTGATGCCGGATGCCGCGACCGCGGTCATCGATCCCTTCTATGAAGAGACCACCGTGAGCCTGCGCTGCGATGTCATCGAGCCGATGACCATGCAAGGCTACGGGCGCGACCCACGCTCGCTGGCCAAGCGGGCGGAGGCCTACCTCAAGTCCACGGGCATCGCCGATTCGGCGCTGTTCGGCCCGGAGAACGAATTCTTCATCTTCGACACGGTGCACGTCTCCTCCGGCTTGAATGGCTGCTCCTACGAGGTCGACTCGTATGAGGGCGCCTGGAACTCCGGCAAGGCCTACGAGGACGGCAACAAGGGTCACCGCCCGGGCGTGAAGGGCGGCTACTTCCCGGTGCCGCCGGTCGATTCGCAGCAGGACATTCGCTCCGCCATGTCGCTCGCCTGCGAGGAGATGGGGCTGAAATTCGAGGTGCATCATCACGAAGTGGCGACCGCCGGCCAGGGCGAGATCGGCGTCGGCGCCAGCACGCTCACCAAGAAGGCCGACGAGGTGCAGATCCTCAAGTACGCGCTGCAGAACGTGGCCCAGGGTTATGGCAAGACGCTCACCTTCATGCCCAAGCCCATCGTCGGTGACAACGGCAACGGCATGCACGTGCATCAGTCACTGCAGAAGGAAGGCAAGGCTTTGTTCGCCGGCGACAAGTACGGCGGCCTGTCCGACATCGCGCTCTATTACATCGGCGGGATCATCAAGCATGCGCGCGCCATCAATGCATTCACCAACGCGAGCACCAACAGCTACAAGCGGCTCGTTCCGGGCTTCGAAGCGCCGGTGAAGCTCGCCTACTCGGCGCGCAACCGCTCGGCCTCGATTCGGATTCCCTGGGTCTCCAATCCGAAGGCGCGCCGCATCGAAGTGCGCTTCCCGGACGCCACCGCGAACCCCTACTTCGCCTTCGCCTCGATGATGCTTGCGGGGCTGGACGGCATCCAGAACAAGATCCACCCCGGCGATCCGGCGGACAAGGATCTGTACGATCTCGAGCCCGAGGAGGACAAGAAGATCCCCACGGTCTGCCATTCCCTCGACATGGCCCTCGACTACCTCGACCGCGACCGCGGATTTCTCAAGGCGGGCGGGGTGTTCACCGACGACCTGATCGACGCCTACATCGAGCTCAAGATGAAGGAAGTCACGCGCCTGCGCATGACCACCCACCCGATCGAGATCGAGATGTATTACAGCCTGTAAGGGGTGCAGTTGCTCGAAGGGTGACGGCGGTCACGGCGCCGTCACCCCGGTTTTGAGGCCGGGAGGCGATAGGACTATGCTCTGGAATTATGCACCTTTGCCGATCGTGGCTCGTTCTCGGCTTGTGGGCGGCCGGCTTGACCCCGATTGCGGGGCAGGCCATGGTCGTCTACAGGTGGGTCGATGCGCAGGGCGTGGTCCACTACTCCGACCAGCCGGCGGACGGCGCGGAGAAGGTGATCACCTCGTCGGGCCCCTCGCACGCCGGCATATTAAGTCAACCGTTGCCGGGCGCCGCGCCGGCCGCGCCGAAACCGAAGGCCGCCACCAGCCTCGCGTCCGCCCAGATCGCCATCACCTCGCCGGGTCACGAGCAAACCTTCACCGGCGATGGGACGGTGCCCGTGAGCTTGTCGATGGATCCCGCGCTCAAGGCCAATCAGACCGTCACCTGGACGTTGAACGGGGCGCAGGTGCAGAACCAGCCCCCGGATGCAACCCAGTTCACGCTCACCGACCTTGCGCGCGGGGTCTACACCATCGAGGCCACGGTCACCGATACGGTCACGGGAGAGTCCAAGACCGCGGAGCCCGTCACCTTCAACGTCTTGCGCCCGAGCCTGCTCTCGCCGCAGCACAAATAGCCGATCGCTCCTCTCACTTTGCGGCTCCGCCCCATGGCCGCTGAGCTCAAGATACCGCCCCTGCCCATCGCCACCGCCGAGCTGCTCGATTCGCTCGTCACCAGCGTCTTCGTGCTCGATGCCGATCTGCAGGTGACCTATCTCAACGCAGCCGCCCAGACGCTGCTCGGCCTCTCGCCCAATCAGGTGCTCGGCCGCCGCATCGCCGATTGCACGCGCGGCGCCGAGTCGCTCCTGCCGCTGTTCGACCGGGCGCGCCAGGGCGGCGAGGCGGTGGTGCAGCGCGAGCTGGCCTGGCCCGCGCCGGGCGGCGTCGATCGCATCCTGGATTGCGCGGTCACCGAAGTGACGCTCGGCGGGGAGGGCGGCCGGCTGCTGCTCGAAGTCGAGGACATCACCCAGCATCGGCGCCTGACGCGCGAGAACGCGCTGCTGGCGCAGCTCGGCGGCAGCCGCCTCATGGTCCGCCAGCTCGCGCACGAGATCAAGAATCCGCTCGGCGGACTGCGCGGAGCGGCGCAGTTGCTGGAGCGCGAGCTGCTGGACCCGGCTTTGCGCGAATACACGCGGGTCATCATCAGCGAGGCCGACCGGCTCACCAACCTGCTCGACTGCATGCTCGGCCCGGGCCGCCCGCCCGCCAAGCAGCTGGTGAACGTGCACGAGCTGCTGGAGCGCGTCTATCACCTGCTGCGCAGCGAAGCGCCCGAGGGTGTGATCATCGACCGCGACTACGACCCGAGCCTGCCCGGGATCACGGTCGATCCGAATCACATCATTCAGGCCATGCTCAATCTCGGGCGCAATGCCATCCAGGCGCTCGCCGGCAGCAGCGAGCGCGAGCCGCGACTGATCTTGCGCACCCGCGTCGCGAGCAACGTCGGCATCGGCGGCCGCCGCCATCGCCTGGTCGCCTCCATTCAGTTCGAGGACAACGGACCGGGTGTTCCGGCGGAAATTCGCGAAACGATCTTCTATCCGCTGGTCTCGGGCCGCGCCGACGGATCGGGTCTCGGGCTCGGCATCGCGCAGGATCTGGTGAGCCGCCATGGCGGACTGATCGAGTTCGACAGCGCACCCGGCCGCACGATATTCGTGATCTACCTGCCCATGGACAGCGCATGAGCGCCAAGCCTCTGCAAGTGTGGCTGGTCGACGACGACGCATCCATCCGCTGGGTGCTCGAGAAGGCCCTGAAAGGCAGCGGCATGGCCGCGCGCTGCTTCGACCAGGCGGACAACGTGTTGACTGCGCTGCGCGCCGATGCGCCGGACGTGCTGATGACCGACATCCGCATGCCGGGACGCAGCGGCCTCGAGCTGCTCAAGGACATCCAGGGCTCGAGGCCCGGATTGCCGGTCATCGTGATGACCGCCCACTCGGATCTGGACGCGGCGGTCGCCGCCTACCAGGGCGGCGCATTCGAATATCTGCCCAAGCCCTTCGACATCGACAAGGCGGTCGATCTGGTGCGCCGCGCCGCGCAGCAGGCCACCGTCTCCACCGACGTCGAGGCCGCACGGCGCAGCATTCCCGAGCTGCTCGGCCAGGCGGCGGCGATGCAGCAGGTATTTCGCGCCGTCGGCCGGCTATCGCGCTCCAGCATGACGGTTCTCATCACCGGGGAGTCGGGCACCGGCAAGGAGCTGGTCGCGCGCGCCTTGCACCGTCACAGCCCGCGCTCCAGCAAGGCTTTCGTCGCGCTCAACACCGCCGCCTTCACCGCCGACTTGCTCGAGTCGGAGCTGTTCGGGCACGAGAAGGGCGCGTTCACCGGTGCCGACTCCCTGCGCCGCGGCCGCTTCGAGCAGGCGGACGGCGGCACGTTGTTTCTCGATGAGATCGGCGACATGTCGCCGGCGCTGCAAACGCGGCTCCTGCGCGTGCTCGCGGAGGGGGAGTTCTATCGGGTCGGCGGCCAGACGCCCGTCCGGGTCGACGTGCGCGTCATCGCCGCGACCCATCAGGATCTCGAGATGCGGGTGAAATCCGGGCACTTTCGCGAGGACCTGCTGCATCGGCTCAATGTCATCCGGATCGAGATTCCGCCGCTGCGCGAGCGGCGCGAGGACATACCGGAGCTTCTCGCCCATTACCTGAGCGTCGCCGGTCAGGAGCTCGGCGTCGAGCCCAAGCTCCTGACGACGCCGGCCGAGACCGCATTGGTCACCTTCGATTGGCCGGGCAACGTGCGGCAGCTCGTGAACGCCTGCCGCCGGCTCACGGTCACCGCGCCCGGCCGCGAGATCCGCCCCGAGGACATCCCCGCCGATCTCGGCGGCGTGCCCGCGGGGCGCGCCGCCAATCACGACTGGATGGCGAAGCTCTCCTACTGGGCCGAGCGCGAGCTCGATGCCGGCACCCGGCGGATCCTCGATCAGGCGGTGCCCGAGGTGGAGCGCATTTTGATCCGGGCCGCGATGCGCAAGGCGGAAGGCTTGAAGCAGGATGCGGCCAAGCTCCTGGGGTGGGGACGCAATACCCTGTCGCGCAAGATGAAGGAGCTGGGCATGGAGGATGTCACCTGAGCGCGCGCGGGTAGGGCGCCGGGCGGCCCCGGCTGGCGGCGCGGCCGGCCGCGCGCGGCGGCTATAATCCCCCGCGCATGGCTGATTTCCTCAGACACTACCTGGGCCTCTCGCAGCAGGTCTTCTACGGCAACTCTCTCACGGACTGGGTGACGGCCGGCCTGCTGGCGGCCGCCGTCTGGGTGGGCCTGTCGATCGTGCGCCACCTCATCGTGTCGCGCTCCAGGAGCTCGGCGCGCGCCGCCCGCGCCACGCCCTTGCGTCTCATCTTGCACTTGCTCGCCGGCACGCGGCAGTTCCTGCTGGTCGCGCTGGCGCTGTATGCCGGCCAGGGGGATCTCGCCTTTCCCCCCAAGCTGCAGCACATCGTCGACGAAGCGGTGCTGATGGCGATTCTGCTGCAGCTCGGGCTGTGGGCCGTGCGCGCGCTCAAGTTCTATCTGCAGCTCAAGGAGCTCGAGCGCGGACCGGATCACAGCTTCGCGGGCTCGCTCAACATCATCGACTTCGTCGCGCAGATGCTCATCTGGTCGCTCCTCACGCTGGTTGCGCTCGAGAATGTCGGGATCAACATCACCGCGCTGCTCGCGGGTCTCGGCGTCGGCGGCGTGGCGGTCGCGCTCGCCCTGCAAAACGTGCTCGGCGACCTGTTCGCCTCGCTCTCCATCGCCCTCGACAAGCCGTTCGTGGTCGGCGACCGGCTCACCATCGACGCCTTCTCGGGCGTCGTCGAGCGCATCGGCATCAAGTCCACCCGCGTGCGGAGCGACGCCGGCGAGCAGATCATCCTGTCGAACGCCGACATCCTGAAGAGCCGGGTGCGCAATTACGGCCGCGCCCCGGAGCAGCGCGCCCTCGCGGTCATTCGCGTGCCCTACGCCACCGGGCGCGAAACGCTGCACGCCATTCCGAAGCTGCTCGAGAGCATCGTGCGCGAGCAGCCGAACGCCCGCTTCGAGCGCTGCCACCTGAAGAGCCTGGACGAGGGCTGCCTGCAATTCGAGCTGTCGTACTTCGTGCAGCAGCCGAAGATCAATTCGCTCCTCGACCTGCAGCAGTCGGTCAACTTTCGCATCATCGATGAGTTTCGCCGGCTCGGGGTGGAGTTCGCCCATCCCACCCAGCGGGTCGTGGTCGAATCGCCGAGGTTCGCGAGCATTGCGCCGGCCGAGCCGAGGTCCCCCGCCGCGGCATCCCGCAACAACGGCTCCTGAGGTGCGCGGCGCATGCTGCACCTGGTTCTGTACGAGCCGCAGATCCCGCCGAACACCGGCAATGCGATCCGCCTGTGCGCCAATACCGGCGCGAGCCTGCACCTGATCGAGCCGCTCGGCTTCCGGATCGACGACAAGGGCCTGCGCCGCTCCGGTCTCGATTACCACGACCTCGCGCGCGTCACCGTGCATGCGAGCCTCGAGGCGTGCATGCACGCCCTTGCCGGCGCGCGCTGGGCGGCGGTCGAGACCGGCGGCCGGCATTGCTATGCGGACTTTCGGTTCAGGAGCGAAGATGCGCTGCTGTTCGGGTCCGAGACGCGCGGGCTGCCGCCCGAGGTGTGCGAGCGCATCGGCGCCGACAACTCGATGTTCATTCCGATGCGGCCGGGGAGCCGCAGCCTGAACCTGTCGAACGCCGTCGCGCTCATCGCCTACGAGGCCTGGCGCCAGCTCGGCTTCGCGCTCATTCCGTCTCCGAGCGAACCTCTCGCGTCATGAGCGCCTGCAGCGCGGCGCGCACCGCGCGTCCCTCGTGCAGCACGCGGTGCACCTCGAAGCAGATGGGCATCTCGACGCGCGCGCGTGCCGCGACCTCGCGCACCGCGGAGGCCGCGGCCACGCCCTCGATCACCTGACCGATGCTGCGCTCGGCCTGTGCGGCGGAAGCGCCGCGCCCGAGCGCGAGCCCGAGGCGGCGGTTGCGCGATTGATCGTCGGTGCAGGTCAGCACCAGGTCGCCGAGCGCCGCGAGACCCATGAAGGTCTCGCGCCGCGCCCCGAGCTGCACCCCCAGGCGCATCATCTCGGCAAGGCCGCGCGTGATCAGCGCGACGCGCGTGTTGGCGCCGAATCCCATCCCATCGGCGATGCCCGAGCCGATCGCGATCACGTTCTTCACCGCGCCTCCCACCTCGACGCCGACGATGTCGGACTGCGTGTAGATGCGAAAGTGCCGATCCGACAGGCGCAGCGCCAGCTCCTTGACGAATTGCGCGTCGGGCGAGGCCGCGGTCATGGCCGTGGGCAGTCCCGCGCCCACCTCGCGCGCGAACGTGGGGCCGGACAGTACCGCGCCCGGCCGGTCGGGGAATATCTGCTGCGCGACCTGATGCGGCAGCAGGCCGCTCGCCCGCTCGAACCCCTTGCTGGCCCAGGCGATGCGCGTGTCCTCGCCCAGGTGCGGCTTGATCTCGAGCAGCATCTGGCGAAACGCGTGCGAGGGCACCGCCACCAGCGCATCGCGCGCGCCGGCGAGCGCGGCGCGAAGATCGGTCACCGCCTCGAGGTTCCCCGGGAACTCGGCATCGGGCAAGTATCGGTCGTTGCGCCGCGCGCTCTGCATGGATCTCACCAGCGCCGCGTCGCGGCCCCAAAGGCGCGTGGGATGACCGGCGCGCGCGCACTGGATGGCGAGCGCCGTGCCCCAGGAGCCGGCGCCGATGACGGCCATCGGTGTGACGCTGTGCATGTCGGGCGGCCTTGGCGCGAGCCCGGCGGGGCTCCCGCTAGTTGACCATCCCGGGCTGCGGCGACTCCGAGGCCTGCGCGAACAGCGCGTCGAAGTTGACCAGAGGCAGCAGGAAGTTGGGGAAGCCGCCCTTCACGATGAGGTCGGATACGACCTCGCGCGCGTACGGAAACAGAACGCTCGGGCAGAAGCTGCCGATCAGTCGCTTGAGGTCGTCCGTCGAGGCGCCGCTGATCGAGAACACCCCGGCCTGCTTCACCTCCACCAGGTACATCGTCGCCTCGCCCTGCTTCGCCTCGAGCGTGACGGTGAGCTGCACTTCGCGCACGTCGGGCCCGATCTCCTCGGCGCTGGTGTTCATGTTGAGCTGGAACTTGGGCTCCCACGCCTGATTGTTCGGCAGCCGCGGGCCGTTCGGCGACTCGTACGAGCTGTCCTTCAAGTAGACGGTCTGCAGCGTCACCTGCACGCCGCCGACGTCGGTGCCGCTCGGCTCTGTTCTCACCTCGTTCATCAATCCCCCTGGGTCAAGTGGTCGAGCTCGCCGCTGCCGTCGAGCGTGAAGAGATCATCGCAGCCGCCCACGTGCCTGCCGCCGATGAAGATCTGCGGGACGGTGCGCCGGCCGCTGCGTGCCATCATCTCCTCGCGAAACTTCGCGTCGTCATCGACGTTGATCTCGCTGAACACGAGCCCTTTCTTCGCCAGCAAGCCGCGTGCCCGCTGGCAGTACGGACACCAGCCCGAGACGTACATGACGATCTCGGGCTGGCTCACTTGGAACCCGATTTGGCGCCCGAGCTCCTGGTGAGCGGCAGGTTGTCCTTGACCCAGGCATTCAGGCCGCCTTCCAGATTGAATACCTTGGTGAAGCCCAGCTTGATCAGGGTGCGCGCCGCACCCGCGCCGCTCACCCCGCTGTCGCAGTAGGTGATCACCGGCCGATCGCGCCATTTCTTCAGCGTGTCGCTGCGAGACGCGAGCTCCGTCGACGGGATGTTGCGCGCATCCCCGATGTGTCCCGCGTCGAACGATTCCTTCGAGCGCAGGTCGAGCACCAGCGCGCCCTGATTCATCAGGCGCACGGCCTGCATCGAGGAGAGAGCGGCAAAGCCGGATACCCGTTCCTTCAGCTCCACCACCAGCACCGCGATGGCCGCAATCAGCGCGGCGCCCGCGAGATAGGGGTGATGGACGATGTATTCCAACAGTCGCTGCATGCCGGCAAATCGGTTTTTTGGGGCGGGCAAGTATAGCAGCGGGCACAAGGCTTGTATGCTTGGCCCAAGGACGAGCGACTCGGGGGTCCGAAATCAAACATCGGCGATTACTGGCCGCACTGGCGCTGTGCGCCTGCGCGGCGGCGTCCGGCAAATCCGCGCCGAGCGGCGAATCCGCGCCGAGCGGCAAGTCCGCCGCGGAGCAGTCCGCGCCGCGCGCTTCCGCGGACGCGGGCGACGCCGCGCAAGCGAAGGCCAAGCTCGCCGCCGTGCGCAAGGCGATCGCCGGGCTCACCGCCCGGCTGGGCGAGCAGCTCAAGCAGCGCGATGCATTGAATGCGAGGCTGCGCGAGGCGGATCTCGCCATCACCTCGAAGCGCCGCCGGCTCGAGGCGCTGAACGCGGCGCAGCTCGCGGCGCAGCGGCGCCGCACCGACCTGCGCGCGGAGGAGAGCCGTACCCGAGCCGCGCTCGAGTCGCAGCGCGCGGCGCTGGCGGCGCAGGTGCGTGCTCAATACATGATCGGCCGCGCCGACGAGATGCGTCTGCTGTTGAGCCAGACCAATCCCGCCGAGGCGGGACGCATGCTCGCGTATTACGGATATTTTGCACGCTCGCGCGCGGCGCGGATCGAGGAGATTGCGGCGCACGAGTCGCGCCTCGCCGAGCTGGTGTCGGACATCGAGCAGACCACGGCGAAGCTCGAGGCCCTCGAGGAGGAGGCGGCCCGCGAGGTGGCGGACCTGACGCACGCCAGGCAGGAGCGCGCCCTCGCGATCGCGGCGCTCGGCCATGAGGTGCAGAGCGGCAACCAGCGGCTCGCGCGCCTGCAGCAACAAGAACAGGCCGTGGAATCCCTGCTCGCCGACCTCGAGCGCGTGCTCAAGGACTTTCCCGTCGATACCCAGCAGAGCTTCGGGCAGCTGCGCGGCAAGCTCCCCTGGCCGGTGCAGGGCAAGATGACCGTACGGTATCAGGAGACGCGCACCAACGGCGCTCCCACCGCAGTGCGGCTGAACGGGGTGCTGATCCAGACGGCCCGCGGCGCCAAGGTGCGCGCACCCTACTTCGGCCGGGTGGTGTATGCCGACTGGCTGCAGGGGATGGGAATGCTGCTGATCATCGCCCACAGCGGCAACTTCATGACCCTCTATGGCCGCGCCGAGGTCCTGTACAAGTCGGTCGGCGACTGGGTCGCGCCGGGCGACGTCATCGCCGCCGTGAGCGACTCGGGCGCTGCGCCTCCGCAGCTTTATTTCGAGATCCGGGAGGGGCGCAAGCCCGTCGACCCCAAGCTCTGGCTGCGCGGCGCGCAGTGAGGCGGCGCAACTGGCGGTGAGCCGCGCCCGCACGTATGCTTCTGGCCCGATGAGCAGGAAAATACCCAGTTTCGCGCTCTTGGCGGCCGGCGTCGCGATCGGTGTGTCGCTCTCCCTCAGCCGCGGCGTCCTGGCGGACAAGCCGCCGGCTCTGGGCCAGGATGTGCCCTGGCAGGATGCGCGGTTGTTCGCCGAGGTGTTGCAGCGGGTCGAGCGGGACTACGTCGATCCGGTGGATGATCATCGGCTGCTGCAGGCCGCGATCCGCGGCATGGTCGCCTCGCTCGACCCTTACTCGGCCTATCTCGACGGCGACGAATACGATGACATCAAGATCTCGAGCTCCGGAGAATATTCCGGCGTCGGCATCGAGATCTCGATGGAGGACGGCCAGGTGGTCGTGGTGGCTCCTCTGGACGGCTCGCCCGCCGCCGAGGCCGGCATCCGCCCCGGCGACGTGATCGCATCCATCGACAACGTGCCCGTGAACACGACGACGCTCGCCGATACCATCGGACGCATGCGCGGCAAGGAAGGCACCGCGGTCAAGATCGGGATCCTGCGCGAGGGCAGCACGGAGCCGCTGCAATTCACCCTCAAGCGCGAGCGCGTGCAGCTGCACAGCGTCAGCTCGGAGCTGCCCGAGCCGGGATTCGGGTACGTGCGCATCTCCCAGTTCAGCGAGACGACCGGGGAGGAGCTCACGGGCGCGCTCGCGGCGTTGCGCAAGAAGAACGGCGCGCCCCTCAAGGGACTGGTGCTCGACCTGCGCAACAATCCGGGCGGGGTTCTCGAGGCCGCGGTCGCGGTGGCGGACGCCTTCCTCGATTCGGGTGTCATCGTGAGCGCCAAGGGCCGCACCGCCGAATCGAAGTTCGAGATGAGTGCGACGCCGGGCGACGAGATGAACGGCGCGCCCATCGTCGTTCTCGTGAACGGCGGCTCGGCGTCGGCCGCGGAGATCGTCGCGGGCGCCCTCAAGGATCATCACCGCGCGACGCTCATGGGCCGCACCACGTTCGGCAAGGGCTCGGTCCAGACGGTGATGCCGCTCGGCGATGATCGGGCCATCAAGCTCACCACCTCTCTTTACTACACTCCCTCCGGCGTATCCATCAATCACCGCGGCATCGCGCCCGACATCGAATTCGAGCGCGATACCAAGACGCCCGCGCAGGGACTGCCGGCGGATGCACCGCTCGAGCAACGCGATCCCGAAGTGAAGCGCGCCATCCAGGAGCTCAAGGTGCCGACCGTGAACGGCCGGGGCGCGCTATCCGCGGCGGCCAGGTCCTAGGGAGCCCGCTTGCGCAGCACCCGATCCATCGAGGTCCTGTGTCTGGTGCTGGCGGCGCTCGTGCTGCTGTGGTCCGGGACTCTCGCCGCCCACCCCTGGCCGGCGGGGGTGTCGCTGGGCGCCTTCGCCGCCGCGATCTTCGCTTTTCGCGCGCGCCGCTTCTTCCCCGGTCGAACGCGAACCCGCTTGCTGATCGAATCCTGGTCGATGGTCGTGTTCATCACGGCGGTCCTGTGGTTCACCGGCAAGGGCTCGAGCCCGCTGTTCAACCTCTATCTGTTGCCCATCATCTTGAGCGCGCTCACCCTCGGGCGCCTGGTGACGCTGCTGCAGGTGGGCGCGATCGCCGTGTGCCACCTGTGGCTGGCGTCGGCCACGCCGGGTCTGGACGTCGTCTCGCTCTTCTACGCGAGCCTGGCCGTGGGCCAGCTCGCGCCGGTCTTGCTGGTCGCCTACCTCACCACCACGCTTTCCGCGGACATCACCGAAGCGCGTGAGCGGATCGAGAATCTGGCGCAGACCGACTCGCTCACCGGCCTTTACAACCAGCGCATGTTCAACGAGGTGTGGCAGCGCGAGCACGCCAATTGCGAGGGAGGCCGCGGGATCTACGCCCTGCTGTTGATCGACATCGACAAGCTCAAGGACATCAACGACTCGTTCGGACACGAGGCGGGCAACAGCGCCATCACGCTGGTCGCGCAGTGCCTGCAGCGGAGCATCCGCGGCACCGACACCGCCGCCCGCTTCGGCGGCGATGAGTTTGCGGTGCTGCTGCCGGGCGCATCGCCGGAGATCGCCGAATCCGTCGTGAAGCGCGTGCGTCACAACGTCTACAAGACCACCCTCGACCTGCGCTCACGCATGATCCGCTGCACCGTCAGCATCGGCGCCGTGAGCTACCCGCAGGACGGGCGCGACTTGCGCGACCTGATGAGCGCCGCCGATCACAAGATGTACCGCGACAAAGAGCTGCGGCGCGCGCCCGGTGCCGAGGTCGGCGGCTGAGCGGGGGCGCAGCTGCCCCGGCCGACCGGCTCTGGCGCGGCGCACATTGCGGGTTCTCGACGCGAAACCGTTTGGACTTTGCAAAGAATGGTGGCAAAGTTAGGCCTCCATCACGCCGGGGCGTGATTAACATATGTTTATCTCCACAACTTGAAGTAAAAACCCATTGGGAACGTAATGGCATTCATCCACCGAGGGCAGCCTGCACGAGCAGCGCTGGCCGGCATGCTGTTGACTGCGCTGGCCGCCACTGCCGCCGCCAAGGCGCCGCTGATACCCAAGCTCAAGTCCAGTTCCGTCCTCATCCTCGACCAGCGAGATTCCTCCGTCCTGTACTCGCGCAATTCGGACGTGGCGGCGCCCATCGCCTCGATCACCAAGCTGATGACCGCCCTGGTGGTGCTCGATGCCAAGCAGCCCATGGACGAGCCGCTCGAGATCACCGAAGCCGAGCTCAACCTGCCCAAGCCGAATTTCTCGCGCCTCTCGGTGGGCACCGTCCTCACCCGCGGCGACCTCATGCACCTCGCGCTCATGTCCTCGGAGAACCGGGCGGCGCACGCTCTCGGCGCCAACTACCCGGGGGGCCTGCACGCATTCGTCGCGGCCATGAACGCCAAGGCCCGCGCGCTCGGCATGCAGAGCGCGCATTTTGCCGATCCCACCGGACTGTCGAGTGAGAACGTCGCGAGCCCCGAGGACCTCTCCAAGCTGGTGATCGCCGCTTCCCACAATGCCCTGATCCGCGAATACTCCACCGACAAGAGCTACACCGTGCGCGTGCACCGCCATCTGGTGGAATTCCGCAATACCGACAATCTGGTCGCCAATCCCGCCTGGAACATCATCGTGCAGAAGACCGGCTACATCACCGAGGCCGGCAAGTGCCTGGTCATGGAGGCGGTGATCGAGGGGCGCAACGTGGTGATCGTGCTGCTCGACTCGCTCGGCAAATACACCCGCGTGGCCGATGCGAAGCGCGTCAAGACCTGGATGGAGTCCCTGTCCGCGCGGCGCGTGGTGTCGATGCGCTGAACTCGGGCGCCCCCAGGAACTCGGGCGCCCCCAGAACTCGCGCGGCCCCCCGCGAATTCGCCCGCCCTCAGAACTCGCCCGCCCCGCCCCTGACGTCGCTAACCAGCTTGGCCTCCCGGCTTCGTGGTCTGCCCCGGGTCGCGCCTGCGGGTCGTCGTCCACACGGCGATGTCCCAGGCGTTGTGGATGCCGGTGAGCAGCAGGACCAACGATGCGGCGGCGATCCCGTATTCGGCCGCTTCCGGCCGCTGCTGCATGAGCACTGCCATGGCAGCGAGCCCCGCGTAGGCGCTGCCGGGCAGGATCACGTGCCAGGCCCAGTCCTCGATCACCGCCACGTAGTCCTGCAGATTATGGTGCATGTTGGCGCCGATCACTGCGGCGTACAGAAGACCCGCCGCGCCCACCGTGCCCAGGCCCACGCCCACGCTGAGGAGCGTCTGCCGCGGTACGCACAGGAACGCGGACAGGCCGAGAACCGCCGCGAAATGCACCATGGTCGGTGAGATGAAGGTCTGCAGCCCCACGGCATCCACACGCCGCCCCTCCCCGGCAAGGGCGATGACCACGAACGTGAGGCCCGATAGGCCGCCCGCCGCGGAGCCCGTGATCACGTAGAAATTCTCCCAACCAGCGAGCGGCGCCAAACCGTTCCCCCATCAGCATTTTGCGCACCATGCGCAAAAACCCGTCAAAAATTATAGGTGAAGTGCACACCCCAGTTGCGGGGATCGCCGAGCTGGGTATACAGGGTGTTCGGGAAGTTCGGCGGCTGATCGCCGAAGTAGAAGCCGCGCACCGTGTAGTCCTTGTTGAGCAGGTTCCGGCCCCACAGATACACCTCGTAGCGCGCCCGCTGCCATCCGATCTTGCCGTTCATCAGCCCGTAGGCGTGCGAGCGGGTCCAGTTGGGCGGCATGTCGTAGAAGAACGCGCCCATGCCGCTCACGTCCAGCCGCGCAAACGGACCGCGCGCATCGTGCCAGGACGCATCCAGCGCGGCTTGCCACGGCGGTGCGTGCGGCAGGGCGCGGTCCGGAAAGACCACCCCGTCCTGCACGAATCCTCGGTAGAGCGTCTGCAATAGACCGAGCGAGCCGCCGAGCTCGAGCCGTTGCGTCGCAAGCCACGCGAAGCTCGACTCCAGGCCGTAGTTGTAGCCCGATCGGGCGTTGCCGGTGTAGAAGATGAACGTGTCGGGGTTGTTGGGAATGTACTGCTCGCCGGTCAGGAGCTGCTCCGAGTGGCGCTCCATGTAGAAGAGCGAGGTGTCGAAGCGCACGCGGTTCTCGTCGAGCTGCGCCTTGTGCCCGATCTCGTAGTTGATGTCATTTTCCGGGCTGAACACCTTCTGGCTCTCGGGCAGATACGCGCTCAGGTTGAAGCCCCCGGCCTTGTAGCCGCGGGCGATGAGCGCGTAGAGCTGCTGGCCCTTGGCGAGATTGTAGTCGAGCGAGAAGTGCCCGCCCCACAGGTTGTTCTCCGGATCGAAATGGTTGTAGGTCGTCGCCTCGCCGGTATTTTGGGTCTGGTCGTCGTAGTGCGTGGTGCGGCGCTCGCCGCGCAGGCCGATGGACCAGCGCGTCCGCGACCCGAGATCGCCGCCCAGCTGTCCGTAGAGTGCGCTGTTCAGGGCGTGATACTGGCTCTCGATGATGGTGTAGCAGCTCGCCGCCGCGCTGCCGGTGCCGCAGTCATCGTCATCGGCGGGCTCGAAGGGATCGAGGTACAGCCCCGCGCTCGTATCCACCAGCCCTTCGCGCAGCTGCAGGGCGTAGAAGCCGAACAGCCACGAGAAGCCGTGCTGCTGCGGGTCCGCCAGGCGCATCTCGAAGCTGCGCGTCGAGCGATGGCGCTGCTGGATCTCGGAGTACTCGTAGGTGTAGGGCGCCCAGTAGACCTCGTTCCCCCAGTCTCCGTCGTACGAGTAGGTGATGTCCGAGTCGGCGTAGGTGGCGATGGTGGTGAGCGTCAGCGGCTCGATGCCCGTGTAGGTCGCGCGCGCGGACACACCGGTCGAGTACTGCCGGTCGACGCCCGGCTGATCGGACTCGGTGGTGCGGCTGTCGTTGCCGAGGATGGACCAGGCGTCGTAACCGTTGTCGATCTGTATGCGCAGCAGCGTGAGGTCGACGTCGAGCTCATCGCTCGGCCGGTAGCGCCACTTGCCGCGCAGCGTGAGCTCGTTGCGGTTGTTCGTGTCCCGGTCGAGGTAGGCGTTGTGATAGAAGCCGTCGCTGAAGTACTGCTGCGCAGCGAGTCGAAAGGACGAATCGAGCTCAGGCACGGGCCCCGTGACCACCGCGCCGAACGAGCGCTCGGAGTAGTCGCCCTCGTCGAGCTCCACGCGGCCGCCGAAGGTGTCCTGCGGCTCGGCGCTGCGCACGTAGATCAGACCGCCGAGCGCATTGGCGCCGTAGATCGTGCTCTGCGGACCGTGCAGCACCTCGATGTGATCCACGTCGAACAAGGTGCCCGCCATGCCGAGTCCGCTGAAGTCGATGTCGTCGACCAGGAACCCGACGGACGGGTTGGGCGCGCCTTGATACTGCTGCAGCTCGCCGACGCCGCGGATCTGGAAGTATCTCGGGAGCGAGGTGTCGCCCGCCCAGTTCAAGTTGGGCACGAGCGCCATGACGTCCTCGAAATTCTCCTGTCCGGCCTCGCGCAGTGTTTTCGCGTCGAGCACGCTCACGCTCGCCGGCAGCTGCTGGTCGGACACCGTCATGAGCGTGGCCGTGACCACGATCTCCGAAAGCTGCGGGCTCGAGCTGCCGCCGTCCGGAGCGGGGGCCCGCGCTGCGGCGTCATTTGCGGGGACGCCGTTCGCGGCGGCGTCATTCGCGGCGGCGTCTGCAAGGAGCGGGAGCGGTGCCGTCACCGCGCTCGAGAGGAGAATCGACAGGAAGGCTCCGCGCAAGACGCGGGCCGGCTCGATCTGAATGCGCACGCTCCCTCCGCCGGTACTAACCGGATCAGGTTCAATGGGTTCGCCGGTACGCGTCCGCTATCGGGACGCAGCCGGCGTCTCAGGCCCTAAAGGCCACCCCAGCAAATGTTCACGCGATCACTTTAAGCGATCGGCGGTGCAAATCAATGCCCGGCGAGGCGCAGCACGGCCCCGATCAGGCCCCCGACCACCAGGATGACCGCGGGCAGGAAGCTCAGCCCGAACCCGGGTCCGCGCGTCTTCGGATCCTTGACGTAGCTCAGCGAGTATATCTGCCGCCCGATCAGATAGATGGCGCCGAGGCCGGCGGCCCACAGCGGATTGAAATGGCCGCTGAACAGATACAATCCGGGAATCAATACGATGAGCTGCTCGAGGGTGTTCTGCTGCACCCGCAGATGCCGCTCGAAGACTTCGTTCCCGGTCACGGCCGGCGCCGCCACCCCGTACTTGCTCCGCGCCCGGCCCACCTGCATGCCGAACCAGACGAATTGCAGAAGTGCGAGAACAGTCACGATATCCACATAAGCCATGAAGGTTCCTCCCCGTTCTTGAATTCTAGCACTGCCGGCGCGCTTGCATTTCGTCATGCTAAGGCCAATCCCGTACCAGTCGCTCGAGGCCTGCGATGAGCTCACCGCGCAAATCCACCCGTTCCGGCACCCGCGGCTACGCCCACCTGGTCGAGGTCAATGTCCCGGCCGGCCGCGTCTGGCGCGCGATCACCGATCCCGCCCTGATTCGCATCTGGTCGGGCCAGGACGCCGAGGTCGATGCGCGTGAAGGCGGACTGTATCGGGTTGGCCCGCGCAACGCCGGCGGGCGCGAGGCGCATATCGATATCTTCGATGTGAACCGTCGCCTGCGCCTCATCTATCTGCCCACGCCCGATCAGCCCACCAGCGGCAGCGCCGTGGTGGACGACTTTCTTCTCGACGTGCGCAAGGGCGCCGGCACCACCTCGCTGCGCTTGCTCGGGTCGGGAATACCCGAGGCGCCGAGCTGGGACAGGCTCTACGTGAAGATGCGCGTCGGATGGGAGCGAGCCATGGCGCGCATCAAGGTGACGCTCGAGAGTCCGCCCAGGCCGAAGCCGGTGAAGCAGCCCGAACCCAAGGATCCGCCGCTTCCGGGACTGGATTACTAGACGAGACCAGCTTTTGGCGATAGCGGGTACCAGCAGCGGCGCACGCAAGCCGGGCCAGCCGCTCGCAAGCCAGGCCAGCCCCCGCACCCGCTTCACACCCGCCCTCGCACGCCCCGTCTTGATATTTTCCCGGACCGTGGCATAACGCCTGTGGGCGCGGTAACGCCTGGAGGCCCCATGCTCGGCTTTTTCGCGCGCGCGATCATCGTGGCGCTCGGTCTGTGGTTGGCGACCCTGTGGGTGCCCGGTGTTCATATCGACAGCCCGGCCACCCTGATCCTCGCCGGCGTGCTGCTCGGCGTCGCCAACTCCATCATCCGGCCGATCGCCATCGTGCTCACCTTGCCGATGACCATCCTCACGCTCGGCTTGTTCCTGCTGGTGATCAACGCCGGCATGGTGGCGCTGGTGGCATGGATTCTGCCCGGCATGCACATCGCCGGATTCTGGTCGGCGTTCTGGGCCGCGGTGCTGGTCAGCCTGACGAGCATGGTCGGATCCTGGTTCATCGGTCCGAAGGGCAAGATCGAGGTGATCGTCAGGCGCCGATGAGCCGCAGCGCTATTGCGCCTTCGGTTCCTCGAGCGCTTTGCGATCCGTCAGCGTGCTTCCCGACAGGGTCAGGATCCCGACGGCGAGGATGATGGTCACCATCCCCGCGAGCTGTACGTCGGTCAAGTGCTCGTCGAGGAATTGCCAGCCCAGGTACGCGGCGATGGCGGGATTCACGTAGCCATAGGTGCCGATGAGCGCGGGCGCCGCGTTCAAGCTGAGCCAGCCGTAGGCCGTGTACGCGAGGCAGGAGCTGAAGAAGGTCAGATACCCGAGCGCCAGCAGGCCGGGCGCGTTGCACGTCCAGCGTGCCGGATCTCCATGCACCAGCGCGACCGCCAGCAGCATCGCGCCGCCCATGCACATCTGCAGCGACATGAACATGAGAGAGCTCAGGCGGGTATCGATGCTGCGATAGTAGAGCGTCCCGAGCGCCCAGGCGCAGCAAGCGATGAGCGCCCCCGCCTCCGCCAGAACGCTGCTCGTGTGCAACCCGCCCCTCGGTATCAACATCAATGCCGTGCCCGCAAAGCCGATTGCCATCCCGAGGAGCGCCCAGCGATTGAGCGGATGGCCGCGCCGCCCGAACACCCCGAGACCCGCGATCCAGAACGCCGATGTTCCGTTGAGCAGCGCCGATAGATTCGTCGGGATGTAATCGATGGCCCACACGTTCAGGCCGTTGCTCGCGAACACCATGAAGAAGCCGGCGATGCTCACGTGCCGCCACTCGAGCACGCGGCGCGGAAATGCATGCCCTGCGGCGAAGTGAGCGAGCAGCGCGAGCAGTACTCCTGCCGTGAGGAATCGGATCGCGGAGAACAGCGCGATGGGCAGATTGTTCACGGCGATCTTGGAGAACAGGAAGCTCGAGCCCCATACCAGGTAGATCGTCCCGAGGCAAAGCGCCACCTTCGTCGAATGACGGGAATCGCGCATCGGTTGCCGCGTCTCAGTGACCGCGCGGATCGCCCGGGCCGGGACTCGAATCACCCGATCTCGACGCCACCCTCATGGTCCGACGGTACAAGATCCCGACGAGGGCAAAGAAGATGAGCGCACCGCCGATCAGCGCCGCAGTCGCGAATCCTTCTCCCACCAGGGCGAAGGGGGCGCTGCGGCCGGATGCCACCACGATGCCGGCATAGACCACCCCGAAGAGACTCTCGCCGACGATCATCCCTGTCGCCATCAACACACCCATGCGCCTGGCGTAGGCGGGGCGAGCACGGCGATCGGCGAAGGCATCATAGAAGCGTCCTATCACCGCGCCGATCACCACGGGCAGGGTGGCGGCCATGGGCAAATAGATGCCGAGCCCGATCGCCAGCGGGGGCAGGCGCATGCGGCCCGCACGGCCCAGCAGCCCATCGACCGCGATGACCAGCACGCCCGTTGCGGCGCCGTATTCGATCATCTTGAGATTCAGGTGTCCTCCCAGCAGACCCTGTGCCAGCGCCGAGATGAGCGCGGCCTGGGGAGCGGCCAGCGCGTCGGGGCCGGCGCCGGGCGCGCCCGCGAAGCCGTACGCCCGGTTGAGTAGATCGAGCACCGGCGGGATGATCAGGGCGCCGAATATCACCCCGAATACCAGCGCCACCTGTTGCCGCCATGGCGTCGCGCCGACCAGCTGACCGGTCTTCAGGTCCTGCAGGTTATCGTTCGAGATGGTGGCGATGCCGAACACGATGCCGGTCGAGAAGATCGCATAGGCCACCATGGAGCTCGAGAGCACGGGGGTCGTGCCGCCGGTGACCGCCATCAGCATCAGCGCCGCGCCGATCACGGCGAGGATGCCCACGCCCGAAACCGGACTGTTCGACGCCCCGATGAGTCCCGCCATGTAGCCGGTGATCGATGCGATCACCACCCCGGCCAGCAGCACGAACGCCACGGTCGCACCTATCAGAGCGGGTGCGTACGCGGCCAGCGCGCCCGCGGCGATGAACTGCCGCAGCAGCAGCGCGATCAGGCCGAGTGTCACGACGACCACGGCGCCCACCGTCTTGATGGGCAGATCGCGCTCCACCAGCGGCAGCGACGCACCCTGCACGCGCCGTGCGCCGGAAGCGGCCATCGCGGCGCGCAGCCCGGCGAAGATGGGCCCGAGGATGCTGGAAAAAGTCCACAGCGCCGCCACGCCGATGACGCCCGCACCGAAGAATCGAATATCGGTACGAAACACGGCCAGCGCGAGCTGTTGCGGCGAGCCCAGGGCCGAAGAGGCGCCGGTCAGGATGGGCACCAGGATTCCCCAGCCGATGAGAATACCCGCCAGCATCGCCATTCCCACGGAGATACCCACCAGGTGTCCGACGCCGACCAGCGCCATGGACAGGCTGGACGATATTCCGGTCGAGCCGGCGCCGGCGCGAAAATACACCGCCGCCTCGTCGGCCACCAGCCGGGTCTGGCTCAAGGCAAAGAAGCCGGCGGACGCGATGGCGTTGACGGTGATCGCCATGAGTCCCTGACGGCTTTCTTCGCTGCCGTCGCGTGACCGATCGCCCACCAGCAGGACCTCGGCCGCGGCCACTCCTTCCGGGTAGGGCAAATCGCCGTTGACGACCAGCGCCCGCCGCAGCGGCACGGAAAACATGACGCCGAGGATGCCCCCGAGCAAGGTGGCGAGCATGGTCATTGCGTACGGGAAATGGTGCCACCAGCCGACGATGACGAGGCCCGGAAGCACGAAGATGATCGCCGCCAGGGTGCCGGCTGCGCTCGCCACCGTCTGAACGATGTTGTTCTCGAAAATGCTCGAGGATTTGAACAGCCGCAGCACCGCCATCGAGATCACCGCGGCGGGGATCGACGTGGCGAAGGTCAAGCCGACCTTCAGCCCCAGGTACACGTTGGCGGCGGTGAAGGCCACGGTGATCAGTCCGCCCAGCGCTATCGCGCGCAGCGTCAGCTCCGGCCGCCCACGCTCGTCCGATGAGTTCAACACCGCATCCCGTCGTTCACTGCACCTCGCCCATCAGCTTCCTCACCGGCCGGCTCGAGACCAGCAGCAAGGCTCCGAGACCCACGGAAAAATAGACGATGCGCATGTATTGGCCGGACATGGCCGCAACGTTCTTGACATCGAATTCGCCGGCGATCAGCCCGGCCGCTAGATTACCGAGCGACAGGGATAGAAACCACATGCCCATCATCTGGCCGACCAGGCGCTTCGGCGACAGCTTGGTCACGTAGGAGAGACCGACCGGACTCAAGCACAGCTCTCCGAGCGTGTGCAGCAGGTACGTCGTCATCAGCCAGTAGGGCAGCACTTTCGAGCCGCGGGCCACCCACGACGCGGCCGCTGCCATCACCAGAAAGCCCGATCCCATCAGGATCACGCCGATCGCGAACTTTGCCGGTGCCGAAGGGTTGAGGTGCCGCCGCGCGAGCGCGATCCAGACCCACGCCACGAGCGGTGCGAAGGCGATGACGAAGGCAGGGTTCAGGGATTGGAACCAGCTCGCGGGGATGACGAAATGGCCCACAGCCCGCTCGGTATAGCGCTGCGCAAAGAGATTCAGCGACGAGCCTGCCTGTTCGTAGCCCGACCAGAACAAGGCGCTGCCGAGAAACAGCACCACGATCACCAGCGCGCGCCGCTTCTCCTCGGCGGAGAGATTGCCGGCGAGGAACAGATGGCCGAAATAAAGGAATGCGGTGGCGGCTATTACCAGCGCGCTCGCGTGGGCGAGGTCGAGCGGATTCATCGGCAGCCAGCCGAAGCTGCAGGCCGCGAGCGCGAGCGTCGATACGCCCAGCCCGAGCCACAGATGCAGCCAGGGCTTGGGCGCGGCCGGGCGAGGTGGCCCCGCGGCCGGCGCCGCGGCGTACTTGCCGGCATCGCCGAGATGGCGCTGGGTGAGCTGGTACTGCAGCACGCCCATCGCCATGAAAAGCGCCGCCACCCCGAATCCCGCGCGCGGGCCGATGAGCGCCTGCGCCTCGCCCGTCACGATCGGCCCGAGCGTCGCACCGAGATTGATCCCCATGTAGAACACGGTGAACCCGGCATCCAGCCGCGCGCCCCCCTCCGGATAGAGGTCGGCGACCATGACGCTCACGTTCGGCTTGAGCAGCCCGACGCCGAGCACGATCACGACCAGCCCGAGGTAGAACCCGCGCGGGGTCGACGATGCCGCCAGCAGCGTGTTGCCCAGGGTGATGAGAAGTCCGCCGCCGAGAACCGCGTGCCGCGCGCCGATCAGGCGGTCGGCTACCCAGCCTCCCGGCAGCGCCGCGAGGTAGACGCCGGCCGTGTACAGTCCGTAGATCGCCGCCGCGGTCCGGTCGTCGATCCCGAAGCCGCCCGAGGAGACCGCCCTCACCAGAAACAGGACCAGCACGGCACGCATGCCGTAGTAGGTGAAGCGCTCCCACATCTCGGTGAAGAAGAGGGTCGCAAGGCCGCGCGGATGACCGAGGAAAGTCGGCCGGGTGCCCACTAAGCTCCGGCCTCGCGCTCCGCTTCCTCTGCCTTGGCGCGCGCGGCGATTTTGTCTTTCAGCAACAGGGCGGCCATTAAGATGCCGATCTCGTAGAGTCCGTACATGGGCAGCGCCATGGCGCTTTGCGAGACCGCATCCGGCGGGGTGACGAAGGCCGCAAAAATGAATATCCCGAGCAGCACGAGTCCGCGATTCCTGCGCAGCGTCGTTATCTTCACGAAACCGGTCCACACCAGCAGCACCGTGGCCACCGGCACCTCGAACGCGCCGCCGAACGCGAGCAGCAAGACCATCATGAAATCGAGGTAGCTCCCCATGTCCGTCATCATCTGCACGCCGCTCGGCATGGTCGAGACGAAGAAGCTCAACATGACCGGGGAGACGATGTAGTACGCGAACGCCGCGCCGAGATAAAAAAGGAGGATGCTCGAGATGAGCAGCGGCACCGCGAGCTTCTTCTCGTGACGGTACAGTCCGGGCGCGACGAACGCCCATGCCTGGTACAGAACGAAGGGCATGGCAATGCCGATGGCGAGGACGATCGCGAGCTTGAACGGTACCGTGAAGGGCGCCACCACGCTCGTGGCGATCAACTGCGCGCCGGGCGGGAGCTTCTTCTTGAGCGGCTCCGCCACCAGCGTGAACAGCCGGTTCATGTACGCGGCACACGGGATGAAGCAGATCCCCACCGCGAGCAGCGCCTTGAGCAGCCGGTCGCGCAGCTCGAGCAAGTGTGAGATCAGCGTGCCTTCGGCGAGCCCGCCCTCGCCCTCCGGCTCGCTCATTGGGTCGATTGCTTCGGTTCGCTCGGCGCGATCGGCGCGATCGGCTTGGGCGCGTGCATGACGGCGGGCGAATTGGGATGCGGCTGGCGGCGCGCGGCTGGCGCCGCCTCGGTCATCGAGACGCTCGCCGCTGCCGCCGGCTCTGCCGCCGGTGCTGCCTGCTCGGCATCGGCAGCCCCCCGGGCCGTGGGCACATCGGCCGACGCCGTGCGGGCCGGCTCAGCCGTGGATGCGGCGGCCGTGGGTACGTCGGGTGCGAGCGCTTCGGGCGCCGCCGCCGATGTCGGCGCCGGCAACACCGTGCTCTTGCGCTCCCTCAGCAATTCCTCGGCACTGACCTCGCGCTCGAGCTGCTCGGAGAGCTGGCGCGCCATCAGGCGCGCGCGGCCCATCCAGTTGCCGACCTGGCGCGCGACCTTCGGCAGCTTCTCAGGGCCGAGCACCACCAAGGCGATCGCCGAGGTCAGCAGGATCTCCGAAAATCCAAAATCCAGCATGCGAGCTCACGCGTTGGTCTTCGGGGGAACCTTGACTTCGGCTTCGCGGGCCGGCGCGGCCGCCGCCTCGAAATCGGCGTCCTTGTCCTGCTTGAGCTGGCGCACCTTCTCTTCGGACTCGCCGTCGTTCATTGCTTGCTTGAAGCCCTTCACGGCCGCGCCGAGATCCGAGCCGATCGTGCGCAAGCGCTTGGTGCCGAAGATCACGAGCGCGATCGCCAGGATGACCAGTAACATTTTTGAGTCGAACATCTCGCTTCTCCGAGTTCCTACAGCCACCCGCCTTTCGGGTCGATGATACGCCTAAAGGCATTATGACATTCGACCTCGGCCCCCGATGCGTGTTCGGTCGCATTTGCTCAGGCGTTTCCCGCACAAATCATGTCTCCAGCCAGAAGGTTACCGGGCCATCGTTGGTGAGCGACACGCGCATGTGCGCGCCGAATACCCCGCTGGCGACGCGCTGGTGTCGCGCCTTGGCGGCTTCGACCAGGTGTTCGAACAGGCGCTGTGCCTGTGCAGGCGGGGCGGCGGTGGAGAATCCCGGCCGCAGGCCGTGCCGGGTATCGGCCGCCAGCGTGAACTGCGGCACCAGCAGCAGATCTCCCGCAATCTGACGCAAATCGAGGTTCATCTTGCCGACTTCGTCGGCAAACATCCGATATTGGAGCACGCGGTCGAGCAATCGCCCGGCGCTCGAGTCGTCATCCGCCGGGCGCACGCCTACCAGCGCCACAAGGCCCTTGCCGATGGATGCCCGGCATTCCCCGGCGATCTCGACGCGAGCCTCCAAGACGCGCTGCAGCAAGGCGATCACCGCCGCCACCCGCTCAACCGCTGCGCGAGGCCGCGCAGAGCGCCTGAAAACCCGCCGCGACGAAGGGCGCGAGACGTTCGTGTACGCTGTCCAGATCGGCCGATTTGCACAGACCCCCCGACAGCCGATCGATCCGGCCCGTCTCGGCGAAGGTGAGGGTGAGGGCTCCGGTCAGGAATTGATAACCCCAGTAGATCTCGCGCGGCGGGCAGCCGGGCAGCGCCTCGCGCAGCACGGCGATGAAGCGCTCGACCAAGGGGTCGAAATGCTGAGTCATGAGCACCGGACCCCACTCGGGTGAATTGTTCACCTGCGCGACCAGGGCGAAGTAGCTCTTCCAGCCCGGGCCTCCTCGCGCGGAGCGCTCGAGCATCGGGTAGGTGAAGGCGTTGACGATCTGCGCGACGCTCGGCGTGCCCGGCAGCGCCGCGCGCCGCATGTCCTCGAGCATTGCCAGGCGCTCGGGATTGAGAAGCTCGGCGCGCCGCTGGAAAACGGCTGCGAACAGCTCGCGCTTGCTGCCGAAGTGATAGTTCACCAGGGCCACGTCGACCTCTGCCGCGCGCGTGATGTCGCGGATCGAAACGCCGTAGAACCCGTGACGGGCGAACAGGCGTTCGGCGGCATCGAGGATCTTTTCCTTCTTGGGCTTGGACTCGGCCTTCTTGGCTTTTTTCTTGCGGCGCGCGGCCATGTCTCATTCTCGCGGGTTAATGCAGGACGTGCAACGCCGACGCCGGCCGCCGCAAGATCGCTCAACAATCGTTGAGTAATTGGTGAACGATCGTTGAGCGGGCGCGCCGTTGCCGTGGGCAAGATCCGAGCTGCACGGCCGCGCCGCCGCACGGCGGGGTGGCGGCGTGGCGCACCTGTCCTGCGCGCCGCGCCGTGTCATTCGCCTGACTTTGCGGTAAGCGCCACCTAACAGGCCAACAAATTCCATAGTGATCTATAAAATCACCATTAGTAGGTCTGTAAATCCCACCATGACGAAGATTA
>DATJSL010000045.1:0-137386 GCA_035504115.1 Steroidobacteraceae bacterium | reverse complement strand
GACTCGCCACCGCGGAAAACTGAGCATCGCGAGCCGCCTCAACCAGGGCTCGACGTTCGTCGCGACCGTGCCCCTCCACTCCAGGCGGAAGTAGACGCCCGCGAGGCCCGGGACGCGCGGCGCGTTGCGGGCGTCGATCGCCACGAAAGCCTTCGCAGGATGCGAGCCTGCGCCGCACGCTCATCATTTACTCAATGATGACAGCGCGATAGACTGTCACAAAACGATCGGGGGACCGTCATATAACACTGGTGTTGGCGGCGTAAGGGAGAGGCGCGGCGCGCACAGGCCGCTGAACCGCGGGGGAGGCCCGCGGCCTGACCGATCTGGTCTGTCGGAGAGCTAATAATGTTCGTGAAATCCATCCTCACCGCGGCCGCGCTGGCCGCCGGGGTCAACATGGCTTCGGCCGCTGACATCTCGGGCGCCGGGGCGACCTTCCCCTTCCCGATCTACGCCAAATGGGCGGACGCCTATAAGAAGGACACCGGCAACGGCCTGAACTATCAGTCGATCGGCTCGGGCGCCGGCATCAAGCAGATCCGCGCCAAGACCGTCACGTTCGGCGCCACCGATGCGCCGCTCAAGGCGGAGGAGCTCCAGAAGGACGGCCTCGCCCAGTGGCCGATGGTGATGGGCGGCATCGTCGCGGTGGTGAACCTGGACGGGGTGAAGCCGGGCGACTTCCACATCGACGGCCCGACCCTGGCCAAGGTCTACCTCGGCGAGATCACCAACTGGAGCGACCCGGCGCTGAAGGCGCTGAACCCGTCGCTCAGCCTGCCGAACCTGCCGATCGTCCCGGTTCACCGTGCGGACGGCTCGGGAACCACGTTCAACTTCACCTACTACCTCGGCGAAGTCTCGCCGGAGTGGAAGGACAAGGTCGGCGTCGCGACGACGGTCGACTGGCCGGGCGGCATCGGCGCCAAGGGCAACGACGGCGTCGCCAACAACGTCGCCACCACCAAGGGCGCGATCGGCTACGTCGAGTACGCCTACGCCAAGCAGAACAAGATGACCTACGCGCTGCTCACCAACAGGGCGGGGGGCACCGTGGCGCCGAGCGCGGAGTCATTCCAGGCCGCGGCCGCGAATGCGGACTGGGCGAAGGCGGATTCCTATTACCTCATTCTCACCGACCAGCCGGGCAGCAAGAGCTGGCCCATCACCGGCGCGAGCTTCATTCTGCTCTACAAGCAGCCGTCCGATCCCACCGCCGTGCGCGAGGCGCTGAAGTTCTTTGCCTGGGCGTACAAGGATGGTGCGCAGATGGCCGAGGAGCTCGATTACGTGCCGCTGCCGGCGAGCCTGATCGCGCAGGTGAAGAAGACCTGGGCGACCGAGATCACCGCCGGCGGCCATCCGGTGTGGACCGGCGGTTGAAGCCGGCTCGGGCCGCGAAACTGACGCCGTGGCGCTCATTGATCCGAGGCACGCCGCCAGACAGCTGGTCTACGAGAGGATTTTCCGCGGCGCCACGCTGAGCGCTGCCATTCTGGTGCTGGTGATTCTCGGCGGCGTGGCGCTCTCGCTGCTGCAGGGGTCGTGGCCGGCGCTCAGGGCCTTCGGCTTCTCGTTCGTCGCCCGCGAGGTGTGGAATCCGGTCACCGAGAAGTTCGGCGCCCTGGCCGCGATCTACGGGACGATCGTGACCTCGCTGATCGCGATGGCGATCGCCGTGCCCACCGGGTTCGGCATCGCGCTGTTCCTCACCGAGCTGTGTCCGCCCATGCTCAAGCGGCCGATCGGGGTGGCGGTCGAGCTGCTCGCGGCCGTGCCGAGCATCATCTTCGGCATCTGGGGATTGTTCGTGCTCGCGCCCGTGCTGCAGGAGCACGTTCAGCCCTGGCTGATCGATCACCTCGGTGCCCTCCCGGGGGTCGGCGCGCTGTTCGCAGGACCGCCCTACGGCATCGGCATCCTGACCGCCGGCCTGGTGCTCGCCATCATGGTGCTGCCGTTCATCGCCGCGACCACGCGCGATGTGTTCGATACGGTCCCCGCGATGCTCAAGGAATCGGGCTACGGGCTCGGCGCGACCACCTGGGAAGTCATCTGGAACGTCGTGGTTCCGCATTCTCGGGCCGGCATCGTCGGCGGCGTCATGCTCGGCCTCGGACGGGCGCTCGGCGAGACCATGGCGGTGACGTTCGTGATCGGCAACGCGCACCGCATCTCCAGCTCCCTCCTGGCGCCCGGCACCACCATCTCCTCGGCCATCGCCAACGAGTTCACGGAGGCGGTGGGCACGCTGTACACCTCCTCGCTCATCGCGCTCGGCCTGCTCTTGTTCCTGATCACCTTCGCCGTCATCGCCGCGGCGCAGGCGATGCTGCGCCGGCTCGAGCGGCGCGCGCTGTCGACGGTATGAGCGCCGTCATGAGTCGGCGCGCCTTCCGCAAGGTGAAGAACGTCGCGTTCCTCGCGCTTTCCATGGTCGCCACCCTCGCCGGGCTCGCCTGTCTCGCCGCCATCCTCTGGACGCTGCTCTCGCACGGCATCGCCGGCATGTCGGGGCGCCTCTTCACCCAGACCACCCCGCCGCCCGGCAGCGCCGGCGGACTGCTCAATGCCCTGTACGGCAGCGCCATCATGACGGTTCTCGGCATTCTGGTCGGATCACCCATCGGGGTGCTCGCCGGCACCTATCTGGCCGAATACGGCCAGAACTCGAAGTTGAGCACGACCGTGCGCTTCATCAACGATGTGCTGCTCAGCGCCCCCTCGATCATCATCGGCCTCTTCATCTACGAGATCCTGGTCGTGCCCATGGGCCACTTCTCGGCCATCGCCGGCGCCCTGTCGCTCGCCGTGATCGCCATTCCGATCACCCTGCGGACCACCGAGGACATGCTGCACCTCGTGCCCCAGGGCATGAAGGATTCCTCCGCCGCGCTCGGCGCCTATCCGTGGCGCACCACGGTGAGCATCCTGTATCCTGCGGCACGAAGCGGCATCGTCACCGGGCTTCTGCTCGCGGTCGCCCGCATCAGCGGCGAGACCGCGCCGCTCCTGTTCACGGCGCTCAACAATCAATTCTGGAGCAGCGATCTGAACGCACCCATGGCCAATCTGCCCGTGGTCATATTTCAATTCGCGCTGAGTCCCTACACGGACTGGCAAAGTCTCGCCTGGGCGGGCGCGCTGATCATCACCGTGACCATATTGATTCTCAGCATCTCGGCGCGGATATTGCTGGCCTTGTTGCACTCGCGGGGCGGGGGCGGTGCGGAGAAATGATTCCGTCGTCCAAGCTGCCGCGGCATCTGAAGACCCGCGGGCCGTTCCCGAGGCCTGCGGCGCCCTCCGCGGCGGCGGATGCGGGGCCGCCGAAGATCGAGGTGCGCAAGCTCGACTTCTACTACGGGGACCAGCAGGCGCTGCACGACATCAATCTCACGCTCGCCGACCGCTCCATCGCGGCGTTCATCGGGCCTTCGGGGTGCGGCAAGTCCACGCTCCTGCGGGTCCTGAACCGGATGTATGCGCTCTATCCGCATCAGCGCGCGGTCGGCGACGTGCTGATCGGCGGGCGCGACATCCTCGGCCCGACGGTGGACGTGGCCGACCTGCGCTACCGCGTCGGCATGGTGTTTCAGAAGCCCACGCCGTTCCCGATGTCGGTGTTCGACAACGTCGCTTTCGGCCTCAAGCTGGCCGGGGGCGTGCGCGGCGCGGAGCTCAAGGTGCGGGTGGAATCGGCCCTCACGGATGCCGCCATCTGGGACGAGGTCAAGGACAAGCTGCATGCGGACGGGCGCAGCTTGTCCGGCGGCCAGCAGCAGCGCTTGTGCATCGCACGCACCATCGCCGTCCAGCCCGAGGTGCTGCTGCTCGATGAGCCGACCGCCGCGCTCGATCCGATCTCGACGCTCAAGATCGAGGAGACCTTGCAGGCGCTGCGCGAGAAGTTCTGTATCGTGATCGTCACCCACAATCTGCAGCAGGCGGCGCGCGTATCGAACGTCACCGGGTTCATGTACATGGGAGAGCTGGTCGAAATCGGCCCCTCGACCGAGATCTTCACGGCGCCGAAGAATCGTCGCACCGACGATTACATCACCGGCCGGTTCGGCTGAAGGGCGCGGAGCAATGAAAGCCGTGGAAGATGCGGGGCGGCTCAACGGCGCGACGCCGCCGCCCGCCAAGCCGGAGCGCATATCGCCGGCGCGCGATTCGATCTACGACCCGGTGATGAGCGCACGCAGCGTGAACGTGTACTACGGCGACAAGCACGCGGTGCGCGAGGTGAGCCTGGATGTCGGGCGCAACCAGGTGCTCGCCCTCATCGGGCCGTCGGGGTGCGGCAAGTCCTCGTTCCTGCGCTGCCTGAACCGCATGAACGACACCATCGCGGGCGCGCGCGTCAGCGGCGAGATCACCCTCGACGGACAGAACATCTACGATCGCCGCCAGGACGTCGCGCAGCTGCGCGCGCGCGTCGGCATCGTGTTTCAGAAACCGACTCCCTTCCCGCACTCGATCTACTCGAACGTCGCCTACGGTCCGCGCATTCACGGCCTCGCCAAGGGCCGCGCCGATCTGGATGAGCTGGTCGCCACCAGCCTGCAGCGCGCGGGACTCTGGGACGAGGTCAAGGACCGCCTCTCGCAGCCGGGCACCGGGCTTTCCGGCGGCCAGCAGCAGCGGCTGTGCATTGCGCGCACCATCGCCGTGCACCCCGAGGTGATCCTGATGGACGAGCCCACCTCGGCGCTCGATCCCATCGCGAGCGCGCGGATCGAGGACCTGATCGATGAGCTGCGCGCCAATTACGCCATCATCATCGTGACGCACAACATGCAGCAGGCGGCGCGCGTGTCGCAGCGCACGGCCTACTTTCACCTGGGCGACCTGGTCGAGGTGGGCCCCACCGACATGATATTCACCAATCCCCAGCAGCGGCTCACCGAGGACTACATCACCGGGCGCTTCGGCTAGCCGAACTTGACGGATTCAGTAGCGCGGCCGGGGCGGTGCTTCACAGATTGCGCAACAGCTCGTTGATCGAGGTCTTGGCGCGGGTCTGCTGGTCCACGCGCTTGACGATCACCGCGCAGGCGAGCGCGTACTTGCCGCTCGCCGCCGGCAGGCTCCCCGGCACCACCACGGCGCCGGCGGGCACCCGCCCGTAGAGGATCTGGTCGCGCTCGCGGTCGTAGATGCGCGTGCTCTGGCCGATGAACACGCCCATGGAGATCACGGCGCCGGTCTCGACGATCACGCCCTCGACGATCTCCGAGCGCGCCCCGATGAAGCAGTGATCCTCGATGATGGTCGGATTCGCCTGCAGCGGCTCGAGCACGCCGCCGATGCCGACCCCGCCGGAGAGGTGCACGTTCTTGCCGATCTGCGCGCAGCTCCCCACGGTGGCCCAGGTGTCGACCATCGTGCCCGAATCCACGAACGCGCCGATGTTCACGTAGCTCGGCATGAGCACGGCGTTCGAGGCGATGAAGGCGCCGCGGCGCACGGTCGCGGGCGGGACGACGCGCACGCCTGCCGCCGCCAGCTGCGTCTCGCTCCAGGCCGAGAACTTGAGCGGCACCTTGTCGTAGAACTTGAAAGGTCCCGCGCACAGCGGCGCATTCGGCGTGATGCGAAAGGACAGCAGCACGGCCTTCTTCAGCCACTGATGCACGTGCCAGTCCCCGCCGCGCTTCTCGGCCACCCGCAAGCTGCCCGCGTCGAGGCGGTCGATCACGGCCTCGATCGCGCCGCGCAGCTCCCGCGAGGCGTTCTCGGGCGAGATCTCCGCGCGCGCCTCGTAGGCGCCCTCGATGAGGGCGCGCAGTGCGCTCTCATCGACGCTCACGGGCGGCTCGCCTCGCGCCGATCGAGGGCGCGCACCAGTGCATCCTGGACGCGCTGACAGGCCTCCTGCTGCAGCACCCGCCCCTGCATGTCGGTGATGTAGAAGACATCCTCCGCACGCTCGCCCACCGTCATGATCTTGGCTCCGTTGATGGCGACGCCCTCGGCCTTGAAGACCTTGCCGACCTCGGACAGCAGACCGGGCCGGTCGGCCGCGATCAGCTCCAGGATGGTGCGGTTGTTGCGCGTGTCGAGGCTGAAATTGACCTGGGTCGGCGTGGAGAACATGCGCACCTGGCGCGGCGCGCGCCGGGTCACCGTGAGCGCGGCATCCTCCGGCTGCTCGAGCGCGCGCGTGAGGCCGCGCTCGATCTCGCGGATGCGCGCCGAGTCGGCGATCACCGCGCCGTTGTCCTCGAGCACCACGTAGGTCTCCAGGCTGAAGCCGCTCGCGCTCACGATGAGGCGCGCGTCCATGACGTTCAGGCCCATCTGGTCGAGGACCGCGGTGGTGCGCGCAAAGCTGTGCGCGAGACGCCGCCGGGTGTAGGTGAGCACGGCCGTGCCGCCGCGCTCGGACAGCTGACGCACCGCCACCAGCGGGGTCTCGTCCTCGTCGCGCCGATCGGCGAGCAGGGTGGTCTGCCAGGCGATCTCCTCGGGCGTGTAGCGCAGGAAATACGCCTCGGTCCACTGCGACCAGACCTGCGTGATGCGCTCGGGCTCCAGGGACGGCATCCTGGCGCGCGCGCTCGCCTGGGTTTCGCGGACCAGCTCGTCCTGATCGACCGGGCTCTCCAGCCCGCGTCGCAGGGCGCGCTTGGTGCGGTCGTAGAACTCCTCGAACAGCCGCGCCTTCCAGGCGTTCCACAGCTTGGGGTTCGTGCCGCGCACGTCGGCCACGGTGAGCACGTACAGGTAGTCGAGGTGCGCCTGGTCGCCGACCTGGCGCGCGAAGTCATGGATGATGTCCGGATCGCTGATGTCCTTCTTCTGCGAGGTGATCGACAGGATCAGATGATGGCGCACCAGCCAGGCCACCAGCCGGGCCTCGTAGCGGCCGAGTCCCTGTTCCAGGCAGAACGCCTCGGCGTCGACCGCGCCGAGCTCGGAGTGATCGCCGCCGCGGCCTTTCGCGATGTCGTGAAACAGGGCGGCGAGATAAGCGAGCTCCTGCCGGGGGAGCGACTGCATGATCTGGCTCAGCACCGGGAATTCGTGGTTGTACTTCGGCATCGCCAGGCGCCGCAGATTGCTCACCACGAACAGCGTGTGCGCGTCCACCGTATAGGCGTGGAACAGGTCGTACTGCATGCGCCCGACGACGCGCCCGAAGGAGGGGATGTAGCGCCCCAGGACTCCATACAGGTTCATGCGCCTGAGCTCGTGGGTGACCCCGACGGGCGCGCACAGGATCTCCATGAACAGCCGATGATTGCGCGGGTTCTGGCGGAACTCCTCGTCGATGAGCGAGATGTGCGAGCCGATGAGGCGGATCGTCTCGGCGCGCACGCCGGAGAGCTGCGGGTGCTGCTGCAGCAGCACGAACAACTCGAGCAGCGCCGAGGGGTAGCGCGCGAACACCTCCGGGTGCGTCACTTCGAGGCAGTCGTTGCGGATCTGAAAGCGCGCATTGACGGCTATCGGTGCTCCGCTCTGCGTCAGGATGGCCTCGCGGAACAGCTGCAGCAGCATCTCGTTGAGCAGGCTCACATCCATCACGGTGCGGTAGTACTTCTGCATGAGCTGCTCGACCGCGAGCGTGAAGCTCGCATCCTCGTAGCCGAACAGCTTGGCGAGCTTGATCTGATAATCGAACAGCAGGCGGTCCTCGCGCCGGCCCGTGAGCATGTGCAGGCCGAAGCGCACCTTCCACAGAAAGGCCTGCCCGGCCTTGAGCTTGCGCAGCTCCTCGCGCGTCAGGAATCCGTGCGCGACCAGCTCATCGAGCGTGTCGGTGCCGAAGTGGCGCTTCGCCACCCAGCCGATGGTCTGGATGTCGCGCAAGCCCCCGGGGCTCGACTTGACGTTCGGCTCGAGATTGTAGGCCGTGTCGAAGTAGCGGTGATGCCGCTCGGCCTGCTCCTTGACCTTGGCCTCGAAGAAATCCTGCGATGACCACAGCCGATCGGGCGCGAGCGCACGGCGCATCCCGGCGAACAGCGATTCCGGCCCTGCCAGCAGCCGCGCCTCGAACAGGGTGGTGGCGACGCTGATGTCGGCGAGGCTCTCGCGCTGGCAATCGTCGATCGAGCGCACGCTGTGCCCCACCTCGAGCCCGATGTCCCACAGAAAGGTGAGAAATTTCTCGATGTCCGGTTGCCAGTCCGCGGAATCGCTCTTCGGCAGGAGCACCATGATGTCGATGTCGGAGCTCGGGTGCAGCTCCCCGCGCCCGTAGCCGCCCACCGCCACCAGGGCGAGATCTCCGGCATGGCGGCCGGTGTGCCGGCCCCAGGCGGCGCGCAGCGCCACATCCACCAGCCGGGCGCGGTCGCGTACCAGATCCTCCACCGCATCGCCGGCGATGAAGCGCTCGCGCAACAGATCGGTGCCGGCATCGAGCACCTGGCGGAACACGGCCGGCGAGTACTGCCCGTTGCGCAGCGCTTCGGGCACGGCGGACAGATAGGCCCAATCGGCGGTGTGATCGAGGAATTTCGCTCCGGCGCTCAAGAAGCCGCCGCGGCTGCCGGCAGCGCCGCTGCGGCGCCGAGGGTGAGCACCTCGTAGCCCGCATCGGTGACCAGGATGGTGTGCTCCCATTGGGCGGACAGCGACTGGTCGCGGGTGACCACGGTCCAGCCGTCGTTCAGCAGGCGCACATCGCGCCGCCCGGCGTTGATCATGGGTTCAATGGTGAAGGTCATGCCTGCGACCAGCTCGAGCCCCGTTCCCGGTTTGCCGTAGTGCAGCACCTGCGGGTCCTCATGATACACGCGCCCGATGCCATGTCCGCAGTATTCGCGCACCACCGAGAAGCCGTTGGTCTCGGCGTAGCTCTGGATGGCATGACCGATGTCCCCGAGCCGGGTGCCCGGCTTGACCACTTCGATGCCCTGCCACATGGCCTCGTGGCACACGCGGGTCAGGCGGCGCGCGAGCACGCTCGGGGCGCCGACCAGGTACATGCGGCTGGTATCGCCGTGAAAGCCGTCGCGGATCACCGTGACGTCGATGTTGATGATGTCGCCGCTCTTCAGGCGCTTGTCGCCGGGGATGCCGTGGCACACCACGTGGTTCACCGAGGTGCAAATGGTCTTCGGAAAGCCTCGATAATTGAGATTCGCCGGGATCGACCTGAGCTCCTCCACGATGTAGTCGTGGCAGCGCTTGTCGAGCTCCTCGGTGCTCACCCCCGGCTGCACGTAGGGCTCGATCATGTCGAGCACGCTGGCGGCGAGGCGCCCCGCCATGCGCATCTTCTCCTGCTCGTCGGGTGTTTTGACGGTGACCATGGGGGCTGCCTTACAGTTGGTTTTCCTCGAAGGTTCATGGTATAAAGCGCGGCTATTTTTAACAACCCCGCACGCGTGTCGTCACGCTCGGACGGGTGCCCGGAAAGCACTGGCAATCTGCAGGTCAATCCCGCAGTTTCAAGGCTCCCGGGTCTCCGATCGGGACACGCGGAGGCTCAACCCGACCAAGGAGATATCATGGCCAGCGTGTCGATGCGACAGATGCTGGAAGCGGGCGTCCATTTCGGACACCAGACCCGCTTCTGGAACCCGAAGATGGCCCCTTTCATCTTCGGCGAGCGCAACAAGATCCACATCATCAATCTCGAGAAGACCCAGCCGCTCTATACCCAGGCGTCGGGGTTCATCAAGAACGTCGCGGCGCGGGGGGGCAAGATCCTGTTCGTCGGCACCAAGCGCTCGGCGCGCGATGCCGTGCAGAAGGAAGCCGCGCGCTGCAGCATGCCGTACGTCAATCAGCGCTGGCTGGGCGGCATGCTCACGAATTTCAAGACCATCCGCCAGTCGATCAAGCGCCTCAACGAGCTCGACGAGATGGCGCAGAACGGCACCCTCGACCGGCGCGGCAAGAAAGAGGCGCAGATGCTGCGCCGGGAGATGGACAAGCTGCTGCGCAGTCTCGGCGGCATTCGCGACATGACGGCGCTCCCCGATGCCTTGTTCGTCATCGATGTCGGCCACGAACAGATCGCGATCCACGAGGCCAGGAAGCTCGGCATTCCGGTGGTGGCGGTGGTCGACACCAACTGCTCGCCGGATGGCATCGACTACGTCATTCCGGGCAACGACGACGCCATGCGCGCCATCCTGCTGTACGCGACCGGAATCGCCGACTCGGTGCTCGAGGGCAAGGCGTCGCTCCCCGAGGTGCCGGCCGGCGAGGACGAATTCGTCGAGCTCGACGAGGAAGGCAACCCCAAGAAGCGCGCCTCCGCGGGTCGCCGCCCGGCCGGCTCCGCCCACCGCGGCAAGAAGCCGCCGCCGCCGCGGCGCAAGGTGCCGGTGACGGTGATCCCGGGCGCGGCGGCCGTCGCCGCCCAGATCGAAGAGGGCGAGACCGAGACCGACGATGTCGAGGGCGCCGACACGCCGCCCGTCGAGCAGCGCCCGGCGAGCGCGCCCCGGCGCCGTCCGGTGGGCCGGCGCACGCCGGCTCGGGGTGCTTGAGGTGAGCGTCACGGCAGATGCGGTCAAGCAGCTGCGCGAGCGTACCGGCGCCGGCATGATGGAGTGCAAGAAGGCGCTGGTCGAGACGCGGGGCGATCTGGATGCGGCGGCCGAGCTGATGCGCAAGAGCGGCCTCGCCAAGGCCGACAAGAAAGCCTCGCGCATCGCCGCCGAGGGCACCATCGCGGTGGCGCGGTCGGGGGCGAGCGCCGCCATGGTCGAGGTCAACTGCGAGACGGATTTCGTCGCGCGCAGCGATGAATTCCAGGCCTTCGCACGCGAGGTCGCCAAGCTGGCGCTCGAGCGTTCGGCGCCCACCCTGGAGGCTCTGCTCGACACCGCGGCGGGGTCCGGCACGCTCGAGGAGCGGCGCCGCGCGCTCATCGCCAAGATCGGCGAGAACATCGCCGTGCGCCGCTTCGTGCGCGTGAGCGCGCCGGGCGCGCTCGGCGATTATCTGCACGGCACGCGCATCGGCAGCCTGGTCGCGCTCGAGGGCGGCAACGAGGCGCTGGCGCGCGACCTCGCCATGCACGTGGCGGCGATCAATCCCGCCTATGTGGATGCGAGCGCGGTGCCGGCGCAGGTGCTCGAGAAGGAGCGCGAGATCCTCACCGAGCAGACCCGGGGCGAGAACAAGCCGCCGCAGATCATCGCCAAGATGGTGGAGGGGCGGCTGCGCAAGTACCTCGCCGAGATCACGCTGCTCGGACAGCCGTTCGTCAAGGACCCCGAGGTGAGCGTCGAGAAGCTGTTGAAGCAGTCGGGCGCGAGAGTGCTTGAGTTCGTGCGCTACGAAGTGGGCGCCGGGATCGAGAAGAAGCAGGATGACTTCGTGCGCGAGGTCATGGATCAGGTGAAGTCGCGGGAAAAAGACAAGGATAAAGGCCCGTCGAAGCACTAGGCCCTGATCGCACTCCAACGACCCCGCCCCGGCGGGGTCTTTTATAGTAGGGTACGGGATCATGACGGACGCAACGCCCACTGCACGCTACAGAAGAATCCTGGTCAAGATGTCCGGCGAGGCGCTCCTCGGGAGCGAGGACTACGGCATCGATCCGCAGATGCTCAAGCGCGTCGCCGGAGAGATCCGTGATCTGACCCAGATGGGGGTGCAGGTCGCCGTGGTGCTCGGCGGCGGCAACATATTCCGCGGGGCCGGCCTGGCGCGCGCCGGGATGGATCGCGTGACGGCCGATCACATGGGGATGCTCGCGACCGTGATGAACGCCCTCGCGCTGCAGGACGCCCTCGAATCGCAGGGCACCTACGCGCGCGTGATGTCGGCGCTGCGCATCAACGAGGTTTGCGAGGACTACATCCGCCGCCGCGCGATACGCCATCTGGAGAAGGGCCGTGTGGTCATCTTCGGCGCCGGCACCGGCAATCCCTTCTTCACCACCGACACCGCGGCGAGCCTGCGCGCCATCGAGATCAGCGCGGAGATCCTGCTCAAGGCCACCAAGGTCAACGGCATCTACGACGCCGATCCGCTCAAGCATCCCGGGGCGCGGCGCTACACGCATCTGACCTTCGAGAAGGTGTTGAGCGACCGGCTCAACGTCATGGACGCCACGGCGATCGTGATGTGCCAGGAGAACAACCTGCCGCTGCAGGTCTTCAACCTGTTCCATGCGGGCGATCTGGTGCGTATCGTTCAGGGCGAGGATGTGGGTACGGTCGTCTCGGCGGGACCGACAGAGGGCAAGCTATGATCGATGACGTCAAGAAGGACGCGACACAGCGCATGCAGAAGTGCGTGTCGGCTTTCAAGGATCAGCTGAAGAAGCTGCGCACCGGGCGCGCGCACACCAGCTTCATCGAGCACATCAAGGTCGACTACTACGGCTCGGAGATGCCGCTCAACCAGGTGGCGAACATCGCCACCGAGGACGCCCGCACCCTCACCGTCACGCCCTGGGAGAAGTCCATGGTGGCGGTGATCGAGAAGGCCATCTACAAGTCGGACCTCGGGCTGACGCCGAACACCGCCGGCACGCTCATCCGCATCTCCATGCCGGCGCTCACCGAGGAGCGCCGCCGCGACATCACCAAGGTGGTGCGCGCCGAGGCGGAGAGCGCGCGCGTGTCGGTGCGCAACGTGCGCCGCGAGGTCATGAGCGAGCTGAAGGAGATGCTCAAGGAGAAGCTCATCGCGCAGGACGAGGAGCGCCGCGCGCAGGAGGAGATTCAGAAGCTCACCGACAAGCACGTCGCCGAGATCGACCACGCGATGGCGGACAAGGAAAAGGAATTGATGCAGGTCTGAGCGGGCCGCGTGATCCGAATGACGATCGCCCACATGCCGCATCACGTCGCGATCATCATGGACGGCAACGGCCGCTGGGCGCGTGCGCGCGGGTTGCCCCGCCCCGCGGGGCATCGCGCCAGCGTCAAGGTGGTGCGCCGCGTGGTGCAGGCGTGCGCGCAGCGCAAGATCGGCCATCTTACGCTGTTCGCCTTCTCGAGCGAGAACTGGCGCAGGCCGAGCGATGAAGTGGGCCTGCTCATGAGACTGCTGCTCGAATCCCTTGCGCGCGAGGTGTCCGATCTGCACGCGAGCGGGGTGCGCCTCAAGTTCATCGGCGATCGCGCCGCGCTCGGCGCCGAGATCGCGGGCACGATGGCGCAGGCGGAATCGCTGACCGCGGGCAATGCGGGCTTGACGCTGTGCGTGGCATTCGCCTATGGCGGGCGCTGGGATATCGCGCAGGCCTGCCGCTCGCTCGCGCGCGATGTGGCCGCCGGGACCCTCGAGGCGGAGCAGATCGGGGAGGCGCACATCGCCGCGCGCCTCGCGCTCGCCGGTCTCCCCGATCCGGACCTTCTGATCCGCACCGGCGGGGAGCTGCGCATCAGCAATTTCCTGCTGTGGAATCTCGCCTACGCCGAGCTGTACTTCAGCGAGGTGCTGTTTCCGGATTTCGGCGTCGCCGAGCTGGACGCGGCGCTGCGCTTCTTCGCGCAGCGCGAGCGCCGCTTCGGCAAGACCTCGGCGCAGCTCGGCATCAAAGCCGATGCTTAGGCTGCGCATCGTCACCGCGCTGATCCTCGGCGGCGTACTGCTGCTGGGGCTGTTCGCGCTCGCGCCGCGCTGGACCGTGCTCGCCTTCGGCGCGGTGTTGACGCTCGGGGCGTGGGAATGGGCGGCGTTCGGCGGACTGCGCGGCGCGCCGGCGCGGGCCGGCTACGCCGCCGCCATCGCACTGCTCCTGGTGCTCGCCTGGCGCTCCACGGCGCAGCCCTCGCACCTGCTGCTGCTGCTCGAGGCGGCATGCGCGTGGTGGGTGATCGCTTTTCTGTGGCTGGCGCTCGGGCCGGTGAGCCACCGCCCGCTGCTCGCGCTCGCCTGCGGGGTGCCGGTCCTGGTGCCCGCATTCGTGGCGCTCGCCCGCCTGGACGCGAGCCGCGGACCGGTGCGCGGGCCGCAGATCGTCCTGTGGCTGGTGTTTCTGGTCATCGCCGCGGACATCGGTGCGTTCTTCGTGGGACGCGCGCTCGGACGGCACAAGCTCGCCCCGCGGGTGAGCCCGGGCAAGACCTGGGAGGGTGCGGCCGGAGGGCTGTGCGCGGTGGCCCTCATCGCCTGGGTCGGCGCCGCGCATTTCGGTCTGCCGGTCGGGCGCAGCGTCGCCTTCGGCTGCGCGGTCGGGATCTTTTCGGTGGTGGGTGATTTGACGGAGAGCATGTTCAAGCGCTCGGCCGGGATCAAGGATTCCGGGGTCATCTTGCCCGGGCACGGCGGTATTCTCGATCGCATCGACAGCGTGACGGCCGCCGCCCCGCTGTATGCGCTGGGGCTGTTCGGATCGGGGGTCATCGTATGAGCACACCGCGCGGTATCGCCATCCTCGGATCGACCGGCAGCATCGGACGCAGCACCTTGGCCGTCATCGCGCTGCATCCGGAGCGATTTCGGGTCGCGGTGCTCTGTGCCCATGGAAGCTGGCAGACGGTGGTCGAGCAGGCCCGGCAGTTCCGGCCCGATCTGGTGGTGATGGTCGATGCGCAGGCCGCCGCGCAGGCGCGTGCCGCCCTGCAGGCGCAGGGCTCGAGCACCGAGGTGCAAAGCGGCGCGGCCGCGCTCGAGGCGGCGGTGACCGGCGCGAACGTGCAGGTGGTGATGGCGGCCATCGTCGGGGCCGCCGGACTGATGCCCACGCTTGCCGCCGTGCGCGCCGGCAAGCGGGTGTTGCTCGCCAACAAGGAGGCGATCGTGATGACCGGCCGGCTGCTCATGGAGGAGGCGCGGCGGGCGAGGACCGAGATCATCCCCATCGACAGCGAGCACAACGCCATCTTTCAATGCATGCCGGCGGGGTACTTGCCGGGCGAGGCGGCGCGCGGCGTGGTGCGCGTGATCCTCACCGCCTCGGGCGGTCCGTTCCGATTGACCGAGCGGGCGCATCTGGAGAGCGTCACCCCGGACCAGGCCTGCGATCATCCGAAGTGGAAGATGGGGCGCAAGATCTCGGTCGATTCCGCAACCCTCATGAACAAGGGCCTCGAGGTCATCGAGGCGACGCTGCTGTTCGGCTTGCCCGAGTCGCAGGTCAACGTCGTGGTGCATCCGCAAAGCCTGGTGCACTCCCTGGTGGAGTACGCGGACGGCTCGCTCCTCGCCCAGCTCGGCGCACCGGACATGCGCACGCCCATCGCCCACGCGCTCGCCTGGCCGGAGCGGGTTGTTTCCGGTGTACAATCGCTGGATTTGGGTCGGGTCGGGCAGCTGCAGTTCGAGCCGCCCGATCACGAGCGCTTTCCGAGCCTGGGGCTCGCGCGGGCGGCGGCTCGCGCCGGAGGCACGGCGCCCGCGCTGCTCAACGCGGCCAACGAGGTGGCGGTGCAGGCGTTCCTGGAGCAGCGCTTGAACTTTACGGGCATTTGCAAGGTCATTGACAAAGTGTTGCAGCGCCTCGACGCAAGCCCGGTCAAAGCGCTCGGGGATGTACTGGACGCGGACGCCGCAGCGCGACGCCTGGCGAGCGCCTTGATAGAGCCTGCGCACGGAGCTCATGCACGATGATCAAAATTCTAATATTCGTCGCCTCCTTCCTGGTTGCGATCGGGATATTGGTCGCGGTTCATGAGTTCGGGCACTACTGGGTCGCCAAGCGCCTCGGCTTCAAGGTGTTGCGCTTCAGCATCGGTTTCGGCAGGCCGCTGTGGAAGCGCGTCGGCCGCGATCGCGACCATACGGAGTACTGCATCGCCGCCATCCCGCTCGGCGGCTACGTCAAGCTCCTCGATGAGCGCGAGGGCGAGGTGCCGGCGCAGGAGCTGCACCGCTCGTTCACGCGCCGCCCCATCGCGCATCGGGTGGCGGTGCTGCTCGCCGGTCCCGCCATGAACCTGCTGTTCGCCTCGCTGCTCTACGCCGTCCTCGCGATGGCCGGCACCGAGATCGTCAAGCCCATCGTCGGCGAGGTGCGCGTGGACACGCCGGCGGCCGCCGCGGGATTGCGCGCCGGCGATGAGATCGTGCGGGTCGGCGACTATCGGGTCCCGGACACCGAGGAGCTGCAGATCGATCTGCTGCGCGAGCTGTCGGGCAGGCCGACGATCCCGATCGTCGTGCGCCGCGACGGCCGTGATCTCGACCTGACGCTGCACATCGATGGCGACACGCGCGAGCTCACCGAGCCGGGGCGATTGCTGCCGGGCCTCGGGCTGGATCTGTCGACCTGGCATGCCGAGACCCTCGTGCAGGCGGCGCCGGCCGGCAGCGCCGGCGAGCGGGCGGGCCTGCGCGCCGGCGACAAGATCCTGGCCGTCGACGGCAAGCCGCTGGCCAACAGCTCCGATCTGATCGCCGCGGTGAGCGGCTCGCCCGGGCGCACGCTGTCGATCGAGATCGAGCGCGGCGGGCGGCAGCTCACGCTCGCGGCTGCGGTTCCGCGGGTGATGGAGGACGGCCATCCCATCGGCCGGCTCGGCATCACGCTCTCCGAGGGGCAGCGCAGCTGGCCGGCCGGTCTGATCGAGATGCAGCGCTCGGGGCCGCTCGCGGCCGTCGGGGTGGGATTTCGCAAGACCTGGGAGATGTCCTCGCTCACGGTGCAGATGCTCTGGCGCATCGTCACGGGCGAGGTGTCGGCGAAGAACATCTCGGGTCCGATCAGCATTGCCGAGTTCGCGGGGATCAGCGCATCGCTCGGCCTCGGGGCGTTTCTTTCGTTCCTGGCGATCATCAGCGTGAGCTTGGGAGTGCTCAACTTGGTGCCGATCCCGCTACTGGATGGCGGGCAAGTGGCTTATCAGTTGGTGGAAGCAGTCAAGGGGAGCCCGCTCTCGGAGCGGGCCCAGAGTTTCGGCCAGCAGGTCGGAATTGCCTTGCTGGTCGTCTTGATGAGCCTCGCATTCTATAACGACATTTCCAGACACTTGAACTAACGGGAAGTCATGAGTTACATCAAGTTTGCGCCCTGCGAGCGGCGCAGCGGTGCCCATCGAGATTGCATGCGGTCCTCCTCGCGTGCGGATTGAAATTCGGCTGATTTGCCTGGTGGCGCTCGTCATCCAGCCGTTGGCAATTCCAGTCCGCTCACAGCCCGTCCCGCAGGGCCCGCCACGGGCGACTCCGCCCGCGCCGCCCTCCGCTTCGCCCACGCCCGCGGCGGCTGCGCCCACGCCAGCGGCCTCGCCGCCCACGCCCGCGGCGGCTGCGCCCGCGGCCTCGCCGCCCGCCCAGGCGCCTGCGTCGCTCGATTCCTCTCCCGCGAACTTCGTGGTCGGCGACATCCGCATCGAGGGCCTGCAACGCATCTCCGAAGGCACGGTCTTCAACTATCTGCCGGTGAACATCGGCGATCACCTCGACCAGCAGCGCATCGGCGAGGCGATGCGGGCGCTGTACGCGACCGGCTTCTTTCGCGACGTGGAGCTGCGCCGCGACGGCAACACGCTCATCGTGGTGGTGGTCGAGCGGCCCTCGATCGCCAAGTTCGAGGTCAAGGGCAACAAGGACATCAAGACCGAGGATCTGACCAAGAGCTTGCGCAACGTCGGCCTCGCGCAGGGCAAGACCTTCGACCGCTCGGTGCTCGACGAGGTGAAGCAATATCTCACCGATCAGTACTTCAGCCGCGGCAAGTACGCTGTGCGCGTCGACACCAAGGTCACCGATCTGCCGGGCAACAAGGTCGACGTGCTGGTCGACATCAAGGAGGGCAAGCGCGCCAAGATCGAGATGATCAACATCGTCGGCGACACGAAATTCAAGGAAAAGGACATCCTCACCACGTTCGAGCTGCACACGCCGAACATTCTCTCCTGGTACAAGCAGGATGATCGCTACTCGCGCGAGTCCTTGACCGGCGACCTCGAGAGGCTGCGCTCGTATTACATGGACCGCGGCTACGCGAACTTCGTGATCGAGTCGACGCAGGTCACGATCGCTCCCGAGAAGGACGACATGTACATCACCGTCAACATCAATGAAGGTGATGTGTTCAGGGTCTCGGACATCAAGCTCGCCGGCACCATGGTGGTCCCCGAGAGCCAGCTGCGCAAGCTCCTGCTGATCCATCCGGGCGATGTGTTCTCGCGCAAGCTGATCACGAGCTCGCAGGAGCTCATGAGCTACCGGCTCGGCGCCGACGGCTACGCGTTCTCCAAGATCGATCCCGTGCCCACGCCCGACAACGCCAAGAAGACCGTGTCGCTCACCTTCTTCATCGAGCCCGGCAACCGGGTCTACGTGCGCCACATCAACTTCAACAACACCACCGCCATCAACGACGAGACGCTGCGCCGCGAGATGCGCCAGCTCGAGGGCGGATGGCTGTCGAACTCGGCGATCGAGCGCTCCAAGGAGCGCCTGCAGCGCCTGCCCTACATCGAGAAGGTGGAGTTCGAGACCAAGCCGGTCGCCGGCAGCGCCGACCTCGTGGACGTCGATTACAACATCAAGGAAGGCCTGCCCGGGCAGTTCGGAGGCGGCATCGGCTACTCCGAGGCGCAGAAGTTCAGCCTCAACGGCAACTTCGTGCACAGCAACTTCCTCGGCACCGGCGACCGCATCGCGCTCGAGGTGAACGCGGGCGCGTACAGCAAGACCTATACCCTGGCGCAGACCAATCCGTACACGACCATCGACGGCATCGCGCGCACGGTCTCCTTGACCTACCGCGACATCACGCAGTTCGTGGCCTCCGCCTCGAAGTTCTCGACCAAGCAGCTCACCCTCGCCACCAGCTTCTCCTATCCGATCACTGAATATCAGTACCTGCAGGCGGGCGTGTCCGCCAACAAGAACGAGCTGGTGGTCTCGCAGGGTTACAGCTCCCAGCAGGCCATCGACTGGGTGCAGCACAACGGCAGCACGTTCACGCGCTTTCTGGACGACACCAACGGCGACAACGTGATCAACTCGCTCGACAGCCCCTATACGGTGTACGGGAGCAATTTCTACAGCTACGAGGTGAGCGGCGGATGGAATCTCGATACCCGCAACCGCGCCATCTTCGCCGACCGCGGCATGCATCTGGCCGTGTCGGCGCGCTACGCGCTGCCGTTCAGCGACGTGAAGTACTATGCGACCAACTTCCAGTACCTGCAGTACATCCCCGTCTACCACAAGTGGCTGATTTCCTATAACGCGAGCATCGACTACGCCAACTCGTTCGGCAAGACCACGTTCCTGCCGCCTTATCTGAACTACTTCGCCGGGGGCCCGGACAGCGTGCGCGGCTACCGCGAGAGCACCTTGGGACCGCGCGACAACATCGGCATCGGCAATCCGTTCGGCGGCAATTTTCGCGTCATCAGCCGCTTCGAGCTGCTGTTCCCCGTCCCCGACAAGTGGAAGAGCGCCGCGCGCGTCAGCTGGTTCTACGACATGGGGAACGTGTTTTACACGGGCGACAAGGTCAAATTCCTCGGCGAGGACGACATTACGCCGGTCAATTACCACTTCAACTATGATAATCTGAAGAGATCGACCGGGATCGCGGTGCAGTGGCTTGCCCCGCTGGGGCTGTTCCGCTTCTCGTACGGTATCCCGTTGAATGCATATCCCGGCGACACGGTGAGATTCAACGACGAAACGGAGCGCTTTCAGTTTTCCATCGGCCAGGCATTTTGACCTACCATCAATCGAGGTCCCCAAAAGCAAACATGTCGACTTTCAATCGCAGTATTGCGGCCCGTGCGGCGGCGCCCGCAGCCCTCATCGTTCTCGGCCTGTGCGGTCTGCTCGCGGCTGGCCAGGCCGCGGCGGAAACCAAGATCGGTTACGTCAACTTCCAGAAGCTCCTCGAGGATGCCCCGCAGACCAAGGCGGCGATGCAGTCCCTGGAGAACGAGTTCGGGCCGCGGCGGCGCGAGCTCATGACCATGCAGAACGACCTGAAGGCCAAGGAGGACAAGCTGCAGAAGGAAGAGCCGGTCATGTCCGAGGCGGACCGCGCCAATGCCGAGAAGACCTTCCGCGATCAGCAGCGCGAGTTCTCGCGCAAGGCCGGGGAATTCCAGGACGACGCCTCGACGCGCAAGAACGAGGAGCTCGGCAAGGTGCAGCGCTATCTGTTCCAGGAGATCCAGACCTACGCGAATGCGCAGGGATTCGATCTCGTGCTGGGCGACGGCGTGCTGTTCGCCAAGCAGCCGCTCGACATCACCGCTGCGGTGCTGGCGGTGCTCCAGAGCAAGCCCGCCGGGCTTCCTGCGGGCGCGCCCAGAACGGCGGCACCGGCCAAGCCCAAGTAGGCCGTCGATCCTTTCGCACGGGATGCGCGCCAGTGCCAGAGGATTTCAGCCTGGGCGAATTGGCGGTGCGTTTCGGTCTGGAGCTTCGCGGCGCGCCTGAGATCCGGGTGGCGCGCATCGCCACGTTGGCGCAGGCCTCGAGCGGATCGTTGAGCTTTCTCGCCGACTCGCGCCATCGGCGCGAGCTGCCCGCCACCCAGGCGAGCGCCGTGGTGCTCGCCGCCGAGGATGCGCCGCATTGTCCGGTCGCCGTGCTGGTGACGTCCAACCCGCGCCTGGGGTTTGCGCGCATCGCCGCGCTCATGTATCCCGACGCGCAGGCCGTCTGCGGAGTTCACCCGACGGCGGTCGTGGCTGCGGGCGCGCGCATACCCGCCTCCGCGACCGTCGCCGCCCTGGCGGTGATCGAGGATCAGGTCGAGCTCGGGGAGCGCGTCCAGATCGGCCCGGGCTGCATCCTGCAGCGCGGTGCCCGGGTCGGCGCCGGCTCGCGCCTGGTGGCGCGCGTCAATCTCTATCCCGGCGTCGAGATCGGCGAGCGCTGTCTGCTGCACGCCGGTGCGGTGATCGGCGCGGACGGCTTCGGCTTCGCGCTCGACGGCGAATCCTGGACCAAGATTCCCCAGGTGGGGAGCGTGGTGATCGGCGACGATGTGGAGGTCGGGGCGAACACCACCATCGACCGCGGAGCGATCGGCGATACGGTGATCGAGCAGGGGGTGAAGCTGGACAATCAAATCCAGGTGGGCCACAACGTGGTCATCGGCGCGCACAGCGCCATTGCCGCATGCACCGGGATCTCCGGCTCGACCACGCTCGGCAAGCGCTGCAGGGTGGGCGGCATGGTCGGCTTCGCGGGGCACCTGACCATTGCGGACGATGTGATCATCACCGGCTGCAGCCTGGTGAGCGCCTCGATCCGCGAGCCGGGGAGCTACTCGAGCGGGATGCCGAGCGTTCCGACGCGTGCCTGGCGCCGGATGGTGGCAAACTTACGCCGGTTCGGCGAGAAGGAGCGATGATGGCTGATAGCGGCACAATGGATATCGAAGCGATCATGCACCTGCTGCCGCACCGCTATCCCTTCTTGCTGGTGGACCGGGTGCTCGAGTGCCAGGCCGGGCAATACGTGCGTGCCATCAAGAACGTGACCTTCAACGAGCCGTTCTTCACCGGACACTTCCCGCATCGCCCGCTGATGCCCGGCGTGATGATCATCGAGGCCCTGGCCCAGGTCTGCGGCATCCTCGCCTTCAAGACCGTCGAGGTGGTGCCGGACTCGGACACGCGATTTTATTTCGTCGCGATCGACCATGCGCGCTTCAGGCGGCCGGTCGAGCCCGGGGATCAGCTGCTGCTGCAGGCACGGCTGAAGCGCGCCTTCAAGGGGATCTGGAAGTTCGACTGCCTGGCGCAGGTGGACGGCGCGGAGGTCGCCTCGGCCGAGATCATGGTTGCGCCGGAGACCAAGGCCCCGTCGGCCCGCACCCAGCCCCGGGCGGGCGCGGCGAGTCCGCCGGCGCAAGGCGGCTCCAAGCCTCAGGATGAGGGAGAGGCGGGATGATCGATGCGCGCGCGGTGATTTCGCCGCAAGCGAACATTGCCGCGGACGTCGAGATCGGGCCCTTCAGCATCGTCGGCCCGGACGTCGAGATCGGTACCGGCACGTGGGTGGGGCCGCATGTGGTGATCAAGGGTCCGACGCGCATGGGCGCAAACAACAAGATCTATCAATTCGCCTCGATCGGCGAGGACCCGCAGGACAAGAAATACCGCGGCGAGGTCACGCATCTGGAGATCGGCGACCGCAACGTGTTTCGCGAGGCGGTCACGGTGAATCGGGGTACCGTGACCGGCAGCGGCGTGACGCGCATCGGGAACGACAACCTGTTCATGGCCTACGCGCACGTGGCCCACGACTGCCGTCTGGGCGATCAGATCATCCTGGCGAACTGCGCGACGCTCGGCGGCCACGTCGACATCGGCGACTGGGCGATCCTCGGCGGACTCTGCGCCGCGCATCAGTTCACCAGGATCGGCGCGCACGCGTTCATCGCGCACAGCGCCGGGGTCACGCGCGACGTGCCGCCCTACGTCATGGCGGTGGGCGATCCCGCGGTTCCGCACAGCATCAACGTCGAGGGCTTGAAGCGGCGCAAGTTCACCGAGCAGCAGATCCGCAACATCCGCCGCGCGTATCGCGTTCTGTACCGCTCCGGCCTGAAGCTCAGGGCGGCGCAGCTGGAGCTGGAGCGGATGGCCGAGTCGACCGCCGAGATCCGGCCTTTCGTCGAGTTCCTGAAATCGAGCTCACGCAGTCTCATTCGTTAGGATGCCTGGTGGAAGGGCCGCAACGCCTGGTGGAAGGGCCGCTGCGGGTGGGTCTGGTCGCCGGCGAGGCGTCGGGCGATACGCTGGGCGCGGGACTGATCGAGGCGCTGCGCCGGCTCGCGCCGCAGGCGCAGTTCTTCGGCGTCGCCGGACCGAAGATGCGCGCCGCCGGCTGCGAAGCGTGGCAGAGCGCCGATGCGCTCGCCGTGATGGGATTGTTCGAGATCGTGCGCGAGCTGCCGCGCTTGATCAAGCTCCTCGCCGACCTGCGCGACTCCTTCATCGCCGCGCGCCCCGACGTGTTCATCGGCATCGACGCGCCCGACACCAATCTGCGGCTGGCGCGCCGGCTCCACCAGGCCGGCATTCCCACGGTGCAGTACGTGAGCCCGCAGGTCTGGGCCTGGCGCCAGGGGCGCGTTCACACCATGCACCAAGCGGTGGACCTGGTGCTGTGCCTGCTGCCGTTCGAGAAGAAGTTCTATGAGAACCAGGGCGTTCGAGCGGAGTTCGTCGGTCATCCGCTCGCCGATGCAATTCCGCTCGAGGCGGACCGCGCGGCGGCGCGCGCCGCGCTCGACCTGCCGGGGCAGGGCGACATCGTGGCGCTGCTCCCCGGGAGCCGCCGCGGCGAGGTCACCCGCCTGGCGGCGGATTTCGCCGCAACGGCGCAGTGGCTGGCGCGAGAGCGGCCGGCGCTGCGCTTCGTCGCGCCCATGGCGAGCCCCGCGGTGCGGGACATTTTCTCGCGGGCGCTCAAGCGCATAGCGCCGCAAGTTGAAGTTCGGCTCATCGACGGCCAGGCGCAGGCGGCGCTCATCGCCGCGAACGCGGCGCTGGTGGCGTCGGGCACCGCGAGCCTCGAGGCAGCCCTGTGCAAGCGCCCGATGGTGGTCGTGTACCGCACCGGTGCACTCACGGCCTGGGCCGTGCGGCGGCTGAATCTGGTGAAATCGAAGTTTTTCGCGCAGCCAAATCTACTTGCGGATCGGCGCGTCGTCGGCGAGTATTTTCAGGAGGAGGTCGACCCGCGCTCGCTCGGCGCGGAGCTTTTGACCTGGCTCGAAGACGCAGGACGACGCGCCCAGCTGGAGCAAGAGTTCTTGAAGCTACACCTCGATCTCAGGCGTGACGCGAGCGCTCGCGCGGCACAGGCCGTGATGCGATTGCTGCGCGAGCGCGCCGTGGCGGCGGTGCCTTAAGTGAGATCGCGCATCGCCGGGGTGGACGAGGCGGGGCGCGGGCCGCTCGCCGGCCCGGTGGTGGCCGCGGCGGTGATACTGCGCCCGGGACGCGGCATCGCGGGACTCGCCGACTCGAAGGTGCTCACGCCCGAGGTGCGCGCCGAGCTGTCGGTGCAGATCAAGCGACGCGCCGTTTGCTTCGGCATCGGCTGGGCGGATCCGGCGGAGATCGATGCGCTCAACATCCTGCATGCCACCTTCCTCGCCATGCGGCGGGCGGTGCTTGCCATGAGCATCTGCCCGCATCGGCTCATCGTCGACGGCAATCGGCTGCCGCGGCTCGAGGGGCTGGGAGCCCCGCTCACCGGCCGTGCCATCGTCGGCGGGGACGCCACCGAGCCCGCCATCAGCGCCGCCTCGATCCTGGCGAAGACGGCCCGGGATCAGTACATGAATCAGATGGACGCCGTGTATCCGCAGTATGCGTTCGCGAGTCACAAGGGTTATGCGACGCGCGAGCACCGGCTCAGGCTCACCGAGCACGGACCGTGCCGGCTGCACCGGCGCAGCTTCAGCCCCGTTCTGGCGCTGCTCGGCGGCCTCGCCGATGCCGAGGAGTGGGATCCGGATCTGGAGTGGATCGCGGAGATCGATCAGGATCCGGAGCTCGAATCGAACCTGGAGCACTGAGGACGGTGAGTCGATTCGTCCATTTGCGGCTGCACACCGAGTACTCGCTGCTCGACGGCATCGTGCGCGTGCCGGAGCTGATGGCGGCCGTTGCCGCGGCGCGCATGCCGGCGATTGCGCTCACCGATCAGTGCAACTTGTTCGCGATGGTGAAGTTCTACCGCGAGGCGCTCGCCGCGGGCGTCAAGCCCTTGATCGGGGTGGATGCCTGGATCCGCGAGCCGGGCGAGCGCGCGCCGCCCGCGCGGGTGGTGTTTCTTTGCCAGAACCTCGCGGGCTACCGGCGCCTCACGCAGCTGGTGACGCGCTCTTACCTCGAGGGGCAGCAGCGCGGCGTGCCGATGCTCGAGCGCGGCTGGCTCGAGCCGGGCGCGCTCGCGGGGCTGATCGTGCTCTCGGGCGGGTCCGAGGGCGACATCGGGCAGGCGCTCGTGCGCGGCAACCTCGAGGAGGCGGCGCGCTGCCTCGCGCGCTGGCAGGCGCTGTGCGGGGAGCGCTTCTATCTCGAGGTCCAGCGCACCGGCCGCAGCGGCGAGGCGCTCTACAGCGAGGCGGTGCTCGAGCTGGCGCGCGAGCGCGGCGTGCCGGCCGTCGCGACCAACGACGTGCGCTTCCTCACCCGCGCCGAATTCGAGGCGCACGAGGCGCGGGTGTGCATTCGCGAGGGCAGGCTCCTCACCGATGCGAGCCGGCCGCGGCGCTACTGCGAGGAGCAGTACCTGAAGACGCCCGAGGAGATGGCGCTGCTCTTTGCGGATGCGCCCGCGCTGCTCGAGAACAGCGTCGAGATCGCCAAGCGCTGCTCGCTCGAGATCAAGCTCGGCGCCTCGATGCTGCCCGCCTACCCGGTGCCGGCGGGCCGGAGCACGGAGGATTTCCTGCGCGAGGAGGCCGCCGGCGGACTCGAGCGGCGGCTGGCGGAGGCGAACACGCTGCGCGGGGAGGCGCCCGATGCCGAGCGCTATCGAGCGCGCCTTGCGCTCGAGCTCGGCGTCATCTGCCGCATGGGATTTGCAGGCTACTTCCTCATCGTCGCGGACTTCATCCGCTGGGCGCGCGAGCACGGGGTTCCCGTGGGTCCGGGGCGCGGCTCGGGCGCCGGATCCCTGGTCGCCTACGCGCTCGGCATCACCGATCTCGACCCGATCGAGCACGATTTGCTGTTCGAGCGATTCTTGAATCCCGAGCGCGTCTCGATGCCCGACTTCGACGTGGACTTCTGCATGGAGGGCCGCGACCGGGTCATCGAGTACGTCGCCAACAAGTACGGCCGCGAGCGCGTCTCGCAGATCATCACCTACGGAACTCTCGCGGCCAAGGCGGTGATCCGCGACGTCGGACGCGTCTTGGGACACAACTACGGCTACGTCGACAAGATCGCCAAGCTGGTGCCCTTCGAGATCGGCATCACGCTCGACAAGGCGCTCGAGCAGGAGGAGGAGCTCAAGCGCCTGTACACCGGCGATGCGGACGTGCGCGAGCTCATCGACCTCGCCCGCGCGCTCGAAGGCCTGGCGCGCAATGCCGGCACGCACGCGGGCGGGGTGGTCATCGCGCCCTCGGTGCTCACGGACTTCACGCCCCTGTACTGCGAAGAGGGGAGCAGCGCCCCGGTCACCCAGTTCGACAAGGACGACGTCGAGGCGGCCGGTCTCGTCAAGTTCGATTTTCTCGGGCTGCGCACCCTCACGGTCATCGATTGGGCGCTGCGCCACATCAACGCGCTGCGCGCCGAGGCGGGCGAGGCGCCCCTCGACATGCGCGCGCTGCCGATGGACGATCCGGCGACCTATCAGCTGTTGAAGAGCTGCAAGACCACGGCGGTGTTCCAGCTCGAGTCGCGCGGCATGAAGGACCTGATCCGCCGGCTGCAGCCCGATCGCTTCGGCGACATCGTCGCGCTGGTCGCGCTGTTCCGCCCCGGCCCGCTGCAGTCGGGCATGGTGGAGGACTTCATCGCGCGCAAGCACGACACCAGCGGCGCGACCATCGACTATCTGCATCCCGCTCTCAAGCCGGCGCTGGAGGCGACCTACGGCGTGATCCTGTATCAGGAGCAGGTCATGCAGATCGCGCAGATCCTCGCCGGCTACACCCTGGGCGGCGCGGATCTCTTGCGCCGCGCCATGGGCAAGAAGAAGCCCGAGGAGATGGCCAAACAGCGCTCGGTGTTCGTGAGCGGCGCGGTGGCGCGCGGGGTGCGCGAGTCGCAGGCGACGATGATCTTCGATCTGATGGAGAAATTCGCGGGCTACGGCTTCAACAAGTCGCACTCGGCGGCCTATGCGGTGCTCTCCTACCAGACCGCCTGGCTCAAGACTCACCACCCGGCGGCCTTCATGGCCGCGGTGCTGTCGGCCGACATGGACAAGACCGACAAGGTGGTGACGCTCATCGATGAGTGCGCGAGCATGTCCCTCAGCGTGCATCCGCCCGACGTCAACGAGTCGGTGTACGCGTTTCGGGTTGCGGGAGCGGCGAGCATCCGCTTCGGGCTCGGCGCCATCAAGGGCGTGGGCGCCTCCGCCGTGCAGGCCCTGGTCGATGAGCGCGCTGCCCGCGGACCTTACCAGAGCCTGCCGGATCTGTGCCGGCGCATCGACCTGCAGCGGGTCAACCGGCGCGTGCTCGAGGCGCTGATCCGCTCGGGGAGCCTGGACCGGATCGGTCCGAATCGCGCGACGCTCACCGCCGAGCTCGATCGCGCCATGCATCTGGGGGAGCAGAACTCGCGGGCCATGAGCATGGGGCAGGTGGATCTGTTCGGCCTCAAGGCCGCCGAGCCGAGCGCGGTGGCCGATTGGAGCGATGCACAGCGTCTCGCGGGCGAGCGCGAGACCTTGGGCCTTTACCTGACCGGGCATCCGATCACCCCCTACGAGCCCGACCTCAAGTTCCTGGTGAGTGCGCGGCTCGTGGACGTCGGCGGCCCCAGGCCCACGGCGCCGGCCGGGGAGCGGGGCTGGGGCCAGGGAAAGCCGGCCCGGGTCGCGGGGCTGGTGCTCGAGGTGCGGCGCCGGCCGAACCGGGTGACCTTGATCCTGGACGATCGCAGCGCGCGGCTGGAAGTGAGCCTGTTCGAGGAAACGTTCCAGCAGTACCGCGACATCATCGTCAAGGACGCGATACTCATCGTCGAGGGAACCCTGCGGTTCGACGACTTCATCGAGGCGTGGCGCTTGCAGGCGAAGAGCCTGATGGACATCGACCGGGCGCGCGAGCGTTTCGCGCGGCGGCTGTGGCTGCGCTGGCCGGAGGCATTCGATGGACCGCAGGGCATGAGCCGGTTCGAGGAGCTGCTCAGGCCCTATCTGAAAGGTCCCTGCGCGGTGGGCGTCGCCGTGAACCGGGGGCACTACGCCGGCCGCCTGCAGCTGGCCGACAGCTGGTCGGTGCGCCCCTCGCGCGAGCTTCTGGATAAACTATCGGCCCTGGTGGGCCGGGACGGCTGGTATCTGGTGTATGGTCCGCGCAACGACATCCGCGGCGAGGAAACCTCTTCATGGCGCTGAATTTTCTGGAGTTCGAACAGCCGATCGCCGAGCTGGAGGCGAAGATCGAGGAGCTCAAGTTCCTCGGCTCCGATGCGAGCATCAACATCGCCGAGGAGGTCAAGCGCCTGCAGCTCAAGAGCCGGGCGCTGACCACCAGCATCTTTTCCAATCTCTCGCCCTGGCAGATCACCCAGCTCGCGCGCCACCCCCAGCGTCCCTACACGCTCGACTACGTGTCGCTCATCTTCACCGACTGGCATGAATTGCACGGCGACCGCATGTACGGGGACGACCTTGCCATCGTCGGCGGCCTGGCGCGTCTGGAGGGCCTGCCGGTGATGGTCATCGGTCACCAGAAGGGGCGCGATACCAAGGAGCGCGTGCGGCGCAACTACGGCATGCCCAAGCCCGAGGGGTACCGCAAGGCGCTGCGCCTGATGCGCATCGCCGAGCGCTTCCGCATGCCCATCATCACCTTGATCGACACGCCGGGCGCCTATCCCGGGATCGGCTCCGAGGAGCGCGGGCAGAGCGAAGCCATCGCGCGCAACCTGTTCGAGATGTCCCACCTGGCATCGCCCATCCTGTCCGTGGTGATCGGCGAGGGGGGCTCGGGCGGCGCGCTCGCCATCGGCGTGTGCGATCGGCTGGTGATGCTGCAATTCAGCGTGTATTCCGTGATCTCGCCCGAGAGCTGTGCCTCCATCCTGTGGAAGAGCACCGACAAGAAGGAGATCTCCGCCGACGCCATGGGCGGCACGGCGGAGCGGCTCAAGAAGCTCGGTCTGGTCGACGAGGTGCTCAAGGAGCCGCACGGCGCCGCCCATCGCGATCCTCAGGCGATGGCCGAGGTGATGAAGCAGAGCATGGTGAAGCACCTGGCGGAGCTGTCCAAGCAGCCGATCACACAGCTCCTCGATGCGCGCCAGGCGCGCCTGCGCGGATTCGGCGTGTTTCGCGCCGAGTAGGGCGCATGCGCTTCAGCGCGGACCTCCTGTGTGCCGTGCTCGAGGACAACCTGCCGGCCGGCGCGACCGGCCTGCTGGTGGGCCTGAGCGGCGGAGCCGACTCCGCTACGCTCCTCACCGCTCTCACCGTGATCGCCGCTCCCCGGCCGGCGCAGCCTCCTGGGCGTGCCTCCGTGCCCGGCGTGCGTGCCGCCGCGCCCGGCGTGCGCGCTGCCGCGCTTGGCGTGCGCGCCGTGCACGTCGATCATGGGCTGCAAGCCGCATCGAGTGCCCTGCGTGCCGCCAGCATCTCGCTTTGCCAGCGCCTTAAGGTTCCGCTCGAGGTGGTGGCGGTGGCGGTGGACAGCGCGCGCGGCGCGTCCATCGAGGCGGCGGCGCGGGCGGCACGCTACCGCGCGTTCGCCCGCGTGCTGCGCGATCGGGAGTGTCTGCTGACGGCGCATCATGCCGAGGACCAGGCCGAGACCTTGCTGTTGCAGCTGCTGCGCGGCGCCGGACTCAAGGGCTTGTGCGCCATGCCGCCGTGCCGCCCGTTTGCCAGGGGATGGCACCTGCGCCCGCTGCTGGCCGTGGCGCGGCGCGACCTGCGCCGCTTCGGCGCGGCGCAAGGCGTCGCCGCGGTCGAGGATCCGATGAACCGCGATGCGCGCTTCGATCGTGCCTACCTGCGGCACGATATCTGGCCCTCGATCGAGCGGCGCTGGCCGGGCGCGGCGGCGGCACTCGCGCGCGCCGCGCAGCATCTCGCTCAAGCGCAAGCCTCGCTCGATGCCGCCACGCAGCTCACCGTCGAGCGTCTGCGCGACGGCGAGGCGCTGTCGGTGCCGGGCTTGCGTGCGCTGCCGGCCCGCGAGCGGCTGAACGTGCTGCGCTACTGGCTGCATGCGGCGGCGGTCGAGCCGCCATCCTCGGCCAGGCTCGGCGAGGCGCTGCGGCAAATGCTCACCGCGCACAGCGATCACATTCCCGCGGTGGCCTGGGGCGAGCACGCGCTGCGCCGCTATCGGCAGCGGCTGTTCGTCACGCCGGCGGCCGTGCCGGCGCTGCCGGCGCGGCTCGACTGGGTCGGCGCCGCCGCCACCGCGCTCGAGCTCCCGGCCGGACTGGGGGCGTTGCGCCTCGCCGCCCGGCCGGGAGGCCTCGATCCGGCGCGCCTGCCGGGCACGCTCAGCGTGCGCCGGCGCCGCGGCGGGGAAGCGCTCAAGACGGGTGCGCGCGCGCGCAGTCAGTCGCTGCAGCATCTGTGTCAATCGCTGGGGGTTCTGCCGTGGCTGCGCGATGCGCTGCCGCTCATCTACGCGGACGATGCGCTCATCGCGGTGGGCGATCTGTGGCAGGACGCGCGCTGGAGCGTCGAGCCGCACGTGCCCGGGCTCGCGTGCATGTGGGAGAATGCGCCGAGCCTGCTTTGAGAGGCCGCGCGCTGCCGATCGAGCGCTCGTGCGATTGTCGGGGCGGGGCCGATCTGGTAACCTGAACTCCCGTCGAAATTAATAATTCCTTTTTGGGTTGTCGGCGCCGCCGCTTGCGATTTTTGCAGCGCGGTCAGCGATTATTTATTTGGCGGTGACCTCATGACTCGATTCGTATTCGTCACCGGCGGCGTGGTGTCATCCTTGGGCAAGGGCATCGCGTCGGCGTCTCTCGGAGCCATTCTCGAGGCGCGCGGCCTCAAGATGAGCATGGTCAAGCTGGATCCTTACATCAACGTGGACCCCGGCACCATGAGCCCTTTCCAGCACGGCGAGGTGTTCGTCACGGCGGACGGCACCGAGACGGACCTGGATCTCGGGCACTACGAGCGCTTCGTGCGCACCACCACCGGCCGCGACAGCAATTTCACCACCGGCCGCATCTACGAGCGGGTCATCGCCAAGGAGCGGCGCGGCGATTACCTCGGCGCGACCGTGCAGGTGATCCCGCACATCACCGACGAGATCAAGTACCGCATCCGCATGGGCGCGGGCGACTCCGACGTGTGCATGGTCGAGATCGGCGGCACCGTCGGCGACATCGAGTCGCTGCCTTTCCTCGAGGCGATCCGCCAGATGGGCGTGGAGCTCGGGCGCAACCAGGTGCTCTACATGCACTTGACCCTGGTGCCGGTGGTGGGCGGATCGGGCGAGATCAAGACCAAGCCCACGCAGCACTCGGTCAAGGAGCTGCGCGGCATCGGCATCCAGCCGGACATCCTGCTGTGCCGCTGCTCGCAGACCCTGCCGGACGAGCAGCGGCGCAAGATCGCCCTGTTCACCAACGTCGAGGAGCGGGCGGTGATATCCGCGGTCGATTCGGACGACATCTACAAGATACCGCTCCTGCTGCACGAGCAGGATCTGGACGACATCGTCATCGACAAGCTGCGCCTGCATGCGCCCGGCACGGATCTGTCGGAGTGGCGCGCGGTGGTCGCCGCCAGGCAGAATCCCGAGGCGGTGGTCGACATCGGCATGGTCGGCAAGTACGTGCAGATCCGCGACTCGTACATCTCGCTGAACGAGGCGCTGATGCACGCCGGGATCAAGACCCGCACACGGGTGAACATCCATTACTTCGAGTCGCAGGACATCGAGCGCTCCGGGCCGTCGGTGCTCGCCAACATGGATGCCATCCTGGTGCCCGGCGGCTTCGGCGACCGCGGCATCGAGGGCAAGATCCAGGCCATCCGCTATGCCCGCGAGAATCGAATTCCCTACCTCGGCATCTGCCTCGGCATGCAGCTCGCGATCATCGAGTATGCGCGCAACGTCGTCGGCCTGAAGGGCGCGAACAGCACGGAGTTCGACCGCGCGACGCATCATCCGGTGATTGCGCTCATCACCGAGTGGCAGGACCTCGCGCGCGGCCAGCAGGTGCGCGACGAGAAGTCCGATCTCGGCGGCAGCATGCGCCTGGGCGCGCAGGAGGCGCGATTGAAGCCGGGCTCGCTGGTGCACGCGCTCTACGGCAAGGAATCGATCTTCGAGCGGCACCGGCACCGCTACGAGTTCAACAACCATTATCTCGAGGAATTGACCGCGGCCGGATTGACCTGCTCGGCGTTCTCCGGCGACGGGCTGGTCGAGTTCATCGAGCTCGACTCCCATCCCTGGTTCGTGGCGAGCCAGTTCCATCCGGAGTTCACCTCCACCCCGCGCGACGGCCATCCTCTGTTCGCCGGCTTCGTGCGCGCGGCGCGCGCCTATCGCGCATCGCTGCAGCCGGCGCGCGCCACGGCATGAGGCTGACCTCGTTCGAGGTCGGCGCCGACCGGCCCTTCTTCTTGATCGCCGGCCCCTGTGTGATCGAGAGTGAGGCGCTGGTGCTCGAGGTGGCGGGGCGCCTGCGCGAGCTCACCGAGACGCTCGGCATCCCGTTCGTGTTCAAGGCATCCTTCGACAAGGCGAACCGCTCCTCGCGCTCGAGCTTCCGTGGCCCGGGCCTCGAAGCGGGGCTCGCGGCACTCGCGCTCGTGCGCAAGCAGATCGGCGTTCCGGTGCTCACCGACGTGCACGAGGACACGCCCTTGGCGGAAGTGGCGCAGGTGGTCGATGTGCTGCAAACACCTGCGTTCCTGTGCCGCCAGACCAACTTCATCGTCGCGGCCTGTTCGCAGGGCAAGCCGGTGAACATCAAGAAAGGCCAGTTCTTGAGCCCCTGGGAGATGCAGAACGTGGTCGACAAGGCGCGCTCCACCGGCAATGCGCAGATCATGGTGTGCGAGCGCGGGTTCTCGTTCGGCTACAACAACCTGGTCGCGGACATGCGCTCGCTCGCCGTGATGCGCGCGACCGGCTGCCCGGTGGTCTTCGACGCGACGCACTCGGTGCAGCTGCCGGGTGGCCGGGGCGATGTCTCCGGAGGGCAGCGCGAATTCATTCCGGTGCTGGCGCGCGCGGCGGTCGCCGCCGGCATCGCCGGCCTGTTCATGGAGACGCACCCCCGGCCCGCCGAGGCGCTGTCGGACGGCCCCAATGCCTGGCCGCTCGAGCGCATGGGCTCGTTGCTGACGACCCTCGTGGAGCTGGACCTCGCCGTCAAGAAGAAACCCTTCGAGGAGACCTTGCTATGAGTCGCATCGCCGAGATTCGCGGCCGCGAGATCATCGATTCGCGCGGCAACCCCACCGTCGAGGCCGACGTGGTGCTCGAGTCGGGCGCCATGGGACGCGCCGCCGTGCCGTCCGGCGCATCGACCGGCTCGCGCGAGGCGGTGGAGCTGCGCGACGGCGACCCGAAGCGCTACGGCGGCAAAGGCGTGCGCAAGGCGGTCGAGCACATCGACACCACCATCCGCCGCGTGCTCGTCGGGTACGACGCCGAGGATCAGCGCGGGCTGGACGGGCGGCTGATCGCCGCCGACGGCACCGAGAACAAGTCCAAGCTCGGCGCGAACGCCATCCTCGCCGTCTCGCTTGCGGCCGCCCATGCCGCGGCGCGTGAGCGCAAGCTCCCCCTGTACCGCTATCTGGGCGGCGCTGCGGCGCCCGTCATGCCGGTGCCGCAGATGAACATCATCAACGGCGGCGCGCACGCGGACAACAGCGTCGACATCCAGGAATTCATGATCCTGCCGCTGGGCGCGCCCAGCCTGTCGGAGGCCGTGCGCTACGGCGCGGAGGTGTTCCACGCGCTCAAGAAGGTGCTGCACGCGCGCGGGCTCAATACCGCGGTGGGGGATGAGGGCGGCTTCGCGCCCGATTTGCCCTCGAACGAGGCGGCGCTCGCGGTGATCCTGGAAGCCATCGACAAGGCGGGCTACCGCGCGGGCAAGGACATCTATCTCGGATTGGACGTCGCCAGCAACGAGCTCTACAAGGACGGCGTCTACGAGCTCGCATCCGAGGGGCGCAAGTTCGATGCCGGCGAGTTCGCGGATTATCTCGCGGCGCTGGCGGCGAAGTATCCGATCGTCACCATCGAGGACGGCATGAGCGAGGGCGACTGGGAGGGCTGGGCGGTGCTCACGCGCAAGCTCGGCCAGAAGCTGCAGCTCGTGGGCGACGATATCTTCGTCACCAACACCAAGATCTTCGCCGCGGGCATCTCGAAGAATATTGCCAACGCGATTCTCATCAAGCCGAACCAGATCGGTACGCTCACCGAGACCCTCGCGGCGCTCGACATGGCGGCGCAGGCGCACTATGCGGCCATCATCTCGCATCGCTCGGGCGAGACCGAGGATGCCACCATCGCCGACATCGCCGTCGGCACGACGGCGACGCAGATCAAGACCGGCTCCATGTCGCGTTCCGATCGGATCGCCAAGTACAACCAGCTGCTGCGTATCGAGGCCGAGCTCGCCGGCGAGGCGGCTTTTGCCGGCAAGCGGGCGCTAGCGGTTCCAGTTTCTTAAGAGTTCATGCTAAGCTACTGGTGCCATGAGGATTTTCGCGGTCATACTCGGCCTGAGCCTGGTTCTTCTGCAATACCGGCTATGGGTGTCGGAGCGCGGGCTGCGCGAGACCTGGCGTCTCGAGCAGGCGATCGCCGCGCAGAGTGCCGCAAACGCCGAGCAGCGCGAGCGCAACCGCGAGCTGCTGGCCGAGGTGACTGATCTGAAGGTCGGCCTGGCCGCGCTCGAGGAGCGTGCTCGCTCGGAGCTCGGCATGGTGGGCAATAACGAGACCTTCTATCAGATCGTGACTCCCGCGACCCAGGCGCCCCCCGCGCCCGCCACCGCGATCACAGCCCGCGCTCAGTGACCCCCCCCATTTCAGCGCCGCGCGTCTGGGCCGTCGTGCCGGCCGCGGGCCGAGGCGAACGCTTCGAGGCCTCCGGCGCCGAGCCGCGCTTACCCAAGCAATATGCGCCCCTGGATGGGGTGAGCGTGCTCGAATGCGCGCTGCGCGCGCTGCTGCGCGAGCCGCGCATCGAGCGCGTGGCCGTGGTGGTTGCCGCCGATGATGCGCGCTGGCCCGAGCTCGCCGCCCGGATCGGCTCCGAGAAGCTGCTGACCGCGATCGGCGGGGCGAGTCGCCAGGCATCGGTGCTGAGCGGCCTGAAAGCCCTCGAGTCCCTCGCCGCGGCCGGCGACTGGGTGCTGGTGCACGATGCCGCGCGACCGTGTCTTGCGGCGGGCGAGGTGCGCTCGCTCATCGATGCGCTCGAGGGCGGCGCGTGCGGCGCCGTGCTGGCCGCGCCCATCGTCGATACGGTCAAGCGCGAGCGCGACGGCGCGGTCGTCGAGACCGTGGACCGGCAGGGCCTGTGGCGCGCGCTCACGCCGCAGGCATTCGGCTTGCGCGAGCTCGCCCGCGCGCTCGAGGACGCCGCGCGCTTGGGCGTTCCCGTGACCGACGAAGCGCAGGCCATGGAGCGGCTCGGGCTGCGCCCCGTCCTGGTGCAAGGCTCGCCCTTCAACATCAAGATCACGCGCGCACAGGACCTGGCGGAGGCGGCGCGCATATTGCAAGGCACGCGAGGCGGCAAGATGAGGATCGGTCAAGGTATGGACGTGCACAAGTACGGCGAGGGCGATCACGTCATGCTCGGCGGGGTGCGCATCGCGCACAGCCGTGGAGTCGTCGCGCACTCGGACGGCGATGTGGTGATCCACGCCCTTTGCGATGCGCTGCTTGGCGCGCTCGGCGAGGGCGACATCGGCCGGCATTTCCCGGACACCGATGCGCGCTATCGGGGGGTGGATAGTCGCGAGCTCCTGCGCACCGTCGCCGCCATGATGCGCGACTCGGGCTTCGTGCTCGTCAATGCGGATGTGACGGTGCTCGCCGAGGCGCCGCGCGTTGCCCCGCATCGGCTCGCCATGGCGGGGAATCTGGCCGCCGACCTCGGCGTGGCGCCGCGTCTCATCAACATCAAGGCGACCACCACCGAGGGGCTCGGATTCCTCGGTCGCGGCGAGGGCCTCGCCGCGCAGGCCGCCGTGCTGCTCGAGGGAGCTTGAGCGCACCGGCGGCCTGGAGGCAGGCCGCCCTCGGGCCCCCGCGGGCGCACGGAGCGCCGCTCGCTGCGGCGCTCATCAAGGCCGAGCCCGAGGACTTTCGAGTCGAGGAACAGCTCTCCTTCGCTCCCTCCGGCGAAGGATCGCACTGGCTGCTGCGCGTGGAGAAGCGTGCGGCCAACACGCGCTGGGTCGCCGCCGAGATCGCGCGCCTCGCCCTCGTGCCCCTCGCCGAGGTGGGCTATGCGGGGCTCAAGGATCGGCACGCCATCGGCGTGCAGTGGTTCAGCGTTCCGGCGCGCCCGCGGCCGGCCGAGTTCTGGAGCGCGCTGCGCACCGACGAGTTCAGGGTGCTCGAGGTGCAGGCGAACGCCCGCAAGCTCAGACGCGGTGCGCTCAGCGGCAATCGCTTCCGCATTCGTCTGCGCCAGGTGAGCTGGGCACGCGAGGATTGGGAGCGCAAGCTGCTCGCGCTGTCCCTGCACGGAGCGCCGAATTACTTCGGTCCGCAGCGCTTCGGCCGCAATGGCTTCAATCTGGATCGGCTCGAGGAGTGGCTGCAGAGCGGCCGCAGCCCGCCCGGTCGCAGCGAGCGCGCCTTCGTGCTGTCCGCCGCGCGCGCGCTCATCTTCAATGCCGTGCTCGCACGGCGCGTCCAAAGCGCCGACTGGTCTAGGCTCGCGCCCGGAGATCTGGCGATGCTCGAGGGCAGCGCGAGCCACTTTCCGATCGTCGCCGTCGACGAGCAGATCCAGCGCCGTCTGGACTCATTCGACATCCACCCGTCGGGTCCTCTGTGGGGCCGCGGCGATCCGCAGACCGCTGGGCGCTCGCTCGAGATCGAGCGCGAGGTGGCGCAGGAATTTCACCCCGTCGCGCAGCTGCTGGCGGCGCAGGGCCTGGAGCAGGAGCGGCGTGCGCTGCGCTGCGTGCTGCGTGATCCGAGCGTCGAGGCCGATGCGGCAAGCTTGACCCTGAGCTTCGGCCTCGGCAGAGGTCAGTTCGCCACCGCGGTGCTGCGCGAGATCTGTGAATTCGCCGCGCCGGCGCTCATCGATTCCGATCCCGAGTAATCCGCAACGCCCCGGGCCGAACGCACCGTTGCGCTCGCGCCGTGCCTCTACGAGCGCAGCAGCACGTACACGGCGCCCGTGCCGCCGTCGAGGGGACGCGCAGAGGTGAACGCCAGGACGCCGGGGTGGTGCCTGAGCCAGCGATTCACCGCAATCTTCAGAACCGGGCCGCGTGCACCGGAGCGATACCCCTTGCCGTGCACCACCCGCACGCAGTGGCGGCCGGCGCTGCGGCTGCGCGCGATGAACTCGGCCAGGCAGTCGCGAGCCTGCGGCTGGCTCAAGCCGTGCAGATCCAGCGCGTCCTCGACGGGACACAGCCCGCGCCGCAGGCGCCGCAGCGTTTGAGTGCGCACGCCCGGCCGCCGAAAGCACAGCGCATCGCCCGGCGCGACGCCGGCCTGCGAGGCGTCGGCCTGCGAGGCGTCGGCATCGCTCGCCGAGAGCTCGTCCCGCGCGGCATCCTCGCCCGAGGACTCGCCCGGCAGCTGCCCGAAGGCGGCGAGCGCGGCGCTGCGCGCCCGCGGCGCTGCCCTGCGCCGACGCGGCGCGCCAAGTCCCGCGGCCTCGGGCGGGGGCGGCAGCGGCTTCACATCGCTCATCGCGGCACGAAACAACTCGGCGTCCGCATCAGCGCTGCGCGGTCGCTGCGCGGCGGGCGCGCCGCTGCCGCGGGAGCGTGGTTTGGCCATGTCGATCCGCTATCCGGGTGTGAGGCGTTACAGTATAGTCGGTGGGGCGTTGCCCGCCATCATGCGTTTAGACTGTGAAAATTCTACTTTCCAACGACGACGGTTACCGCGCTGAGGGCTTGGAGGCACTGAGAGAGGCGATCAAACCGCTGGGGTCCGTCACCGTGGTTGCACCCGATCGGAATCGGAGCGGCGCGAGTAACTCGCTCACCTTGGACGTTCCGATTCGAGCGGCGCGCTACGACGTCGACAGCTACTACGTGAACGGGACACCCACCGACTGCGTGCATCTGGCCGTCTCGGGACTGTTCGATTTCGAGCACGACATCGTGGTATCCGGCGTCAACGATGGAGCCAATCTGGGGGACGATACGTTGTATTCGGGCACCGTGGCCGCCGCCATCGAGGGGCGCTTTCTGGGGCTGCCGGCGATTGCGGTATCGTTGTGCGTCGAGCCGGGCAGCCCGCGAAATTTCGCCGGTGCCGCCCGGGTCGCCGCCAGGTTGATCCAGCGGCTGTCGGTCGCGCCGCTCCAGGGTCCGGTGATGCTCAACGTCAACGTGCCGGATCTACCCGATGATCGGGTGCTCGGGATCAAGGCCACGCGTCTCGGGGCGAGACACCGCAGCAAGCCCATCGTGCACGCCCAGGACCCGCGCGGGCGCGACGTGTACTGGGTGGGCAACGCCGGAGACGGACAGGACGCGGGGCCGGGCACCGACTTCCACGCCATCGCCCACGGCTATGCCTCGGTGACCCCGCTGCAGATCGATTTCACCCGCCACGCGGCGCTTCCCGAGCTCGGCCGCTGGCTCGCGCCATGAGCACCTTCATCCAGGGCCCGCGCCTGAGCGGTATCGGCATGACCTCGGCGCGCACCCGCGAGCGGCTCGTCCAGAGACTGCAAGAGCAGGGCATCGCCGATGAGCGCGTGCTCGACCGGATCCGCAACGTGCCGCGGCATCTGTTCATGGACGAGGCCCTCGCCTCGCGCGCCTACGAGGACACCGCCCTGCCCATCGGCTTCGGGCAGACCATCTCGCAGCCCTACGTCGTGGCGCGCATGACCGAGGCGCTGCTCGCCGCGGGACCCACGCCGAAGGTGCTGGAGATCGGCACCGGCTGCGGCTACCAGACCGCGGTGCTCTCGCCGCTCGTGAGCGAGATCTACACCATCGAGCGCATCGGCAGCCTGGTCGCGCGCGCGCGCCGCTCGCTGCGCGAGCTGAAGATCCGCAACGTGCACTTTCGCCACGACGATGGAAACGTCGGCTGGGCCGGGCGCGCGCCGTTCGACGGCATCCTGCTCACTGCCGCGCCGCGCCTCGTGCCGCAGGCGCTGTTCGAGCAGCTGGTCGTCGGTGGCCGCCTCATCGCCCCCGTCGGCCCCGAAGGACGGCAGGATCTGATCCGCTTCACCAAGGGCGAGACGCGCGTGCAGCGTGAATCCCTGGGCGCCGTCAGCTTCGTTCCTCTGCTCTCGGGATTGCAGCGTTAAGGGAGCCGTGCGCCTCGCCCGAGCGGTCGGCGTGGTCGGGATCAGCTGCCTGGCGGGATGCGCGGCCTATCGCGGCTACCAACCCAGGACTTATGTCGTGCAGCCGCACGATACCCTGTACAGCATCGCCTGGCGGCATGACCTCGATTATCACGCGCTGGCGCGCTGGAACCACATCGGTCCCGACTACCGGATCACCGTGGGTCAGATACTCACCCTCGAGCCTGCGGCGAGGGTGGCGGCGCCGGCTGCGCGCTCCGCGACGCCTGGGCCACCTGCGGCGCCTGGGCCACCTGCGGCGCCGGTCGCTGCGGCGCCCGCCGAGGGCAACGACGCCGGTGCGCGCGCGCGCGCCGCACCTAAGATCTCGAGCGCGTCCGCGGGCTGTGCCGGCGGCTCCTCGCCGGCTCCGCAGCCGTGGCTCTGGCCGACGGCCTCGGCGCTGCCGCCGCGTGCGGTGGCGGGCGGCGGTGTGCTGCTGATGGGCGAGCTGGATCAGCCGGTGATTGCAGCCTGCGGCGGGCGCGTCGTGTACGTCGGCAGCGGCATCCGCGGCTACGGCAACCTCATCATCATCAAGCATGGCGACGACTATCTGTCGGCCTACGCGCATACGCGTGAGCTCGCCGTCCGCGAGGGACAGGAGGTTGCACGCGGTCAGCTCATTGCGCGGATGGGCCTGGGTCCGCACCAGAGGGCGGCGCTTTATTTCGAGATTCGATACAACGGCAGACCGGTCGATCCCATCCCCTACCTGTCGAATCCGAAGTGACGGCGCCGGCGCAGCGGTACGCTTCGCGCGCGCGCAGGCGGCGGATGCCCCTCTATAATGATTCTAGTTAATTATCATTATCAGTTGAATTTAAATGAAAATACGACATGCAGTTTGGGGCGACGATGAATGCCGGACCGTATGTCGTTGACGCTCGCCTCGGGGTAGGCGTATGTTCCCGCACGAGTCGTTGGGGAAAAAGTCCAACTCGCGGGGCGGACGGTTCGATCAGGTCCAGAGAGAAAAATAGAACAAGATCAAGAAGAAATACAAACATTCTCGATACCGAGTTTATTCACGTCGTCACGCCCCGCCTTTCTTTTCTCGAGCTCCAGTACCAGCGATCGCCTTGCGACGCGCGACCGCACGCGGGGTGGCGCGCTCAGTCGAGCAGCAAGGCGACGACGCGGCGCTGCTCGGTCACGAGCACGTTGAAGGTTCGGCACGCAGCGCCCGTATCCATCACCTCGAATCCCACGCCTTGACGCAGGAACTGCGCGCCGAACTCGTCGGCGGGAAAAATTTGCCGCGCGCCGGTGCCGATGAGCACGAGCTCGGGCTCGAGCGCAAGGAGCGCTGCGGCATGGGCCGCGGTCAGCGCATCGGCTCGCTCGACCGCGGGCCCCGGTACGATCTGCGAAGCGCTGAGGATGAGCGGCCCGCGGAAGGTCGCATCGCCGATGCGGATCTCGCCCGCCGCGTAGGCGCGAATGACGTTGGGAGCCGAGGTCGAGTCCTGGGCAAAGCGCATATCGGTAAGATACGCCACTTGGCGTCAGGATCGCAGTTGTCCACCGTGTACCTTCGAATCACCGCGCGCGGGCCGGTCGCGCACACGCGCGCACCGTTGCTCGAGCGCCTGCTGGCGCGCGCCGAGAGGCGCGACGAGGCGGGCGATTGGCGCGCCCGCGCGTTTCGCCTCATCGCCGGCGAGGGCATGCCCGCGCCGCCGGCCGCGAGCGTTGCGCTCGCGGCTTGCGGCGGCGCCGGCGCATCCGGCGGCTGGGTGTACCTCGCGACGCCGGTTCACCTCCTCGCGGGCACGAGCCGCGTGAGCCTCGAGGCCGCGGGCGTGCTCGACCTCGATGCCGCCGAGGCCGACGAGCTGGCCGCGGATTTCAATCGTGTGCTCGGCGGCGCGCACGCGCACGCGCGCCTGGTGCGCGGCCGCGGCAATCTGTTGCTGTGCCTATTCGATGCGCCGCTGCGTGCCATCACGAGCGCGCCCGAGCAGGCCGTCGGCCAGGACCTCTGGGGGCATCTGGCGCGCGGCGCGGATGCGCCGCGCCTTCGCAGCCTGTCGAGCGAGATCGAGATGTGGCTGTTCGCGCACGCGCTCAATGAGCGCCGCCGCGCACGCTCGGCGCCGACGGTCAGCGCGCTGTGGCTGTGGGGAGGCGGCCCCGCCGATGCCGGGTTTCCCGCGCTCCAGGGCTGGACGGCGGGTGATGATCCGCTGTTCGCCTCCTTCGCGAGCGAGACGCGTTATCCCGGCGCCGCGCGCTGCGGGGTGATCACGGTGAAGGACTGGCCGGGCACCGACGCCTGGCGCGGCGCCGAGGAGCGCTGGCTCGCGCCGGCGCTTGCCGACCTCAAGGCGGGGCGCCTCGAGAGCCTCGAGGTGTCCGCCGGCAGCTCCTGCTTCAGCTCGAGCAGGCGCACCGCGCGGCGCTTCTGGCGCCGTCCTCGTCCCTGGTGGGAGACGCTCCTCGATGGCGGTTGAGATTCGCCGGCGTCCCGCAGGGCCGCCGCTCGCCTTCGATAACGATCTGCACCCGGTGCTGCGGCGGGTGTATGCCGCGCGCGGCATCGTGCAGCCGCAGGATCTGGATCTGTCGCTCGAGACTCTCCTGCCGGTGCGCACGCTCGAGCGCGTCGAGGAGGCGGCCGAGTTGCTGGCGGCGCATCGTTCGGGGCGCGTGCTCGTGGTCGGGGACTTCGACGCCGACGGCGCCACCGGCACTGCGCTCATCGTGCGGGCGCTGCGCGCGCTCAAGTTCGAGCACGCCGATTTCCTGGTTCCCAACCGGTTTCAGTTCGGCTACGGGCTCACCCCCGGAATCGTCGCGCTCGCCGCGCAGCGCGCGCCCTCGCTGCTCGTCACGGTGGACAACGGGGCCTCGAGCATCGAGGGTGTCGAGGCCGCACATGCCTTCGGAATTCCGGTGCTCATCACCGATCACCACCTGCCGGGCCGCGTGCTGCCCGCCGCCGAGGTGATCGTCAACCCGAACCTCGAGCGCTCGGCCTTCGAGAGCCGCGCTCTGGCGGGCGTCGGGGTGGCGTTCTACGTCATCGCGGCGCTCGCGCGGCGGCTCGGCCGCGACGACTTCAGACCCGCCGAGCTCTTGGACCTGGTGGCCCTCGGCACCGTCGCCGACCTCGTTGCGCTCGATCGCAACAACCGCGTTCTGGTGGCGCAGGGTTTGCGTCGAATCCGCGCCGGCCGATGCGTGCCGGGTATGCGCGCGCTGGTGGAGGCGGCGGGCCGCCGGCTCGACGACCTCACGGCTTCCGATCTCGGCTATCTGGTGGCGCCGCGGCTGAACGCCGCGGGACGCCTCGCCGATATGAGCGTCGGCATCGCCTGTCTGCTCGCGGATGAGCCGGCGCGTGCCGGCGCGCTCGCCGCGCAGCTCGGCCGCCTCAATGACGAGCGCCGCGAGATCGAGCAGCGTATGCAGAGCGAGGCGCTCGAGCTGGCGCAGGCGGTGCGCTTCGATGCGGCGGGCAGCGAGGCGCCCGGGGTGTGCTTGTTCGACGAGCGCTGGCATCAGGGAGTGGTCGGGCTGGTCGCCGGGCGGATCAAGGATCGGCTGCATCGCCCGGTCGTGGCCTTCGCGCGGGCGGACGGCGGATCGCTGCGCGGCTCGGCGCGCTCGGTCTCCGGCATCCACATTCGGGACGTGCTCGATGGCGTGGCGGTCCGCCACCCCGGACTCATCGAGAAGTTCGGCGGTCATGCCATGGCCGCGGGGATGACGCTCGCCGAGGCGAACCTGGAGCAATTCCGCGCCGCCTTTGCGCGCGAGGTCGCGGCTCGCGCCGGCGCGGATCTGCTGACCGGTGTCATTCATTCCGACGGGGAATTGCTGCCCGCCGAGCTGTGCCTCGGCACCGCGCGCGCGTTGCGCGAGGCGGGTCCGTGGGGACAAGGATTCCCCGAGCCCGTCTTCGACGGCGACTTCATCGTCGCCGACGCGCGCGTCGTCGGCGCAAAGCATCTGCGGCTGACGCTGCGCGAGGGCTCGCCCGGCCGTGACGGCGCGGGCGCGAGCTGTCTGGAGGCCATCGCGTTCGGCCACGCCGGCGGCGGCATCGATGCCGGGATCCATCCGGGCGCCATGCTGCGGCTCGCGTATCGGCTGCAGATCAACGATTACAACGGCGCCCAGAGCGCGCAGCTCAACTGCCAGCACTTGCAGGTTCTTTGACGCCGCGGCGGGTGTGCTAGACTGATCGGTCATGGAAATCAATCAGCTCAAACGTCTCATCAAAGATCTCGAGGAGCGCAGCGACTCCTTGAGGAGGTATCTTTGATTACGAGGAAAAGCACGAGCGCCTTCAGGAGGTAACCCGCGAGCTCGAGCAGCCTGGGGTCTGGAACGATGCGGACCGCGCGCAGCAGCTCGGCAAGGAGCGCGCGCAGCTCGAGGAAGTCGTCCAGGGTCTCGACCGGCTGACGCGCGGCCTGCGCGACGCGGGCGAGCTGCTGGACGTGGCGGCGGAGGAGTCCGATGCCGCCGCCGCCGCGGAAATCGAGCGCGACGTCATGCGTCTTTCCGGCGAGGTGGAGCGGCTCGAGTTTCAGCGCATGTTTCCCGGGCCGATGGACTCGCACAACGCCTTCCTCGACATCCAGGCGGGCGCCGGCGGCACCGAGGCTCAGGACTGGGCGGCGATGCTCCTGCGGATGTACTTGAAGTGGGCGGATCGCCACGGCATCAAGACCGAGATCATCGATCAGAGCCCCGGCGAGGTCGCCGGCATCAAGGGCGCGACGATCAGCATGAGCGGGGATCACGCCTACGGGTGGTTGCGCACCGAGACCGGGGTGCACCGTCTGGTGCGCAAGTCGCCATTCGACTCCGGCAACCGCCGCCATACCTCCTTCGCATCGGTGTTCGTATCGCCGGAAGTGGACGATGACATCGACATCGAGATCAATCCCGCCGATTTGCGCACCGATGTGTACCGCTCGAGCGGCGCAGGCGGGCAGCACGTGAACAAGACCGAATCCGCGGTGCGCATCACGCATATTCCGAGCGGCATCGTGGTCGCCTGTCAAAGCGAGCGCAGCCAGCACAAGAATCGCTCGACCGCCATGAAGATGCTCAAGGCGAAGCTCTACGAGCTCGAGTTCAACAAGCGCAACGCGGCGGCGAAGGTGCTCGAGGACTCGAAATCCGACGTCAGCTGGGGCAATCAGATCCGCAGCTACGTACTCGATCAATCGCGCATCAAGGATCTGCGCACCGACGTGGAGATCGGCAACACCACCGCGGTTCTGGACGGCGATCTCGACGAATTCATGCAGGCGAGCTTGAAGCAGGGACTATGAGCGACGACGACGACAACCATCTGATCGCCGAGCGGCGCGCGAAGCTCGCCAGGCTGCGCGAGCACGGCAGCGCCTTTCCGAACGGGTTTCGCCGCAACGCGCTTGCCGCCGACCTGGCGAGCGCCTACGGCGCGAAGAGCGCGCAGCTCCTGGAGCAGGAGGCGGTTCGGGTGAGCGTGGCCGGCCGCATGCGCGCCAAGCGCATCATGGGCAAGGCGAGCTTCGCCCGGCTCGAGGACTCGAGCGGCGCGATTCAGATCTTTCTCCAGCAACAGTCGCTCGGCCCCGCCTACGATGAGTTCAAGACCTTCGACGTGGGCGACATCGTCGGCGCCGAGGGAACGCTGTTTCGCACCAGGACCGGGGAGCTGTCGGTGCGCGCCGAGCGCATCTTGCTCATCACCAAGTCGCTGCGGCCGCTGCCCGACAAGTGGCACGGGATCGCCGACACCGAGCAGCGCTACCGGCGCCGCTACGTCGACCTGATCGTCAACGAGGACAGCCGGCGCGTGTTCGAGACGCGCTCGCGCATCGTGCGCTACCTGCGCGCCTTTCTCGATGCGCGCGGCTTTCTCGAGGTGGAAACGCCCATGCTGCAGCCGATTCCGGGCGGCGCGGCGGCGCGGCCCTTCAAGACGCACCACAATGCGCTCGACGTCGACATGTATCTGCGCATCGCGCCGGAGCTGTATCTGAAGCGCCTGACGGTCGGGGGCCTCGAGCGGGTGTACGAGATCAACAGGAATTTCCGCAACGAGGGTGTGTCCACGCAGCACAACCCCGAGTTCACCATGCTCGAGCTGTATCAGGCCTACGCCGATTACGGCGATCTGATGGAGCTGATCGAGACGCTGTTCCAGGGTCTCGCCGACAGCCTGATCGGATCGCGCCAGATCCACTACCAGGGCACGCAGATCGACCTTTCCGGCAGCTTCGCGCGCATGAGCATCGAGGACATCCTGCTCGCGAACAATGCGAACCTCGATCCGATGTCGCTGCGCGACGTGTCCTATCTGCGGCGCGTATGCGATGCGATGAGGATCCCGTACAAGAGCGGCGACGGCGCCGGCAAGCTGCAGATCGAGCTGTTCGAGAAGACCGGCGAGCATACCCTGATCCAGCCCACGTTCGCCTACGCGTACCCCGCCGAGGTGTCGCCGCTCTCCCGGCGCAACGATCAGGATCCCTTCATCACGGATCGATGGGAATTCTTCGTCGCCGGCCGCGAGCTGGCGAACGGCTTCTCCGAGCTGAACGACCCCGAGGATCAGGCGCAGCGTTTCAAGGAGCAGGTCGAGCGCAAGGCGGGTGGCGATGAGGAGGCCATGTACTACGACGCGGACTACATTCGCGCGCTCGAGTACGGCATGCCGCCGGCCGCCGGCCTCGGTCTCGGTGTCGATCGCACGGTGATGTTGTTCACCGACATGCCGTCGATCCGCGACGTGCTGCTGTTCCCGCACATGCGGCCGGAAGCTTGAGCAGCGCGCCCCTGCGTGGCCGCGGCGGATTCGGGCCGCAGCGCCGGCCGCGGGCGCCCTGAGCATGGGTGGGCCGATCGGCGTGTTCGACTCCGGAGTCGGCGGCCTGACGGTCTTGCGGGCGCTGCGCGAGGCGCTGCCGGGGGAGGATTTCGTCTATCTGGGCGATACGGCCCGCCTGCCCTACGGTACCAAGAGTGCGGAGACCGTCGCGCGCTACTCCTTGCAGTGCGCCGGCGCGCTGCTCGCGCGCGGCATCGCAACGCTGGTGGTCGCGTGCAATACGGCATCCGCGTCCGCGCTCGGGGCGCTGCGCCTGCGCCATCCCACGCTGCCCGTGATCGGGGTCATCGAGCCCGGCGCCGAGGCCGCCGTCGCCGCCTCGAAGTCCCAGCACATCGCGGTCATCGCGACCGAAGGCACGATCCGCGGCGGAGCGTACCAGGACGCGATTCGGCGCCGCAGCCCCGCGGCGCGCGTCACCACCTGCGCCTGCTCGATGTTCGTCGCGCTCGCCGAGGAGGGCTGGACCCGCGGCGCGGCTGCCGAGCTCATCGCGCATCGCTACCTCGATCCCCTGTTCGAGGCGGACGATGCCCCCGACACCCTGGTCCTCGGCTGTACGCACTTCCCGGTCCTGCTCGAAGCCATTCGCTGCGTGCTGCCGGGCGGCGTGCGCATCGTCGACTCGGCGGCGACCACCGCGCGCGCGCTGTCGCGCGAGCTCGGCGCGCGCGCTGCCGGCACGGCGGCACCGGGCACGGCGGCTCCGGGCACGGCGGGCCGCATTGCCTGGCTGGCGACGGACGATGCGGAGCGCTTCGCGCGCGTCGGGAGCCGATTCTTCGGCGAGTCGCTGCGCGCCGATGCGGTGCAGGTCATCGATCTCTAGCAAATCGATCCTCCTCGGCGGCTCCTCGCTCCCCGGAAGCGCCCCGTATGCTGCACCGCGCTGCGTGTCGCGGCACGGCCGGCGTTGCGCTCTAGGGTTTTCCCCTTACTCACTTTGTTCCGCCGCGGCCGATATCGGCGGTGTGGGCTCGCAGGAGCGAATGCCGCGCTTAGGCGCCGGGAGAGAAATGTGATGAGGCCGTCAGCGGCAGCTCGAGAAGCATCGGCAGATCTGCCGCCCGCATTGCCCCACTTGGGCCACATACGCCGCAGCTGGGACGCGGCCCTCGGCCTGCCGGTCGCCAAGCTGTTGCCCGGCGAGTACTACGTGACCCGTCACGACGAAGCCATATTCACGGTGCTCGGCTCCTGCGTATCCGCCTGCGTGCGCGACCGCCAGCTCGGAATCGGAGGCATGAATCACTTCATGCTGCCGCTCGATGCATCCGGCGGTGCGGCCGCCTGGTCCGACGCTCCGCTCAGCATGGCCACGCGCTATGGAAACGTGGCGATGGAGCGGCTGATCAACGACATCATGAGTCTCGGAGGCCAGCGCGGCAATCTCGAGTTCAAGGTGATCGGCGGCGGCAAGATGCTCGACACGGCGCTCGACATCGGCGCTCGCAATTCGCGCTTCGTGCGCGATTATCTCAAGACGGAGGGGTTCGTGATCGCGGGGGAGGATCTGGGCGACCGCCTGGCGCGCAAGCTGTTTTACAGTCCGGCAAACGGCATGGTGCGCGTGAAGCGCCTGACGTCCTCGTTCAACCGCGCGATCTTCGACCGGGAATGCGAGGTCAAGTCCGAGAAGGCGCAGCCGGTGGAATTGTTCTAGCAGCTTTGTAGGGTAAACCCCGACCAGCCGCCCGCGAAACGGTGCGAGGGGTTTCGAATTGCACCAAGCGTGTCTCAGAACTCGCAGCTCGAGCCCCAGCGCCCGGCACGATGTATCTAAGCTTGCACCGTGCAGACTCGAGGTGACCCATGGAAGATCTCATCCACGTCATTTACGTGAGTGCCGTTTCGCCGGATATGTCCGAGCACGACACGGTCAAGTTCCTGAACGAGGCGCGCCGGGCAAATCGCCGGAACGATGTCTCCGGTTTGATGCTCTACGTGGCGGGCTGCTTCTTGATGTCGCTCGAAGGCGAGCCGGCGCGGGTCGAGGTCGCCTGCGACGCGATTTTCTCCGATGACCGGGAGCATCGGCTGATCGTGCGTGAGCCGATCGCGGAGCGGGAATTCCCGGAGTGGATCATGGGGTTCGAGGCTGTCGATCTGGCCGAGGCCGTGCGCCTGCTCGGCCAGCCGCTGCGCGTCGATCCGGTTTCTCGTCTCGCCCTCATCCAGCCCGGCGATGCGAAGACGCTGCTGTCGATCATCGGCCGGCGCCGCTGGCAATCGGATCGCAGCGGAATGTTTCGCGCCATTCGCCGCACCACTGCCGCGGCGTCGCGCTGAGCTCGGGCTGCGATCCCCCTCGTCGCCGGCGGCCCCTCGCGCGCTACGATTCGATGACGGCCTCATTCCAGCAGGATGCTCGCGGACGTGCGGCCTCATCCGAGGAAAACTCGATGGTCACCGAGACGTCGAGGAGAAAGACCGAATCGATGAGCCCGTCACGACTCAGCGTGACGTGAATCGCGCGCCCGCCCGCGGGCAGCACGGCACCGCGAGGCACGTTGACCGGCTCGCGATCCCTCGGGCCCGCGATCTCGCAGGCCGGCAACCGCGCGGCGGGATCGGCGTAGATCTCGAGCGCGGCGGCGGCGAGCTGGCGCGCGCGACCGAGGAGCGCGCGCCGATCCACGCTCAGCTCCACCGCATGCGCCGCTCCGCGCACAGACAGCTCCATCAGCTGTTTGAGCTGTGCCGGGTCGCATTGCCAGCCGAGCTCCTCGCGCCGGCAGGACACGCTCCACCACTGCTCGATGCCGCTCGATTCGGCGGACCTCGGCGTCTCGACCCGAGCGTGCGCATCCCTGGGATTCCAGCAGGCATCGGCGAGCGTGAGCCGAGCCGCAGCGGGCAGCGCCGCGCGCGCAGCGGCCTGCGCCTGCGCGCCGTCCTCACGGCTCAGCGAGCGGCTCGCGCAGGGAGCGTCCTGCGCAATCGCCCGGTGCGGCACTCCCGCCATGCCGGCGATGAGGGCAGCGGCCATCAACGAAGTCCACAGCTGCGAGGCCCGCATTTATCGAGTAGCCTATAGGATCACACCCGCAAGGTCACGCCACGAAGGAGCCCTCGATGAGCGATTCCTCCTCCTACACGCCGCCCGCGGTTTGGACCTGGAACAAGCCGAGCGGCGGGCGCTTCGCGAGCATCAATCGCCCGATTGCCGGTCCCACGCACGACCAAGAGCTGCCGGTAGGGCGCCACCCGCTGCAGCTCTATTCGCTCGCGACGCCGAACGGCGTCAAGGTCAGCATCATGCTGGAGGAGCTGCTCGCGCTCGGCCACAGCGGCGCCGAGTACGATGCGTGGCTCATCCGCATCAACGAGGGCGAGCAGTTCGGCAGCGGCTTCGTTGCCGTCAATCCCAATTCCAAGATTCCCGCGCTCATGGACCGCAGCAAGGGGACGCCGATCCGGGTGTTCGAGTCGGGCGCGATCCTGCTCTACCTCGCGGAGAAGTTCGGCGCGTTCCTGCCGGTCGATGCGGCCGCACGCGCCGAGTGCTTGTCGTGGCTTTTTTGGCAGGTCGGCAGCGCGCCTTACCTGGGCGGGGGTTTCGGCCACTTCTATGCCTATGCTCCGATGAAGATCGAGTACGCCATCGATCGCTTCGCGATGGAAGTGAAGCGCCAGCTCGACGTGCTCGACCGGCGGCTGGCGCAGTCCGAGTATCTGGCCGGCAGCAGCTACGGCATCGCCGACATGGCGGTGTGGCCCTGGTACGGAGGCCTGGTGCAAGGCCGCCTGTACCAGGCGGGCGAATTCCTGCAAGTGCAGCAGTACGCCCATGTACGGCGCTGGAGCGATGCCATCGCGCAACGTCCCGCCGTGCAGCGCGGACGCAAGGTCAACTGCACCTTCGGCGACCCTGCCGGCCAGATGCATGAGCGTCACGACGCGAGCGACTTCCAGACCAAGACCCAGGACAAGGTGGCAGGCGCCCTCGAAGGCGCTCGCGCCAGCTCCTAGTCCGGCGTGAGCCGGTAGGGAAGGGACAGCTCCTCGGCCGCGACCGCGCTCTGCGCGGCGCCCTCGGCCTCGGTGGGGCCGGGCTCGAGGCCCAGCACGGCGAGCGCTTCGAACTGCTCGCCGACCGGGGCGATTTCGGTGAGCCGACCCGAGCGTCCATCGGTGAGCCGCAGCGTCTCACCGATCGACCAGCCTCCGTGAGGCAAGCGCAGGTGAAACATGCGCCGCTTGATGCGGCCGAGGTGCTGCGTGCGTGCGATGATCTCCTGGCCGGTGTAGCACCCCTTGTCGAAGCTGATGGCATCGAGCAGGTCGAGATTGAGCATCTGTGCGACGAATTGCTCGCTCGTTGCGGCGTACACCTGAGGCAGGCCGGCGCGAACGTCGGCGAGGCGCCACTCGTGTTCGGCGCTTCGGGCTGCGGCGACCGCGTCCGGCGCGCCGCGGACGCCGGCCGGTCGCACGATCCAGTATCGAGTCATGGCTTGCGCAGGCTCGCACCAGCGCGCGGGCACGTGCGAGACGCCCACGCCGTCGCGCTCCACGAAGGCTCGCCCCTGCACCGGCGCAAAGCCCGCGAGCGGCTCGAGCAGCGCAGCCTCGCTCGCGCCGAGGACGGCGCACTCATCGCTCAGATCCTCGATCTTGACCTTCGCGCGCAGCACGAACTTTCGCAGGCGCATGATCGTAGGCAAAGCGAGCTCGCGCGGCAAGATCGCAAGTACGCCGCTCGAGTGCGGCAGCAGGTGCATCACGGCGACGACCCGGCCTTGCGCGCTGGAGTACGCCGCCAGGAGCGGTGAGCCGTCCGCCAGGCGGCGCGTATCGTTCGACACCTGGCCCTGCAGAAAGGAGAGGGCGTCGGCCCCGCTGAAGCGCACCACCCCCAGCTGCGGCAGGGAACCGGCGAAGCCTCGAGGCTCAGCTGCCATGGGAGCCATGCTCATCGCCCATGAATGGGGCATCTCACCGGCACTGTCAACCCCTGGCAGTCGAGCGTGCGCGACCGGCCGAGCGCGACCCGGCCGAGCGTGCGCGACCGGCCGCGACCCGGCCGAGCGCGGCACCCGGCCGAGCGCAGATCGAAAAGCGCGTTTCGTGGTTATCCACCCCCGTTTTCTGGCAAACTTTCACCTGTGACGCGGCACGACGAACTTGAAAATGCACCGGCACCGCCGCCTGCGCCGGAATCGCCCCTTGGACCGGCATCGCCGCTTGCAGCGGCATCGCCCCTTGCGGCCGAGCCGCCGGACGCGCCATCCCCGGTGCGATCCGGGCGCGCGCGCGAGGTGGGCGGGCGCGAGGGGCCGGAGCCGACGCGTTACGGCGATTGGGAATCGCGGGGCCGCTGTATTGATTTCTGACCCTCGCCACCGCCGCGCGGAGGCGGGCTGAAGGCCGCGCCGCCAGTTCACAGGAAGAAGATCATGCCCGCACGCACCCGGCCGCTGTCGCCGCACTTGAGCGTCTACCGCTGGCAGATTGGCAACAGCCTCTCGATCTTGCATCGAATCACGGGCGCCGCGCTCGGATTGGGCCTGCTCGCGCTCAGCTACTGGCTGGTGTCGCTCGCCGGCGGCGAGGAGAGCTTCCGGACCGCGCAGCGCGTGCTCTCGAGCCCGGTCGGCACGGCATGCTTGATCGCTTGGACCTTCGCCTTTCTGTTTCATCTGCTGAACGGCGTGCGGCATCTGTTCTGGGATCTGGGACTCGGATTCGAGCGCACGCAAAGGCACCTGAGCGGATGGCTTGCCGTGCTGGGCGCGCTGCTGTTGACGGCCGGCGCGTGGGCGATGCTCTGGCACGGCGGCCGGCCATGAGCTTGCGTTCGCCGCTCGGCAAGGTGCTCGGCACCGGATCGGCCAAGAAGGGCACCGAGCACTGGTGGGCACAGCGGCTGAGCGCGGTCGCGTTGATCGCGCTCACGCTGTGGTTCTTCTTCTCGTTGCTGCTCCTGCCTGCGCTCGACTACATGACCGTGCGCGCCTGGCTGTCGGTGCCGCTCACCGCCTTCCTCGCGGTGCTGCTCATCGCCGTGGCCGCGTATCACTCCTATCTCGGCACCGACGTGATCGTCGAGGACTACGTGCACGCCGCGGCCCCGAAGCTGTTCTTGTTGCTGGCGCTGCGCTTCGTGTACGTGCTGTGCGCGGGAGCCGCCATCTTCTCGATCTTGCGAATTTCATTCGGGTCCTAGGAGCCATGAGCGATTACAAGTTCATCGACCACACCTATGACGTGGTGGTGGTCGGCGCGGGCGGGGCGGGGCTGCGCGCCACTTTCGGACTGGCCGAGGCCGGTCTCGCCACGGCGTGCCTCACCAAGGTGTTTCCCACGCGCAGCCACACGGTCGCGGCGCAGGGCGGGATATCCGCGGCGCTCGGCAACATGGGCGAGGACGACTGGCGCTGGCACATGTATGACACCGTCAAGGGGTCGGACTGGCTGGGCGACCAGGATGCGATCGAGTTCATGTGCAAGGTGGCGCCCGCGGCGGTGATCGAGCTGGAGCATTACGGGGTGCCGTTCTCGCGCACCGAGCAAGGCAAGATCTATCAGCGGCCGTTCGGCGGCATGACCACGCACTACGGCAAGGGCATCGCGCAGCGCACCTGCGCCGCCGCGGATCGCACCGGACACGCCATGCTGCATACCTTGTATCAGCAGTCCCTGAAGCACGATGCCACCTTCTTCATCGAATACTTCGCGCTCGACCTGATTATGGAAAACGGCGAATGCCGCGGAGTCATCGCGCTCGACATGTCGGAGGGCACGCTGCACCGTTTTCGCGCTCATCAGGTGATCCTCGCGACCGGCGGCTACGGCCGCGCCTGGTTCTCGTGCACCTCCGCGCACACCTGCACCGGGGACGGAGGCGGCATGGTGCTGCGCGCCGGACTGCCGCTGCAGGACATGGAGTTCGTCCAGTTCCATCCCACGGGGATCTACGGCGCGGGATGTCTGATCACCGAGGGATCCCGCGGCGAGGGGGGTTACTTGACCAATTCCGCCGGCGAGCGCTTCATGGAGCGCTACGCGCCGAATGCGAAGGACCTCGCCTCGCGCGACGTGGTGAGCCGCTCGATGACCATCGAGATTCGCGAGGGACGCGGCGTCGGCAAGCTCAAGGATCACATCGATCTGCACCTCGAGCACCTGGGGCCCGCCGTCATCAAGGAGCGGCTCCCGGGCATCGCCGAGACCGCGCGCATCTTTGCCAATGTCGACGTCACCAAGGAGCCGATTCCCGTGCTGCCCACGGTTCACTACAACATGGGCGGCATTCCTTGCAACGTGCACGGCGAGGTCACCTACCGGCGCGAGGGCGTGGACAGGATGGTTGCGGGTCTGATGGCGGTCGGCGAGGCGGCCTGCGTGTCGGTCCACGGCGCGAACCGGCTCGGATCCAACTCGCTCCTCGATCTGGTGGTGTTCGGGCGCGAGGCGGCTCGCCATTGCGCCGAGACACTGGTGCCGGGCGGCGGTCATCGGGCGCTGCCCCCCGATTGCGGGGAGCCGACGCTCGCGCGGCTCGACGCCCTGCGCCATGCCCGGGGGTCGCGCCGCACGGCCGCCATCAGGCTGGACATGCAGCGGATCATGCAGGAGGACGCCGCGGTGTTCCGCACCGCCGCGACCCTGGACAGCGGCAAGCGGCGGCTGGCCGAGGCGTTCGCCTCGTTCAAGGACGTGCAGCTGACCGATCGCTCGCTCATCTGGAACACGGATCTGATCGAGACGCTCGAGCTCGACAACCTGCTCGGTCAGGCCGTCGCCACCATGCACTCGGCGCACAACCGCACCGAGAGCCGCGGCGCTCAGGCGCGCGAGGACTTTCCGAATCGCGACGACCAGAACTGGATGAAACATACGCTGTGCTGGGTGGATTCCCGCGGGGACACGACATTCGACTACCGGCCCGTGCACCTGAATACGCTGACCGACGACGTCGAGCCCATTGCGCCCAAGGCGCGCACCTATTGAGGCGCGCCGCGCAAGCATCGAGGAGCATGACAGATGGCTGAGCTTCTACTTCCCCGCAATTCCAAGGTGCGCAAGGATGGCCGGGTGTTCAAGGCGCCGGCCGGCGCCAAGCACGTGCGGGTGTTCAGGATCTATCGCTTCGATCCCGAATCGAGCGAGAACCCGCGCCTCGATACCTACGAGATCGACATGGACGGTTGCGGGCCGATGGTTCTCGATGCGCTCATCAAGATCAAGAACGAGATCGATGCCAGCCTGAGCTTTCGCCGCTCCTGCCGCGAGGGCATCTGCGGCTCGTGCGCCATGAACATCGACGGCAAGAACGGCCTTGCGTGCATCAGCGCCTGTGCGGACGTCAAGGGCGAGGTCAGGATATATCCGCTGCCGCACCTGCCGGTGATCAAGGATCTGGTGCCCGATCTGACCAACTTCTATGCCCAGTACGCCGCGATCGAGCCGTGGCTCAAGACGCGCACCCCTGCGCCGCCGGACGGGGAGCGGCTGCAGTCCAAGGAGGACCAGGAGAAGGTGGACAGACCCTCGGCATGCATCCTGTGCGCCTGCTGCTCCACCAGCTGCCCGAGCTACTGGTGGAACAGCGAGCGCTATCTCGGACCCGCGGCGCTCCTGGCGGCCTATCGCTGGATCGCCGACAGCCGCGACGAGGCGGCCGGCGAGCGGCTCGATCAGCTCGAGGATCCGTTCCGGCTGTATCGCTGCCACACCATCATGAACTGCACCGAGGCGTGCCCCAAGGATCTGAACCCCGCCAAGGCGATCGCCGAGATCAAGCAGCTGCTGGCGCACCGGCGCCATTGACGCCGTCGGCTCCGGTGGGCGCGGCATCGCAAGATCTCGGCAGGCTGCGCTGGCGCTGCCGGCGCGGCATGAAGGAGCTCGACGAGCTGCTCGCCCGCTACCTCGAGGAGCAGTTCTCGGCAGCCCCGGTCGAGGACCAGCGGGCCTTCCTGGCGCTGCTCGAGACGCCGGACCCCCTGATCCATGCTTACTGCCTTGGCCTCGAGCAGCCGCCCAGCGCGGCGCTGTCCAGGCTGATCGAGCGAATCACGCGAGGCTCCGCGGGCGGCGCCGGTTGCCGCTGAGGGCGGCTGTTAGAATTCGACTGTGCGCAATATCACGCTTGCCGCTGATGCAATACGGGGGGAATCGTCGAACTTTTCCCCGCCCGGTCGGTCTATCGCGACAGGCTGGCTCGCGGGCTCGCCGGTTTGGGTTCACGAATGACCGTTGAAGAGAGTGACCTCAAGCTGGTGGAGCGCGTCCAGCGCGGCGAGCGCGCGGCGTTCGATCTGTTGGTCCTGCGATACCAGCACAAGGTGCTGAAGCTGATCATGCGTTACGTGCACGATGCAACCGAAGCCGAGGATATTGCACAGGAGGCGTTCGTGAAAGCGTATCGTGCCCTGCAGTCCTTTCGCGGCGATAGCGCGTTCTATACCTGGCTGTATAGAATCGCCATCAATACCGCCAAGAACGCCCTCGTCGCCACCAAACGCCGGCCCATGGATTACGATCTCGACCTGCAGGACCCCGATCAATACGATCTGCACTCGCGGCTGTCCGAATCGGAGACTCCGGAAGGGCTGCTTCTCACCGACGAGATCCGCGACACGGTCAATCGCGCCATCGAGAACCTGCCCGAGGACCTGCGCACGGCGATCGTGCTGCGCGAGCTCGAGGGCTTGAGTTACGAGGACATTGCACAGACCATGGATTGCCCGGTCGGCACGGTGCGCTCGCGGATCTTTCGCGCGCGCGAGGCGATAGACAAGAAGCTGCGACCCATATTCGAGGGCGGCCTGGGTCGGCCCGAGGACACATGAGCGAGCAAATCCGCGAACAGATTTCGGCGTTTCTCGACGGCGAGCTGCCGAGCTCGGAGACCGAGCTGCTCTTGAAGCGGCTCACCCGCGATTGCGAGCTGCGGCAGAGCTTCGGCCGCTACGCGCTGATCGGCGAGACATTGCGCGGCTCGAGCCAGACTCGCCTGAGCCGCAGCTTCGCTGCGCGCCTGAACCGCGCCATCGACGGTGAGCCGGTGGCGCCGGGCGTCGCAGGGGTACGCGTGCATTCGTCGCGCTGGTGGAAGCCGATTGCGGGCACCGCGGTCGCCGCGGGTGTCGCGGCCATGGCGGTGGTTGCCCTGCAGCAGCGCGCGCTGTCGCCGAGCGTTCACGCCGCGCGGCCCATGGTCGCGCAAAACGCCCGCGTGCTGCCTCCCCGGGAGGCGATCTCCTATACGGTGCCCGCCGCCGCCCCCGCCGAGACCATGGCCGCCATGCCCGCTGCCCGGCTGACCAGCTACGTGTTTGCGCACAGCAAGTACTCCTTCGGGCTCGGCCAGGGAAACCTGCTGTCGGCGCTGCTGAGCGATGACCAGCTGCCCGCGGCCGATGCGCACCCGGTGAACGCGGCCGGCGCCGGCCCGGCCGCGCACGCCGCCCGGGTCAACGGCGTGTCCCTGAGTGACCTACCGGCGCAACAGCCGCAGCGGGACACGCACATCGCTCCATGACGAACCGCGACCGTCGCCGGGCCCACTGGCTCATCCCCTGCGCCGCGGCCGGCGTGTTGAGCCTGGCGCTCGGGCAGCGCTCGAGCGCGGCGGACGATGCGCGCGAGTGGCTCGAGAAGATGAATCAGGCGCTCGCCAGCCGTAATTACGACGGCACCTTCTTTCACCTGAGCGAGGGCCGCGTCGAGACCATGCGCATCGTGCATCGGGTCAAGGCGGGGCGGGTGACCGAGCGGCTGCAGTCCCTCGACGGATCCGGGCGCGAGTTCATCCGCAACAACGACGAGCTCACCTGCTATCTGCCCGACCAGCACACGATCCTGGTCGAGCCGCGCCAGGACCGCGGGCCGTTCCTCGGGTCGCTGCCGAGGTTTGGGTCCGACGTGGAGGAGTTCTACCTCATCCAGTCGCTGCCGCCCACGCGCGTGCTTGGCCGCCCGGCTCGGGTCATCGCAGTCACTCCCAAGGATCAATATCGATTCGGGTACCGGCTGTGGCTCGATGCCACCACCGCCATGCCGCTCAAGACGCAGCTGTGCGACGCGCGCGGCCAGGTCATCGAGCAGATTCTGTTCGCCCGCCTGGAGATGCCCGAGAGCATCGCGGACTCCGATCTCGCCCCTGCGGTGCGCACCGAGGGCATGCGCTGGGTTCGGCAGGGATCCTCCAGCGAGGCCGCCTCCGCGGGGCTGTCCGCCTATCGAGCGAGCGAGTTGCCGCCCGGATTCCATCTGACGGTATCCGGTGCTCAGACGCTGGGCGGGGCGTCCGAGCCGGCTGCGCATCTCGTCTACTCGGACGGGCTGGCCACCGTCTCGGTGTTCGTGGAGGCGCAGACGCCGGCGAAGGCAGGCGCCGCCGAGGCGCTCAGTGCGCCGCCCGCGCCACCGGTGCAGGGACTTGCCCGGATGGGGTCGGGTTTCGCCTTCTCGACCGTGGTGCAGGGCCATCAAGTCACCGCCGTCGGCGAGGTGCCGGCGCAGACGGTGGAGTTCATCGCCCATTCGGTCAAGTCATTCGGCACCGCCCTGCCTCAGCATTGAGCGATGCGGTTCGTGCTGTACTCCCGTCCGGGCTGCGGCTTGTGCGAGGAGCTGCGCGCGGCGCTCGAGCGCGAGCCGGCGGCACGCGCCTACCCGCTCGATGTGATCGATGTGGACACCGATCCCTCCGCCCGTGTGCGCTACGGCCACAAGATCCCGGTGCTGCTGTTTGCCGGCGAGCTCGTCTGTCATGGGCGTCTGGACCTCGAGGAGCTGCGCAAGGCGCTCGCGCACCACGGCTGACCGCTCGCATGGCGCGCCCTACCGGTATACTCGGAGGTTTGTCCGAGCGCCAAGCCCTTGATGAAGAACATCCGCAACTTCTCGATCATCGCCCATGTCGATCACGGTAAGTCGACACTGGCCGATCGCTTCATCCAGGAGTGCGGCGGCCTCGATGCACGCGAAATGCAGGCGCAGGTGCTCGACTCCATGGACCTCGAGCGCGAGCGAGGCATCACCATCAAGGCGGCAAGCGTCACCCTGCGCTTCAAGTCCTTGAGCGGCGAGGTGTATCAACTCAATTTCATCGACACCCCGGGGCATGTCGACTTCTCCTATGAGGTGTCGCGCTCGCTCGCCGCGTGCGAAGGGGCGCTGCTGGTGGTGGACGCGGCTCAGGGGGTCGAGGCCCAGAGCGTCGCCAATTGCTACACCGCGCTCGAGCAGGGCCTCGAGGTACTGCCGGTCATCAACAAGATCGATTTGCCTTCCGCCGATCCGGCCAAGGTGATCCACGAGATCGAGGAGATCATCGGCATTCCCGCCGACGATGCGGCGCTGGTGAGCGCCAAGACCGGACTTGGCGTCCCCGAGCTGCTCGAGCACCTGGTCAAGCGCATCCCGGCACCGCAGGGCAACCCGGACGCGCCGCTCCAGGCCCTGATCATCGATTCCTGGTTCGACAATTATGTGGGCGTCGTCTCGCTGGTCCGGGTCATGAATGGTGCATTGCAATCAGGGGCCAAGATCCGGGTCATGTCCACCGGCCGCAGTCACGTCGTGGACAAGCTCGGACGCTACGCACCGAAGCCGGTGACGCTCGATGCGCTCGGCACGGGCGAGGTGGGCTTCGTGGTGGCGGGCATCAAGGAGATCGACGGGGCGCCGGTGGGGGACACCATCACCCTGGAGTCCAACCCGGCCAAGGAGCCGCTGGCGGGATTCAAGCAGGTGCAGCCGCGCGTCTTCGCCGGCCTCTTTCCGGTGAGCTCGGATGACTACGAGCAGTTCCGCGACGCCTTGAAGAAGCTCAAGCTCAACGACTCGGCCCTGCATTTCGAGCCCGAGGTGTCGACCGCGCTCGGGTTCGGATTCCGCTGCGGATTCTTGGGCCTGTTGCACATGGAGATCGTTCAGGAGCGGCTCGAGCGCGAGTACGATCTGGACTTGATCACCAGCGCCCCGACCGTGATCTACGAGGTGCTGCTCACCGACAGGACGGTGGTGAACGTCGACAATCCGACCAAGCTCCCCCCTCAGGACCGCATCGCGGAGCTGCGCGAGCCGATCATCACCGCCAACATCCTGGTGCCTCCGGATCACGTGGGTGCGGTGCTCACCCTGTGCAGCGAGAAGCGCGGCACGCAGCGCAAGATGCTGTTTTTGGGCAGCCAGGTCTCGCTCCAGTACGAGCTGCCGCTTGCCGAGGTGGTGCTCGATTTCTTCGACCGGCTGAAGTCGGCGAGCCGCGGCTACGCCTCCTTCGACTACGAGTTTCACTCCTTTCGACCCGCGCCCCTGGTGAAGCTCGACGTGCTCATCAACGGCGATCCGGTCGATGCCCTGTCGCTCATCGTGCACCGGGACAACGCCTATGTGCGCGGCCGCGAGCTGGTCGACAAGATGCAGGAGCTCATCCCGCGCCAGATGTTCGAGGTTGCGGTGCAGGCGGCGATCGGCAGCCACATCATCGCCCGCGCCAGCGTCAAGGCGATGCGCAAGAACGTGCTCGCCAAGTGCTACGGCGGGGACATCACGCGCAAGCGCAAGCTCCTGGAGAAGCAAAAGGCCGGCAAGAAGCGCATGAAGCAGGTCGGCCAGGTGGAGATACCTCAGGAGGCGTTCCTCGCCGTGCTGCAGGTCGGCAAGAAGGCCAATTGAGCTCGATCTTTTCTACAAGCCATAGGGTGGGGGTTCTTCGTGAATGACGGCGACAGCCTGTTTGTAGCCTTGTTGTGCGGAGGCATCGCCTGCGTGCTGGTGATCTTGATCGACGGCTGGTTCCTGCGCCCGCGGCGTGATCCGGGCGCGACCAGCGTCGAGGAGCCGCTCGTGCCGCGCATCGCGGGCTACGCGCTGGTGGTGCTCGCCGTGGGGATGCTGTGGCGCCTGTTCCGCTACGAGGCGGTCGATTTCAGCTTCATGCTGGTGCTGGTCGGCGCCATATCCGGGGCCATCTGGGGACTGGACAAGGCGCTGTTCGCCGGCCGGCGCAAGGCGGCCGCGGCCGCCGCCGGCACCCCGCCGGAGCGGGTGCGCGAGCCGATCGCGGTGGAGTACGCGCGCTCGTTCTTCCCGGTGATCTTGCTGGTGCTGGTGATCCGCTCGTTCCTGTTCGAGCCCTTTCGCATCCCCTCCGATTCCATGATGCCGACCCTGTACGACGGCGACTTCATCTTCGTCACCAAGTACGCCTACGGGCTGCGCTTGCCCATCACCAACACGCTGATCATTCCCACCGGCAGTCCGCAGCGCGGCGATGTGATCGTGTTCCGCTTGCCTCCGAACCCGAAGATCAACTACATCAAGCGCTTGGTGGGCTTGCCCGGGGATCGGGTGCGGGTCGACGAGAGGAACCAGGTGTACATCAACGGCGTGCTTCAGCCGCAGACGCCCGGCCCGATCTATACCGGGCCGAAGCAGAACCAGTGGAACTACGCCGGTGTGCCGACCGCCTGGGAGCTGCTCGGCACCAAGCGCCATAGGATCATGTTCGCGCGGGGCAGCGTCACCAGCGGCGAGTGGGTGGTGCCCCCCGGGCACTACTTCTTCATGGGCGACAACCGCAACAACAGCAAGGACAGTCGCTGGACCGACGATCCGGAGGCCCCGGGGTTCGTTCCCGAGCAGAATTTGGTCGGTAAGGCGGTGCGAATTTGGCTTAATCTTGATACTCGTGACGGACCTCTCTGGAATCGGATCGGAACTGCGATTCAATAAGGGACCTTTGGCAAGGCACCCAGCGGGGGGCAGTTTTATGCGTCAGCGCGAACGAGGCATGACATTGATCGGGCTACTCTTCGTCCTGGGGATGGCGGGCGTCATCGTCTACGCCGGTATCCGGATTCTGCCGCTGTACCTCAATTACATGAAGGTGGCGCGCAGCATGGATGCGACCGCTTCGGAGTTCAGGGGCGACTCGGTGGACCAGGCCGCCTTGCGGCGCACGCTCGAGAAGCACTGGCAAATCGAGGATATCGACAGCGTCGACGCCAAGGACGTGGAGATCACCAAGGATGACAGCGGCGCCATGATGCACGTCGCCTACGACGACTCGGCTCCCTACATCGCCAACGTCTCGATATCCGTCCACTTCGACAAGACCGTGAAGGTGCAGTGAGCCGCGGCGCATCGCAGCCCCCAGGCTGGATCGAGCGCGCCTTCGGCCATACCTTCGAGAATGAGGCGCTGGGGCGCGCCGCCCTCACGCACCGCAGCGCCGGCGGGGACCACAATGAGCGGCTCGAGTTCCTGGGAGACTCGGTTCTCAATTGCAGTGTGGCGCGCTTGCTATACGATGCGCATCCGGACGCCGACGAAGGGGCGCTGTCGCGGTTGCGCGCCGCCCTGGTGAGCGGCGATACGCTCGCGCAGATCGCGGGCGAGCTCGGGATGGGCGAGCATTTGCGGCTCGGATCGGGTGAATTGAAATCCGGCGGCTACCGCCGGGCCTCGATCCTGGCCGATGCGCTGGAGGCGATGGTGGGGGCGATCTTCCTGGATTCGGGCTTCGACGCGGCGGCTGCGATAGTCGCCCGCCTGTTCGGGCCGCGCCTCGAGCGGCTGCCCGCGGCGGATACCCTGAAAGACGCCAAGACGCGCTTGCAGGAGCTCTTGCAGGCGCGTGGCCTGGGGCTGCCGGTGTATGTGCTGACGGCCGCCGCCGGAGAGCCGCATGCGCAGTCCTTCACCGTCACCTGCGAGGTGCCGACCTTCGGCCTGGTCGCGGTGGGCGAGGGAGGGAGCCGCCGCCGTGCCGAGCAGCTCGCGGCGCGCAAGCTCCTCGACCTGCTACCTCCCGAGATGCGCAAATCCCCATGAGCGAGTCCCCCTTCCGCGCCGGCATGGTCGCCATCGTCGGCCGTCCCAACGTCGGCAAGTCGACGCTGGTGAACGCCCTGGTCGGGCGCAAGATCACCATCGTCAGCGCCAAGCCGCAGACCACGCGGCACCGGATCCTGGGCGTGGTGAACCGGCCCGATGCGCAGCTCGTGCTGGTCGATACGCCCGGATTGCACGAATCCACGCGCCGGGTGATGAATCAGTACATGAACCGGGTCGCCATCTCCTCTACCCGGGATGCGGATGTCATCCTGTTCGTGATCGAGGCGATGCGCTTCACCGAGGAGGACGAGTGGGTGTGGGATCGGGTGCGCGGCCTGAAGCAGCCGCTGTTCCTGGTGGTGAACAAGGTGGACCGGGTGGTTCCGCGGGAGCAGTTGCTGCCGTTTCTCGAGCAGATGACACAGCGCATCCCCGCCTCCGGGATCGTGCCGATCTCGGCGCTCCAGAGCGACAACCTCGAGCGGCTCGCCGATGCCGTCGGCGCGCGCCTGCCGATCGCCCCGCCGCTGTTCGCGCCCGACGTGCTCACCGACCGCGACGAGCCGTTTCACGCCGCCGAGATCGTGCGCGAGAAGCTCACGCTCAAGCTGCGCGAGGAGCTGCCCTATGGCATCAACGTGCAGATCGAGCGCTTCGCCGATGAAGACGGACGGATCATCATCAACGCCGTCATCTGGGTGGAGCGCGCCGGTCAGAAGGCGATCGTGATCGGCCAGGGCGGAGAGCGCCTCAGGGAGATCGGCCGCCTGGCGCGCATCGAGCTCAATGACCTGTGGCAGCGCTCCGTGCACCTGGAGCTCTGGGTCAAGGTCAAGGAAAACTGGGCGGACAGCGAAATGGCGCTGCGGCAGTTCGGATACGAGGCGCTGTGAGCGCGCCCTCCGCAGGCCGGCGCGTGTGGCTCGCGCCGGCGTACGTGCTGCATCAATACGCCTACCGCGACAGCAGCCGCATCGTCGAGGTGTTCACCGCCGAGCACGGGCGTCTCACGCTGTTCGCCCGCGGGGCTCACGGGCCGAAGTCGGCGCTGCGCGGTGTGCTGCGGCCGTTCCAGCGCCTGCTGCTGTCCTGGTCGGGCCGCACGGAGGCCTGTCAGCTGGCGGCGGCGGAGATCGACGGCGCGCTCACGGTGCTTGCCAAGGAACGGCTCATGAGCGGCTTCTACCTGAACGAGCTGCTGCTGAAGCTGACCGAGCGCTGCGATCCGCATCCGCAGATCTTCGCGGCCTATGACGCCTGCATCGAGGGTCTGTGCCGCGGCGACGGCGAGCAGGCGAGTCTGCGCCGCTTCGAGAAACGCCTGCTCGACCATCTGGGCTACGGACTGGAGCTTTGCAGAACGGTCGAGGGCGCGCCGATCGCCGCCGACGCCTACTATCGCTTCGCCGCTGAGCGCGGCCCCCAGCTGTGCGTCGCGGAGGCGCCGGGCGCGGTGTACGGCCGCTCGCTGACGGACATCGAGGCCGAGCGCTTCGTCGACGAGCGCTCGCTGCGCGATGCCAAGCGCGTGTTGCGCGCGGCGCTCGAGGCGTGCCTCGATGGGCGGGCCCTGAAATCGCGCGAGGTGATGCGCGCCATGCGCCGCCATGCGCTCGGCGAGCTGCCGCCGGAGCAGCCATGAGCGCGCCCGGCAGCATCGCTCTGGGCGTGAATATCGATCACGTGGCGACGCTGCGCCAGGCGCGGCGCATCGATTATCCCGATCCGGTGCACGCGGCGCTGCTCGCCGAGCAATCCGGGGCCGACAGCATCACCTTGCATCTGCGCGAGGACCGCCGCCACATCCAGGACCGCGACGTGACGCTGATGCGTCGGCTCCTGAAGACGCGCATGAACCTCGAGATGGCGGTGACGGCGGAAATGATCCGCATCGCGAGCGAGGTTCGGCCGCAGGACTGCTGCCTGGTGCCCGAGTCGCGCCGGGAGGTGACCACGGAAGGCGGGCTCGACGTGCAGGGGCTGAGGACCGCCATCGCCGACGCCTGCAGGGCGCTCGCGGCCGCCGGTATCCGGGTGTCGCTGTTCATCGACCCGGACGCGGTGCAGATCGAGGCGGCGCGCCAGGTCGGCGCTCCGGTCATCGAGCTGCACACCGGCGCCTACGCCAACGCCACGGGAGCGGCGCGCGCGCTCGAGCTCGAGCGGGTGCGCTCGGCCGCCAGGCTCGCGGCCTCGATCGGCCTCACCGTGAACGCGGGCCATGGACTGAATTATCACAACGTCGAGCCGATCGCGGCCATACCGGAAATCGTCGAGCTGAACATCGGCCATGCCATCATCGCGCGCGCCGTGTTCGACGGATTGGCGCGCGCCGTGCGTGAGATGAAGGATCTCATGCGCGCGGCGCGATGATCTACGGCATCGGCATCGACGTGCTCAGGATCGAGCGCGTGCAGCGCGTATTCGACAAGCACGGCGAGCGCTTCGTCGCCCACCTGCTCATGCCGCAGGAGCGCGCACAGCTCGCGCGCACCGCGCGCCCGGTGCGCTTTCTCGCCATGCATTTCGCCGCCAAGGAGGCCATCGTCAAGGGAATGGGCACGGGGTTCGCGCACGGCGTGTGGATTCGCGACGTCGGCATGGTGCAGAACGCCTGGGGCAGGCCCGAGGTGGTCTACTCCGCGCGCGGCGCCAGGGTCCGCGACGGCCTCGGCATCGGCGAGGGGCACGTCACGCTCACCGATGAGGCGGGATTGGTGGTGGCGGTGGCGGTGCTGATGCGCCGCGACGCGCAGGCGCAGGCCTGAGGCGCGCGCGGTGAACACCCTGGTGTTCGACATCGAGACGGTCCCCGATACCGACTTCGGCCGGCGCCTGTACGGGCTCAAGGGGCTCACCGACGCCCAGGTCGGCGAGATCATGGTCACCAGGCGGCGGCAGCAGGCCGGCAGCGAGTTCCTCTCGCCCGAGCAGCACCGCGTGGTTGCGATCTCGGTCCTCATGCGCTCGCGCGAGGCGCTCAAGGTGTGGAGCCTCGGCGAGGAGGGGGCCGCGGAGAAAGACCTGATCGAGCGGTTCTTCGACGGCCTGGAGCGTTATACGCCGGACCTCGTGTCCTGGAACGGCGCCGGTTTCGATCTGCCGGTGCTGCACTATCGCAGCCTCCTGCACGGCGTCACCGCGGCGCGCTACTGGGAGACCGGCGACGGCGACACGAGCTTCCGCTACAGCAACTATCTGAGCCGCTTTCACTGGCGGCACATGGATCTCATGGACATCCTGTCGGGATTCCAGGGTCGCGGCCGTGCGAGCCTTGCGGACATCGCCTGCCTGCTCGGTCTTCCCGGCAAGCTCGGGCTGCACGGCGGGCAGGTATGGGAGGTGTTTCTCGCGGGCGGCATCAAGCGCATCCGCGACTATTGCGAGACCGACGTGCTCAATACCTATCTGATCTACCTGCGCTTCGAGCTGCTGCGCGGCCGCCTGAGCGCGCAGGAGCATGCCGCGGAGCTGGGGCGCCTGCGCCAGCTCCTGCGCGATTCCCCCGCCGCCCATCTGCAGGAATTCCTGGCTGCGTGGCCCGCGGGCTGAAATCGAGCGAGCCCGTCGAAGCGGATGTCGTGGATCTGGCGCACGACGGGCGCGGCATCGCGCGCACCGCGGGCAAGGCATTGTTCATCGAGGGTGCGCTGCCCGGCGAGCGTGTGCTCGCGCGCATCTGCAAGCACCGCCGCCAATTCGACGAGGCGGTGCTGGTCGAGATCCTGTCGGCCTCGCCCGAGCGCGTGACGCCGCGCTGTGCGCATTTCGGGATCTGCGGCGGTTGCTCCCTGCAGCACCTCGCCCCCGCCGCGCAGCTCGCCGCGAAGCAGCGCCAGCTGCTCGACAACCTGGAGCGCATCGGGCGCGTCGCGCCGTCGCAGGTGCTCGAGCCGATCCGCGGCCTTGACTTCGCCTACCGGCGCCGCGCCCGCCTCGGCGTCAAGTACGTGCACAAGAAGGGCCGGGTGCTCGCCGGCTTTCGCGAGCGCGACAAGCCCTACCTCGCCGATCTGCGCCGCTGCGAGGTCCTGGTCGAGCGCTTCGCGACGCTCCCCGCCGAGCTCGCCGCGCTGGTCGAGGGCTTGAGCGTGCGCGAGCACGTGCCGCAGGTCGAAGTGGCCGCCGGCGACGATGCCGCGGCGCTGGTGTTTCGCATCATGGCGCCGCTCTGCGCGGACGATGCGCTCGCGCTCGAGCGCTTCGGGGTGCGTCTTGGCGTGCAGATCTACCTGCAGCCGGGCGGGCTCGACACCATCCGAGCGCTCTCGGACCCGCCGCACCCGCTCGCCTATGCCGTCGACGGCGGCGCGGTGCGGATCGAGTTCGGGCCCTCGGATTTCGTCCAGATCAATCGCGAGGTGAACATCGCTCTGGTGGATCGTGCGGTCGAGCTTCTGGGAATCACGTCACAAGATTCGGTGCTGGATCTGTTCTGCGGACTCGGCAACTTCACCCTTCCCTTGGGCCGGCGCGCCGGCTCGGTGGTGGGGGTGGAGGGCGATCGGGGGCTCGTGGCCCGGGCGCGGGCGAATGCCGAGCGCAACGGCGTTCGCAATGCGGAATTCTTCTGCGAAGATCTGTTCGAGCCGGCCCGTTTCGGCTCCTGGGCCGAGCGCAGCTACGACCTGGTGCTGCTCGACCCGCCGCGGGCGGGTGCCATTGCAATCATGGAACGCATGGCACAGTGGCGCCCGCGGCGGGTCGTGTATATTTCCTGTCATCCAGGGAGTTTGGCACGCGATGCGGGTCAGTTGGTCGAGGCGCAAGGGTACCGGCTCATCGGCGCAGGGGTGATGGATATGTTTCCGCATACGGCGCACGTCGAATCGGTCGCGGTGTTCGGGAGAGAGGCGTGAGCCTGGGGCCTCTCATGGTCGATGTGCAGGGGCTGGAGCTGAGCGCCGATGACCTCGACGTGCTGCGCCATCCACTCGTTGGCGGCGTGCTTCTCTTCACACGTAACTATCTGAATAAGAGACAAATAATGGATCTGTGCGGGGCCATTCGGGCGGTGCGCGCCCCCTCGCTCCTGATCGCCACCGATCATGAGGGCGGCCGCGTGCAGCGCTTTCGCGACGGGTTCACGCGGCTGCCGGCGGCACGGCTTCTCGGACGGCGCTTCGATGAGGATCGGCAGGAGGCGCTGCGCGCCGCGCACTCGGTCGGCTGGCTGCTCGCGGCGGAGCTGCGTGCGGTGGGCGTGGATTTCAGCCTGGCCCCCTGCGTCGATCTCAACTACGGGCTGAGCGAGATCATCGGCGACCGCTCGTTTCATCGCGACGCCGATGCCGTGGCCGCGCTCGCGGCCGCCTGCCTCGCCGGCATGCGCGAGGCGGGCATGGCCGCGGTCGCCAAGCATTTTCCAGGCCACGGAGCGGTGCGAGCGGACTCGCACGTGGCGCTGCCGGTCGATCGGCGCGAGTTTGCCGACATGGAGCCGGATCTGCGCCCCTATCGGCTGCTCATCGAGAACCAGTTGCCGGCGGTGATGGCGGCGCACGTCGAGTACCCGGCCGTGGATGCATTGCCCGCCAGCCTGTCGCGCCGCTGGATCAGCGAGATCCTGCGCGGGCGTCTTAAGTTTCACGGCTGCATCTTTGCGGACGATCTGTGCATGGCGGGGGCCGCCGCCGCCGGCGATGTCTTGACGCGCGCCCGCCTCGCGCTCGCCGCGGGGTGCGACATGCTGCCGATCCTCAACGACCGCGAGGCCGTGCGCAGCGTGCTCGCGAGCTTCAAGCCCGAGGTTGCGCTGCCGGCCTCCCAGGCGCGGCTGGTGCGCATGCGCGCGCGCGGCGCGCCGCCCGCCGATCTGCCGGGCGATCCGCGCTGGCGCGAGGCCGTGACCGTGGTCGAGGAGCTCGCGGCCGCCCCCCCGCTGGTGCTCAGCGAGGGTCAGTCATGAGCGGCCTGGATGCAGAGCTTTTCCGGCGCATGCTCGAGAGCTCGCCCGAGGGGGTGGCGCTGGTCGATGCGCGCGCCGACGGCTTGCCGGTGATCTATGTCAACCCGGGCTTCGAGGCCCTGACCGGCTATTCGCACACCGACGTGCTCGGCCGCAATCTGCGCCTGCTGCAGGGCGATGATCGCGATCAGGACGGACGGCATCGGCTGCGCGAGGCTCTCAAGTCCGGAGAGTCTTGCCGCGTGCTCATGCGTAACTACCGCAAGGACGGGTCGCTGTTCTGGAACGAGATGACGGTCGCCCCGCTCAAGGACGAGCAGGGCCTGCTCACGCACTTCACCGCGCATTATCGCGACGCCGGGGATCGGCTGCGCATCGACCCCAAGCTCTCGCGCGATTCGCTGAGCGGCGCGCACCAGCCGACCAGCGTCGCGGTGCGCGATGACCGCCTGACCGGCCTGTACACGCTGCCGTACCTGCAGGAGCTATTGAAGCGCGACTGGGCGATCGCGCAGCGCGAGCAGCGCAGCATCGCGCTGTTCGCCATCGACATCGACGCGCTCGACCTGTACAACGCCACATTCGGCCGCGCGGCGGGCGACTCCGCGATTCGCCGCGTATCTCACTGCGTGTCGGGATGCCTGCGCCGCTCGAGCGACGTCACCGCGCGCATCGACGGCGGCAGTCTCATGGCCTTTGCTCCCGGACTGCAGCTCGAGCAGGCGCTCGCGCTCGGCCGCGTCATGGCCGAGCGCGTGCGCGAGCTGCGTATCCATCATCCGCGTTCGGGCGTCCTGCGCTACGTCTCGGTGAGTGTCGGCGTGTGTGCGACGGTGCCCGGCGCCGACGAGAGTCCGGCGGCGCTGGTCGAGAAGTCCCAGCTGCAGCTCAAGCTCGCCAAGAAATCCGGACGCAATCAGGCCGCCTGATCGCCGTGCCGCGCGCGGCCATCGCCCGGCGCGGCCATCGCCCGGCGCGGCCATCGCCGCGCGCGGCCATCGCCGGGCGCTGCGCAGGCCGTTACTTCGGCGGAATCTGATTGCTGATCGCGTTCTCTTGTTGATTGAGCGTGTGCTGCTCCGACTTGGTGATGTGGCTGCCGTTCTGGCTCGCCATGTCGCGCTCTTCGGCGCGCACCTGATGATCCTCGTGGTGCGCCTGAGCGGCCTGAGCCTTCGACATCGTGCCGTTCTTCACATCGTTGTGAATGCGCCGATTCTGGTTCGCGAGACGGCTGTTGACCTCCGTGCGGCGCGGGTGGTTCTTCTGCCAGGTCGTCTGCGCGGAGGCGGTTCCGACCAGGGCGGCGAGCGACACGAGAGCCGCCGCGTAGGTGAGCGATTTTCGGGCTGAATTGAACATAAGCAAAATCTCCTTTTCACTGTCGTTGGCGGTGGCGGTGCACCTGTCGGGGGTTAACGGCCAAGCATCCGATCCGGCGGACGAATTAAGCAGAATTAAGCCGCCGGGCGAGCGTGACCGGCGTCGCATTCGGGGCGCACACGCTGTGATGCCGTTCAATGCCCCGCAAATCGGCCGTTTCGGCGCCTCTCATAAGCTGAACTGCGCAACATCGCCGCGCCGCCCGTTCTGGTAACAAGGTGCGCATGAACATCCGCATGAAGGTGATCTCGCTCCTGGCGCTGCTGTTCGTGGCGCTGATCGGCATCGAGATCGGCGTGCAGCGGCAAATCCTGATGCCGAGCTTCGCCGAGCTGGAGCGCGAGGACGCCGCGGTCGCCATGAAGCGCATCGAGTATGCGCTCGATTCATCCCTCGATTCACTCGAGCTCACCACGGCCGACTGGGGCAACTGGCAAGACGTCTACCGCTACGTGCAGGCGCCGAGCCCGAGCTTCGTGCGCGCCAACGTCACACCGATCGCCATGAAGCAGCTTCAGGTCAACCTGCTGATGATCGTGGATCTCAACGGCGCCGTGGTGCTGTCGAGCGCCCAGGATCTCAAGACGGGTGCGCCTCTGGATCTGGATTTCGGCGCCGCCGCCGCGTTGCCCGCGGACTTTCCGTGGCGGCGCAATCTCGCCGGCGGAAAGCCGGCGAAGGGTCTGCTGCGCACCAGTCGCGGCGCGATGCTGATCGCCGCGGCGCCCGTTCTGGACGGCAGCGGCGGCGGGCGACCCTTGGGCTTCGTGCTCATGGGACAGCTCCTCGGCGCCGCCCAGCTGCACGCGCTCGGCGCCCGCGCCCAGGTCGCCCTCTCGATGCTGCCGAGCGCGCCCGGCGCCGGGGCGGCGGCGCAGGGCGCGCAGGCCGCCCGCGGCGCCGGACAGATCACCGAGACCGACGATGTCACGCGGGTGGATCGGGCATTCCGCGACGTGTACGGCAAGCCGCTGCTCACCCTGCGGGTGGAAGTGCCGCGCCGGATCACCGCGCGCGGACGCAACGCCGTGACCTACGCCTCCGCCTACCTCGTCGGTGCGGCGATCGCCGCGCTGGTCGTGCTGCTGGTCGCGCTCAACCGCGTCGTGCTTGAGCCGCTGGCGCGGGTCACGCGACACGCGGAGGCGATCGGGCGCGGCAGCGAGCTGAGCGCGCGCCTGGAGCTCGCGAGCCGCGACGAGATCGGACGCCTCGCACAGGAGTTCGACGGCATGGTTTCGCGGGTCGAGCAGTCGCGCCGCGAGCTGGTCGATCGCTCATTTCAGGCGGGGTTCGCCGAGCTCGCCAAGGGCGTGCTGCACAATCTCGGCAATGCGATGACGCCGCTCGCCGTTCGCGTGGCCAAGCTCAAGGACAGGTTGCGCGAGGCGCCCGCGCATGACTTGCAGATGGCGTGCGCGGAGCTGCGCGACGCCACGCCGGGATCCGAGCGCTATCGCGATCTCAAGGAGTTCGTCTACCTGGGCTGCCGCGAGAGCGCCGCGGCGCTGGAGGAGTCGCGCGCGGACCTCGAGGTGATTCAACGGCAGGCGACCATCGTGCAGACGGCCCTCAACGAGCTGATGCAATCGACGCGCAACGAGCATGTGATCGAGACGGTGCGTCTGCAGGAGCTGGTGGCGCAGACGCTGGAGATCGTGCCCGACTCGTGCCGACAGCGCCTGCTGGTGGACGCCGACGAGTCGCTGAAGAGGATCGGCGCGGTGCGCGTGGCACGCACGGTGCTGCGGCTGGTGCTGCAGAACCTCATCATCAATGCGGCCGATGCGGTGCGCGATGCCGGGCGCGATCGCGGCGTGCTGTGCGTCGGCGCCGAGATCGTCCGCGAAGACGACTGCGAGCAGCTGCATCTGCATTGCAAGGACGACGGGGTGGGCATTGCGCGGGATGATCTCGAGCGCGTCTTCGACCGCGGCTTCTCCACGAAGTCCAAGGACACCAATTACGGGATCGGGCTGCACTGGTGCGCGAACGCGATCGCCGCGCTGGGCGGCCGGATCTGGGCGGCGAGCGAGGGTCCCGGGCTGGGCGCGTCGCTGCATTTGATGGTGCCGCTGGTGGTTCGGCAAACGTGAGGATGGATCCGTGACAAACGCCAACCGATTGGCCATTCGAGTGCTCATCGCCGACGATGAGGCCGGGGTGCGCGACGCTTACCGTCAGATTCTGGTGGAGACGGACATGAGCGGCGAGACCGCCGTGTTCCACAATCTGCGCGAGCGGCTGTTCACGAAGAATGCCATGGAACAGCCGATGAAGAAGCTCTTCCGCAGCTCCACCTTCCTCCCCGTGTTCTGCGAGGGCGCGGAGGCGGCGGTGGCGGCCGTGCGCGACGCCATCGCCGCCGATGAGCCGTTCGCGGTGGCGTTTCTCGATATGCGCATGCCGCCCGGCCCCGACGGAGTTTGGGCGGCGGCCCGCATCCGCGAGCTCGATCCGGCCATCGAGATCGTGCTCTGTACGGCCTATTCGGACGTCGATCCGGCCGATCTGGGCTCGGTCGTTCCGCCCGAGGAGAAGCTCTCCTATCTGCAGAAGCCGTTCCATCCGCACGAGATACGCCAGATGGCGATTTCGCTGGCGAGCAAGTGGCGCGCCGAGCACCGTATCGTCAAGCTCGCCTATTTCGATGCACTCACCGGGCTGCCGAACCGCGAGCAGGCGCGCAACCGCCTGGCGAGCGCGCTGAATCTGGCGAAACAGCACCAGCGCAATCTGGCGGTCCTGTATCTCGATCTCGACAACTTCAAGCGCGTCAACGACACCCTCGGGCACGCCGTCGGCGACGAGCTGCTGTGCCTGGTGGCGGCGCGCATGCGCCACTCGCTGCGGGCCGACGAGGGCGCGGCCGCCGATGCCCATCCGAGTCCGCGCAACAATCACATCGCCCGTCTCGGCGGCGATGAGTTCATCGTGGTGCTGCCCGGAATTCACTCACCCGCCGATGCGGCCGCGGTCGCCGGCCGCCTGGTCGCGGAGCTGCAGCAGCCGATGCATCTCGCCCTGCATACTCTCGTGGTCACCCCGAGCATCGGCATCGCGCTCTACCCCTCGGATGGCCAGGACGTGGACACGCTGCTGCGCAACGCCGATCTCGCCATGTACTTCGCGAAGCGCAAGGGCCCGGGCATGTACGCCTACTTCGATCCGGCGATGAACGACGCCGCCCTGCATCGTTTCACCATCGAGGCGAAGCTGCGCGGGGCGCTCGAGCGTGGCGAGTTCACGCTGCACTACCAGCCGCAGTTCGACGTCGGCGCGGGTACGGTGTCGGGGATGGAGGCGCTGCTGCGCTGGCACAGCGAGGAGCTGGGACAGGTCCCGCCCTCGGAATTCATCCCGATCGCCGAGGAGACCGGGCTCATCCTGCCGATCGGAGAGTGGGCCCTGCGAACCGCCTGTCGCCAGGCCAAGGCCTGGCACGATGAAGGCCTGCCGTTGCTGCGCATGGCCGTCAACGTCTCCGGGCCGCAGTTCGCCCTGAAGGATTTTCCGGCCGTGGTCGCGCGGGTGATCGCGGAGACCGGCATCGACCCCGGCATGCTCGAGCTCGAGATCACCGAGTCGGTGGTGATCAAGGACGAGGCCTGGGCCGAGCAGGCGCTCGCGCAGCTCAAGGCGCTCGGCATCCTGCTCGCCATCGATGATTTCGGTACCGGCTATTCGAGCTTCGGACGGCTGCGAAACTATGCGGTGGACCGGCTCAAGATCGACCAGTCGTTCATGACCAGCCTGGTCGATTGCAGCGACGATCGCGCGATTGCGGCCGCCATCATCGCGATGTCGCGCTCCTTGCGCATCAATGTCACCGCCGAGGGCGTGGAGAACTTTCCGCAGCTTCTGTTCCTGCAGGAGCACTCCTGTCAGGAGGCGCAGGGGTTCCTGTTCTCGCGACCGCTCCCCGCGCTCGAGGCGCACGCCCTGCTGCAGCGGGCCGCGGAGACCACCTCGGGCACACGTACCCAGCGGCTGCGCTCGCTCATCGGCTGATGCTCCCGCCGCGGCGCGAGGTCAGCGGTGCGGCATGCTCGCGAGAATCGTGTGCTCCTGAGCCCGCGCTCCACGCATGGCGTCGGCGACGCAGGTACGGTTGTCGGTCTGCCAGTCCTCCAGCGGGTAGAGCGTCTGCAGCTGGTGGCAGGCATCCCTCGCCACGCTCTCGATGCGCCCGTTGAGCATGGTACGACCGTTCGGCGTGCGCAGGTCGAGGTCGGTGAAGCGCACCTCGCGGCTCAACGAGACCTGCTCGATCGGGATGCCGGTGTAGGTCGTACCCACTTGCTTGTGGTGCACCTCGACCTGGGCCTCGACGGTGATCGGGGCCAAGTCCTGCCGATTCGCGCCCGCCTCCGCGGAACCCTGCGCCCAGGCCGCCCCGGCGGTCGCACAGGCAAGTACGATCCCCGCAGCCAGCGGACTCGCGAGCCGCGCGCGGCGCGCGAGCCTTGCGCGGGTTGTGGAGGGAATAGGATTGATCTGAGGTTGGCCCATGATGACTCTCCGCGTATCTATCGGGCCGTTGATTCTCGCCGATCCGCGCCTCCCGGTGTGTCGGCGCAGGCTCCGAGGCGAGTTCTCGAACAGCGCGAGCGCGTGTCGGTGCCTGTCCGGCAGGGCGCTCAGTGATAGATGCGCACGCTCTGCGCCACCGAATCGGCGATGTGCTCCTTGGTGATCACGCCCGTGATGTCGGCGGGTCGCGGCGCGTGCTGCGCCCGCACCACGAGCGCCATCACCGCCTGGCCCTGCTCGATCCGCTCCAGCACCTCGGCCACCTGATCGTCCTCGTGCACGATGATGAAATGGGTGGTCGCGATGTCCTTGATGGGCACCCGCGCCGGTGATTCGGCGGAGATTTGCCGCAGGGCGGTGTTGATTCTCAGCACGCCGGCGATGCGCTCTCCGTCCGTGACGACCACGTGCCGCATCGGGCCGCCGCCGTGCTCCGTGAGGAAGCGCTCCAGCGAGACCTCCCCCGGCGTCAAGTAGAAGTCGGTCAGCATGATGTCGCGCGCGCGCCGCACCAGGAACATGTTCGCGTGCAGCGCCTTCGGGATGTAGTGGCCGCGGCGCAGCAGCTTGAACGTGTAGATGTTCTCGAAGGACAGGAGCCGGCGCACGCCGAGGCTGAGGGCGACCGCGATGATCATCGGAAGCACGATGTCGTAGTCGCGGGTCATCTCGAATATCATCGTGACCGCAGTCATCGCCGCGCCGGTGCCGCCGCCGACCATGGCGCCCATGCCGACCATGGCGAACGCCGGCACATCGATCGGCAGGTTCGGGGCGAGGACGTGCACGAACGCCGCGAACGCCCCGCCGAGCGTTGCGCCCATGAACAGCGAAGGCGAGAAGATGCCGCCCGAGGAGCCCGAGCCCAGGCTCAGCGAGGTGGCCGCGAGCTTGCATACGAACAGCAGCATCAGCAGCCACGAGGACGAGAGCTGTCCGACCAGCGTCGCCTGGATGGTCGCATAGCCGACGCCCTCGACGTAGTAATGCCCGAACGCGCGCTGCAGCCCGTAGATCATCACGCCGAGCAGTGCCATGCCGAGCATGTGGCGCGTGTAGGGCTCGCGGATGTGATCGAACAGATCCTCGAGCAAGTGCAAGCCGCGGATGAAGGACGCGGCCGCCAGCCCGGTCAGCGCGCCCAGTACTCCGTAGAGCACGAGCACCACCGCCGAGCGCGCGTCGGCCGTGAAGGGCAGCAGCTGCGGCACCATGAAGGCGGGTTGCGTGCCGAAGAACAGGCGCCCGATGAAGGTCGCCGTGCCCGTGGCGAGCGCGACCGGAAGAAACGTGCGTACGCTCACCTCGGGCATCATCAGCTCGATCGCGAACATCACGCCGCCGATCGGTGTGTTGAAGGTCGCGGCGATGCCTGCGCCGGCGCCGCAGGCAACCAGCAGATTGCGCTGTGCCGCCATCATCGGCACCACCTGTCCGAAGGTCGACCCGAGAGCGGAGCCGATCTGGATGATCGGCCCCTCGCGCCCCACCGCCGCTCCGCTGCCGATCGCGAATGCCGATGCCAGCGATTTGACGACCGCGACCACCGGACGTATGACTCCCTTGTTGTAGTAGATGGCGTCCATGACCTCCGGCACGCCGTGACCGCGCGCCTCGGGTGCGAAGGTCGTCACGAGGAAGGTGACCACCACGGCGCCGAGCACCGGCACGAGGATGACCAGCGCTCCCCAGGGGCTCGGCGGGGTGAATACGTTGGCGTCGTAGTGAGCGGACCAGTGTCCGAGAAACAGCGCGTTGTGTACCAGGCCGATGAGCGCCCGAAACACCACCGCGCCGAGGCCGGTGACTGCGCCGACCACGAGCGCGAGCAGCGAGAGGGGTACCAAGCCGACCCGGTGCGTGGTTGATTCCATGAATCCGTCAGCGCAACTGGGTGCGCCGAACGGCCGGCTTCCAGCGCGCCAGGAACTGCGTGAGGTCGCTGCTCTGCATGTGACGCATGGCCTCGAATTCGCCGCCTTTCTGGCTGTAGATCAGATGTCCCCTCGAGTCGAGAACCGCGAGCGCGGGCACTCCCTTGCGCAGCGGCACACCGTAGCGCTGCGCGATGTCGAGATTCCGGTCCATGTGCCCGATGTTCACGTGCACCACCACGAAGTTCGCATCCACGATCGGCTGATTGGCCGGATCGTGCATGTAGCTGTCGAGCACGTGACAGTCGGTGCACCAGTTCCCGCCGAAATCCACGATGATGCGCCGATGCTCGGCCCGAGCGGTCTGCAGCGCCGCGGCGATGTCGGCCGCGGCTTGATCGGCCGGTGGATAGATATCGGGCAGCGCCTCGGCGGGCCGAGCGGCTGCGAGGCTGAGCAGGGCTGCGAGCCCGGCCGCGAGCATGCGGCCCGTAGCGGGAGCGATCCTCGGGCGAGTGCCGGCCCGCAGCGGCGCATGGAGGCGAGAAATCATCGGCCCACTATGGCGCAGCGCCCACCTGCCTTGCAAGCGCCAACCCGCAACGCTGTAGGCCCCCGCCTACAGACCAACGCGGTGGCTGCGGGTGGAGCGCCGTGATCGGGCGGGCTAGCTTCGGTTCATTCCCGAGACCTGCCATCGCTTACCAAGGAGACTTTATGGCCTCAGTCGCTAGCACCTCATCACCGTTGACGCTGCCCGCGCTTCCCTATCCGGAGAACGCTCTGGAACCGGTGATCTCCGCCAAGACCTTGAGCTTTCATTACGGCAAGCACCACCGCAATTACGTCGATACGACGAACAAGCTCGTCGCCGGCACCGAGCTCGCGGACATGCCGCTGGAGAGCATCGTGCGTTCGTGCGCCGGCAAGCCCGACCGCGTCGGCATCTTCAACAATGCCGCGCAAGCCTGGAATCACACGTTTTACTGGCAGTGCCTCAAGCCCAAGGGTGGCGGCGAGCCGCCGGCGGCGTTGAAGCAGAAAATGCAGGCCGCCTTCGATGGTGTCGACGGCTGCAAGAAGGAGCTCTCGAGCGCCGCCGTGTCTCAATTCGGAAGCGGCTGGGCGTGGCTGGTGCTCGAGGGAGACAAGCTCAAGGTGGTCAAGACGGCGAACGCGGAGACGCCCCTGACGCAAGGCCTGAAACCCCTGTTCACCATCGATGTCTGGGAACACGCCTATTATCTCGACTATCAGAACAAGCGCGCCGACCACGTCAACGCGCTGCTCGACAAGCTCGCGAACTGGGAGTTCGCCGCACAGAGCATGGCGAAGTAATCGCCGCCAGATGCCGGCCGGGGCGCCGCGCGGCGCGTCCCTGCGCGCGGCGCTCGTCGGGCCGCGGCGCGCGTCGGGCCGCGGCGCTCGTCGGGCCGCGGCGTGCGTCCGGCCGGCGGCGTGGGGTCCTGAGTGTGGGAATTGTTCCCGCACACCTAGGCGAGCGCGCCTACAGATCGCGCGCCGCGCCGCCGGTATAATTGGCGGTGCATGAAAACACCAATCACCGAAAACATCACCATGAAATCGAAAACCACCATGAAAACGCTGATATGTTCATTGACGACGAGTGCGGTCCTGGCTCTGTGCTTCACCACCGTGCGTGCGGCGTCCGAGCCGGTGAAGCTGGAAGATGCGATTGCCCTCTTCAGGAATGCCGGGCAGAGCGGCTCGTTCTTTCATCATTGTTACGGCTACGCCATCTTCCCCACGGTGGGCGAGGGCGCCTTCATCGTGGGCGGGGCCGGCGGCAAGGGTGCCGTCTTCGTTCACGGCCGGCAGATCGGCGAGGCCACCCTCGCGCAAGTGAGCATCGGCTTTCAGGCCGGCGGTCAGGCCTACAGCGAGATCATCTTCTTCGAGAACAAGGGCGCTCTCGATGAATTCGAGTCGGGAGATTTCGAGTTCGGCGCGGATGCGAGCGTGGTCGCGATCACCGCGGCCGCCAATGCCGGCGCCAGCACCAACGGTGCCGAGTCGGGCGCGAGCGGCGGCGAGAAGGACGCGAGGACGACGGGCCACTACTACAAGGGAATGGCGGTGTTCACCATCGCGAAGGGCGGGCTGATGTATCAGGCCGCGGTCGCCGGGCAGAAGTTCAAGTTCAGGCCCCTCGCCGCGAGCTAGCCGGCCGAGCCCGCGAGCCGGCCACCCGAGGAGACAGCCGATGAAGAGACTGCTACTCATGGGCGTGATGGCGGCCATGGGCGTGATGGCCGCGAGCCTTGCCTATCTGCCGCTGGCCGTCGCGGACTCAGGGAGCGATCATCACTTCGTGAAGGACTCGGTCATCACGACCAAGGTCAAGGCGAAGCTCGCCGCCAAGCACCTCGCGACGCTCACTCACGTGCGGGTGGACACCGACGAGAATGGCCAGGTGTGGCTGAGCGGCACGGCGCCGACCAGGGACGCGCGCGACATGGCCGGCATGATCGCGAGGGACACGGACGGCGTCAATTCGGTGCACAACGACATCGAGATCGCGCCTCGCTAGCGGCGCTGCGCAGCGCCAGGAGCGCAGCGCCGGGAGCGCCCTCGCCACGAACGCAGGGCCAGGTGCGATGGTTGGAAGCGCCCGCTAGGAGCGCGCTCCCGGCTCCTTGACGAACACCAGCAGTCGGTTGAATGCGGGCAGATCGTGATCCGCGACCAGCTCCAGTCCATAGGGCCCTGCGAGCTCGGTGAGGGCGCGCACATCGCGCAGGCCGGACGATGGATCGCGCTCCTGCAGCATGCGGTCGAATTCCCGATTGCTGTCCGAGGTGTACTCGCCGCCGTAGCGGAACGGGCCGTAGGCGCACAGCACGCCGCCGGGCGCGAGTACGCCGCCGATTCCCCGATACATGGCGGACACCTCGGTCCACGACATGATGTGCATCGTATTGGCGGTGAAGATCGCATCCACGGACTGCAGCGGCCAGACGCTCTGGCGCACGTCGAGCACGGTGGGGGTGCGCAGGTTCGCAGTGCCTTCCTGCTGCACGCGCGCCGACAGGTCGTGCAGATAGCTCAGCTGCTCCGTGGGGTGCCAGGTGAGGTGAGTGAGATGGCGCGCGAAGTGCACGGCGTGCTGGCCCGTACCGCTGCCGATCTCGAGCACGTGCGCGCGCCCGGCGAAGCGTTCGCGCAGCACCGCGAGAATGGGCTCCTTGTTGCGCTCGCACGCCTCGGAGAAGGGCAGCATGGCGATATTCAATTCCAACGCTCCAAAAACCGCAAGACCGCCGTTGCGCACTCGTTGGGGCGGGTCTGCAGCATGAGGTGCGGGGCGTCGATTTCCACGACCTGGGCGTGCGGGGTGCCTTGCACCAGGATGCGCGTGGCGGAGCGCGGGACGATGCGGTCGCGCGCCGCGGTGAGGATCAGCACCGGCAGCTTGAGCGCCGCAAGGCGCCTCGTTTCATCGGCGCGCAACACCTCCCGCAGGCGTCTGCGGACCACGGCGGCGGCCACTCTCGTGATGGAGCGCATGCTCCGGGGGGGCGCATCGCGCGGATCGCGTGAGTCCCACATGAGCGGCGCGCGCAGCCAGCGCGGCAGCGATTTCACCGGCAGCCAGGCGGCCAGAGCGCGCACCGGCCGCAGCCAGGGAAAGGGATTCTTGGCGAAGGTTCCGCACAGGATGACGCCGGCGAGCCCCGCGGGCGGATCCGCCGCGATGCGAATCGCGAGCGGGCCGGAAAACGATTCCGCGAGCAGCGCATACCGCCCCTCGGCCGGAAGCGCAGCGCGGATCAGTGGCTCGAGCTCGGCATACCCCAGGGCTCGATCGGTCGGATAGGCGATGATATGCGCCCGCGCCGCGGGCTCGAGCCGCAGCATGAACGGGCGGATGCGCGCCCCCGTTCCGTCGAGTCCTGGCAGGATGATGAGCTTCAGCATGCAGCGGGGGCATCATGCGGCGCCCGCGTGGCGGATTTGTTACGCAGAACGCGGATGTTTTCGTTTAAAGTGGCCTCCCCCCATCCACCGGGAGTATTCAAATGGCATTGTCCCTTTACGATGTGTCCGTTCCTGCACTGATTCGCGGGCTGACCAACCTGTCCGCGATCCTCGAGAAAGCGGCCGCGCACGCTGAGGCGAAGAAAATCGATCCACTGGTGCTCGCGCAGGCGCGCTTGTATCCCGACATGCATCCCCTCACGCGCCAGGTGCAGATTGCCTGCGACACGGCCAAGGGCGCCGGCGCGCGCCTGGCGGGCATCGAGGTGCCCAAGCACGAGGACAACGAGGTGACGCTGGCCGATCTCAAGCATCGCGTCGGCAAGACGCTCGATTTCCTCAAGACGATCAAGGCCGATCAGGTCGCGGGCGCGGAAAGCCGCTCCATCGAGATCAAGACGCCGAATCGCACGCTGACTTTCACCGGGCTCACCTACCTCAACGGCTTCGTGCTGCCGAACTTCTATTTTCACGCGAGCATCACCTACGCGCTGCTGCGCCACAACGGCGTGGACGTGGGCAAGAGCGATTTTCTCGGCGCGGTATAGCCGTGTGCCTGCGGCGGTCCCGGGTGCGCCGCTCCCGGGACCGCGGCGCCGGCGGGGAGGGCGGCGCCCGCGGGGAGGGCGGCGCCCCGCCCGCGCGCCGCTCTCTCACGCCAGCAGCTCGACCAGCAGCTCCACGCGCGTGAACAGATTCTCCTCGGTGCGCGCATCGTGCGCGAAGCGCAGCTTCAGGGGGCCGTCCAGGCGGTAGTCCTTCGGGCGGCTCTGGATCAGCTTGAGCACGCGCTTTGCGTCGACCTTGTTGTCCTCGTCGAACGCGACGTAGCCGCCCGTGGCGCCCGCGTCGATCTTGCGGATCCCGAGCTGCCCCGCGCGCAGCTTGATCCGGGTGGCGCGAAACAGCGATTGCGTGTATGGCGGTAGCGGCCCGAATCGATCGATCATCTCGACCTTGAGCTCGTCGAGCTCCTCGCGCGACTCGGCGCCCGCGATGCGCTTGTAGAGCACCAGGCGCAGGTGCACGTCCGGCACGTAGTCCTCGGGGATGAGCGCCGGCAAATGCAGCTCGACCTCGGGTCCGGCGGCGAGCGGTTTCTCCAGGTCCGCCGCCTTTCCGGATTTCAGGCCCGCCACGGCGCGCTCCAGCAGCTCCATGTACAGGTTGTAGCCGATTTCCTGGATCTGGCCGCTCTGCTCCTCGCCCAGGAGCTCGCCGGCGCCGCGAATCTCCAGATCGTGCGTGGCGAGCGTGAAGCCTGCGCCGAGCTCCTCGAGCGATTCGAGCGCCTCGAGCCGCTTGATCGCGTCCGCGGTCATCGCCTTGCGGGGCGGCGTGATCAAGTACGCGTAGGCGCGGTGATGCGAGCGGCCCACCCTGCCGCGCAGCTGGTGGATCTGCGCGAGGCCGAAGCGGTCGGCTCGATCGATGACGATGGTGTTCGCCGTGGGCACGTCGATCCCGCTCTCGATGATGGTGGTGCACACCAGCACGTTGAAGCGGCGGTGATAGAAGTCGAGCATGAGCTGCTCGAGCTCGCGCTCGCGCATCTGGCCGTGGCCCACCGCGACGCTCGCTTCGGGCACCAGCTCGCGCACCGCCTGCGCGGTCTTTTCGATGGTCTCGATGGTGTTGTGCACGAAGTAGATCTGGCCGCCGCGGCGGATCTCGCGCCTGAGCGCCTCGCGGATGATGGTCTCGTTCCACTCCAGCACGAACGTCTTGACGGCCAGCCGTTCGGCAGGCGGCGTCGTGATCAGGGAGAGGTCGCGCAGCCCTCCCATCGCCATGTTGAGCGTGCGCGGGATGGGCGTCGCCGTGAGTGTGAGCACGTCCACCTCGGCGCGCAGCGCCTTGAGCTTCTCCTTGTCGCGCACGCCGAACCGATGCTCCTCGTCGATGACGACCAGCCCGAGGTTCTTGAAGCGGACCTTCCCCTGCAGCAGCCGATGCGTGGCGATCACGATGTCCACCGATCCGTCGGCGATGCCGGCGATCACGGCGGCGGCCTCCTTCTGCGTCCTGAATCTCGACAGGCTCTCGATGCGCACCGGCCAGTCGGCGAAGCGGTCGAGGAAGGTGGTGTAGTGCTGCTGGGCGAGCAGGGTGGTCGGCACGAGCACGCCGACCTGCTTGCCGGCCTCGACGGCGACGAACGCGGCGCGCAGGGCGACCTCGGTCTTGCCGAATCCGACGTCACCGCAAATGACCCGATCCATGGGCTTGCCCGACCGCATGTCGGAGAGCACCTGCTCGATCGCCGCCGCCTGATCGGCCGTCTCCTCGAAGCGAAAGCCCGCCTGAAACGCCCGATACTCCGTCTCCGGGGCCTGCATCGAGGCGCCCTCGCGGGCGGCGCGCCGGGAGTACAGGTCCAGCAGCTCCGCGGCCACGTCGCGAATGCGCTGCGCCGCCCTGCGGCGCGCCTTCTGCCACTCGGCGCCGCCGAGCTTGTGCAGCGGCGCCGTCTCTGCGGGCGCTCCGGTGTAGCGCGACACCAGGTGCAGCGCCTGCACCGGCACGTACAGCTTGTCGCCGTCCGCGTATTCGAGCACCAGAAACTCACCCGTGTAGCCCGCCACGTCCATGGTCTGCAGCCCGACGTAGCGGCCCACGCCGTAGGACTCGTGCACCACCGGTGCGCCCACCCGCAGGTCCGACAGCTCCTTGAGTATCTTCGCCGGGTCGCGCTCGGAGCGGCGCCGGCGCCGCTCCTGCCGCGCGCGATCGCCGAACAGGAGCGACTCGGTCAGGATCTCGAGCGGCGGCGATTCGAGCCTCAGCCCCGAGACCGCCGCCGACACGGTGATGCCCAGATTCGAGCCGCTGGCGATGAAATGAGCGAAGTCCTCGAAGATCTTCGGCTGGATTGCGCGCCCGCGCAGCAATTCGAGCAGCAGCTCGCGGCGCCCCGCGGATTCCGCGGCAAGCAGCACTCGACCGGGGGAGGAGGCGAGGTGCGCGGCGAGCTCGGCACCTGGCTGCTCGGCGCGCGGGTCGACCCGAACGGCGGCCGGCGCCACGCTCTGGAAATTCTGCCATCGCCCGCCGGTCTCGGGCGGCCACTCGAACGAGCGCAGCTCGACCCGCGGCCAGGTCGCGAAGACGTCGCGGAACTCCGCGGGCGGCAGATACAGCTCGCCAGGCTCGAGGATCGGGCGATGACGGTCATGGCGCAGCTGCTCGTGCCGCTCGAGGATTCCGTCCCACAGCCGCTCCGCGGCGCTGCTCGCCTCGTGCATGTCGATCAACACGCTGGTGGGCGGCAGATACTCGAACAGATGCGAGGTTCGCTCGAAGAACAAGGGCAGAAAGAACTCGACGCCCCCCGGCGCGCGTCCGGCGCTCACGTCCCGGTAGACCGCCTGCTCGGCGAGGTCCCCGGAGAATCGCAACCGGTAGCGCCGCCGAAATTCGCGCACCGCGTCCGGACTCATGGGCGTCTCGCGCGCCGGCAGCAGCTGGATGCGATCGAGCTTGTCGCCGGAGCGCTGCGTGTCCGGATCGAACAGCCGGATGGTATCGACGTCCCGGTCCAGCAGATCGATCCGGTAGGGGCTGTCCGACCCCATCGGAAATACGTCGAGGAGCGAGCCGCGGACGGCGAACTCGCCGTGGGCAACCACCTGCGTCACCGCGGCGTAGCCGGCGAGGGTGAGCTGGTCGCGCAATGCATCGAGGTCGAGCGTCTCGCCCACATGGACCTTGAGGGAGTGTCCCTCGATGTAGCTGCGCGGGGCAAGCCGCTGCAACAGCGTGTCGATGGCCACCACCCAGATCCCCGAGCGCGCCCGCGGCAGCTCCGCCAGCGTCTTCAGGCGTGCGGAGGTGATGTCGGGGTGCGCCGAGAAGCTGTCGTAGGGGAGCGTCTCGAGGTCCGGGAAGATGCGTACCGGGGTTCCCGCGCCCGCGAAGAAGGCGATCTCCTCGCTCAGGCTCTCGGCATCGCGGGGACTGGGGGCGATCACGATGAGCGGCGCCGTGGCGCCCGCGGCCGCCTCGGCGATCGTGAGCGGCGCGGCGGCGCCATACAGTTTTCCCCATTTGACGATGGGGTCGCCGCCGGAGGGCAGCAGCGGATTGGTTAAGGGCATGCGAGGCGCCAGACGGCAATAAGAGCCCGCCGCGAGCGAGTCGCGGTGGGCCCTGGTTCAAACCGGCTATATTACGCGATCGTCAGAGTCTAAGTCGCGGGTGGCGCCGAGCGCTCCGGCGTCTCGCTGCCGCTGGGCGCAGGACTGGTTGCGGCAGGCGCAGGCGCCGCGGCGGGTGCAGGCGCCGCAGCCGGGGCGGTGTCTCCCGAGACCACGCTGTGGATGACGTGATCGCGCTCGAAGTAGACCACGAACCCCGGGTACTCCCAGCGCGATATGGGCGGGTTGCCGACGGCGGGGAGCTTGGTCACGGGGTCGCCGAATTTGCTCGCCACCTGGCTCATGGTCATGCCTCGCGAGGGCGCCGTGCCGTCGGAGTTACGCACCGCGATGCCGCTGTCGGTGGCGATGATATCGGCGCGGCTCTGCTGGGCGGCGAAGCCCACAAGTCCGGTGGCAAGAACCGCGCTCACCATCAAGGCTCGATAGTCCATGGCACACCTCACTCGTTAGCCACGTATTACTATACCAGCCGCGGCCAGGCCAATAGTTGAACCACTTAACACTCTGATTATGTTGCATTTTGGCGAATTGCTGGCGCGCCCTCCAGAACCGGCGCCCCGGTGCGGGCGCTCCTGTGGTTTAATGCGCCGCGAATGTTTCAGCCCGTTCCGGTGTTCGTGGGCCTGCGTTACTCGCTGGCCCGGGAGCACAGCTTTTTCGTTTCCTTCATCACCTGGGTGTCTCTGCTCGGCGTCGCGGTGGGTGTGCTGGCGCTGATCACGGTCATCTCGGTGATGAACGGCTTCGAGAGCGAGCTGCGCGAGCGGCTGCTCAGCCTCTCGGCCCATGCGACCATCTCCGCGGTCGGCGACGGTCCGATCGCGGACTGGCGCGAGCGCATCAAGGAGCTGCAAGGGGCGCCCGGGCTGATCGGCGCCGCCCCCTTTCTCGATACCGATGCCATGTTGAGCCACCCCCCGGACATGGGGGGTGCGATCGTGCGCGGCATCGATCCGGCGCTCGAGCCGCAGGTCTCGAGCATCACCGATGCCATGCGCGAGGGTAAATTGAGCGATCTGGTCCCCGGCATGAACCGCATCGTGCTCGGCCGCATGCTCGCCTACCAGCTCGAGGCCGGCGTCGGAGACACCATCACGGTGATGATTCCCGACAGCTCGGCGGGCGACGGCTCGATCGTGCCGCGCCTGCAGAACTTCGAGGTGTCGGGCATATTCGAGGTGGGCTTGCAGGAGCACGACAGCGTGCTCGCGCTCGTCAATCTCAAGGATGCCGAGGCGCTGCGCGGTCTCGCCGGCCCGACCGGCATCAGGCTCAAATTTCAGGACGTGCTCAAGGCGCCGCAGCTCTCGCGGGTGGCGCTCGCACGGCTGCCGCACGGCTTCAAGGTGCGCGACTGGACCCAGGAGAACGAGGCTTACTTCCGCGCCATCCGCATCGAGAAGACCATGATGGGCCTGATCCTGATGCTGATCGTGGCCGTCGCGGCCTTCAATATCGTCGCGACGCTGGTGATGGTGGTGAGCGACAAGCGCACCGACATCGCCATCCTGCGCACGCTCGGCATGAGCCCGCGCGGCATCCTCGCGGTGTTCATGACCCAGGGCGTGCTCATCGGCTGGATCGGCACGGCGATCGGCGTGGCGGCGGGCCTGGCGCTCGCGCTCAACGTCGATGTGGTGGTGCCGTTCATCGAGAGCGTGCTCCACGTGCACATCATGGATGATCCCCAGGTGTATTACATCTCCGGCCTGCCGAGCGAGACGCACACCGCGGACGTCGTGCGCATCGCCCTGGCGGCCATGCTGCTGACGGTGCTGGCGACGCTGTATCCGGCCTTTCAGGCCGCCAAGACCCAGCCCGCCGAAGCGCTTCGATACGAATGAAACGCCGGCCGAAGCAAGCGTCGCGAGCCGCATGAAGGGCTACTGGTACGAAGGGTTCCTGGGCCTGCGGTATCTGCGGGCCTCCCCCAAACGCGGCTTCGTGTCCCTGATCGCGGGCATCGCCATTCTCGGGCTCGCGCTCGGCGTCGCCGTGCTCATCGTGGTGCTGTCGGTGATGAACGGTTTCGAGCAGGTGCTGCGCACCCGCATCTTGAGCCTCACCGCCCACGCGACCATCTCGGGTCTCGAGGGGCGCATCTCCGATTGGCGGCCGCTGGTCGAGAAGGTCGCGCATTTTCCCGGCGTCATCGCCGCCGCCCCCTATATCGAGGAGCAGGCGATGATCACCCACGGGGACAAGTCCTCGGGCATCCTGCTGCGCGGGGTGCTGCCGCAGGATGAGCAGCGCGTCGTCGAGCTCACGCCGCACCTTGAGTCCGGGCGGCTCGGCGATCTCGACCCGGGCTCGTACCGGGTGATCCTCGGCTCTGCTCTCGCCGAAGCCCTGGGAGTTCACGTCGGCGACAAGGTCGTGATCCTGGTGCCCGAAGGGGACGTGACGCCGATCGGCGTGCTGCCGCGCATGCGCGCGTTCCGCGTGGACGGCATCCTCTCGATCGGCATGTACGAGTACGATCGGCGCATCGCGCTCATCGCCATGCAGGATGCCGCGACGCTGCTGCGCATGGACGGCGCGATCACGGGCATCCGCTTGAACCTCGAGGACCCGTATGCCGCGCCGCGCATCGTGCGCGCGGCCGCCGTCGCGCTCGGCGGCGGATTCGAAGTGGACGACTGGACCAACCAGCACGTCAACTTCTTCCGCTCCATCGAGATCACCAAACGCATGCTGTTCGTGATCTTGTCGCTCGTGGTCGCGGTCGCGGCATTCAACATCGTGTCCACCATGGTGATGGTGGTCAAGGACAAGCGGCGCGACATCGCCATCTTGCGCACCTTCGGCTCCTCGCCGCGCAGCATCCTCTCGGTGTTCGTGGTGCAGGGTAGCTTGATCGGCCTGCTCGGCATCGCGGGCGGGCTGGGGCTGGGTGTACTGGTCGCGGTGAATCTCGAGGCTCTGGTGCATGGCCTCGAGCACATCGTGGGTTTCAAGTTCCTCGACGCGCGCGTCTACTTCATGAGCGATCTGCCGGCGCACGTCGAGCTCAGGGATCTGTCCAGGATTTGCGGCGTGGCATTCGTGCTCGCCTGTCTGTCGACGATCTATCCCGCCTGGCGCGCCGCGCGGCTGCTGCCGGCGGAATCGCTGCGCAATGACTGAGGTTTTCCCCGAATGGCCATGCCGAGCGCGGACGTGAACGAGGAACAATCGTGGGTGCTCGAGGGCGAGGATCTCGCCAAGGAGTTCATCCAGGGCGAGGTCAAGCTCGAGGTGCTGCGCGGCGCCTCGATTCGGGTCCGCGCCGGGGAGCGCATCGCCATCGTCGGCGCCTCGGGCTCCGGCAAGACGACGCTCCTGCAGCTGCTCGGCGGCCTGGATCTGCCGAGCCGCGGCAGGGTGCGCATCGTCGGCTCGGAGATGAGCCGATTGAGCGACGCCGAGCGCGGCCTGCTGCGCAACCGCGCCGTCGGCTTCGTGTACCAGTTCCATCACCTGCTGCCGGAGTTCACCGCGCTCGAGAACGTCGCGATGCCGCTGCTGGTGAGGCGCATGGATCCGAAGGCCGCGAAGCAGCAGGCCGCTCATCTGCTGTCGCGCGTCGGCCTGGCCGAGCGTCTCGAGCATCGTCCCTCGCAGCTCTCGGGCGGCGAGCGGCAGCGTGCCGCGGTCGCGCGCGCGCTGGTGACTCGCCCGCAGATCGTCCTCGCGGACGAGCCCACCGGGAATCTCGACGGCGTGAATGCCGCGCATGTCTTCGAGCTGATGCTCGAGCTCAATCGCGAGCTCGGCACCAGCCTGGTCATCGTGACCCACGATGAGCGCCTGGCGGCGCGTCTCGATCGGGTGCTGACCCTGGCCGATGGGATTCTGGTCGAGCGCCAGCGCCCCGTTGCGGCTCGTACGCCGCCCGCGCAATGAGCTTCACCCGCGCAATGAGCTTCGCGCCTTGATCCAGTTCACAGTCGGCGGGTAGTGACGGTACTTAATCCCCGGGCGCTCAAGTATCATGCCGCCCAGTTCTTTTGACTTAATGAGGACAGCATGTGGGAGATCATCCGCGCGGGCGGCGGCTTCATGTGGCCGATCATCCTGTGCTCGATCGCTTCGGTGGCGATCATTCTGGAGCGCCTCTGGACCCTGCAGTCGAGCCGGGTCATTCCGCGTGATCTGTCGCAGAAAGTCTGGAACTGGATCGAGGCGGATCAGCTGAGCGAGAAGCTGGTCGCCGCGCTCGAGCAGAACTCTCCCCTCGGCAAGCTCCTGGCCATCGGGCTGGCCAACCGCTACAAGCCCCGTGCCCTGATGGTCGAGCGGCTGGAGGATGGCGGCAGGCACGTCGTGCACGAGCTCGAGCGCTTCCTGAACACGCTCGGGACCATCGCCGCGATCGCGCCCCTGCTGGGGCTGCTGGGAACGGTGGCGGGCATCATCCACGCGTTCAACGCCATCACCGCGAACGGCCTCGGCGATCCGAGAGTCCTGTCCGGCGGCATCGGCGAGGCGCTGATCACGACCGCCGCGGGCCTCACCGTCGCCATTCCGTCGCTCATCGCGTACCGCTTCCTGCGCGGCAAGGTGGAGCGCCTGGTGATCCGCATGGAGAAGGAGGCGATGAAGCTGGTCGATGCGCTCGACGAGCGCGGCGATCTCGCCGCCAGGGCCTGATGCCGTGAACCTGCGTCCGCGCCGTCGAGAGGACCCGGAGATCAATCTGATCAATTTCATCGACGTCCTGCTGGTGCTGCTCATTTTCTTCATGGTTTCGACCACCTTCAACCAGGAGGGGCGCATCCGGGTGCAGCTGCCGCAGGCGAGCGCGATACCGCAGCCGCGCGGCAACCGCGAGCCGCTGGTGATCACCGTCACGGCCGAGGGCGGCTATCGCGTCAACGAGCGTCCGCTGATCAACTCGAGTCCCGACACCTTGCGCGCGGCGCTGCTGAAGGAGGCGGGGTCGGACCGCGGCCCGATCACGATCCGCGCCGATGCGCGCAGCACGCATCAGGCCGTGGTCACGGCCATGGACGTCGCCGGCCGGCTCGGGTTCTCGCAGCTCAACATCGCCACCGTGCACCAGGACTCATCGCCTTGAGCGCGATCACCGCCGGGATCGACGTGCATTCCAAGTCCGAGGGAAATTACTGGGCGATCTACCGTCGGCTGCTGCGCTACGCCAAGCCCTATAGCGGCGCATTCATGATCGGCGTGCTCGGCATGATCCTGTTCGCTTCGACGCAATCGGGGCTGGTCTATCTGGTACAGGTCTTCCTGAAGGGTGCGTTCGTCAAGAGAGATCCCCGGGTCGAGTGGCTGGTGCCGATCGGCATCGTGCTGCTGTTCGCGCTGCGCGGCCTGGGCGATTACGTGGGCAATTACTATCCGAGCTGGGTGGGCAGGCAGGTCATCAAGGGGCTGCGGCGCGACGTCTTCTCGCATTATCTGCGCTTGCCGGCCGCGTATCTCGACGCGCACCAATCGGGCGTGCTCCTCTCCAAGCTCACCTACAACATCGAGCAGGTGGCGGGCGCAGCGACCGGCGCGGCGATCTCGCTGGTCAGCGACACGCTGACGATCCTGGGGCTGGTCCTTTATCTTTTCTACTTGAACTGGCGGCTCGCGATCTTCTGCATGATCGCGGTTCCTCCGATCGCCTGGCTGATGCAGATCGCCAACCGCAGCTTTCGCCGCTACAGCAAGCGCATCCAGAACTCGATGGGCGATATCACGCGGGTCGCGAAAGAGGCCCTGGAGGCGCAGCGCCTGATCAAGATCTTCAACGCCGAGGATCATCAGACCGACCGATTCGAGGAGGCCAACGAGCTCAACCGCGCTTCGAACATGAAGCTGGCGCGCGCGAAGTCCTTGAGCAATCCGGTCGTCGGGTGCATCGCCTCGCTTGCCCTCGCGGCCCTGCTGTACGTCGCCATTCGGCTGGTGTTTGCCAACGACATGCGAGTGGACCAGTTCTGGGCGTTCTTGACGGCGTTGATGCTCATTCCCTCATCGCTCCGCAGCCTCGTCAACATCGGCGGGCCGCTGCAGCAGGGTGTGGCCGCGGGCCAGAGTGTGTTCGAGATTCTGGACATGCCGACCGAGGGCAGCGGCGGCCCGCGCCCGCTGGCGCGCGCTCGCGGCCAGATCGAGTTTCGCGACGTGTCGTTCGAGTACGCGAGCGAGAAGGGCGGGGTGCTGCACGGCGTGAGCTTCACGGTCGAGCCGGGCGAGACGGTGGCGATCGTCGGCCGCTCGGGCAGCGGCAAGACCACCCTGGTCGGCCTGGTGCCGCGCTTTTACGACGTTCAGCAGGGCGCCGTGCTGCTCGACGGCGTCGATGTGCGTGAATACCGGCTCAAGGACCTGCGCTCCCAGGTGAGTCTGGTCAGCCAGGACGTGGTGCTGTTCAACGACACGATACGCAACAACATCGCCTTCAATGCGGTCGAGAAGAGCCTCGCGCAAGTCGAGGCCGCGGCGCGTTCCGCCAACGTCATGGAGTTCGTGGCTCAGCAGCCCTTGGGATTCGACACGCCGCTCTCGGACCGGGGCCAAAACCTGTCGGGTGGCCAGCGCCAGCGCATCTCCATCGCGCGCGCGCTGCTCAAGGACTCGCCGGTGCTGATCCTGGACGAGGCGACCGCGGCGCTCGACAGCGAGTCGGAGCGGCGCGTGCAGCAGGAGCTCGGCATGCTCATGCGCGGGCGCACCACGCTCGTGATCGCGCATCGGCTGTCGACCGTCGAGGGAGCCGATCGCATCATCGTGCTCGATCGGGGGCGGATCGTGGAGACGGGAAACCACGCGCAGCTCTTGGCGCGCGGGGGCTTGTATGCCAGCTTGTACGGGATGCAGTTCAGCGAATAGCGGGTCCCGGCGTGTCGGCTGAATCCTGGTTCAATCGGGTGTGGTACGAGCGCACGGCTCCGCCGTGGTGGCTCATACCGCTCGCGCTCGTGTACGGCGCGGTGTCGGGCTCGCGGCGCTTCCTGTACGCCAAGCGCTGGCGCCGCCCGACGCGCATGGCGCTGCCGGTCATCGTGGTCGGCAATCTGACGGTCGGAGGGACCGGCAAGACCCCGCTGGTGTGCTGGCTCGCGGCACGTCTCGCGGAGCTCGGATTCAAGCCCGGCCTCGTCACCCGGGGATATGGCGGCTCGTCGGGAACGGTGCGGCTGATTCTCGCCTCGGACGACCCGAGAGTCGTCGGTGATGAGCCCATCCTGCTGGCGCGCCGCACGCAGGTGCCGGTGGCGGCGGGCAGCGATCGCCCGGCAGCGGCGCAGCTGCTGGTCGGCGCGGGCTGCGATGTGATCGTGAGCGATGACGGGCTGCAGCACTATGCGCTCGGGCGAGATTGCGAGCTCGTGGTGATCGACGGGGATCGCCGCTTCGGCAACGGCTGGCTGCTGCCCGCCGGTCCGCTGCGCGAGACGCGCTCGCGTCTGTCGGTGGCCGATGCCATCGTCGTCAATGGCGGCCGTGCGCTGCTCGACGGCGCCCTGAGCATGCGGCTCGAGGCGAGGAACGCGGTGGCCCTGTCCGGGGGGCGCCTCTCGCCCCTGCACGCCTTCGCCGGCATGCAGGTGCACGCGGTGGCCGGCATCGGCAACCCGGAGCGCTTTTTCAACATGCTGCGGGCGCACGGCATCGAGGTGATCGGCCATCCCCTGGCCGATCACGCGCGCATCGGTCCGAAGGACATCCTGTTTGCCGACCGCAAGCCGGTGCTCATGACGGAAAAGGATGCCGTAAAATGCCTCAATGTGGCCGCGGATGAGCGCCACTGGTACGTGCCCGTGAATGCGTGTTTCGAGGCGGGTGAATCGCATACACTGCTCGGCATCGTGATGCAGCGCATTGCCCACCGCGACTCGCGCAGAGGAGCCTCCGATGGATAAACGCCTTCTCGAGCTGCTGGTGTGCCCCGTGTGCAAGGGGCCGCTGCGCAGCGCGGGAAGCGGGCCGGCGCTCGAGCTCGTCTGCCGAGCCGACCGGCTTGCCTATGCCGTGCGCGACGGCATTCCCATGATGCTGCCCGAGGAGGCGCGCGTGCTCGGAGCGGACGATCCGCTGCTGAATCGCTAGGAGCATCGGGTCCCGGTGCGCCCGCCTTTTCACGTCGTCATCCCGGCACGTCACGCCGCGAGCCGCTTGCCGGGCAAGCCGCTCCTCGAGCTCGAGGGGCGACCGCTCATCCGCTGGGTCTTCGAGTGCGCGCGCGCGAGCGGAGCCGCCTCGGTGATCGTGGCGACCGACGATGCGCGCATCGAGCGCGCGGCCCGCGCGTTCGGGGCGGATGTGGCGATGACCTCGCCGGCTCATGCATCGGGAACCGACCGTATCGCGGAGGTGGCGCGTGCGCGCGGCTTCGGCGCCGAGGAGATCGTCGTGAATCTGCAGGGCGATGAGCCGCTGATGCCGGCCGCTGTGCCGGGGGCCCTCGCGCAGGCGCTGCATGGCGATGCGCATTGCGACATCGCGACGGCCGCCTCGCCCATGTCGAGCCTCGAGGAGTTTCTCGACCCGAGCTGCGTGAAGGCGCTGTGCGACGCGGACGGCCGGGCGCTTTATTTCAGCCGCGCTCCCGTGCCCTGGCCGCGCGAGGCGGTGGCAGGCGGTCGGCCGACCGAGTTCGCGCACGCCTGGCGTCACATCGGCATCTACGCCTATCGGGTGCGCAGCCTGCTTGCGATCGCGGACTGGCCGCCGACACCGCTCGAGACGGTGGAGAAGCTCGAGCAGCTGCGCGCGCTCGAGCACGGCATGCGCATCCGCGTGCTGGCATTGCCCGAGGCCCCGCCGCCGGGCGTGGATACGCCCGAGGATCTGCGGCGGGTGCGCGCGCGCCTGCGCCGGGGATGAGGCGCACGCAGCTGCGCGGGCGATGAGGGGCGCCCGGGTACGCCGCCTCGGCAGACTCAAGGGGACGCGGCGTGCGCGGCCAGGGTGGACGGCGGTGCGATGGACGTGTCGATGCGCATGCCCGCCGTGAGCGCCAGGGTGACCGGCGTCTTGCCGGCAATCTCCAGAAGCCGGTGCGCCTGCTCCTCTGTCAGGGGCTTCGCGAACGACAGCCGCCGCTCGATATGCGCTTTTTGGTCCGCGGCGGCCTGCGTATAGCGCAGTCCGACCGTGATCTTGCCGAGCTCCCACCCCTTGCGCCCCGCGTACATGCGAAGAGTGATCGAGGTGCAGGCACCGAGACTGCCGAGCAGCAGCTCCGTGGGCGAGGGCCCGGTATCGCTGCCGCCCCGGGTGGAGGGCTCGTCGGCCATCACGCGGTGGTGGCCGGCGACGATCTGCTGGGCGAATTGAAACTCATTGATCACGGTGACGTGCGCCATGGGGATCTCCTCGCGAATAGGGTGATCCTATCCTAAAGGAGCGTCCTGAACAGCCAGTACAGACCGCCCGCGAGGGCGATCGAGACGGGCAGCGTCAACACCCAGGCCATGACCAGGTTGCGCACCGTGCCCCATTGCAGCCCGGAGCGGTTGGCCACCATGGCTCCCGCAACCCCCGAGGAGAGCACGTGCGTGGTGCTCACCGGCAGCCCGTACATGTCGGCAAGGCCGATGGTGCCCATGGCGACGAGCTCGGCGGAGGCGCCCTGCGCGTAGGTGAGATGGGTCTTGCCGATGCGCTCCCCGACGGTGACCACGATGCGCTTCCAGCCGATCATGGTGCCGAGGCCGAGGGCGATCGCGACCGCCACCTTCACCCAGGTCGGGATGAACTTGGTCGAATTGTCGAGCTGCTTCTTGTATGCGGCGATCGTCCCCTTGTCGGCATCGGAGATGGCGATCGAGCTCGACTTGCCGAGAAGCCGCAGGCCCTCGCTCACCAGATACATCTCGTTGCGGATGTTGACCATCTGGCCGGGAGGGACCTTGTCGAGGGAGTGGACGGCGTTGACCTGCTGCTGAATGGTCGCGGAGAGCGCGACGAGCGCGGGCAGGCTCTGCGCCGTGACCGAGCGGGTGCGCACGATTTCCACCGCGCCGGCATGCGGGTCGGCCGGCGCCGGACCCTGCGCGTAGCGGGCGAGCGCGGCTTGCGCCTGCGTCGATGCCGCGATGAAGCGATCGACGTCATGCTCGTGCATGGTGCGGTTCAGGGCGTAGGCGGTGGGCACGGTGCCGATCAGAATGAGCATGATGAGGCCCATGCCCTTCTGTCCGTCATTCGAGCCGTGCGCGAAGCTCACGCCGGTGCAGGTGAGCACCAGCAATGCCCGGATGAGCGGCGGCGGGGGCTTGTTGCCCTTCGGCTCCATGTACAGCGCGGGCATCGGGATCAGGGTCTTGGCGACTATCAGCAGCAGCGCCGCGAGGCTGAAGCCGACCAGCGGCGAGAACAGCAGCGACTCGCCGATCTTGGTCGCCTGAGCCCAGTCGACGCCGCTCGTGCCGCTGGCGCTGGTCGCCATCAGCTGATTCATGAGCCCGACGCCCATGATCGATCCGATGAGGGTGTGCGAGCTCGAGGAGGGGAGCCCGAAATACCACGTGCCGAGGTTCCACAGGATGGCCGCGATCAGCAGCGCGAACACCATGGCGAAGCCGGCGCCGCTCCCGACCTGCAGGATCAGCTCGACCGGCAGGAGCGAGATGATGCCGAAGGCGACCGCGCCGCTCGAGAAAACGACGCCCAGGAAATTGAAGAAGCCCGACCAGACGACCGCCAGATTCGGCTGCATCGAGTGGGTGTAGATGACGGTGGCCACGGCGTTGGCCGTGTCGTGAAATCCATTCACGAACTCGAACCCCAGCGCGATGAACAGCGCGATGCCGAGCAGGATGAACGGGAAGGCGCGCGTATAGCGCACCACCGACAGATCGCCCGCAAGGTGATAGCCGGCATATATGATGCCGATCAGCACGATCGCCCCGGCGAGGACGTTGAACCAGGGATTGGTCTTCTGGTTGGCCAGCGGCGAGTGAGCAGATGCAGGGAGGGCGGCCGGCCCCTCGTGCAGCACATCAACATTGGACATGGTTTTTCTCTGAATGAGGGTCGGGTACCCGGGCGTTATAGTTGTCGTATGTGACAGTGAGATGACAATTCCAGGTTATTGATGCCATTTACAATTTCACATGCCGCCGCGGTATTGCCGTTCAGTCGTCCGCTGGCCCGCTGGCGGCTGCTGTCGGCCGCCGTGATCGGCAGCATGGTGCCGGATTTCGGTTGGTTCTCTCCCTGGCGGCCCGCCCGGTTCGAGACTCACAGCCTCGATGCCTTGGTGACCTTCTGCTTGCCCGTGGGTCTTGCGACCTACTGGCTGTTTCAGCGGCTCATCAGGACTCCGATCATGGAGCTGCTGCCAGCGGGTGCCTATGGGCGCTGGCGCAGCTCGGCTCAGCCGGCCGACTACCGCAGCCTGCGGCAGTGGCTCCTGGCTTCTTGCGGAATCCTGGGCGGGGCGATCACGCACCTGGTCTGGGATGCGTTCACCCATGAAGGAGGGCGGGGGGTGCGCATGATTCCCGCCCTTCAGGATCCGGTGCTTCAGATCGGCGGCCACTCTGTGGCCGGCGTGCACCTGGTGCAGGACGTCAACTCGCTCCTCGGGCTGATCGTCGTATTTGCCTTCGTGGTCTACAGCCTGCGGCCCGGCAAGGCGGGCGCGAGTCTCCCGCGGCGCCTGGCCACGGCCGAGCGGCGCCAATGGATTGGGGCCTACCTGCTCGTGGCCGCGGCGCTGAGCGGCATCTTCCTGTTGTTCAGGCACCGCCCGCCGCCCAACATAAGCCCCTGGCTGGCGGTCCCGATCAGCAGCGCGGCCATTGCCATCCTGCGCGGTCTCGCCGCCGCGCTGGTCGCCGTGAGCGCGCTGCTGGCGCTCAGGCTGCGCCGCGCAGGGCTCCCATCGGCAGACTCAGCGAGGACTGCATCCCCTTCCTAGCGCTCGTCGGAGCCGCTGCGGGGCGCCTCGGACGAGGAGGACCACACCACGTACTTCTCCGGGCCCGGCGCCGTCGCGCCTGCCGCGCTTCGCTCCCGCGCAATGTCGGCCGGCGGGGTCGCGGCGGGCATGACCGGCGGCGCCGCGGGCGATCCGCCGACCGCTGTCTCGGGCGCGGCAGAGCGCACCGCGGGTGCAGCTTCGGAGCGCGCAGCGCTGGCGCCTTCCGGGCGTCCGCCGTTCAGGACCCCTTCGCCCTCGATGGCCGAGGCGGCCTGCCCGTTGCCAGGGCTCTCCCCACCTTCACGCCGCCCGCGTCCGCGTCCGCGGCGCCGGCCCCGGCCGCTGCGCTCGGATTGCTCGCGCTCGGGGCGCTGAGCCTCGCCATTGCGACCCGACCCCTCGACCCGGCTCCCCCCGGCATCGTGGCGCGCGCCGGCCTCGCCGCGTTCCGTCGGGCGCGGTGCAACACCGGGCGCGGTGGCGCCGGATGCGGCTGCGCCCGAGGCCTCCGAGCGGCGCGGCTCGCCGCGATGATCGGCGCGGCCGTTCTCTCGCCCGTCCCCGCGCGGCCGCACGTCGCGGCGCGCATCGCGTGCACCTTCGCGTGAGCCCTCGCGTGAGCCCTCGCGCGCACCCTCGCGTGAGCCCTCGCGCCGGCCATCGCGGTCGCGATCACGGCCCCGATCGCGGTCACGGTTGCGCTCGCGATAGCGATCGTGGCGCGCCTCGCGATGTGCCGGCCGCTCGCGATGCGGCTGAGTGCCTGCGGCGGGCTCTGAGCTCGCCGCCCTCGGTGCCGGGGAGCCGAATAGCCAGCGCCACAGCCGAACGAACACGCCTGCCTGCGCAACGGCGGCCACCGGTGCGGCGACCGGCGGCTCCGCCGGCGGCGGGGGCTGCGGCATGGGCGAGGCCGAGGCGGGCAGGATGCTCGGCACCAGCGGAGCCTCGGTCTGCGGCTTCTTGTCGCGGTTGCCGATGTTGGAATCATCGAGCGTCGGCTGCTCGGCGATCTGATAGCTCACCGCATTGTTCTCCGGCAGCTCCTTCTCGTCGTCGCGGATGCGGCGCAGGTTGTAAGCCGGTGTCTGCAAGTGCGGATTCGGGACGATCACCAGCGATACCCTGTCGCGCGCCTCGATCTGGTTGAGCCACTCGCGCTTTTCGTTGATCAGATACGTCGCCACATCGACCGGCACCTGCGCGATGACACGTCCGGTACGCTCCTTGCGCGCTTCCTCGCCGATCAGCCGCAGCAGTGCGAGCGACATCGACTCGACGCCGCGGATGGTGCCCATGCCGCTGCAGCGCGGGCAGTTGATGTGAGTGGTCTCGCTCAGCGCGGGCCGCAGCCGCTGACGCGACATCTCCAGCAGGCCGAAGCGCGACAGGCGGCCGAGCTGGATGCGGGCACGGTCCATCTTGACCGCATCGCGCAGCATGTCCTCGACCGCGCGCTGATTGGCGGTGGATTCCATGTCGATGAAGTCGATCACGATCAGTCCGCCGATATCGCGCAACCTGAGCTGGCGGGCGATTTCCTCGGCCGCCTCGAGATTGGTGTTGCGCGCAGTCGCCTCGATATCGCCGCCGCGCGTCGAGCGCGCCGAGTTGATGTCGATCGACACCAGCGCCTCGGTGTGGTCGATGACCAGGCTCCCGCCCGAGGGCAGGATCACCTTGTGCGAGTACGCGGATTCGATCTGGCTCTCGATCTGATAGCGGGTGAAGAGCGGCACCGGATCCTGGTACAGCTTCAGCTTGCGCTGCGCCTCCGGCGGCATGAACCGCTGCATGTATTCCTGGGCCTTCTGGAAGGCCTCGGGCTGATCGATCAGGCATTCGCCGACGTCATCCGAGAAATAATCGCGCAGGCCGCGCGTCACGGCGTCGCTTTCCTGAAATATCAGGAAAGGCGCCGGGCGGCCGTCGTTCGCCTCGACGATGGCATCCCAGGCGCTCTTCAGGTTGTTCAGATCCCATTGCAGCTCTTCGGTCGAGCGGCCGACGCCCGCCGTGCGCACGATGGCGCCCATGCCGTCGGGGATCTGCAGGCCGCTCATGGCCTCGCGCATCTGATCCCGATCCTCGCCCTCGATGCGGCGCGATACGCCGCCGGCGCGAGGGTTGTTCGGCATGAGCACGAGAAAGCGCCCTGCCAGGCTGATGAAGGTGGTGAGCGCGGCGCCCTTGTTGCCGCGCTCCTCTTTCTCCACCTGCACGATGAGCTCCTGGCCTTCCTGCAGGAGGTCCTTGATGTTGAGCCGTCCGCCGGATCCGGGCTGCGAGCGGAAGTACTCCTTCGAGACCTCCTTCAGAGGCAGAAAGCCGTGGCGCTGCGCGCCGTAATCGACGAACGCCGCTTCGAGACTCGGCTCTACGCGGGTGATCCGGCCCTTATAGATGTTGGACTTTTTCTGTTCCCGGGATGGTATCTCGATCGATAGGTCGTAGAGTTTCTGGCCGTCGACGAGAGCGACTCGCAGTTCTTCTTCTTGAACTGCGTTGACGAGCATTCTTTTCATTTGCCCCAGCTAAGATAGTGGAGGCCGAGGAGGGCGGGAGAGTAGAAGCCTGGGCCGCGATGGTGGTCGTGGCAAAGAAGAGCGGGAGAGCGAACGCGAGCCAAGCGAACGGCATCCACTCCACCCAATTCTGCCAATCTGTGTACAGCAAGCCCGGGGCCTTGTTCTCGGTTAACCGCTAGTCAGACGCTTGAGCCTCGTGCGAGGGTGCTTTTTGCGTCCGTTTTCATCGGCCGAGCGATGGTCTGGAATTCCAGAGCCAACTAATATGCGGCGCTCCCGCACGGAGGGGAGCGTCGCCGAAACCGGTGTCCGCCTGGCACCGAACCCGAGGCATCTACACCCCGATGCAGCCAGTGCCAAAAGTAAACCGCGCGACACGGTATTGAAACAATATCACAGCAGCGCGCGAGGGTCAATGTAATCAATACGTTAGCGGAATGGTTGGCGTAAGATGCAGGCTGTGAAAGCCGCATCCCTCGCGCCGCGTCCGGCCGCTTCGCCCGCAACCGGCGCGAAGAGCGCCGTCGTCCTGCGCACGGTCTCCGATGAGGAGGCCGGGCAGAGAATCGACAATTTCCTCATGCGGCACTTCAGCACCGTGCCGCGCAGCCGCGTTTACCGCTTGCTGCGCAAGGGTGAGGTGCGCGTCAATCGCAAGCGCGTCGACGCGCAGTACCGCATCGCTGCGGGGGACGAGGTGCGCCTGCCGCCGGTGCGCATCGCTCCCACGGCCGAGCCCGGGCAGCCGTCGAGCCGCCTCCAGGAGCTCATCGAGCGCGCCGTGATCTTTCAGGACAAGCATCTGCTGGTGATCGACAAGCCGGCCGGGGTCGCCGTGCACGGCGGCAGCGGCATGAGCTTCGGGGTCATCGAGGCGCTGCGCGCCTCGCGCCCGCGCGAGAGCCTGGAGCTGGTGCACCGGCTCGATCGCGACACCAGCGGCTGCCTGTGCGTGGCGCGCGATCGAGCCACCTTGGTCGCGCTGCATGCGCTCATCCGCGAATCCGGCATGCACAAGACCTACCTCGCGCTGGTGTCGGGGAGCTGGCAGCTCGGCACCAAGCGGATCGATGCGCCGCTCGCGACCGACGAGCGCCGCCACGGCGAAAGGCACGTGCGCGTCGCTCCCCAGGGCAAGGCATCGGTGAGCGTGTTCACCCCGGTGCAATTCTTCGGCAAGCTCGCCACGCTGATGCAGGTGGACATACCCACGGGGCGCACTCACCAGATCCGGGTTCATGCCGCCTACGCCGGACACCCGCTTCTCGGGGACGAGAAGTACGGGGACCGCGAGCGCAATGCCGAGCTCAAGCGCGCCGGACTGAAGCGCACGTTCCTGCACGCCCAGTCGATCGCCTTCGACTCACCCGTCTCGGGGGCTCCCGTGCATGTCAGCGCGCCGCTCCCCGCGGACCTGGCCGCCGTCCTCGACGCCATCGCGCCCAGAAAGCGCACCTCGCCCAAGAGCGGCGCCGGCACGCGCCGCGCCCGCTGACGCGCGGGCCGACGTCACCGGGCGCCGCAGCGACTTTCTCCGATGATCAAGGAATCTCGAAACCCACCGAGCGCAGAATCTCGCACAGCCGGATGAGCGGCAGGCCGATGAGTGCGCTCGGATCGTCGCTGTCGATCGATTCGCACAGTGCGATTCCCAGACCCTCGCTCTTGAATCCTCCGGCACAGTCCAGGGGCGATTCGCGCGCCACGTAGCGCTCGATGGTGGCCTCATCCAGCGCTCGAAATGTCACGCGCGTGGTGTCGACGAATTCGTACGCACATCCGTCGCTGTGGCGTACCACGGCGACGGCGGTGAGATAGGCGACGGTGGAGCCCGAGCAGCTGCGCAGCGCCTGCATGCAGCGCGCGGCGGTGCCGGGCTTGCCGAGCACGATTTCATGGGGCAACGCGTTCATGAGCACGGCGGCCTGATCGGAGCCGATCACCCAGGCGTCGGGGTAGGCCGGCGCGACCGCCTGTGCCTTGGCGAGCGCGAGGCGGGTGACGAGCGCAAGACCCGTCTCGTGCTCGCGCCGGCTCTCCTCGACGCCGGGGGCGACGCACTCGAAGGCGCCATGCACCCGGGCCAGCAGCGCACGCCGATAGCTCGAGGTCGAGGCGAGGACCAGATCAGGCGGAGACTTCAAAAACAACGACTTGCACCACGTAACCTTTTGACAGGGCTGGCATCGAGCCCTATTATACGCGGCCCATGGCAGCGGGCTTGCCGGACCTCGTCGATTGCGCGCGCCTCGCCGAGGATGCCGCGGTGCTGGAACGCGTTTACGAGCTGCGCGATCTGCCCCGGCTCAAGGACGTGTTGGCGCAGCCCGAGGGCGTACTCCACGCGAAATTCGCTTTTTCGAAGGCAGCTTCGGGCGGCGCGGGCGCGCACGTTGCGGTTCGTGCCGTGCCGGTGCTGACGTGTCAACGCTGCCTGCAAGGCTTCGCGGTCGCGGTGCAGAGCGCGAGCGACGTGGAGTTCGCGGGCGACGAGTTGGCGGCGCCCTCCGATGCGCAGCGCGAGGTGTTCCGTGCCGAGGGAGGACGGGTGTCGCTGCGTGAGCTCGCGGAGGAGGAGCTGCTGCTGGCGTTGCCGATCGTGCCCGCATGCAGCACGCCGCTGACCTGCGGCAATGCGCCGCAGCGGCTCGTCGATGCATCGCCGCCCGAGGAGGCCGAGCGCCGGCCGTTCGGCGCTTTGCAGGATCTATTGAAGAAAACGTGACAGGATAAAGTACTCATGGCAGTTCAAAAAAGCAGAAAGACCCCATCGAAGCGCGGCATGCATCGCTCGCACTCGGCCCTGTCGACACCCGCCGTGTCGATCGAGTCGAAGAGTGGAGAGACTCATTCGCGGCACCGCATCTCGCGCGACGGCTTCTACCGGGGCAAGAAGGTGCTTAAGACCAAGGCGGACGCGGAAGCGACCGACGAGTAGATTCCGACGCTGCGGCAGCCGAGCCGCCGCTCCGCCCCTCGAGACGCACACCCCGTGTCGACGCTCCACATTGCCATCGACGTCATGAGCGGCGATTGCGGCCCGTCGGTCTGCGTGCCCGCTGCCCTGGCGGCGGCGCGCGAGTTCCCGGACGTGAAGTTCACCCTGATAGGCGCGCGCTCCGAGCTCGACGGCCGGCTCGGCGCGGCGCGGCTCGCGAACATCGGCTCCTCGTTCACCTCGCAAGTGGTGGAGATGACCGAGCATCCGCGCGAGGCCCTGCGGCGCAAGAGGGACTCCTCGATGCGCCGCGCCCTCGACATGGTGAAGGCGCATGATGCGCACGCCTGCGTGAGCGCCGGCAACACCGGGGCGCTCATGGCCATGGCGCACTTCGTGCTCAAGATGTTGCCCGGCGTGGAGCGGCCCGCCATCGTCTCGCTCATTCCTTCGCGCGGTGGGCACACCTACATGCTCGATCTGGGGGCAAACGCCTCCTGCACTCCGGAGCATCTGCGTCAGTTCGCCGTGATGGGGTCGGTGCTCGCCGCCGACCTCGAAGGCGCCCATGACGGACCGCGCGTCGGGCTCCTCAACATCGGCGAGGAGGAGATCAAGGGCAACGACACCGTGCGCAGCGCCCATGCGCTGATCGCGGCGAGCGGCATCAATTACGTCGGATTCGTCGAGGGTCATGACATCTTTTCGGGCAAGGTCGACGTCGTGGTCACCGATGGCTTTACCGGCAACGTGGCTCTCAAGACCATGGAGGGGGCGGCGCAGCTCATCACCGATGCGCTGCGCGAGGAGTTCACCCGCAACACCGTGCGCAAGCTCGGCGCCCTCGCCGCGCACGCCAGCCTCAGCGCTTTACGCGCCCGCCTCGACCCGAGACGATACAATGGCGCCACGATGGTCGGATTGAACGGCATCGTCATCAAGAGTCACGGAGGAGCCGACTTGTTCGGATTCCAGCGGGCCATCGAGGTGGCGGTGATCGAGGCGCGGAACGGCGTGCCGGACAAGATAGCCGAGCGGTTGGGCGCGGTGCCCCCGCCGGCCTTGGCCCGCTGACGCAAGGGTCGAGGGATCGCAATGTACTCACGCATCGCGGGCACCGGCAGCTACCTGCCGGAGAAGATATTGACCAACGCCGACCTGGAACACCTGGTCGACACCAGCGATGAGTGGATCCGTTCGCGCACCGGCATCGAGCGCCGCCACGTCGCGGCGCCGGGGGAGACCACCACGGATCTCGCCGAGCACGCCGCGCGCCGCGCGATGGCGGCGGCCGGCATCGGCGCGGCGGACATCGATCTCATCTGCGTCGGCACGACGACTCCGGATCTCGTCTTTCCGAACGTGGGCACGCTATTGCAGGAACGCCTCAAGGTGACCCGGGCGTGCCCGGCTTTCAGTCTCGAGGCCGCCTGCACGAGCTTCGTGTATGCCCTGAGCGTGGCGGACAAGTTCGTGCGGCTGGGGGATGCCAAATGCGCTCTGGTGGTCGGGGCCGAAACGCTGACGCGCATCGTCGATTGGAAGGACCGCGGCACCTGCGTGCTGTTCGCCGACGGGGCGGGGGCGGTGGTTCTGACGCCCTCGCAGGACCCCGGGATCATCAGCACACGCTTGCATTCGGATGGCCGTTACAAGGATCTGCTCCTGTATCCGGACGGGGTCTCGAAGGGGTTCGACCTCGTGCGCCAGGGCAAGGCAGGCGTGCAGATGAAGGGCAACGAGGTATACAAGGTCGCCGTCACGACGCTCGGTCAGCTGGTGATGGAGACCTTGAGCGCGCACGATATCTCCAAGTCCGAGCTCGACTGGCTGATTCCGCATCAGGCCAACATTCGCATCATCGAGGCGATCGCGCGGCGCCTGGACTTGCCCATGGAGCGGGTCATCGTCACCATCGCGGACCAGGGCAATACCTCGGCGGCGTCCGTGCCGCTCGCCCTGGACACGGGTATTCGCGACGGGCGCGTGAAGCGCGGCCAGCTGCTGCTGCTCGAGGCGTTCGGGGGCGGTTTCACCTGGGGATCGGCGCTCATCCGCTACTGACCGCAGCGAGCGGCCCTGGGCCGCCTGCGGGCGCCGGCATGCGGCTCGAGGGCGGCGAAAAAAAACGCCGCGGTGCCAACCGCGGCGTTCATTTGCGCATGAGTCCTCGAATTACTTCGATACGGACTTCTTGAACATGCGATCGATCTTCTCGTTGATCTGCTCAATCGCCTGCGAATTCTGCTGCGCCGTCGAGAGCGCCTGATTCGCCGTGCTCTGAGCACCCGAGGCAGCCGAAGAGGCACTTTGCGCAGCGCTCATCGCGGCCTGCGCATCGCTCTCGGCTTTCGCAGTGTCGCTCTGCAGCTTGGCAACCTGCGACTTGAGATCGTCGATCTGAGCTTGAATCGGCTTCAGGTCGGTGCATCCTGCGAAGGCAATTACGCAGGCCGCTGCAACTGAGGCCTTGAGAGTCGTGGAAAATGTCATAGATAGTCCCCTTGGGGTTGTTAATTCATTCGTTTCGGAACATCCGAAGTGTCCTCGCACGCACGAGTCCAATCCTTCATATCTGCCGGGCCCGAATGCGTCGCAACACAGTCGCACATGAAGCCAAATTCGCGCGTCGATTGCAACTGAAAAGCGTGTTAATGTCCAACATCGGGGCTGATTTTACCCGTTTTGGCCGCGCAAATTAAATCGCTGTAAGAAAAGTGCGCGTCCACCAAGAAAAATGCGCCATGTCAAGAACGCGAGCGCCGCTGCGCGAGGCTTGCGCCGCGCTTGCCGATCGCGCAAGGCGTGTAAGTTTTACAGATCCGCCCCCTCACCCGGCGCCGCGCGAGCGGCTCAAGCGGCTGAGTGCGCCAGCAGCTCCATGACCGCTCGATGGCCCTGATTGATCGCCGAGTCGGTATAAGCCGCGCCCCCCGCATCCGAATTGGCGATGGTGATCCTGCCGAAGCGCGCACGGCCGACGACGTGCGGCTGCTGCGGCTCGGGCAGCTCCGGATCGAACAGCGGGTTGTATTCCGGCGCATAGCCGTGCGGCCAGCGGTTGACGGTGATGGCGGTGATGTCGCGCGCCGGATCGAACCCGCCCCCGGCGAGCGTGCGGCCGAGCTGATCGCGGATGTTGCGCTCGAAGGTCTCGAACGAGGTGGTCAGCAGCTCCATGCGTCCGGCGCGATTTTGATCGTGCTCCGGCAAGCCCGCCTTGCAGGGCGTGCGCACCATGTGAACCAGCACCGGATCCTCGGGCGACAGGGCGCCGCGATAAGCGCCGATGGTGACGTGCGGATTCAGGTGGAAGTACGTGTGATAGCTCCCCGGCGCATACACGAAGCTGACCTTCAATCGATCGAAGGCACGCCAGTTTCGCAGCGCCACGCTGGTGTACACGAGCGGCGTTTTCACCAGGCTGTGCAGCGCCCGCCGCTGCTCGGCTGGCAGCTCCGGGCACAGGTAGGGAATCATCATGTTGTAGCAGGCGAGCACGACACCGCGCGCACGCACGCCGTAGCCCTTGCCCGCGCGCACGTAGCTGACCTCCACCTCGCTCGCCGCGGTCGGCTCGCCCAGGTGGCGCACGCGAACCGCGGTGCTGTTCAGGCGCAGGCGCAGCGCCCTGCCGGCGGTGTCGAGCTGCGAGTAATCGATGCGCGCGGTGACGATGTCCTCGGCGGCGCTCGCGGGATTGGATGCGCCGGCCACCGACTGCGGGATGAGGTCGCGCACCAGCAGCCGCGCGATGCTGGCGTTGCCGTCCGGGAAGTGCAGGCGGTAGGAGCCGCCCGTATCCTCGTAGCCCTTGGGTGTGAAGCCCATGCGCGCGATCGAGCCCTTGGCGAGCTTCATTCCTTGAAAGCCGGATATGCCGAAGCCCCAGCAGTCGAGCGCCGACACGGCGTCGGTCCCCACGCCCCACTCGCCCATGGTGGTGGCGTAATAGTACTTGAGCACCTCGGGCTCCACGCCCACCACGTCGCGCAGGAACGCCTGATAGCTGATGCGCGACAGGCGCTGCTTCTTCTCGTCGGAGGAAAGACCCGGCAGGTAGTCGATCTCACCGGTCTCGATCTGCACGATTTGCTCGCGCGCCCGTGCCGAGAGCGGCGCTTGCGCGAGCGCACGGGCGAGCGTCGCCTTGTCGGTGCCGACCACGAGCTGATCCGCGCCGAAGGTCTCGCGATCGAAGAAGGCGGCGCGTTCGAGTCCCAGGTGCTCGTAGAACCGCAGGTGCTGGGTGCTCTTCGCGAGCTTCGGCACATCGATGCCGAGCGTCTTCAGAAGTCCGGCGGCGACGGGCCCGTAGGGGCGCGGGCTGTCGATCTCGAGCGTGCCGCCGTTCAGCAGGTGCAGGCGGCCGCCCAGATGGAATTCATTGCGCTTGGCATGGCCGCCGAAGTCGTCGTGGTTGTCGAGGATCAGGATGCGGCTCTCCGGTCCTTTGTGGGCGCGATAAAAATGCGCCGCGGCGAGGCCGCTGATGCCGCCGCCCACGACGATGAGGTCGTAGCGCTCGCCGGTATCGGTCGGTGCCGGGGGGATCTTCCCGTCGCGCAGCGCATGCGCCGCCTCGAAGGATCCCGGGTGGCTGCCGCGCATGCCGGTGAGCAGCGGAGGGTAGTAGCCCGGTGCATCCTGGGCTGCGCTCGCGGCGTCGGCATCGGCATCGCGTGCGGGCGAGGCGCCGGGCTGCGCGGCGAGTCCCGGGACGGGCACGTCCGTGCAGGCGAGCGCAGCGGTTCCGATGGCGATGCCGTTCAAGAAATCGCGCCGGGTGATGGGGCGGTCGAGACCCAGGGCGTGGTCTCGCGATTTATCGTCTTTCTTCATGATTTCCTTGTAATTGTGGGTCCAAGAATGAGGTCCCTCTGAGATCCGGGCCAAGGCGCATGCAGCGCCTCGAGGTGCTTGCCAGCATGCCCAAACTGTATATAATGACAGTGTCTACATATACAGGTGCTCCATGACCGACCTTACGCCACGGCAAACCCAGATTCTACGGCTCATTCAATCCTCGATCGCTGAAAATGGAATGCCGCCCACCCGTGCGGAGATCGCACGCACGCTGGGCTTCAAGTCGCCCAATGCGGCCGAGGAACACTTGCGCGCCTTGCAGCGCAAAGGCGTGATCGACTTGATTCCCGGCGCCTCTCGCGGCATTCAGCTCAAGGATATTTTGCGCGAACAGCTCGGGCTGCCGCTCATCGGCCGCGTGGCTGCCGGCCGGCCGATCCTGGCCGAAGAGCACATCGAGAGACATTACCAAATCGATCCTCAATTATTTCACCCGCAGCCTCATTACCTCTTGAAAGTGCAGGGCATGAGTATGAAGAACGCGGGAATCTTGCACGGCGATCTCGTCGCCGTGCACCGCACCCCCGAAGTACGCAATCGCCAGATCGTCGTCGCCCGCCTGGAAAACGAGGTCACCGTCAAGCGCTATCGCCAAGAAGGCTCGATCGTGTGGCTGCTGCCCGAGAATACCGACTTCGAGCCCATTCGTGTCGATTTGAAGGCGCAGCCCATGATGATCGAAGGGGTGGTGGTCGGAGTGGTTCGTCGCGGTAAAGACGTGGATGCCGCGTGAGACAGCGCCGGGTGCCGCCGCATCGCTTGGCCATATCTTGGCCGATGCACGTGTCTTCAGGTTAAAAGACGCCTCGGCCAGCCACTCCTCGTCTCGTCCGGCGTGGTCCACCGGTCGACGCGCGCTCGACGCGCGCTTGCCGGGCGGCGGCTGGCCGAGGGCGTCGCTCATCGAGGTGCTCATCGATGCGCCGGGACTCGGAGAAATCCAGCTCTTCCTGCCGGCGCTGCTGGAGTGCCAGCGGGAGAGGGATGGGGATTGGGTCGTGTGGATCGCACCGCCTCACGAGCCGTTCGCGCCGGCTCTGGCTCAGCAAGGGATCGAGCTCAGCCGCTTGATCATCGTGCGGCCGGCGAGTGCCGTGGAGGCCTTGTGGGCGGCCGAGCAGGCGTTGAGCTCAGGGGTCTGTGCGGCGGTCTTGCTCTGGCTGAAAGGCACCGATGACCGCTGGCTGCGGCGTTTGAAGCTCGCGGCCGAATCGGGTGGTGCGCTCGGCGTGCTGTTCCGCCCCGAGCGGCACCGCTATGAATCATCGCCTGCCGCCCTGCGCTTGCTGTTGACTCAGGGAAACCGAGAGCCGCACCTCGAGCTTCTCAAGGTGCAAGGCGGCTACCCCGGACCCCTCGAGCCCGAGTCCTTCGAACTGGGGGCATGAGATGCCCCGCCCAGCGCTCGAATCCGCCACGGCGGATCTCTTCGCCGCCGCTCGTCCCGCCGCGCCCGCACCTGGGCCTGCGCTCGCGCCCGGGCCCGCGCCCACTGCCGCGCCGCCGCGCGTGCATCTCGCCCGCGCTCGCCCACGGCAGCTCTGGTATGCGGTGGTGTTCGCGCGCCTCCAAGCTCGACCCGCCGTGCTCGAGCGGCTGTGCCTGCACGCGCAGCAATTCACTCCGCTGGTCAGCGTGGAACTGCCCGATGCCTTGCTGCTCGAGATCCGCGGCAGCGTGAAGCTCTTCGGCTCGCTCGCGACGCTGCATGCGCGGATCGACGCGAGCTGGCGTCATCTCGAGCTCGAGGTGCAGAGCGCCGCGGCCCCCTCGACGCTCGCTGCGCTGTGGCTGGCGCGCGCCGGCCATGGCGCGCTCATCGAAGATCCCGGGTTGCTCGCGGGCAGGCTGGCGGAGCTGCCGATCGCATGCACCGGCTGGGATGCCGAGCGGTTGCGCTCCTTGCGCGCGCTCGGCGTGAGCCGCGTGGGCGAGCTGTTGCGCCTGCCGCGCGCCGGCATGACACGACGCTTCGGCGCCGCCGCCGTGCTCGATCTCGACATCGCCCTCGCGCGGCAAGCCGCGCCGCGCCGCGCGTTCGTGCCGCGCGAGCGCTTTCGCGAGCGCGTTGATTTCGAGACGGAAGTCGAGACCGCGGCGTACCTGCAGAAGGCGCTCGAGCCGGTGACGGAGCGTTGTGCGCGGTTCCTGCGCCAACGGCAGGCCGGGGTGCAGGCGTTGGAATTGAGACTCGAGCATCGAGCGCACCCGCGCACGCGCGTGCGCCTTGGGCTCGCCAGCATCACGGGCGAGCAGCGCCGCCTGAGCGAGGTGCTGCGCCAGAAGCTGTCGCAGCTCGAGCTCGCTGCGCCGGCCTCGAGCATGGAGCTGCGGTCGGGACCTTTGCAGCCGCTCTCGGCGGCCTCGCTCGATGTCTTCGCGCGTTGCGCAGGGGCGGGCGGCACCCTCGCCGGCGCCGGCCGCGCCTCGGCCGGCCAAGCCTCGGCCGGCCGCCGCGATACGGCGCCGCAATTGCTGGAACGCCTGTGCGCACGTCTCGGCGAGCAAGCGGTCTATGGCATCCGTTCCATCGCCGAGCACCGGCCCGAGGCTGCCTGGCAGCGGATCCAGGCGCTGCGCCTGGACCTCGTGCAGCCGGGCGGGCGATGCCGGCAAGAGATCCATCCCGAGATGCCGAGACCCGTGTGGCTGCTCGGTGAGCCGGAGAAGCTGCGTGACTCGCAAGTGCGCCGGCTGCGTGCCGGCGAGACGGCCCTCGAGGAAGGTCCCGAGCGCATCGAGAGCGGCTGGTGGGACGGCAAGGGCGTCGCCCGCGATTATTACATCGTGCGTCAGGCGGGCGGTGCGCGGCTGTGGGTTTTTCAGGAGCGCCGGTCGAAGGATTGGTACTTGCACGGTGTATTCGCTTGAGGCGCCGCCATGTACGCCGAGCTTCATGCGTTGAGCAATTTCTCTTTTCTGCGCGGCGCCTCGCATCCCGAGGAGCTCGTCGAACGAGCCAAGCATCTCGGCTACCGGGCGCTCGCGCTCACCGATGAATGCTCGCTCGCGGGTGTGGTGCGCGCTCACGTCGCCGCCAGGCAGCTCGAGCTGCCGCTCCTCATCGGAGCGGAGCTCGACTGCGCCGATTCTCTCAAGCTGGTGGCGCTCGCCACCGATCGGGGAAGCTACGGCGCGCTTTCCCGGCTGATCACCCGAGCACGGCGCGCGGGCGTCAAGGGCAGCTACCAGCTCGAGCGCAGCGACCTGGAGAACGCGCTCGAGGGATGCCTGCTCGTCTGGTTGCCGCAGGGCGGGCGGGGGCTTGCGCCGCGCCAGGAGGAGCATGGCCGCTGGCTGCGCGAGCGCTTCGCCGGGCGCCTATGGCTCGGCATCGAGCTGCTGACCGGCGGATTCGATGCGCGGCGCCTGGCGCTGCTCGAGTCGCTCGGCAGGAGGCTCGAGCTGCCGCAGGTCGCGGCCGGCGGCGTGCACATGCATCGGCGCAGCCGCCGCGCCTTGCAGGACGTGCTCACGGCCATTCGTCTCAAGACTCCCTTGAGCGAGGCGGGCGTTCGATTGTTCCCGAACGGCGAGCGCTGCTTGCGGCCCCTGCCGCGCCTGCGCGAGCTGTATCCCGGCCGGCTCCTCGAGGAAACCCTCGCCATCGCCGAGCGCTGCACGTTCGATCTCGATGAGCTGCGCTATGAGTATCCCGAGGAGATCGTGCCCGCCGGTGAAACCCCGGCCAGCCACTTGCGCGCGCTCACCCTGCGAGGCTGCGCCGAGCGCTGGCCCAATGGTGCGCCTGCGGCCGTGCGCGCGGGTATCGAGCAGGAATTGCGCCTGATCGCCGAGCTCAAGTTCGAGCCCTTCTTTCTCACCGTCCACGATGTCGTGCAATACGCGCGCACCCAGAAAATTCTCTGCCAGGGCCGCGGCTCGGCGGCGAACTCGATGGTCTGCTACTGCCTGCAGATCACGGAAGTGGATCCCTCGCGCATGTCGATGCTGTTCGAGCGTTTCATTTCCAAGGAACGCAACGAGCCGCCGGACATCGACGTGGACTTCGAGCACGAGCGCCGCGAGGAGGTCATCCAGTACATCTACCGCAAGTACGGCCGCGAGCGCGCCGCTCTCGCGGCGACCGTCATCTGCTACCGCCCGCGCAGCGCGCTGCGCGACGTGGGCAAGGCGCTCGGGTATGGCCTGGAGGAAGTCGATCGGCTCGCGAGCGGCATGCAGTGGTGGGACGGGCAGCGCATCGATCCCGAGCGCATCCGCGCCTCGGGCTTCGATCCGCGCGATGCCAGAATGCGCCGCCTGGTGGCGCTCGCCGCCCAGATCCTGGGGTTTCCGCGCCATCTGTCGCAGCACGTGGGCGGCTTCGTGATCGCCCGCGGCCGGCTCGATGAGCTCGTGCCCATCGAGAATGCGGCCATGCCCGAGCGCACCGTGATCCAGTGGGACAAGGACGATCTCGATGCCCTGGGGTTGCTCAAGGTGGACGTGCTCGGGCTCGGCATGCTGAGCGCGATCCGGCGCGCATTCGGGTTGATCAATGCATTCGGCGGCACGCCGCAGGTTGCCGGCGAGATCGATCTCGCCTCGGTGCCGGGCGAGGATGGCGCGGTGTACGACATGATCTGCCGCGCCGATACGATCGGGGTTTTCCAGATCGAATCGCGCGCCCAGATGTCCATGCTGCCGCGCCTCAAGCCGCGCAACTACTACGACCTCGTGATCGAGGTGGCGATCGTGCGTCCGGGGCCCATCCAAGGCGAGATGGTGCATCCCTATCTGCGCCGCCGCAATCAGGAGGAGCCGGTGAGCTATCCGAGCAAGGAGGTCGAGGGGGTGCTCAAGCGCACGCTCGGTGTGCCGATCTTCCAGGAGCAGGTGATGCAGCTCGCCATCGTCGCGGCGGGCTTCTCGCCGGGCGAGGCGGACCGCTTGCGCCGTGCCATGGCGGCCTGGAAGCGCAAGGGTGGGCTGGAGCCTTTCCAGCGCCAGTTGATCGACGGGATGCGCGAGCGCGGCTATGCCGAGAGCTTCGCGACGCAGATATTCAATCAAATCCTGGGATTCGGCGAATACGGCTTCCCCGAGGCGCATGCGGCGAGCTTCGCGCTTCTGGTCTATGTCTCGGCCTGGATCAAGCATTACGAGCCTGCCGCCTTTTGCGCGGCGCTCTTGAACAGCCAGCCGATGGGCTTCTATGCGCCGGCGCAGCTGGTGCGCGATGCCCGCGCGCACGGCGTGGAGGTGCGTGCGGCGGCGGTGCAGTCGAGCGCCTGGGATTGCACGCTCGAGCGGCGCGATGATGGACGAGCGGCGCTGCGGCTCGGTCTGCGGCTGGTGAAGCGCTTGTCGCAGGAGGGCGCGCGCCGGCTGATCGAGGCGCGCCGGGTGCGCGCCTTCGCCGATGTCGCCGATCTCGCCGAGCGCGCGGCGCTCGACCGCCGCGATCTCGAGGCGCTGGCCGCGAGCGATGCGCTCGCGGGTCTTGCGGGGCATCGTTACCGCGCCTTCTGGCAGGTGAGCGGCGTGGAGCCGGCGCTTCCCCTGCTGCCGGCCGGCACGGCTCCCGCGGAGGGCATTGCGCTGCTGCGCGCGCCGCGCGAGGGACACGACATCGTCGCCGACTACGGCAGCCTCGGGCTGTCGCTGCGGCGTCACCCGCTGGCGCTGCTGCGCGAGCGGCTCGGCGCCCGCGGCATCATCAGCGCCCAGGCGCTCAAGGATCTACCCAGCGGCCGATGGGTGATCACCGCCGGATTGGTGATCACGCGCCAGCGTCCGGGGAGTGCGAGCGGCGTGACTTTCGTCACGATGGAGGATGAGACGGGGCACGTGAATCTGATCGTATGGAGGCGGGTGGCCGAAGCCGAGCGCGCGGCGCTGCTTCAATCCAGGCTGCTCGAGGTGCGCGGGACGGTGCAGCGCGAAGGCGCCGTATTGCACGTGATCGCGCACCATCTGACGAATCTCTCGGCGCTGCTCGGGGGTCTGGTGGTGGAGTCGCGCGATTTCAGGTAGACCCATCGGCTGCTGCAGCGCGTCGGCCGCTCGCGCCAGCCGGGGGGGCCGGCTGCACCGCTGAGCCCCGGCCGCGCCGCTGAGCCCCGGCTGCACCGCTGAGCCCCGGCTGCACCGCTGAGCAGGATGCCTTGCGGGCTCTGCGCTCAGCGCACCTTTCTCTTCTTGCGGCCCGGCTTATCTCCCTGATCGGATTCGGAATCGAAGATCTCGTAATCATCGAAGTCCGAGAGCAGCTCCGCGGTGCGCCGCTCCTCCATCACGCGCTCGAGCCGCCGCCAGGCGGGCTCGGCCCCCTTCGGGGCGCGCCGCCGCTGCGACTCGACGTCGCGCATAATGTGATCCACGTCAACATCGTCGACCGGTGCGGCGTCCTCCGCATCTTCTTCCTCGAACTCGTCCGATTCCGGTTTTTCGCTCATGCTTGGAAGACTGTCCGTTCGACCTCGAGAATCGACCACGCGCGGTTTATAAACGGAAAGTCGCCCCAGGCGCAATACCCTGGCGCACAGTGTGTCGATCGAGGCGCCGCCAGCCGCTACTTGACCAGATCGTTGAGCTGGAATATCGGCAGCAGCAGTGCGATCACGATGAACATCACGACCGCGCCCATGAACACCACCATCAACGGCCCGAGCAGACTCGTGAGCGTCGAGAGCAGGCCGTCCATCTCGCGCTCCTGATTGCTCGCCGCGCGCTCGAGCATCTTCTCGAGCTCGCCGCTGCTCTCGCCGCTCGATATCAGATGAATCATCATGGGCGGATAGAGCTTGCGGGCCGCCAGCGACTTGCCGATGGGCGCGCCCTCGCGCACGCGCAGCGCGGCCTCCTCGACCGCCTGCCTCATGGGCAGGTTGTTGACGACCTCGGCCGAGATCCTGAGCGCATCGAGCACCGGCACGGCGCTGGCGGTGAGGATGCTGAAGGTGCGCGAGAAGCGCGCCGTGTTCACACCGCGGATGAGCTTTCCGGCGAGCGGCAGGCGCAGCAGAAACCGATCGACCTTGAGACGCGCCTCCGGCGCCCTCACCCAGCGGGAGAAGCCCCACAGCGCCGCGCCGATGGCCATCAGGCCGTAGATCCAGTAGAGACGGATGAGATCGCTCAGGCCGATGAGGATGCGCGTGGCGAGCGGCAGCTCCTGGTGCCCGGACTCGAACACCGCCACCACCTGCGGCACCACGTAGGCCAGCAGGAACGACACGATGGCGAACGACAGGACCAGCAGCACGATCGGGTAGACCAGGGCATGGCTCACCTGCTGGCCCATCACCTGCCGCGACTCGGTGTAATCGGCGAGCCGCTCGAGCACCGAGTCGAGCTTGCCCGATTGCTCGCCCGCCGACACGGTCGCCCGGTAGATCTCGGGGAAGGCCTGCGGAAAATCGCGCAACCCCTCCGCCAGCGGATGGCCCTCGACCACCTTGCTGCGTACCCCGAGGATGATCCGCTGCACGCGCGCCTTCTCGGTTTGCTCGGCGACCGCCTGCAGCGTCTCCTCGAGCGGCAGGCCCGAGCGCAGCAGCGTCGCCAGCTGCCGCGTCAGCAGCGCGAGGTCCAGGGAAGACAGGCCGCGCCGCATGAAGGGGCGGCGGGATTGGCTCTGCCTGTGCTCGCGCCGCGCCGCCTCGAGAATCTCCAGCGGCAAGAGCTGCTTGTCGCGCAGCAGCTGGCGCACGTGCTTGGGCGTGTCGCCCTCGATGAGTCCCTTGCGCTCCTTGCCCTGGGCATCGAGCGCGACGTATTCGAAGGCGCCCATCAGTCAGGCTCCTCAGTCCTCACGCGTGACGCGCAGCACTTCTTCGAGCGTGGTCTCGCCCGCCAGAACCTTGCGGCGCCCGTCCTCGCGGATGCCGGGGCTCGACGTGCGCGCGTAGCGCTCGAGCTCCTGCTCGGAGGCCCCGTCGTGAATCATGGTGCGCATGTGATCGTCCACGGCAATGAGCTCGTAGATCCCGGTGCGCCCGCGGTAGCCGCTGCCGGGCTCGGCACTCGGCCGGTAGAGCCGCACCTGTCGATCGCCGGCATCGAGGTTCAGAAGGCGCCGCTCGTACTCCCCGGCGATGAACGGCTCGCGGGTCTCGGGGTTCAGCACGCGCACCAATCGCTGGGCGAGTACGCCGATGAGGCTCGATGACAGCAGGAACGGCTCGATGCCCATGTCGCGCAGGCGCGTGACGGCGCCGACGGCGGTGTTGGTGTGCAGGGTGGACAGCACCAGGTGGCCGGTGAGACTCGCCTGCACCGCAATCTGAGCGGTCTCGAGATCGCGGATCTCGCCGATCATCACCACATCGGGATCCTGGCGCAGGATCGCGCGCAGCCCGCGCGCGAAGGTCATCTCGACCTTGGTGTTCACCTGCGTCTGCCCGATGCCGTCGATGTAATACTCGATCGGGTCCTCGACCGTCATGACGTTGCGGGTGTTGTCGTTGATGCGCTCGAGGGAGGCGTACAGGGTGGTCGATTTGCCGGAACCCGTGGGTCCGGTGACCAGGATGATGCCGTGCGGCTTGTGGATGATCTCATCCATGAGACTCTGGGTGCGCGGGTCCATGCCGAGCGAGGTGAGCTCGATGCGGCCGGCCTGCTTGTCGAGCAGACGCAGCACCACGCGCTCGCCGTGTCCGGACGGCAGCGTCGAGACGCGCACATCGACCGCCCGTCCGGCGATGCGCAGCGAGATGCGCCCGTCCTGGGGCAGGCGGCGCTCGGCGATGTCCAGCTTGGACATGACCTTGATGCGCGAGACCACGAGCGGGGCCACGGCGCGCTTGGTCTGCAGCACCTCGCGCAGCACCCCGTCGACGCGAAAGCGGATCACCAGGCGGTTCTCGTAGGGCTCGATGTGGATATCCGAGGCGTTCTCCTTGACGGCCTGCGTGAGCAGCGCATTGATGAGGCGGATGATCGGCGCCTCATCGTCGCTTTCCAGCAGGTCGGAGGATTCGGGGATGTCCTCGGCGAGATGGGCGAGGTCGGTGTTGTCGTCGAGGCCCTCGAGCATCTGCATGGCGGCGCCCGAGCCCGCCTCGTAGGCGATGCGCAGGAGCGAGTCGAACATCTCGACCGACACCCGCTCGAGCCTCAAGGGCACGCCGACGAAGCGGCGCACCTCGGCGAGCGCCTGCGGCGTCACGCCCGGGCGGCATACGGTGTCGGCGTGATCGTCCTTGATCCCGCGCACCAGCACGCCGTGACGCTTGGCGAACGGAAAGGAGAGCTTCCGTCCTTCGGTGCGATCTTCGACCAGCGCGCTCATTGCGGCGGGGACCGGACCGGCTGCGGCGCCGCGGCGGGCTGCGGCGCCGGGGCGGGCTGCGACAGCGGCGGGGCGGGCTGCGGCGCCGGCGCCGGCTGCGACAACGGCGGGGCAGGCTGCTGCGCGGGCGGCGCGATCCGCGCCGCGGGTGCCGGCTGCGGGCCCGCCACCGGCTGCGGTCCCGGCGCGATGATGACCCGCCCGCCCGGCGGCGCCGAGGAGTTGATGGCGTTCGGCGAGGAGGGCGGAATCGCCGGCAGCGAGGGTTGCCGCTCTCCGGGGAGCAGCGTGATCTTGCCCTTGTGCAGGCTGCGCTCCTCTTCGCGGATCTCGTTGTAGCGCTTGCTGCTCACCTCCTGAGTCGCCGCCTGGTCGCGCAGGATCCTGGGGCGCAGGAACACGAGCAGGTTGCTCTTCTGGCGCGAGCCCGAGCGGGACTTGAACAGATTTCCGAGCAGGGGAATCGCGCCCAGCACCGGTACCCGGTCCTCGCTCTCGGTGACGGTGTCCTGCATCAAGCCGCCGAGCACGATGATGCCGCCGTCCTCGATCAGGATGGTGGTCTTGATCGAGCGCTTGTTGGTCGAGATGTCGGCGGAATCGGCGATCTTCGCGCCGGGCGCGGAATCCTCCTGCTCGATCTTCAGCTGGATGGTATCGCCTTCGCTGATGTGCGGGGTCACCTTGAGAATGGTGCCGACCTCCTCGCGCTGGATGGTCTCGAACGGGCTGGTGGTGCCGTTCACCGCGGCGGTGGAGCTCGTGTATTGACCGGTGATGAGCGGAATCTCCTGCGTGACCTTCACCTCCGCTTCCTCGTTGTTCATGGTGATGATGCGCGGCGTGGAGATGATGTTGCTCGTGCCATCGCTGCGCAAGGCCTGGATGAGGGCGGCGAAGCCCTTGCCGGTGTTCGAGTTGTAGGTGCCGACGGCGAACGTGGCGCCGTTCGGGATTATCGAGGACAGGCCGGACGCGGCCGTCGCTCCGGTGGTGGTTCCGGTCGTGCTCGTCGCGCTGGTCGCTGAGTTCACGAGCCCCGAGGTGCCGGCGAGTGCGGCGGCGGCGACGTCCACGATGCTCGTGCCGTTGCTGCCGGGCAGGTTGATGACCCCGTAACCCAGGGAGGTGCCCCCGTCGAGGAGCCACTGCACACCCAGGTTGGCGCTCTTGTTGACGTCCACCTCGACGATCATGGCCTCGACCTCGACCTGGGCGCGGCGGATGTCGAGCTTGTCGATCACGGCCATCAGGTTCTTCATGATCTTGGGCGGCGCGGTCATGATGAGGGCGTTGGTCGGCACGTCCGCCCAGATGGTCACGCTCGCATCGACGTTCGGGGTGCCCGAGGTGGGCGTCGCGGCCCCGCCCTGCGGGCCGCCCTGCGCCTTGGCGGTCGCGGTGGCCTGGCCCTTGAGCTTCTCCGCCAGCTTCTCGGCGTCCGCGTAAAGCAGGTAGCGCACCTCGGTGTCGCCTCCCCCGCCCGCCCGCGGCGTATCGAGATCGAGCACCAGCGCCTTGACCTTGAGCCGGGAGGAGCGCTCGCCGCTGATGAGCACGCTGTTGGTGCGCTCGTCCGCCACCACCTTGACGGGCGCGCCGCCCTCGGCGCCCGCGCCGCCGCCTTGATTGAGCTGATTGATGGTGCGCACCAGCTCGGTCGCGCTGGCGTTGTGCAGCGGAATGACGTCGATCGGCTCATCGCCGCTCTCGTCCATGCGCTCGACGATCTTCATGATCCGGGCGACGTTGCTCGCGCGGTCCGAGATGATCAGCAAGTTGCCGGCCGGGTAGGCGGCCAGATGCCCTGACTGGGGGATCAGGGGACGCAGCAGGGGCACGAGCTGGGCCGCGCTCACGTTCTGCATGGTGATGATCTGGGTGACCATCTCATCGGAGTTCGGCACCGGTCCGGTCGGCAAGTCGACCGAGGGCAGCTGCCGCGCGTCGGTATTCGGGACGATCTTGATGACCTTGCCGGCGGGCACTGCAACATAGCCGTACACCTGCAGCACCGAGAGGAACGCCTCGTAGAATGCCTGCGGCGACATGGGCGTCGAGGAGAGCATCGTCACCTTGGCGTTGACGCGCGGATCGATGATGAAATTCTTGCCCGTCACCTCGCTCACCGCCTGGATGATCTGGCTGAGGTCCGCGTCCTTGTAGTTCGGCGTGATGGTCGCGCCCTCCGGCTCGCGCTGCTGGATGCTCGGGGCGCCGGGGGGCGCTGCGAGGGCCGAGCAGGCGAGACCGAGCGCCAGCACGCAAGCTGCCGCCGCGCGCCCGGCGAGACCCTGCGGCATTCCCTCAGCGCCCATCATTCTCTGATGTTCTCATTCGGCGGCTGAGTGCCGTTCGCCCCGCCGGCACTGCCGGGCTCGGCGCCCTCGAGGTCCCTGGTCGCCTCCGCCGCGACCTGGGCGATGTTGAGGCTGATGTCCTGCGTCTCGCCGCCCCGCTCGATCGTGACGGTGACGCTGTTCGATGATTGAATCGTATTGAACACCTCCTGGCTGCGCTGTGGATCATCGAGCGGCTGACCATTAATTGCCGTGACCAAATCACCAGGCTTTAGACCCAGTTTGTTGAAAATGGCTCGATTGCGCCCGGGGTAGGCGCGAAAGCCGCGCAATTTGCCCGCCGCATTGTCGTAGGAGGGGACGGTGCGCATCACTTGATCGAGCAGTCCGGGGTCCTGCTGCACCATGCGGCGGATGTTGTTGACCGCCTCGACCGTGCGTGTATCGGCGCCGCCGCGGCGTGCCGGCATGCGCCCGCCTGCCGCGGTGAGCAGCCGGGGTAGTCGAAGAGTCTCCAAGTTGCCTCCGCGGTCGAGAATGACATGGTCGAGATAGACCGAGTAAAGCGATGCTCCGTTCACATTGTCGCCGACGGAAAATACCTTCGAGGGTCCGCCATCGCTGATGATGGCGATACCCCTCTTCGGATCCTGGGTCGCGATCGTGCCCGCCAGGACCAGATTGGCGCTGCTCAAGGGCGCGTTGTTGGGATCCTGTGTGGCGGGATCCGCGACAGCCACCCCGAACAGATGCGCCGCCGCCACGGCCTGGGCGTTGATGCCGGTGTGCGGCCGGACCCTGACGTTTGCGGCGATGACCGGCTGTGGGGATTTCACCGGCCCGCTCACCAGCGCCACGGCGATGCGCGCCAGCTCGACGGCGATGAGCGCCGCCAGCAGCAGGGAGACCAGATTGGGCCCGTTGCTCTGCAAGCGGGACAGCCATTCGGCGTGGCGCGAGTCGATCATTTAAAGGTCGTGTGGTACCCGGGACCAAATGAGAATGGGCGGTGCAGGCGACACCGCTGCACGCCAGCCCACCGGGATGCTCCGGCAGCAATCATAGGGCCAGCGCCTAGGCTGCTCAAGCATTTGTTTTTACTTGTTAAAGTGGAGTGACACCGAATGGCGACAGTGGCAGCGTAGCGCGAGTTTTGCTTAATGCGCTTGTAAACGGCGAATCGGCGCCCTATAAATCCTTCCAGTCATGAGCGATGTCGAACGCGGGCGAGAAGGAACGGGCTTGGTCGTCGAGGAAGCGGCGCCGAGGCTCAAGCGCCCCCCTCTCTATCAAGTCGTACTCATCAACGACGACTATACTCCCATGGAGTTCGTCGTCGACATCCTGCAGCGCTTCTTTGCGATGGACCGCACCAAGGCCACCCGCGTTATGCTGGAGGTGCACACCAAGGGTAAGGGAGTCTGCGGCGTCTTCACGTACGAGATTGCGGAAACCAAGGTAGCTCAAGTCATTGCATATGCGCGGCAACATCAGCATCCGCTGATGGCGACGCTAGAAGAGGCGTAACCAGTGCTTAGTCAAGAACTCGAATTTTGCTTGAACGACGCTTTCGCGGCGGCGCGCGAGGCACGTCACGAATTCATGACCGTGGAGCACTTGCTGCTCGCGATCGTGGATACCCCGAAGGTGCGCGAGATCCTGAAATCCTGCGGAGCGGACACCACCAAGCTCAAGACCGAGCTCAAGCAGTTCATCGACCAGACCACGCCGCGGCTGCCCACCGGCGAGGACCGCGACGTGCAGCCGACGCTCGGCTTCCAGCGCGTTCTGCAGCGCGCCGTGTTTCACGTCCAGTCGAGCGGCAAGAAGGAGGTCACCGTCGCCAACGTGCTGGTGGCGATCTTCAGCGAGAAGCAATCGCATGCGGCGTATCTATTGAGCATGCAGGACGTGTCGCGGCTCGATGTGGTCAATTTCATCGCGCACGGCCTGTCCAAGGCGGGCGGCGAGGAGCGCAGCGACCGCGACGACGGCAACGCCACGGGCGATGCCGATCGGGACGGGGACACGGGCGGCAGCGCGCTCGAGAAGTACGCCACCAATCTCAACGAGGCGGCCCGCAAGGGCAAGATCGATCCGCTCATCGGGCGCAAGCTCGAGGTCGAGCGCACCATCGAGATCCTGTGCCGGCGCCGCAAGAACAATCCCCTGTACGTCGGCGAGGCGGGGGTCGGCAAGACGGCGATCGCCGAGGGGCTCGCCCGCATGATCGTGGAGAACCAGGTTCCCGAGGTGCTGCTCGATGCCACCATCTTCTCGCTCGACATGGGCTCGCTGGTCGCGGGCACCAAATATCGCGGCGACTTCGAGAAGCGGCTCAAGGCCGTGCTCGCCGAGGTGAAGAAGCTTCCGGGGGCGATCCTGTTCATCGACGAGATTCACACCGTGATCGGCGCGGGCGCAGCCTCGGGCGGCGTGATGGATGCCTCCAACTTGATCAAGCCGGCGCTCGCCAACGGCGAGCTGCGCTGCATCGGATCGACCACCTACAACGAGTATCGCGGGATCTTCGAGAAGGACCACGCTCTCGCGCGGCGCTTCCAGAAGATCGACATCACCGAGCCCTCGGTGCAGGACACGGTCGATATCCTGCGCGGCTTGAAGACCCGCTACGAGGAGCATCACGGCATCAAGTACGAGGACGATGCGCTGCAGGCCGCCGCGGAGCTCGCGGCGCGGCACATCAATGATCGGCACATGCCCGACAAGGCGATCGACGTGGTGGACGAGGCGGGCGCGAACCTGCGCTTGCGGCCGGTGGAGAATCGCGAGCCGTCGGTGACCGTGACGCAGATCGAGAACGTGGTCGCGCGCATCGCGCGCATCCCGCCGAAGAACGTGTCGCTCTCCGATCGGGACGTGCTCAAGAATCTCGAGCGCAACTTGAAGCTCACCATCTTCGGCCAGGACCGGGCGATCGAGGCGCTCGCGGCGGCGATCAAGATGTCGCGCTCCGGCCTCGGCGACCACCGCAAGCCCGTCGGCTCATTCCTGTTCTCGGGACCGACCGGCGTCGGCAAGACCGAGGTGACGCGCCAGCTCGCCATCGCCATGGGCGTGGAGTTCGTGCGTTTCGACATGTCGGAGTACATGGAGCGGCATACCGTTTCGCGCCTCATCGGAGCGCCTCCGGGCTACGTCGGGTTCGACCAGGGCGGCCTGCTGACCGAGGCCATCGCCAAGCACCCGCACTGCGTGCTGTTGCTCGACGAGATCGAGAAGGCGCACCCCGATGTCTTCAACCTGCTGCTGCAGGTCATGGACCACGGCACCTTGACCGACAACAACGGCCGCAAGGCGGATTTCCGTCATGTGATCATCATCATGACCACCAATGCCGGAGCGTTCGAGATGAGCCGTCCGAGCATCGGATTCACCCAGTCGGACACCGCCCCGGACGGCATGGAGGCGATCCGGCGCTTGTTCTCGCCCGAGTTCCGCAACCGGCTGGATGCCGTCATTCAGTTCGGCGCGCTCGATCAGGACACGATCGAGCGGGTGGTCGACAAACTCCTGGTCGAGGCGGAGGCGCAGCTCGAGCAGAAGCGCGTGTCGATATCGGTGGACGAGAATGCGCGGCGCTGGATCGCCAAGCGCGGCTACGATCCGAAGATGGGCGCCCGACCGATGGCGCGCATCATCCAGGAGCACATCAAGCGCCCGCTCGCGGAGGAGCTGCTGTTCGGCAAGCTCGTCAACGGCGGCCACGTGGAAGTGACGGTGAGCGAGGACGCGGAGAAGCTCAAGCTCGAGACGCGGCCGGCGGATGCCTCCCCGGCGCTCTTGTCGCACGAGAAGCAGGAGACTTGAGGATCGATCGCTGTTGCGGCCCGCGCCGGCCGCTCGGCTAGCCGTCAAGCTCGGCTAGCGGCCGCGATAGACGATGCGCCCCTTGGTCAGATCGTAGGGCGTCATCTCGACGGTGACTTGATCGCCGGTGAGGATGCGGATGTAGTTCTTGCGCATCTTGCCGGAGATGTGTGCGGTCACGACGTGACCGGTCTTCAGCTTGACGCGAAACGTGGTATTCGGCAGGGTCTCGACGACCTCGCCCTCGAACTGGATTGCTTCTTCTTTCGACATGCGCCCTTGTGGTTCCATGAAGCCGGGCGCATTGTGCATAAAGCCCTCTGGTAATGCAATTTCACGCTGCGCCCGCAGGCATCCACGTGCAGCGCCCGCTCAACTCCAGCGCCCGCCCGGGACGCGCCGCGCGTAGCGGCGCAGCAGCGCTACGAACTCGTTGCGGGCCAGCTCGCGCGCGCCGAGGCTCGCCAGGTGCTCGCTCGCGATCTGGCAATCGATGAGCTCGATCCCGCGCTCGCAGCACTCCTCCACCAGGCGGGCAAGCGCCACCTTCGACGCATCCCGCTCGCGGCTGAACATCGATTCGCCGAAGAACACCTTGTCGAGCTGCAGCCCATACAGCCCGCCGACCAGCTCATTTCCGTGATAGGTCTCGACCGAGTGCCCGTATCCGAGCCGATGCAGCTCCTCGTAGGATTCGATCATGTCGTCGTTGAGCCAGGTGTCGGCGCCGGAACGGCGCGGCGCGGCGCAGGCGCGGATGGTGGCGCCGAAGGCGCTGTCGACCCGGCACTCATAGGGGCCGTTCCTGAGCGTCTTGCGCAGGCTGCGCGAGAGGTTGAATTCGTTCGGAAACAGCACCATGCGCGGATCGGGCGCCCACCACAGGATCGGCTGCTGGGCCGAATACCATGGGAACACGCCGCGCTCGTAGGCGCTCAGCAGGCGCGCGGGACTCAAGTCGCCGCCCGCGGCGAGCAGACCGGGCGGCTCGCGCAGCGCCTGATCGAGCGGCGGGAACCACTCGGGGTCGGTCTGCTCGCCGAGCCAGACGAGCCGGCTCAGAGCTGCAACTCCTCGTCGCTCGGCCGGTGGTAGGGCACGTGCTCGCTGACGGCGGCCGCGTAGTCGTCGACGCCGCGCGCTTCGCGCAAGGCGAAATCACGGATTGCCGCGGCAAAGCGCTCATCGGCGATGAAGTGGGCGGAGCTCGTCATCGCCGGGACGAAGCCGCGCGGCACCTTGTGCTCGCCCTGGGTGCCGGGCTCGAAGCGCTGCAGGCGATTCTCGATGCAATACTCGATGCCCTGGTAGTAGCAGGTCTCGAAATGCAGGCTGTGGTAGCTGCCGCCGGCGCCCCAGTAGCGGCCGTAGAGGGCATCCTCGCCCACGAAGAAGATCGCGAGCGCGATCGGAGTCGAGCCGTGGCGTGCAATCTTCAGCATCAGCCGCTCCGGCATCGATGAGCCGATCAGCTTGAAGAACTTCAGATTGAGGTACGGCTCGTGCCCATGCCGGTAGAACGTGTCGGCGTAGAACTCATAGACCGTGCGCCACAACGCATCATCCATGTCGCAACCCAGGCGGGTGTCGAACACGATGCCCGCCTCGGCCACGCGGCGCCGCTCGCGCTTCGCCTTCTTGCGTTTCTCGGCCGTGAAGGTCGCGAGGAACGCCTCGAAGGACTCATAGCCGCGGTTGAACCAGTGAAACTGACAGTCGCGCCGCGCAATGAGGCCCGCGTCGCTGAGCGCGGCGAGATCGGCGTCCGCCGGGAACAGAATGTGCCACGATGAGAGCCTTTCCGCGCGCGCGTGCTCGCTCGCCGTGCGGATGAGCGCGGCCGCCATGGCCTGCGCATCCACCGATGCATCGGCCAGCAGTCTCGGACCGCTCACCGGCGTGAAAGGCACCGCGGAGAGGAGCTTCGGGTAGTAGCGCAAGCCATGCTGCGCATAGGCGTTGGCCCACGAGAAATCGAACACGAACTCGCCGCGCGAGTGCGCCTTGCGGTACAGCGGCAGCGCGCCGAGCAGCCGTCCGGCGGCGTCCTCGGCGATCAGATGCTGCGGCGCCCAACCGGTTCGCGGCGTGGTGCAGCCGGATTGCTCGAGCGCCAGCAGAAATTCGTGCCTCAGGAAGGGCTGAACCTTGCTCGGGGGCCGCCCGGCGCCGCCCTGCAGGCCGACCAGCCGATTCCAGTCGGCAGCCGGCACCTCGGCAATGCTCCCGATGAAGCGCGCGCGCGAAGCAATCACGCGTGTATGGCGCGCGGCTTGAGATGCAGCTCGGCGTCGAGGCGCTCCAGATATTTGTCGGCATCGAGCGCGGCCATGCAGCCGGTCCCCGCCGAGGTCACCGCTTGACGATAGACGTGATCCGCCACATCGCCGGCCGCGAACACGCCGGTGACGCTGGTGGCGGTCGCATCACCCTCGCTGCCGCCCTTGACCACGATGTACCCGCCGCGCATCTCCAGCTGATGCTCGAACAGATGGGTGTTCGGCTGGTGGCCCACGGCGATGAACACGCCATCGAGGGCGAGCGAGCGCGGCGCGCCGCCGTGCAGCGCGCGCAGCCGCGCGCCGGTGACGCCGGTGTCGTCTCCCAGGATCTCATCGACGCTGTGATTCCAGACGATACCGACCTTGCCCGAGCTCTCCAGGGCAAAAAGCCGGTCCTGCAGGATCTTCTCGGCGCGCAGCTTGTCGCGGCGGTGCACGAGCGTGACATGCGAGGCGATGTTCGCGAGATACAATGCCTCCTCCACGGCGGTATTGCCGCCGCCTACCACGGCCACGCGCTTGCCCCGATAGAAGAATCCGTCGCAAGTCGCGCAGGCCGATACGCCCTTGCCGCGGAAGGTCTCCTCGGAGGGCAATCCGAGATACTTCGCGGAGGCGCCGGTGGCGATGATGAGCGCATCGCAGCTGTACTCGCCGTTGTCGCCGTGCAGGCGAAAGGGGCGCTGCTTCAGCTCCACCCGGTCGATGTGATCGGAGGCGATCTCCGTGTTGAAGCGCTCCGCGTGGCGGCGCATGCGATCCATGAGATCGGGCCCTTGCAGGTGCTCGACGTCTCCCGGCCAGTTGTCCACATCGGTGGTGGTCATCAGCTGGCCGCCTTGCTCGAGGCCGGTGATGAGCAGCGGCTTGCGGTTGGCCCGCGCCGCATACACGGCTGCCGAATAGCCCGCAGGACCCGAGCCCAAGATGATTAGACGACTGTGCCTGACGCTCATGTATGATCTGCCTCTCTTCGCATTGCCGGCGGCCGACGCTCGGCCGGCCCGTGGTAAGCCGGTCCATGGTAAGTAAATCGGCGCGCGTGAGCCACTTCGAGCCGTGCCGGCCGAACGTCGCCCGGCGAGGTTGGCGCGCAACGCCGGCTGCGTTACTATTACATAATATTCAACCAGTTAAGAGCAATATATCACTAAGGATCTAGTTTGAGCGAAGCCGCTGCCCTGAAGAAGCCGAAATCGAGCGTGAAGCTGTCCGCGGCCGTCGCGCGTTCGCTGCGCGAGGGCACCTTGTGGATATTGTGCGCGCTCGCGCTGCTGTTGTTGTTGTCGCTCCTCTCATACCACGCCCACGATCCCGGCTTCTCCGATACGGGCGAGCCGGGTCCGGTCGGCAACTGGATCGGTCCGGTGGGCGCCTGGCTGTCGGGATTTTTTCTATTCATGTTCGGCCGCCCGGCGTACCTGTTCCCCTGCATGCTGGCTTATGCCGGGTGGCTGGTGCACAAGGATCAGGCGCTGCCCGAGGCGCGCTCGCGCGCGAACAGCTTGCTGCGCGCCGCGGGATTCGTGCTCACGTTGTTCAGCAGCTGCGGCCTGGCGACTCTGCACTGGGACGGCGCCGGCTTGCCCGATACGGCCGGAGGGGTGCTCGGCGAGCTGGTCGGGACGGGAAGCGCCAAGGGGCTGAGCTTTCTCGGAGCGACGCTGCTGCTGCTCGGGCTGTGGCTCGCGGGCGTGGCGCTGTTCCTCGGCGTCTCCTGGTTCGACATCATGGACAGGCTCGGCGCCGCGGTGCTGCGCAGCCTCGACTGGGCGCGCGAGAGGCTCTCGCGGCGCCGCGAGCTCGCTTCCGGCCAGCAGCGCAAGCAGGCGCGCCAGGAGGTGGTCCGCGAGGAGCAGAAGAAGGTCGCCAGCCGGCCGCCGCCGCGCATCGAGGCGGCGGCTCCCGTTCCCGAGCGCAGCGAGCGCGTCGAGCGCGAACGGCAAGTGCCGCTGTTCGAGGCGCCCAAGTCGAGCGAGCTGCCGGCCCTGTCGCTGCTCGATGAGCCGCCGGCGCGCGAGCAGTCCTACTCGGACGAAGCCCTCGAGGCGATGTCGCGGCTCGTGGAGCTGAAGCTGCGCGATTTCGGTGTCGAGGCCGAGGTGGTCGCGGTGCAGCCGGGCCCCGTGATCACGCGCTTCGAGCTGCGCCCCGCGCCCGGCGTCAAGGTGAGTCAAATCAGCAATCTTGCCAAGGATCTGGCGCGCGCCCTGTCGGCGATCAGCGTGCGCGTGGTGGAGATCATTCCGGGCAAATCGGTGGTCGGGCTCGAGATCCCGAACGAGAAGCGCGAAATCGTCACGCTCGGGGAGATCATCAAATCGAAGCCGTACGACGAGGTGGGCTCGCCGCTGGCGCTCGCGCTGGGCAAGGACATCGGCGGCGTGCCGGTGGTCGCGGATCTGGCGCGCATGCCGCACCTGCTGATCGCCGGCACCACGGGATCGGGCAAGTCCGTCGGCATCAATGCCATGGTGCTGAGCCTGGTCTACAAGGCGACTCCCGAGCACGTGCGCATGATCATGATCGACCCGAAGATGCTCGAGCTGTCCGTCTACGAGGGGATCCCGCACCTGCTGTCGCCCGTCGTGACCGACATGAAGCAGGCGGCGAATGCGCTGCGCTGGTGCGTCGCGGAGATGGAGCGGCGCTATCAGCTCATGTCGGCGCTCGGCGTGCGCAATATCGGCGGCTTCAACCGCAAGGTGAAGGATGCCGCCGACGGGGGCAGGCCGATCAAGGATCCGATTCGCATGCAGAAGGTGGCCCAAGGAGTCCCGGGCGTCGCCGCCGAGGACGTCGAGGATCTGACGACGCTCCCCTTCGTGGTGGTGATCATCGATGAGCTCGCCGATCTCATGATGATCGTCGGCAAGAAGGTCGAGGAGCTCATCGCACGGCTCGCGCAGAAGGCCCGCGCGGCCGGCATCCATCTGATCCTCGCGACCCAGCGGCCGTCGGTGGACGTCATCACGGGCCTCATCAAGGCGAACATTCCGACGCGCATCGCGTTTCAGGTCTCGGCCAAGGTGGACTCGCGCACCATCCTCGATCAGAGCGGCGCGGAGTCCCTGCTGGGGCATGGCGACATGCTGTATTTGCCGCCGGGCACCTCGATTCCGACCCGTGTGCATGGCGCCTTCGTCTCGGACCAGGAGGTGCATCGCGTGGTCGCGGGCCTGAAGTCCGCATCGTCGCCCACGTATATCGATGAGATCCTGGAGGGACCCCGCCAGGCCATTCCCGGCTTCCCCGCGGAGGACGAGGAGGGCATGGAGAGCGGCGAGCTCGATGCCGAGTCCGATCCGCTGTATGACGAGGCCGTGCGCATCGTCACCGAGACGCGCAAGGCCTCCATCTCCGGCGTGCAGCGGCGCCTGAAGATAGGCTACAACCGCGCGGCGCGGCTGGTGGAGGCGATGGAAACGGCGGGTCTGGTCGGCCCCTTGCAATCGAACGGTGCGCGCGAGATCTTCGGCGCGCCGCCGCCGGAGGAATGAACCGATGAGATATCGAAGCGTCGCGGCGCTCTGTGGATGGGCGAGCCCTCTGCTCGTGCTCGGGCTGGTGGTGAGCGCCGCAGCGCCCGCGGCGGGCCCCTCGCCGGCGAGCGAGGTCGACAAATACCTCACCGGCCTTTCGAGCTGGTCCGCCGACTTCACTCAAACCATCGAGGATGCCCAGGGCAAGGTGCTGCGCAGCGCCTCCGGCAAGTTCTACCTGCAGAGGCCGGGCAAGTTTCGCTGGGATTATGCCGAGCCCTCCCAGCAGCTCGTGCTCGGGGACGGCAAGGACATCTGGTTCTACGACAAGGATCTCTCGCAAGCGAACGTGCGCAGCATGGACTCGACGCTCGCGAGCAGTCCGGCGGTGCTGCTGTCCGGAACGGGATCCGTGAGCGATCAGTTCGACGTCAAGGCGCTGCCCGACCAGGGGGGCCTGCGCTGGTTCCAGCTGATCCCGAAGCATCCGGAGACCGATTTTCAGCTGGTGCGCATCGGATTCGACAAGGACGGCGAGCTGGCCTCGATGTTCCTCGCCGACAAGCTCAATCAGATCACCCAGCTCACCTTCACGCATCCGGTCAAGAATCCGAAGTTCATCCCCGACCTGTTCACCTTCTCGCCGCCGCCCGGGGTGGACGTGATCGGGCGCGACAGCAAGTGACGGCGCCCGCCGAGGGCGCCTATCGGCCGCTCGCCGACCGGCTGCGTCCGCGCTCGCTCGACGAATACGTCGGGCAGTCGCATCTGCTCGCCCCGGGCGCGCCCCTGCGGCGCGCGCTCGAAGCCGGCCGGCCCCACTCGATGATCCTGTGGGGACCGCCGGGAACCGGCAAGACCACGCTCGCGCGGCTCGCGGCGAATGGTGCGCAGGCCGAATTCATCACCTTGTCGGCGGTGCTGGCGGGAATCAAGGATATTCGTGCCGTGGTCGAGCGGGCGCGCGGCTTGCGCGGCACGCGCGACACGGTGCTGTTTCTCGATGAGGTGCATCGCTTCAACAAGGCGCAGCAGGACACCTTCCTGCCGTACGTCGAAGACGGCACGCTCATCTTCATCGGTGCGACGACCGAGAATCCCTCCTTCGAGGTGAACAACGCGCTGCTGTCGCGCGCGCGCGTCTACGTTCTGAAGCCGCTCACCGCCCTGGACCTGGCAAAGCTCCTCGATCGAGCACTCGCCGATCCGGAGCGCGGATTGGGCGGGCTTGCGCTCGAGCTCGAGCCCGCCGCACGGGATCTGTTGCTCGCGGCCGCCGACGGCGATGCCCGCCGCATGCTGAACTTGCTCGAGACCGCGGCCGACCTCGGCACTGCCGAAGGCGCCGCCCGCCGCCTGGACCTCGACACCATGCGGGCGGTGATCGGCAGCACCTACGTTCGTTTCGACAAGGGCGGCGAGAATTTCTACGATCAGATCTCTGCACTGCACAAGTCGGTGCGGGGCAGCGATCCGGACGCCTCGCTGTACTGGCTGTGCCGCATGCTCGCCGGGGGCTGCGACCCGCTGTACATCGCCCGCCGCGCCGTGCGCATGGCGAGCGAGGACATCGGCAACGCGGATCCGCGCGCCCTGACGCTCGCCCTGGAGGCGTGCGCCGTGTACGAGCGCCTCGGCAGCCCCGAGGGCGAGCTCGCCATCGCACAGGCGATCGTGTTCATGGCCTGCGCGGCGAAGAGCAACGCGGTCTACACCGCCTTCGGCGCGGCGATGGAGGATGCAACCCAGCTCGGTTCACTCGAGGTGCCCCTGCACCTGCGCAATGCGCCCACGCGGCTCATGAAGGAGATCGGCTACGGCAAGGGCTACCGCTACGCGCACGATGAGCCCGATGCCTACGCGGCAAAGGAGCGCTATTTTCCTGAATCGATGCCCGCGCGCCGGTACTATGAGCCGGTGCCGCGCGGGCTCGAGATCAAGATCGGCGAGGCGCTCGCGGCGCGGCGTGCCCGCGACAAGGGTTGAAATCGGAGGGAGATCAGTGCTCGATCCCAAGCTGCTGCGCAGCGATTTGCCGAGGGTGGCGACCGAGCTGGCGCGCCGCGGATTCGGCCTCGACGTGGTGAAGGTGAGTGCCCTGGAGGAGCAGCGCAAGGCCGCCCAGATCGAGGCGGACAAGCTGCGCGCCGAGCGCAATGCGAACGCCAAGGCGGCCGGCCAGGCCAAGGCGCAGGGCGGGGATGCCGCCCCGCTGCTCGCGCTCGGCGAGGCGCTCGCCGCAAAGCTCGTGGACGTGGAAGCCCGGCTCGAGTCGATCCAGGCGGAGTTCTCCGGCTTGCAGCTGGGACTGCCCAACATCCTGCATCCGAGCGTGCCATCCGGGCGCGACGAGACCGATAACGTCGAGGTGCGCCGCTGCGGCGAGCCGCGGGCCTTTTCGTTCGAGCCCAAGGATCACGTCGCGATCGGGGCGCCGCTGGGGATGGACTTCGAGGCGGCGGGGCGCATTTCCGGGGCTCGCTTCGTGGTGATGACCGGTCATCTGGCGAGACTGCACCGCGCGCTCATCCAGTTCATGCTGGATTTGCACGTGCGCGAGCATGGATATCGCGAGGCCTACGTGCCTTATCTGGTGCATGCCGCGGCCCTGGTCGGCACCGGGCAGTTGCCTAAGTTCGAGCAGGACCTGTTCGCCGTACGAGGCGACCCGGGGTTTTTTCTGATACCCACGGCCGAGGTGCCGGTCACCAACCTGGTGCGGGATCAGATCCTCGAGGCGGCCGCGCTGCCGCTGAAGTACGTGGCGCACACCCCGTGCTTCCGATCCGAAGCCGGGGCCGCCGGCAAGGACACGCGCGGCATGATCCGCCAGCATCAGTTCGAGAAAGTCGAGCTGGTGCAGATCGTGCGGCCGGAGCACTCCTACGCGGCGCTCGAGGAGCTCACCGGACACGCCGAATCGGTGCTCAAGGCGCTCGGACTGCCCTATCGGGTGGTGGCGCTGTGCGCCGGCGACGTCGGATTCTCAAGCGCCAAGACCTACGACATCGAGGTGTGGCTGCCGTCGCAGAAGCGCTATCGGGAGATCTCCTCCTGCAGCAACTTCGAGGCGTTCCAGGCGCGCCGCATGCAGGCCCGCTGGCGCAATCCGGCCACCGGCAAACCCGAGCCCGTGCATACGTTGAACGGCTCGGGCCTTGCGGTCGGGCGCACCCTGGTCGCCATCCTGGAGAACTGTCAGCAGCCGGACGGGAGCGTCGCCGTGCCCGACGCGCTCGGACCCTACATGGACGGCAGCATGCTGCTGAGCTAGTTGCGGTTTCCCATCAGCAGCCGCAGCACGTACCAGAACATCAGCGCGATCGAGGCGAACAGCTGCAAGGCAGCCGCCACGTAGCGGTCTTCCGGATAGTAATGAATGATGTTCGAGGTGTCGTACAGAACCGCCGCGCCCGCGAAGCCGATCATCGCCACCGAGAACCAGGTGCCGAGCTGGAAGCCGAACACCAGGCCGCCGACGATGGCGACGAGCGCGATGATGCCGCCCCACATGAGGATGGCGCGCAGGAAGGAGAAATCCTTGCGCGTCTGATGCGCAACCAGCATCAGCCCGCCCGCGCCGAGCAAGGTCACGAGCGTGGCGCTGTCGATGGTGCCGGGCGCCTTCCAGTTCGCGATGTACAGGAGCGGCACGAAGATGAGCGCTTCGGCCACCACGTAGACGCCGTAGGCGAAGTACTGCATGCCGAGGGACGTGCTGCTCTGCGCCGTGCGCGAGGCGAGCCAGCCCGTGAGCATGAACGCGCCCAGGATGAGCATCCAGTTGAAGCTCAGCATGAAGCGCGCGATCTGTCCGGCGAGGCCGGACTCGAACAGGCCCATCTCTACCAGGATGAAGCCGAGAATTCCCCCCACCAGATGGGTGTAGGTTCGCGTGATGAAGACACTGCGGCTGTCTACCTGTCCTGCCGGGAAGGCCGCATTGGGAAAGTTAGCCATGATTGCTGTCGTCCTCCAGTGATCGACTGAGCTCATTTTAGCACCCTGCCGTCCAGCCTGCTGAAACGGGGGGTTCGCAGGGCAAATGCCCCAGCCGGCAGCCCAGGGCCGGCCCGCAGCGCAAAGATGGGCGCGATCCTGTCGATTTCAATGGCGACGCTCGGCCCATGGCGAGGCTCGGCCCCGTAGCGAGGCTCGACCCCGGAGCGAGGCTCGGCCCCCGGAGCGGTTCGCCTACGTCGCCCGCAGGGCCTCGGCCACGGGCAAGCGCGCCGATCGCAATGCCGGGAATAGGCCACCCAGCAGGCCTATGGCGCACGCCCACACGAGTCCGGTCACGATCAGGGCCGAGGTGACCGTGACCTGGAAGACCACCTGTGCGAACGCCCCGCCCAGAGTCGACACGACGTGTCCGTTGAAAAACCACCACGCAAGGGCCGCGCCGATCAGGCCCCCGAGGAGCGACAGCGCCAGCGCTTCGATCATCACCGAAAGCACGACGGGCAGCGCGCTGAAGCCGATGGCGCGCAACGTGGCGATCTCCAAGCTGCGCGCGTCCACCGCGGCATACATGCTGTTGAGCGCGCCGAACATGGCGCCGATCGCCATGATGACGGCGACCGTATTGCCCACCACATCGATCAACTGGGTCAATTGCTTGGACTGCGCGGCGTAATACTCGGGCTCGCGCTCCACGTCGACCTTGAGCTGCGGGTCGGTGGTGAGCGCGTCCTTGAACTTGTCGAAGTCGCCCGGGCCGGCGAGCAGACCCACCGCCGAGCTGTAACCCGTTCGCTCGAGCGTCGAGCCGACGGTGTCGACGTCGGCGAGCAGCTCCGACTCGTGGATGTCGCCGTTGGTCTTGAAGAGTCCCGTCACCTTCCAATCGGCGTTGCGCAGGTGCAGGACGCTGCCCGTCCGCAGACCGCGAAATTGCCTTGCGGCGCCCGCTCCCGCGATGAGCTCGCGTACCGCCGGTCGGAACATGCGGCCATCGACGATGGTGAGCTCCGGTCGCACCTTCTGCAGTTGCAGACCCACGCCGCGCAGCGTGACGTTCGCGTCCAGACCCGTGTCGATCTTCGGGATGTTGACGACGGTGATCAGCTCGGAGGAAAGCACGGCTTTACCGTCCGCGTCCTTGGCGAGCCCGGGCGCGTTGCTGATGGTATCGATGTCGCTTCGGGTCAAGTTGCTGTTGAGCTCGGCGTCGGATCCGCCGCGCAGCACGATGACCCGGTCGCGGCGCCCGCTCTCCGCCACGGTATGACGAAACCCGGCGGCCATGGCGAGCACCGATACCAGGACCGCCACCACACCTGCGATGCCGATCACGATGACGCTCGAGGCTCCCAGGCGCTGGGGCAGGGTCTGCAGACTCATGCGGCTCACGGCGAACAGCTGCTTGAACATTCGATACTCCATCCGCGCCGGGCCGAGCGAGGTCGATCCGGCGTGGCTTCAGCGTTTCTCCATCAGCGCATCGACGACATTGAGTCGCATGGCCCGAAGCGCCGGCGGCGCCCCGACCAGGAGCGCGAGCAGCACGGCCACGGCGATGCCGGAGGGCTGGGCGCCGTGCGTCAGGTCGACGCCCTGAAGTCCGCGCTGCACGAGGGGGACGAGCGCATAGCTCGAGGCGAGCCCCACGACGGCCGCGAGCACGCAGAGCAGCAAGGATTCCCCGATCACCAGGCCGAGCACCTTTGCGTCGCTGAAACCCAGGGTCTTGAGGATGGCGAGCTCGGGCACCCGCTCGCGCACCGATTGCATCATGGTATTGCCGGTGAGGAACAGCAGCGTGAAGAACACGGCGCCGAGAATCGCCCGCAGCACGAAGCCGATATCGCCGATCTGCTTCAGGAAGGCGATGGCGAAGTCCTTGGCCGGCTGGGTCTTGGTCTCGTTCGGGGAGTTGGCGAACAAAGCGTCGATCTTGTCGGCGATCTGCGCCGACCGAGACGGATCCACGACACGCTCTTCGAACCATCCGACCTGGCCCTTGCCGAAGGTGCGGCCCTCATCGAACAGCTCGTAGTGAAACAGCACCGAGGAGGATTGCTGGCTCTGCTGCGTGGGATCCCTGGCATCGAAGGTGCCCACGATGTCGAAGGTCCAGTCGAGCGAGCCGTCCGATTTCTGCGGCCAGATGGTCGAGTGCAGCGGCAGCTTCTGCCCGACATGCCAGCCGAACTTCCTCATGAGCGCGGAGTTCACCAGCACGCCGGAGCGCGTGTTGCGGAACGCGCTCATCTGCGCATCGTTCACGGCGAACTCGTCCTTGTGCAGATCGAAATAGGTATCGGTATCGATGGGCAGCGCGAACACGAAGTTCTTCGATTCCTGATAGTAGGCGCCGAACCACGTGATCCAGGTGACCACCGCCACGCCCGGCACGCTGCGTATCTGCTGCGTATAGGAGAAGGGCAGGAGCAGGGTGATGGAGAACTTGTTGGTGGTGATGAGCTTGTCGGCGCCGGTGGCCCCGGCGCTCGGATGCTCGAATGCATAATCCACCGTCCCCAGAACGCCGTAGAGCAGGAAGGCCACCGCGATCGACAGCAGCGTGAAGATGGTGCGTGTCTTCTTGCGCCACAAGGTCGCCCAGAGCAGAGGCAGGTACTTCATGGTGCGGCCGCTCTCATGCCGCCAGGGTTGCGGCCTCGAGCAGGGCGCCCTTGTCCATGTGCAGGTGGCGGCTGGCGAATTCCGCCGCCTTCGGATCGTGGGTGACGATGACGATGGTCTTGCCATGCTCGCGGTTCAGCAGCTGCAGCAAATGCAGGATCTCGTCGGCGGATTTGCGGTCGAGGTCGCCGGTGGGCTCATCGCACACCAGGAGCGGCGCATCCGCCACCAGCGCCCGCGCGATGGCCACTCGCTGCGCCTGGCCCCCGGACAGCTCGCCCGGCTTGTGCTTGGCGCGGTCGGCCACGCCGACGAGGCTGAGCGCCGCCATCGCGTTGGCGGCGCGCCGCGAGGCGGACAGGTGGGTGAGCAGCAGCGGCAGCTCGACGTTGCGCTGCGCCGTCAGCATCGGCATCAAATTGTAGAACTGGAACACGAAGCCGACGTGGCTCGCGCGCCAGCGCGCGAGCTCGCCGCTTCCCAGCCGGTCGAGCCGCTCGCCGGCGACGGTGACCTCGCCGGAAGTCGGCGTGTCGAGACCGCCGATCAAGTTCAACAGGGTCGTCTTGCCCGAGCCGCTCGGCCCCATGAGCGATACGAACTCGCCCTTGGCGATGTCGAGATTCAAGCCGTCGAGAACCGGCACGTCTTGCTTGCCGCGCCTGTAGTGCTTGACGACATTGCGCAGGCTCACGATGGTCTCGCTCATCCCCTTACCCCCAATCCCGCGCAACCGCCCCGTCGCGCGGTTAGTCTTGCACCCGAATCTTGAGGCCGTCCTTCAGCCGGGCGAAATCACCGATCGCGACGCGCTCGCCGGCGCTCAATCCCGACAAGATGGTCACGCGCTCCGTCCCGCTCGCTCCCAGTCTCACCGCCCGCCGCTCGAGGGTGGAATCGTGCACGACGTAAACCACGCCGACCGATCCCGATCCTTGCACGGCGCCGGAGGGCAGGCTGACGCCCGGAACCGGCTTGGTGCCTGCGGTCGATGAGTCGGCGAGGAATGATACCCGAACGCCCATTTCAGGAAGAATACGCGGATCCTTCCGATCGAGGCCGATGCGCACCGTGACGGTGCCCTTGCTGCGATCGGCGGTCGGAATGATGGCAATGACATGGCCTGGAATCTGCCAGTCGGGATAGGCGTTGAGCTTCGCCGTCACGGTCTGCTCGGGGCGCACTCGATTGATGAAATTCTCGTTGACGTCGACCTGAATCTCGAGCGAGTCCATGTCGACGATCGTGCCGATGCCGGTGCGCGTGAAGCCGCCTCCGGCCGACAGGGGAGAGACGATTTCGCCGGGCTGAGCCGCCTTGACGGTCACGATGCCGGTGAACGGCGCGCGCACCACCGTGTCGTCGAGATTGCGCTCCGCCACCTCGACGTTGCGTTGTGCCACCTCGATGTTGCTGCGCTGGGTGGCGAGCTGCGCGGTGAGCGCATCCATGGACGTCCTCGAATTGTCGACCGCCGCCTGGCTCACGAAGTGGCCCTTGACGAGGCTCGTCTGGCGCTCGTAATCGCGGCGCGCGTTGGCGAGGTTGACCTGCGTTTCGGCGAGCCCGGCCTTGGCATATTCGAGCTGCGCTCTTGTCGCCGCGAGAGCGGCGCGTATGTTCGTATCGTCGAGGCGCGCGATCACCTGTCCCTCCTTGACGCGATCGCCTTCCTCGATGTCGAGCTCCACCATCTTGTCCGTGATCTTCGAGGCGACGGTAGCCTGACGGCGAGCCACTACGTAGCCGGAGGCGTCCAGGATGGACCCGGCGCTCGCGGCGCCCGCATCGGCCACGGGCTGCGCCTCGGCGATGCGCACCGGAACACCCGACGGACGCAGCAACAGCCAGGCTGCCGCCGAAAGACCGATGACGATCAGCGCGCTCCAGATGACCCATGCCCGCCCGCCCCGGGTCTCGGCGGCGCGATCGATCTTCAGCTGGTTGAGCAGCGCCGTCTTATCGTCCATGGAGGATGCTGCTGTCGGGAGATATGGCCCAAGCGGAAAGTCGGCCCAAGGGACGGTCGGCCCCAAGGCACGGTCGGCCCCAGGGACGGCCCAAGGGACGGTCGGCCCAAAGGATAATCGGCGAAGCATGGCCTGTCCAATGGGTCCCAGACGTAGCTGGCCGCCAGTCCCTGAAAAAAGCGCGTCTCTCAGGCACAATTCGCCCGCGCCCTGTGTTTCACGGAGAGGTGGCAGAGCGGTTGAATGCACCGGTCTTGAAAACCGGCATCGGAGCAATCCGATCGTGGGTTCGAATCCCACCCTCTCCGCCAATAAAAACAATAAGTTACACGATAATTGTGAACACCAAAAACCTACCAAATGGTTCCACTGTACCAAAGCCTGTACCATATGTGAGGTTACCAGCGTGGCAGCAACGTGCGGCCACCGTAACCTAACGAAAGGGGTGCAATCCACATGGCAAGAAAACGACGTCGAGCTAAACGCCTGGCGCGCGGCTACACGATTCGCGAGCGTGATGGCCGCTACACCGCGCAGGTGCGCGTGAAAACGAGAGAGAAATTTTTCGATCGCGGCAAGACTTTCGCCAGCGAGGCAGAAGCGGAAGCTTGGGCGCAGAGCCTAGTTGCCGAATTGCGCAAGCAGTCGGCGAGCGGCGCGCGCAAGGACCTCACTCAGCTGACCGTCGGTGACTTGATTCGAGCCTTCCTCGAGGAGCCGACAACGAAGCATCAAAAATCCTACGAGGACACACGGCGACTGCTCGAATGGTGGCTTAACAAATTCGGCAATGTGCGCCTACTCGATTTCGGAGCGATGACGCTTCGTGAGGAAGCTCGCCCCCTGTTGATGAAAGGGCGCAGCGGTGCGACGGTCAACCGGTACATGATGGCCATGCGTGCGGCGTGGAGTTTCGGCCGCATCGCGGGGTATGTGTTGCCCGAGCGGCTATGGCCTGATGGCTTGAAGCTGCCCGAACCTAAAGGGATCGTGCGGTACCTGTCGCCGGCAGAACTAGACCGGCTGCTGAAAGCGGCTGACAGCAACCCCATGATGCGCGCGGCGATCGAGATTTCGCTGTGTACCGGGTTGCGGCAAGGCGAGTTGTTGCGCCTCACGTGGAAGGACATCGATTTTGACAGGGCGCGAGTCACATCGCACGAAACCAAAAACGACGAGATCAAGGTGAGTGCACTCGTACCCGAAGCTATCGAAGCATTCAAGAGGCTCAAGGCTCTGCCCGTAGTGTCACTCACGCACCCGTTCGTGATTAACGACAGGCGGAAGAAGATGGTGCCTCTGGATAAGAACACGCTCTTGCCGCGCTGGAACAAGATACGAAAAGCTGCGAAGTTCGACAATCGATTCCGCTGGCATGACTTGCGACACTCGTGTGCCAGTTACCTGGCGCAAAACGGCGCCACGCCGCTCGAAATTGCCGAAGTGATGGGCCACAAAACGCTTGCCATGGTGAAGCGGTACGCGCACCTGGTCGGCGGCAAGGCAGTCACGGGCCAAACCAAAATCGGCGAAATGCTCAAAGGAGGCACGGCCCCAAAATAGCGGCCATCGATTGAAGCGGGGCAACGCAGTGCTACCAACACCGCGCGCCCCTGACCACAACACGACTTACTAGGAGTCAATGTCATGGCTACGACGATTATAGAACGAGCGCGCCTGCTTGCCTTGCGCGCGCATGCCCACCTTGCCACTGCGCGGCTCATGCTCGATATGGTGCTCGATGGGGCGCCGGAATCCTTCATCTCAACCGAGCTGCGCTCAGTACAAGCCGAGCTGACGAGCGCCCAGGAAGCTGTACAGGCCATCATGGCTGGGGCGCTCGCCAAGATCAGTCCTACCGTGCTCTCGAGAATTAGACCGGACTGATTTTCGCGAGTAATCCGAAGACGGCGATCACGCCGGCGTGAGCGTGTATCGATGGCGGAGCTTCTGAGGCATGCGCGTCAGAC
>DATJSL010000044.1:0-169010 GCA_035504115.1 Steroidobacteraceae bacterium | reverse complement strand
AGCGGGTGGGCAGCCTTTCGTCGGAGAGCACGGCGGGGTAAGATACGCGCCCCTTTCAGCCAGTGCCGCAATAGCTCAGTCGGTAGAGCAACGCATTCGTAATGCGTGGGTCCCCAGTTCGAATCCGGGTTGCGGCACCATTTTCACAGTGAATTGCACAGGATCGCCCATGCCCCATGAGCTCGCGCGGCTCAATATCGGCCTGATCAAGGCGCCGATGGATTCAGCCGTGATGGCGCAGTTCGCCGCGAACTTGGAGCGAATCAATGCCCTGGCGGAGCGATCGCCCGGCTTCGTCTGGCGTCTGCAGACCGAGGCGGGCGATGCCTCCGCACGCCCTGCGACGCGACCCGCTGCTGCTCGACGGCGAATGTCCGGCGACGTGAGACGCCGATCTCGGCAGCGTCGTTCAGTAGCTCTTCTTCAACGCTTCGGCGAAGTTCGCGACATCCAGGGTTCCGATGCCGGCGGCGGGACTGTACCCGTCGCGGCCGAAATAGAAGTCGTTGTTGCCGTACTTGATCACGTTGAACGGTGCGCCGCCGCCGCCGTATGCCGCGGAGCTCTGTGCCATCTGGTACATCGGCACGTTGAGCAATCCGATGCGGCTCGCCAGGTACTGTCCGATGAGTCCCATCACGCCGTTGAGCTGCGGGCCCACGAAGCTCGTGCCGCCGTAGAAGGTGTCCTTGCCGAATCCGCTCTTGCTCGAGGTGTAGTAGACAACGTATCCCGTATCGGGGTCGGCGTCGAAGGAGATGTCGGGCACGTTTCGCCCCGCATAGTAGGCGGGAATGTCGATCAGCGTTTGCGGCGGAACCGAATCCTCGTCGATGAAGGATTGCTCCGGCTGCGTCGCCTGAATGCCCTCGAGGCCGGTTTGATAGAACGGCCTGGCAAACTCGAAGCTCACGCCGCCGCCGCCGCCGACCGGAAATATTCCGCACTCGATCGGGTCGTAGCCCAGATCGTCGCAGAGCGGCACCAGATAGTCCCAGCTCCAGACCCGCTCATGGTCGATCGTCACGGTGAGGGTCCCTTTCTTCAGCGGGAACGTCTGGTCTCCCGCGAGCGTGGTCCCGCCGCCCGCGGTGATATAGGAATCACTCGCCGGGTTGTCGACGCTCAGCGCGAGGCTGAAGTCCGGGGGCGTCTGCCCGTCGTTGGCATCGTAGGCGCCGGCATCGCCGGCGGCTGCGAAGAAGCTCTGCCCTTGCAGCGCCGCTTGCAGCAGCACATCGTGCAGTGCCTCGAGCGAGCTCACCGTCCGTCCGGTATAGGGGTCGATGACCGGGCCGTTGGCGAGATCGTCGTACCATTCCCACTCGCCCCAGCTGGTCGAGACGGATTCGGCGCGGTTGCTCTCGACGGCTGCGACGAAGGCATCGAGAAAGGCCTGGTCGGTATTGGGTGCCTGGTACACCACGATGGCGGCACCGGGCGCAATCCCGCCCGACTGCTCGACGTCCAGCGTCGTCTCGATCGATCCCGACGCATCGCTCGGCGCGCCCGGGCCGCCGTCGACGTTCACCACGCTGATGCGGTTGGATTTGACCGTGAGACCCACGGCCTTCCAGTAGGCGAACGCATCGCTTTCGGTGAAGGCCGCCAAGGTCACGATCCCGAGGGTGCGCCCCTTGCCGGTGATGTTCTTCGCGGCGAGCGGCGCGGCGTGGTAGTACTTCGAGAAATCGGCGACGGTCAACGAGCCGAAGGGATTGATGAGCCCGGATGCTCGGGAGCTTTCGGCCGTGCCGATGAGCTTGGAGGCTCGTGTGAGGTAGTGCGGCGCATACATGGGGCGTGTGTTCAGTCCCACCACCGCGGCAACCACCGCGCTGATCTCTGCGGGAATCAGCGGTGCGCTGGTCGGCGCCTGGAACGTGTACGAGGGCACCTCGTCCTCGGCCGGCACCTGATAGCGATGCAGGCTGACCTGAAAGGCGCGCTCCAGGGCCGCGGCGGTGCCCGTCACGTGCAGCGCGGTCGCACCGATGCGCTCGGCCGACAGCCCGAAGGTGCCAAGATAGGCGGCCGCGGCGGCCACATCGCTGTCGGACTGGCCGAACTGATCCTTGAACTGCGCCGGAGTCAGAAACTGATGGAAGCCGGCGCTGCCCGGCTCGGACACCGTCTTCAACAGCGCCTCGGCCGCCTGCTCGTCGCGCAGCTTCAGGGGCAGCGTGACCGTGATGGCGGCACCGCCGGCCTGCGCGCTCAGCGGACCCATGTCCAGCGCAGCGGGCGTGTTCCTGCTGGGAAAGGGCGTTGCCGCAAAAACCGACGCGGATATGAAAACGCCGATGGCCGCCGCCGGCGAAAGTCTGCGAGATCTCATGGGGGTCATCCCTTGCTGCATCGACGTGGTCGAGAGGAATCGCGAAAGTCCGATTTCCGGGACCCTGGCAGCGCGCCTGCCGCAGCGCTCACTCTAGATTCGCGCCTTCCTTCAGGTCAAGCAGTTTCCACCACCAGACCCCTTGCGCATCGCGCGCGCGCGTGGCCTTGCCAGCAGCGGTCAGATAATTCAGGTGCGCGACCGACTCTCCGGTCGCCATGAACAGCAGCTCCGGCCTGATGGGGCGCGAGAACAGACAGTCGAACACATCGATCGCCCGCGCGGGTGCGGCAAGGCGCGCCTCGAGCTTCGCGAGCGCGCGCCGGTGGCCGCCGATGAGCTGATCGATCCTCTCGTGCAGACCCCTGAACGGGCTGTTGTGCGCGGGCAGGACCAGCACCCGGTCGGGCACGCGCGGCTTGATGCGCTCGAGCGAGGTGAGCCAGCCCTCGAGCGGATTCGCATCCGGCTCGGTGGGATAGACCGACACGTTCGAGGAGATTCTCGGCAGCACTTGATCGCCCGAGATCAGCACCTCGAGCGACGGGCAATGCAGGCAGGCGTGCTCCGGGGAGTGGCCGTTGCCCATCACCACGGTCCAGTCGTGCGCGCCGATGCGCAGCGTCTCGCCATCCGAGAGCCGGCGATACGCGGCGGGCAGCGGATAGATCGCCTCGCCGAAGGCGCCGAATCTCTCCCGGTAGGCCTCGAGCGCGAGGCCGTCCCAGCCGGCCGAGCGATAGAACTCGACACCCTCGAGCGGCGCCTTGTGTCCCGTATCCGCCGCCATCAATCGGCACGACAGGTATTCCAGCTGGCTCATCCACAGCCGCACATTGAACCGTTCGGCGAGCCAGCCGGCCATGCCGCAGTGATCCGGATGCATGTGCGTCGCGATGATGCGCGTCACGGGCTTGCCGATCAGACTGGTGCTGAACGCGGCCTGCCAGGCCTGCATGGTCGCGGCGGAGCGCAGCCCGGTGTCGACGATCGCCCAGCCCTCGCCATCGGCGATTGCCCAAACGTTGATCCAGGGCAGGGCATCGAACAGCGGCATGCGCAGCCAGAGCACGCCCGAGGCCACTTCCACCGCGGAGCCGTCGCCGGTCTTCGGCTCGGGTCTCGACGGATCGCTCGCAGCCACGCTCGGGGTCATAATGGTAAGGTACACCATCATCGGCGGATATCGAATGGAATTCTCCGGCGGCGTGATCTAGTGCGCCTGGCGCTGCACGTTCCCTGGTTCGAGGCGGCGGCCAACGCGGTCAATGCCGCCTCCGTGCTGCTGGCTGCGCGAAACAGCGTGCAGACCTGGTGGACCGGTATCCTCGGCTGCGCCCTGTTCGCGCTGCTGTTCTTCGATGCGCGGCTGTACGCGGACACCCTCCTGCAAGGTTTCTTCATCGGCACGAGCGCCCTCGGCTGGTGGCAATGGCGCCGCGGATGGCATGGCCGCGAGCTGCCCGTGACGCACGCCACCTCGCAAGCGCTGCTTCTCTCCTGCGCCGCCGCGCTCGCCGTCGCCCTGGGGTATGGGTGGCTTCTGCGCCGCTTCACCAATGCCTACGCGCCGTTCATCGATTCCACGGTGCTCACCTTCTCGGTGCTCGCGCAGCTGCTGCTGATGAGGCGCCACTACGAGAGCTGGTGGGTGTGGCTGCTGGTCGACACCATGTCCGTCGCGCTGTTTGCCGTGCGCGGATTGTGGGTCACCGCGGCGCTGTATCTCGCGTTCTGGGTGAATGCAGTCGTCGCGCTCGTGTGCTGGCGCCGGCTGGTGACGGCGCGGCCGGTGCGCAGCGAGCCGCTCACGCAGTGAGCCGCCGGTGAGCGCGCCGTTCGAGACCGGACTCATCGTGGGCAAATTTGCCCCGCTTCATGACGGGCATGTCATGCTCATCGAGGAGGCGCGGCGGCGCTGCCGGCACCTGATCCTCATCAGTTACTCGAATCCGGAGATGCCCGGCTCGGCGCCGCGGCGGCGCGCGCAGTGGCTGGCGGACTGCTTCCCCGAATGCACGCGCCTGGTGGTGACCGATGCGCGGCTGGATGAGTGGCTGGGAACCGGCTGCGCGCGCGTCCCACCGAACGAGGCGCCCGATGAGGTGCATCGGGATTTCGTCGCCATGCTGTGTCTCGCGGTGCTCGGCCGGGGAGTGGACGCGGTGTTCACCAGCGAGGCGTACGGCGAGGGGTTCGCGGCGCATCTGACCCGCAGATTCCGGGCGCGGCAGCCCGGTATGCGCGACGTGGCTCACGTCCTGCTGGACCCGCAGCGGCGACGCGTCCCGATATCCGCGACGCTCCTGCGAGAGGACGCGTGGCGGCACTGGGACCATCTGCCGCCGCCCGTGGCGCGCACGCTGGTGCGCCGCGTGGCATTGCTCGGCGGCGAATCCTCGGGCAAGACCGCGCTCGCGCAGGCGCTCGCTCGCTCGCTCGGTACCGTGTGGGTACCCGAGTACGGCCGTGAGTTGTGGGAGGCGCGCGGCGGAGCCCTCGAGCCCGGGGACATGGCGCGCATCGCGCGCGAGCAGATTCGCCGCGAGGAAGGCGCCGGCGGCCGGGCGCGCCTGTACATCTTCTGCGATACCTCGCCGCTGACCACGCTGTTCTACGCGCGGGAGATGTTCGGGCGGGCCGAGCCCGAGCTGGTGCAGGCGGCCGGGCGTGCCTACGACGAGGTCGTGCTGTGCGCGCCGGATTTCGAGTTCGTGCAGGACGGCACGCGCCGGGACGCGGCGTTTCGCGCGCGCCAGCACGCCTGGTACGAGGCCGAGCTGGCGGCGCGCGGCGTGCGCTACCGCCTCGCGCGCGGCAGCCTAGAGCGGCGGGTCGCGGAGCTGCGCCGCGCCCTGCCGCGAGGCATTACTTGACTGCGTCAAATAATCGCCCGACACTGGCTCCCTGCTCCGATGGCGCCGCCGGCGACGAGGGTTTTGCCCATGAGATCCGCCTTGCACACCGAGATCGCGGCCGTGCGCCGCTTCAACCGCTTCTATACGCGGCGCATCGCGCTGCTCGATGAGCGCCTGCTCGACAGCCCATTCAACCTGACCCAGGCGCGCGTGCTGTTCGAGCTCGGCACCCAGAGGCATCTCAGCGCCGGCAAGCTGGTGCGGAGCCTGGGCCTCGATCCGGGCTACTTGAGCCGCATTCTTCAGGATTTCGAGGAGCGACGGCTGATCACGCGCCGCCGTGCCGCCGAGGATGCGCGCCGCGCGCAGCTTGCGCTCACCGCGCACGGCCGCCGGGCGTTCACGCGCATCGACGAGAAGTCGAGGCGCTCGGTGGGCGAGCTGCTCGCGCCGCTCGCGCCGCTCGAGCGCAGCCGGCTGCTCGGCGCGATGCGCGCGATCGAGAGCCGCCTGTCGGACGAGCCGCGCGAGCACTGCGCCGAGACGCGCGGACATCCCGCCGGGGCGCCCGCCGCGCCGATGACCGGCGGCCCGCAGGCGCGCGCCCGCGTGCCCGGCGCCGCCATTTGCGTGCGCCCTTACCGCATCGGGGACGTGGGCTGGGCCATCGAGCGCCACGGCCGCGTCTATGCCGAGGAGTACGGCTGGAACGGCGAGTTCGAGGCACTGGTGGCGACGCTGTTCGCACGCTTCGCCACGGGCCACGACCCGGACATCGAGCGGTTCTGGGTCGCCGAAGTCGATGGCGAGCGCGCCGGGTGCGTGTTTGTCGCTCGCAACGAGCACCAGCCGCGCTGGGCGCAGCTGCGCTGCCTGCTGGTCGAGCCCGCCGCCCGCGGCCTGGGGCTCGGCAGGCGGCTGGTCGATGAGTGCATCGCGTTCGCGAGGTCGGCGGGCTATGAAAAAATGATCCTCTGGACCAACGACGTGCTCGCGGCCGCGCGGCGCATCTACGTGGCGGCGGGCTTCAGCTTGATCGAGGAGTCGGCGCACCACAGCTTCGGCAAGGATCTCGTCGGGCAGACCTGGAGGCGCGATCTTTGAGGGAGGCAAGGTCTTGAGGCCGCTGTTCAAGACGCTGTCGCGCGCGCCCCTGTGGGCGCTGTACGCTCTCTCCGGCGTGCTCTACTTGCTCGCGTACTACGTGGCGCGGCACCGCCATCGGGTGATCCGCGCGCAGCTCGCCAGGGTGTTCCCGGCGCTCTCGGAGCGCGAGCGAGCCGCCATCCACCGGCGCTTCCTCAAGAACTTCTGCGACGTGCTGGTCGAGCTGGTCAAGTCGATGTCGATCGCCGCCGAGGACATGCGCGCGCGCGTGCGCGTCGAGAACCTCGAGTCGGCGCGCGCCCTGCTCGACGGCGGGCGCTCGGTGATGTTCGTGACCTCGCACCTGGGAAACTGGGAGTGGCTCCTGCAGGGGATGACGCTGCAGCTCGGCTATCCGGTCGATGCGGCTTACAAGCCGCTGCACGATGCCTGGGCGGAGCGACTCGTGCTCGAGGTGCGCTCGCGCTTCGGTGCGCGGCTGATTCCGGCCAAGGAGCTGCTTGCGGACTTTCTGCGCCGCCGCGGGGTGGTGCGCGCGCTCGCGATGAACGCCGACCAGGCGCCGGTCTCGACCGACAAGCGCTACTGGACACGGTTTCTGGGCCAGGAAACCGCGTTCTACGTCGGCGCGGAGCAAATCGCGCGGGCCATGCGCCTGCCGGTCCTGTATCTGCTCATGCGGCGCGTGCGCCGCGGACATTACCAGGTCGAGATACGACCGCTGTGGGACGGACGCGAAGTGCTCGAGCCGAACGCGGTGACCGAGCGCTATGCGCGTGCCTGCGAGTCGGACGTGCTCGCGCACCCGGCGGACTGGCTCTGGTCCTACCGGCGCTGGAAGCTCAAGAAGCCGCTGTACGGCGCCGAGTGAGCGCCCGCCGGGGCGCCGCCGCCTCAGCCCGCCGCCTTGCTCAGCTTGCCCTCGAGGTGCTTCGCCAGCTCGGCGATGGTGGGATGATCGAACAGCTCGGTGAGATCGATGAGTCCGGGATAGTCGCGGTCGATGTGCTCGTGAATCTCGATGAGCTTGAGCGAGCTCGCGCCGATCTCGAACAGGTTCTCGTTCACCTCGATGCGCTTGCCCGGCAGGGCCGCCTCGGCGATCGCCTGCAGGCGCGCCTCGAGCTGCGACCCGGACACGTGAGGTCCGGGGTGCGCCTCGCGCAGCGCATCGAGGGCCCGCAGATCGGCGTCGAATTCGCCATCGATGTAGGCCTGCTCGAGCAGGTGGCGCTGCACCTTGCCGCTCGTGGTCTTCGGAATGCGCTTCACCGGGATGACGTGACCCACCTCGATGCCGGTGTGCTCGTTGATCAGGCGGTTGACGGCCGCGACGGTGGGCGGAAACTCCTCGAGGCTGCCTCGATGCAGCACGAACAGCACGAGCTCCTCGCCCTGCGCGCCGGGCTTGGCGATGCCCGCGGCCACCACCTTGTTCAGATCGAGCCCGGGCGCACGCTGCGCGATGTTCTCGAGGTCGTAGGGATAGTAATTCTGCCCGTTGACGAAGATGATCTCCTTGCTGCGGCCGGCGATGTACAAGCCGCCCTCGTGCATCACCCCGAGGTCCCCGGTGTCCAGCCAGCCGTCCGCGTCGAGCGCGGCGGCGGTCGCCTGCGGATCCGCGAAGTAGCCCTGGGTGACGTTCGGGCCGCGGATCAGGATGTGGCCCACGCGGCCGTCGGCGAGCGCCGCGCGCGCATCGTCCGCGATGCGCACCTCCATGTTCGGCAGCGCCTTGCCCACGCACATCAACTCGATGACGTCGCGCGCGTCGGCCGGGTTGACCTCGATCTGCGAGCCGCTGCCGAGCTTGTGCCGGTTGGCGCGGATCCAGCGGTAGTCCGAGCCTTGCTCCGGGAACGAGACGGCGAGACAAGCCTCCGCCAGCCCGTACACCGGATACATCGCGCGTCGCTTCAGACCGGTGTAGGCGAGCGCCTGCATGAACTCGTTCACCAGCTGCACGGAGATCGGCTCCGCGCCGTTGTAGATACCGCGCAGGCACGAGAGGTCCACGTTCTCCAGGTGCCGATCGCCGAGCGCCTTCAGGAAATGCCGGTAGCCGAAATTCGGCGAGGAGGTGAGCGTCGCGCGCTTCCTCGATGCGAGCTGCAGCCACAGGAGCGGGCGCCGCACGAACAGCTCCGTCGGCATCAGGTTGATGTGCGAGCGGCTCGCGAACAGGATCAGGTAGAAGCCGATCAGGCCCATGTCGTGCGTGAGCGGCATCCAGCTGAAGCCGACGTCGGACTCGACGTACTTGTCGACCGCGGCCGCGCCGGCGATGTTCGCGATCAGGTTGCCGTGCGTCAGCATCACGCCCTTGGGCTCGCTGGTCGATCCGGAGGAGAACTGGATGAAGGCGAGATCGGCGGGCTGCGCCCGATGGAGCTTCGCCTGGCGCGAGATGTCGCTGATCGACTCGACCAGGTAGCAGCGCGACTTGAGCTCGGCCATGAGCTCGGACTCGCCCACCTGGACGGCGAAGGCGGCGAGGCGCTCGAGGCTCTTCGCATCGGTGTACAGGAGCGGCTTGCCGAGCTTGCGGGCGACGCGCAGGAGCTTGTGCCGATGCTCCTCGCTGATGCCCACCGCGAGCGGCACCGGCACGATTCCGCCGGCGATCGCCGCCCAGAAGCCGTCCAGGAATTGCTCGTTGTTGCTCAGAAAGATGATCAACTTGTCGCCGCGCTGCGCCCCCATCGCCTGCAGGTGATGCAGGATGCCGAGGGCGCGGGCGTGCACCTCGCGGAAGCTCACCCTGCGCTCCGCACTCTCCCCTTCGATGTAGGTCACCACGCGATCGACCTCGCGGTTGCCCTCGAGCATGTCCGTAAGCGTGGCGTGCTTCATCGTACCTCTACCGTCATCATGAGATTGGAGCGCGGGCGCAGATTGATCTGTGCCTCGAGCTCGATGGGATCGTCGTCCACGCGCCTCAATCGAAAGCGCCGGGCCATGCGGTTCACGTGCACCAGCATCTCGAACATCGCCATGTTCTCGCCGATGCAGTGCCGCGGGCCCACGGAGAACGGAATGTAGGCGAAGCGGTGCCGCTCCTTGGCGTCGATCCCGGCGAAGCGCTGCGGGCGAAACTCCTGCGGCGCGCTCCAGAACTCGGGGTGCCGGTGCAGGGTGTACGGGCTGATGAACACATCGGTGCGCGCCGCCAGCGGATAGCCGCCGAGCTCGTCCGCATCGATCGTGCGGCGCGTGAACAGCCAGCCCGGCGGATACAGCCGCAAGGCCTCCTGCGCCACCTGATGCGCGAAGGTGAGCGACTCGGCGGATTCGAGGCTCAGCACGCCGTCCGGAGTGCGGTCCGCCTCGGCCGCGAGCTCGTCCGCGGCCTCGGGGTGGCGCGTGAGCAGATACCAGGTCCAGGTGAGCGCCGCGGCGGTGGTCTCGTGGCCGGCGACGATCAGGGTCATCACCTCGTCGATGAGCTCCTTGTCGCTCATCGCCTGCCCGTTCTCACGGTCACGCGCCGCCATCAGCATGCTGAGGAAATCGCAGCGCTCCTCGGGCTCGCGCCGCCGGCGCTCGATGAGCCCGCCGACGAGCTTGGCGAGGGAGCGGAAACGGAAGGCGAACTTCAGGTCGCGATTCTGTTCCTTGGCGACCACCTCGAAGGGGTTCGCGCCGAGCTGACGCTGCATGCGCTCGAGGTCGTCGCCGAAGATCGACTGCAGCACGATCTCGAGCGTGAGCTCGCTGCTGTCGTCGGTGAGGTTGACGGGCTCGCCGCGGGCGGCCTGCGCGGCCCATCGCTCGGCGAATCTCTCGTTCACCTCGTGGATCAGGCGGCCGAAGCGCTCGATGACCCGTCGATGAAAATCGGGCTGCATCATGCGCCGCTGGCGGCGCCAGAAGTCGCCCTCGCTGGTCATGATGCCGTTGCCGAGCAGGATCTTCACCCGATCCATGCCCTGGCCCTTGGTGTAGTTGCGGTGATTCGACAACAGCACGTGCTTGATGTCGTCGGGATGATTGATCACGTAGTTGTACACGCCGCGGCTCGGGGCGAACACGCGATAAAGATCGCCGTAGCGCGCGAAGTAATCGCACAGCCGCGGCAACGTCTCGTCGCTCCCGCCGAGGTCGAAGCCCTCGTCGGGACCGGGAGGCAGAGCGCTGGTTTGCATGCGCATATTGTAGCCTGCGCTTGCGCGCCCGATCACGGTTCCCGACAATGCGGCGGTGGAGAAGAAACCCGCCGGCGGCCTGCGCAACAGTCTCTACGATCAGCAGACGCGCTCGGCGCGGCGCCTGACCCGCACGCGCCGCGCGCTCTATGCGCTGCTCGTGCCGCTCGCCGTCTTCATCGGACGCAGCCTCTGGGCGTGGTGCCGCTCGGTGCGCATCGTCGGCGCAGAGCACATCAGCGGGGCGCTCGAGCGCGCGCCCTCGTTCATCCCGGTGTACTGGCACCAGCACCAGCTGATGTGCGTCAAGCCGCTGCTCGAGATGCGCGGCGCCGGGGTCAAGCTCGGCTTCCTCATCTCGCCCTCGGTGGACGGGGAGATCGGCGCGATGATCGTGCGCCGGGTCGGCGCCGAGGTGATCCGCGGCTCCTCCTCGCACACCGGAGCGCGCGCGCTGCGCGATTACTATCAAGCGCTCACTCAAGAGGGGATATCGCCCGCGATCACGCCCGACGGTCCGCGCGGTCCGCCGTGGCAGTTCAAGCCGGGCGCCATCCTGCTCGCGCAGATGTCGCAGCGCCCGATGATCCCCATGGCCTACGCCGCCTCGCGAGCCTGGATGATCCATTGGGACCGGTTCGTGATCCCCAAGCCGCTGGCACGGATCGCCGTCGTCATCGGGCCGCCGGTCTACGTCGCGAAGGGGCTCGACGCGGACCGGTTGGCGCGCACGCAGGCCGACATGGAGCAACAGCTCCATGCCCTGTACGTCCAAGCCCAAGCGCTCATTACGTGAAATTGACCCCAAGCCCTACCAATACAAGCGCTTATCTTGTATTCCTGATAACCTGTGCGAGAATCATGGTGTATCTACCGGTCTGCGGCGATTGGGAAAGTGTGTGACGCATTCGCATTTCCGTTCGATTCGAGTGGCAAACTGTTGATCGGCAAATGGTATTAGGGGACCAGCGCAGGCGCATGGCGATAGCACCCACCGATCCCCGACATCCCGACCTCACGGCCTCGGATGTTCTGTCACCTCACGCCTGGCCGCGGCGCGGCATCCGGCCGACGGTCGGCCTCGATGTGATCTGCACCAAGATCGCGGTCGACTTCCAGACCATGACCTCTCAGAGCGCCGCCGAGTGCATCCTCTCCAATCTGGAGCTGCTGCGCGAGTCGACGCGCGCCGATGCGGCTTTTCACGCGACGCTCGACACGGAGGGCGCGGCATTCGTCGACGTCCAGGTGGCGCGCGGCATGCTCGCCACGGGCAACCCGGAACAGCTGCGCGGTCAGAGCCTTCAGGCGCTGCCATGGCTCAAGTCGCGGCTCGCCCCGCTGCGGGTCTCGGAGCTTCGCGACACGGGCTGTCCGCGGCCCGACCAGGCGGACGACGGAGCCCTGTGGGCGAATCTCGGCATCGGCTCGATCCTGGTCATCGGCTACTTCATCGAGGGGCGCCCCGCGGGTCTGCTGGCGCTCGCCGGGGCGCGGCCGCGCGATCACTGGGAGGTGCAGCTGCACCTGCTCATGAAGCTGCTCGGCTCGAGCATCGCCACCGGGCTCGAGCGCATCGAGATCCAGGCGCATCTGCGCGATCTGGAAGAGCGCAACGAGCTCGCGCTGTACAGCGCCAATGACGGCCTGTGGGATTTCGACACCCTCAACAACCGCGTGTACCTCTCGCCGCGCTGGAAGGCGATGCTGGGCTATGACGAGGCGGACGTCGGCCAGGCGCCGGACTGGCGTACCCTGGTCCATTCCGACGACATGTCGCGCGTGCAGGCCGCCATTCGCGATCATGTCGCCGGCAAGACGCCGATCTTCGAGAGCCTGCACCGCATGCGCCATGCCACGGGCGAATGGCGCTGGGTCATCAGCCGCGCCAAGGCCAAGGTCGACGACAAGGGCCGGCTGCTGCGCCTGGTCGGCGTCGAGCTCGACATCACGGAGCGCAAGCTGTACGAGGAGGCGCTGTTCCGCGAAAAGGAGAGCGCCCAGATCACGCTGCAGAGCATCGGCGATGGGGTGATCACCACCGACGCCAAGGGCGTGATCGACTACTTGAACCCGGTGGCCGAATCGCTCACCGGCTGGCGGCTCGAGGACAGCCAGGGCCGGGCGATCGAGGAGATCTTCCGCGCCTTTCACGAGGAAACCTGCGAGCCGCTGGAGAACCCGCTGGCGGTGGCCATCCGCCGTACCCGCTCGATCAAGTCCGTGCGGCCCATGCTGCTCATCCGCCGCGACGGCAACGAGATCTACGTGGAGAGCACCGCATCGCCGATTCGCGACGGCTCGGGCGCGGTCTCCGGCGGCGTGCTGGTGTTCCATGACGTGAGCGAGGCGCGCGAGCTCAATCGCCGCCTCTCTTACCACGCGAGTCACGACGTGCTCACCGGCCTGGTCAACCGGCGGGAATTCGAGAACCGCATGGAGCGGGCGCTGAAGAGCGCCAAGGCGCGCGAGACCTCCTATGCGCTCTGCTGCCTCGACCTCGACCAGTTCAAGATCGTGAACGACACCTGCGGACACAGCGCGGGCGATGCGCTGCTCGGACAGGTGGGGGCGCTGCTCAAATCGAAGGTTCGCTGGCGCGACACGCTGGCGCGGCTCGGCGGCGATGAGTTCGGCATCTTGCTCGAGAGCTGCTCGCTCGACGAGGCCATGCGCACCGCCGAGGCGCTGCGCGAGGCGGTGCGCAATTTCAAGTTCACCTGGGAGGAGCGCACCTTCAGGCTCGGCGCGAGCATCGGAGTGGTGCCGATCTCGGCCGAGAACGTCGACGTCGCCTCGGTGCTCTCCGCCGCCGACAGCGCCTGCCAGGCGGCCAAGGAAGCCGGCCGCAACCGGGTGCACAGCTTCGAGGAGAACGACATCGATCTCATGCGCCGGCGCCGTGAGATGCAGTGGGCCGCGCGCATCAACAATGCGCTCGAGGAGGGCCGCTTCGAGCTGTTCCGCCAGACCATCCTGCCGCTGCAGCACAGCGAGGAGGGCGCGCACTACGAGCTGCTGCTGCGCATGCGCGATGAGACCGGCAAGATCGTCGCGCCCGACAATTTCATCACCGCCGCCGAGCGCTACGGCATCACCCCGAGCATCGACCGATGGGTCATCGAGAATGCCTTCCGCTGGCTGGTCTCGGAAGCGGACGAAAGAGCGCGACTGTCGATGTGCTCGATCAATCTGTCCGGTCAGAGCCTCGGCGACGACAAGTTCCTGCCCTACGTGATCGAGCAGTTTCACCGCAGCGGCCTGGATGCCACCAAGATCTGCTTCGAGATCACCGAGACCTCGGCGATCGCGAGCTTCTCCCAGGCGAACCGCTTCATCCAGGCTCTGAAGGAGCTCGGCTGCAAGTTCGCCCTGGACGACTTCGGCACCGGCCTCTCCTCGTTCGGCTACCTGAAGCACTTCCCGGTCGATTTCCTGAAGATCGACGGCAGCTTCGTCAAGGAGATCCTGCACGACCCGATCGATCGCGAGATGGTGCGCTCCATCAACGAGATCGGCCATCTCACCGGCAAGCAGACCATCGCCGAGTTCGCCGAGAACGTCGAGATCATCAACATGCTGCGCAGCTTGGGCGTCGACTATGCGCAGGGCTACGGGGTGTCCCAGCCGCAGCGGGTCTTGAAGGCGGCCAACATCGCCTGAAGCGCGCGCCGGCGCGCACCGTCCCGGCCGCCTCGCGTCGCGCCAGGCGGCCGCCCGCGGCGCTAGCGCAATCTGACGATGGCCGCCTCGCCCTCGCGCTCCACCACCAGGGCGGGGTCGCGAGCCAGCACTTGCAGGAGCGAATCGGCATCATCGGCGTCGAACACGCCGGAGTAGACCCGTTCGGACACGGCGCTCCCTTCCAGCCGGATGGGATGCACGCGGTAGCGATTGAATTCATCGATGATCTGCTCGAGCGTTTGATCCCGGAAAATCAACCGGCGCTCGCGCCAGGCCACCGTATCGCTCACGTTGTTCACCTCGCGAATGCTGACCGACCCCCCGCGGCTCACTTGCGCCTCCTGGCTCGCGCCGAGGCTGCGAACGGCGGCCGCCCTGGGCGCCCTGCGGCCCGCAACCGGCGCTGCCGCGCTGCCGCTCGCCGCGGCAGCCGGCGCGGTCGTGGTCACGTCGACCCGGCCTTCGAGCACCGCCACGACCGTGCCGTCGTCGCGCCGATACACGTCGAACTGCGTGCCCACGGCCTGAACCACGGCATCGTCGGTCGAGACGAGGAACGGGCGGCTCGGATCGTGAGCCACGTGAAACAGGGCTTCGCCGCGCAGCAGGCGCACCTCGCGTGCATGCGCGCTCAACCGCACCGCGACCCGGGAATGCGTGTTCAGCGACACCACCGATCCGTCCTCGAGCTCGAACGTGCGTTGTTCGCCCGTCGCCGTCTCGAAATCACGAAACCCGGGATGCGCGTACCAGAAGAGCGCGCCGACCGCCGCAACGAGAACGCCGGCGGCGAGCGCGGCCCATCGCAGGCGCCGCGATCGCGCGGCGCCGGCCGCCGCCGCGCTCGCCGGGCGCAGCCTCAGCGGCGTCACGCGCCGATCGACCCTCGCGATCAGCGCCTCGATGCTGTGCAGACGTTCGGCGTCGAGCTTCTCGAGCGCGCAGTCGAGCGACAGCATGAGGAGAAAATCGCGCACGTTGCGCGGCGACTCCTTGAGCCAGGCGACGAAGCGCATCTCATCGCCGGGGCTCGCGCGGCGCATGGTCTCCACCCAGCCCGACGCCTCGACGGCGTGCAGCGCTTCGAGCTCGCGCGTGTTGGAATCCAGGCCGGCCATTCAGGGCGTCTCCGCCAGCAGCATGCGCAGGCGCGCGCGCGCCTCGACCACGTACTTCTCGATCGTATGCACGGACAGTCCCGAGGCGCTCGCCGCTTCCGCGTAAGAGAGGCCGTCGCGCTTGACCAGCAGGAGCACCAGCTGATGCGCCGGGGGCAGTTGGCCCAATGCGCGGTCGAGCCGCTGGCGCAGCTCGATCTGCTCGGCCATGCACGGCATCGCCGTCTCCTCCGCGTGCTCGCACAGATCCTCGGCGAGGTCCGAATCATAGAGCACCCGCTCGTGCCGCTTGCGCTGGCGGAACTCGCGCACCACGTGGGTCGCGATCCCGAGAAGGTAGGAGAGCGGATTGCGCACCAGGTCGGCATCGCGCACGCGCAGCAGCCGCGCGAACACCTCCTGCGCGAGATCGTCGGCGTCCTGCGCGTGCGCCACCCGGCGGGCGAGGAAACGCTGCAGATCCCCGGCATGGTCGCGAAAGGCCGTGCCGGCGAGCGTCGAGGCCGATTCGGGGCGTTCTGAGATCATCCCATTCTACTAGTGTGGTTCTCGCCAAAAAGCCGGTAGTGAAATTCAACTACCGGGTTTCCGTCCCCCGACCACACATATGTTACAAGGCCATCGCATGGGGGTCACGGGCCGCCATCGCATGGGAGTCACGGGCCACAGTCCGCGCCAAGAGGGGGATTTCATGACGACTCGAACGCCGCCGCTCCTCGCGGTGGGCGCCGCCATGCTGTGGGCCAGCGCGGCGGCGCAGAGCCCGTCAGCGGCGAACGTCAAGAACCTGAGCATCCCCGCCGAGCCGCTGGCCAATGCGCTCAATGACTTGGCGCAGCAGTCCGGGCTCCAGGTGATGTTCGCCTCGGATCTCGTGGCGCGTCTCGAGAGCCCCGAGGTCAAGGGAGCGTTGACGGCGACCGAAGCGCTGCAGCGGCTGCTCACCAATACGGGCCTGCGCTACGAGTTCGTGAATCCGCACACGATCACCATCATCGGTCCCGGGCCCAGGCCGGCCGCGCCGGCCGCCGGGACCAAGCCGCCGCCCGCGGGCAACGAGGGCGTGCACAAGCCCCAGGCGAACCCGAATCATCAAACCGCCGATGCGGCGGCCACCAGAGGAGAAAAGTCCATGCCTCGTCGAAGCTTCTTCGCGCAACTTCTGGGTCTGTCGGCCGCCTGCGGCGCAGCGCTCCACGGCGGCACGGCCTGCGCGCAGGATACCGCCGCCGCGGCGACTGCCGCGGAGGCGACGACGCTCGATACCGTGATCGTGACGGCGCGAAAGCGCGACGAGTCCCTGGCGCAGGTGCCGGTGAGCATCACCGCATTCACGTCGCAGAACCTCGAGAATTACAACATCCAGTCGTTCAACGACTATGCCACCAAGACGCCCAACATCTCCTTCGCCTACGGCGGGGGTCCCACCGGCATCGCGGATGCGCGCACGATCGCGATTCGCGGCATCACCGGACAGAACCTGTTCGGTACGGCGGGCGCGACCGGCTTCTACATCGACGACACTCCGGTGCCCGGGTCGGTGGATCCTCGAGTGCTCGACATCGACAACATCGAGGTGCTCAAGGGACCGCAGGGTACGCTGTACGGCGAGAGCTCGCTCGGCGGCAACGTGCGCCTGGTGACCAAGAAGCCCAACCTCTCCGAGGATACGATCGGCTACATGGTGGAGGGGGGAGCCACCTCGGGCGGCGGCAGCCCGGACGCGGGCACCAGCGTCATCGGCAACCTCGTGCTCAGCCCCGACGTGCTGGCGCTGCGCGTGGTCGCGTTCGGCAATCATGATGCCGGCTATCTCACGCGCACGTTCCCCAATCCGCCGCAGGGCGGCACCATCGGCGACATCGTCACGCTGCCGTTCGCGACCGTTCCGCGCACCAGCGTCGGCAATCAGGGGGCGGATACCAGCTACGGCGGCTCGCTCGCGCTGCTGCTCAAGGTGACCGACGATCTCGAGGGGCGGCTGCGCGTCCTGTACCAGAACACCGAGGATCACGGCTTCCCCGCCACCTTCGCGCCGCTTCCCTATCCGAACGAGGCTCACAGCCCACCGTACTCGGAGTACACTCCCCAGTACACGGTCAACCGCGACTTCAACGTGCAGCCCGATACCATCGATCGATGGGCGCTGCCGTCGCTCGACCTGACCTACAAGGGCAGCGGCTTCAACGTCGTATCCTCGACCAGCTACTTCTACCGCCACACGCACGATCTCGAGGACTCGAGCTACGGTACCCAGCAGTTCTTCTACTACTACGGCTACGGCGCCAACGCCGTGGCCAACCAGCCCTATACCTGGGACGGCGAGCACTACCACAACCAGATCACCGAGGAGGCGCGCGTATCGTTCGATCCGATCCACAACCTGTCCGGCACCGCGGGCGTGTTCCTCTCGCACACCAACGCGCGCTTCTACATTCCGGACACCTACGCGCAGGGCCTCACCGCCGCCACCGGCTGGCCGAACGATCTGATCTGGACGCAGAACAACCCGGCCACGGAGGATGATCGCTCGATCTTCGGGGAGCTCTACTACAAGTTTTTCGAGCGCTTCAACCTGACCGTCGGCGCGCGGCGCTACTGGCTGAAGCAGACGGCCGATTACACGGCCGACGGCTTCATCAACCTCGGCCAGACGCCGAGCAGCCCGCAGCAGAATCATGAGCAGGGCGTCGACCCCAAGGTGGGTCTGTCCTACCAGGCGACCGATGCCCTGATGGTCTACACCTCGGCCACCAAGGGCTTTCGCGCCGGCGGCGCGCAGTTCAACTTCCCCGCCTGCGCGCTTCCCGGGCTGCCCCTCGCGGACATCGAGCACATCAAGTCCGACACGCTCTGGAGCTACGAAGGCGGCATCAAGTGGCAGGCGCCGCAGACCGGACTCCTCATCACGGGTGCGGGCTTTCACATCAACTGGGACAACCTGCAGCAGCAGGTGGCGCTGCCCTGCGGCTTCTACCTGCAGCTCAACGGCGGCTCGGCCTCGATCAACGGCGGCGAGATCGAGCTCGCGGGTCATCTCACGCCCGAGCTCGAGCTGCGCCTCGGGGCCGGCTACGAGAGCACCGAGATCGTCAACCCCGGCGCGCTCTCCCATGCCGGCATCACGGCGGGCACGCCGATCCCGGACGTGCCCGACTGGACGGCGACGCTCGGCGCGGTGTACACGCGGGCCATCACGGCGGCGCTCGACGGCTTCGTGTCCGCCGACTACAGCTACACCGGCAACAGCATCTCGCTCTTGAACGGCGGCCTCACCGCGGACGGCCACGGCCTGTTCGGCAGCCGCGCGCCGTACTCGCTCGCCAATCTGCGCATGGGCGTGCGACACGAGAAGCAGGAACTGTCGCTCAACTTCCACAATCTCGGCAACGCCAAGCCGAACCTCGGGGACATCGGCTACGTCGGCTACGCGCAGTTCGAGCCCGACTACAAGACGCCGATTCCGCAGGTGGCGACGCTGCAGCCCTTCACCGTTATGATTCAATACAAGAACAACTTCTAGCAGATCCGACGCAGGCCGTCGCGCGCCGCCCGGGGGGTGCGCGGCGGCCGGCGCGGCCGGGACGTCCCAGTGTCGCATCGATTCATCGAACAGCACTCGATCGATTACGTACCGATCGCCGAGCGCCATGGCAAGGTCTGGCACCTCTGGCCGGTGTGGTTTTCGGGCGATGCGCATCTCGCCACCATTGCGACCGGAGTGGTCGGCGTCGCGCTCGGCGGCAACTTCGCGTGGATGGCGCTCGCCGTGGTGCTGGGATGCGCGTTCGGCACCTTCTTCATGGCCTTTCACTCGACCCAGGGCCCGCAGCTCGGATTGCCGCAGATGATCCAGTCGCGCCCGCAGTTCGGCTACGTGGGCGCCTTGCTGGTGTGGGGCGTGGCCTTGATCGCATACATCGGCTTCAACGCATTCAACCAGATCCTCGCCGCTCAGACCGTGCACGCGCTGTTCGGTCTCGGCAATCGCCCGACCATGGTGGTCTTCACCGTGCTGTCGCTCGCCTTCGCGGTGGTGGGCTACGACCTCATTCATCTTGCGCAGCGCTGGGTCGCCTACGTGCTGATCGTGGCGCTGCTGGTGTTCTCGGCGGTCGTCGCCGCCAAGGCGCCGCTTTCCCCGCTACCCGTGTGGCGCGATTTTCGCGCCGTGTCCTTCGTCGCGCAGTTCTTCGCGGCGGCGTCCTACCAGATATCCTGGTCCATCTACGTGTCCGACTATTCACGCTATCTGCCGCGCAACGTCGGGGTGAGCGCCTCGTTCTGGTGGACCTATCTCGGTGCCTTCGTGGGCGGCTCGTGGACCATGCTGGTCGGGACCATCGCCGCCGCGCTCTATCCCACCCAGGAGGTCGCGGTGGCGCTGCAGGCCGCGGCCGACGCCCTCTTGCCGGGCCTCGGCAGGCCGCTGCTGCTGTGCTCGCTGCTGGGGCTGGTCACCATCACCTCGCTCAATTTCTACGGCGCCTCGCTCACGCTCATGAGCGTGCTCGATTCGCTGCGCCCGAGCCGTCCGAGCGTGGCGAAGCGCATGCTGACGCTGCTCGTCTCGGCGATCGCGGCGAGCGCCCTCGCCTGGTCATCGAAGCATGATTTCGTGGCCCGCTTCGAGGCCTTCCTGTCCGTGCTGCTGTACCTGTTCACCCCCTGGACGGCGATCAACCTGGTGGACTTTTACTGGGTGCGCAAGGGACATTACTCGGTGCGCGAGATCTTCAATCCGCGCGGCATGTACGGGCGCTGGAACTGGCGCGGGCTGCTTGCCTATGCGGTGGGGTTCGTGGCCATGATCCCCTTCTTCAGCACATCGATCTACACCGGCCCCGTCGCGGCGCGCCTCGACGGGGCGGATCTTGCCATGCTCGTGGGGCTGCCGGTGTCGGCGCTCGTCTACCTCGCGGCCTGCCGCTCGCTCGACGTGGCGGCGGACCGCCGGCGCGCCGAGCTCGCCGACCAAGGGCTCGATCCGGCGCCCTGAAGCTACAGCTGCCAGTCGAAGCGCATGGACAGATCGACCGCGTGCACGTGCTTGGTGATGCTGCCGACCGAGATGAAGTCCACGCCGGTGTCGGCGACCTTGCGGATCGTCTCGAGCGTGACCCCGCCGGACGCCTCGATCTTGAGCGGCCGGGCGGCGCCGCGGTTGAGGGCGACCGCCTCGGCCATGTCCTCGAGCGAGAAGTCATCGAGCATCGCAATGTCGGCGCCGGCGGCGATCGCCTGCTCGAGCTCATCGAGGCTCTCCACTTCGACCTCCACCGGCACCTTGGTGCCGGTGCATTTGGCGGCGGCCACCGCGCGCGCGATCGAGCCCGCCGCCACGATGTGGTTCTCCTTGATCAGGATGCCGTCGAACAGGCCCATGCGGTGGTTGTGGCCTCCGCCGACGCGCACCGCGTATTTCTGGGCCGAGCGCAGGCCGGGAATGGTCTTGCGCGTGTCGAGCAGCCGGCACGCAGTACCCTTGAGGCGCTCCATGTAGGCGTGCGCCGCGGTGGCGGTGCCGGAGAGCAGCTGCAGGAAATTGAGCGCGGTACGCTCCCCGGTCAGCAGCGAGCGCGCCAGGCCTTGAATCTCGCACAGCGTCTGGTTCGCCTCGACCGGCGCCCCCTCGGCTATCTTCCAGTGAATGCGCGTGCGGGCATCGATCTTGGCGAACGTGGCGTCGACGTAGGGGATCCCGCAGATGATGGCGCTTTCCCGCGTGATGACCGCCGCCCAGCCGTTGGCCGATGCCGGCACCAGGGCCGCGGTCAAGTCCCCGCTCCCGATGTCCTCCGCGAGCGCCCGCTCGACCTGCTGGGCAAGATCGGCGGGAATCGGCGTGGAAGTCATCGAATTGACCATCCTTCGATCTTCCTGGGGGGCAAAAGGGTGGAAGAATAGGTAACCCGCCCCAATAGATCAACGATGAGCGACCCGCCCCCCGTATCGCCCTGTATCCAGGTGTGCGTTCTGGACCCTTACGGGTATTGCACGGGTTGTTATCGTACAATCACGGAAATAGCCGGCTGGAGGAGCATGAGCGCCTCCGAGCAGCGGGCCGTGCTCGAGCAACTGCCGGGCCGCGCCAGGGTGCGCGGAGCGGATGGAACGGGTCATTTTGGAGACTGCACATGAATGCGATTGAACGGATCAAGAGTCAGCTGGCTTCCGCCCCCGTGGTGCTGTACATGAAGGGCACGCCGGACTTCCCCCAGTGCGGCTTCTCGGCACAGACGGTGGGCGCCCTGCGTGCCTGCAAGGCCGAGTTTGCTCACGTGAACATCTTCGAGGATCCGGAGGTGCGCGAGGCCCTCAAGACCTACTCCAACTGGCCCACCTTCCCGCAGCTGTATGTCAACGGCGAGCTCGTCGGGGGGTGCGACATCACGATCGAAATGTACAAGAGCGGCGAGCTGCAGCAGCTGCTCGCGCAGGCCGGCGCGCTCGCCGCCTGATATCAAACGGGCCCGCTCGGGCCGGGGTCCGCGGGCGGCTCCGCGGCGCTCTCGGAGGCGGGCTCGACCTCGAGCGGACCCATGGAGGCGAGCCGGCGCCGGCTCGCCTCGAATACCCCTTGGAACTGGTTGCAGACCGCGCAGAACAGGTCCGCGGAGCGCTCCGCGTCGTACGCAGCCGAGTGCGCCGAGCTCGTATCCCACTCCAGTCCCGCCGCGAGCGTGGCACGCATCAGCACGGTTTGCCCGTAGGCAACCCCTCCCAGGGTGGCGGTGTCGAAACAGGAAAACGGGTGGAAGGGGTTGCGCTTGATCTGCGCGCGCGCCACGGCGGCATTCAAGAAGTTGAGGTCGAACGAGGCGTTATGGCCCACCAGCACGGCCCGTGTGCACTCGGCGTTGCGGATCGCGGCGCGCACCTCGCGGAATATCCTCTGCAGGGCGTCCTCCTCGGGGATGGCGGGGCGCAGCGGGTGGTGCGGGTCGATGCCGGTGACGGCGAGCGAGGCCGGCTCCAGATTCGAGCCGGGGAACGGAACGACGTGATAGCGATGCGTCTCGCCGCGCGCCAGGGTGCCGTCGGAGCGCATCTCGATGAGCACGGCCGCGATCTCGAGCAACGCATCGGTCTTCGGGTTGAATCCGCCCGTCTCGAGATCCATGACGACCGGCAGGAAGCCGCGAAAGCGCGTGGCGAAGGTGATGGGGGGGAGCGGCGTCATGCGGGCGCCGCCGGCGCGAGGCGCCAGGCCACCCGCTCACCGGCCCGGTACGGCACCACCACGCCGTTGCCGAACTCGTAGGAGGGCGGCGCGACCCAGCTCTCGCGCGCCAGGGTGATGCGCTCCTCGTGACGCGGCAATCCGTAGAAATCCGCGCCGAAATGGCTGGCAAAGCCCTCCAGACGATCCAGCCTGCCGGCCGCTTCGAAGACCTCCGCATACAGCTCGATCCCCGCATGCGCCGTGAACATGCCGGCGCAGCCGCAGCCCGACTCCTTGCTGGAGCGCTCGTGCGGCGCGCTGTCGGTGCCGAGGAAGTAGCGCGCATTGCCGCTGGTCGCCGCGTCGACGAGCGCGCGGCGATCGCGCTCGCGCTTGAGGATCGGCAGGCAGTAATAGTGCGGCCGGATGCCGCCGGAAAAAATCGCATTGCGGTCGTGCAGAAGGTGCTGCGGCGTGATGGTCGCGGCCACTCCGGGGCGCGCGCGGGCGATGAACTCGGCGGCGCGCGCCGTGGTGATGTGCTCGAGCACCACCTTCAGTCCCGCGAACCGCTCGAGCAGCGGCGCGAGCACCTCCTCGATGAAGACCGTCTCGCGATCGAAGACGTCGACGTCGGGCCGCGCCGTCTCGCCGTGCACCAGCAGCGGCATGCCGCGATCCTGCATGCGCTCGAGGACGGCGTAGGTCTTGCGGATGTCGGTGACGCCCGAGTCCGAATGCGTGGTCGCGCCCGCCGGGTAGAGCTTGACGCCATGCACGAAGCCGGCCCTCGCGGCGCGGTCGATCTCCTCGGGCGCCGTGCCGTCGGTCAGATACAGGGTCATGAGCGGCATGAACCGGGGATGAGCGGGCAGGGCGGCGAGCACGCGCTCCCGATAGGCCGCGGCCGCCGCGGTGGTGGTGATGGGCGGCTGCAAGTTCGGCATGACGATGGCGCGTCCGAAGCGCTCCGCCGTGAATCGCGCCACGCAGGCGAGCGCCGCTCCGTCGCGCAGGTGCACGTGCCAGTCGTCCGGGCGGCGCAGGGCGATGGTGCTCACGGCTCGGTCGGCCACCCACGGCGCAGCAAGTCGAGCGTGTAGCGCACCCCGAACCCGGTGATCTCCGTGCCGATGTGCGCAAGGCCGCCGTGGCGCGATGCGGCGGCGAGATCCAGGTGCAGCCAGGGAATCGATCTCGGCACGAATCGGCTCAGGAATCGCGCCGCCAGGATGTGATCGCCCTTCGAGTCGACCGCGCACTGCATCACGTCGGCCACCGTGCTCTCGATATCGGTGTCGAAATCCTTGTCCATGGGAAACACCCACACACGCTCGCCGCTCGCGGTCCCGGCCGCCTCGATCATCTCGCGCGCCTCGGGACGGTTGGTGAAGGCGCCGCTATAGCGCTCCGTCAAGGCGTACACACAAGTGCCGGTGAGGGTGGCGTAATCGATGATCGATCGCGGCTTCTCGCCGGCCGCCAGGCTCAAGGCGTCCGCGAGCACCATGCGGCCCTCGGCGTCGGTGTGAATCACCTGGATCGTCGTCCCATTGTGCGCCCGCACCACGTCTTGGGGCTTGTAGGCGAGCGGGCCGATCCGATTCTCCGTGATGGCGAGCCAGCAGTCGACGGCGAGCGGAGATTCGAGGGAGTGCAGCGCATACAGGCTGCCGACGGCGACGGCGCTTCCCTCCATGTCGATGTGCATGTCCAGCATGCTCTTGTGCGGCTTGAGGTTGGTGCCGCCGGTATCGAAGCAGATCCCCTTGCCCACCAGGCTCACGGCGGCGCCGGCGGCGCGGCGCGGACGGTACGACAGGCGCACGATCCCCGCGTCGCGAGCGGCGTTGCCTTGCGCGACGGCGAGAAAGGCGCCTGCGCCCAGGCGCCGCAGCTCCCGCTCGCCATAGAAGCGGTAGCGCAGCCGCAAGCGGCGCGCGAGATCCTCGAGCAGCCGCCGATAGCCCCGGGCATCGAGCGTGTTCGGCGGCAGCGCCGTCAGCCAGCGCGCGATATTGTTGCCGGCCGAGGAGGCCAGCGTGAAGGGGAGCTCGCGCAGCCTGCGTCCCGCCGCGATGTCGATGCGGGCGAGCGCCGTGCGTGCTTTGGGCTTGCTCTTGAACGTCGCCAGCCGGAAGGCACCCGCCTGGAACGCGGCCAGCGCGGCGCAGAGCGCGGCCTCCGCGCTGTCAGGCTCGCATCCCGCGGCCCACAGCAGGAGCGACTCGGGCTCCGCGTCCAGCACCAGCCGCGCGAGCTTTCCGGCGGCCTGCAGCCGCTCGAACGTGCTCGCCTGGGCGGGCGGGCACGCCGCCACCAGCAGCGTCTGTGCACGGGGTCCCACTCGCAGATGGCAGCAATCGCCTTCCTTGCGCACCTTGCGGACATACAGCTCGCGCAGCACGGCGCCGTGCGGCAGCGCCGCCCAGTGCGCCGCGGACGGCTGCAGCGGCAACAGCACCACGGCGGCGGAGTAGCGCGCGAGCCGCGACGCGGACGCGGGCGCTGCGATCTGGCGCACGGGAACCGTCAGGGAACCGTAGGGCAAGCGAATCGGCATCAAGTCACTACGCGCGCTGCGTGAAGACGCGCCGCGCGCCCTCTGCTTGCCGCCCAACCATTGCGAGCATCCTGCCGGCCGACCCCCTTGCTTGACCGTGAAAAACCAAACCCCGAAGATAGCGCTGCTAACAAGCGGCAGTTCGCGCAGGGGCGCTGTAACGTGCCTGATATCTTAACAGGACACGTGGGCACGTGCATGGGCGCGTACCCCCGCCTCAAGGTCTCCCACTATGACGCAGCAATCACCGTTCGAAGACATCGATCCGGCGGAAACGCAGGAATGGCTCGAGTCCATCGACTCCGTGATGCGCGCGCAAGGGCCTCAGCGCGCGCATTTCCTGCTCGAGAAGCTGGTCGACTTCACCCGCCGCTCGGGCGCCTACCTGCCCTTCAAGCCGAACACCGCCTACCTCAACACCATCTCCCGGGCGCAGGAGCCGGACTATCCGGGCGATCGCGCGCTCGAGCGCCGCAACGAGGCCTACATGCGCTGGAACGCGCTCGCGATGGTGGTGCAGGCGAACCGCGCAAGCGCCGAGTACGGCGGACACATCGCAAGCTACGCCTCGGCGGCGACCCTCTACGAGGTCGGCTTCAACCACTTCTGGCGCGCGCGCAGCCCCGCGCACCCCGGCGACATGGTCTTCATGCAGGGCCACTCGAGCCCGGGCATCTATGCGCGCGCCTACCTCGAGGGGCGCCTGAGCGGGGAGCAGCTGCAGCGCTTTCGGCAGGAAGTGCGCGGCGATGGCCTGTCCTCCTATCCGCATCCCTGGCTGATGCCGGATTTCTGGCAGTTTCCCACCGTGTCCATGGGCCTCGGGCCGATGATGGCCATGTTCCAGGCCCGCTTCGTGCGCTACCTCGAGCACCGCGGCATCGTCGCGCCGTCGGACCGCAAGGTGTGGGCGTTCCTGGGGGATGGGGAGATGGACGAGCCCGAATCGATGGGCGCGCTCACCATGCCCGTGCGCGAGAAGCTCGACAATCTCATTTTCGTGATCAATTGCAATCTGCAGCGCCTCGACGGCCCGGTGCGCGGCAACGGCAAGATCATCCAGGAGCTCGAGGCCGCCTTTCTCGGCGCCGGCTGGAACGTCATCAAGGTCCTGTGGGGCTCCCGCTGGGATCCCTTGCTCGAGCGAGACCACAAGGGCCTGCTCAAGCGGCTGATGGAGGAATGCGTCGACGGCGAGTATCAGAACTTCAAGTCCAAGGGCGGCGCCTACACGCGCGAGCATTTCTTCGGCAAGTATCCGGAGCTCAAGGAGATGGTCGCCAACATGTCGGACGATGAGATCTGGCGGTTGAACCGCGGCGGGCATGATCCGGTGAAGGTCTATGCAGCCTATGCCTCCGCCGTCGCCCACCAGGGCGCGCCCACCGTCATCCTGGCGAAGACCGTGAAGGGATTCGGCCTCGGCAAGTCGGCCGAGGGACTGAACGTCGCCCACCAGCAAAAAAAGATCGGCGAGGAGGACCTGAAGGCGGTGCGCGACCGGTTCAACATCCCGATCTCCGATGAGGAGATCGCCGGCCTTTCCTTCCACAAGCCCGCGGCCGACAGCGAGGAGATGATCTACCTGAAGGAGCGCCGTGCCTCGCTCGGCGGCTACCTGCCCGCGCGCCATTCGACGGCGCCGCGGCTGATCGTGCCGCCGCTCGACTCGTTCAGCGCCCTCATCGAGGGCACGCAGGAGCGCGAGATCTCGACCACCATGGCGCTGGTGCGCATTCTGTCGACCTTGGTGCGGGACAAGAACATCGGCAAGCACGTGGTGCCCATCATCCCCGACGAGGCCCGCACCTTCGGCATGGAGGGCATGTTTCGCCAGATCGGCATCTACTCCTCCGTCGGGCAGCTGTACACCCCGCAGGATGCCGATCAGCTCATGTTCTACCGCGAGGACAAGCAGGGCCAGATTCTCGAGGAAGGCATCAACGAGGCGGGGAGCCTGTGCTCCTGGATTGCCGCCGCCACCGCCTACTCGAACCACGCCGTGAGCATGATTCCGTTCTACATCTACTATTCGATGTTCGGATTTCAGCGCGTCGGCGATTTCATGTGGGCGGCGGGCGACAGCCAGGCGCGCGGCTTTCTCATCGGGGGCACCGCCGGGCGCACCACGCTCGCCGGCGAGGGACTGCAGCACCAGGACGGGCACAGCCAGCTGGTGATGACCGCCATACCGAACTGCGTCGCCTACGATCCGACCTATGCCTACGAGCTCGCGGTGATCATCCAGGACGGACTGCGCCGCATGTATCAAGAGCAGGAGAACGTCTTCTACTACATCACCTGCATGAACGAGAACTACGCCCATCCGGCCATGCCGGCGGGCGCCGAGCAGGGGATCTTGCGCGGCATGTACCTGCTGCACACCGGTGGGCGCGGCAAGGTGCGCGTGAGCCTGTTCGGCTCGGGCACCATCCTGCGCGAGGTGCTCGCCGCCGCCGACCTGCTCGAGAAGGACTTCGGGGTGCCCGCCGATGTGTTCTCGGTGACGAGCTTCTCGGAGTTGCGCAGGGACGCGCTCGATGCGGAGCGCTGGAACCTGCTGCATCCCACCGAGCCTGCGCGTCAAGCCTACATTCGCCAGGCGCTCGAGGATCGAGACGGACCCTTCATCGCAGCCACCGACTACCTCAAGACCGTGCCCGATCAGGTCCGCCAATGGGTGCCGGGCCGCTACGCGGTGCTCGGCACCGACGGCTTCGGCCGCAGCGACTCGCGCGCCGAGCTGCGCCGCTTCTTCGAGGTGAATCGGCACTATATCGTGATCGCGGCGCTCAAGGCCCTGGCCGATGACGGCAAGGTCGACATGAGCACGGTCACCAAGGCGATGCGCTCCTATGGCATCGATCCGGACAAACCCAACCCGCTGTCGGTCTAAAGTCATGGCCAATCCCGTGCAAGTGCTGGTCCCCGACATCGGCGGCTTCAAGGACGTGAGCGTGATCGACGTGCTGGTGAAGGCGGGCCAGCAGATCGACAAAGAGACTCCCATGATCACGCTCGAGACCGAGAAGGCGGCGATGGACGTGCCCGCGCCCGCCGCCGGGCGCATCGCCGAGGTCAAGGTCAAGAAGGGCGACAAGGTGTCCGAGGGCAGCTTGATCCTGCTGCTCGAGGCGGGCGCTGCGGCGAGCGGCGCCGCGGCGGCGGGCAAGGCGCCCCCCGATGCCAGCGCCGCCGCGCCAGCCTCGGCGCCGCGCACAGCCCCTGCATCCGCGGCCCCTGCACGTGCGGCGCCCCCGGCGGCGCCCGCCCCGCCCGCGCCGGCGGCAGCCCTCGAGCCGCGCACCGCAGCGCGCGCGGCCGCTCCCGTCGCGGCGGCTCGCGTCGATGAGAAGGCGTTCTCCACCGCTTATGCCAGTCCCTCGGTGCGCAAATTCGCACGCGAGCTCGGTGCCGATCTCGGCAAGGTCAAGGGAACCGGGCCGAAGGGACGCATCACGCACGAGGACGTGAAGGCCTACGTGAAGCAGCTCCTGGCTTCGCCGCCGCCGGCCGCCGCGGCGCCTGCGGCGGCGGGGGCCTTGCTGCCGAAAGTGCCGGCCGTCGACTTCGCGGCGTTCGGCCCGGTGCAAGTCGAGCCGCTGTCGCGCATTCAGCTCATCTCCGGGGCCCGTCTGCAGGCGAGCTGGATCAACTTGCCGCACGTCACGCAGCACGAGGATGCCGATATCACGGATATGGACATCGCGCGCGTGGCGCTCAAGGGCAAGGCGGAGCAGGAGGGCGTGCGCCTGACGCCGCTCGCCTTCATCATCAAGGCCTGCATCGTGGCTCTGAAGGAGTTTCCTCGGTTCAACGCATCCCTGGACGCCTCCGGCAAGAATCTGGTGTTCAAGAGATACTTTCACATCGGGTTCGCGGCGGACACCCCGAACGGACTGCTGGTGCCGGTGATCCACGATGCCGATCGGATGAACCTGTTCGATCTCGCGCGCGCTTTGGCGGCGCTCTCCGACAAGGCCCGCGCCGGCAAGCTGACCGCGGCCGAGATGCAGGGCGGCTCGTTCACGGTCTCGAGCCTCGGCGGAATCGGCGGCACGGCGTTCACGCCCATCATCAACGCGCCCGAGGTGGCCATCCTGGGCGTCTCGAAATCGGCGCACAAGCCGGTCTTCGAGAAGGGAGCGTTCGTGCCGCGCCTGATGTTGCCGCTGTCGCTCTCGTACGACCATCGCGTGATCGACGGCGCGCAGGCGGCTCGATTCGTCGTCGCCTTGAGCCGGGTTCTGGGCGATGTGAAGGCGCTGCTATGAGCATCGTCGAAGTGCGGGTGCCGGAGCTCGGCGACACCAAGGCCGCGACGGTCGTCGAGGTGCTCGTGTCCGTCGGCGCGCAGGTCCGTATCGATGATCCGCTCATCACGCTCGAGAGCGAGAAGGCCTCCATGGACATTCCCTCCACGGCGGCCGGCGCAATTGCATCGCTCGCGGTACGCAAGGGGCAGGAGGTGTCATCCGGCACGCTCATCGCGACCGTCTCACAGGACGCGCCCCGCGATGCTGCGGCGGCGCCGCCCCCTGCGCAGGCGCCGCCCGGTGCGCTCGATCTCATCGTTCTGGGCGCAGGTCCCGGGGGGTACACGGCGGCGTTTCGCGCCGCCGATCTCGGGCTCAAGGTCACGCTGGTCGAGCGCTGGCCCATGCTGGGCGGCGTGTGCCTCAACGTGGGCTGCATACCCTCGAAGGCGCTGCTGCACGCCGCCAAGGTGATCGAGGACGCGGCCGACATGGCCGGCGCCGGCATCGTGTTCGCTCCCCCGCAGATCGACCGGGAGCGGCTGCGCGCCTGGAAGAATCGAGTCGTCACGAAGCTGACCAGCGGCCTTGCGCTGCTCGCCAAGCAGCGCAAGGTGGATGTGCTGCGCGGCGAGGCGCGGTTCGTGGGTGCCCACACGCTGGAGCTGCGGACGGCCGACGGCGCGAAGCGCGTCGACTTCAAGCAGTGCATCATCGCGGCCGGCTCCGAATCGGCGCAGCTCCCCGGATTTTCGCAGGATCCGCGCATCATCGACTCGACCGGCGCCCTCGAGCTGCCGGAGGAGTGCAAGCGGCTTCTGGTGATCGGCGGCGGCATCATCGGCCTGGAGATGGCGTGCGTGTACGAGGCTCTCGGCACGAGCGTCACCGTCGTGGAGATCTCCGAGGGGCTGATGCCGGGCACCGACCGCGACCTGGTTCGTCCGCTGCAAAAGCGCATCGAGAAGCGCTACGCCCGCGTCATGCTGAGCACGCGCGTCGCAAAGCTCGAGCCGCAGGCCGGCGGCCTGCGCGCGACGTTCGAAGGACCCGATGTGCCCGCGCCACAGGAGTTCGACCGCGTGCTGGTGGCCGTCGGGCGCAGCGCCAACGGCAACGCCGTCAATGCCGCCGCAGCGGGCGTCGCCGTCGACCCGCGCGGCATCATCTCCGTCGACAAGCAAATGCGCACCAACGTGCCGCATATCTATGCCATCGGCGATGTCGTGGGCGCGCCGATGCTCGCGCACAAGGCCTCTCACGAGGCCAAGGTGGCCGCGGAGGTGGCGGCAGGTCAGAAATCCTCGTTCGATGCGCACTGCATCCCGTCCGTGGCCTACACCGATCCGGAGATCGCCTGGGTGGGAGTCACGGAAACCGAAGCCAAGGCGCGCGGCATCGAGTACTCGAAGGGCATGTTCCCCTGGGCGGCGAGCGGGCGCTCGCTCGCCATCAATCGCGACGAGGGGTTCACCAAGCTGCTGTTCGACAAGCAGACCCGCCGCCTCATCGGCGGCGGCATCGTCGGCACCAACGCGGGGGAGCTGATAGCGGAAGTCGGCCTCGCCATCGAGATGGGCGCCGATGCAGCGGACATCGGACTCACCGTGCATGCGCATCCCACGCTGTCGGAGACCGTGGCATTCTCCGCCGAGGCGGTCGAGGGGACGCTCACCGATCTTTACATTCCGAAGAAGCAGGATATCCGCGGCTGAGCGCGAATCTCAGGGCGGCGGCCCGACGCACCCCTTGACGTAGGCGTCCCGCTGCGCCCCGACGAGCTTCTTTGCGCGCGCCTGCTTGAGACACCCCGTGCGCTTGGCGTGTCGCGCCGCCGCGTCGCTGTCGTCGGCGGCCGCCACGGCGGGCCCGGCGGCCGGCCTGGCTGCCGCCGCAGGCGGCGCGCCCGGATGGGTCTGTGCACTGGCAGGGGCGGCAATGGCGGCCTGCAAAGGCAGTGCGAGCACGACGGCCGCAAGCAATGGGCGCATGGAGATCCTCGAATGTCTGGCTCGAGAATACTCGCCCGCACGCACCGCTCCGATGACGCGAGCATGAAGGTTGCTTAACCTGCAGCGGGCGGGTGCGCGGCTCGGGCCTATCTCGACTCGAGCATGCGAAGTCGAGCGCGCGCGATGTCGAGGTAGCGACTCTCATCGGGCGCGTGCGCGCTGCGCTGCGCCTCCCACAGGGTCTCGGCGAGCGCCTCCATGAGCACGTGCTCGGCGCCGTGCTCATCGCCCACGCGCGCGGCCAGCGCCCGCTCGAGCTCGCGCACGCCCTGCGGACGATCGATCGACACCTGCTCGCGGACGGCGAGATGCAGCCCCATATGTAAAAAAGGATTCTCGGCGTCACCGCGGGGCTCGAAGTCGATCGCGGCCCGCGTGTCCTCGAGCAAGGGCTGGTATTCGCAGTGCAACGCGATGACGTCGGCGATCAGCGCTTCGAGCGGGGTGAGCGGTCTGCGCTCGCGGCTCTTGCGCCAGGCCTCGGCGTAGCTCTGGCGCAGCTGCTCGCGGGTGTACGCGCCGAACGCGCCCGCACCTGAGCTCATGCGGCAGACTCCCTGGTCTTGCGGCGGTATTCGCACAGATCCGCGATCAGGCAGCGCGGGCAGGCCGGATTGCGGGCGGTGCACACATAGCGGCCGTGCAGGATGAGCCAGTGATGCGCGTCCTTGAGGAATTCCGGCGGAACGAATTTCATCAACTTGTCCTCCACCTCGCGCGCCGTCTTGCCCGGCGCGAGCCCGGTGCGGTTTGCGACGCGAAAGATGTGCGTGTCGACCGCCACGGTGGCCTGGCCGAACGCCGTGTTCAGGACGACGTTCGCCGTCTTGCGGCCGACCCCGGGCAGCGCCTCGAGCTGCTCGCGCGAGCGGGGAACCTCGCCCCCGTACTCCTCGACCAGCGCTCTGGAGGTGGCGATGATGTTCTTGGCCTTGGTGTTGAAGAGACCGATGGACTTGATGTAACGGGTGAGGCCCGCCACCCCGAGCGCGGCCATCGCGGCAGGGGTGCTGGCCACGCGGAACAGCGGCGCCGTCGCCTTGTTCACGCCCTTGTCGGTCGCCTGGGCGGACAGAATCACCGCGATCAGCAGCTCGAACGGCGTACGATACTCGAGCTCGGTGCGCGGGGCGGGGTTGTTCTCGCGCAACCGCTCGAAGATGGCGCGCCGCTTTTCAGGGTTCATGGGCGATCGCCTTCATCGCCTCGAGCTGCTCGCGGCGCTCGCGGGCGCGCCGCTGCAGCCGCTCGCCGTGCGCGGCGAAGCGTGCCCGGTTGAGCGCCGCTTGACCGGCCGCCGGGGCGGGTCCGGGCCGCATCTCGATGCAGTCGACCGGGCAGGGTGCGAGGCACAGCTCGCAGCCCGTGCAGCGCTCGATGAGCACGCTGTGCAGGTACTTCGGCGCGCCCACGATGGCGTCGACCGGACACGGCGGCAGGCAGCGCGCACAGCCGATGCAGCGCTGCTCGTCGATCCAGGCCACCCGCGGGGGGGATTCGACGCCGTGGGCGGGGTTGAGCGGCTCGAAGGCGCGCCCGAGCAGATCGGCGAGGGCCTGGATGGTGGCGCGGCCCCCGGGCGGACATTGATTGATGGGTGCCTCGCCGGCCGCGATCGCGGCGGCGTACGGCAGGCACCCGGCGTAGCCGCAGCGGGTGCACTGCGTCTGCGGCAGCAGCGCGTCGATGAGCTCCGCGCCCACGCGCTCCGCGCGTTCCACGCCGATGCCGGGGATGCAGCTCATTTCACCCGCATGCCGGGCGCCGCGCCCGCATCGGGCGAGAGCACGAATATGTCCGCGCCGCCCGGCCCGGCGGCGAGCATCATGCCCTCAGAGGTACCGAAGCGCATCTTGCGCGGCTCGAGGTTGGCGACCACCACGATGAGGCGGCCGACGAGTGCGGCGGGATCGTAGGCGGAGCGGATACCGGCCATGATCTGCCGCTCGCCGAGCTCGCCGAGATCGAGGCGCAGGCGCAGCAGCTTGTCGGCGCCATCGATCGGGGCGGCATCGAGCACTCTCGCGACCCGCAGGTCGATGCGCAGGAATTCGTCGATGGAGATCGGGGCCGCCGTCATCGGCGCCGGGCTGGGCGCCGGGCTGGGCGCCTTGGACGCGCCGGCCGGGGGCGGTTGCGCGGCCGCGGCCCCCGGGTCCGTCTCGAACAGCGCATCGAGCTGCTTGGGGTCGACGCGAGTCATCAGGTGCCGATACGGCTCGATTCTCGCGGGCAGCACGCCGGCATCGCTCCAGGCGAAGGGCCGCTCGAGCCCGAATGTCTCACCTGCAACGCGCAACGCGAGCTGCGGCAGCACCGGTGCGAGCAGCACGCTCAAGAGCTTGAAGCCCGCGAGCGCCCGGGAGCATACGATCTGAAGCTCGGCGCGCTTCCCGGCGTGCTTGGCGAGAATCCACGGCTGGTGCGCATCGAAGTCATGATTGATCCGATCCGCGTGCGCCATCAGCTCGCGCATCGCCTTGCCGAACTCGCGCGCCTCGTAATGCTCGGCGACCGAGGCGGCAAGGTCGCGGGCTTGATCGGCGAGCAGCGCCCGCTCGCCGCCGTACTCGAGCTCCCCGCCGAAATGCTTGCTGATGAAGTTCGCCGCGCGGCTGGCGATGTTGACGTATTTGCCGATCAGATCGCTGTTGACGCGCACCAGGAAATCGTCGGGGTTGAAGTCGAGATCCTCCACGTTCGCGTTCAGCTTGGCGGCGAGGTAATAGCGCAGCCACTCGGGATTCATGCCGATCTCGAGATAGCGCAGCGGGCTGATTCCGGTGCCGCGCGACTTGGACATCTTCTCGCCGGAAACCCTGATGAAGCCATGGGCATAGACGTGGTCGGGCACCTTGTAGGGAGGGCCGGCGAACTTGAGCATGGCGGGCCAGAACAGCGTGTGAAAATAGATGATGTCCTTGCCGATGAAATGCAGCTGTTCCGTGTCGCTCCCCTCGAGAAACTGCGTGAAGCTGCGCGATTCGCCCCGGGCGCCGGCCTTGCCCGTGTCGAAGTAGTTCTTGAGCGCCGCCAGATAGCCGACGGGCGCATCCAGCCAGACGTAGAAGTACTTGCCGGGCGCGTCGGGGATCGGAATGCCGAAGTAGGGCGCGTCGCGGGAGATGTCCCAGTCGCCGAGCGCATCCTCGCCCCCGCCGCAGAGCCACTCGCGAGCCTTGTTGGCCACCTGCGGCTGCAGGCGCCCGGGGGCGTCGAGCCAGGCGGTCAGGAATTCGACGCATCTGCGATCGGACAGCCTGAAGAAATAATGGTCGGACGTCCTCATGAGCGGCTTGGCGCCCGACAGGGTCGAATACGGATCGATCAGATCGGTGGGCGAGTTGACGATGCTGCACACCTCGCAGGCGTCGGCGTACTGCTCTTTCGCGTGACAGTTGGGGCACTCGCCCTTGATGTAGCGGTCGGCGAGGAACATGGCCTTGACGGGATCGTAAAATTGCTCGACGGCCTTGACGTAGATGAGCCCGGACTCCTTCAGCCGGCGGTAGATGTCCTGGGAAAGCGCCACGTTCTCGGGAGAATCCGTGGAATACCAATGATCGAAGCCGATATGAAAGCCCTCGAGGTAGCGGGGGCGGTCGGCAGTGATGCGCGCGACCAGCGCCTGGGGCGAGATGCCCTGGGCCTCTGCCTTGAGCATGATGGGCGCGCCGTGCGCATCGTCCGCACAGACGAAATGCACGGCGTTGCCGAGCATGCGCTGGAAGCGCACCCAGATGTCGGCCTGGATGTATTCCATGATGTGCCCGATGTGAAACGGGCCGTTCGCATAGGGCAAGGCCGTGGTGACGAAGAGTTTGCGCGCCATCGCGGCAGTTTAGCGCGATGGAGGCGAGTTTTGCGCGCTACGATGCCTCGCGGAACTGCTCGAAGCGGCTCTTGTTGATGGCTTTCTTGTAGGCTTCCTTGCCGGTGATGAGGCGTTGATCGAGGAGCGACTGGATGGCCGCGTCCATGAGCTTCATGCCCGCGGCGGAACCGGTCTGCATGCCGTTCTCGAGCTGGTCCATCTTGCCCTGGCGGATGAGGTTGGAGATGGCCGGCGTGTTGATGAGAATCTCGAGCGCGGCGACGCGGCCCTTCTTGTCGGCCTTGGGGATGAGCTGCTGCGAGACCACACCGCGCAGACTGGTCGAGAGCATGGTGCGCACGTGCGGCTGCTTGTCGGCCGGGAATGCATTCACCAAGCGGTCGACGGTGGCCGCCGCGCCGTTCGTGTGCAGCGTGCCCATGACCATGATCCCGGTCTCCGCGGCGGTGACCGCGATGCTCATGGTCTCGAGGTCGCGAAGCTCGCCGACCAGCACGACGTCCGGATCCTCGCGCAGCGCCGACAGCAAGGCGCTCGAGAAGGAGGTGGCGTGCACGCCGATCTCGCGCTGGCTGATCAGGCAGCTCTTGCGTTTGTGCACGAACTCGATCGGATCCTCGATGGTGAGAATGTGGCCCTTTTCCCGGGTGTTGATGTCGTCGATCATCGCCGCGAGCGTGGTCGACTTGCCGGAGCCGGTCTTGCCGGTCACCAGGATCAGGCCATTGTTCATCCTGCACAGGTTGCGCACCGCATCCGGCAGCTTGAGCTCGTCCGCCGTCTTGGCGCGCGAGGGAATGACGCGAAACACCGCGCCCATGCCGTTCAGCTGGCGCATGACGTTGACCCGAAATCGCGCGACGTCCGGTATCGCGTAGGCGAAGTCGGTGCCGTCCTTGGCCTCGAAGCGCTCGGCTGCGAGCTTGGGCATGATCTCGTAGAGCGTGGTCTTGACCGTCTCCGCGTTGAGCGGCTCGTTGGCGAGCGGCCTGAGCTCCCCGTATTGGCGCACGCGCGGAAAATCCCCGGCGAGGAAGTGCAGATCCGATCCATCGGCCTGCATGACCTGATTCAGATAGGCATCGATCGCTGGCATGTCGCCCTCACGGCTCGACCGGCTCGAGCGGGATCGCGCTGCTCACGTCGGTCACGTAGCGCTGGAACTGGCGTTTGTCCGTGGCATAGGTGTAGGCCTGCTCGGGGTCCACCTCCTTGGCCTGGATGGCGGCGAGCAGCGCCTGGTCCATGAGCTGCATGCCGTATTCCTTGCCCATCTGCAGCTGGCTCGGAATCTGGTGGGATTGATCCGTCATGATGAGCTTGCCGATGGCCTTGGTGACCACCATGATCTCGCACACGGCGCGCCGGGCGCGTTGATCGGGGGTCTTCACCAGGATCTGGGTGATCACGGCGAGCAGGCTCGAAGCGAGGAAGCTCTTGGTCTGCTCGCGCTCCTCGGTGGGCAGCGCGTCGACGACGCGATCGATGGTCTTGGTGGCGCTCGTGGTGTGCAAGGTGCCGAGCACCAGGTGTCCGGTCTCGGCCGCCGTCATCGCCATGGAGATGGTCTCGGCGTCGCGCATTTCGCCGACCAGGATCACGTCGGGGTCCTCGCGCATCGCGGCGCGCACGCCCTCGGCGAAGCTCGGTAGGTGCGTGCCCAGCTCGCGCTGGATCACCTGGCTCGACTTGCTGCGGTGGACGAACTCGATCGGATCCTCGAGGCTGATGATGTTGAGGCTGCGGGTCGAGTTGAGGTAATCGATCATCGAGGCGAGCGTCGTGGTCTTGCCCGTGCCGGTCGAGCCGGTGACCAGGATCATGCCTTGATGGTAGTCGCAGAGCTTGCGCACGATGGGCGGCAGGCCGAGCTGGTCGATGCTGGGCATCTGGGTCGGGATCGCCCGGAAGGCGGCGCCGATGCCGGTTTCCTTGCGGTACACGTTGACGCGGAATCGCCCGCCGTCGGCCGAAACGTAGGAGAAATCGAGGTCGTTGCCCTCGCGCAGAACCTGCAGTTGCGAGGGGTTCAGCACCTCGGTGACATAGCCCTCGAGCTCGGCGTGGCCGAGCTCGCGAAACTTGATGGGAACCAGATCGCCTTGCATGCGCAGCATCGGCGGCACGCCCACCGCCAGGTGCAGATCCGAGCAGCCCTGGGCGACTCCCAGCTTGAGGAATGCGTCGATTCTTGCCATAACGTCGCGAGACTACCTGTAAGCGATTGGATTTTCGACTGTTTGAGGCCACCAAGGGCCATAAACGTGAGCTGCGTCTAGGCTCCTTTGTCCGCCAGGCGGTCGACCCTGCCTTACAGGAACTTCTCCAGCGAGAGGCGCAGCTCGTCCATGGACTGCGCGCGCTTGGACTTGTCGAGCGCCATGCACTTCATGACCAGGTTGCTCAGCTCCGGCGGCAGGCTCTTGTTGATCTCGATCGGCGGCCGGGCCTTGCCCTGCACGTGCTGATACATGACCGACATGTGATCGCCGCGCGAGTACGGCGGCACACCGGAGAACAGCTCGTACAGGATCACGCCGAGGCTGTAGATGTCGGCCCGCTCGTCGACCTTCTTGCCGAGAATCTGCTCGGGCGCCATGTACTTCGGCGAGCCGATGACGTAGCCCGTCTTGGTGAGCTGGGTATCGCCCTGGCTCTGCGCCGCCGCGACGCCGAAGTCCACGATCTTGACCAGGCCATCGTTGTCGATGAGCACGTTCGCCGGTTTCAGATCGCGATGCACGATTCCCGCCTGATGCGCGACCGCCATGCCGGTGGCGATATCGATGCCGAACTTGACCGCGCGCTTGAGCTCCACCGGCTTCTCGTTGACGATCTCCCCGCCGAGCGTGTGGGAGGGGAAATACTCCATCGAGATGGCGTAGTTGCCGCGGATGTAGAGGAAGTCGTAGATGCGGATGACGTTCTTGTGGGTGATCTTGCGGCTGTAGCGCAGCTCGTGCACGAAGCGCTTCATCATCTCCTCGTCCGAGGAGACGTTGGCGTTCAGGAACTTGAGGATGAGCCGCTCCTCGACCACCGTATCCTCCATGAGCAGCACCGTGCCGAAGGCGCCCTTGCCGATCTTCTCGATGAACTTGTAGCGTCCTTCGATGACATCGCCCGGCTTGAGCGTGGTGATGTCGAGCTTGGCGCCCGGGGCCTGCGCGGATTCGGTCTCCTTGATGACCGCCGCCAGCTCCTGATTGTCGACGAGCAGCGTCTTCGCCGGCTCGCGCAGCTGCACCGCGCGCTGATTGGCGGCGATGTTCTGGGTGGAGAAGCGATTGTCCATCTCCGTGATGGCGCGCGCCACGGCCTGGCTGATGGTGCCGTCGCCGCCGTTCGAGACCGCCTGCAGCTTGGCGCGAATCGTATCCACGCGCTGCTCGTCGACCAGCTTGGCGACGGCGGCGATGGCCTCGACGCGGATCTGGTTCTCGGAGCGCTGCAGGAGCGGCAGCAGATTCTCGATGTGCTTCTGATCGCCCACCTTGCCGATGGCCCGAACCACCGTCGGCAGGGATTTCGGCTCGCCGTTCAGCATCTCGATGAAGCGCGGCAACGCCTTGGTGCTGCCGATCTCCGCCAGAGCGTCGACGGCGCGCTCGCTCACCCACCAGTCGCGGTCGCGGGTGGCCTCGATCAGCTGCGCGACCGCGCGCTCGTCCTTGGTCTGGTTCAGGATCTCGATCGCCGTGCGGCGGATGTCCTGGTTCTCCTCCTTGATCAGGGCGAGCACGGCGTCCACGACTTTCGGGCCGCCGATCTTGCCGAGAGCGTCCGCGGCACGGGTGCGCACCCACCAGTCGCTGTCGGCGATGACCTCGAGCAGGTACTTCACGTCCTTGGAGCTGCCGATGACGTTCAGCACCTCGACGGCCGCGCGCCGCGCGTACTCGTTCTCGTCCTTGAGCACCTCGACCAGGAACTTGATGGTGTCCGGATGGTTGGCCTTGATCACCACGTCCACCGCCTTGTTCTGCACCTCGATCTCCGGATCGCGCAGCATCGAGGTGATCAAGGGCATGTCGAACGGTCCGTCCATGCGCGCAAGCGCGGTGAGGGCGGCCGAGCGGATCAGCTTGCTGTTGTCCTTGAGCTGCTTTTGCACCGCCTGCCGGACGGTGGGGGTGTTGAAGCGCGCCAGGACCTGGATGATATGCAGCCGCGCCACCGGGTCCTTGCCCTCGGTGCGGGCCACCAGATCGTCGATCGAGGATTCATCGGCGATCTCGGCGATGATCTTGAACAGCGCCGCCCGCTCCGTGGGCTCCTGCGCATAGGCGGCATTCAGCAGGTCGCGGACCGTATAGCGGGCTTTTTGCGCGGCGATGACGTCCAGAATGGCCGGTTTCGGCATGCCCTCCTTGTTCAAGGCGTCCAGCAGGGCGGCCGCCGGGTAGGTGCGGCTCGAGGACAGCGCCCAGGCGATGCCCGAGGTGGCGCGGCCGTTGGCCTCGGCCATGGACTTGAGCACCTGGGGCAGGGTCTTGCCGTCGATCAGCTTGGCGAGCACCTCGACGTAGGCCATGGTCTCGCGCTTGTCGGCGTTGCTCAGGGCCCCGACGATGGGCTCGATGGCGCTCGGCCCCAGGGCGAGCAGCTTCTCGAAAGCCTTCTGGGCCAGGGGGGCGTTGATATTGCCGCTGGACTTGATCTCGGCAATCAGCCGATCGGCACGATAGTTGGCGAACAAACTCATTCGCGGCCTTGCACTACGCTCCCTCGATGACCTCTATTCTCGCCCTATCCGCGGCACCGGCCGGGGTTTGATTCTCATTTTGAGGAATTATGCCATACCGGACGGTGAAGGCCGCCTGCGTTAGAATGGTGCGTATGGCTGCCAACGACGATACGCAACCGCTGCGCGAGCGGCTCGGTGCATACCCGGACCCCTATCTGGGGCAGACGCTCGCCCAGGCGAAGGCCCTCGGCGCGCTTTCCTTGCAACGCAACGCGGTCGGCGTCGAGCTGAGATTCGGATTCCCGTGCGCCGACTACGCCGCCGAGCTCGAGCCGGCATTGCGGGCTCATCTGGCGCCGCTCCTGGGCGAGGCGCGCCTCGATCTCGTGTTGCGCTCGGACATCACCGCCCATGCCGTGCAACGCACCCTAAAGCCCCTCGCGCAGGTGAAGAACATCGTGGCCGTGGCGTCGGGCAAGGGCGGCGTCGGCAAATCGACGGTGGCCGCCAACCTGGCCCTCGCCTGGTCGCGGCAGGGTGCGCGGGTCGGCTTGCTGGATGCCGACATCTACGGCCCAAGCCAGCCCTTGATGATGGGATTGGCGGGCCAGAAGCCGGACAGCCCGGATGGCAAGCACCTCAACCCGATGCGGGCGCACGGCATCGAGGTGATGTCCATCGGCTTCCTGATCGATGCCGAGCAGCCCATGGCCTGGCGCGGACCGATGGTGACCCAGGCCCTGACGCAGCTGCTCGGCGAGACCCACTGGGGCGAGCTCGACTACCTCGTGGTGGACATGCCGCCCGGAACCGGCGACATCCAGCTCACGCTCGCGCAGCGGGTGCCGGTGAGCGGCGCGGTCATCGTCACCACACCGCAGGACATCGCGCTCCTCGATGCGCGCAAGGGACTCAAGATGTTCGAGAAGGTCGAGGTGCGCGTGCTCGGCGTGGTCGAGAACATGAGCGTTCACGTATGCAGCAATTGCGGGCACACCGAGCACATCTTCGGCAGCGGCGGGGGAGCGCGCATGGCGCAGCAGTACGGTGTCGAGCTGCTCGGTGAGCTGCCGCTCGACGCGCGCATCCGCGAGCAGGCCGACGGAGGATCGCCCACCGTGGTGGCCGAGCCCGACAGCGCGCGCGCGCAGGCCTACCTCAAGATGGCGCGGCGCGCCGCCGCGCGTCTCGCCACCCTGAACAAGGATTACAGCTCGGTATTCCCGAAGATCACGGTCGAAGCGACGTGAGCATCAAGAGCGACCGCTGGATCCGGCGCATGGCCGCCGAGCACCGCATGATCGAGCCTTTCTCGGGCGAGCAGGTGCGCGTCGCCCACGGCCACAAGATCGTCTCGTACGGCACCTCGAGCTACGGCTACGACGTGCGCTGCGCGGATGAGTTCAAGATCTTCACCAACATCAACTCGACCATCGTCGATCCGAAGAGCTTCGACGAGAAGTCGTTCGTCGATTTCAAGGGGCCGGTGTGCATCATCCCGCCGAACTCCTTTGCTCTTGCGAGCACGGTGGAGTACTTCAGGATTCCGCGATCGGTGCTGACCGTATGCCTGGGAAAATGCGTCACCGGTGATACCCGGGTGGTCGACGCCGACAGCGGGGCGTACGTCCCGATCACCGAGATGCAGTGGGGCAAGCGCACCATGGCCTGGGACGGCCGGCGGTTGAAGGCGGCGAAGGTGTCGGCTTTCATGGCGCAGGGCAAGCGGGAGGTCTACGAGCTGCGCACGCGGGCGGGGCTGCGCATTCGAGCGACCGCCAGTCATCCGTTTCGGATGTCCGATCGGTGGGCGCCCCTGAGCGATCTGCGGGCCGGCGATCGTATCGCGCTGGCCCCCGAGATCCCGATTTTCGGCACGACGCCCCTCCCTGACCGGGAAGCGGCTCTCCTCGGGCTCGACGTGGGCGCGGCCGGCAAGTTCGTGCCGCAGATCGTCTTTACCGCGCCTGAGCGCTCGGTTCGCCGGTTCCTGCAGGCGCTCTTCAGCGGCGACGGCAGCCTCCATCGCTGCGAGCAGGGCATCCTCCTCGAGTACCGCTCGAAGTCGCGGCGGCTCATCGAGGATGTGCACCATCTGCTGCTGCGATTCGGAATCTTCTCGCTGATCCGCGAGACGAGCACGGCGATCGGGACCCGGGCGTGCAAGGTACAGATCACGGACGAGGATCAGATCCTGCGTTTTGCGCAACGGATCGGTTTCTCGCCCGGCTCGGTGAAGCAGCGCCTGCTCGAGGAGTCGGTGTTGCCGATGATTGCCCTGCGACGCAGGCGCACGAGGGCCTTCGGCACGTTGCCCGAGCAGGCCTGGGCAGGCGCCGGCGCCGCCGCGCGGGCTGTCCTCATGAGCGCCGATCCGCATGCGTCTGCGCTCGCCGATGGGCCCGTATGGGATGCGGTCGAACGGATCGATGCCGCGGGAGTCGAGGAGGTCTTCGACATCACCGTTCCGACGCTGCACAACTTCGTCGCCAACGATTTCATCATCCACAATTCGACCTACGCGCGTTGCGGGATCATCGTCAACGTAACGCCCCTCGAGCCCGAGTGGGAGGGCCACGTCACCCTCGAGTTCTCGAACACGACGCCGCTGCCCGCGAAGATCTACGCGAACGAAGGTGTCGCGCAGATGCTGTTCCTCGAGTCCGACGAGGTGTGCGAGACCTCCTATCGGGACCGCGGCGGCAAGTACCAGGGCCAGCGCGGCGTCACCTTGCCGAAGACCTGAGCGGGGCGGCCTTCAGCGCTTGAGGGATCTGATCCGCATCGCGAACTCGAGGTTGCCGTCGTGCGTGCGCTCCGCCTGCACCGGTATGTATCCGAGCGCGGGCGCAAACCACATGCGCAGCACACGCCGGTCGTCGGCGGTGTGCCGGCTCGCGACGATGATGGTGTCGAGCATGCCGAGGGCGGTGCGCAATCGCGCGCTGCCCTCGCGCGTGTAGAGAAATTGCTTCATCCGGTCCTTGTCGATGATGTGGAAGGTGGGCGGCAGATCGTTGTTCTCGAGATCGAGCATGACCTCGATCTGAATGGAGTTGAGGTCCTGAGCGCCGGGCTCGAGCGGCTGATCGATGGGCTTGCCCTCCGAAGTGCCGATCACGCGGCCGGACTTCCAGTCGAACACGAAGCTCACGGATGCCGAGCCTTGCCGCCCGAGGTATCGTTCCGGCCGCACATGGTCGCCGACGATGGCGAACCAGCTCTGCTGCACGATGTCGTCGGAGTACACCAGGCGGAAGATGCCGCGCGCGCTCGTGGTCCATTTGTACATGTAATGCCCGGGCCGGGTGTCGCGCACCAGCTCGAGGTCGCTCACACCCACGGAGATGTCCTTCCATTCGGCCACGTAGTGCGAGGAGAAGGGCCGGATGATGCCGCTGCCGGGCCCGCCGCCCGGGGGCTCGCTCTGCTCTGCTGGCAGGGGCATGGAGGGCGCCGCGGCCAGCAGCATGGCGAGGGCTGCGGCGGCCAGGGTTGGCATCTGCATTTCAGTGATCCTCGGCCGCGTACTGGATGGGCGCGCTGAGCGCCTCGCCGTCCAGCCATGCGCGGCCCTGCGAGTGGCGCAGCCGGCCGGTACAAGACCAGCTCACCGCGAGCGGGTAGATTCGATGCTCGAGCGCCTGCACGCGAGCGGCAAGGCTTTGCGCATCGTCCCCGGGCTCGACCCGGACGCGTGCCTGGATGACCGCGGGACCTGCGTCGAGCTCCTCGGTGACGAAATGAACCGTCGCGCCGTGCTCGCTGTCGTGCGCATCCAGCACCCGCTGGTGGGTATGCAGGCCTGGATACTTCGGCAGGAGCGCGGGATGAATGTTCAGGATGCGCCCCGGGTAGCGCGCCACGAACTCGCGCGACAGGATGCGCATGAACCCCGCGAGCACGATGAGCGAGGGCGCATAGCGGTCGATCGCTGCGGCGAGCCCGGCGTCGTACACCTCGCGTGCGACGGAGCGCTCGGCGCGCAGTGCCAGCGCCGGAACGCCCAGTTCTCGGGCCGCCGCAAGTCCCGGCGCGGCGGGCTGATCGGCGAGCACCGCGGCCACGCGATATCCCATCGCCGGATCGCGGCTGCGCTCGATCAGCGTGCGCATGTTGCTGCCGCGCCCGGAGATCAGGATCACGACGGGCTGAGGCGCGGGGGTCACGTAATGACTACACCGCGCGTGCCCGAACCGATCCGTCCGATCAGCCGCGATGGTTGGCCGGCCTCCTGCAGTATCGCGGCGGCGCGGCCGGCGTCCTCGGCGGCGACGTGCACCGTCATGCCGATTCCGCAGTTGAAGACCCGATACATCTCGGCATCGGGGACCTCTCCTGCGGCGCGCAGCCACTCGAATACGGGGTCGCAGTGCCAGGCGCCGCGCTCGAGCACGGCCTCGAGTCCCTCGGGGACCACGCGCGGAATATTGTCGATGAGGCCGCCGCCGGTGATGTGCGCCAGCCCGTGCACCTGAACCTGTTCGAGCAGGCGCAGAATCGGCTTGACGTAGATGCGGGTGGGCGCCATCAGCCGCTCGATGAGCGCTACGCCTTGCACGGGCGCGGCCGGATCGGCGCCGCTCAGCTCGAGGATCTTGCGGATGAGGGAAAATCCGTTCGAATGCGGACCGGAGGAGGGCAGTCCGAGGATCACATCGCCGGCAGCCGTGCGGTTGCCGTCGATGATGCGCTCCTTCTCGACCACACCCACGCTGAACCCGGCGAGATCATAGTCATCGCCGTGGTACATCCCCGGCATCTCGGCCGTCTCGCCGCCGACCAGCGCGCAGCCCGCCTGCACGCAGCCCTCGACGATACCGGCGATGACTCGCTCGGCGATTGCGACATCGAGTCTGCCCGTCGCGAAATAGTCGAGGAAGAACAGCGGCTCGGCGCCCTGTACGACCACGTCGTTCACGCACATGGCGACCAGATCGATACCCACGGTGTCGTGGCGCCCGGTATCGATGGCGAGCCGCAGCTTCGTCCCGACGCCGTCCGTGCCCGACACCAGAACCGGCTTTCGGTAGCGATCGAGCGGCAGCTCCACCAGGGCACCGAACCCGCCGATTCCGCCGAGCACCTCGCGGCGCAGGGAGCGCTTGACGTGCGGCTTGATGCGCTCGACCAGCTCCTCACCCGCGTCGATGTTGACGCCGGCCGCTCGATACGTGACGGGTGCTCGCTCGGTCATTCGAATCCTCTCCAGGGGCCGGCCCGACGGGCGGGCAAGCTGTGGTATTTTACATCAGAGAACTTAAGGACTTACGCGAATACGTCATGACAGGACCTTTCTTTGCGCGTCGCATTCCGCGGCCGCCGTGGCGATGCCTGTGGGTGATCGCCGGGCTGCTCTGGCTCGCCGATTCGAGCGCCGCGCTCACGCGCGTCGAGATCTACCAGGCGACGGTTCCTCTCACCGACCGCTCGGAGGCGGCGCAGGAGAGCGCCTTCGAGGCCGCGCTGCGCGCGGTGCTCATCAAGGCCACCGGGCGGCGCACCGCCGATCAGGATCCGGCCCTGGCGCCTCTCATCGGCAGCGCGCGGCGCTATGTGCAGCAATACCGCGGCGCCCCGAACAGCCAGCTGTGGGTGGCCTTCGACGGCGCGGCCATCGCCCGATGGCTGACGCAGAACAGTCAACCCCTGTGGGGCCGGGAGCGGCCCACGACCTTCGTCTGGCTTGCGGTGCAGACCGGGCCGCAGGCAGGCACCGTCATCACCGCGGAGGACACCTCGCAGATCAAGGCCGACGTCGACTCGGCGGCCTCGCAGCGCGGCGTTCCGATCATGTGGCCGAGCGCGTCGGATCTGCAGCACGATCACATCGATTATGCCGCCGTGGCCGGCGGACCCGCCGCCGCGCTCGCGGATCTCGCGCATCGGCTGGGCGGCGAGGGTACGCTCGTCGGCCGCGCCGCCGGCGCCGCGGACGGTGCGGCGGTGCGCTGGACCTATCTGTATCAGGACCGCAGCAGCGAATTCTCCGGCTCGCCCGCGGAGGGGATCGACCGCGCCGCCGACACCTACGCAGGGCTGTATGCAGTGAGCGGCACGCTCGCTCCGGTCGACATCGAGGTGACGGGGATCACCGACCTCAAGGACTACGCCTCCATCCAGAGCTACCTCGAGTCGCTTTCCTTCATCTCGCACGTGGCCGTCGAGAGCTTGAGCGGCGATGCCGTGCGCTTCCGGCTGACCACCCGGGGCGGCGCCGAGACTCTCGAGCACGCCCTGACCCTGGACGGCCGCCTGCAGTCCATCGCCGCGGGGGAGAACGGTATCCAGCGATTTCAGCTGCAGCGATAGCCGTGCGCCGGTGGCTGCGCCATATTCCGAACCTCATCACCTCGCTCAGAATAGTGCTGGTGATACCCACCGCGATCGCGCTGCTGCATCATGAGCTCATCACGACCATGGTCTTTTTCTGCGTGGCGGCGGCGTCGGACCTGCTCGACGGCTTCCTCGCCAAGCGCTTCGGCTGGCAGAGCGCCCTCGGCGGTGTGCTCGATCCAGCCGCGGACAAACTGCTCCTCGCCACGGTGTTCGTGGTGCTCGCGGTGCTGCACTGGGTGCCGCTGTGGCTGGTGGCGGCGGCGCTCGCGCGCGATCTCGTCATCGTGCTCGGCGCGCTCGCCTACCGGCTGCGATTCGGGCCGATCGAGGCGCACCCGACGGCGGTGAGCAAGCTCAACACGCTCTGCCAGGCACTGTTCATCCTGGGCGTGATCGCGAGGCGGGAGTTCGCATTGCCCGCCGCCTGGGTCATCGTCGCGCTCGGCGCGCTGACCTTCGTGACGATCTCGGTGAGCGGCATCGATTACGTGTCGAGATACGGCAAGGCCGCTCTGACCAGGAGCCGTGCCGTCGAAGCGGGCTCGAGCCTCGGCGGATCGGGCTCGCGCGGATCGAAGCTCACATGAGGCAGCTCGCTCTTGGAGTGACGCTGCGCGCCAACGCCGTGTTCGAGAACTTTTCGGCGGGCCCCAACGTCGAGCTCCTCGCCGCCCTTCGATCCCCGGCAACCGATCCCCTCTGGCTGTGGGGGAGCCGCGGCTGTGGCAAGACGCACCTGCTGCAGGCCGCCTGCGCCGCGGCCGGGGGTCCGGCCGCCTACATCGGCATAGCGGCGCGCGCGGCGCCCGAGATCCCGGGCGCTGCGCCCGAGGCGCTGCCGCCCGAGGCCTTGCAGGGGCTGGCGGACTGCCGCGTGGTGTGCGTGGATGACACCGCCGCGGCAGCGGGCGATCTCGACTGGGAGCAGGCGTTGTTTCGCCTGTTCAACGAGGCGCAGGAGTCTGGTGCGCGCCTGCTGTTCGCCGCCGACCGCGCGCCGCGCCAGATCGATTGGCGGCTCGACGACTGGCGCTCGCGCGCCGCGGCATGCGTCGTTTACCAGGTGCGGGAGCTGGACGAGGCCGGGCGCGGCGAGGCGCTGCGGCTGCGCGCCGAGCAGCGCGGGCTGGATCTGCCGCAGGAGACACTGGAGTATCTGATGAAGCGCCTGCCGCGCGATCTGCGCTCGCTCTTCGAGATACTCGATGAGCTCGATGAGGCATCGCTCGCCGCACAGCGCCGCCTCACGATTCCCTTCATCCGGGAGGCGCTCGAGAAGCACGCAGGTACAGGATCATGGAGCAGAACCACGCGAACACCAGGAGCAGGCTGAGCGATGCCACCCAGCGGGCGGCGGGATTCACCAGCAGCTCCGTGACGGCGAAGACGATGTACAGAACGGTGAACAGCGTCGCCCACGCGTAGGTATGCCGCGCGCCGCGAATCAGCCCGCGCAGCGGCGCGAGCAGCGGCAGGACCGCCGCGAGGCACAGCAGCCAGGGATAGCCCGCAAGATGCCAGCACAGCAAGCTCGCCGCGACGGCGCCCCACAGCCACAGGGTCGCGAGACGGGCGGTGCGCGCCAAGCTCAAGTGGTGCGCGCCGAGCTCACGCGCTGCGCTCGAGCCGTGCGGCAAGCTGCGCCACGCGCGCGCCGAGCGCGCGCGCAAGATCGCGCTCGCTGTCGCAGAGCGTCGCCGGTCCGCTCAGCCCGGCGACATGGGTAGCCCCGTAGGGCGTGCCGCCGCTCTGAGTGGCCGAGAGAGCCTGCTCGGTGTAGGGCAGGCCGACGAGGTACATGCCGTGATGGAGCAGCGGCAGCATCATCGAGATCAGCGTCGTCTCCTGTCCGCCGTGTAGCGTCTGCGTCGAAGCGAATACGCCCGCGGGCTTGTCCGCGAGAGCGCCGCTGAGCCACAGTGCGCCGGTGCCGTCCAGGAAATGCTTCAAGGGCGCCGCCATGTTGCCGAAGCGCGTCGGACTGCCGAGGATCAGGCCGGCGCAGCTCGTCAGGTCCTCGTGCGTCGCATAGGGCGGTCCTGAATTCGGGACATCGGACTCGGGGCCGCTCGCGCCGAGCGGCGCGACGGTTCGGAGCCTCGCCTGCATGCCGGCGACGCTCTCGACGCCGCGGCACACCTGCCGCGCCAGCGCCGCGGTGCTGCCTTGGCGCGAATAATACAGGACCAGGATTTCGTGCATCGATACATCCATCAGGGAAATGGCGGGGAATCGCGCCGTTTCGTGGTCGGGTTGCAGCGCCGGCGCAACGAATTATTTGCATCCGGCCAGATAATGTCCAGTGGTGGTGGTTTGACGGCCCTGCGCGCTGTTGCTAGTGTCGGCTCAAATATGCTGCGCTCATTCGCCGTAGTCGTCGGTGTCCTCTGCCTGACCGGCTGCCCGAGCGGCCCTCCCGTACAGGAATTGAGCGATGCGCGACAGGCGATCGCAGCAGCCACCACCGCCGGGGCCACCCCCTCGACGTCGCCGGACCTGTATGCCGCAGAGGCGGCGATCAATCGTGCCGAATCGCATCTCGAGGCGAAGGAGTACGTGCGCGCGCGCCTCGCGGCCGAGGAGGCCAAGCGCCATGCGACCGCCGCGCTCACGAGCGTGCAGCACGCCGATGCGCAGCCCGCCGGCAACGCGCCGGTACCGCAGTAACGCTCGCCATCGCGCCCGCCATCGCCCCCGCCGGATGAATGAGGTCAGCCGCCGCTTTCGCATCACCGGCAAAGTGCAGGGCGTCTACTTTCGCCACAGCGCGCGCATCGAGGCGCAGCGTCTCGGGCTCCGCGGCTATGCGCGCAATCTGTGCGACGGCTCGGTGGAGGTGGCGGCGCAAGGTGCGCCTGCCGCGGTCGAGCAGCTGCACGCCTGGCTGCATCGAGGGCCGAGGAGCGCGCGCGTGGAGGCGGTCGAGGAGCTCGAGCCGGGCGCCGGGCCGCATCAGGGCTTCGAGATTCTCTGAGCGCGCGGCGCAGGCAGCCTCAGAAGCGCCACTCGCGCCGCCAGCGCTGCATCACCAGGGCCGGATAGGTGTTGCGGCCGGCGCTGCCGTTGTAGCGGGCGAGCGCCCGCACCCAGTCCATGTGCTCGGCGCGCAAATAGTAGCGCAGGATCTCACAGCCCATGCGAATGTTCGGGGCGATGCGCACCAGCTGATTCTGCACGCCGAGCTGGCGCGGCCAGAACGGCATCACCTGCATGAGGCCGACTGCGCCCACCGGGGAGACCGCCCAGGTGTCGAAGCGGCTTTCCACCTCGATCATGGCGAGCACCAGATCGGGGGGCAGCGTGAGCGTCGGATCGCGCCTGGCCTCGCAATACACGTGATCGAGAATGGATATGCGATCGTCATGGGAGGCCACGTAGGGCACGAGCTTGGGCTCCATCGCCTTGTACCAGACCTCGGAATCGTACTTGTCGAGGAAGCAATCCCGGCTGCCGATGATCTTCTGCAGCAGCTCCTTGAGCGCGGGCTCGCGCTGCGGGTCGGCATGGGCGAATCGAGGCACGAGGCCGGCGGCGCATAGGGCGAGCGCAGCGGGCAGAAGAAGCCGGCGAAGCGTTCCAGCGCGAGCGAAATCCATCGCGTTCAACTGCAATACCGCAATCCGGCCCTCAGCGGTTCAGCCTGTCCTGGATATAGGCTACGGCATCCGCGATGCGGATTTCCGTCGATTCGGTCTCGCGGCGATGCCGATACTCGAGCTTGCCGGCCTCGAGCGCACGCTCACCGACGACCAGCCGGTGCGGTATGCCGATCAGCTCTGCGTCGGCGAACTTCACGCCGGGCCGCGCGTCGCGGTCGTCGAGAGCGGCCTCGAGGCCGGCGCGGCCGAGCGCTTCGTAGATCTGGTCCGCGGCCCGCTGCACGCGCTCGGATTTTTGATAGTTGATGGGCACCACGATGACGTTGAAGGGGGCGAGCGGCTCGGGCCAGATGATGCCCTTGTCGTCGTGGTTCTGCTCGATGGCGGCGGCGACCACGCGCGTCACGCCGATGCCGTAGCAGCCCATGTGCATCGCAACCGACCTGCCCTGCTCGTCGAGCACGGTCGCCTGCATGGCCTGGCTGTAGAGCTGGCCGAGCTGGAAGATATGGCCCACCTCGATACCGCGGGCGATCTCGAGCGTGCCTTGCCCGGTGGGACTGGGATCGCCGGGCAGCACGTTGCGCAGGTCCACCGGGCGCGGCTCGGGCAGGTCGCGGCCCCAGTTGACCCCGGTGAAATGCACGTCCCGCTCGTTCGCGCCGCACACGAAATCGGCGAGCTGCGCCGCGGCGTGATCGACGTACAGCGTGCCGCCGAACCCCACCGGGCCAATCGAGCCGGGCTCGCAGCCGACGGCCTCACGTACACGCTCCGCGCCCGACATGCGCAGCGGGCTGGCGACGCCGGGCAGTTTCTGCGCCTTGACGGCGTTGAGCTCGTGGTCGCCGCGCAGCACCAAGGCGATCACCGCGCCCTCATGGCCGTCCACCATCAAGGTCTTGACGCACCGCTGCGGGCTCACCTCAAGAAATGCGCTGAGATCGGCGATGGTGCGTGCGCCGGGGGTCTGCACGCGCGCGAGGGGTTGCGCGGGGGCGGGTCGAGGCGCGCTCGGCCTCGAGCTCGCGGCGGTCTCCAGATTCGAGGCGTAATCGCCCGCGGTCGAGAAGGCGATGGCGTCCTCGCCCGACTCGGCCAGCACGTGAAACTCCTGGGAGACATTGCCGCCGATGCTGCCGCCGTCCGCCTGCACGGCCCTGAATTTCAAGCCCATGCGCGTGAAGATGCGCGAGTAGGCATCGAACATGGCGCGGTAGCCCTGCGCGAGGCTCGGCTCGTCGATGTGAAAGGAGTAGGCGTCTTTCATGAGGAACTCGCGCGCCCGCATGACGCCGAAGCGCGGCCGGATCTCGTCGCGGAACTTCGATTGAATCTGATAGAAATTGACCGGCAGCTGTTTGTAGCTGCGCAGCTCCCGGCGTGCGATGTCGGTGATGACCTCCTCGTGTGTCGGACCGTAGGCGAACTCACGATCGTGGCGGTCCCTGAAACGCAACAGCTCCGGCCCGTACTTGGTCCAGCGTCCCGACTCCTTCCACAGCTCGGCAGGCTGCACGGTCGGCATGATGAGCTCGAGCGCGCCGGCGCGGTCCATCTCCTCGCGCACGATGCGCTCGACCTTCTTGAGCGTGCGCAAGCCGATCGGCAGCCAGGAGTAAAGCCCGGCGGCCAGACGCCGAATCATTCCGGCCCGCAGCATGAGCTGATGGCTGATCACCTCGGCATCGGCCGGCACGTCTCTGAGCGTGGCAATGGGATATTGGGATAAGCGCATGGGCAGGTATCTTACAACAGCGTCCCCGCAGAGCAGCCTCCTGTATCATGACGGCGCATGAGCGACCTCGAGGATCTGCATTCGCGCCCGCGCGGGGTGTACTGGCTGCCGAACCTGCTCACCACCGGAGCCCTGTTCGCCGGCTTCTACGCCGTGGTCGCCGCGATCGACTGGAAATTCGACTACGCCGCCGTGGCGGTGTTCGTGGCCATGGTGTTCGACGGACTGGATGGCCGTGTGGCGCGCTGGACGCACACGGAGAGCGCGTTCGGCAAGGAGTACGACAGTCTCTCGGACATGGTGTCCTTCGGCATCGCTCCGGCGATCGTCACCTACCAGTGGGGCGTCGCGCGCATCGCAGAGTACGGTCCGCTCTGGCGCAGGGTCGGCTGGCTCGTGTGCTTCTTCTACGCGGCTGCCGCCGCTCTGCGTCTGGCTCGCTTCAACTCGCGCACGGCGACGCAGGATAAGCATTACTTCGAGGGGCTGCCGAGCCCCTCGGCGGCGGCCATCGTGGCCGCCTTGATCTGGCTCGCCAGCGACCGCATGAACATCGGCTTGCCGGGCCTGATCGTGGCTTTCGTGGTCACCGCCTGCGCCGGCGCACTGATGATCAGCCGCTTCGCTTTCTACAGCTTCAAGCAAGTAAAGGCGGGAGCGCGTGTGCGTTTCACGCAGATCGTGCTCGTGCCGCTCGCGTTCGTGTTCATTTTCCTCTTCCGTCCAATCTCCCTGCTCCTCATCTTCGGCGGATATGCGCTGTCGGCGCCCTCCATCTGGCTGTATCGCAAGCTGTTTCGCCGGCGCATGCGCGGCGGCCCGGCGGCTGGCGGCCCGGCGACTGGTGGCCCGGCGACTGGTGGCCCGGCGACCAGCGGCTCGACGACGCCGGCGGCATGAACCGCTCCTTGCGCAAGGAGTATCTCGCGGCGCTGGGCCTCGAGTCCTGGGTGCCGAGATCGGCGCCGCCCGAGCCGAGCGCGCCGGCGGGGGGCTCCTTGCCCAGAGCGGCCCCGCCCGCTGCGGCCTCGGCCGCGGGGCCCACGCCCGCAGCGGGCGCGGCTGCGCTGCGCGAGCGGCCTTGCGACTGGACGCAGCTGCGCGCGCGCGTGGCCGCCTGCACGCTGTGCCCGCTCTGCAAGACGCGCACTCAGACGGTCTTCGGGGTGGGCGACCCGGAGGCCGATTGGCTGATCGTGGGAGAGGCGCCGGGGGCGGACGAGGACCGCCAGGGCGAGCCCTTCGTGGGCCGCGCCGGCCAGCTGCTCAATGCCATGCTGCTGGCCATCGGCCTGAAGCGCGAGCAGGTGTACATCGCCAACATCCTGAAATGCCGTCCACCCCGCAATCGCGACCCCGGACCGCAGGAGGTCGCCCAGTGCTTGCCCTATCTGGAGCGGCAAATCGGGCTCCTCGAGCCCAAGATCATGCTGGCGGTGGGCCGCATTTCGGCGCATAACTTGCTGAAGACGGAGACCTCGCTGGGCCGGTTGCGCCAGCAGGTACACTATTTCGGCGTCGCCCGGGTGCCGTTGGTGGTAACGTACCATCCGGCCTATTTATTGCGTGAGCCCGCCGAAAAGCGCAAGGCCTGGGACGATTTGAAGTTCGCGCGTGAGGTGTATACACGTGTCCAGCGTTAAGCGAGAACGCGAGCTCGCTCCGGCGGACATCCGGCCGATGAATGAGCTGGACGTTCCCGTGGTGGGAGCGATCGAGCGTGCCGGGTACCAGTTCCCCTGGAGCGAGGGCATCTTCCGGGATTGTCTGCGCGTCGGATACGTGTGCCGCGTGGTGGAGGTGGCGGCGGACATGGCGGGCTACGGCATCATGTCCGTCGGGGCCGGCGAGGCGCACATTCTCAATGTCTGCATCCGCGACGAGTACCGGTGCCGCGGCCTGGCCCGCAAGATGCTGCTGTATCTGCTCGATCGGGCGAGGATCGCGGGAATGTACGAGGCGTTTCTCGAGGTTCGCCCGTCGAACACCGCGGCCGCCCGACTGTACCACTCGCTCGGCTTCGAACAGGTGGGGATCCGCCGCGGGTACTATCAGGCGACCGTGGGACGTGAGGACGCGCAGGTACTGCGCCGGGTCTTGTATCCGGAGCCCCGATCCACCGATCAAAAATGAGGCCGGCCGCGCACAGCGCCCGCCCGCCATAGAGCCGCGCGATCACTGAGCCGGCCGGCTCCGCGATGTGCGGCCTCGCCGCGGGGCCTCGTCGGCTATACTGATGCGGCGGCCGGGGGAGCCGGGCATCAGGGAGCTTCATGAACTACAAATGCAGGTCAGTCGCGGCCTTCGGCTGCGCGTCGATTTTAGGGGGTATCCTGGCGAACGTCGCGATCGCCCAGCAGTCACCGTCCGACACGGGGCAGCTCGAGCAGATCGTCGTCACCGCGGAGAAGCGCGAGGCGACGATCGGGACCACCTCGATCAGCATCACCGCGGTCTCCGGCGCCGACATCGTCGACCGCGGGTTCACGGATCTCGCGTCCCTCATGCAGACCGTTCCCGGCGTGTCGATCCGCACGAGCGGTCCCGGAATGACCGAGTTCGAGATGCGCGGCGTCGCCTCGAACGGGGGTAACTCGCCGACCGTCGGGTTCTATTTCGACGACACGCCGCTCACCGCCGCGGCAGCGACCAACGAGGGCAAGATCGTCATCTCGCCCGACCTCTATGACCTCAACCGCGTGGAGGTGCTGCGCGGTCCGCAGGGTACGCTCTACGGCTCGGGCTCCATGGGCGGCACCATCAAGGTGGTGCCCAATGCGCCGAACCCCGAGCTGTTCGAGGCCTCCGGGGAGGCGAAATTCGCCGATACCGATCATGGCGGGTTCGATCACGGCGAGAACGCCATGGTGAATCTGCCGTTCTGGGCCGACAAGGCGGCGGTGCGCATCGTCGGCTCCTACAGCTACGATGCCGGGTGGATCGATCGGGTCGTGATCGCGCCCGGGCAATTCCCGCTGCCGAGCGGTCTGGTGACCACGCCGAGCGGCAGCTTTTACACGGTGCGCGGCAACGTGCTCGCCGCTCCCATCGCCACCGAGTACCACGACGTGAACGATGTCGAGAAGACGGCCGTGCGCATCGCGGCCGTGCTCAAGCCCATCGACGGGCTCACCATCACGCCGACTTACTTCTATCAGAAGCTGCGCTCCGGCGGGCTGCCGTACATCGACAGCACTCCCGGGACCGACGCCTTTTATCAGCCGTTCGACACGCCCGAGCGCTATCGCGACGAGTTCAGGCTCGAGGCCCTGAGCGTCAAGTATCGCACCGATGCCTTCGAGATCAGCTCTGCGACGGCCTACTGGTCAAGGCACGAGCCGCTGGTCCAGGACACCGCGGAGTCGTGGACGACGGCGCTGCTGCCCGACGGGATCGGCATCACGGGCTACGGTCCCGGGGGCGGCAATCTCGGTCAGTCCTACGCCGAGGAGAACAATCAGTCGCACCAGACGACCGAGGAGCTGCGCGTGTCGTCGGTGGGCGATACCCGCTTCAAGTGGCTCATCGGCTACTTCTACTCGGACTTCGAGTCCCCGTGGGACATCATCTTTCCCTCGCAGAGCGGCGCCTCGAACCCGGACATCGGCACCGACAACCTCTTCAGTTACTACACACCGTTCAAAATCCTGCAGCAGTCGGTATTCGGCGAGGTGACCTACAACATCACCGAGCCCTTCTCGGTGACCGTGGGTGCGCGCCGTTATCACTACGATGCGCCGGTGTACCTTGACCAGTACGGCGGCATCACCCCGACGGTCGTCGCCACGACCTCCGAGAGCGCCCAGGGCGTGACGCCGAAGGCGACGCTTTCCTATCAGTTCGACAAGGACCTGCTCGTCTATGCGACGGCGGCCAAGGGCTTTCGCCCCGGCGGCGGCACGGGCCCGGTGCCGACCTCGGGACCCGAGTCGTGCGAGGCGCAGCTGCAGATCGAGTACAACTCCCATGGGGGCTTCGTCCCGGGCCCGCTCGCGTTCAACTCCGACAGCGTCTGGAGCTACGAGCTCGGCGAGAAATGGCGCTCATCCGACAATCGCCTCACCGTCAACGCGGCGGGCTATTTCGAGAGCTGGATCGGAGTGCAGCAGGTCAATCCGCTGAGCTGCGGCTACGTCTATACGGCGAACGCGGGCGATGCCCACGTGTACGGCGGCGAGCTCGAGGTGAACGCGATCGTGGTGCGCGATCTCGAGGCCTCGGGCAACGTCTCGTACTCGCACTCCACCCTGGAGAGCTCGAATCTCGTCGACTCCCCCTTCGAGGCGGGAACTCCGATCCAGCAGGTGCCGAAGTGGACCGGGACCCTGGCGATGTCCTACCACCACGAGCTCACCGAGGAGCTCGCCTTCATTGCGCGCGGCGAATCGACCTATGTGGGCAGCCGCACCGACGCGACGTTTTACATCAACAACCTGCCCTCCTACGATCTCACCAATCTTCGCGCGGGCGTCGACGGCGGGCGCTGGTCTGCGGTGCTGTTCGTGAACAACGTCGCCGACAAGCGCGCGCTGCTCAACAACATCACCCAGGACGCAAACAACCTGGCGGACTACAACCGCATCGCGGTGAGCCAGCCGCGCACCGCCGGCGTCGACCTCAACTACAAGTTCAAGTGATCGCAGAGCCCGCCGCCGAGACCCCATCCGGCGGCGGGCGCGCCGAACCCGTGCGGGAGCTCAGCGGCCGGCGCTGGGGATCGCGCGCGCCGGCAGCGGCACGTTGCACAGGTCGATGCGGTCGGGACTGTACTTGAACCACGGCTCGTGGCGCTCGCGCCGCTGCTCGAGCAGCGCACGGAACGTGGCGCTGTCGGTGCGCAGCACCTCGATCGGCGTGCGCTGCGCATCCGGCACGTCGGCCGCGATGCGCATCGAGCGGATGGGAACCGCGGACTCGGATCCGGCATAAAAGCCCATCTCGCCGCTGCCGCGCGGCAGGCTGGAGAGGAGCTCCATGCCCTTTATGACACGTCCCACGAGCGCGACGTTGCGATCGAGCTGGCGCGGTGCATTGCCGATCACGGCATACATCTCGGTGCCGTCGCTTGCGGGCGGGTCGTCGCGTCCGGCGCCGACCATTCCATAGCAATGCGCGAGCCAGACCAGGTGCGAGCGCGGATCACGCGCGGCGGGAAAGCCATCGAGAAATCCGACCTGCGGGGCATAGACGTCGCGATCCGGCAGCGGCTCGAAGCGCGCCTCGGCGGCGGCGGCGGCGGTGAATTCCACCGAGCGTCGCACCGCGGCCGGGACGGGGCGACGGTGCTCGGGATCGTCCCACTGCACGACGTAGTTGTCCTGCACGCGCACGATCGCGAGACCGTCGAAGTAATGCGCCCGGGCAAGCGCACGGATGTTGGCGGCGTGCTGAGGCGCCACCCGCGAGGCGAGCTCGATGACGATCCGTCCGCGCGCCAGATCCATGTACAACGTGTCCTCGGGGTCTGGTACGCGCCAGTCCGTGGTGGGAGAGCTCGCGAGCAGATCGGCGACGGTCACGGGCTTGGCCGCGCCATCTTCCGCGAGGCCGAGCGCGAACGCCGCGAGCGCGAGTGCGGCGCGCGCGCCAAGCACCGCCGCGCGAGCGCTGCGGTCCGCGAGGATGCGCCTCATGGCGCGCGATGCGCGGCGGGGACGCCGGCGGAGTCGGCCGCCGCTTTCTCCACGCCCTTCAGCATCCGATCGAGGGCGGCGCGGTCGAGATAGCGGCCCGCGAGCACCACCGCGCGGATCTTGTTCGCATTGTCGATGTCCTCGAGCGGATCGGCGTCGAGGAGCACGAGATCCGCGAGCTTGCCGCGCTCGACGGTTCCCAGATCCCCGAGACGGTTGAGGAACTTGGCCGGATTGAGGGTCGCCGTCTGCAGCGCCTGCAGGGGGGTCAAGCCGGCCTTCACGAACAGGGCGAGCTCCTGGTGCAGGCTGAATCCCGGGAAGATGTGCACGCCCGCGGCGGTGTCGGTGCCCGCGAGGAACGGCACCCCGGCGCGGAACATGGCGAGCGTCATGTCGAGCTCCATCTGCACGAACTTCTTGCGCACGGGGAGGGGATCGGTGTCCATGTCCTTGAGGATGTCGCGCGTGAACATGGGCCAGGTGCGATCCTTCCAGGCGGCGGGCGCGTACTTGATGAGCGGATCGTGCGAGAGATCGATGTCGTCGATCAGCCACTGGCCGCGTTCCCAGGCGAGCGTCGGCACCTGCCAGGTCTGATTCTTCGCCATCAGCGCGATGAGCGCCCTGGCGCGGGCGGGGTCGTAGGTCGCGACCTTTTGGCCGAGGGTCTTCGGGCCCTTGATCATCCGATCCTCGATCGTCGAGCATCCCTCGAAGATGCCGGTGAAATGCTCGATGCTCTTCTGGCCCGCATTCGAGGCTTCCGAGGCGCGCACCGCATCGGGCACGTGGCCGACGAAGACGATGCCGAGATTCTTCGCCTCATCGGCCGCCGCGAAGTACCCATCGCGCGGGATGAGCGACTGGATCTTGATGAAGTCGACGCCCTCGCGCCTGAGCTTGTCGACCCAGCGGCGCGCATCCGCGGCGTTGGCGACGGGCGCGGAGCTCGGAAAGCGCGGCACCGGGCCATCGAGCATCGGACCCGCGATGACCATGCGCGGTCCGAGGAGCCGGCCGGCGGCGATTTGCGCCCGCCACACCTTGAGCACGTCGAGATCTCCGCCCATGTCGCGCACACCGGTGATGCCGTTCGCGACGAACAGCGGCGGCACGACCTTCTCGTTGCGCGGGATCCAGTCCCCGAACACCTCGTGGACGTGCATGTCCCACAGACCGGGGATGAGGTACTTGCCGTATCCGTCGACGAGCCGGGCGCCGGCGGGCGGGCGCAGGACGTCGCTGCGGCCGAGATCGGCGATGCGCTGATCCTCGATGACGACGGTCATGTCGGGCCGCGACGGGCCGCCGGTGGTGTCGATGATCGTGACGTGCGTGATCGCCACGACCGAAGCCGCGGCGGCCGCCGACCCGGCGAGGACGGCGCCGAGCGCCACCCACATCACCGCGAACGCTCTGCACATTGCTCCCATGATCTTCCCGCTGTTGCCCGTCTCGTATGGGACCATAGCCGATCAGCGTGGGTCCCGCGAGCGGTATCGTCCTGCCGACCCGCGGGGCGCACCCCGATCATCGCACGAACGACCGCAAACGATCGCCGCTCCTACGAAATCCCAACCGTCGATGGGTGTGTGATGGGTGCGGTCAGCTGCTGGAATTTCGGGTCGGGCAGCAGACTCCTGAAGTTGTCGTCGTGCGGCAGTGCCTCTAAATTGCGGTACCCGCGATCGACGGCTTGCTGGAGGTATCCCACCGCCTCGTCGGCTCGTCCGGCGGCAGCGGCGACGCACGCGAAGGCATACCACGCATACCAGCGGTTTCCCTGTCCCGCGGCATCCCCTTGGCGGCCGATCAGATCGCGGAATAATTGGCTCGCCTCGTTGTAGCGGCCGCTGTAGGCAAGCGCCGTTCCGAGCCGTTGCAAGGCATCCACGGTGTATGCGTGCCGGGGTCCGAGCAGCTTCATGTCGTCGCCGAACGTCGAGCGGGCGATTTTCTCGGCGGAATCGTATTGACCCTTGCGGATCAACAAGTGCGCGAGCTGGGATTGCGACATCAAGGTGAACGGGTTCGCCGGTCCGAGTACGCGGGTGCGTGTCGCGAGCGTACCGCGCAGCAGCGGCTCCGCCTCGCTCAAATTGCCCGCATCGATCAGCAATTCGGACAGATTGTACTGGGAGTTCAAGGTGTCCGGATGCTCCGGCCCCAAGGTACGCAGGCGTACGGCGACGATTTGCCGGAACAACTGCTCGGCATCCGCGGATCGACCCAGGCTCCCCACGAGATTCGCATAGCCTTCCATCGCCCGCAGCGTATTCTGGTGCTCGGGGCCGAGCACGCGCTGCTGGGTTGCCAATACCTCGCGGTACAGCGGCTCCGCTTCGGCGAGACGGCCTTGGGATTGAATCGCGGTGGCCAGGTTATTGAGCGCTTTCAGCGTTTCGGGATGATCGTCGCCCAATACCCGCCGCTCGACGCTCAGCAATTGTCGATAGTTCCTTTCGGCGTCGGCGTAGCGGGCCTGCGTCAGCAACGCCGTGCCCAGATGGTTCTTCGACACCAAGGTCAGCGGGTTGTCGTTCCCGAGGGAGCGGCCGGCGATATCGACGACCTCGCGATCGAGTCGTTCTCCCTCCTCCGCGTGCCCCTGGTGCTGCAGAATCAGCGCGAGATGATCCATGGTCTCGAGGCTCAGCGGATCGGCGGAACCCAGCGCATGCCGCAGGCCGCTCAGCGCTCGTCGTACGAGCTTTTCGGCCTCCGCGTCGTGCCCTTCGCGCGAGAGTACCCAACCGAGCTGGGCCATCGTCGCCAGGGTACGCGCATCGCCGGCGCCGAGCACGCGCAGGCGCTCGTCCAAGGAGCGCTGCGCGAGTTCGTGAGCCCGCGCGTAGAGCCCGAGGTTCAGATACGTGCTCGCCATCACCGACATCATTTGCGACTGGACGTCCGGATCCTCGGCGAGGTGCCGATCGATGTCGGCCGACGCCTTGTCGAGGATCTCGCGCGCCGTCACCTTGTTGCCGCGCGCCTCGCTCGGATCGGAGACCTTGAACATGCCGGTCATGAAATCCGTGATCCGCGCCGCGCGGTCGCGCTCCTGCGTGATCCGGCGCAGATTCAAGGTCTGGGATACCGCGAACGCGGCGAGCAGCACGAGCAGTCCCGCGCCGACTCCGATGCCGACGCGGTGTCGCCGCGTATATTTCCCCAATCGATAGAGCGCGTTCGCCGGGTGCGCCGATACCGGCTCGTGCGCCAAATACCGCCGCAGGTCGGCTGCCAGTTCCGAGGGCGTACCGTAGCGCCGCGAACGATCCCGCTCGAGCGCCTTCAGCGTGATCCAATCGAGATCGCCGCGTAGCTGACCCACGAGCTGCTTCGGTTCCGTCGCGCGCGAGGCCGCGGCCTTGGACGCCGTATCGCGCGCCTCGCGCAGCCGGGTGCTCGGGGTCGGCGGTTCATCCTCGCGCAGTTGGCGCAGGATCTCGTCGAGCGGCTTCTCGGTCGGCGTGCTCTCGAACGGCAGCATGCCGGACAAGAGCACGTAGAGTGTGGCGCCGAGCGAATAGACGTCGGTGCGCGTATCGATGTCGTGCTGCGCGGCATCGACCTGTTCCGGACTCATGTACCCCGGCGTGCCCATCAAATGCCCGAAATGAGTCGACTGCGCCGGGTCCAGCGCGGACGTGACGGCCTTCGCGAGGCCGAAGTCGATGATGCGCGGTACCGGCTTGCCGTCCACCTCGACGACCAAGATATTGGCCGGCTTGAGATCCCGGTGAATGATCGCCTTATGGTGCGCATGCTGGACGCCCTCGCACGCCTGGATGAACAACTCCAAGCGCCGCCGAATGCTCAGTCGATGCCGGTCGCAATAGTCGGTGATCGGCAGGCCGGGGACGTACTCCATGACGAAATACGGCTGACCCTGCGCCGTCGCGCCGGCCTCGAAGACCTTGGCGATCGCGGGATGGTCCATGAGCGCGAGCGACTGGCGCTCGGACTGGAATCGATGCGCGATGTTCTCGTCATACATCCCGGCTTTGATGAGCTTGAGGGCGACCAGCCGGCGCACCGGCGCGATCTGGTCCGCAAGCCAGACCTGACCCATGCCGCCTTCACCCAACCGGCGCACCAATCGAAATTTCTGCGCGAAGCTCTCGCCCGCGCGCAAGGGGCGGCCCGCATGGATCAGGCCCACGCTCTCGGCGATCGCCGCCTCGGCCGCGGTGTGCTCGAGAAACCCGCTGCATAGATCGGCATTGGCCACGAGCAGGGAGTCCAGTTCTGCCCGCAGTGCGGCGTTTGCACCGCAAGCCCCGTCGAGATAGTGACTGCGCCGCTCGGGCGCCATTTGCATCGCCTCGTGCAACAGGGCTTTGACCTGCTCCCAAGGTGTGTGGTTCACGGCGATCCCGCGTGACTCATTTGTCGATGCAACCAGACGCGCGCGGTTGCCCAATCGCGGTCGACCGTCGCTCGCGACAAGCCGAGCACCTGGGAGATTTCCGGGGCCGAAAGGCCGCCAAAAAATTTCATTTCCACGATCTGTGCCTGGCGCTCATCCAGCTGTCCCAGCTGCTGCAGGGCCTCATCCAATGCCACGAGTTCGTCGTCGCCGTTGACCGGAAAGTCTGCCAGACAGTCGAAGTCGATACGGGCTCCCCCATCGCGTTTGCGCGCGCGACGGCTGCGCGCGTGATCGACGAGAATCTGCCGCATCGCACGGGAGGCGACGGCGATGAAATGAGTTCGGTTTTGCAATTCGACCGGTTCGCCGCCGAGCAGCCGCAAGAAAGCCTCATGCACGAGCGCCGTGCTCTGCAAGGTGTGATCCCGGCGCTCGGACTCGAGGTGGTGGCGCGCGAGACGGCGCAACTCCTGATAGACCAACGGAACGAGGTCGGGCAGCGCTTTGTCGTCGCCCTGCGCCCACTGCTGTAACAGCACGGTGACCCGACCGGACGCTTCCTCGGACATCGGCGCCTCAACGGCATCCCACGGATTAGTCTTCGAGGATAGGGATCGCGTGGGCGGGGGTCAAATTGCCGGCCCGCCCCGCTCGGTACGACCCGTTTGGCGCCGCGATGAGGCGATTCGCCCGCGCTTTGCGCATCTCAACACAAGACCCCGGAATCATCCCGATTGCGGGTGCCGACGACTTGGACCATTCAGTCATTCTTGGAGAGCCAGCCATGATACGGTTTAGCGCGCGAATGTCGGTGGCCTGCCTGGTGTTGTGGTTATCGGCTTGCGGAGGGAGCGGATCGAGCACACCCGGATCCGTCAGCGTACCCGACGTCGTCGGTCAGACCCAGGCCGCGGCCAGCAGCGCGATCACCGGTGCGGGTCTCGTCGTCGGCACGGTGACCATGGAGTCGAGCAGCACGGTCGCCGCGGGCAAGGTCATCAGCCAGAGTCCGGCCGGCGGCACCAGCGTCGCGAGCGGCTCGGCGGTGAATCTCATTGTTTCCTCGGGTCCGGCCGTCGTGTACTCCTTGTTGTACTCGTTCCAAGGTCCCTTGAATGATGGGGACGGACCTCGCGCCGGTTTGGTCAGCGGCCCGGGCGGCGATTTCTACGGGACCACGCAGTCCGGCGGTATCTGGGATGAAGGGACGGTGTTCAGCATCACGCCGGCCGGTGCGGAAACCGTCCTGTATTCTTTCAATTCGGCCCCGGACGCCTCCAACCCCGCAGCTCCGCTGGTGCTCGGCACGGACGGCAACTTCTACGGAACCGCGCAGAGCAATGGGGCCTTCGGCAGCCAGCTGGTTGACGGAGCCGTCTTCAAGATCACGGCGGCAGGCGTGGAGTCGGTGTTGTATTCCTTTGGGGGTACGGCGACGGACGGTCAAACTCCCGCGGCGGGATTGATTCAAGGCACCGACGGCAACTTCTACGGGACGACCGAACTCGGCGGGACCCATTGCAATTCGGGCGGCGTTGCCTGCGGCACTTTCTTCAAACTGACGCCGGCGGGCACGGAGACCGTTCTATACAACTTCGGCGCGACCAGCGCGGACGGCAATACACCGGAAGCCGGCGTGATCGAAGGCCCGGATGGCAATTTTTATGGAACTACCATTCAGGGCGGTGCCCACGGTCTCGGGACCGTCTTCAAAATCACGCCCGCGGGCGTGGAGACCGTTCTGTATTCCTTCGGTGCGACGAGTAGCGACGGGGCAGAGCCGGTGGCCGGCCTGATTCTGGGCTCGGATGGCAACTTCTACGGGACCACGCAGGCCGGCGGCGCCAATCATTCATTGGGCACGGTATTCAAGATCACGCCGGCGGGCGTGGAGAGTGTTCTGTATTCCTTCGGCGCGACGAGTAGCGACGGGGCCATTCCCGTAGCCGGTCTGCTGCAGGGTGCCGACGGCAACTTCTACGGGACGACCAGTGCCGGTGGCGTCAACGGGGTCGTTGCGGTGACTTCGGGTACCGTATTCGAGGTCACCCCCACGGGCGTGGAAACCGTATTGCACTCCTTCGGCACGGGTACCGACGGCGCCGAACCGGAGGGCGGCTTGATTCAGGACGCCGAGGGGAATTTATACGGAACGACGTTCTTGGGCGGAGCCAGCGATAACGGTACGGTCTTCAAGATCGCGCTCTGAGGGCGCCGCCGGCGCCGCACCCTGGCGCCTTTTCCGGTGTTCGCACGCAGGTCCCTGAGTGATGGATGCGGTGCCAGCCGGTTGACTATGAACTATAATGAATCCTCTCAGAGACTTACGCTGTCGCCCATCGCTTTGCGCGCCGGGGCTGCTGGTGGCCCTTATCGGCAGCGCGTGCTTTGCGATCCGTATTCGAGGAATCGATTGGTGACAGAAGTAGAAATTGTTAATGAAATCAAGCGTCGAAGGACGTTTGCCATCATCTCCCACCCCGATCCTCCCCACCCGGACATGCCGCGACACCTCGCGCCTCAGATTCGCGGAAAAGCACTAGAAAAGTAGGCTTTCCGTTTGTTTTGGCCAGACACCGCAGGTCATCGCGAGACACCCTGAGGCACTCCTTTTGTGTACATAAACGTGTACATAAAACGCCCCTCCATCGGTCGTTCTGCCGGCTATGTACACGTTCGGGTTCTCGTGCCGATTGCCGGCGCTTGGCTGCGAGTCAATAGCGGGAAGCGATCCGAGAGGGTCCGAGAGAAAGCCGATCACGAGCCTGAGTGTGCGTGTCTCGGCGGCATCTCCCATGAATCACGGAAGAAGCGGGCAAAGCCTTTCCACAACAAGGGCGGCAGCTTGGGTCGCATTCCAAGTCTGCCCGGCAGCAAGTAGCGGTGGAATGTCTGTCAGGAACCTCTTGTCCTCCAGCTTCGCCGCGAGATTCTCCTCGAGCTGTGCTCGCGTGACGCGATGCCCGCCCTCGTCCATATATCGCCGGAACGCGGCAACGATGCGCGCGGGATCGACGCCTCCCCGCGAAATGGCCGTCGCGATGTCAAACAGGTCGCGGCCCTTGCGACGTTGGTAAAGCGCCCGAAGCTTGGTGCCGAGTAGCTCGTCGAGATCGTAGGTGGTAATGCCGCAGGCCCCGCCGAACCACCGGGACGCGACCTCAAACGGCACCTGCCGGAAACCGTGCTCCGCGAAATGCTCTCTTGTGTTCACTTCCACCTTCAGTCGAAGGGGTATCGGAGTCGGATCCTCCGAGGCAAAGCGGTAGTTGAACGTGACACGGCCTTCCGTTTGTTTCCATTTCGCTTCGCCGAGCCACGGGTCGAGTACCGTACGTAACGCGTCCATCACTGCGCCGGCGGGCTCTGCGCGCACTTGTACGAGGTCAATGTCCTCGGAATATCGCGCGGCGGGCGTTAGATACAGCTTGTAGAGCGCCGTTCCGCCACGGAAGGCGAGGGCGTCGCGCAGAACGGGCTGGGAAAAGATGCTCACCAGCGCGCGACAGATCACCAAGTCCTGTTCGACCTGGGCGTTGTCGGCCCACGGCGCGCGGTAGCGCCACTCGGTGATGTAATCGCGCGGGATCACTCCGCCTCAACGTCGGCGTTGACGATAAGTTTCCAGTCGCGGTTGCGCGCCCGATCGGCAATGGGCGCGGACGGCACAAGAGCCGTCGATTCGCGAGCGTGCTTGCGCACGTAGTCCTTGAGCAAGTTCGCCTTCGGCGCTTCGCCGGTGCGCACGAGCAAATAGCCCAATCTCTGCACCCACGGCAACGGCACGGTCGGTGCAATTGCTAGAAGTTTGTCGGCATCAAGCTTCTCGGCAAGTTCGGCGAGAATTGTGGCGACCGCATCAAGGCCGCCGATGTGGGCTTCGTAGCCGACCAAGTCGAAGGCCGTTGCATCCGGTGTCGAGACAGCAACGGTGCCGCGCGGCGTGTTGAAGTCCTGCGTCGGCACTTCGACAACGCGCTTACGAACATGGAAGACGACGCGCACCTTGCCGCATTCGATCGGGCGGCGCGCCTTGCCTACCATGACCTGAAACTCCTGCGGTCGGTGGTGCGCAGCGCCGTGGTATTGCGCGGCGGAGAGAAGTCCCGCGTAGTACCGTGCTTTCGCTTGCCTCATCATGTCAGGGATAAACTGCTCGGCAGGCAGACTGCCAAGCGAGCGGTATTCGGGCGGCACAATCACGTAGAGCCCACGTCCCGGGCTGGCAATCTCTCCTTTGCGACGAAGGCGATTGAGCGCGAGCTTGACGGCATCGCGGGACGCCCCCAGCCGCTGTCTCACGTCCTGGGACGTGAAGAAGTACCGGCCGCCCTGCGCGAGCTGGGCGAGATAGTCCTTCAGATAGACGACGCCGCGACCAGATTCCATTCGCGTAAAGTATCAATTGGTGATACTTTACGCAATCTAAATCGGGGTGGCGGTCCTGGAGAGCCTTCGGCGCGGCGGGACGCGCACGAGACTCGAATCGCACGCGGAGGTCCATGGCCAAGAGCAGCAATAGAGACGAATTCAGCCGGCCGACCAAAAGGGCAATCGAGAGGCAGGCGCGTAGCCATTGCTCCAATCCGGCGTGCCGTCGGCTGACAAACTCTGCGACATCGGACCGCGCGGGTGAGATCAACATTGGCGTGGCATCGCATGTCTGCGCCGCCGCGCCGGGCGGTCCGCGCTACGACGCGAACATGACGCGGGAGCAGCGGTGCTCTGCCGACAACGGCATCTGGCTTTGCCAGGATCATGCGCACGCGGTTGATGCGCCGGACTCTAAATTCACCGTTGAAGAGCTGCGGGAATGGAAGAGGCTCACGGACGAAGACTCATGGCGCAGCATCATGGAGAACGTCCCATTCGGCCCGGGGATGCGGCCGCCGACGCCGGATGTGCTGAGGGATAGGCTGCGCGCTGCAGCCACCGCAGATCTGGCCGTCTTTCGGCAGATGGAGAGATGGCCCCGCACTGCCGTCGGGCTCACGCTGAAAGTCGATCATGTAGACGAAGCACTGAGCACACAGGCTCTCGCAAATGCCGTCGCAACGCTCGATGACCTCGTCCTTGTCGCCGCGCCTGGAATGGGAAAGACGACCACCGTTTTTCAGATCGCCGAAGGCGTACTGGCCATCGGCAACGGGACGCCGCTTATCGTGCCGCTCGGAGATTGGGCAACCGAAGGCGACACGTTGCTCGCCTCCATCCTGAAACGCGGGGCATTTACAACGGTTTCGGAGGCAGATTTTCGGACCGTCGCAGCCAAGCCGGGCGTCGTGCTCTTACTCGACGGCTGGAACGAGCTGGACGTTGTCGCTCGAGAACGCGCCCGAGTGCAGGTCACCAATCTGAAAGCGGAACTACCAGAGCTTGGCCTGGTGATCTCAACACGTAGGCAGGCGCTCGATATTCCTTTCACGGGAACCCGCGTTGACTTGCTCCCGCTCAATGACTTGCAGCAGATGGAAATTGCCAAGGTCATGCGCGGTGACGCTGGCGCAAGACTCATAGATCAAGCCTGGCGAACGGCCGGGGTGCGCGAGCTGATGACGATTCCGCTTTATCTCACGGCGCTACTATCTTTCCCGGACGGCGCACCGTTTCCCACAACGAAGGAAGAGGTGCTGCGGCGCTTTGTTGCGGCCCATGAACAGGATGCGCGTCGTGCGGCGACGCTTCGTGCAGTGTCCGATGGCTTCCAGCGAAACTATCTCATCAGTCTGGCCACTTTCGCCACGACGACTGCAAACACGTCCGTCACCGACGCCAATGCGCGCAGGTCGGTGTCACAAACCGCACACATTCTAGTCAGTGACGGACAAATCACGATCCCGGCGCAGCCAGATGTCCTGCTGAATGCGCTCGTTAGCAATCACGTGCTAGTGCGGTTGGGCGATGAGCAGGGCTACGGTTTCCGGGTGATGCGGCGGCCCGCGACAGGCTCAAAGCGGAAATTCTCAACCAACGGCAATGGGAAGAAGCGATTCTCTTCGCGGTTGAGCGGAGCGCGCGTGGCAATACCGCCATGAAGAACGCGTGTGGCGCGGCTATCCTTGCGGCCTTTGAGGTCGATCCCCTCCTTGCCGCTGAGATGGTCTTCCGCGCCACAGAGGAAGTGTGGTCACGAATCAGCGGCCCGATTTCCGACTTCATCCGAAAGTGGCATGCGCCCGGCAGAGTGGATCGGGCCGTCAGGTTCATTATTACGTCAGGCCGACCGGAATTCGGCGATCTGCTGTGGCCCCTGATCACCAATCCTGAGCAGCAGGTTCGTTTGAACGCGCTGCGAGCGGCAGCGACATTCCGTTCGTCTGTGCTTGGGAGCGAGGCTCAGACGCGGATTGCGGCGCTGCCGCCCGAGATCCGCAAGCACGTGCTGGACGAAATCGCTTTGCATGGCGGCATGGATGGACTCGATCTAGCGACGGCCATAGCAAAGACCGACGGCGATCCCGAGGTTAAGGCAGCCGTCGCTGAAGCGCTATCCTTTCGGCGCGCGGACCGCCACGTCGCGGACCTGCTGAGCGACGCTGGCGATGCCACCTATGACATCCTTGCCAAGAGCGGACATATCGAAGACGTCGCCATCGAAGCCGTGCAACGGGGCCTCGAAGCTGCCCGCGATCGGCGCAAAGCGGCCGGCGTGACAGCTGACGAGCGCCTTCAGGTACTCCTTAACGGGTTGCATGATGACGGCTGGGACGCGGAGATCACCGGCATCATCGCCAATATGGAAATCGACAGCGCGCAGCGCGGAAACGTGAACCTTCTCTACGAGGTGAATCGACGTTACCCACAAGCGTTCACTGATGGATTGCTTCGGCGTGTTCGCGAAGGCCGCACGCTGTTTTTTGGCGCCGACGACTTACTGACCGCAGCCGGGGTCGTAGTAGAGGACGACGGGCTCGCCGACATAGCGATGGGAGAGACTGGCCGCCCGAATGACCGCGCGGAAGCGGCGGCATCGGTTCTCGGCCCAAACGACGTTGGTCGGCTTGTCGACGCCTACCTTGCAGCGAGCAAAGCCTTACGCAATACCAGAGGACAATACGACAAGGCGGCTGGCGACCGTTATCACGAACTTCGCGCGCGCATCTTTCACACTCCGGGAGCGAGTCTGATCGCCGCCGTGCAAGCCCGAGGAGGAACGACCGACTACGAGGAAATCGAGGAATTGGCCGGGCTCCTTTCCCGCGGGATGGAAGGAGAGGGAGATCGCGCGCGACCATTCATGCGCGAGGGCTTGGCAAGCATTGGCGCGCTGGTGCAGGAGTGGGGCGACCGAATGCTCGCGGCGGGAGACGCAAACCGTCGGCAAACAGGAGCAATCGCCACGCTGGCCAGCCACGCCCCATCGCCACATCTGCTTCCGCTTCTCAAACGGCTCCTCGACGATAACCTTCGCCGCTATCGCGCCTTTCGAGAGCAGGCGCACGCGAGTGAATGGCGGCAAAGTGATGCGGTAAACGAAGCGCGCTCGCCGCATACCGGCGAGTACCAGCGCGCATTTATGGCAATCAGGGCGCCCGAAACGACCGCGCTGCTAAAGGGATACCTAGCAGATGAACACTTTGGAGAGCTTGCGGCGAAAGCGCTTGCCTTCCAGTGGTCGGAGGTCAACGAGCCAGAGGATAAGAGCAGGTTTCGCGGCGGAACCGATTTCTCGCGCGTGGCGGAGCGGCGTGTCGCCCGTTCCTCCAATCCGGCCCAAACGACTGATGAAGCGGAAGCGATTTTTGCGGTCGTCGATACGCTACTAACCGACCGCGCGACTGACGAACAGACAAAACTGGCCGTTGCCCTCGGTATCGTTGGCGCGCGGTTACCGCACGGCCAGCGCGACGGAACAATTCAGAGGCTCATCGCGCTTGCGCCGCTGCGAGCGCGCGAGCACCTTCTTTTGTCGCTCATCCTGTCCGGAGAAGACGTCGATATTACGTTGATAGAAAGGGGTATTGCAGAGCTAATTGAGATTGCCAAGGCGCAACCCTGGCGCCTAACCCAGAGTGACGCTTATGAACTGCGCGACTGGCTGCGCCTCCTGCCCTTCGCCACACCAGTCTCCGCAATACCTGCGATCGTCCGTGACCTACCTGACGCCCAACGCAACCCGCACCTCCTAGAAGACATGGTGGGAGCGCTTAGTAATTCACCTTACGACGACGCGGAGGGTGTGCTGTTCAAGTTGGCAGAGGACGACGCTCGCCTATATGTCAACTACAAATGGCGCTCGACAACCATGGGAATCGGCACCGAAACGGCAGCTCGGCGGATTTTGGATCTGACAGTCGCCGGCACACTGAATGACAAGTCTGATGGCTTTCATTGGCGGAGCGAATTGAGCGGCCTGATGACCAGATCGCCTGACATCCGCGCATATGTGTTTGAGCTACTGAGAAGCGGCTTGCCGCAGGAACGTATAATGACCCTCGCTAGCGCAGTGGCAGAAAACCCCGGCACAGAAGACCTTCTCGCTCTCATCCATCTTGAAATCGAGACAGGGCAATCGTTTCTTTCGTGGCGGTCCATCGAAAGAGCGGTCAATGGGCACGTCCCGTCCGAAACCTGGAAAGGCGCGTACGATATAGTGCCTCTCCCCGCAGTCGAGCTACGGAAAAGACTGTTGTCAATGACGACGAGTGGCGGTGCGGACGATGCTGCCGCTCGCTGCCTGAATACCATAGATAAGGTCAGGGACGAATATGGCTCGCCCGAGGACGAACCGCGTCATCCTGATCTGGCGTCCGGCAGGTCGTGGCCCATCTTGAGACCGGACGCCGACGTGGAGTAGGCCGCACCGCAGCCCGGAATGGGATGGGTTGCTACGGCCTTCTCAAATCCAGACGCCGACGATCGAGTGCATCGGGACGAATCTTGGCTCCGCGGCCCGTATAATCGCTCTGAGACCAGCGGAAGATTATCCGGATCAGCGCACCAGGGAGATGATCGCAATGCCTGAGGCGCGACCCCAACATTTTGTGTACACGGTCGTGTACATCGTCGAGGAAACGGTAGGTGTCTGAAGCTGAAATTACTAAGGAAATCAATCGCCGAAGAACTTTTGCGATTATATCGCACCCCGATGCCGGCAAGACCACGCTCACCGAGAAACTGCTCCTGTTCGGGGGCGCCATCCAGATGGCGGGCACGGTGAAGGGCCGCAAGGCGACCCGCCACGCCACCTCCGACTGGATGCGTCTGGAGCAGCAGCGCGGGATCTCGGTCACCTCCTCGGTCATGCAGTTCCCGTTCGAGGGCCGCATCGTGAACCTGCTCGACACGCCGGGTCACGAGGATTTCTCGGAAGATACCTACCGCACGCTCACCGCGGTCGATTCGGCGCTCATGGTCATCGACTGCGCGAAAGGCGTCGAGGAGCGCACCATCAAGCTGATGGAGGTCTGCCGCCTGCGCGACACGCCCATCATGACGTTCGTGAACAAGCTCGATCGCGACGGGCGCCCGCCCATCGAGCTGCTGGATGAGATCGAGAGCGTGCTCAAGATCCAGTGCACGCCGCTCACCTGGCCCATCGGCATGGGCCGCGACCTGCTCGGCGTGTATCACTTGCCCGAGGACCGGATCTACGTGTACGTGCCGGTGGAGCGCGGCCGGGTCGGCAGCCACGAAACCATCGAGGGCCTGCAAAGCCCCGAGGCCCGAGAGCTCCTCGGCGCGCGCTACGGGCAGTTCGCCGAGGAGGTCGAGCTGGTGCGCGGCGCGAGCGCGCGTTTCGATCTCGAGCGCTACCGGGCCGCCCGCCAGACGCCGGTGTTCTTCGGCTCGGCGGTCAACAATTTCGGCGTGCGCGAGCTATTGAGCTCGTTCGTGCAGCACTCTCCCGCCCCCCTGCCGCGCGCCGCCCTGGAGCGCGAGGTGCAAGCCGCGGAGCCCAAGCTCACCGGCTTCGTCTTCAAGATCCAGGCGAACATGGATCCCGGGCACCGCGATCGCATCGCGTTCGTGCGGCTGTGCTCCGGGCGCTACGCGCGCGGCATGCGCCTTTATCACGTGCGTCTCGACAAGGAGCTGCGGGTGGCCGACGCGCTCACCTTTCTCGCCGCCGATCGCAGCCAGGCCGAGGAAGCGTACGCGGGCGACATCATCGGACTGCACAATCACGGCACCATCAACATCGGCGACACCTTCAGCGAGGGTGAGCATCTGACGTACACCGGGGTGCCGAATTTCGCGCCGGAGATCTTCCGGCGCGCGGTGCTCAAGGATCCGCTGCGCATGAAGGCGCTGCAGAAGGGGCTCTCGCAGCTGTGCGAGGAGGGCGCCACGCAGCTGTTCAAGCCGCTGCGCAACAACGATCTCATCCTCGGCGCCATCGGGCAGCTGCAGTTCGAGGTGGTGGCGTTTCGATTGCAGGATGAATACAACGTGCAGTGCGTCTTCGAGCCGATCAACGTCGCCACGGCGCGCTGGATAGGCGCGCGCGAGGAGAAGCGGCTGGCCGAGTTCCGCGACAAGGCGCACGACAACCTGGCGATCGATCATGCCGGCGAGCTGGTGTATCTCGCGCCCACGCGGGTGAATCTCGAGCTGACGCAGGAGCGCTGGCCCGACGTGACCTTCTCGAAGACCCGGGAGAATCTCGCGGCCTGAGAGGCCGCGCTCAGCCGGCGCCGTCGCTCCCCCCGGGCGGATGGCGCCCGGCCCCGGCATACAGATGCGCGTACTCGGCTCGGACGCGTTTCTTGTCGAGCTTGCCCACGCTGGTCTTCGGGATGCTGCCCACGAACAGGATGGCGTCAGGCAGTTGCCACTTCTCGAACGTCGCGGCCAGATGCGCGCGCAGCTCCTCCTGCGTCGCGTTGCGCGCGCCGTCGAGAACCACCAGCGCGAGCGGCCGCTCGTCCCACACCGGATGCGCTATGCCGACCACGACCGCCTCGCGCACGGCCGGATGGCTTGCGATGGCGTTCTCCATGTCGATGGAGGAGATCCACTCGCCGCCGCTCTTGATGAGATCCTTGAGGCGGTCGGTGAGCTTGAGGTAGCCGTCGGCATCGATCGATCCGGCATCGCCCGACCGCCAGTAGCCGTCGATGAACCGATCGCCCGCCTCCGGCATGTCATGGTAGGAGGTGGCGCACCAGGGACCGCGCAGACAGATCTCGCCCACCGATCGCCCGTCGTGCGGCAGCTCCTCGCCGTTCGGACCGAGGATCTTGATGTCGACGCCGACGGCGGGCAGTCCCTGGCTGCGCCGCACGGCCCAACGCTGCTCGGCGCTCAGGTGCCCGGCGAGCGCGGGCTTGAGCCGATTGAGAGCGACCACCGGACTGGTCTCGGTGCCGCCGTAGGCCTGCACCAGCTCGGCGCCGGTGAGGGCGCGCAGGGCGGACATGAGCGCGAGCGCCGGCTGGGATCCGCCGCACAGCAGGCGCAGACGCCGCAAATCCGGTTTCCGGGGCAAAGCCTCGATATGCTGCAGCATCGACTGGACCAGCGTCGGCACGCCGCTCGCGATCGTGACCTGCTCGGCGATCATGGCATCGATGAGCGGCGCCACGTCGTCCATCGCATAGCGCCCGGGCAGCAGGATCTTGTTGGCCATGAGCGTGGCCGCCTGCGGCAAACCCCAGCCCTGCGCGTGATACAGGGGTGTGATCAGCATGGTGCAGTCCTCGATGCTCATGCCGAGCAGGCTGACCAGGGTCATGGAATGCAGGTACATGGAGCGATGCGAGTAGAACACCCCCTTCGGCCGCCCCGTCGTGCCGCTGGTGTAGGCGGCGGCATAGGCGGAGCGCTCATCGATCACGGGCCATTGCGCCACGGGTTGGGCGAGCGCGAGGAGCGTCTCGTGATGCAGCGCCGGCGTGAGCGTGGTGCGCAGCTCGCACAGGGGCCGATCGCTCATGACGATCCAGCCCTTGAGGTCCCTCAGGTGAGGCGCGAGCGCCTCGGCCAGCGGCAGGAGCGACTCGTCCACGCAGATGTAAGAGGCCCGCGCGTGATTCACGATGTAGCCGAGCTCCTCCGCCGAGAGGCGCAGGTTCAGCTGCAACAGCACCGCCCCGAGCCCCGGAACGGCGTAGTAGAGCTCGAAGTAGCGGCGGCTGTTCCAGTCCAGGACGCCGATGCGATCCGCGGGGCCGACGCCGAGCGAGCGCAGCGCGCCGGCCGTGCGGCAGATGCGCGCGTAGCACGCGCCGAACGTGTACCGACCCCAGCCGCCGTCCGGCGTCCGGTAGAGGATTTCCTGGTCTGCGTGGGTGCGCGCGGCGTGGCGGATCAGCGTCGTCGTGTTGAGCTGATAGTCATCCCCCATCGTCGAGGGGCAGCCCTGGACGATTGGCGGGCCGGCATCGGCCTTGCGTCTGTGATCGCGCACCTCATTCCCCCTGCTCACGCGCCATGGTAGCCGGCTTGCGCCTCGGGCGAAACGCGCGCACGCGCGCGGCGAACACATCGAGCGCCTCGGCAGGCTGGCCCGGATGCAGCGTCGAGCCGTAGCGCAGGCGCGAGTAGCTGCCGCACAGCCCGGTGACGGCGGGGGCGAGATCGGGGCGCGCGCTCGCGACGCGCGCCGCGAACGCCTCCGCACCTTCGTGCGGGCGGCGCGGCAGACCGACGGCGGCCAGCTTGCCGCATAGCCGGCCATAGACGATCGCCAGGGCGTCCTTGCGCTGCGGGCGCTGCTCGCGGCGCACCTGCCACATGAGCCAGGCAAACGCGAGGACCAGCCCGATCGCCATGACCAGGACGATCCTCTCGCCGTCCGCCCGCTCGATGCCCATGCGCTCGAGGAGCGAGATCTGCGCGAGCTGGTCGAACCGCAGAATCCGCTGCCGCCACAGCTGGCCGAGCGCATCGAGGCGCAGCCGCCAGTCCGCGAGCCAGGAGACATGCGCCTGCCAGCCGCCCACCAGCCGCTCGCCCGCGAGCGCCTCCGCGAGCGAGGCCTCGACCCGGCTCGGGGCCACCGCCGCGGTGGGATCGACACGCAGCCAGCCGCGGCCCGCGATCCAGACCTCATCCCAGGCGTGCGCGTTGCTCTGGCGCACGATCCAGTAGCCGGCGTAGCGATTGTAGGTGCCGCCTTGATAACCGGTGACGATGCGGGCCGGAATGCCGGCGGCCCGCATGAGGATCGCAAAGGCCGACGCATAATGGCCGCAGAATCCGCGCCGCGTGTCGAACAGGAAGTCGTCCACCGGATTCTCGCCGAGCGGTGGGGGCTCGAGGGTGTAGAAGAACTGCTCGTTCCTGAACAGGTCGAGCACCGCGGCAATGAGCTGCAGATCCTTCGGGTGGGCGCGCCGCAGCTCGGCCGACAACGCCAGCGTGCGCGGATTGCGGCCCGGCGGCAGCGCGGTGTCCCGGCGCCGGGCCGCCGTGCTCAGCGGCTCGAGGCTTTGCACGCGCGTGGAGGAGCGCAGGGTCACATCGATGGGCCGGGACACGGGCTCGGGCTGCACCAGCGTGTAGTCGCCGGTCAGATGCGCTTCGGGCACGCTCCAGCGGTGCGGCCAGTCGAGCGCGAACAGCCAGTTGAACGGATGCGGCTCCAGGCTCAGCGTGTACGCATACTCCGGTCCCGACGGCTCGAGCGGCGGCGCCGCTGCGGCCGATCGGGAGGTGCGCCAGGTACGCCCGTCGAAATCATGCAGCACGGGCCCGCGCCAGTAACGCTCGCTGGCAGGGGGCGTGGCGCCCGAGAAACGCACCCTGAAGGCCACCTCGTCGGATAGCGCGAGCTCGACGATGTCGCCGGGGCTCATGGTGTCGCTCAGACCGGACTGCGCGCCGCGCGGGTCGGGGGGCAGATTCCACAACGGCGCATCGAAGCGCGGGAAGAACAGCCACAGCACCAGCGCGACCGGCAGCGCCTGCGCCGCCAGACGCCCGGTATAGCGCAGGCTGGGCGGCCAAGGCGGCGGGGCTGCCGGGGTGAGACGCAGCAAGGTCGCCGCGGTGAGCCAGGCAACACCGATCAGATAGGCGAACAGCCAGAAGGACTCGCTGCGCAGCAGCGCCGCGAGACTCAGGAAATACACGATCAGGGCGAGGACGAACAGATCGCGGCGGGATCGAGTCTCGAGCAGCTTGAGCCCCGCCACCAGGCTGAGCAACGCCGTCCCGGCGGACAGTCCGTTGAAGGTGCGCAGCTGCACGAAAAGAAGCAGGATCGCCGCCGCCGCGATGCCGAGCCGCAGGGCGCGCGGGGGCGGGGCGTAGCCGCGCGCGGCCAGCACGAGTCGCATCCCGATGCTCGCCGCCACCACCGCCGTGAGCCAGACGGGCAGTGCGCTGAGGTGCACCGCCAGGGCGAGGCTCAGGCACAGACACATCGACCGCAGCTCGAGATAGGTGGCGCCGTCGGCCGAGGGCGCGGCGAGCTTCATGGCGAGCCTGCGCCGCTGTGCGCCGCGAGCGCACGCAGGCACCGCGCGCGGTGCGTGGCGCCGCGTCCGGGGGGGATCTCGATGCCCGGGATGCGCAGCCCGTAGGGGCGCGGTGAGCCCGATTCGCAGGCGAGGACCCAGCGGCACAGCTGCGACAGCCGCGCCTCCACCTCGAGCCCGGGAAGCGCGGACCACTCGAGGTACTCGGGCTGCGCGCCGAGATCGGTGTACATGCGCACCGCCGCTTCGCCGCCGCGCGCGAGCACCTTCCAGGCCATGTGCTTGAGCGGTACGCCGGGCGCGTAGGCGCGCAGGCCGGCGAAGTCCTCATCCCCGCCGCCCGCGGAGCGCAGCGCGCGGCCGCTCCCCGCCGCCGCGTCGGGCAGGCGCCGATCGCCGCGCGGCTCCGGCGCGATGTAGGCCGCGAGCCCCACATAGACATAGGTCCAGGCGCGAAACCAGCCGAACGGATGGCGCGTTCGAATCTCGAGCTGGTCCCACCGAGCGACGCCGCGCGCTCCGACCCGCACCGGCAGCATGAGCCGCTCGTAGCTCTGTGCCGGGACGCTCTTGACGGCCCGTACGCCGGCCGCGGAGCGCACGGCCGGGTCGAGGCGCACCTCGATGGCGCTGCGCTCGAGCGCCGAGTCGTTGCGCAGCAGGAAGCAGAACACCGCGTCGCCACCCGCGAAGGCGTCCGCCTCGAGGTTCACGTCGACGCTCAGCCCGGAGAGGTTGCGATGGCAATGGTGCATGGCCACGAGCGCGAGGCTCACCATGAAGAAGGCAAAGGCGAGCGCGAGATTGCTGTTGTAGTTGAGCGCCGCGATCAGCATGGTCGCGAGCAGCCCCGCGAAGGTGAGTCCGAATCGCGTCGGCAGGATGTAGATACGCCGCCGATCGACGGTGGCGGGCAGGAGGTCGCCGCCGTGGCGGCGCGCGGCCCAGGCGCGGATTCTTCGGATCGCCGCCGCGCGCAGATCCATCAGCGCACCGCTCAGGGGACGGGAACGGCCTCGAGCAGCCGATTCGCGGCGGCCGGGCCGCTGTCGCGCTGTTCGAGGCGGTGCTCGACGACGGCCGCGAACACCGCTTGCACGTGCTCGGGGATCACGGCGCTGCGGCCGCAGACCAGCGCCCACGCCCGCGCCGCGCGCAGGAGGCCGATGGCCGCGCGCGGCGAGAGCCCGACGGTGAGGCCCGCGGCGCTGCGCGTGTGGGCCACCAGGGCCTGGACGTAATCGAGCAGCGCCGGAGCCGCATGAATGCCGAGCACGCGCTGCTGCAGCGCCTGCAGCGCTTCCTGGCCCAGGACGCTGCCGAGCGAGTTGACCAGCTCGCGCCGATCCGTGCCGCAAAGCAGCTCCCGTTCGGCCGCCGCCGCCGGATAGCCGAGGTGCACGCGCATCATGAAGCGATCGAGCTGGGACTCGGGGAGCGGAAAGGTGCCGATCTGCTCCTGAGGGTTCTGGGTGGCGATCACGAAGAAGGGCTCGGGGAGCGGCATCGACTGCCCGTCGAGAGTCACCTGCCGCTCCTCCATGGCCTCGAGCAAGGCGCTCTGCGCCTTGGGTGAGGCCCGGTTGATCTCGTCGGCGAGCACGAGCTGCGCGAAGATCGGGCCGCGCTGGAAGCGGAACTTTCCGCTCTCGCGCTCGAAGATCGATACGCCGAGCACATCCGCCGGCAGCAGATCGCTGGTGAATTGCACGCGCTGGAAGGTCAGGCCGAGGGTGCGGGCGAGCGCGTGCGCGAGCGTGGTCTTGCCCACGCCGGGGATGTCCTCGATCAGCAGATGGCCGCGCGCCAGCAGGCACGCGAGGCACAGCCGGATCTGCTCCTCCTTGCCGAGGATGACGCGATTGAGCTGCGCAATGACGGCCGCGATCTCCGCGGCGGCCGCGCCGCTGCGGCTCGCGGGCGGCGTGCTCATTGGCCGAGCATCCTGCGCACGCGGCCCATCTGAGCGCTCAGCTGCGCGATCTCGGCGCGCAGCTCGGCGAGGCGGCCCTCATCCTTGGCGATGACCTCCGCGGGCGCGTTCTTCGCGAACGCCCCATTGGCGAGCTTCGCCTCCAGCTTGCCGAGCTCGCCTGCGGCGCGCCCGAGGCGCTTGGCCAGGCGCTCGAGCTCGGCGTTCGGATCGATGAGCCCCGCCATCGGCACCAGAATCTCGAGCCTGCCGAGCAGGGCGGCGGCCGAAATGGGCGCCGGATCTGCGGCAAGGAGGACGCGCGGCTCGCAGATGCCGGCCAGGCGCATGAGCGAGGCCCGGTTGCGCTGCAGGTACTCGAGATCGGCGGGCGCGGCATTTTGCAGCAGCACCTTAAGACGCCGGCTCGGCGCGATGTCCATCTCGCCGCGGATCTGCCGCACCCCGAGTATGAAGCCCATGACCCAGCGCATCTCGGTCTCGGCGGCGGGGTCGGCCGCGATCTCGAGCGCGCGCGGATAGGCGCTCACCATGATCGAGGGCCCGGCGGCGCCGGCGCAGCCGCGGACACGCTGCCAGATCTCCTCGGAGATGAACGGGGCGATGGGATGGAGCGCTCGCAGCAGCGTCTCGAGCGTGTCGATCAGGGTACGGCGCGCCGCGCCGCGCTGCGCCTCGCTCGAGGTGTCCGATTGCAGAACGGCCTTGGAGAGCTCGAGGTACCAGTCGCAGAACTCATTCCAGGTGAACTCATAGAGCGCATTGGCGACCGCATCGAGACGGTACTCGGCGAAGCCCGCCTCGAGACGGGCGAGCATGGCGGCAAGACGGGTGCGGATCCAGCGGTCGGCGAGCCCCAGCGGCAGGTTGCCGGCCTCCTTCGGCGGCAGATCCCGGCCCTCGACATTCATGAGCACGTAGCGCGCCGCATTCCACAGCTTGTTGCAGAAATTGCGATACCCCTCCACCTTGGCGAGGTCGAAGCGCAAATCGCGGCTCTGGGTCGCGAGCGCGGCGAAGGTGAGCCGCAGCGCATCGGTGCCGAATGCCGGGATGCCCTGCGGAAACTGCTTGCGGGTGGCTTTCTCGATCGCCGGCTTCATCTGCGGCTGCATCAATCCGCTGGTACGCTTCGCCAGCAGCGCCTCGAGCGAGATCCCGTCGACGATGTCGAGCGGGTCGATCACGTTGCCCTTGGACTTGGACATCTTCTGGCCGTCGTGATCGCGGATGAGCCCGTGGATGTACACGGCGCGAAACGGCACCTCGCCGGTGAATTTCAGGCCCATCATGATCATGCGGGCCACCCAGAAGAAAATGATGTCGAAACCGGTGACCAGGACCGAGGTCGGGTAGTAAGTCTGCAGCGCGCGCGTGCGTTCGGGCCATCCTTGGGTGGAGAAAGGCCACAGCGCCGAGGAGAACCAGGTGTCGAGCACGTCCTCGTCCTGGCGCAGCTCGAGCGACGGGTCGATTGCGTGCCGCTCGCGCGCCTCGCGCTCGCTGCGCGCCACATAGCAGCGTCCCTGCGGGTCGTACCACGCCGGAATGCGGTGGCCCCACCACAGCTGGCGGCTGATGCACCAGTCCTTGATCTTGCGCATCCACTCGTAGTAAACGCCGGCCCAGTGGTCGGGAACGAAGCGGATGCGCCCATCCTCGACCGCCTTCAGTGCCGGCTCGGCGAGCGGCTTGATGTCGACGAACCACTGATCGGTGAGCCAGGGCTCGAGCACCGCGTTGCTGCGCTCCCCGCGCGGCACGGTGAGCAGGTGCGGCTCGGTGCGCTCGATGAGGCCAAGCGCCTGCAGATCGGCGAGCATGCGGGCGCGCGCCTCGAAGCGGTCGAGTCCGCGATAGGCGGGCGGCGCCTGCTCGTTGAGCGCGGCCTCGGCCGTGAAGATGTTGATCAGCGGCAGGGCGTGGCGCTGACCGACCTCGTAGTCGTTGAAGTCGTGAGCCGGGGTGATCTTCACGCAGCCCGAGCCGAACGCAGGATCGACGTAGGCATCCGCGATCACGGGAATGGTGCGCTCCGTGAGCGGCAGGCGCAGCCGCCGTCCGATCAGATGGCGGTAGCGCTCGTCGTCGGGGTGCACCGCCACGGCCGCATCGCCGAGCAGGGTCTCGGGCCGCGTGGTGGCGACCACCATGAATCCCGCGCCATCCTCAAGTGGATAGCGCAGGTGCCACAAATTGCCGCTCTCCTCCGAGGAGACGACCTCCAGGTCCGACAAGGCGGTCTTCAGCACCGGATCCCAGTTGACCAGGCGCTTGCCGCGGTAGATCAACCCCTGCTCGTAGAGCCGCACGAATACCTCGGTGACGGCGCGCGACAGGGCCGGATCCATGGTGAATCGATCGGCCGTCCAATCCAGCGAGGCGCCGAGCCTGCGCAGCTGCCGTGCGATGGTTCCGCCCGACTGCTCCTTCCACTCCCAGACGCGCTCGATGAAGGCCGCCCGTCCGAGCTCGGCGCGAGTCGCTCCGGCGGCGTTCAGCTGGCGCTCGACCACCATCTGCGTGGCGATGCCCGCGTGATCCGTGCCCGGCTGCCAGAGCGTGTCGAAGCCGCGCATGCGGTGATAGCGGATGAGCGCGTCCATGATCGTGTCCTGGAACGCGTGCCCCATGTGCAGCGTGCCGGTGACGTTCGGCGGCGGGATGACGATGCAGTAGGGCGGGCCGTGCTTGCTCGGCGCGAAGTACCCCGAGCTCTCCCAGTGGGCATAGAGGCGCGGCTCGATCTGCGCCGGGGAAAACGCCTTATCCATGCGGCCCGGGCTCCGCGCCGTCCCGGCACTCGAAGGTCTGCAGCGGGAGCTTGCGGTCGCGATAAGCCTTGAAGCGTTCGCGCCCGAGCCTGCGCCGCTCCTCATCGGCGTCGATGATCTCGGCGATGCGCGCGAAGCGCGGCAGCCCCTCCGGCAGCCGGTCGGCCAGGTTGATGAGCAGGTCGGCGCCGTCCACCGAGTCGAGCGCGAGGGTCAGATGCACCGGCGTCGAGCGCTCGGTGAGCTCTGCGCCGCGGCTGATCCGGTGCGGCACGAAGGCGCGGTCGTCGAACGTCCACAACAGCTCATCGCAGGCCCGCGCATCGGCCTCGCTCCCCATCCAGATGATCACGCGGGAGCTTGCGAGGTAGGCCTTCTCGGTGAGGCGGCAGGCGAGCAGCCGGCGCTGCTCGGGCCGGGAACCGTTCGAGATGTAAAAGTCCACTGCGGCGGTCATCGCGGCCTCCTGCGGCGGCGAGGGCGCGACTGCGCTCACTTGGCGCGCGCCGCGCGCTGCAGCAGGAACTCGGTGAGCAACGGCACCGGCCGCCCGGTGCTTCCCTTGTGCGAGCCGCCGAGCCAGGCGGTACCGGCCACATCGAGATGCGCCCAGGCGAGATCCTTGGCGAATTTCGACAGGTAAGTGGCCGCGGTGGAGGCGCCCCCCTCGCGGCCGCCGACATTGGCAAAATCCGCGAAGTTGCTCTTGAGCTGCTCGGCATACTCATCGCCGACGGGCAAGTGCCATGCCCGATCGTCGGCCCGCACGCTCGCGGCCATGAGCTCGGCAGCGAGGCTCTCGGTGTTGCTCATGAGGCCGCTGAAATGATTGCCGAGAGCGATGATGCACGCGCCGGTGAGGGTGGCGATGTCCACCACCGCGGCCGGCTTGAAGCGGCGGCTGTAGGTGATGGCATCGCACAGGATCAAGCGTCCCTCCGCGTCGGTGTTCAAGATCTCCACCGTCTGTCCCGACATCGTGGTGACGATATCGGAGGGTTTCGTGGCCTTGCCGCTCGGCATGTTCTCGCAGGCCGGCATGATCCCGACGACGTTCAGCGGCAGCTCGAGCTCGGCGGCGGCGCGCAGCGCGCCGAGCACGCTCGCCGCACCGCTCATGTCGAACTTCATCTCGTCCATGCCCGGCGGCTCCTTGAGCGAGATGCCGCCCGAATCGAAGGTGATGCCCTTGCCCACCAGGCAGATCGGGGCGCTGCCTTTCCTGCCGCCGCGATACTCGCACACGATCAGCCGGGGCGGTTGATCGGAGCCGCGCGTGACCGCGAGGAACGCACCCATCTTCAGCTCCTTGATGGCGGCCTCATCGAGCACCTTGGTCTTGATGCGCGGCCACTCCTTGGCGAGCGCCTCGGCGCGCTCGCCAAGGTAGGTCGGCGTGCAGATGTTGGGCGGCAGGTTGCCGAGGTCGCGCGCCAGCGCGCTGCCGCTGCCGATGGCGGCGCCGATCTCGACGCCCGCGGTCATGGCTTTTGCGGAGCGCGCGTTCTCGGCCGCGACGGCGAGCGAGGAGAGCCGGGGCGGTTTGGGCTTGGTAGCGGTCTTCAAGTCGGGAATCTTGTAGCTTTGCGCAGAAAAGATCTCCGCCACCGCTCGCGCCCGATAGCCGCTTTCCACGGACGGCACGTCCTCGAGCGCGAGGTACACGATCGCGTCCGCCGAGCCGGTCTTGAGCAGCGCCTGAGCGCTCGACTGCAGCGCCTTGCGGTACTGCTTGCGCGCGAAGCCGGCGCGGGCGCCGAGGCCGATGAGCAGCACGCGTTGCGCGGCCGCACCCTGCGGATGGGCCAGCAGCAGCGTGTCGCCGAGCTTTGCGGCAAAATCGCCCGCGGCATGCAGCCGGGCGATCATGCCCCCGAGCTCAGCGTCGAGATGCCGGGTCGCCGCGCCGAGCTCGCCGCCCTCGTAGAGGCCGACCACGGCACAGCCGGCGGCGCTGCGCGCCCTGGCATCGACGATCACCTTGAATTCCATGTCTGGGCTCCATTGTTTGATGCTCCGCTGCAAAGAGTTTACTAGATTAATGTCCAGGCTCTAAGCTCCTCACCATGAAGTCGATCTGCTCGCCATGAAGTTGACCGTTCAGCGCTACGTGCTGCGCGAGGTCATACAGACCTGGCTCGCGGTGACGGGAATCCTGGTCGCCATCCTGGTATCGAATCAGCTCTCCAAGGTGCTCGGCCGGGCGGCGGAGAACGACTACGGACGGCACATCGTGCTCAACCTGATCGCGCTCGGTGCGATCATGAACCTCTCGGTGATCGTGCCGGTCGGCCTGCTGCTCGCCATCGTGCTCGCGCTCGGCAGGCTCTACCACGACAGCGAGATGACGGCCCTGCAAGGCTGCGGTTTCGCACCCTCGCGCATGCTCGCGCCGCTCTCCTGCTTCGCCGTCCTGATCGCCGCGGGCCTTGCCTGGCTGTCCTTCTTTCAGGTGCCGCAAGCCGACCGCGAGGCACAGCTCCTGCGCCAGGCGGCGGTCAAGGAGGCGCAGTTCGGGCAGCTCGATGCCGGGCGCTTCCGCTCGTTCATGAGCGGCGGCGGCGATGCGGTATTCTACGCCGAGCGCGTCGACGCGGAGGGCGTCCTGCACAACGTGTTCGTGCGCCGGGAGACGGCCGAGCGCGTCGAGGTGGCGCTCGCCGACACCGCCACCTACTCCAAGGCCGGCCCGGACGGCATGCATTTCGTGACCTTGTTCAACGGGCGGCGCTACGAGGGCGTACCCGGACACAGCGATTTTCGCGTCATCGAGTTCGCCGAGCACGGCATTCCCATCGTGACGCCGGAGCAGACGCTCGGCACCGAGAATGACCCGGACACCAAGCCCACGCGGCGGCTGATCGGCTCGAGCGCGCCCGCGGACGTCGCGCAGCTGCAGTTTCGCGCCTCGAGCCCGATCATGGCGATGGTGCTCACCCTGGTGGCCGTGCCGTTGAGCCGGCTGCGGCCCCGGCAGGGCCGCTACGCACGGGTCGGATTCGCCATCGTCGTCTACATGATCTACGCGAACCTGCTGTCCGCCTGCAAGGTGTGGATCGAGAAGGGCGAGCTGCCGCCCGTGATCGGGGTCTGGTGGGTGCACATCCTCGCGCTCGGCTTCGGTCTGTACTTGATATACCGCGAGGGAAGAGGCACGTGAACACGCTCGACCGCTACCTGTACCGCACGGTGCTGATCTATACCGCGATGGCCATGGCAGTGCTGCTCACCCTGGGTGGCCTGTTCCTGTTCATCAGCCAGCAGGGCGACATCGGCACCGGCGATTACACCACCGCGGACGCCTTTCTCTACACGATCCTGAACCTGCCGCAGCAGGTCTTCGAGCTGTTGCCCATCGGCGCGCTGATCGGGGCCCTCATGGGACTCGGCAGCCTCGCGGCGGGGAGCGAGCTGGTCGTGACGCGCGCATCCGGTGTGTCGGTGTGGCGCATCGCCTGGCCGGTGGGCCTGGCCGGCGCCACGCTGTCGCTCACCATGTACGCCGTGGGGGAGTACGTGGCACCGCCCCTCGCGCAGTTCGCAAAGCGCGAGAAAACCACCAGCAAGCTCGCGGACGTGAGCTTCGCCGGCACGAGCAGCGCGTGGGTGAAGGAGGGCAACCTCATCTTGCGGGTGCAGACCGGCGAGGTGGACCAATCGTTCGGCGGCGTCTCGCTGTACGAGCTGGCGGCCCCGAACCGGCTGCGCTCCATCCAGCGCGCCGATCGCATCTCGGTGGCGGATCCGGGACACTGGCGCATGCACAACGTGGCGAGCACGACGTTCGAGGATGATCACGTCGACAGCAAGGTGGTCAAGGAGGAGACGATTCGCTCGACCGTGAACCCCGCCTTCCTCGGCCTCGCGGCGACGGACCCGGACCTGCTCACGCTGCGCGGGCTGAAATCATATCTCGAGCATCTGCGCCGCAACAGCCTCGACACCGCCTTCTATGCGATCGGATACTGGTCGCGCATTGCACGCATCTTCGCGGTGATCGTCGTGACGCTGCTCGCGCTGCCGTTCGTGTTCGGTCCGCTGCGCACGGCCGGGGCAGGCACTCGCACGGTGATCGGCGTCATGCTCGGCGTCGTCTTCTTCCTGATCACGCGCACCGTGGAGAACGGCGGACAGCTGTTCGGCCTCGATCCGGCCCTGGTCGGGTGGCTGCCGACCGCCACGCTCGCCCTGTGCACCATCGTCGCGATCTCACTGACGCGATAGATGCACCATGCGCGTTCGGGACAGCCGGTCATGCAGGGCAAGACGCTCGGGATCGAGGTACAGCCACAGTACGCCGAGCGCCGCCGGCGCCCATGCGGCCAATCCCCAGAGAAACCTCGAGACGGCGCGCGCAAGCTTCAGGGGCTTGCCCGAATCGGTCACGGCGCGCAGATGCCACGCACGCATCCCGAGGGTTGCCCCACTGCGCGTCCAGTTGAGCACGTAGTAGCCACCGATCAGCAGCAGCTCGCCGGCGCGAAAGGCCCACCACCGGGGCCCGCCGCCCTCGCGGGTCACGGCGCCGCCGTGCACCAGCACCACGATCAGGGTGTACAGCGTGAGCAGAGCGGCGAGCAGCACGGCGTCGTAGATCAGCGCCGCGAAGCGCCGCCCGAAGCCGGCGCTCGTGCCGCTGCTCACGGCGGCGGCGCGGCCGAGGACTGGGGCGCCGGCGGCCTGGCGCCGGCGGTGCCCTTGGCGGACTTGCCTGCGGCGGGCTGGCGCGCCGCTCCCTTGGCGGCTGCGCCGCCGGCTCCCTTGGCGGACGCCTTCGGCTCCTCCTTGGCCACCAGCAGCTGATCGAGCGGGCGGAAAATGGCGTCGTAGCGGTAGCTCGCGATCTCGAAGGCGCGGTTCTGAGCCTTGGCCGCGAGCGCCGGGCTCTTGGTCGCCTGAACCTCGATCCAGCGCTTGTCGCCCGCGGGCGCACCGGTGATCGTGACCACGCCGCCGTCGCTGAGCGTGAAGATCGCCTGCGAAGGCTTGCTGAAATCGAGGCTGCTCGCGGCGGAGACATCGTCGGCGTCGAGGCCGCTCAAGGCGCTCGGCGAGGGCGCAAGTGCGTTCGCGTCGAGGAGCTTGCGGCCCGCCGGCGGCTTGCCCTCGAGCGCAAAGCCGTCCCCGCCCTTGATCCGATGCAGGACGTAGCCGGCTCCGCTCGAGGGCTTGAGCTCGACGCTCTGGATCGTCGAAGTGGACACGTCGATGAGCTTGGAGTCGATCCACGAGCGCGGCTCGGCGTCCGCGAAGATGCCGGGCTGCACGCTGTAGCTTTGATTCTCGCCGCCCCGGCGCACGAAATTACCCTCGCCGATCGGCTTGCCGATGATGACGATGTGCTTGCCATCCGCTGCGACGAGGGTGATTTCCGTGCCCGAGGCACCCGGCTTTGCCGGATCGTCCAGGCCGACGAGGGGGAAATTCGCGGGATCGGCGGTCTTCGCCTCGACGATCTTGGCATCGCCGAGCGAGAGCAGGAAGCGGCGCACCTTCGAATCGTCCGCCGGGTAGCCGCCGCGCTGCGCGATCGTCCACTGCTCGCCCGAGCGCTGCAGCGTGACGCCCGGGGCGGGGCTTCCCTTGCGGATATCGAGCTCGGTGACCGAGCCGAGCTCGGTACCCAGCTTGGGCAGGAAGGCCGTGCCCTGGACGCTCGGCGGGGCCGAGTTCTGGCGCGACCCGAGGTAGAGCGCGCCGCACAGCACGATCACGGCGGCGACGGCCAAGGCGAGAAAGCGAGAGCGGTTCATGCGGGCCTCGAGCCGGCCGCCGCCGCGCTCGACCGGCGCCGGCGCCTGAACGACAGGATCAGCACGCCCGCAATCGCGACCGCGAGCGGTGCGAGGGCGATATTGACCACCTTCACCCACATGTCGAGCCGGTCGATCTCCACGTCGAGCCCGCGCTGGGTCTCGCGCAGCTCCTTGCGAACGCGCGCCTTCTCGACGGTGAAGCGCTTGAGCTCCTGTTCCTGCTCCGGGGTGAGCATCAGCGAGGCCTGATCGTTGCGCTTGCTCTGCAGCTCGGTGAGCTTCGATTCGGTCTGCTGCAGCTCGCCCTGCAGCTCCAGGACCTTGGCGCGCAAGCGGTCGTCCGCCTGGCGCTTGAGCGCCTCGATGCGCTCGAACGGGCGCGAGAAGGAGGCACGGCCGCGGATGCTGATCAGGGCACTGGTGCCGCCGAGGTTGTCGAGCGCATTCGCGACGAAGTCTCCGTTGTTGGCGAAGGCCTGGGCGATCTTCTGGCCGAGCAGCTCATGGGTCTGCACCCACATGTAGTCCATCAGCATGTCGGTGTCGGCGACGATGACGATGTTGGCGGGCTGCGAGGACTTCGCCAGGTGCGGCAGGGGCGGACCGGAGGGCGGCTTGGAGTCGGCCGGCGCGCCCTGCGGGTAAGCGGAGTCGACCGGCCCGGTGATCCGCGCGGCGATCGCGTAGCGGATGCCGGTGGGCTTGAAACCGTCGCGCAAGCTCGCAGGATCCATCATGGGGCCGAAGCGCGACACCGGCAGGGGCGCGGCGCTGGTCGAGCTCTGGAGCAGCGGCTCGAACGTCGTGGTCGCGCCCTTGCGCGGCGCCAGGAACCCGGCGGTCGCCACGTTGATCGAGTCGAGGGACGCGGTGTCCACGTCCTTGCCGTTCATGTCCTCGCGGCGCAGCCCGAGAATGCCGATATGCCGCGTCGCGGGGCCTTGCATGCTCGAGCGCACCTCGAGGCCGAGCTCGAGATCGCCGACCACCTGCGCCGGGTTGTAGCTCACACCCCACGCGGTGAGCAGCGGCTCGAGGTCCGAGGAGTGATTGGCGCCCGCCCCGCCAAAGGGACTCGAGGGCTCCTGGCCGGTCGTGTCCGCGCCGCTGTCGGGATCGAGGAACAGCAGCACCTTGCCGCCACGCATGACGAACTGGTCGATGGCATAGAGCGTCTTGGGCGCAAAGTTCTTGGGGTGCACGATCATCAGGACGTCGACATCCTTGTCGATGTGATCGACATCGGTGGCGATGGTGCGGATGGTGAACAGCTGCTCGAGCTGCGACAGGATGGGCCAGGTGTCGCCCATCTGTCCGGTCATGGGGTTGAACTGTCCCTGCATCGGCAGCGTGCTGATCAGGCCGATCACCGACTTCTTCGGCAGCGCGAGCTCCTGGATGAGCTTGGCGACGTCGTACTCGAGGAACTCCTCGCGGTCGGGCTGAAAGCTCGGGATGACGGATCGGCCATCGGTCGAGTTGGTGCCCGCGAGGCCGAAGTAGAGCTCATCGCCGCCGCCGTTGCCGGTCTGCAGCGGCGAGAGGCCCGCTTCGGCCGCGCGGTCCTCGTCGTCGGAGAAGGGCTGCGGATCGATCACCTGCAGGCGGATCTTGCCGCCCGAGCGCGCCGTCACCTCCTCGAGGAATTCGCGCACGCGCTGCGCATACGGCATGATCAGCGGGGCCTGCTTGGCGGCCGCGTCGCGCGAGAAATAGTAATAGAGATTGATCGGCTCCTTGATCTCCGCGAGCACCTGCTTCGTGCCGGCGCTCAGGGTGTAGAGCCGATTCTGGGTGAGATCGAGGCGCATGCCGCGCAGGCCGAGGTTCGACAGCATCACCACGCCCAGGAACAGCACGGCGAGCGCCGCGAGGCCGCCGACGCCGAAGCCGGTTCTCTGCCAACCCATGCGATCAGGGACTTTCACCTATTCCGCCTTCTTCATGTCGAGTACCAGAGCCGTCGCCGCCAACCAGAACGCGATCAGCGCCGCGAAGTACACCAGATCCCGCAGGTCGATCACGCCCTTGGAGATCGCGTCGAAATGAGTGAAGAAGCTCAAGGAGGCGATCGCATCGACGATGGGCGCGGGCAGCACGCCGCGCACGAAATCGAGCACCAGCGGGAAACCGGAGAGCAGGAAGATGAACCCGACCAGGGCTGCGGTGATGAAGGCGACCACCTGGTTGCGCGTGGCGGCCGAGAGGCAGGTGCCGATGGCCAGGAACCCGCCCGCCATCAGGAAACTGCCGACGTATCCGGCGACGATCGCGCCATTGTCCGGACTGCCGAGATAGTTGACCGTGATCCAGACCGGAAAGGTGAGCGCGAGCGCGACGCCGGCGAACACCCAGGCGGCCAGGAACTTGCCGACCACCGCCTGCCACAGCGTGACCGGCAGGGTCATCAGCAGCTCGATGCTGCCGCTGTTGCGCTCCTCGGCCCACAAGCGCATCGAGATGGCGGGTATCAACACGAGGTAGAGCCACGGATGCCAGCGAAAAAAGGGCTGCAAATCGGCCTGGCCGCGCTCGAGCAGACCGCCCACCTGAAAGGTGAACACGGCCGAAAGAACCAGAAAGATGACGATGAACACGTAGGCCAGCGGCGTCGCGAAGTAGCTCCTCAGCTCGCGCCGGAAGATCACCATGGTCCTGCTCAAATCTGCATTCCTCCCTGCGCTCCGGAGCTGCCCGGCGTGGGCGCCAGCACATCGTGGGCCGCCGCCGTGGGCCGGGTCAGGCGGCGGAAGACCTCATCGAGCCGTCCCGACTCCAGATGCAGCTCCGGCACGTCCCAGTCGTGCTTCGTGATGAGCGCGCTCACCGCCGGCAGCGCGTTCTTGCCGGCGCGCGGCACGGCGGTGAGCCTGAGCTCGCGATCGTCGGCCTCCACCTCGCCCACCTCGGCGAGCGCGGCGATCTCGCGCCGCGCGGCCGCGAGCTGCTCGGGCTTGTCGAATCTCAAGCTCACGGCGTGGTGATAGCGCGACCGCGCCTCGAGCGCGCTCGGCGTCTCGTCGGCGACGATGCGGCCGTCCGCAATGATGATGGCGCGCGTGCAGACCTCGTGGACCTCTTCCAGGATGTGGGTGGAGACGATCACGAGCTTGTCCTTGCCGAGCTCGTTGATGAGCCGGCGCACCTCGTGCTTCTGGTTGGGATCGAGGCCATCCGTGGGCTCGTCCAGGATCAGCGCCTGCGGATCGTGGATCAAGGCCTGCGCCAGGCCGACCCGGCGCCTGAATCCCTTGGAGAGCGTCTCGATGACCTGATCGATCACCGGGCCCAGGGCCAGCCGCTCGATCACCACGCCGCGCCGCTCGCGCCGGTGCTCGCCGCTCAGCGCGCGCACGTCGGCGACGAAATCGAGGAACTCCGACACCGTCATCTCGCCGTAGCTCGGCGCGCCCTCGGGAAGGTATCCGATGCACGATTTGGCCGCGACCGGCGCCTGCTCGATGTCGTGCCCGCACACCGTGACCTGGCCGGCCGTGGGCGCGATGAACCCCGCGATCATGCGCATGGTGGTGGACTTGCCCGCGCCGTTGGCGCCCAGGAAACCCAGCACTTCGCCCGGCGACACCGTGAAGGTGAGGTCGTCCACGGCGAGATTCTCGCCATAGCGCTTGGACAGGTTTTTCGTCGTGATCATGGCCGCCTTTGAGCGCGTATGGGCGAAGCAGGTTCCCTAAATTTTTTCGCTTTCGCCAAAAAGACGGCCGCACTAGCCGCCGCCGGCCTTCCTTTCGATGGCCGTCTTGTTGTCTTTCAGGATCCGCCTCACTTCGGGCAGAGGCGGCCTGTCCGCCATGCGCGCGATCAGCTCGGCCAGCTCGTACCACTTCCGGCCCCACTGTACCAGGCGCGCCGCGTCCGCGATCACTTGCTCGCGCGCCGCCTCGGCATCGCTCGGCGGGGCGATTCTAGCAGGTTGTCTGGAGGCGGTTCGCGCCGGCGCCGAGGGCGCGCTCCTGCGCTCGGTCCGCGCGACGTGCGCAGTGCCGACCGGCGCGGGCGCACGGCGCCTCGCGGGCGCGAGCTCCGGCATCTCCCGGGTCGTCGCCGAGCTGTCGGGGGCCTGTCGCGCCGCTGCGGGTTTGTGCGCGGGACGCTTCGGCGGCACGAAGTGCGGCATCTCGCGCGTGATGGTGGTCGTGCCCGCGGCGGGGACGGCCGCGGCCGCAGGAGCCGGTCCGGGGGCGCCCTGCGAGGCCGGCGCGGGCTCAGCGGCTGCTGCGGGCGCCGGGGCGGCGGGAGCGGCGCGGGCGGCAGCGGGCGCGGGCGCCGCTACAAAATCGGCTGCCGGGGCGGGCGCGCGCGCTGCGGCGGCGGGCGGGCGCGCTGCGGCGGCGGGCACGGGGGGCGCTGGCACGGCTGGCGCGGCGACTCCCGGGTCGGGGGGCGGTGGGGCTGCCGGGGCCGTGCTGCTCTCTTCCCGCGCCCGCAGGTCGTGCTCGTTGGCGCGATCGGCGAGCGGGATGAAACGCTCGATATGCTCCGAGCCGATCAGATTGGCGAGGAAGGTCATCAGCTCGAGCGAATCGGAGAACCTCGCATCGCCTTGCCGGATCCGCTCTTGCACCTGCGCCTTGAGCGCCGCGGTCTTCTGCTTGGCGAGATCGATGATCCAGCGGCTGGGGCGCTGGTGCTCGGGCCAGGGTTGCACCTTCCAGTAGCTCTCGGAGTCGAGAGCGGTGTATTTGAGATGCAGCTCGAGGCTCTCGAGCCACTTATCCAGCAGTTCCAGCAGGCGTTGATCGGCGGGTGTAGCCATGAGCCTCGACTCCAGGGCGCACCCTAAACGAATGGGTCGCCGATGGCTAGAAGCCCGTTCTCAGTCTGCGCTCCCAGGGTACAGCGGCCGCCGCGTCGCGTAGACTTCCCGCCCATGTGCGGTATCGCAGGAATCATCGGCTCACGGGCGATCACCGACACGGTGACTTCCATGACCAGCCTGCTGCGCCACCGCGGACCCGACGGGGATGGGCTGTGGAGCGCTCCCGGCGTGGTGCTCGGCCACCGGCGACTGTCCATCCTCGATCTGTCGCATGCGGGCGACCAGCCCATGCGGCTCGGTGCGCACGTGCTCACCTACAACGGCGAGATCTACAATCACGCCGCGCTGCGTGCGCGGATGCCCGGACCCTGGCACTCGACCTGCGACACCGAGGTGCTGCTGCACCTGCTGGCCCGGGAGGGCGCGGCGTGTCTCGGCAAGGTCCTCGGCATGTTCGCGTTCGCGTGCTGGGACCAGACCGCGCGGCGTCTTCTGCTCGCCCGCGATCGGCTCGGCATCAAGCCGCTGTACTATCGCCTGCTGCCCGACGGCATCGCCTTCGCCTCCGAGCTCAAGGCGCTGCTCATCCTGGGCAAGCCCGAGATCGATGCGAGCGCGCTGCGCGATTATCTGTTTCACGGCTACGTCCCGGCGCCGAAGTCGATCTACCGCGGCATCTGCAAGCTGCCGGCCGGACATACGCTCGCCTGGCAGAACGGGTCGGTTCGAATCGAGCGATACTGGACGCCCTCGGCGGACGTCAAGGCGAGAAGCGCCGAGGAGACGCTGCGCGAGCTGGACGGGATACTGCGCGAGGTGGTCCCCGAGCACACGCTGTCGGATGTTCCGGTGGGCGTGTTCCTGAGCGGCGGCATCGACTCCGCCCTCACCGCCTATTATCTCAAGGCGCCGCGCACCTACAGCCTGGGCTTCGAGGCCGAGGGCCGATCCGAGCTCGGCGCGGCCCGCAACGCCGCCGATCACCTGCACACCATCCACACGGACATGACCGCACCCGCGGCGAATTTCGAGCAGGCGCTCGATGCGATGCCGCGCATCTTCGACGAGCCCTTTGGCGACAGCGCGGCCTGGTCGAATTACCTGATCGCGCAGTTCGCCCGCCGCGAGGTCACGGTGGCGCTGAGCGGGGAGGGGGGCGATGAGGTGTTTTGCGGCTATCCGCGCTACTGGTCGAGAGTCGGCGCGCGCTCGAACATTCTCAATCGATGCCTGGCGCGCTGGCTGCCGCCGCTCACGCGGCTCGCAACCTCCATGCAGCGCCAGGCCTACACCGGACTCTCGGCGTTCGCCGCGGCGCTCGGCGGCATGACGGGCGCTCAGATCGATCATCTGCTGGCGAGCGAGTGGCGCGAGAGCGACTATGATTATCTGTGGGCCTATCGGCCGTTCTGGCGGGAAGGGGAGCGGGCGCTGGTGCAGCTGCGCTGGCTGGACGTGCACACCGATCTCGTCGAGGGACTGCTCACCAAGGTCGATCGCACTTCCATGGCGCACTCGCTCGAGGTGCGACCGCCGCTGCTCGACCATCGGGTGGTGGAGTACATGCTGAGCGTCGATCCCGATTTGCTGGTCGATCGGCATCGCCGGCGCGGCAAGCTGCTGGTGCGCCGGCTCATGCAGCCCAGGCTCCCGGCAGGACACCTGGATCGGCCGAAGTCCGGATTCGGATTGCCCGTGCATCGCTGGCTCAAGGCTCACCCTCACGTCTTGCGCCAGGCCGTGGCGCGGCTGCGCGCGCGCGGTGTGCTGCAGCGCTCGGTGGGGACGGAATTTCGCCGGGCCTGGTCGCTCCTGGTGCTCGACCGCTGGTTCACCGCCTTTGGCTGAGGCGAACCTGCGCATTCTGTTCGTTCCCGTATCCGGCCCCTTCGGGATGGGCGAGTTCGCGCGCTGCTCGGCGATCGCGCGCGCGGCGCTCGAGCGCTGGCCCGGGACGTCGGTGCATTTCATGCTGAGCCGCCATGCCCCTTATGCTGCGAGCGTGCCCTTCCCGCTGACGCTGCTGCCCTCCTCGGCCACGTTCCATTCGGCTGCCGTGATCGAGCGCATGCGCGCGTGGCTGCCGGACGTCGTGATCTTCGACAACGCCGGCCGCAGCGCGCAGCTGCGGGCCGCGCGCCGGCTCGGCGCGCGCATCGTATTCATCAGCGCCCGCCGTCGCCAGCGTCGCAGGGCATTTCGAGTGTCCTGGATGCGCCTCATCGACGAGCACTGGATCGCGTACCCGAAGCTCGTGGCCGGCGATCTCGGGCTCGTCGAGCGCGCCAAGCTGAGGCTCCTCGGCCGTCCGGTGGTGCGCTATCTCGACGTGATCCTGTCGCGCGCCGCGGCGCCGCCGGGCGCGGCGGCGGATGCGGCGCGGGCGGCGCGCGTCGAGGTGCTGGTGATTCCCGGCGGTGGCACCGGCCACCCCGGCGCCGAGGATGCCGCGCGGCAGTTCCTCATCGCCGCGAGAAACCTGGCCGCCGGCGGCGTCGCGACGCTGTTCGTCGGAGCGAGCGCGGAGCCTGCCGATGCACATCCGGATGCGCGCCTGCGGGTGAGCGGGGTGCTGCCGCAGAGCGAGCTCGCCGAGCTGATGCGGCACGCCAAGCTCGTGATCGCCAACGGCGGCTCGACGCTGCTGCAGGCAATCGCCTGCGGCGCGGCTTGCGTGGCGGCGCCGATCGCGGGCGATCAGCGCGAGCGCATCGGCCGCTGCGCCGAGGCCGGCGTCGCGGTGCCGGCGCTCGCGCTCGCCGCCGATCTTCAGGCGAAGGCGCGTGCGCTGCTCGGGGACGAGCCGGCCCGTGCGGCGCTCGAGGGCCGCGCCCGAGCGCTGCGGCTCGCCGACGGCGTCGAGGTCGCGCTCGGTACGCTGGCCGGCTTCATGCGGCGGGCCTGAGGCAGGAGCGCGCACCATGCCGAATGCGCTGCTGCTGGGCTACGATCTCGAACAGCCATCGTTCCGGCACCGCATGCGCAGTCTCGTGCGGCCGCTCGAGTGCGCCGGTTGGAGCGTACGACTCGAGCGCTTTCCGAGCGGGCGCTACGGTCTGAGGACCTGGGAGCGGCGCGCGCTGTGGCGCTGGGCGCAGGTGGTGGTGCTGCATCAGATCAAGCTGAGCGCGATCGAGGCGCGGCTGTTCGGCGCGCTCAGCGGGCGGCTGGTATTCGATGTGGACGATGCCATCTACGTGCGCAAGCCGCGGCGCCTGGGGGAGCCTGCCGACGACTCGCCCTGGCGACGCCGGAAATTCGCGGCGACCTGCCGCGCGGTGGACGTGGTGGCTGCGGGAAGCGAGGTGCTCGCCGCGGCGGCGCGCGGCGCGGCGCGCGCGGTGGAGCTGCTCCCGACCTCGGTCGACACCGCCCGGTATCTGCCGAGCGGCGCGGGCGCGGAGGGACCGGTGACCATCGTCTGGATCGGCAGCCCCGAGAATCTGATCTACCTCGAGATGATTCACCCCGCGCTCGCACGCTTGAGCGTGCGCCATCCGGACCTCAAATTGCGCATCATCTGCTCCTCCTTCCCCAACTGGCCGGACGTCGACCTGGAGCGCGTTGCATGGAGCGAGGCGACCGAGGCAGCTTCCCTCGCCGCCGCCCACATCGGCGTCATGCCGCTCTCGGACGATGCCTGGGCGCGCGGCAAGTGCGCATTCAAGCTGCTCCAATACATGGCCGCATCGCTCCCCTGCGTCGCCTCGCCGGTCGGGGCGAACACGGAGGCCGTGATCGACGGGTTCAACGGCTTTCATGCCACCGGGGATCTCGAATGGGAGCGCAGTCTCGAGCGTCTCATCGTCTCGGCGCCGCTGCGCGCGCGGCTCGGCGCGAACGGCCGCGCCCATGTTGCGAAGCGCTATTCGATGCGCGCCTATCAGGCGGGCTACCTCGCCCTGCTCGCGCGGCTCGCGGGCACTTGAACGCAGCTCGCGAGGCGCTCGGGCGCGGCTCGCCGGGGCGCTCGAAGGCGGCTCGCCGGGGCGCGAGCAGTTGGGCAGGCCGCAATGGTTGGGTAAGCTTGTATGTTTGGGTATGCTTCGCCAATGCCCGCGGTGCATATCTATCAGATACTCAATCACTACACTCCGCGGGAAGCGCTCGATCCCGGCTTTCTGGTCCTCGACAACTCCTCGAACGAGCGGCCCGACTGGTACGAATACTGGCCGATGCGCAAGTTCTTGCTCAACGAGCCCTTGGACGAGGAGGCGTTCTACGGCTTCCTGTCGCCGAAGTTCGAGCACAAGACCAACCTGACGTCCGCGCGCGTGCGCGAGTTCATCGAACGCGCCGACCGGGCGACCGACGTGTTCCTGTTCAGCCCGAGCATTCACAACAGCGCCTACTATCTGAACGTGTTCGAGCACGGCGAGTCCGAGCATCCGGGTCTTGCCGGCGTCGCGCGGCGCTTCCTCGGGCGCATCGATCCGCAGGTGAATCTCGACGAGCTGGTGAGCGATTCGCGCAACACCGTGCATTCGAATTACTTCGTGGCGAGGCCGCGTTTCTGGCGCGCATGGCTCGAGGTGAACGAGCGGTTGTTCGAGATCGCGGAGACCCGCGACGATGAGCTCGGCGCGCAGCTGCGCGCGCCAACCGCCTACCGCGGGCACCTGAACGTCGAGATGAAGATCTTCGTCATGGAGCGGATCGCGACCTGGCTCCTCACCCGCGACGCGAGCTTTCGCGCCCAGGCGCGCGATCCGTTCGCCGCCCGCGCGCGCATCTACAAGCTGCCCCTCGCCGTCGTGTGCGATGCGCTGAAGATCGCCTACCTGACTCAGGGCCGCGGGCAGTACAAGGACGTTTTCCTGATGGTGCGCAGGCTTCGCGGCCTGCTGAATCTTCAGGTGCGGGTCGGGGCGCGGCTCGGCCTGGCGCGCGTGCGGCCGTCGCTGCGCTCGCTCAAGTCCTACTGGCGATCGAGCGCGCGCTGAGCCCGAGGAGCGAGTTGTCAACGCCGAGTCAATGCATGCCCGATCACGCCGCTTTCGATGATGCCGCCGGCGAGTTCTGGCGCGGCCGGCGTGTCCTGATCACCGGCCATACCGGCTTCAAGGGCGCGTGGCTGTGGCTGTGGCTGCGCGCTCTGGGAGCAAGGCTCAGCGGCTACGCGCTCGCCCCGCCGACCCTCCCATGCTTGTGGGACATCGTGCGTGGCGCGGCACGGCGCGGCGATGCGCCGCCCGGCGAGGCCCCGCCGGGCGAGACCTCGGTCATCGCCGACGTGCGCGACGCCGCGCGGCTGCGCGGCGCGGTCGAGGCGGCCGATCCGCAGATCGTGTTCCATCTGGCGGCTCAGGCGCTGGTGCGCGAGTCCTACCGCGACCCGCTCGGCACCTTCGCGACGAACGTGCTCGGCACCGCGGCGCTGCTCGAGGCGTGCCGCGGGCTCGAGCATCTGCAGTGCGTGATCATCGTCACCAGCGACAAGGTGTACGCGAACGACGGCGCGGGGCGACCCTTCGAGGAGGGCGACCGGCTCGGCGGCCAGGATCCCTACAGCAGCAGCAAGGCGTGCGTGGAGCTCTTGACGGCAAGCTTTCGGGAAAGCTTTTTCGCGCGCGCCGCCCCGCTGGCGACGGCGCGGGCGGGCAACGTGATCGGCGGCGGGGACTGGTCGGCCGATCGCCTGATCCCCGATTGCGTTCGAGCACTCGCGGCGGGCCGGGCGGTGAGCCTGCGCCATCCGGATGCGGTGCGCCCCTGGCAGCACGTGCTCGAGCCGCTCGGCGGCTACCTGATGCTGGCGCAGGCGCTGGTGCGCAGTGCGCAGCGCGTGCCGCGCGCTGTCAATTTCGGGCCGGATGCGGCATCCTTTTCGACGGTGAAGGCCGTGGTCGAGGCGTTCAGCGCGAGCTTTGCCGGCAAGCCCGGGTGGTCGCGGGATGCGGGCGCGCATCCGCCCGAGGCGCACGCGCTGAGCCTGTCGTCCGCGCTCGCCGCCCGATCGCTCGGCTGGCGGCCCGCGCTCGATCTCGAGCAGTCGCTCGCCTGGACCGCGGGCTGGTATCGAGCGCATGCGGCGGGGGAGGACATGTTGAGGTTTTCCGAGGAGCAGCTCGCTCGCTATCGAGCCTCGAGCCATCGCGCGCGGAGCCAATGCGCCTCGAGCCGCGACGGCAGTCGCGCATGAAGTGCGTCATTCTGGCCGGCGGCAAGGGCACCCGCATCGCCGAGGAGTCGAGCACGCGCCCGAAGCCCATGCTGGAGATCGGCGGCCGGCCGATCCTGTGGCACATCATGAAGCTCTATGCCTCCTTCGGGGTGGCCGAGTTCATCGTGTGCCTCGGCTACAAGGGCTACATCGTGAAGGAGTACTTCGCGAATTACTTTCTGCATCAAGCCGACGTGACCTTCGACATGGCCGGCAACCAGGTGCAGTACCACGACTGCCGCAGCGAGCCGTGGAAGGTCACGCTGGTCGACACGGGCGAGGAGACCATGACCGGGGGCCGGCTGGTGCAGGTGGGCAAGTATCTCGATGCCGGCGAGGCCTTCTGCATGACCTATGGGGACGGCCTCGCGAACATCGACATCGCCGCCGAGATCGCCTTTCACCGGGCGCGCGGCCTGAAGGCGACCGTCGCTTGCGTGCGCCCGCCGGCGCGCTTCGGGCGGGTGGTGATCGAGGGCTCGCAGGCCACCTCCTTCGAGGAGAAGCCTCAGGCCGAGGGGGGGTTGATCAACGGCGGGTTCTTCGTGCTCGAGCCGAGCGTGCTGGAGCTGATCGAGGGCGGCCAAACGGTCTGGGAGCGCGAGCCGATGGAGAGTCTTGCGGCGGCCGGCCAGCTCGCCGCCTGGGTGCATCTCGGTTTCTGGCAGCCGATGGATACCTTGCGCGACAAGCAGCATCTGAATGCCCTGTGGGAGTCGGGTGCGGCGCCGTGGAAGCTGTGGCCGTGATAGCGCTCCGATGGCCGGCCCGGTGAGCGCCTGCCGCTCGTGCGGCGGCAGGCTCGCGATCACGATGGCGGATCTGGGCGTGCAGCCGCCCTCGAACGCCTTCCTCGCCTCACTGGCGCAGGCGCAGCGCGAGAGGCGCTATCCGCTGCGCGCCAAGGTTTGCGAGCTGTGCAAGCTGGTGCAGGTGGACTACGACGTGGCGCCGGAGGAGCTGTTCGGCAGCTACGTGTATTTCTCCTCCTACTCGGACGAGTGGCTGGCGCACGCGCGGCGCTACGCCGAGATGGCGCGCCGGCGCTTCGCGCTCGATTCGAGCAGCCTCGTCGTCGAGCTCGCGAGCAACGACGGCTATCTGCTGAGAAACTTCGTGGCGATGCAGATCCCGGTGCTCGGGATCGACCCTTCGGACACCGTGGCGCGCGCCGCCGAGGAGAGCGGCGTGCCGACGCTGGTGGAGTTCTTCGGCGAGAGCCTGGCGCGCCGGCTCGCGGGCGAGGGAAAGCGCGCCGATCTCATCGTCGCCAACAACGTGCTTGCGCATGTGCCGCGGCTGAACGACTTCGTCGCCGGCATCGCGGCGCTGCTCGCTCCACAGGGCAGCGCGACCATCGAGTTTCCGCATCTGCTCAGGCTGATCGAGCGGGTGGAGTTCGATACCATCTATCACGAGCACTACTCCTATTTCTCGCTCACCGCGCTCGAGCAGGTGTTCGCCCGCCAGCAGCTCAGGATCCACGACGCCGAGGAGCTGCCCACGCACGGCGGATCGCTGCGCATCTTCGCCGCGCACGCCGCGCGCCCGGATCTGGTGGACAGCGCGGCCTTGCGCGCCCTGCGGGCGCGGGAGAGCGAAGCCGGGCTCGGCGATCTGGACGCCTACCGGCGCTTCGCGGTGCGCGTCGAGGCGTGCCGGCGCTCGCTGCTCGAGTTTCTCGCGCGCGCGCGGCGCGAATCGAAGCGCGTCGCGGCCTACGGCGCCGCGGCGAAGGGCAACACGCTGCTCAACTTCTGCGGCGTGGGCGCCGCGGACATCCCGATGGTCGCGGACCGAAACCCGCACAAGCAATCGAAGTTCCTGCCGGGCAGCCACATTCCGGTGGTGTCGCCCGAGGTGTTGATGCACAGCCGCCCCGACTACGTGCTGATCCTGCCGTGGAATCTCGAGCACGAGATACGCCGCCAGCTCGATGGCATCCGTGCCTGGGGCGGGCGCTTCGTGACGGCGGTGCCGGAGGTCGCCGTCGACTCATGATGTTCACCGAGTTACCGCTCGCCGGCGCCTACCGCATCGACCTGACCCGCGTCGAGGACGAGCGCGGCTTTTTCGCGCGCAGCTTCTGCGCCGAGGAGTTCGCTGCGCGCGGCTTGGCGGCTGCGATGCCGCAATCCAGCGTGTCCTTCAACGCACGGCGCGCGACCTTGCGTGGCATGCATTACCGCGCGGAGCCGCATGCGGAGGACAAGCTGGTGCGCTGCACGGCGGGCGCGGTCTACGACGTGGTGGTCGATCTGCGTCCCGGCTCGGCCACGCATCGGCGCTGGTTCGCCACCGAGCTCACGGCCGAGAATCGGCGCTCGCTGTACGTGCCGAAAGGATGCGCGCACGGCTTCATCACCCTGGCCGATGCCACCGAAGTGCTGTACATGATCTCAGTGCCCCATGTCGCAGGCTTCGATCGGGGCGTGCGCTGGAATGATCCGCTCTTGGGCATCGCCTGGCCGCTCGAGCCGGCGGTGATCGCGGCCCGCGACGCCGCCTACCCCCTGCTCGATGCGGCGGCTGTCCCTTGAGCGCCGATCGGCGCGTGCTGGTCACGGGCGCCGGCGGATTCATCGGCCGCTGGAGCCTCGAGCCCCTGCGCGCAGCGGGCTACCAGGTGTGCGCGGTGCTCGCGCCGAGGCGCGATGGCGCGAACGGCGGTGCGCGCCGCTCGTGCCGCGATGTCGAGGTGCGGCCGGTCGAGCGGCAGGTCGAGGAGCGGCCGGTCGAGGAGCGGCCGGTCGAGGAGCGGCAGGTCGATCTCACCGACCTTGCCGCGCTCGATGCGCTCCTCGAGCAGGCGCGTCCCACGCACCTGCTGCACTTCGCCTGGATCGCGACGCCGGGGCGGTACTGGCGCAGCGCCGAGAACTACCGCTGGCTGGGCGCCTCGCGCCACCTGCTCGCGGCGTTCCAGCGCGTGGGCGGCGTGCGCGCAGTCATGGCGGGGAGCTGTGCCGAGTACGATTGGTCACGGGCGGCCGTGTGCGATGAGCGCTCCACGCCGCTCGCGAGCGGCGCCGAGTCGGCGACGCCCTATGCGGCCTGCAAGATCGCCCTGCAGCACTCGCTGGAGAGCTTCGGCCGCGCGCACGGCCTGTCCACGGCGTGGGGCCGGATCTTCTTTCAGTACGGTCCGGGCGAGCGCCGCGAGCGGCTGGTGGCCTCGGTGATCTCGAATCTCTTGTGCGGGCGCGAAGCGCCGTGCACGCACGGGCGCCAGGTGCGCAGCTTCCTGCACGTCGAGGACGTGGGTGCGGCCTTTGCCGCCCTGCTCGCCAGCGACGTCGAGGGGCCGGTGAACGTCGGCTCGGCCGAGCCGATCAGCATCGCGGCGCTGCTCGGCGAGGCGGCCCGGCAGATCGGCCGCCCCGACCTGCTCAGGCTCGGCGCGCTCGAGGCCCCGGCCGGAGAACCCGGGCTGCTCGTGCCGGCGGTCGGCCGGTTGCGCGACGAGGTCGGCTTTCAGCCGCGTTGGGGCCTGCAGACGGGTCTGGCGGACACGATCGCCTGGTGGCGGGGCGAGCTCGCATGATCCCGGTGTTCGAGTGGCACCCGATCGCCGTGCACTTCCCGCTGGCGCTCACGGTGACCGCGGCGCTCGCGCTCGGCGCAGCGCGCCTGCCGATGCTGGCGCGCCATGCCGAGACGCTGGCGCTGGTCGGTACCTGGAATCTGTGTCTCGGCGCCGTGGGACTGTTGTTTGCCTTGGGCACGGGGCTCGCCGCGGTGACGGGTCTCGATCTCGCCCCGGCGGCGCGCGCGGCGGTGGCGGCGCACGTGAAGTGGGCCATGTTCAGCAGCGCCGCGCTATCCTTGGTGGCGGTGTGGCGGGGCGCGGGTACGGCGGCGCGCTCGCTGCCGTCGCGGCTCTTCCTGGGCGTGCTCTGGGCCGCCACCCTGGCGCTCGTCATGACCGGCTACCGCGGCGGCCAGAACGTGTATCGATTCGGTGTCGGTGTGGAGGGGCACGGCCATGAGCTTGAACGCGACTGAGCTGCAGCATTACGTGGACGGCGCATGGGACCGCTCGATCGTCCCGGCGCTGTGCGAGTACGTGCGCATCCCGAACAAGTCACCGCTGTTCGATCGGGACTGGGAGCGCAACGGGCACATGCAGCGCGCCGTGGATCTGATCGCGGAATGGTGCCGCCGCCAGCCGATCGCCGGCTCGCGCGTCAGCGTCGCACGCCTGCCGGGCCGCACGCCGCTGATACTGGTCGAGGTGCCGGGAGCCGGCGACACGGTATTGCTCTACGGCCACCTCGACAAGCAACCGGAGTTCACCGGCTGGGAGCCGGGCCTTTCGCCGTGGGAGCCGGTGATTCGCGACGGACGGCTGTACGGCCGCGGCGCTGCCGACGACGGCTATGCGGCCTTCGCTTCACTCACCGCGATCGCCGCGCTGCAGGCGCAGCAGGTCCCGCATGCGCGCTGCGTGGTGCTGATCGAGGCCTGCGAGGAGAGCGGCAGCCCGGATCTGCCCGCGCACGTCGAGGCGCTCGCAGCCCAGATCGGCAATCCCAGCCTGGTGGTATGCCTGGACGCGGAGGCCGGCGACTACGAGCGGCTCTGGCTCACCACCTCGCTGCGCGGAAACATCGTCGGCACGCTCGACATCGAGGTGCTCACCGAGGGCGTGCATTCAGGAGCGGGCAGCGGCATCGCGGCCTCCTGTTTCGACGTGCTGCGCACCCTGCTCGCGCGCCTCTCCGATGAGCGCACGGGCGAGATCCGCCTCGCCGAGCTCAATGTTCAGACGCCGGCGGAGCGGCGCCGGCAAATCGAGGCGACCGCACGGCTGCTCGGCGATGCCGTCGGCGCGCGCATGCCCTTCGCCGAAGGCGTGCAGCCGATGTCGCCCGATCCGGCGACCCTGCTGGAGAGCTCCACCTGGAAACCGACGCTCACGGTCACGGGACTCGATGGGCTGCCGGGCGTGAGCAATGCCGGCAACGTGCTCGCGCCGCGCCTGAGCGTGAAGCTGTCTTTCCGCCTGCCGCCGACGGCAGATGCCGGCAAGGCAGCCGCGGCGATCCGAGGCGTTCTGGAAAGCGACCCTCCCTACCGGGCACGCGTCAGCTTCCGCTCGGGCGCGGACAGCATCGGATGGAACGCGCCGCCGCTCGAGCCCTGGCTCGAGCGCGCCATGCAGGAGGCCTCGCAGCGCTACTTCGGACGCGAAGGGATGGCGATGGGGGTGGGCGGAACCATTCCCTTCATGGCCATGCTCGGGGAGCGCTTCCCGGCCACGCAGTTCCTGGTGACCGGTGTGCTCGGGCCGCACTCGAACGCGCACGGCCCGAACGAGTTCCTGCACATCGGCTATGCCAAGCGGCTCACCGCCGCCACCGCCGAGATCATCGCGCGGCACGCCGCCCGCTGAGCCTCCCCAAAAAAAGGAGCCGCGCAGCCCGGCAGGGGACCGCGCGGCTCCGACCGGTCGGATGATCAGTTGCTGGGCATCTCTCCGGTGAAGTACGTGATCACGTAGGCTTTCAGCGTCGAGTCGGCCTGCGGCGTGCCGTACACGCGGACCGGCGCACCGGCGGCGAGGCCGCCGGTCAAATCGTCGAGACCGGCGCTGGTGGTGATGTCGACGGGGCTCACGGTGACGACGCCGTTGGTGCGATCGACCTGATAGACCAGGGTCGCCGAGCCGCTCACCGTGCTGACGTCGACCGTGACCGGCATGCTGCCGCCCGCCACCGTCATGGTGAACGATCCGCCCGACAGGCCCGTGGCGACCTGGCCGAGCGGCAGCAGCGCCGGCGTCAAGATGCTCGCGCGGGCGGCCCAGCCATTAGGATTCGCAGGGTCGTTCCAGGTGGCGAAGCTCACCCCGTAGGAGGGCACCGCGCCCGCCGTGCCGCCGAAGTCGACGCTGCCGCCGGTCGCCGCGATGAACTCGCTCACCGCATCGGCGCCGTCCATCAGCAGGGTGGGGTAGGCGAAGTTCCACCACAGGTAGCCGGAGATCGGGTTGCCGCTGTAGTCCTTGCCGTTCGCGGTGCTGCTCGAGATATAGCTCATGGTGTAGACGTAGTCGTCGGCGACATCGAGGAACTTGCTCGTGTAGGTGAAGCTCGTGGAGCCCGGCGCGGATATCGCCCCATCGTAGCGAGCCGTCTCGATGTCGATGCTCTGCGCGACCAGCGGCGTCGCGAGCGGGTCGACCACGGTGGCGTGGACCTTGAAGCCGCGCACCAGATCCTCATTCGCCAGGAAGGCCGTGCCCGTGGCGATCGGCTTGGAATCCACCGCCGGATCGTAGGGCTCGCGGAAGAAGAACTGCGTGTTCGCATCGACGGTGAGCGCTACGCCGACGCCCGACTCGTTCTCGACGGTGATCACATCGCTCGAGGTGTCGACGTGCAGCACGTGGCCCTCGGGGCTCAGCCACACGTTGTTGAACTCGCTGCTCGCCCAGATGCGCGTCGCGACCAGCGTGCCGTCCTGCTGATAGCGCGCGGCGATGCGCACGTAGCGCCCGACCAGCGAGCTCTGCGAGGAGAAGTCATCGATCACCGTGCGGGTCCTGGCGTCGAGGTCATAGAAGATCGTGCCGTTGACCGAGTCGGCGGTGATCTGCAGGGAGCGCGTCCCGGCGATCGCTGTCTCCGGGCTCACCGGCGGCTCGGTGGGGAACTCCTTGGTGATGGTGATGCTGCTGTCGTCCGATGAGATCGCGGTCACATCGCCGTAGGTGTGGCGCAGCACGAGCCGCGTCAGGTCGTAGCGCGGCAGGCGGCGCACGGGCCCCTCGAAGTTCACCGCCCACAGCGTCGGGCCGCCGGCCGCCGGCACGTGTCCGATGAGAAACGCCGGATGCGCAAGATCGAATTCCAGATCGAGCGCATTGCTCTGAGTGGCGCTCACGGTGAGCGGCGAGTCGAAGCTCACGGTCACCGGCACGGTGAGATTCGGAGCGCTGCCCTGCGTGTGCTGCACCTGGATCTCGCTGCTCGGGATGGTGGTGCTCGGCGCGGCGGCGAAGCCCGCCTGCGGGTTGGTCGCGGTGGTGAGCAGTATGTCGCCGGGATTGCCGCTCACGGTGAGGACCGCCCCGCTGTAGGTGCCCGCCGGAATGCTGGTATTACCGAGCAGCTCGTCGAGCTGATCGAGGAGCACGAGATTGGTGGTGGGCACGGGACTCGGGGCGCTGTACACGGTGACGTCGGCGCCGCCGCCCTGCGGAATGAGCGCGATGGAGATGATCTTGACGCCGATCGTCGCCCAGTCCTGCGACGAGGCATCGCTCACCATCACCGCGAGGTTTGCGCTCTGTGCCGTCGAGGTCTGCGAGGTGCTGCCGACCGAGGAGCTGGACGAGCCGCCGGATCCGCCGCCGCAGGCGGCGAGCAACGCTGCGCTGACGCACAGCGACAGCAGACGAAATGAGTTGGACATAACGAACGATCTCCATGAGTTGACCAGGATTTCCCGCTCCCGGGCGTCTGCTCTTCGGGCGGCGCCGTGGATGTCAACCCAAACGATCCAGTTGTTGCGACGTTGACAGAGCTCATCGCCGATGTGGATTTTTCCCGCGAGACGGATGTCTCCGGATACAGACAATGCGCCGCGGGACGGCGGATCGAAAGCCCGGCGGCGCTCTCAGCCGCCGGGCGCGCCGCGCTCTGCGCGCCACGCGTGCCGATAGGCGTCCTCGATGTTGCGCGCGAAGCGCACGGCATCCATGAGCGGCGAGCGGGTCATGGTCTCGCGCAGCGAGCGGCGCAGCGCATCGAGCCTGCCGAGGTCGTTCGCGAGTGCGAGCGCGCTCGCGACGAAGGCCTGGTCGGATGCGGCGGCGAGATCCAGCAGGCCGACGTGAAAGAGCTGGCTCAAGCCGCCGCGTCCGACGCTCGTCTCGCCGATGCGCGTGATCACCGGCACGCCCATCCACAGCGCATCGAGGCTGGTCGTGTGGCCGTTGTATGGCAGCGTATCGAGACAGAAATCTATTTCGTGATAGGCGCGCAGGTACTGCGCGCGCGGCCGATAGCCGATGAAGCTCACGCGCGCCGGATCGATACCGTGCGCGGCAAGACGCGAGGCCAGCCGCTCGCGGTGCCGCCCCGCGGGCGCGAGCAGGTCGAGCCGCGCGCTGGGCAGCGCGCCGAGCACGCCGCCCCACAGCCCGAGCGTGCGGTCGGTGAGCTTGCAGGGATTGTTGAAGCACCCGAGCGTGAGGTGCCCGCGCTCGATCGCGGGCAGCGCGCCGATCGGCACCGGGTCGCTCTGCGGGTGGTAGCACCAGAACGTGTCGGGGAGGCGCAGCGTGCGCTCGCTGTAGTGCGCATCGAACCCGGCGGGGTCGAGGCGCGGATCGCTCAATCGATAGTCCATGGCGCCGATGCCAGTCGTGCCCGGATAGGCGAGCCAGGCGATCTGCACCGGCGCCGGCTTGCGCGCGAAGACCCGCGCCCGGCCGTTCGCCATGTGCATGTTCAAGTCGACCAGGATGTCGATGCCGTCCTGCTGGATGAGGCGGCACAGCGCGGCGTCGTCGAGCGCGCGCGCATCGCGCCATGCGTGCGCGAGGCTCGCGAGGCGCCGAGTCCACGCGTCGGGTCGCTCGACGCTCGAGTAGCAGAAGATCTCCACGCTGCGAGCATCATGATGCTCGAGCAAGGGCAGCGTGAACAAGCTCTGGCAATGCTCGCGGAAGTCGCCGGACACGTAGCCGATGCGCAGGCGCCGATCGGGCGCGAGGTCGCCGGCGGGCCGCGGCGCGCAGCGCGCGAGCGGCGCGGCGAAGCGCGCGCCCCAGCGCTCGCATTCCTCGAGAATGGGGGCGGGCTGCGAGCAGTGAAAGGCGAGCGCGTAGGCGAGGTTGCCATGCGTCGCGGCGTTGCCCGGATCGACCTCGAGCGCGCGACGGTAACAGCCGATCGCCTCCTCGATCTCACCGGCGTCCTTGAGCACGTTGCCGAGATTGTCGTTGAGCGCCGGGTGGCGCGGATCGATGGCCAGGCCCCGGCGCAGCATATCCTCCGCCGCGTCGATCCGGCCGAGGGTGCGCAGCAGACAGCCGGCGTTGTTGATGGCGGTGAGGTAATCCGGCCGCGCGCGCAGCGCGCAGTCGAATGCGGCCATGGCCGCGGCGAAGTCTCCGAGCTCTCTGTGCAGGTTGCCCATGTTGTTGAAGGCCTCGGCGTGCTCCGGACGCAGCGCCACGGCCTGAGCGTAGTGCTCGAGCGCCTCGCGCGGGCGCGCGAGGCCGCGCAGCGCATTGCCGAGGTTGAAGGCGGCATCGGCGTCGCCGGGATGTCGGGCGAGCGCCGAGCGCAGCACAGCCTCGGCCGCCGAGAAATCGCGCTGCTCGCAGTAGGCGGCGCCGAGGTTGACCGCGTGGCTGGCAGCGCCGGGCTCGAGGCGCGCGGCGGCTTGCAGAATGCGGATCGACTGCTCGAGGTCGCCCATGGCTCGCAGCACCGTGCCCAAGTTCCCGAGCGCGCCCGCGTTGTCGGGCTCGAGCACCAGCGCCGCGCGATACGCGGCCGCGGCCGCCGCGAGCTCGCCGCCGTGCTGCAGGACGATGGCGAGGCCGATGTACGCATCGGGGAAGCTCGGCTGCAGCTCGAGCGCGCGGCGGAACGCCGCGCCCGCCTCCTGCCAGCGTGCGAGCGCCTGAAGCGCCTGTCCCAGGCCGAACTGGTAACGGGCATTGTCGGGCGCCTGGGCGGCGGCGCGGGCGATCAAGGCCGCCGCGGCCTGCGCGCGCCTCTCCTGCAGCTCCAAAAGGCCGCTGCGAAACAGCGCGAGGTCATTGTGCGGATGGGCCGCGAGCACCTCGCCGTACAGCCGCTGCGCTTCGGCCAAGTCGCCCGCGCGATGACGCTCGGTCGCACGCTCGAGCAATCGATCGGCGCCCGGGTCCGCGGCGCCCGGGTCCGCAGGAAGACTCATGGCGGGCGGCCCGCGCCGCCGAGCGCCTCGGCGAGCGGGCGCAAATGAGCGAGCAGCGCCGCAGAGCGGCCGACGCTCGAGCGGTAGATCGGACGGCGAACCTGCGCAAGGCTCGCGGTATCGACCGAGCGCTGCGTCTCGAAGAAGCGCACGCAGGCCTCGTTCCAGGGCAGCGCGAGAAAATCCAGAATCTGCCGCGTGGTCTCGACGGGCCGGCTGACCAGCGTCTCGTAGTGCACCTCGAGCAGATTTCGGGGAGGCAGGACGCTGCGCCACCGGGCCATGAGCGCATCGTAACCGCGGTAGTAAGCACCGAGCTCGCGCAGGTCATAGGTGAACGGCAGCTCCCCGACGAACAACTTGGTGTATGCGGAGAAGCAGGTGTCGAGCGGGTCGCGGCGGCAATGAATGATGCGCGCATTGGGAAAGATGCGCTGGATGAGGGCGAGATACTTGAAATTCATGAGGTCCTTGTCGACCACGCGCGCCGCCCGCGGGGAGCGGCGCGCGAGGATCCGCAGCGCCGCCTCGGCCGTGCGCTCATCGTCCTGCGGGGCGGCGCGCTGCGAGGACTGCGCGAACAGATCGCGCAGCCGCAGCTGCTCGCCGCCCCCATGCGCCTGTGGGTGCGAAGCGACGATCTGCTCGAGGAGCGAGGACCCGCAACGCGGCATGCCGACCACGAACACCGGCACCTGCGATGCCCGTGCCCCGCCGCCGCGCCGCGCAGGCGCGGGCTCGAAATGCGCGGTGGCGATCGAGCGCAAGGCCTGCGCATCGGCCTGCACATCATAGTCGAGCAGCGCGCGCTTCAGTCGATTGCCCTCGTGCCAGTGCACGAACGCGGGATCGGACGCGCCGCCTTCGATGTAGGCCTTGCCGAGCGCGAAATGCAGCAGCATGCGCTCCCGATAGGAGGCTGACTCGAGCAGCCGCTCCATGGCGGGCACGTCCGGATCATCGGGCGCGAAGGTCTTCGCATTGGCCCGGTCGTACCAGGCATCCACCAGCGCGGGCTCGAGGCTCAACGCCTGATCGAACAGGCTGCGCGCTTCGGACAGCCGGCCAAGCTGGCCGAGCAGCACCGCCTTCTCCGCCAAGGCGCGCGCGGGCTGGACCTGCGCCGCCCGATCGAGCGCGGCCAGAGCCTCCTCGTCCGCGCCGCCGAGATGCAGCGCCTGCGCATAAGCGCGCTCCAGATCCGCGGATCGGCAGCCGCGCTCCAGTGCGCCACGGCACAGCGCAGCGGCCTCCTGATGGCGGTCGAGGAGCCGCAGCACGGTGGCCTTGGAGGCGAGCAGCGCCGGATCGTCGCTCCAGCGAGCCTCGATCGATTCGATGCGCCGAAGCGCCGCTTCGGCACGGCCCCGCTGCAGCTCGAGGTCGGCGGCGCGCAAGTGGTGATCGAGCACCTGCGGTGAGCGCTCGACCGCGCGCTCGAGGTGCATCGCAGCCTCGGCGTGCCGTCCGATCTGCTGAAGAAAGGCCGCGTAATGCCCGATTGCCTCGCCCTGGTGCGCCTCCTCGCGCAGCAGCGCCTGAAAGCGTGCCTCGGCCTCCTCGATATGCCCGAGTCGCCCCTGCAGCGTGGCCAGCTGGGCACGCGCCTGCCAGAGGCCCGGGCTCAGCTCCAGGGCGCGCTCCAGGGAGCGCTGCGCCTCGGCATATTCGCGGGCATCGCACAGTTGCACGCCGAGCGAGAACCAGGCGAGGGCGAGGCCGGGGTCGAGCGCGAGCGCGCGGCGGGTGAGCGCCAGCGCGGCGCAGCGGTCGCGGCTCCTCAGGCACAGCTCCGCGTAGCTCAGCACGTACAGGGCGGTGGTATCGGCGGCCTCGGCGGCGCGGCGCAGGCACTCCATCGCCGCGTGCGGGTCGCCGCCGCGCTGCTCGATCACACCGAGCAAGTGCCAGGCGCCGGCCTCATCGGGAAAGCGGCGCAGGATCCGCCGGCACGCCCGGCGCGCCGCAGCGGCATCGCCTTGCGCTAAACTGCGCCGTGCCGCTTGCAGGGCGGCTGGGGCCTCTAACATGCCTGGATCTCGTCCGCGTCAGGGATCCGGTAGTTTAAGGGCAGATGCATGGCCACGCGACTCGACGCGACGCGGCGCGGGCGGGCGGCGCCCCGGGGGTAGTTCATGGATCTGGGAATTCGGGGGCGCAAAGCCATCGTCTGCGCATCGAGCCAGGGGTTGGGCAAGGCATGTGCGTCGGCGCTCGGCGAGGCAGGCGTGTCGCTGGTGATCAACGCGCGCAATCGGGCGCAGCTCGAGTCCACCGCCGAGGAGATTCGCCGCGCGAGCGGCGTCGAGGTGAGGGCGGTGGCCGCGGATGTCTCCACCCCGGAGGGGCGGCAGGCGCTGCTCGAGGCCTGTCCCGCGCCGGACATCCTCATCAACAACAACGGCGGCCCGCCATTTCGCGATTTCCGCGAGCTCGACCGCGAGGCGCTGCTGTGCGGCGTGACCATGAACATGCTGACGCCGATCGAGCTGGTGCAGCGGGTGATCGACGGCATGGCGGCTCGCGGGTTCGGCCGGATCGTGAACATCACCTCGCAGAGCGTGAAGATGCCGCTCGCCGGACTCGATCTGTCGAGCGGGGCGCGCTCGGGCTTGACCGCATTCCTGGCCGGAGTCGCGCGCAGCGTCGCCGACAAGAACGTCACCATCAACAATCTGCTGCCCGGCAGCTTCGACACGGCGCGGCTGCACGCGGGCGCGGCGGCTGCGGCGCGGCGCAGCGGCGTCGCCGAGTCGGCGGCCGCGGACAGGATGCGGCGGGAGATCCCCGCGAAGCGCTTCGGCTCCCCGCCGGAGCTCGGATACACCTGCGCGTTTCTGTGCAGCGTGCACGCCGGCTACATCACGGGTCAGAACATCGTGCTCGACGGCGGCGAATATCCGGGGACCTTCTAGCGGCGCTCCATGGCTGAGATCGATCATGCGCGCCGGCTCCTCGAGGCACAGCAGGCGGCCTTTCGCGCCGAAGGATTCGCGAGCGTGCGCGTGCGCGCGGACCGGCTGGAGCGGGCGCTCGATCTGTTGCTGGGCTCGCAGCGAGAGATCTGCGAGGCGATCGCGAGCGATTTCGGACGCCGCCCCGCCACGCTCACGCGCTTCGTCGACGTCTGGCCGGCCGTGTCCTCGCTCAAGCACGCGCGCCGCCATGTGGGCCGCTGGATGCGGCCGCAGCGCCAGCGGGTCGGACTGCCCATCGGCGCGCCGGGCACGCGCGCCCACATCGTGCAGCAGCCGCTCGGCGTGGTCGGCGTCATCAGCCCGTGGAATTTCCCGATCACGCTCACCTTCGGACCGCTGGCCGGCATTCTCGCCGCGGGCAATCGCTGTCTGATCAAGCCCTCCGAGCTCACCCCGGCCACCAGTGCGCTCATCGAGCAGCTGGTTGCGCGCCGCTTCGATGCCTCGGAAGTGGCGGTGGTGAACGGGGGGGCGGAGCTGGCGGCGGGATTCTCGCGCCTGCCCTTCGATCACTTGATGTTCACCGGCTCCACCTCGACCGGCCGGCGGGTGATGGCGGCGGCCGCGGATGGCCTGGTTCCGCTCACGCTCGAGCTCGGCGGCAAGTGCCCCGTGCTGATGGGCCGGTCCGCCGCGTTCGGGCGCGCCGTCGACCGCATCCTGCTCGGCAAGCTCACCAATGCGGGGCAGATGTGCATCGCGCCCGACACTTTGTACCTGCCGCGAGAGCGCGTCGAGGCGTTCACCGCAGAAGCCCTCGCCTGGGTGCAGCGCGTCTATCCGCGGATCGGCTCGAACCCCGACTACCCGAGCGTGGTGAGCGAGCGCCACGGCGAGCGCCTGCGCTCCCTGCTCGCCGATGCCCTCGCCAAGGGCGCCCGGGTCGTGCCGCTCGGCGCGCCGGCCGCAGATCTGGATGCATCGACCCGTACCGTCGGCCCCGCCCTGATTCTCGAGGCCAGCGACCGCATGCGCGTGATGCAGGAGGAGATCTTCGGTCCTCTGCTGCCCGTCGTTCCTTACGATGACATCGCCGCCGCGGTCGCCCGCATCAACGCGCAGCCGAAGCCGCTGGCGCTGTACTACTTCGGCACGGACCGTCGCGAAATGCGCTGGGTGCTCGAACACACCAGCTCGGGCGGGGTGACCGTGAACGATGTGGCGGCGCATTTCCTCGCCGAGGAGATGCCCTTCGGCGGTGTTGGCGCGAGCGGCATGGGCGCCTACCATGGCGAGCACGGCTTCAGGCGCTTCAGTCATGCCCGCGCGGTGCTGCACCAGACGCGCTTGGATGTTCACGGCTTATCCGGCCTGCGCCCTCCGTACGGGGCGCGCGCGCGGCGGTTCTTGCGGCTGCTGCTGCGGCGCTGAGCGCCTTGGGCATGCCCGCTGTGGAGTGTGGATCATGCATATCCTGCAATTCTTCAGCGTCGAGCCGCATGGCCAGACCGCGCTGCAGCTCGGCGAGCTCACGCTCGCGCTGGTGCTCTCCTCGCTCATAGGGCTGGAGCGCGAGTTCAAGATGAAGAGCGCGGGGCTGCGCACGCACACCATCGTGGGCGTCGCGGCCGCGCTGATCATGCTCGTGTCGAAATACGGTTTCGTCGACGTCCTGGCGAAGGACCTGGTGGTCGTCGATCCCTCGCGCGTCGCGGCGCAGATCGTCTCGGGCATCGGCTTCATCGGCGGCGGCCTCATCTTCGTGCAGCGCGATATGGTCCGCGGGCTCACCACGGCGGCCATCATCTGGTTGACCGCGGCGGTGGGCATGGCTTGCGGCGCGGGGCTGCCGGTGCTCGCACTGTGCGTGACGGCGGCACATTTCCTGGTGATCTACGCCTACACCCCCGTGGCTCGCCGGATTGTTTCCGGGCAGGTCGAGCTCGAGGTGCGCTATGTTCCCGGCAAGGGCGCGCTCGAGAAGATCCTGCAGATGTGCGCCGGACGCGAGTTCTTCATCCAGGAGCTCGCGCTCGACCCCGCCGCCTCGGCCGCGGAGCAGGAGGTGCGCGCGATTCACCTGCAGCTGCGCGGGCGGCGCGGGCTCGATGCGCTGGTGCTTGCCGTAGGCGACGTGAAGGGCGTCGTGTCCGTGCGCATGGCGCCGCCCGCCGGCCGCGGGGAGGCGGCTTGATGCGCGCGCGGCCGGGATGCGCGGCGGCGGCGCGCGAGCCCCGGCCCTACGGGGCGACGTACTGCGCGATCCCGTTGCCGAACGACCAATCCTCCTTCTTGACCTCGACGAGATTGACCATCACGTCCGCTGGACGCATCTGCAGCCGCTCTTGCAGCCCCTCGGCGATCGCCTTGTAGAGAGCCTTCTTCTGCTCCGTGGTGCGCCCCTCGTTGAGGGTGATCTGGATGATCACGAGGCCGGTCGTGTATTCGATGCCGAGATAGCCCGGATCGTGCACCAGATGGCGCTCCTCGTGCTCGGCGAGGATCTGAAAGTTGTCGTGCTCGGGCACGTTGATGGTGCGCCTCATGGACTCATAGACCACCGCGCCGATGCGCCGAGCGAAGCTCGGGTCGGATCTCTTCACCAGATCGATGCGAACGAGCGGCATGGTCGTTTCCTCGCTTTAGGGGGCGGTGGCAGGGGGCGGCGGGATCGCAACACGCCCGCCGCTGCGGGGCCTTTCTTCGCGCGCTCCCGCACCCTAAAATAAATGACGTCCGACATCTATTCAAGCCCGGAGCGTCCATGCCGCGTGTGTCCAGGTTGGAGGCCGAGAAGAACCGCGGCGCCATCGAGCGGGCCTCTGCGCGGCTGTTCCGCGAGCGCGGCCTGCGCGCGAGCCTCAAGCAGGTCATGGGCGCGGCGGGACTGACGCATGGTGGCTTCTACGGACATTTTCGCTCGAAGGATGAGCTGGTGGCGGCAGCTTGCGCCGCCGCCTTCGCGGGCTCCGTCGGACGCTGGCGGCGGCGCGCGGCCGGGGCGGCCAATCGCCGCGCCGCCCGCGCCGCGCTGGTCGAGGGTTACCTGGCGCCGCGCAACCGCCGCTCGGTGGGCACGGGCTGTCCGCTGTGCTCGCTCGCGACCGATGTCGCCCGCGAGGCGGAGGACATGCCGGTGCGGCGAGCGTTCCGGGAGGGACTCGAGGGATTGCTCGGCATACTCGCGCAGGTGCAGCCGCGGGGAACCCGAAGGCGGCGCGAGCGTGCGCTCGCCCAGTTGTCGGCCCTGGTGGGTGCCATGCTGCTCGCGCGTGCAACCAGCGGCAGCGTGCTGTCGCAGGAGATCCTGCGCGCCGCCAGACGGTCGCTGCTCGCAGGCGCAAAGGCCGCCAGGGTGCGGCCAGCGGCCAGGGTGCGGCCAGCCGCCAGCGTGCGGCCAGCGGCCAGCGTGCGGCCAGCGGCCAGGGCGCCATCCGCAGGGGCGCGCGCCGCCGCCAAGGCGATCGCGTGAGCGCGCGCCGGCCGGCGCTCGGCGCCTCTGTGCTCATGCTCGGCGCCGGGAGCATCCTGCTGCTCACGATGGGCGTGCGCCAATCGCTGGGGCTTTTCGTGCTGCCCATCGTGGCCACGACGGGCGTGAGCCTCGTGTCGGTGAGCTTCGCCCTCGCCATCGGTCAATTCGTCTGGGGAGCGGCTCAGCCCCTGTTCGGCGCGCTCGCCGATCACTATGGCGCGTACTGGGTCCTCGTGCTCGGAGCCGTTCTCTTGACCGCCGGCAGCGCTCTTGCCGCCGTCAGCTCATCCGGCTGGGCGCTCAGCCTGGCGCTCGGAGTTCTGGTGGCCGCGGGAACCGCGGCCGGAAGCTTCGCGCTGCTCATCGGGGTCACCGCGCGCTCCTTGCCCCTGGAAAGGCGCTCGTTCGCCGCGGGACTCATCAATGCCGGCGGATCGCTCGGGCAGCTCTTGTTCGCGCCCCTCGTGCAATTTCTGATCCGGCGCTCGGGGTGGGGCGTTGCGATGCTGGCGATATCGATCGCGGCGCTCATGACCGTGCCTCTCGCGTGGCTGTTCCGCGGCCCCGGGGGCGGCTCGGCGCCGGCACGGGCACTCGAGGCGGGGCCGACCGATGCGCAGGCGGCCGTGGGCGATGCCGAGCGCGCGGCGGCCGGCACACCGCGGCAGATCGGCCTGCGCGAGCAGCTGCGTGTGGCGCTGCGCGACCGAAATTACCTGTATCTGCATGCCGGCTTCTTCACCTGCGGATTCCATATCGCCTTCCTGGTCACCCACCTGCCCGGAAACCTGCAGCTGTGCGGCCTGCCCGCGGCCGTGGCGGCGAACTCGCTCGCGCTGATCGGCGTATTCAACGTGATGGGAAGCCTGTCCGTCGGCTGGCTCGGCAACCGCTTGCGCATGAAGAACATACTGGCGCTGCTGTACGCGAGCCGCGCGCTGGTCATCGTCTGCTATCTGCTCATGCCGAAGACCGCGTTCAACGTCTACCTGATCGCGGGCGCGCTCGGTTTCAGCTGGCTGGCCACGGTGCCGCCCACGGCGGGGCTGGTCGGCAAGCTGTTCGGCACCCGCTACCTGACGACGCTGTTCGGGCTGACGCTTCTGTCGCATCAGATCGGCGGATTCCTCGGAGCCTGGCTGGGCGGCGTCGCCATGGCGAGCCTGGGATCGTACGACTGGGTGTGGTATGCGGACATCGTGCTCGCGCTCGGCGCCGCGCTCATCAACCTGCCGATCGAGGAGGCGCTTCCGGGGCGCGTGAGGGCGCCGCAGGGAGCGGTGTGACCGATCAGCCGCGCGCCGGCGGCGCACGCTGCGTCGGCAACAGCAGCGTCAGCCCCGCGCCGAGCGCGATCTTGACCACCGGTCCGATCCAGGCGAGCTGGGCACTGCCGTCCCAGGCGTCGAGCCGCAGGGTTGCGGACGTGTTGCCGGCGGCGTGAAAGAGGATGCAGATCAGGATGCTGCCTGTGCCCCCATAGATCCACGCCAGCAAGAAGGCGTTGCCCATGACATCCGCGGCGAACAGCGGGAAGTTGGCACCGTACTGCGCGACGCCATGCATGAAGAACAGCGGCGCGTGCCACAGGCTCCAGAACACGCCCACGATCGCGGCGCTCGCCAGGCGGTTCAGCCGCCGCTCGAGGCCGTGCTGCGCGACACCGCGCCAGCCGAGCTCCTCGAGGCCGCCGCCGACGATCATGGTCAAGAAGATCAACGGCACCCGCGACAGATCCCGCAGGGCGGGAAAGGACGGCCGCTGCGCGCCGAGCCATGCCGCTCCGAGGTCGAGCGTGAATGCGAGGACCGGTGGGAGCAGGAACGCGGCGAGGTACCAGCGGAACGGGATGCGCCATCGGACCAGGCTCGCGCCGTAGGCCGCGAAAGACCCTTCGGCCGGCGTGAGTGCGACGGCGATCAGTGCGGCGAACGTCGGCCCGAGCCCGCCGGCGATGTACAGGGCGCTGAAGGTTGCATTCGCGAACACGCCGGAGCCTGCAGGAACCAGGGAGGTGAGCGGCCACCAGGCCACCCAGGTGATGCCGAAGGTCAGCACGAGGTACAGGACCACCCGACCGTTGCGCTCGGCGTGCATGCGGATGGCTCGCGCGGCTCTAGCCGGGCTCGAGCGCGTCGAGCAAAGTACGCGCGAAAGCAGGCCCGGTCCCGGACTCCTCGTGCTTGAAATACACGTACACGTCGCGGCAGGCGCCCGTCTTCGCGCGGATGGTGTCGGCCCAGCGCCCCAGGTCACTCGGCGTGTAGCCCTGATCGCGCAGCCTGAAATAGGCGTAGTTCGCCGTGATCTGCACCGGCGTGGACAGCTTTTCGCTCTCCGCCACGCAGAGCGCGACACCCTTCGCCTTCAGGCACTCATAGACGTCGTCCTCGAGCCAGGAGCGGTGGCGGAACTCGAATGCGCTCTGCACGTCCGCCGGCAGCTCCTCGAGGAATGCGCCGAGCACGCCCAGATCCTTCTTGAAGTAAGGCGGCAGCTGGAAGAACAGGGTGCCGAGCTTGGGTCCGAGGGTCTGCGCGGTCCTCACGAAATACTGCAGCAGCTCGGTGCAGTTCTCCAGGCGCGCGGTGTGGGTGATGCGCTTGGGCGCCTTCAGGGTGAGCTTGAAGCGCGCCGGGGTGGCCTCGCTCCAGCCCGCGAGAATCTTGGCGTTGGGGGTACGGTAGAAGGTGTAGTTGATCTCGACGGTAGCGAAGCGCTCGGCGTAGTAGGGGAGCATCTTTGCCGTGGGGAACTTGTCCGGATAGAACGTCCCGCGCCATTCGGGGTAGTTGTAGCCGGAAGTGCCAACCCATATCGCCATGATTCGCTATCGTTCGGCAGGGGCCGGCGACAGTCAAGCGCCGGCTTGCGCTGTCTTGGTCAAGCGGCGCTCATCACAGCGGCTGCGCGTGGGCGCGGACGGCGGCCAGGAACGATTCGCCGTAGCGCGCGAGTTTCGCCTCCCCGACACCGCGAATGCCAGCGAACTCATCGAGCGTGAGCGGCCGGCGCCGCGCCATCTCGCGCAGCGCCGAGTCGTGAAAGATCACGTACGGTGGCAGCCCCTGGGCATCGGCAAGCTGCTTGCGCAGCGCGCGCAGCGAATCGAACAGCGGCTCCTCCTCACCCTCGAGCGCGCGAGCGGCCGTGGCCGCCGACGGCGCATCCGCGCCCCGGCGGCCGGGCGCCGGCTTGCCCGATGTATCGGCGATCTGCACCGAGCGCCGCTCGCGCAGTACCTCCCAGCTGGCGGCGTTGAGCGACAGGACCGGGTAGCCGTCCTGCGTCTGAGTGACGAGCCCTTGATGCAGGAGCGAGCGCACCAGCTCGCGCCACTCCTCGACCCGCCGCTGCCGGCCGATGCCGTGCACGCTCAGCGCATCGTGACCGCGCGATACGATCCTCTCGGAGCGGCTGCCGCGCAGGATCTCGATGATGTGCGCGGCGCCGAAGCGCTCGCCGCGCTGGGCGAGTCGAGCGATGCAGGACAGCAGCTGCTTCGCCTCCATGCTGGCGTCGCGCTGGATGGGCGGCTCGCAGCAGTTGTCGCAGGCCGCGCAGGGGCCGGCGAAGGTCTCGTCGAAGTAGCGCAGTTGCGTCGCGCGCCGGCACTCGGTGCCTTGCGCGTAGCTCAGCACCTGTCGCAATTGCTGGCGCGCGATGCGCTGCTCGCTCTCGAGCGGCGCGCCCGTGTCCGGATCGATTTTCTGCTGAATCAGGTATTCCGCGGTGCGTATGTCGGCGGGGCCGAAGTACAGCGTGCAGCGCGCCGGATCGCCGTCGCGTCCGGCACGGCCGGACTCCTGGTAGTAACCCTCCAGGCTCCTCGGCAGATCGTAGTGCACCACCCAGCGCACGTCGGGCTTGTTGACGCCCATCCCGAAGGCGATGGTGGCGACCATCACCTGGACGTCGTCACGGATGAAGGCTTCCTGGTTGGCGCGCCGGACCTGCGCGTCCAGGCCGGCATGATAGGGGCGCGCCGCGACACCGTCAGCGGCGAGCTGCGCACACAGCTCCTCGACGCGGCGGCGCGAGAGGCAGTAGACGATCCCGGCGCCGCCCGCCCGCGCCTCGGCAAGCAATTGCGCGTAGGTGTGCTTGCTCTTGCGCCTCACGCGGTAGAACAGGTTCGGACGGTTGAAGCTGGACAGGTGCAAGGCCGGCGTGCGCAGCGCGAGCTGCGCGGTAATGTCGGCGCGCACGCGCGCCGTCGCCGTGGCGGTGAAGGCGAGCATGGGAATGCGCGGATGGCGCTTGCGCAATATCGAGAGCTGGCGGTACTCGGGCCGAAAGTCGTGCCCCCACTCCGACACGCAATGCGCCTCATCGATGACGAAGGCGTTGATGCCCGGGTGCACGCTCAAGCGCTCGAGGGGCCCCTCGAGGAAGTCGGCAAGGAGAAGCCTTTCGGGGGCGAGGTAGATGAGCTTGTATTCGCCCCGCAAGGCCGCCGCGATGCGCTGGCGGAGCTCTTCCGCGCGCAGTGTCGAATTGATGAAGGTGGCCGCCACGCCGTTATCGTGCAGCAGGCGCACCTGGTCCTGCATGAGGGCGATCAGCGGCGAGACCACGATGGAGACTCCCGCCTGCAGCAGCGCCGGCAGCTGAAAGCAAAGGGATTTGCCCCCGCCGGTCGGCATGAGGGCGAGCACGTCTCTTCCCGCGAGCGCGTCCCGGACCACCGCCTCCTGGCCAGGACGAAAGCTCGGGAAGCCAAAAATGCGTTGCAGAGCCGCGGCAGGATCGCTCATCGCGCGGCATTCTACCGATCGCTCCGCGGTTCGCCGATACCTGATTGCAACATCATCGACGTATAACGGCAAGGGTGAGGGAATGAGTCCGGCGCCGGCATACGGGTCAGATCGATTCGCCCCCGGGGGTCTGCGCTGCCGGCGTGCCGCCGTGGCGCAACGAGCGTTCCGCGCAGCCTCCGCAAGGGGAGAAGCTCGCTCTCATGGCGCAGGTCGGGCTGCAGCTCGGCGCTTTGCCGCACCGCGTCAAGCGGCCGCGGCGGGGCTCTCGGGCGCCTCGACCGCATCGACGCTGCGCGCCACATGCGCTAGGCTTTTTCAGCCGCCGAGATGCAAGCAAAGCAACCCCATGGGCCTCGATTGACGCGATCTGTCCACGTGCCTCGAGCTCTCGCCGGTCGCTGCGTGGCGGCCTTCTTTTCGCCGGCGGAATGGGCGCGCTTGGCGCTGGTGTACGGATTCATCGGCCTGCTGCACCTCGCGGGCTGGGGCCTGTACCTGCACTATGCCGGCGGCTATCCGCAGCTCGCCGGCCTGGGGTTCGTGGCGTACATGTTCGGACTGCGCCATGCGTTCGATGCGGACCACATTGCCGCGGTCGACGACACCGTGCGCTTCATGCTGCAGAAGAACAGGAGGCCGCTCGCGGTCGGGTTCTTTTTCTCGCTGGGGCACTCCACCGTGGTCCTCGCGCTGAGCATCGGCATCGGCTGCGCGGCGAGCGCCGTCAAGGCGGCGCTGCCGCAGCTCAAGAGCGAGGGGGCGATCATCGGGGCGAGCGTCTCGGCCGCGTTCCTGTGGGTCATCGGCATTCTGAATCTGCTGGTGCTGCTGGACATCCTGCAAGTGTGGCGCCGCGCCCGGCCGGGCACTCACGGCCACGCCCACCTCGAGGCGATTCTGCAAAAGCGCGGTCTGCTCAACCGCCTGTTCGGGAGCCGGCTGCAGCAGCTGATGAACCACAGCTGGCAGATGTACCCGCTCGGGCTGCTGTTCGGCCTGGGATTCGATACGGCCTCCGAAGTCGGCTTGCTTGCCATGACCGCGGGCGCGTCCGCGGGCAACCTGCCTCTACCGGCGGTCGTTTGCCTGCCGATTTTGTTTGCCGCCGGCATGACGGCCATGGACACAACCGATGGCGTGCTCATGGCGAAGGCTTATGACTGGGCCTTTCTCAACCCCTTGCGCAAGATCTTCTACAACATCACCATGACGGGCCTCTCCGTGGTGGTTGCGCTCGGGGTGGGGACCGTCGAGATCATGCAGGTGCTCATCGGCGGACTGGATCTGCGCGGCCGGCCATTCGATTTCGTGGCAGGACTCGATTTCCGGTTCCTGGGGTACCTGATCGTGGGCCTGTTTGTGCTGGCCTGGGCCGTTTCGGTCGGCATCTGGAAACTCGGCCGCCTCGAGGCGCGCCATCGCCTATGAGGGAGAGTGGGATGGCCAGATGCTGGCTCGCTTTGCTTCTGGTCTCATTCGCCGCCCTCGGCGATGATCAGTTGCCGAGCTCGCGGGCCGAGGCGCTCACCCTGGAGGCCACCGATGCGCTGCCGCTCACGCGGTTCTACGATCCGCCGCAGCCCCTTCCCCGCGCCGCGCCCGGGACCCTGATCCGCTCCGAGCCCTTCACCGGCTACACTCTGCCGGCGGGCGCGAGCGCGATCCGCATCCTCTATCACTCGCGCGCCCTGAGCGGTGCGGACATCGCAGCCTCCGGGGTGGTTCTGATCCCGGGCGGCAAAGCTCCAGCGGGCGGTTGGCCCGTCATCGCCTGGGCGCATGGCACGAGCGGAGTCGCCCGAATGTGCGCCCCATCCCTGATGAAGGATGTCGAGTACGGCGATGAAGGATTGATGCCGATGGTTGCCGCCGGATTCGCGGTGGTCGCGACCGACTATGCCGGGCTCGGCACGCCGGGTCCGCATCAGTATGACGACAAGATTCCCCAGGCGAACGATGTGGTGTTCTCGATACCCGCCGCGCATGCCGCAGTGGCCGATCTTGGCGTCAAATGGGTGGCGATCGGCCACTCTCAAGGCGGCGTCGCGGTCTGGGGCGTCGCGGAGCTCGAGGCGGCCCGCAACGACCCGGGATACTCCGGCGCGATCTCGGTGGCGGGCGACATGAACTACGAGGCCTATCAAGCGCATGACGCCGAAACTTTCGATCCCATCACGGATCTGTACTGGCCATTCACCGCTTTCGGCATCAAGGCGAGCTATCCCACCTTCGATGTGAAGCGGATGCTGACGCCTGTCGCGCTGGCGCGCTACCGGGACGTCACCACGCGCGGCTGCTGGTACTATGCCTACGCGGCATTCAAGGAGATCGGTCGGCAGCGAGCGGTGCGCCGGGATTGGGATCGAGCGCCCGAGGTCCATCGCTACGATCACGACAGTCGCAGCGCGAACAAACCCATCCGCGGTCCGCTGCTGGTTCTGGCGGGCGATGACGACAAGTCCGTCGCCATCGCCAACATCGCGGCCGGCGTCGCGGAGGCGTGCAGCCTGCACCTGCCGATCGAGTACGTGCATCGACCCGGCCTCGACCATGATCCGCTCATGGAGAAGACGACGCCCGAGCAGCTCGCCTGGGTGCGCGAGCGGCTCGCGGGCAAGCCATGGGTCGGCAACTGCGGCGCGACTCGCTGAGCTCAGCGAAGGCGAGCGCCCTCGATCGCGCTCATCGCGCTGTACATTCCGGGCGTGATCGCGGTTCCGACATCCTGGGTCTGAAGGCTCACGACCCAGTGCCGCACCAGCACGCAATAGACGACGCCGATCGCCGCGCTGCCCGAGATGGTTGCGGTCCATCGCGCCCGCGCCGCCGGCAGCCCCGCGAGCGACACCGGCTCGAACTCGCCGAACTCGAAATCATCGAGTCTCTCGCCGATACCGCGCACGAACTCCATCAGGTAATGATTCGTACCGGCGGCGCGCTGCGCGCGGTCGATCCCATCGAAGGAGGTGCCCACGTCGATGGCCGAGACCTGCAGCAGCGTTCCGCCCTGCGAGGCCGGCCGGTGCTCGATCCATGCGGTGGTCTCACCTCCGTCGGCGTCGCTGCGCACCGGACCGTCGAATCCCGCCGGCACCGAAATGGCGAGCGGCCCGGCATCCGCGCACGAGGCAGGCTCGCAGGGAAGCATCAGTGATAGAGCCAGCCACGACAAGGAGAGCAGCCACGACGATGAGAGCGGCCTCGAGAATGAGAGCAGCCTCGAACGTGAGAATAGCCTCGATGGCTGCCGTGGCGCGTTTCGCATGTCATGAGTCTAGCGTGGCTCGGGATGCCCCGGAACCCGGGCGCGCTCAATAAGGGAATCCACGGGTACTGCGCGCGCCCGGGGCGCTGGTATAGATAGCATACCGGTACTGACCGAGTCAGCCCCCCAAGAGCCGAATCAGCATGAACCTCAGCAACGACCTCAACCTCATCAACGACCTGAACCGCGACGCCCTGAAACAGGCGATTCGCACCGCCAAGCCTTTTCCGCACTTCTGCATCGACAACTTTCTCGACCCGGATTTTGCCGAATCGATCTACCGCTCATTTCCCTCGTTTCACGATGCGCAGAAGATGGGGACGGAGTTCAATCGGGTGAACGAGAGAGGGAAAATTCAAGTCACCGACCCGGCGAAGTTCCCCGAGCCGATTGCCAGGCTCAACCGCTTGCTGGCATCCCAGGAATTTCTGGACTACATGTCCGATCTGATGGGCATTGCGAATCTGATCGCGGATGCGGATTTGATCGGAGGAGGCATCCACGAGACGAATTCCGGCGGCCGCCTGGATGTGCATGTCGACTTCAACTACATCGAAAGCAAGCGACTGTATCGACGCCTGAACATCCTGCTGTATTTCAACAAGGATTGGAGAAGCGAATATGGCGGCTACCTGGACATCTGGGACAGCACCGTCACGCGATGCTACGGACGGTTCGCTCCGCGATTCAATCGAGCGTGTGGATTCGCGACCAGCGAGATAAGCTTCCATGGAGTCACCCCGCTCACCTGTCCTGCGCACATCATGCGCCGATCGTTCGCCACCTATTACTACACCAAGGAGGCGCCGGACAACTGGTCGGGCAACGTGCATTCCACGATATTCAAGGCTCGCCCCGACGAGTGGATGCGCGGCCACCTGCTGATGCCTGCAGAGGGCTCCGTGATGCGCGCGAGGCGCGGGTATCGGCGGATGAAGAGCTCCATCAAGCGCTTGCTCGGGAGGTAGGGCGGCGAAGGAGGCAGGGCGGCGCGCGCCGGTGCGCGTAAGTCATTGATTTACCCATGCCGGGCCTCGATCGCGAGCACGGCATGGCCACGCGATTTGTATCACGGTGACCCTCGGCCCTACCATGGGCGATGAAAATCCCCAAGGGCCTGCAGCCGCTCATCGACGACGGCATGGTCGACTCGGTCCTGCGCCGCCTGAAGAGCGGCAAAGAGGCATCGGTATACATCGTGGTCTGCGGCGACCAGCACCGCTGCGCCAAAGTCTATAAAGAGGCGCAGGAACGCGGCTTTCACAAGCTCGCGCGATACCAAGAAGGGCGCCGCACGCGCAGCAGCCGCGATGCGCGTGCGATGGGAAGACGCGGCCGCCACGGCCGCCGAGTGCAGGAAGCGGAATGGAAGAATGCCGAAGTCGATGCCTTGTATCGGCTGGCCGGCATGGGCGTGCGCGTGCCGGTTCCTCATCTGGTGCACGAGGGCGTGCTGCTGATGGAGCTCGTGCAGGACCGGGACGGCAATCCGGCGCCGCGACTCAACGAGCTGCACATGAGCGCGGATCAGGCGCGCGAATGGCATGCCTTCATGATATTGCAGATCGTCAGAATGCTATGCGCGGGGCTGATCCACGGCGACCTTTCAGACTTCAACATTCTGTTGGATAGCAACGGGCCGGTCATCATCGATCTGCCCCAGGCGGTGAACGCCGCGGGCAACAACAGCGCTTTCGCCCTGCTGGAGCGTGACGTCAATAATATGCGCACGACGTTCGGCCGCGCGGCACCCGAGTTGCTCGAGACGCAGTACGCCCGTGAAATCTGGAATCTTTACGAAGACGGTAAGTTGACCCCGGATTCGCCCCTCTCCGGGCGCCTCCTTCGCGATGATTCGAAGCCGAATGTGCAGGCCGTGCTGCGACAGATCGAAGATGAGCGCCGCGAAGCGCAGGCGCGGGAGCGGCGCCGGCAAGAGGCCGGCATCGCCTAGCGGGCGCATTTGATTTGGCACGGTCTGACGATTCTCTTTCTTGGACGCCGCCCCCCCGAGGGCGGGCGGGGCGTACCCAACCGAGCTCGCCGGCCAAGTACGCCCCGAGGACGCGCGCATCAGCGCATCGAGCTACCCGTCGACGCCGAGGTGTTGCCCGCGGCTGCGACCGACTTGCTTTGCGTCTGCGGCGACGCCGGGGCCTTGGACTCGGTCGACGTGGCGGCCTTGGGCTCGCTCGACGGGGAGTTGCTCACCGACCGCGCGGGCGGCTCGATGCGTGACGCCTGGGCAGCGCCGCTTGCCTGCGCCGCGCCCGCCCCCTGACCGGTGGCCGTTTTCGCCGCCGCATCCGTCCTGGCATCGGCCTTCTCGGCGGTGCGTCTCACGGCGTGCGTGTTGGGCTCGTCGATCGAGCCATTGAGCGTACCTTGCCCGCCGAACCCGCCGCGGATACCTGACATGCCGCCGCCGAACGACCCGCCCAGACCGCCGGCTGCAGCGCCGCCGAGAAGTCCCGCATGAGCCGGGGTGGCCATCGCCAATACGGTCGCCACCGCTACGACCAGAATCGCCTGCTTCGCATTCATCGTCGTTTCTCCTCTGTGGCCACAGAGCATCCGCGGCCTTCATGGAGCTATACGAACGGACTGATGAATTTCTTCCAAGGATCCTCAGCGATCAGCGCTGCCGACCAGGCCGAAGCCATATGTCAAATCCCTGCCGGGGGCGCCCAGGTGAATCGCGCTCTGCGCGAGCCGGTCTATGGCGGCGAGCGCAGCTTCTCGGTCCGGGGAGGAAAGCGGCCCGGCGAGCAGTGCGGCGACGGTGGGGGCGGCGTAAGAAGTGCCACGCACGGCTGCGTAGCGATGTTTGAGGTCGGCGGCCTCGAGGTCGGCACCTGGCGCAGCGAACATCACTTGCGGTCCGCGCTCGGCCTCGAGGAGCACGCGGCGGTGCGCATCGACTCCGGTGACGCCGACGACGTCGGGGTAAGCGGCCGGATAGAGCGGCGGCGCGGCAGGTCCGTCGTTGCCCACCGCGGCGACGAGGAGGTAGCCGCGCTCGATGAGCGAGTGCACAGCACGCTCGAGCAGGGCATTTCTCGGGCCGACCAGGCTGACATTGATGACTGCGACACGCTCATCGACCAGCCAGCCGAGAGCGGCGATGAGGTCATCGACCGAGCCGCCGGTCGGCAATCCGCAGAAGACGTCCGCCGCATAGATCTCCGCGGCCGCGTGCGCTGCGAGGAGCGAGGCGACTGCGGTGCCGTGGGCATCGGGGTGCTGCGTGCCGCCGCAGCCCCAGCCGTGCACGAGCGACTCGCCGAACGCGGGATGGGTCGTATCGATTCCGGTGTCGATGAGTCCCACGCGGATGCGCGGCGCAGGCGCAGGCTCGGACCGCCCCGTGGCTGAAGCCGGTGCTCCCTGGATCTGTGCGAAAGTGGCGAGGCCGCTGGTCAGATAGATGTGGTTATAGTCGTAGAGGCCGTTCGGATCGGCGCTGCGCAATTCGCGTAGCACCTTTTGCGTTGCGGTGCCCGGCGCGGTCTTGAGCACGAGCAGGCGGAAGTCGGCCCCGGCAATGGTCCGCTCGCGGTCCACCGCGAAGCCGCTCGCTCGCAGCCGCGCGAGCGCCTCATCGCTCACGCCCGAGGCGAGGATCTCGCCGCGCACGATGGGCTCGCCGTTGGGGTCGGCCTCGATGAGCTTGCGGTTGTCGCGGATCAACCGCTTGATTCGCTCGTGCCGCAAATCGCTTGCGGAGTCCAGGACCGTGGGCTCCCCTTGATTCAGGGCTTGCGTCACGGCCGGCAGCGGCAGCCTCGGTAAGGAGGGCAGGCGGATTTGGGCCCGCGCGGCGCTCGCCGCGGCAAGGGCCAGAGCCAACAGCAAAAATCGCCTCATCGGCGGGATGCGCTCCATGTCCGATATTATTTCGTTCGTTGATAAAATGAATGGAAGAAATGTCACATCTCAAGCGTCTCACCTGATGAATACGATCGGGAGGTCGGAAAACGTCCATGAGCAAATCGCGGCACTCCTGCCTCGACTTCGGCGTTTTGCCCGCAATCTGACGCGCAACCGCGACGATGCGGACGACGTGGTGCAAATCGCGCTCGAGCGCGCGCTATCGAAGTTGGATCAGTGGCGCCGCGATGCGCGCCTGGATGGCTGGATGTTCAAGATTGTGAGAAATGTGTGGATCGATGAGCTGCGCTCGCGGGGCCGCCAGAGCAAGATCTTTCTCGGGCCGGAGGCGGGGGAGAACGTCGGCGAGGCGCTCATCGAGCGCGAGAGCGAGCTCCTGTCGGTGCAGGCCGCGATGGCGCGGCTGCCGGAGGATCAGCGTGCCGCGGTGAGTCTGGTGCTCATCGAAGGCCTGCCCTACAAGGAGGCCGCCGAGGTGCTCGAGATTCCCATCGGCACCTTGACGAGCCGTCTTGCCCGGGGACGGGAAGCCCTGCAAGCGCTGCTCGAGCCGCCGCCCGGAGACCCGACGTGACAATCTCCGAGGAGACACTCATGGCCTACGTCGACGGCGAGCTCGACCCGAGCGCGAGCGCCGAGGTGCAGAGCGCTCTGGCCGCGGATCCGGAGCTTAGAGCGCGTGCCGCGCGGTACCGCGCTCTGCGGACGCGACTCCAGTCCGCCTATGCGCCCGAGCTCGCCGAGCCGGTGCCCGAACGCCTGCTGACCGTACTGGGCGCGCCGGCTCGCGCAGCCGTGAGCGATCTCGCCACGGTACGCGCGGCGCGCACGGCCGCGTCCGCCGCCCGCTGGACGGCCATGCGCGTGACTTCGATGGCGGCGGGCGTACTGCTCGCGCTGGGTGCAGGATTTTTCGTCTGGTATAGCTCGCAGTCGGTCATGATGCGAGCGAGCGACGGCGCCCTGGTTGCGAGCGGCGCCCTGGCGCGCAGCCTCTCCGATCAGCTGGCGGGCGACGCGGGGCGCTCATCCATAACGATCGGCTTGAGCTTCGTGGCGAAGTCCGGCCACTATTGCCGTACTTTCTCGATCGCGCGTGGGGCCGAAGGCTCGGGGCTCGCGTGCCGCCGCAATGATGAGTGGCAGATTGGGGTTCTGACGCAGCCGCAAGCCGCTGGCCAAGGCAACGAATCGCAATATCGGACCGCGAGCTCGGGTCTTGCGCCGGTAGTGCTATCCGCCGTTCGAGATCAGATCTCGGGCGATCCCCTGGATCGGGCGGCCGAGATCGCGGCGCGCGGGCGCGACTGGCGTTCGAGCCGCTAAGCCTCAGGCGCGTTGAATTGGCTCCGGCAGTCGTGCGTCATTGCCGTGCGCTCGTGGAGGCGGCCCGGGTGGTGCCTGAGTCCGATTGCTGCGCAACAGTTCAGCTGAGGGCACGGGGCGCGTAGGGAAGATGCATTTGCTCGGGCGGCGCAGCGGCGATCGGCCGGCCGAGTCGGGCCATCATGTCGGCGATATCCGCGGCGGGTGCGGGCCGCCCGAGGTAGAACCCTTGCGCCTGGTCACACTGTAAGAAACGCAGCATTTGCAATTGCGGCTCGCTCTCGACGCCCTCCGCGACGGTCTGCATGTCAAAAGCGTGGCCGAGCGAAATGATGGTCTCGACCAGAGTGGTGAGGTGCGGTGTATCGGCAACGCCCATGATGAAGGAGCGGTCGATCTTCAAAGTGTCGACGGGCAGGCGGCTCAAGAGCCTGAGGGATGAGTAGCCGCTGCCGAAATCGTCGATGGCGATGCCGATGCCGGCGCTCTTGAGCTCCGAGAGCTTGCGGATGGAGATCTCGATGTCCTGCATGAGCATGCTCTCGGTGATTTCGATATCGAGTCCGGCTGGCTGTCCGGCGAGGGGTTTGAGGCTCGAGAGCACCGTGCTCACGAAGTCGCGCCGGCGCAGCTGCAGCGGCGACACGTTGACCGCGACCCGGACGGGGGCGGTGTCCTGGGCGATCCAGCTCTGAATGTCACGGACAGCCTGTTCCAGAACGAACTGTCCGACCTCGACGATCGCCCCGGAGCGCTCGAGGAGCGGGATGAAGAGGGAGGGCGGCACCAATCCAAGCTCGCTGTCCTGCCAGCGCAGCAGCGCCTCGAGGCCGACGAGGCGTCCGCTCGGGATGTCGATCTTGGGCTGGTAGTGCAGCAGATACTCGTGCCGCTCGAGCGCTGCGGTGAGGCGCGCTTCGAGCGCCACGGTGCGCGAGGTGGCGCGGTCGCGGGTCAGGGCGTAGATCATGTACTTGTCGTTGTCTTCGCGCGCGGCCTTGAGCGCGGCCTCTGCATGCTGAACGAGCGTGTCGGCGGTGGTGCCATCTTGCGGGCAGAAGGCGACGCCGCAGCGTATGGCGGGCCGCAACTGGTGGCCGGCGATCTCGAACGGCTCGGCGAAGAGCTGCGCAGCGGCGTTCTGCATGAGGCGGCCGGAGTCCTCGGCGTCGCGACTTGCCACGGTGGGCATGGCGAGCGCGAAGGTGCCGCCCCCAAAATAGGCGGCGCACTCGACATTGGGGTAGGTCTGCTTGAGGCGCGCGGCGATCGCCTCGATCAGCCGATCGCCGACGTAGCGCCCGAGGGAGTCGTTGATCGCGCCGAGCTTTTGGATGTCGAAGGCAATCACGGTCAGGGGCTCGAGCTCGATCGAGCCGGAACTGAGCCGCGTGGCGAGCCTCTGGCAGAAGAGCGGGCGCTTGGCAAGTCCCGTCAAGCTGTCGAAATAGGCGAGGAACTGCAGAGCCTCATCTTTCTCGAGATATTGAAGCGCGAAGCAGAGATTCGCGATGAGCTCCGAGAGCACGCTGATCTCGGCTTCGTCGAATACGCCGCGCTGGTCGCTCAACAAGGTCATGGCGCCGACGGCGGTGCCGTCGATCATGAGGGGAAGCGCCGCGACCGCCGGCCAGCCGTGGGCGAGCCAGATCTGTTGAGGGGCCGTCGGCGGCGATTCGGCGGCGAGATCGTTGATGATGAGAGGCGCGCCGCCGAGAATCGCCCGGGCAGCGAGATTGATGGGTCGCGCGGCGGGGTCGAGCGTCGAGAAGTCGATTGCGCGCAGGGGCTTGGAGTCGGTACCGGCGCAGGCGCGCGGCCGCAAGGAGCGGGCATTCGGATCGACGAAGCTCAACACCACGCGGTCATAGCCGCCGAGCTCGACGGCGATCCGGCAGACCTCCTCGAGGAGCTCGCTGCGGCCTTGTGAGCGCAGAATCGCTGAGCTCGTGTTGCTCAGCATGCGATAAGAGCGGGTGAGGCGCTGAAGGCGCAGTTCCTGGTCGCGCCGCAGCTGCTCGGACTGGCGCTTCTGCACCTTGACCGCCGCCTCGGCAAGGGCGCGCTCCACCGCGGCCGAGAGCCGCGCGAGATTCGACTTGAGCACGTAGTCGGTGGCGCCGTTGCGCACGGCCTGAAGCGCCGTCTCCTCGCCGATCGTGCCCGAGACGAAGATGAAGGGGATGTCGGGAACCTGGGCGGCCGCGATCTCCAGTGCCTGCAGGCCGTTGAATCGGGGCAAGGAAAAATCCGAGATGATCAGATCGGGTTTGAGCGTCGATAACACCGTGAGCAGGCCGGGTCCGGTCTGCACGCGATGAATGACGCAGTCGAGACCCGCCTTGCGCAGCTGGCGGGCGATGATCTCGCCATCGTTGGGGTCGTCCTCTATCAAGACGAGTTGCAGTGGAGTCGTCATCGGGTGGCCTGTGCGTTGCGCTGAGTCAGCCAGCAGTTGGGCTGCGGCTTGAGGGGCGAGCTCCTGGGATTGGCGGAGCTCGAGCTCGCGCGGCCGTGCGTTCTCGCGGTTGGGCGCACCCTCCTGATCGGGCGCTGATGTGGGGTTGGTCTCGAGCGACTTCGCCCCCTGGGCGGCCGAGCTCGACAAGCGATGCTCCTTGTGCAAGTTGCGAGAGAGTGCCAAGACTGGACTCGCAAAAGTGGCGATGCAACCCAATGCAATCGGATCTATGAGTTGCGTCTCAGATGCCGCGAACCCTGATGGCCGCGGTAATCCTTTCCCCTAGATATTCACGGATCGTGCCCTGCGCCGGTCACCGGCCGGCAACGGCTTGCGGCGCAATTCCTCCGATTGAAGGAGCCGAATTCGAACCGCTGTTACAGCCTTGAGAGAAGGGTAACACTATGGGATTGCTGCGACGTTCATGATGCCTTACAATTTGCTCTCATGTAAGGAGGCAGCATGTATGTCTGAGGCTACGGTCACCAGCAAGGGGCAGGTCACTATTCCGGCGGAGATTCGACGAGCCATGGGGCTGGTTGCGGGAGAACGTGTGATCTTCACGCAACTTGACGACGGGACCATCGTGTTCCGGGCAAAGCGGCGTTCAATTGTGGAGCTCAAAGGCCTCCTCAAACCTGCACGGCGAAGCAAAGGGCCCGTCCCCATCAAGGACATGAATATAGGACGGCGGTGATGCCTGGCCTTGACACCAACGTGCTGGTGCGCTGGATTTTGGATGACGACCCGCGCCAAGCAGCGCGCGTACAGCAGCTATTCGAGGAGGTCAGCGAGCAACAGCTGCCACTGTTCGTACCTAGCACGGTGATGCTCGAGCTCGAATGGGTCCTGCGCTCACGCTACAAGTTCGACAAATCCACGGTCCTTGGCGCGTTCAACGCGCTGCTCGAAACTCAGGAACTCGAATTTCAGGACGAGCCTGCACTGGAACGAGCTCTCAGTTTGTATCGGCAGGCCTCCGCGGACTTTGCCGATTGCCTGCATGCGGGGCAATGTGGTTCAGCCGGCCGGGCTCCGATGATGACTTTCGATGAAACTGCTGCTCGCCTGCCGATCGTTGAGCTGTTGAAGGCTTGACTCTGCGGTTCGATGAAAAGTCGTGATTCTCGCAAAACCCGCTCTGGAAAACCGACAGATCTCCAAGGCGAGTCCTTCTTGAGGAACTGCACCTCTACCGCACCATCGCCCTGCACGTTGATGTTGACAGCGGCGAAACCCGTGGAGGGGCGTTTCCCAGTTCGATCTGCCCACCACTGTGGAGGGTGGATTTTGGTGAGTACGAGCGCCTCTATACGCACATCTCTCGCATGGTCGAGCGTCTCTCAGACAGCAAAGGCATCTTCCGCGACACGCTCCAAGGCGGAGCTCCAGTCGATCGTGGAGGAGTGCCAGCCGGAAGCGACTCTCGTGATCATGGCGGACGCCGCCGTACCCCCCGTACAGCGTTTGGACCGGTTTGAGCGGGGCGAGCCGATCGAGTTCAACGATTACCCCACGATGTGGGCAATCACGGCACCCGATCTACAGGCTCCCTGGGGCGAGACCGTTAACATTGATTCAACCCACGGATAGCGGCACTTCGACACCACCGCAACGCGCTTTGGTTCACTGCTCTACGGGAGCTTGCATGCGGGCGACATCGACGACCTTGCTTTCGTTGACCGGTTTCTCATTCGCTACACTGAGTTGACGAAACATGTCGCCGGCAAGCTTCCCGAAGGGGCTCCCTATCGAGAATTGCTGCGACAGAGCCAGTGCATAGTCGACATCCTTCAGCCGCAGTTGGGGGGTGAAGACGATGTTTCGGTCGTGGTCTCCGTTCGCGATTCGCTGGGTGTTCCGGATCACCTGCGGACTTGCGGCTTGGCCGGTACCGAGCGCGTCGGCGACCGTTCGGGGATTAAGGCCCACCCTCTCTGCGATCGCCATCGTCTCCGCGGCGGAAGCGATTTGCACAGCGCCGAGCATATTCACCAGCAGCTTGTAGGCGGTGCCCTTACCGACTTGGCCGAAATGAATGATGCGCTTTGAGAATGCAGATCGGGAAGTCCCGTGACGGGGGCATCAAGGTATCGCAGTCCTTGGGCGGTGGCTTTGGCGCCGAGCTCGAGGACCCACTGATAGGAGAGAGTCGAACATTCGATTGCGAGGCCATCGGGGGCCAACTTCGCAGCCAGCACGCCGTCAGGCCCGTACCAGACCGCACGTGAAGCGGAATCATCGGTCACCATGGATACCACCGCATGAGCCCCGGCGCAGGCCTCCCGGGGTGTATTGCACTGGATCGCCCCGTGGCGGGCGAGGTCACCGCCGCGGGAGGTGGTCCTGTTAAACACTCGAAGTTCATGACCACAATCAAGCAGGCGGCGAGCCATTCCGGATCCCATCCGCCCCAACCCGATGAATGCCACTCTTTCCATTCGATCACTCACACGGATTCAAGATATCGAGTTACCCCGACGATGCCTTCATTGGCGCTCTGGAAAAGCTGAATCTGGGTGCGACAGCATAATGTCTCCTGAACTGCTGGTCTCGAAAGACACTCCGTCTACTTAAGCTCCGCTCCGCACAGGTCGTACTCCGGAGCATTTGTTGGATCGCTGGCAATCCAAAAGGCCCTTGCGGGACGCAGGCGTCGGCTCATGGCCGTGGATCGAGACGGGGTCACGTGACCGCAACGGCGCTCTGGCGGCAGTCCGGAAGTAGACCGAAGCGGACCGAAGGTGGGTTGAATGGCCGAAGGTGGGTTGAATGGGAAGTTGGCTCGTAACTTATTGATTTATTGGCGCTCCCTACCGGATTCGAACCGGTGTTACAGCCTTGAGAGGGCGCTATTTGAAGTTCATCAAATGATTGTGGATGATAAAATACGCCTAGAAAAATAGGCTATTTATCTATGTTTGTCCAATGTCGTACAGTGGCGTACGGGTACGAATAGTGGACATAGTGGACACGGCACATGGCGCGGACGGTCAGAGGCGGGAGTATCGAGACGCGAGCGGCGAGGCTACGACTTGCGGCGCGGCCGCGGCCCTACTGGGCGCCCAGCGGCAAACCGGGGCTTCACCTGGGCTACCGGCGGCTCGCGAAAACAAACGGCTCCTGGATCGTCAGACGCTACCAGGGCAAGCCCGGCGATTACGACTCGAAGGCATTCGCTCAAGCCGACGACTTTTCTGATGCCGACGGTTCGGAGGTGCTCACTTACTTCCAGGCGGTCGGTCGCCTAAGCGGCGAGGCGCCGCCTGTGCGTCACAGCGGCGAGCAATATGATGTGCGCACCGCGGTCGTCGATTACGTGACTTGGCTCAAGACACACAAGAAGACCTCGCGCGACGCTGAGTTGAAACTCAATGCGTACCTCATCCCCGTCTTGGGCGACAGGCCGCTGGTCGATCTTAAGCCCGAGGACTTCGATCGTTGGCTCTCGTGGGCCGTGGATCACAAGCCGAAGGGGCGGAGGGGTGACCGACCCCCTAAGCTAAAGCAGAAACGCGGCGCCAGCAGCCAGGCGAAGGCCGAGCCCCCAAAGCCTGTGATCGACGCTTCGGAACGGAAGCGCCGCAAAAGGTCGACGTTGAATCGTGTGATCAACAACGTCAAAGCCTGCCTCAATCGCGCATTCCAAAGCGGACACGTTTCGAGCGATGCAGCATGGCGACGCCTCAAGAAATTCAAGAGGGCGGATGCGGCGCGCAGCCAATGGTTGACCGTCGAGCAGTGCAAGCGGCTGATCAACGCGGCAGCTCCGGACTTTCGGCCGCTCGTGCATGCCGCGATGCTCACGGGCGCGCGTTGGGGCGAACTGCGCGCCTTGAAATTCCGTGACTACGATCCGGTGTCCGGCACCATCAACATTGCTGAGTCGAAATCAGGTAAGCCGAGGCGCGTCTACCTCACCGACGCCGGCAAGGCCGCGTTCGAAAGCTGGACGGCGGCCGGAGCGGAATCCGATGTGATATTCAAGGATCGATTCGGGAACCCATGGGGATCGCACGATCAGCACCGGCCGATGGCGGCGGCGTGCGAGGCGGCAAGGATCGAACCTGCGATTGGGATGCATACGTTGAGGCATTCGTACGCTTCCGCGCTGGTTCAGGCCGGCGTGAGCTTGGCGATCGTCGCGGAGGCTCTTGGTCACGCCGATACGCGCATGGTGAGCAAGCACTACGGACACTTGGCTCCGAGTCACATTGCGGATGCCATTCGCTCGCACTTGCCATCGCTCGGGATAGAGATCGAGGGCACGGTTACGCGGCTTCGACGAGAGCATTGAAGCATAGCAACACGGATTTTCAGGAGCGGCGAAACCCTCCAGAGTATTCATGCGACAAGGGATTGTTGCCTGGCCGTCGCAATCTCTCAGCCAGCATCAATTTAATGCTAATTTTCGTGACAAATCCGTAGGATTTACGATTTAAATCGTTTAGAGTGTCAAAATGCTGATCGAATTGCAGGTCTGCAACTTCAGATCGTTCCGCGAGAATCAGATCTTCTCGATGGTCGCGGGTGCCTACCCGGAACACTTGGGGACGAATACCTTTGATCCCGGCCTACCGGGGTTTAACCGATTGCTCCGCTCTGGGGCGGTATACGGGTCAAACGCCGCCGGCAAGACCAATCTGCTTCGTGCGCTGCAGTTCATCCAGAGCTTGGTTCTGAACTCCGCATCCTCGACACCCGCCACCGCGCCGCCCTATACACCATTCAAGTTCTCCAAGGCTACCCGCAGAAAGCCAAGTCGGTTTCAAGTGACTTTCATTCAGCACGGGGTCCGTTACGAATATGGGTTTGCCATGGACGCAGTGCGGATCCGCGAAGAGTGGCTGATGGAGTATGTGAACCCACGAGGACGGGCCATATTCACAAGGATGTTTGACGACAAGAAGCATGATTACACCTGGAAGTTCAGCACATTCTTGAAAGGACAGAGGTCTGTGTGGAGTGCGGCGACGCGCCCGAACGCGCTGTTCCTCTCGACTGCGATCCAACTCAACAGCAAGCAGTTATTGCCCGTATTCGAGTGGTTCCAGAAGCGATTAGTTGTGATCGTCGGCCCTCAAACGCTAAATCAGACATTGACCTTCCAGTTGTTTGAGCGGCCCGAAGGCAAGGGCGAGCTATTACCTTTCCTCCGCGAGGCGGACCTCGGCATCACGGACGTGCAGATTGAGCGCGAGGCAATGCCAACGTCTCCAGGCAGAATGCTTGTCATGGACGGTTCTTCGATCATCGAGCAGCGTCCCGGTGTTCCCGTGCCGAACCTGCTCAAAGTTACACTGTCCCACGGAGTCGGCAAGGAGGACGTCGCGCTCGACCTTTCCGAGGAATCTGCGGGAACTCAGGAACTTTTCAAGAATGCAGGTGCATGGCTCAATGTTTTCAAGAACGGGGAGGTTCTCGTCATCGATGAGATCGATAAGAGCCTCCACCCTTTGCTTACACGTTTCCTGATCCAGCGCTTTCACTCTTCGAAATTGAACCCGCATAATGCGCAGCTTATCTTCAGCACCCACAACACGTACCTGTTGGATCAAGATCTTCTGAGGCGGGATCAGATTTGGTTCGTAGAAAAAGACAGCAGCGGTGCATCGAGACTATACCCCTTGACCGACTTCAAACCTCGGAACGATGAGGTCCTCGAAAGGGGGTACCTGCGTGGTCGCTACGGCGCGCTCCCTGTGCTCGATGAGATCGCGAAGTAAGTGGCTCCGCGCAGAGGGTCAAGAGCCTACTCACGTCGCGAACCCGAGCGAGAGCCTTACGATCTCGTGCTGATCGTCTGTGAAGGGACTCGCACAGAGCCTAGCTATTTTCGCGGTCTTCGACTGATCGAAAGGCTGAGCAACACAAACATCAGGATAACGCCTGCAGATGGGACGGACCCTCTCAGTATCGTTCGCTACGCGGAGCAGCTTGCCGATGATTATGATCGCACTTATTGCGTCTTCGATCGAAACGGTCACGCGAATTATGACGATGCCCTACGACGTCTCGCGCAGTCCCAAGTAGGCCGGGCTAGTCGTCTCATCGCAGTTCCATCGTGGCCGTGCTTCGAAATTTGGCTACTACTGCATTTCCGCTACAGTTCCGCTGCGATCGTCAAGGCTGGCAGAAAATCTGCTGGAGATAGAGCGGTCGATGAACTGAAACGCCATCTTCCTAATTATCGAAAGGGACACGAGGGAATCTACCAGGAGCTTCTGCCGAATCTCGATCGAGCTATCACTCATGCTGCCCGCCTCCGAAGAGACAACGAGAGGACCGGCAACAACAACCCCTCCACTCGAGTGCACGAGCTCGTGCAGTACCTTCGCCGGTTGAACGCGCGATAGAAGACCGAAATCTCTGCCGAATTAGTCGCATTTGGTACGCTTGACACCCAGGTGCGGGTGCACACTCGCGTCAACGCACTCGACCGCTGAGAGCCAGCAATCGCGCCATCAGGGCTTCGCCGATTCCCTGATACTCAATGTCTGGTAACGCCATGTCGTCGATGGTCTTTGAGTCAAGGCGCTTGTGCGCGTAAAAGCAGTCGAATTTCCACGAAATATCACTGGCTGATGACTCCGAGATTACGTCGTCCATCGTCAATCGACTCGTTCCGTCGCCCATATCGAGCAGCGTAACGACGATGCCTCTAGGGGGCCGCCTTCGATCATCGCTTTCCATGATATGCCTCTCGCTTACCGAAGGGGGCGGGCCCCGCCGCGCTTAACCTTCAGACGCCTGTCGGCGCCGCTTCCCGGCAAGCGTTCCAGCGGTCCCGCGCAGTCGACCCCCCGCGAAGTAAATCACCAAGCCAAGTAAGACGCCCGTCGCAAGACCGCCAAGATGGGCAGCGTTGTCGATGCCCGTGGAGATTGACCCCAGCAGCAGATTGACTCCGACAAAGATCGAAACGTTTACCAGGATGAAACCTCTCATTCGCGCAATTCTCTGGTCTCGTAGTGCAAGTAGCGAGAGTAAGATACCGAACAGGCCGAAGATAGATCCCGATGCACCTACGCTGACCGTTGCCGCATGCACCACTGCACTCGCCACGCTTCCGCCCAGACCGGCGAGCAAGTAACACGCAATCAACCCAGCCTTGCGTGCAATTGGTGCGAGAGCAATTCCAGCAAAGATCAATGCATACATATTGTTGAGCAGGTGCAACATGCTTCCGTGGACAAACTGGGACGAAATTAGTCGAAATAGTCCAACTCCATGCAGTGCCGGCCTGTAGTTCGCGCCCCATGCCAGAAGTTGCGATGTGTCAAAGGAAGTACCACCGGTGCTCATCAAGAGCATGACGACGAAGACGAGAACATTTAGCTCAAGCAAGATAGGCAGTCCGTACGCGTCGCGACGCGGGATCAGGAAGCTCCATTGCTTTATAGGGTTGTTAGGAGCTTTCGGTTTCCGCCAACGCCGGACCCTGGTGGGGTTAAGCGGGGAAACCAACACGATCCCCAACCACGCGACCGCTCCTATGGCAAAGGAACCAAAGACCCATTGAAGCCTTTGGCCCGTCCGGTCCTCAAAGGCCTCTTTGTGCGGTACAAGAACGATGACCGAAGACAGGTTTGCGTCGACACTCCCATGCCGGAGCGCAGCGGCGAAGCCCTCCCCATCGGCGTTTCGACCTGCCCGTTCGAGGAATCGATAGGAATGCGGATCCTCACTCTGAAACTGCGCATCCGCTGCTTGAATAAACGCCTGGTACTTTGCTTGCATGCTGGCCTGGTCGACTTGCCTCCGTTCCATGGTTGTCCGGTCGGAAAATGTATTCTCAAAGCTCGTGCGGGCATTAAACCCGATCCACACGGAGCTCCTGTCGTCGCTAGTTGTCGTCTCGGAGCCCAGGCATACGGGCTCAACGATATAGACTTTGAGCGCCACCCGGCCGCTCCGCCCAGTTCTGAGGGCGGTATCGATCAGTGACTCCCCGAAGTTGACGCAGATGTTGTCTGCGAAATAAAACTTGGCTGGGGTTGCAGAAGCGATTTCGCTGGCATCCTTCACACGTGTGATGTCGCCACTCGCTGCACGAAGGTATCCCTGTGCAACGATCGTCGGAATGGCTACGAACGCGATTGCCGCTAAGTGGTAGAGAGACGGCAAGTTTCCTCGCGGGTCGCTTTTCAGCAATCCGAGATTCCGGTGGATGAAAGTGAGCACCAGAATCGATGACACGCCCAGCGGCACCCAATAGTCGACTACATTGTCGCTGGCCGGTACTAGGCTGCTCCGGATAACTAGCAGCCAGTTCAAGAAACTGTATCCCGCCAGAACTCTCGCGGCGAGCACGAGCATTGGAATGTAGATGTGCCTGACCTTGAAGGTGATGGCCTTTCGATCCACGCGCGTTTTTGCTTTCTGTTCGAGCGCCGTCGTCACTGACTCTCCTAGACCGAATCCCGCCGTAGCGTTCCGTTGCAGAGCGTTGCACTCCGCTCATTCTAAGACTGAAACAGATCCTCTGGCACGCCAGTAGCCGGCCTTTGTGGGCCGATTGATGCGAATCGTGACCTTATTCGGTTAAACGCCTTCGTTCATAGTCGCCTGCAGCGATTTTACCGGAGGCTATTCCATGGATCGCGCGCTCTCTTCGATCGAGGAGACCCGAGCTCGCCTGGGTGGCATCTCGCGCAACAGCCTCTATGCGATGTTGCGATCGGGTGACCTTCCGAGTGTCGTCATCGGCTGCCGGCGCTTCGTGTCGGCGGAGGCGATCGCAGCGCTCATCCGTAATGCCACGACATCGGTCAGTCCATCTCAACACGCGGTACGGTCACGCCAGTCGCTGGGCACCACAGGCCAGATCCTTCCTTCCAGCGCACGGGTCACACGAGCCTGTGAGCCCGACGCCGAGTAACCATAGGGAGCGGCGCACGTGAGCCGGAGCAAGCCATCTCCGTGCTCTCGTTGTTGTTGTTCGTCGTCGTCGTCGTCGTGCCTGGGAGTGGTCTCGGGTCGTTTTTGGAGTGATGGCAGGATAGCGAAGTGTCCGCGATCTGCTGCAACTAGCGTTGGCGCGCAGTGAACGACACCACTTCGAAAGCGACTCTTCCATCGATCACTGTACGCCCGATGCAGGAGGAGAAGCGCCTGTTCAGCGAGCTCGCGGCCAGGCGGCAGATGTCTGAGTCGGCGCTCGCTCTGTGCGCCATTCGTGTGCTGCTGCATTCGGAAGTGCCCGGTTTGCAGCCAAGGAATTTGCCGAGTGGCCCCGCCGTCGACCGGATTACGATCCGTCTGCGGTCGGGAGATCGGCTTGCCATCCAACGACGAGCGGCTGAGCGTCGCATGAAAGACTCCGCCTATATCGCCGCCCTGGTCCGCGGTCATGTAGGCGCTAATCCGCCGCTGACCACTCGTGAGCTCGCAGCGTTGAAGACGGCCGTGTCGGTCTTAGCGGCGATGGGCCGGCTCCTGGCGCGGACCGCTCGAGATGCCAGACAGGCGGGTATTTTGCCGGGCGACCTGCGCCAGGAGCTTGGCCACACTCGCACCCTCGTCGCCGACCTGGAGCGGCGCATGCACGAATTCGTTCGGACGGCGCTCGTCGCCTGGGAGGGCCGAGTTGGCTAAACGGCTCATCCGGCTACCGTCCGATGGATCGCCGCTCTTCGATATCGTAAGCCATAGGCGGGTAGCGCCTGGCATGCCTGGCCGTTTCAGCCGCGCGCAGATCGATCAGATCGCGCGCACGGTCAGACACATCCCAGAGGTCATGGTCAAAGTAACCGGCGGAGGAACCCGGAGCGGCGCGGTCGCCGCCCACTTTGCATACATCAGCCGCCAAGGATCGCTCGAGATCGAGACAGACGAAGGCGAACGCATTGGCCGCCGCGAGGAGCAAAAACGATTACTCGAGGACTGGCACCTGGAGCTCACTTCCGGCCAATACCGACAGCGCACGGCAGGAGGCCCCGCGCGACGGGCGACGAAGCTCGTGCACAACATCGTGCTGTCCATGCCGGCGCCGACGCCGCCGGAGACGGTTCTGGCCGCCGCACGGCAATTTGCGCGCCAGAAATTCACGACGCACCGCTACGCCATGGTGTTGCACACCCATCAGAAGCATCCACACGTGCACTTGGTCGTCAAGGCAGAGAGCGAGCTCGGCCGGCGGCTGCGCATCGACAAGCAACTCCTGCGAGACTGGCGGGAGCACTTCGCCCACTTGCTGCGCGAGCAGGGCATCGCGGCCAACGCGACGCCACGGGCCATCCGAGGCGAGAACAAGAGAAGTCGTGGCGAGAGGATCTTCAGGGCGCAGCGCTACGGGAAGTCGAAATCCAGCTCGATGCGTGAGCGGGTGATGAGCATCGCGAAGGATCTGTCGCGCACCGAAACCGTCGAAGACCCGGCTCGGGCAAGGTTGCTCGACACTCGCAAAGGCCTCGTGTCGGCATGGATGAATGCCGCCGACGTGCTGGATGCCCAGGGTGAGGTGGTACTGGCCGGCGATGTCCGCTACTTCGCGGACCACCTCCCTGCCGTCCTCACCGACCGGCAACGGCTCGCGGTGCAATTTATTCGGTTCAGAAACCAGCAGCGTCGGATCGGACGGGAAGGCCCAGTGCATGGTAACCCGAACGACCCGGAGCGGACTCTATAACAACGCCCGGCGCCCGGGACGCAACGGCCAGCAACTGATGTGACTATGCGAAACGGGATGGACGTTCAGCAGGAACGCCGCGGTAATTGCCTCGACGATTGAAACTTAGGTTCCGCTTTCTGGCATCGATGCAGATGAACGTGAGTCCGCCGCCGCCTTGCTTTGTCCAAGCGCCATTCACTTGCTGGAAATCAACATACTCCGGCCCATCACAGGGGTCTGAGGACACGCTGTATTGGCAATAGCGAATCAGACCCTCTTCTGACCGGAACCACGCCGGCTTATGTGACCGGAGGCTTGATTTTGCTGGGCCCGATCCATCCTTAGCCATCAGGCCAAGGAGTTGATCAGCTTCCGGTGGAGGCGCAGTGAGGCGCACCCAGGATTCAACTGTATTGCATTGTTCGTTGACGGTTGCTGCTCGCTTTGTCGCACAGGCGACGAGGAACAACAAGATCACACCGTAAAGCATCAGGCTGTGGGAGCTGCGCGCGCGCATGGTCATTGCGAAGGACAGCCGAACGCGAGCGGCAGATATTCGTCGTTCAGCCCGCCCAGCACTCGTCCAAGCGCGTCGATGATCCAGCCGTTCCGGAAACAAAAGGCTCTGCGTACGCGCCTCACCTTTGATAAATCGGTCCAGCGGTCACTCCGTCATCACAGCTCACGGAACGCCTGCACATGCGGCACAATAACTACGACAATAGAAGCTCCGAGTACTAATTGGAATAGCTCATGGAAATAAGCGCAAAGGGACTGCAGTTGAATCTGCGCGCGCTCCGTCGCGCGGACGATGAAGAATGGACTCGAGTGATGGTTTTAGTAAAAGTGCCGGGATTTCTAGGCGAGTTCGAGGCATGGTTGCAGACCAGTGACATCACGCGATTCGCCGATGCGTGCAATGCGTTGTACAAAAATGTCGGCAAACAAGGCGATGCCACTTTGCAGTGCGCGGAACCAGGTATCAGCCTGAAGCTGGAAAGCAATTCCCTCGGGGGGATTGCTGGGCGCTATGCCCTTGAAAGTGAGCGTCCCGTTGGCATTCCGACACTCTTATCCGGCAGCTTTCAGCTGGACCAGAGCTACCTGCCGGCGCTTGAGAAGAGCGCACGGCAACTAGCGGCCGAACTGAGCGGTCTGCCGAAAGCCACATAGAGTTTTCACACAGCCTCGACCCGGAGCGGACGCTCCTGCGACGACCTGCGGCGGCATGCAACGGTCAGCAACTCAACGCGACTAGATCGAAAATAGTGGACATAAAGTGGACACGGAGGTGTCGCGTGTCTCTAAGCCATTGATTATTGGCGCTCCCTACCGGATTCGAACCGGTGTTACAGCCTTGAGAGGGCCGTGTCCTAGGCCTCTAGACGAAGGGAGCCTGGTTCAGGATCGTTGGGCGACCGGCGCCCAAGAGGGCTGGTAGTATACGGACCAATTTTTTTGACTCAAGCGGAACCGCCTTTTTTGAACGCACCCTCGACGCCAATCCCGCACGTGGTGATCCCCCGCCCCGAGCATCCGATTTCGCGCAGCGCCATCTCGCCCAATGCCCTGAAGGTTCTCTACCGGCTCAAGGATGCCGGCTACCAGGCGTTCCTGGTGGGAGGGGCGGTCCGCGATTTGCTCCTCGGCATCAGGCCCAAGGATTTCGACGTGGCGACCAACGCCCTGCCCGAGGAGGTGCGCCGGCTGTTTCGCAACTGCCGCCTCATCGGCCGGCGGTTCCGTCTGGCGCACGTGCATTTCGGCAGCGAGATCATCGAGGTCGCGACGTTTCGTGCGGCCGCGGCGCCGGAGCGTGAGGAAGGGGAAAGCGAGGCTGATGCCGAGGGCGAGGAGGCGCGCGAGCCGCCGCCGGCCGAGGATTCGGAGCACCGCGCATTCGATCCGCGCGGCCGGATTTTGCGCGACAACATCTACGGCACGGTGGAGGAGGATGTGTGGCGGCGCGACTTCGCCGCGAATGCGCTGTACTACAGCATCGATGATCTGTCGATCTGGGACTTCGCCGACGGCGTCGCCGACATCAAGGCGCGGCGCCTGAAGCTCATCGGCGATCCGGAGACGCGCTACCGCGAGGATCCGGTGCGCATGCTGCGCGCGGTGCGTTTCGCCGCCAAGCTCGATTTCACCATCGACCCGGACACCGAGCAGCCGATCCGCCGTCTCGCCCATCTGCTCGACGGGGTGCCGCCGGCGCGGCTCTTCGATGAGTGTCTCAAGCTCTTCCTCTCGGGGTTCGGCGCCAAGGCGTTCGGCCTGCTGGAGAGCTACGGCCTGTTCGAGCACCTGTTCCCGATGTCGGCGGCCGCCTTCGCGCTGTCGCCCTATGCCTATGCGCGGGAGATGCTCGAGCTGGGGCTCGCGAACACCGATGCCCGGGTCAGCGCCGACAAGCCGGTCACCCCGACGTTCTTGTTCGCCATCTTGCTGTGGAGCGCCGTGCTGCGCGAGCTCAACGAGCGGCAAGCGGGGCCGGCCCCCGATTTCGCGCAGCTCATGCAGGCCTGCGATACGGTGCTCAAGGCGCAGCAGTCGCGCGTTGCCATCCCGCGCCGGTTCGGCGTGCCGATGCGCGAGCTGCTGATGCTGCAGCCTCGCTTCAGCCGCCGCAGCGGCGTGAAGTCCTTGAGCTTGCTGCAGCATCCGCGTTTTCGCGCGGCATACGACTTTCTCTTGCTGCGCGCCCAGGTGGGCGTCGCGGATCCGGAGCTCGCGCAGTGGTGGACCCACATCCAGACGCTCCCCCAGGAGGAGCGAGTCGCGCTCGTGCAAGCGCGCGCGCCGGAGCCCGCCGGTACCAGCGCGGCGGTGGGGCCGGCCCGCAGGCGCAGGCGCAGGCGGCGAGGCGGGGCCGCCCGCAGCTAGGCGCCCTTCGATGACGGGGCTCTGGCGGCCGGCTTACGTTGCAATCGGCAGCAATCTCGACGGCCCGCGTGAGCAGGTGCTCGCGGCCTGCGGGCATCTTCGCGCGCTGCCCGCGACGCGGCTCGAGGCGCGATCGCGTCTGTATCTCACGCGGCCGATGGGCCCGCAGGATCAGCCCGACTACATCAATGCCGCCGCGGGCTTGTTGACGCAGCTCGAGCCGCGGCCGCTGCTCGATGCGCTGCTCGAGATCGAGCGGCGCATGGGGCGCGTGCGCCGCGAGCCCTGGGGCCCGCGGCTCATCGATCTGGACCTCATCTGCATGGTCGGGGCGGTGGTGCAGGAGAGCGGGCTCACGCTCCCCCATCCCGGAGTGTCGATGCGCAACTTCGTCCTGTATCCTCTGAGCGATATCGCGCCCACGCTCGATATTCCGGGACATGGCCGGGTCATGGAGCTCAAGCGGCGCTCGGGCGCCGAGGGGATAACTGTCGTTGAGTGAAGCCAGGGCCAATCCGGCGAGCGCGCATGCGCATCGCTTCATCGTCGTCGAGGGCCCCATCGGGGTCGGCAAGACCAGTCTGGCGCGCCTCCTGGCCCAGTCGTTCGGCGGTCAGCTGATTCTCGAGCAGGCGGATCAAAATCCGTTTCTGGAGCGCTTCTACAAGAATCCGCGCGCGGCGGCGTTCCAGACGCAGCTCTTCTTTCTCTTCCAGCGGGCGCGGCAGCTCGAGGACGTGCGCCAGGAAGATCTGTTCAGCGCCGTGCGCGTCGCGGATTATCTGCTGGAGAAGGATCGGCTGTTCGCCCGCGTGACGCTCGATGATGCGGAGTACGCCCTGTACGAGCGCGTCTACGAGCGGGTGGTGGTCGATGCGCCGAAACCCGATCTGGTCGTGTATTTGCAGGCGCCGGTGGACGTGCTCATGGACCGCATCGCGAAGCGCGGGATCCGCTACGAGCAGCACATCGAGCGCGGCTATCTCGAGAAGCTCACGCAGGCCTATGCGCGTTTCTTTCACAGCTACGACGCCGCGCCGCTCCTCATCGTGAACTCCGCCGCCATCGACCCGGTGAGCAATGAGGCCGATTACCGGCTGCTGTTTGCTGAGATCAGCAAGAAGCGGCGCGGCCGGCATTTCTTCAACCCGAGCGGGAGCAGTCTGCTGCCCGCAACGTGACTGCACCGCGCGCGTCAGCTTGCGCCGTGCTGCGCAAGCGCCCAGCGCACGTGCTCGCGTACCAGGGGCGAGGCCTCGTGCTCGCGGCTGCGCAAGGCGGCTATCACCTCGGGACAGGCGGGCGCGTTGCCGAGCGCCACCGCGAGGTTGCGCAGCCAGCACTCGTGACCGATGCGCCGGATGGCGCTGCCGCGCGTCCTCTCCAGGAAATCGGCCTCGCTCCACGCGAACAGGTCGATGAGCCTTGCCCGGTCCAGCTCCCCGCGCACGGCAAAGTCCCGCTCCTCGGTGGGCCGGGCGAACTTGTTCCAGGGGCACACCAGCTGGCAGTCGTCGCAGCCATAGATTCGATTGCCGACGGCGCGGCGCAGCTCGAGGGGAATCGGGCCGCGCAGCTCGATGGTGAGATAGGAAATGCAGCGCCGGGCGTCGAGGCGGTACGGCGCGACGATCGCGCCGGTGGGACAGGCGGGAATGCACGCGCTGCAGGTCCCGCAGTGCGCGCTGCTGGGCGCATCCCGCGGCAAGGTCAGATCCACATAGATCTCGCCGACGAAGAAGTACGAGCCGGCATTTCGATCGATGAGATTGGTGTGCTTGCCGATCCAGCCCAATCCGGCATTGCGGGCGAGCGCCTTCTCGAGCACCGGAGCGCTGTCGACGAATGCGCGATGGCCGAACGGACCGACCGCGCCCGCGATGCGCTCGCAAAGACTCTGCAGGCGCCTGCGCATGACCTTGTGGTAATCGCGCCCGAGCGCGTAGCGCGATACATACGCCGCGGAGGCATCGCCGAGCACTCGCCGCGCATCCGCGGCGCCCGCAGGCCAGTAGTTCATGCGCGCGCTGATGCAGCTCACCGTTCCAGGCAGCAGCTCGGCCGGCCGTGTGCGCTTGCTGCCGTGCCGGCTCATGTAGCGCATCTCGCCCGCGAACCCCGCGCGCAGCCAGTCACGGAAGTGCGACTCATCCTCGGCGAGGTCGATGCCGGCGACGCCGAGCTGCGCAAATCCCAGCTCCGCCCCCCAGCGCCGGATCGCCGCGAGCAGGGCGGCGGGGTCGCAGGCGGGCCGGTTCTCGGGCGTGCGGGTATTCGTGCGGGAGGTCACGCTCAAAGGCTAACCGGAGCGACCCTATAATGGCCAACCGCATGCGCGCCGCCGCGCGTGAGCGATGAACCGCAAATCCGGCTGCGAGCCGAGGGCTTCCCGACATCATGGCCGACATCGAGCCCGAAATGGCGCTGGCGCTGCCGGATAGCGAGGCGACCGCGCTGCTGGGCACCGCCCTGGCGGGCGGCTTTCCGGGCGCCGGCGAGTCGAGCGCGGCCTTGTACCTCGAGGGCGATCTCGGCGCGGGCAAGACCACGTGCGCTCGCGCGCTGCTGCGTGCTCTGGGGGTGCGGGGATTGATACGAAGCCCGACCTACACACTGGTCGAGACCTATCGGCTCGAGGGGCGCCAGCCGAGCCTCACCGGGGTGCACGTCGACCTGTACCGTCTCGCGGGCGCCGCGGCGGTCGATGAGCTGGGCCTGCGCGACTTCATGGCCCCCGGTCACCTCTTTCTGATCGAGTGGCCGGATCGCGGCGCCGGGGCGCTGCCGGGTGCCGATCTCGAGCTCACCCTCGAGCTGGCGCCTCCGGGACGCCTCGCGCGGCTGCGTGCACGGTCCGAGCGCGGGTCGATGTGGCTGCGCAACCTCCGATCCGACACTAGATTAGGGAGCTATCTATATAATTTAACTTGAAAAACAATACAAAAGTAAGTTAACTTAAGGCGCATGCAGCTGCTTCGCATCGCGCTCTGCGCCCTGACGCTCGCCATGGCCTGGGTCATCCCGGCCGCAGCGATCGAGGTGCGCGCGGTGCGCTTGTGGGCGAGCCCCGAGGGCACGCGGGTCGTCCTCGATCTGTCGGGCAGCGCCCAGCACAGCCTGCTCGTGCTCAAGAACCCCGACCGCATCGTGCTCGATGTCGCGGATGCCCGGATGGCGGCGGGTGCACGCGCGGTTCCGCAGGCCGCGGGAGTCGTCAAGGAGGTGCGCATGGCGCGCCGCTCCACGGGCGAGCTGCGCATCGTGCTCGATCTGACGCAAGCGATGCGCGCCAAGAGCTTTCTGTCGGCGCCGAACGATCGCTACGGCTACCGCTTGGTGGTGGATCTGGGCGGCGGCGCCGACACCGAGACGCCGATCCGGGCGCAGCACGCCCGTCCACAAGCCCGCGATCTGGTCATCGCCATCGACGCGGGCCACGGCGGCGAGGACCCCGGCGCCATCGGCATGCACGGCACGCGCGAGAAGGACGTGACGCTCGCCATTGCCCGAGATCTGGCGCGGCGGGTCGATGCCGAGCCGGGCATGCGTGCAGTGCTCACCCGCGACGGCGATTACTTCGTGCCGCTGCGCGATCGCATGCGCCGCGCGCGAGCGCAGCAGGCGGACCTGTTCGTCTCGATCCATGCCGATTCGATACGCGATCGCTCGGTCGACGGCTCCTCCGTCTACATCCTGTCTCAGCGCGGCGCCAGCAACGAGGCGGCGCGCTGGCTGGCCGAGCGCGAGAACGCATCCGACCTGATCGGCGGGGTGTCGCTCGAGGACAAGGGCGACCTGCTCGCTTCGGTGCTTCTGGATCTGTCGCAGAGCGCCTCCTTGAGCGCGAGCCAGAGCGCCGCCGAGCACGTGCTGCACCAGCTGAACCTCGTCGGCGAGGTGCGCAAGCCGCTGGTGCAGCAGGCCGGGTTCGTGGTGCTCAAATCCCCGGACATACCCTCGATGCTGGTCGAGACGGCATACATTTCCAATCCAGCCGAGGAGCGGCGGCTGCGCGATCTGTCGCATCAGGACAAGCTCGCCGAAGCGATTCACCAGGGCCTGCGCGAGTACTTCTACTCCGACCCGCCGGCAGGTACGCGCATCGCGCAGCTTGCGGCCGGCGCGCCGCCGCGCCCCGAGCTCGCGACCGCGGCGCGCGACACGGGCGGATAATCCCGCGCCGCGCGCGGGCGCTGTGCGAAAATGCGGGGACGCGCGCAGTGTGCTCGCGAGGTGCTCCGTGTCCATCCAGATTCTCGCCGACGACCTCGTCAATCAAATCGCCGCCGGCGAGGTGATCGAGCGTCCCGCCTCGGTGCTCAAGGAGCTCGTCGAGAATTCCCTGGACGCCGGCGCGACGCGCATCGAGGTCGAGCTCGAGCGCGGCGGCTGCGGGCTCATCCGCGTACGCGATGACGGCATCGGCATCGAGCCGCAGGAGATCGCACTGGCGCTCGCGCGACACGCCACCAGCAAGATCGCATCGCTCGGCGATCTGGAGCGCGTCGCGACGCTGGGTTTTCGCGGCGAGGCGCTGCCGAGCATCGCCTCGGTGTCGCGCCTTTCGCTGACGTCGCGATCGAGGGAGGCCGAGCACGCCTGGAGCATCGAGGCGCGCGAGGGCGCCCTGAGCGCGCCGGCACCCGCCTCGCACCCGCCGGGAACCAGCGTCGAGGTGCGGGACCTGTTCTTCAACGTACCGGCGCGGCGCAAGTTTCTGCGCGCCGAGAGCACGGAGTATCAGCACGCGCTGCGCATGCTCGAACGCCTGGCGCTGTCGCGCTTCGAGGTGGGCTTCACGCTGCTGAACAACGGCCGGACGGTCTGGACGCTGCCGCCGGCGCATGCCCAGGCCGAGCGTCTCGCGCGGCTCGCCAAGCTGTGCGGCGAGGAGTTCGCCGCCCACGTGATGGAGCTGCGAGACTCGGGCGGGCGCCTCGGGGTGTCGGGCTGGATCGCGCTGCCCACCTTCTCGCGCAGCCAGGCGGATCTGCAATTCGCCTTCCTGAACGGCCGCTTCGTGCGCGACAAGCTCATTGCGGGCGCCGCGCGTCTTGCCTATCAGGACGTGCTGTTCGGCGGGCGCTACTGCGCCTACGTGCTGTATCTGGAGCTCGATCCCACGCTGGTGGACGTGAATGCCCATCCGCAGAAGCTCGAGGTGCGCTTTCGCGAGGCGCGCAGCGTGCACGAGCTCATGTTCCGCACCCTCGAGCGCGCGCTGGCCGCAACGCGGCCCACCGCGGAGTCGCGCGGCAGCGCCTCCCTCGCCGCGCTCGGCGCGGCCCACGGCTCCTTCGCGCCGAGCCAGGGCCGATTTGCGCTCGGGCATCGCTCGGGCTCGCTCGATGCCTATCGGGCGTTTCTGGGCGAGCCGCAGGGCGCAGCCTTGCCTGACCTCGGCGCTCACGAGGGCCTCGCCGCCCGCCATTGGGTTCGCGACGCGGCGCAGGCGCCTGCCGCGCGCCAGGAGGCGGGTGCCGGCGACCCGCCGCTCGGGTTCGCCGTGGCGCAATTGCATGGCGTTTACATCCTGGCGCAGACGGCGGATGGGCTGGTGCTGGTGGACATGCATGCCGCGCACGAGCGCGTGATGTACGAGCGCATGAAGCGGCTCCTCGGCGGTGAAACCGCGCAGCAGCAGCTGCTCGTGCCCGAGGTCCTCAATGTGAGCGAGGCGCAGGCGGAGGCGGGCGAGGCGCACGCGGCGCAATTCGCCGAGCTCGGCTTCTCCATCACGCGGCTCGCGCCCGATCAGCTGGCGCTGCGCGCGGTTCCGAGCCTGCTCGCCGGCCGCGATCCGGCGGGCGTGGTGCGCGACGTGCTGTCGGATCTGCAAGAGACCGGGCAGTCGCGACGCGTCGAGGAATCGATCAATCACCTGCTCGCCACCATGGCTTGCCATGCCGCCGTGCGCGCGCAGCGCGCCCTGAGCATCGCCGAGATGAACGCGCTGCTGCGCGAAATGGAGCGCACCGAGCGGGCCGATCAGTGCAATCATGGCCGCCCGACCTGGGTGCGGGTGTCGCTCGCGGATCTCGATCGGCTGTTCCTGCGCGGACGCTGATGCGTGCGCAAGCGACTGATTCGCAGCTGTGCGAGGCGGCCCGCGGGCAGCACGCAGCACTGCTGCTCATGGGGCCGACGGGTGCGGGCAAGTCCGAGCTCGCCTTGGCGCTCGCAGAGCGCTTGCCGTTCGAGATCGTGAGCGTCGATTCCGCCCAGGTGTACCGCGGCATGGACATCGGCACCGCCAAGCCGGATCTCGCGACGCGCTCGCGCATCCGGCACCATCTCATCGACATCCGCGATCCGCAGACCAGCTACTCGGCGGGCGAGTTCGTGCATGACGCCCGCGCGGCCATGCTTGAGATATGGCGGCGCGGCCGCCAGCCGCTGCTCGTCGGGGGCACGATGCTCTATTTTCACGCTTTGAGCGCGGGGCTCGCGCAGCTGCCGCGGGCGGATCCGGCGGTGCGCGCGGCCATCGACGCCCAGGCGGCCGCCGACGGATGGCAGGCGCTGCACCGGGAGCTCGCGCGGGTCGACCCGCAGGCTGCCGCTCGCATCCATGCAAATGATCCGCAACGCATTCAGCGCGCCCTGGAGGTCTATCGGGTGACCGGGGAGCCCATCACCCGGCTGCAGCAATCGCGCGGCGGCGCGTTCGCGGGGGTGCGCGTGGCCGAGTTCGCGCTCGCGCCGCTCGACCGCGGCGTACTGCACGCGAGAATCGAGGCGCGCTTCCAGGCCATGTGGGACGCCGGATTCCTCGAGGAGGTGCGGGGGCTTCGGGAAAGAACGGCGCTCAGCGCGGAACATCCATCGATGCGTGCGGTCGGATATCGTCAGTTGTGGAAGTTCCTGTCGGGACAGTGCGGCTTGGAGGACGCCAAAAAACAAGCAATTGTGGCGACGCGGCAACTCGCCAAGCGTCAATTGACCTGGCTGCGGCGACGCCAAAGTGCGACATGGCTTGATTCTGCGCATTCGGAACTCACATCTAGGGTATTCCGTGCACTGTCGGAAGGCGGGTTTGCCGGATGGTCGTACGCTTAGCGCCACTGCACGCCGCTGTGCTAGCATCCCATGGGTGTTTGCCTGGCGCAGGGAAGTGACGAGGCAATGTTAGTGACACAAAAAACAAGGAGCTCCCCAATGGCCCGTGGCCAGTCTCTGCAGGATCCGTTTTTGAATGCCCTGCGTAAAGAACGCGTGCCCGTCTCGATCTATCTTGTGAACGGCATCAAGCTGCAAGGACAGATCGATTCCTTCGATCAATTCGTCGTATTGCTGAGAAACAGCGTCAGCCAGATGGTGTACAAGCACGCCATTTCGACCGTCGTTCCGGCGCGCAACGTGCGCCTGCCGACCGGCGAGGACGGCGAGGTGACGGAACCGGCGATCGTCGAATGAGTTGCGCGCCGCTGCGGTCGCAGGCCCGAGTGAGCAGGCGCGCGTTTGTTTGAACGCCCGCGGGGTGGCGAGCGTGCGATATTGCTCGGCGTCGGGATCGGGCAGCCGGTCGATCCGCACGATGTGGCCGAGTTCGAGGCGCTGGCGGCCTCCGCCGGCGCCCTTGCCGTAGCGCTCATCACGGCATCGCGAGCCCGCCCGGATCCGAAGTACTTCGTCGGCTCCGGCAAGGCCGAGGAGATCCGGGCGCGTGCCCAGGATCTCAAGGCCGAGCTGGTGCTGGTCGATCAGACCCTCAGCCCGAGCCAGGAGCGCAACCTCGAGAAGCTCACCAATTGTCGAGTATTGGACCGTAACGGGCTGATTCTAGATATCTTTGCTCAGCGGGCTCGAAGCTTCGAGGGCAAGCTCCAGGTCGAGCTTGCGCAGCTGTCGCACCTCTCGACGAGGCTGGTGCGGGGCTGGACCCACCTCGAGCGGCAAAAGGGCGGCATCGGTCTGCGGGGACCGGGGGAGACCCAGCTCGAGACCGACCGGCGTCTGATCGGCAAGCGCATCCGTACCCTGCGCGGCCGGCTCGAGAAGCTCGCCCGCCAGCGCGATACCGGACGGCGCGTGCGCCGCGAGGTGCCGGTGCCGACCGTTGCGCTGGTCGGCTACACGAACGCCGGCAAATCGACGTTGTTCAATCGGCTGACGGGCAGCGCTGCCTATGTGGCCGATCAGCTGTTCGCAACGCTCGATCCCACGGTGCGGCGCATCCGGCTCGAGGGATTGGGCGAGGTCGTGCTCGCCGACACCGTCGGGTTCGTGCGGGCGCTCCCACACGAGCTGATCGCAGCCTTCCGCTCGACGCTGCAAGAGGCGCGTGATGCGGATCTGTTGCTGCACGTGGTCGATGCCAGCGACCCGCTGCGCGAGGAGCGCATTGCGCAGGTGCGCGAGGTGCTCGCGGGAATCGGCGCGAGCGGCATCAGCGAGCTGAAGGTGTTCAACAAGATCGACCTGGTGGACGGGGAGCGGGCGCGCATCGAGCTCGGTCCCGACGGGATCGCCGCGCAGGCCTGGGTTTCGGCGGCGAGCGGCGCGGGGCTCGCGGAATTGCGCGGCTGTATCGCGCGGCTGGCTCGTCCGAACCAGGTGCTGCGCACGCTGCACATCGAGGTCCGGGCGGCGGCGGTGCGCTCCGATCTGTATCGGCGCGATGCCGTGCGCCGCGAGCGGCAGCGCGAGGACGGCAGCTGGGATCTGCAGGTCGAGCTCGACCCGTCGGAGCTCGCCAAGCTCTCGGGCAATCGCGGCGTGACCCTGCTCGCGCCCGAGGCGGCACGCGCGCAGCGTGTCGCGTAAGGGCGCCGAGCCGGCCTGCGCATCGAGCCATCGGACCCGCCATTCCCGCTTGAGGCGGGCAGGGGACCGAGCTGCTATGATTAGCGGTTGCTTATGCTGCTTATAATCGGACACCCGGTCGAGAATTGAGAACACGCATGGCTTGGAACGAACCTGGCGGCGAGAAGCGCAATCCCTGGAATCGCCCGCAACAGTCGCAAAACGACCTGGACGACGTGCTGCGCAACCTGCAGCGCCGCCTCTCTGCGCTGTTCGGCCGCAGCGGCGGCGGCGGCGGCGGCACGAGCTCTCCGAGCTTTGCCCGGGGCTTCTCGACGGTGCTGGTGGTGATCGGCGCGCTGTGGATCTCGAGCGGGCTGTACCGCGTCGATGCGCAGGAGCGGGCGGTGGTGCTGCGCTTCGGCAAGTACGAGGCGACCGTGGGGCCGGGCTACAACTGGCATCTGCCCTGGCCGATCGAGCGCAAGATCATCGTGAACGTGTCCCAGCAATACAGCATTCCCGATGATGCGCGCATGCTCACCTCGGACACCAACCTCGTGGAGGTGCGCTCCGCGGTTCAATACACCCAGCCCGATCCGCGCAAGTATCTGTTCAAGGTGAAGGACGTCGAGGACACCCTCAGGCAGATCAGCGAAAGCGCGCTGCGCGAGGCGGTGGGCCAGGCTTCGCTCGATCAGGCGCTCGCATTCGATCCGACCATCACCGATCACGCGCGAGCAACCTTGCAGCGCACGCTCGACACCTACGACATGGGCGTGCGCATCATCAGCGTCACGCTGCAGGAGGTGGTCGTGCCCGAGCCGGTGCAGGATGCGCAGCGCGACGCCATCAAGGCGGACAAGGACCGCCAGCGCTATCAGCAGGACGCGGAGAGCTACAAGAACGACGTGGTGCCGCGGGCGCGCGGCGAAGCGGCGAAGGAGCTGCTGGATGCGGAGGCCTACCGCCAGCAGGTGGTCGCGCTCGCCCAGGGGCAGGCGGCGCGCTTCGAGGAGGTGCTCGCCCAGTATGAGCACGCGCCGGCGGTGACTCGCGAGCGCATGTACTTGGACACCATGCAAGAGGTCTACAAGAACGCCCGCAAGGTGATCGTCGACACCAAGACCGCGGGCAACATGCTGTATCTGCCGCTCGACAAGCTCATCCCGCCCGCATCGGCGGGGAGCTCGAGCGACACGATGACGCTGCCCCCGACGCGCTTGCCGGAGGTGCAGGTCTCGCCGCCCGACGACCCCTCGCGCGCGCGGGGGATTCGCTGATGCAGACCAAGGTCCTGTACTTCATGGTGGCGCTGGTGGCCTTCATTCTGGTGGCGCGCGCGAGCATATACACGGTGAGCGAGGGGCAGCTCGCCATCAAATCCATCGGCGGGGAGATCGTCGATGCGAATCTGGCGCCGGGATTGCACTTCAAGATTCCGCTGGTGGAAGAGGTCACCAAGTTCGACGGTCGCATCCTCACCGATCTGTACCAGTCGGAGCATTTTCTCACCCGCGAGCAGGAGCAGCTCACCATCGATTTCTACGTGAAGTGGCGCATCGACAACTTGCGCCGCTATTACGAGACCACGGGCGGCAGCGAGGACGTCGCGAATGCGCGACTGCGCGAGACCATCCGCGACAGCATCAAGAGCGTGGTGACCCAGCGCACCCTGCAGCAGGTGGTGAGCGCCGAGCGCGCCGAGTTCACCGGCGCCATGATGAAGACGGCGCGCGCGTTCGCGCAGCAGCTCGGCATCGAGCTCACCGATGTGCGCATCACCAAGATCGACCTGCCGCAGCAGGTGCAGGACTCGGTCTTCGAGCGCATGCGCGCGACCTTCAAGGCGCAGGCCGTCAAGCTGCGGGCCGAGGGGGTCGAGGCCTCGGACCGCATTCGCGCCGAGGCCAACAAGGAGCAAACCGAGATTCTGTCCGACGCGGCGCGCCAGGCGAGCGAGACTCGCGGCCAGGGCGATGCGGCGGCGAGCGAGGTGTATGCGAAGGCATACTCGCAAAATCCGGAGTTCTACAGCTTCTACCGCAGCATGCAGTCCTATCGCGAAGCAGTGGGCACGCCGGGCGATCTGTTGGTGATCCCGACCGACAACGCCTACTTCAAGTACTTCAACAAGCCGCAGCCGCAGCCGCAGCGCTGAGGGCTGGAGACCATGGGCATGGCTTGGGCCGAACTCGCGCGCTATCTCGGGGGCGCTTTCGCCCTGTATCTCGTCATCGAGGGGTTGCTCCCCTTCGTCAATCCCGGCGTCGCGAGGAAGCTCATGGCGAAGCTCTCGCAGGCCGAGCCCGGCCAGCTGCGCTGGGGGGGGCTGATCAGCATCGTGCTCGGACTGGCGCTGCTGTGGGTGGCTCGCAATGGGTAAGAACCTGGTCGTGATCGGGCTGCAGTGGGGTGATGAGGGCAAGGGCAAGGTGGTCGATCTGCTCACCGATCAGGCGCAGGCGGTGGCACGCTTTCAGGGCGGGCACAACGCCGGACACACGCTGGTCATCGGCGGCAAGAAGACCGTCCTGTCGCTCATACCCTCCGGCATTTTGCACCCTCAGGTGCAGTGTCTCATCGGCAACGGCGTGGTGCTCTCGCTCGAGGCGCTGTTCAAAGAGGCGCAGATGCTGATCGATGAGGGCGTGCCCGTGTTCGAGCGGCTGCGCGTGAGTCCGGCGTGCCCGCTGATTCTCTCCTCGCACGTCGCCCTCGATCGTGCACGGGAGAAGGCCCAGGGCGCCAACGCCATCGGCACGACTGGCCGCGGCATCGGACCTGCCTACGAGGACAAGGTGGCGCGGCGGGCGCTGCGCGTCGCGGATCTGTTTCATCGGGAGCGCTTCGCGGCCAAGCTCGGCGAGATCCTGGATTATCACAACTTCGTTCTGCAGCGCTATTTCAAGGTGCAGCCGATCGAGTTCCAGCCCGTGCTCGAATCGAGCCTCGAGCTCGGCGAGCGCTTGAAGCCCCTGGTGGCGGACGTGACGGGCATTCTCGACCGACTCGGCGCGGAGGGGCGCAACGTGCTGTTCGAGGGTGCCCAGGGCGCGATGCTCGATGTGGATCTGGGCACCTACCCGTACGTGACTTCCTCGACCACCAGCGCCGGCGGCGCCGCTCCGGGCACGGGGCTCGGGCCGCTGCGCTTCAACGCGGTGCTCGGCATCGTCAAGGCTTATGCAACTCGCGTCGGCGGCGGGCCGTTCCCGACCGAGCTCTTCGACAGCCAGGGCGAGCACCTCTCGCGCGTCGGCCATGAGTTCGGCTCGGTCACGGGCCGTCAGCGCCGCTGCGGCTGGTTCGATGCGGTGGCCCTGAGGCGGTCCATCGTCCAGTCGAGCTGCACCTCGCTGTGTGTCACGAAGCTCGACGTGCTGGACGGCCTGGACGTCATTCGCGTCTGCATCGGCTACAAGATCGACGGCGCCGTCGTCGACACACCGCCCCTGCTCTCGCAGCAGTTCGGCGACTGCGTGGCGGTGTACGAGGATCTGCCCGGCTGGAAGGAGTCGAGCGCCGGATTGACCCGTTACGAGGAGTTGCCGCAGAACGCGCGGCGCTATCTCGAGCGGCTGCAAGCGCTCGTGGGCGTGCCCATCGACATCATCTCCACCGGCCCCGACCGGCTCCAGACCATCGTGCGGCACCACCCGTTCGCATAGAATCGAGGGCGACATGGCGGATCGACTGACACCGTTACTGGCGCAACGCGCCTGGTTGCTGGCGGACGGCGCCACCGGCAGCAACCTGTTTCATCGCGGCCTGCAGTCCGGCGATGCGCCGGAGCTGTGGAACAGCGAGCATCCGGAGCGCATCGCCGATCTCGAGCGCGCCTTCGTTGCGGCCGGCGCGGACATCATCCTGACGAACACCTTCGGCGGTACGCGCCAGCGGCTCAAGCTGCACAGGGCGGAGAATCGGGTGTCGGAGCTCAACGAGCGGGCGGCGCAGATCGCGCGCCGCGAGGCCGAGCACGCCGGGCGCACCGTGCTCGTCGGCGGCAGCATCGGTCCCACGGGCGAGATCTTGGAGCCGATCGGCACACTGAGCCAGGAGCAGGCGTGCGCCGCCTTCGCCGAACAGGCCGCCGCGCTCGCGCGCGGCGGCGCCGATATCATGTGGATCGAGACCATGTCCTCCGTCGAGGAGACCGAGGCCGCCATCGCCGGTGCGCGTGCCACCGGGCTCCCCATCGTGGCCACTCTGAGCTTCGATACCAATGGGCGCACCATGATGGGAGTCACGCCCTCGGATCTCGCCGCGCTGAACCGCAAGCATCATCTGGCAGCGTGCGGCAGCAACTGCGGGGTGAGTCCCTCGGAGCTCATCGCCTCGATCGTGAATCTCGCCACCGCTTCGGACCGCGCATCGATCATCGTCGCCAAGGCCAATTGCGGCATTCCGCAGTACGTCGACGGCGCCATCCGCTTCGACGGCACACCCGAGCTCATGGCCGTCTACGCCGGCCTCGCCCTCGATGCCGGAGCGCGCATCATCGGCGGCTGTTGCGGCACCACTCCGGAGCACTTGCGGCGCATGCGCCTGGCGCTCGAATCTCATGTCCCGGGGCCGAGGCCGGACCTGGCGAGCATCGAGGCGAAGCTCGGGGGCATCTCCAGCGGGGCGGCGGCGCAGCTGCGCGGCGAGCTCGACCGCCTGGCCGGCGCCGCACCCGGCGCCGCCGCCCGGCGCCCCTCGAGCCGGCGCGGATCGCGCGCGCCGGACGGCTGAGCCCGCGCCGCGAGTTCGCCAAACGGCGACGGGATTCCCTCGTGCGGCGGCGGCGGTAGACTTCTCGCGCGTGCGGCATGAGGAGGCGCGGCGATGGCGAAAATACTTCTGAAGGGCAGCGAGCGATCGGCCGTGCCGGGCGCACGGATCCTCGGGCCCGCGAATCCGGATGAGCGGCTGGAGGTGAGCGTGCTGGTGCGCCGCCGCGGTCAGGCGGCGATGCACGCGCGCATCGGCGAGATCAGCTCGGGCAAGCGCGTCGCGCCGCTCGCCAGGGCGGAATATGCGCGCGAGCACGGCGCCGACCCGGCGGACATCGCCAAGGTTCGCGCCTTCGCCGAGTCCCATGGACTGAAGGTGCTGCAGGAGCACGCGGCGCGCAGGACCGTGATCGTGTCGGGAACGGTGGCGCAATTCAGTGCCGCCTTCGGGGTGCAGCTGCACCAGATGTCCTACGCCGGCGGCACCTATCGCGGCCGCACCGGGGGCATCTATCTGCCCACCGAGTGGGATGGCGTGGTCGAGGCCATTCTGGGCCTCGACAACCGCCCGCAAGCGAGACCGCGGTTTCGGAGCCGCCCCGCCCCCGGCAACATCCATCGGCCGCGCCGCGCGGCCTCGGCATCCTACACACCGCCTCAGGTGGCGGGGTTCTACGCTTATCCCGAGGCCACCGGGGCCGGTCAGTGCATCGGTCTCATCGAGCTCGGCGGCGGCTATCGACCGGCGGACCTGAGCACCTACTTCAGCGGGCTTGGCCTCGCGTCCCCGACCGTCACCGCCGTCTCGGTCGATCACGCGGCCAACAGTCCCACGGGCGACGCCGAGGGGCCCGACGGGGAAGTGATGCTGGACATCGAGGTCGCCGGCTCCATCGCGCCGGGCGCGCGCATCGCGGTGTATTTCGCGCCGAATACCGACGCGGGCTTTCTCGACGCCATCACCACCGCCATCCATGACACGACCAACAGTCCGACCGTGCTGTCGGTGAGCTGGGGCGGTGCGGAGTCGACCTGGACCTCGCAGGCCATGACCGCCATGGATGATGCATTTCAGGCGGCTGCGACCCTCGGAATCACGGTGTGCATCGCCGCCGGAGACAGTGGATCGTCCGACGGGGTGAGCGATGGCGCCGATCACGTGGACTTTCCGGCCTCCAGTCCACACGTGCTCGCGTGCGGGGGAACGAGTCTCGTCGCTTCGGCGAGCGGGATCGCGAGCGAGACGGTCTGGAACGATGGCGCGAGCGGCGGCGCCACCGGGGGCGGCATCAGCAGCTTCTTTGCGTTGCCGAGCTGGCAGAGCGGCTTGAGCGCGCTCAAGACGGCGGGCGGCAGCGTCGCCCTGGCCATGCGCGGCGTCCCCGACGTCGCCGGCGACGCCGATCCGGCGACGGGCTACGAAGTGCGCGTGGATGGCACCAATGCGGTGTTCGGCGGAACGAGCGCGGTCGCGCCGCTGTGGGCGGCGCTCATCGCACGCCTCAACTCCGCGGCCGCGAAACCGGCAGGTTTCCTCAATCCGCTGCTCTACCAGAACCCGGGGGATCTGCGCGACATCACTGAAGGGAACAACGGCGATTTCGCCGCGCAGGCCGGCTGGGATGCGTGCACGGGTCTCGGGAGCCCTAAGGGCAATCGGCTGGCCGGCCTGCTGTAGCGGGCGCGGTGCCGGTGCGCTAGCGCAAGTGCGGGAACAGGCCGAGAAGACCGGTGACGATCAGATAGATCGCCACGATGTAGTTCAACAGCCGCGGCACGATCAGGATCAGAAGACCCGCGATCAGGGCGACGAGCGGCGCGATGCTCAAGCTCATGCTCAAGTTCATGTTATTGACTCCTGGACGAAGAAGCGCAAGCGGCCGATCGGTCGCCGCGGATCGGCGCCCGATCGGTTAGAACAGCTTCATCGCATTCTGCAGGGTTTTCACGACGCCCCACAAGAGAGGAACTCCTACAGCGAGCCACAGCAACACCGACTTCGCCTTCATGGGGACCTCTGCGGCGCGGCCGCGCGATGGTGATGTTTTTCATCGACCGGCCGCATGCAAAAATTACAAATGAGGCCGATCAGGAGAAACGCGCACATGAGGTACATGGTGACGGAGTAGGTCTGCGCCTTGGGCACGCCGCTCTTCAGCTCGTAGGCGCGAATGCTGGTGATGAGCGTCGGCCCGAGGACGCCCGCCACCGCCCAGGCCGTCAGCAGCCGGCCGTGAATGGCGCCCACATGCATGGTCCCGAATATGTCGCGCAGATACGCCGGAACGGTGGCGAAGCCGCCGCCGTACATCGACAGGATGACGACGAAGGCGGCGACGAACAGCGGCAGAGAACCCGCGCGGCCCAGGGAGGGTACGCTGAAGTACAGCAATATCCCGAGTGCGAAGAACACCGTGTAGGTGTTGCGCCGGCCGATGTAGTCCGAGGTGCTCGCCCAGAAGAACCGGCCGATCATGTTGAAGAAGCTGAGCAGGCCGACGAAGCCCGCCGCCGTTGCCGCGTTGACGCGGCCGGCGAAGATCTCCTGGATCATGGGAGAGGCCTGGCCGAGCACGCCGATGCCCGCAGTCACGTTCATGCACAGCACGACCCACAGCAGCCAGAACTGCGGTGTCCGCCAGGCCACATCCACCGCCACGTGAGCCTGCGTGACGAGCGGGGGCGGGGTTGCCGGAGGAGTCCAGCCGGCCGGCTTCCACCCCTCGGCAGGGACACGCGCCGAGTACACCCCGATCATCATGAACATGAAGTAGATGACCCCCATGGTCACGAAGGTTTCCAGCACCCCGTTGGACGTCGGGGTCCTGAAATGAGCCATCAGCAGCACCGACAGGGGTGCCGCGATCAGAGCTCCGCCCCCGAAGCCCATGATCGCCAGGCCGGTTGCGACGCCGGGCCGGTCCGGAAACCACTTGATCAGGGTCGAGACGGGCGAGATGTATCCTATCCCGAGGCCGCATCCGCCAAGCACGCCATACCCCAGATAGATCAAGAACAGCGAGTGGTAGTGCACGCCCACGGCCGAAACGATGAACCCGCCGCCAAAACACAGGGCCGCCACGAACATCGACTTGCGCGGGCCGACTCGTTCCACCCAGGGTCCGAACAAGGCCGCCGCCAGGCCCAGGATGGCGATGGCGATGGAGAAGGTCACCACCACCTCTTTGATGTCCCAATCGCCCGGCGCCGAATGGGTGAGGCCGATCAGGTGGGTGAGCGGCAAATTGAAGGTCGAGAAGGCATATACCTGCCCGATCGAGAGGTGCACGGCGAGGGCCGCGGGCGGAACCATCGCGCGGCTGAAACCGGGGGGCGCGATGGTGCTTTCACGACTTAGGAAAGATCCGGCCATCGTGGCTTCCTCGAGGATTCATTGTTGTTGCTGAGCGCAAATATGCGCCGCCCTGCGCAAAGTTGCCACTGCGATGTACGTCACAGTTCGCGGGCCTCTCGCCGGGACCGCCCGAGGCGTGGATCGGCGCGCGGCATAGTTGAAAAAACCGTGACATCCGGGGTCGATAAATCGGGCCGGAAACCGTAATTTTGATGCACTCATGCTCAAGCTCTGGCACGTGGGCCGACACGCCTCGAACATGGCGAAACTCTCTTGGTGGCCTTCGTTGCTGCTGGCCGCTGCGCTGCTGTCTGCCCCGGCATCGGCCAGCTGCATCGCGGACGCCGACCCGGATGTCCTCAAGCTCCAGCAGCTCATCTCGATCGATGCGGGCAGGGCCCTGCGCCAGGCCCAGAGCGTGCTCGACGGCCTGCAGCGCGAGCCGCGCAGCGGCGCCGGGCAGGATGACCTGCGTGCGGCGTCCCGGATCGCGGCGCTGTATGCCGTGCAGGCGGAGGCCTACAGCGTGCTCGAGCTCGACGCAAATGCGCGCGCGACCGCCGAGAAGGGACTCGCGCTCGTGCCCAACGAGGCGGATCCGGTACACCTGGAGTTGCTGGTGGCTTACTCCGGAGCGGTATACGACAGCGCCGGCATCGCCGCCGCCATCCAGACCATCGAGGCGGCACGCGGCGCCCAGGCGCGCGGCTCGACCGCGGATACCTGCCTGCTCATCAGCCGCGGCTTGCTCGAGCACAGGCTCGGGCGCGAGGATCTCGCCATCGTCACGCTCACGCAGGCTTACCGGGCGAGCAGCACCCGCGGCGCCCCCACCGAAACGCACATCATCTCCGCCGACATGCTCTCCCTGGTGATGCGCGGCATGGGCGATTACAGCCAGGCGCTCGCGCTCAATCAGGAGAAGATCGACTGGGACAGCGAGCACGATGCCACCACGGCGCTTTCGGTGTCGCGCTTCATGCGCGGTCAGATCCTGAAGATGATGGGCAATTTCGACGCGGCCATCGAGGAGTTCGAGAAGGCGCGCAGCTACAGCGTCGCGCTCGACGACCCGCAGGGCATCGCCTTCGCCGACCAGCGCATCTGCGAGGCACACATCGAGCTGGGCCAGCTCGCGCCGGCGCAGCGCGAGTGCTCGAACGCCATGCGCATCTTCAGCCAGTCCGGGTCCGCCGATTCGCTGAAGGAAACTCAAGTGCTGCAGGCGCGCATCCAACTGGGCTCGGGACATCCCGAGCTGGCGCTCGCCACCATGAACCAGGTGCTCGATCACGGCGGCGAGGACGTCGCGCCGCGCATCGTCGGCTCGATGTACGAATGGCGCGCGCGCGCCAACGCGGCGCTGCATCACTACCGGGACGCCTATTCCGACCTGCAGGAGTACGTCGAGCGGTACACGGCGGCGAACGACGCAGAGCGCATCCGCCAGGCGGGGGCGTTGCGTGCGCGCTTCGAGACCGACCGCGAGATCGAGCGCAATTCCTCCCTGAAGCGCGAGCTGGAGAGCTCTCAGGAGCAGTCGAATCGCCAGGCCCAGCAGCTGCGCTGGAACACCGTGGCGGCGGCGGCCGGCGTCGGGGTGATTGCCCTGCTCATCTACTTCCTCATGGCCAACCGCAGCTATCGCGCCCAGCTCCTGCTGCTCGCGAGGCAGGACCCGCTCACCGGCCTGCCCAATCGACGGCGCACCCTGGAGCTTGCGCTCGCGGCGCTCGAGGCGGCGAGGGCGAACGGCAAGCCCCTCACGGTCGCACTCATCGACATGGATCACTTCAAGGAGATCAACGACCGCTGCGGGCACGCGGCGGGCGATCACGTGCTCAAGGAGTTCGCGCGCGCCGGCCGCGAGGCGCTGCGCGACACGGACATCCTCGGCCGGTGGGGCGGCGAGGAGTTTCTGCTGCTGATGCCGGACACCCCCCTGGAGCTCGCGGTCGCGAGCCTCGAGCGGCTGCGTGCCCTGGTATTTGCCATCGTGCTGCCGTCCTCGGAGAGCGAGGTCAGAGTGTCTTTGAGTGCGGGGCTCGCTTCCTACGACGACACGGTGAAGTCGTTCGAGGATCTGGTGGCGCGGGCGGACGTTGCGCTGTACGCCGCGAAGAACGAGGGACGCGATCTCATCCGTCTCTCCGAGGCCGATTTCGAGACCTCGAGCTCGGGCGTGCGCCGCGCGCTGCGACAGCGGAGCTGAAGAGCGCCGGGAAGCAAGCAGAGCGGTGCGAAACCCGGCCCCGCAGCGCTATTCGACCTTGCCATAGGTGCGTACCAGCTCGGCCATCTCGCGCGTCTTCTCGTCCCCGCTGAACCCGGCGACGACCGATCGCCGATTGATCTCGGGCTGGTTCTGGCTCACCTTCCACTTGCCTTCGAGCGCGGCGATCTCGATTTCGATGCCGACGATATTCTTCATCTGCGTTTCAATATAGTCGCGCGGGGCGTCGGTGACCGCCCACGGCTGCGCCCGCCCGGCCTCGCGCGCGGCGGTCAGGGTCTTCAGCTGATCGGCGAGCCACTCGCTCCGGTCCTGCAATCTGGCCGTGCCGCGAGCCTGCACCATCGTGTAGTTCCACGTGGGCACGACCTTCCCGGTTTCCTTCTTGGTCGCGTACAGAGAGGGGCTCACATAGGCGTCTTCGCCCCGAAACACGACCAGCACGGGCCGCGAATCGAGTTCTCGCGACTGCGGATTGGCGCGCGCAATATGGGCCTTGAGCACGGCGCGCTGCTCGCCGCCCGTCTCGAGCTCGAACGGAAGCAAGTTCGCGAGCAGTCCGCTCGTTCCGTGCGAGATCAGCAGACCGAGAGGATGGCTTCGGACGAAAGCGTGCAGAGCCTCGGGTCGATCCTCGCGAAACGCAGCTGGGCGGTACATGAGATTTACCCCTTGGTCAAACGAGAGTGAGTGTTCGGCTCATCCGGATGCACAGGATACTCGACGATGCGATGTCGGGACACATTGCCGGCACCCGAGCAGCGGTTCGTCACGATATTCCTGTTTGGATGCGGGGATCGGATGAATAACCGGGGGAGGGTGAGTGAATGATCTGTTGGGTCTTGCGATCGGCCAATCGCCCTGCCGACTGTGAATATCCGTTGTCGGGGAAGCCCACGACGCTCTAGTTCATTGAAAGCGAGCCATCGTCGACGTCCTTTAGCATCCGTCGCATGATCTTCCCGGATGCGGTAGTAGGAACGCTGGTGACGAACTGTACCCCGCGCGGAACCTTGTACGCGGCGAGATGTTCGCGACAATGGGCGACGAGGACTGCGCGAGAGACCTCGGCGCCAGCCTTCAGGATGACGTAGGCCTTTGCCAGTTCTCCCTTCGCCTCGTCCGGCACTCCGCCGACGGCAGCAAGTGCTACGGCCGGGTGCATGCACAGCACGCGCTCGATTTCGGCTGGATACACGTTGAAACCGGCGGTCAAAATCATGTCCTTCTTGCGATCAACAATCGTGGCATAACCATCCTCATCCGTGGTCGCAATGTCGCCGGTATGCAGCCAGCCGTCCGAGCGGAGCGTCTCAGCGGTAGCCTTCGGATTATTGTAATAGCCGTCCATCACCAGAGGACCGCGGAACATAAGCTCGCCACGTTGGCCGCGCGGCATTTCTTTGTCGGCGTCGGTAACATCGACGACACGGAAATTATTACCCGGAAGGGGGACTCCGACAGTGCCAGGCTTGTTCGGGCCATATACTGGATTAGCCGCGGCGGCACCGGCCAGTTCCGTCATTCCCCAGACCTCGTGCACCGGACAGCCTGTACGCTCGGTGAATTCCAGGGATTTCGCGGCGGGCAGTGTCTGGCCGCCCACCCAGCAGCGCGTGAGGCTGGAGAGATCGTATTTGTCGAAATCGGGGTGTGCGAGCAGATAGTAGTAGGCGGTGGGCACGCCATCCATCAAAGTCGCGCGGTGCTCGGCAATTCCACTGAGTACTGCAAGCTCGCTGAAACGCGGAATGAGGATAAGGGTGGATCCAGCCATCATCGCCGCGTTGAAAACACAACTCCCGTAGACGTGCGAGAGGGGCAACGCATTGATGACGCGATCGTGAGTAGTTCGTGCGGCCATCAGCGCGGTACCCACGGCGGCAGCGATGACTGCGCGGTGGCTCTGCATCGCACCTTTCGGAAACCCGGTGGTGCCCGAGGTGTAGCAAATGGCGGCGAGATCGCCAGGTTTGCGCGGCAACGGCGTGAAATCGGGCTTACCGAGCTGCAACCAGTCGCTCAGCATAGTAGCGCCGGCAAAAGCAGCCTCACCCCACAATACGACCTCTGAAAGGCTCCCGACGCCGACCATGTCGAGGAGGGCGCCGCCCTTATCCGACGAGGCGATCACGGCGCGCGCCCCAGAATCCGCTACCGCATAACGGACCTCCTCGGGCGTCAGCATGACGTTGATAGGGTTCAATACAGCGCCGGTCTTGGCGATGCCGTAATACGACACCAACCATTCCCAGCAGCTTGGCCCGAACAGGGTGACGCGATCACCAGGATTTATGCCGCCGGCGACCAGCCCGTTGGCGACGCGGTTAGACAACGCATCGAGTTCGTGGAATGAGTAGCGCCGATTTCCGATGATAAGAGCGGTGCGATCCGCATGTTTACGAGCGGTGCATGGAAGAATCTCCCCGAGCGTTGTGATCATTGCATCCCTTGCGGCATCAATGAACGGCAGATATTTTCCCACGTTTCACGACCGTTCCGTGGCCACTTTTGGCCCGATCAGAGATCGATTTGCTTCTCCAAACCCGCCATCAGCGAGACGAACTCGGGACCGTCGGCATCCGGCAAATCACGGCCCTAAGGGGCTGACGTGCGGCTCTCGGGAAGCGATAATAGTCTCCGGCCAATCTTCATGCATGGTCTTCGCTACCTGCTTCGCGACCAGCAGGAACGTCAGATAGCGGACGTTGGAAAGCTGCACGTTTTTCTTTGCTGAGCTCCACGGAACTGAACCTGCCGGGCCTACGCGCATGGCCTCTGGCGAAAGGATGGCTGTACTACTCTCACAAATCCCACGGCGATTGTGCGGCTTAAATCCTTTGTCGCGGGCTGCGCCGGTGGATAAAAGAAGCCCAATTGACGATGGACGTCAAACTGACTGTGGCTCGAGCCCACTCGGCGCACTCCTGCGCTTTGCGTCGCATTGAGTTTGCCAAATTTTGCCAAAGTGCCTAGACTGACCATCGTGAGCACCATGAATATTTCCCTGCCGGAGGAACTCAAAGACTTTGTCGATGAGCAAGTCAAGCGGGGTTATGGCACCAGCAGCGAGTACGTACGTGAGTTGATCCGCAAGGATCAGGATCGGTTACGCCTCCGAGACCTTCTTCTGGCGGGGGCAGCTTCGCAGCCCGCCGCATCGGTGGATGCGACCTACTTCAAGAGGCTGCGCAGTCGGGTGCGCGCGGGACGCGCAAGCGCCCATCGACGGTGATCGCAAAGCCGATCGTCCCGCGTGAGTTGGCCAACCGCGATGTCGACGAAGCAATTACGTACTACTTGAGCGAGGCCAGCGATCGGGTCGCGCTTGGCTTCATCGGCGCTCTCGAGCGAGCCTATCGACACATTAGCCGGCATCCGAGCGGCGGTTCGTCACGATATTCCACGGAACTGAACCTGCCGGGCCTACGCGCATGGCCTCTGGGGCGCTTCCCGCATATCGTGTTCTATGTCGAAACAAGTGATTGCATCGACGTTTGGCGCGTGCTTCACGGCGCGAGCGATATTCCTGCTTGGATGCCGGAATCGAATGAATAAGGGGAGGGCGAATCACCCAAACGCCTGAGTGATCAGCTCTTAAGCGCAGCAGTGATCGCGTCGCCGCCGCGGTGAACGATCCAACCGGCACCGGCTCGGCCAAGCGCCTCCTACGGGCCCGTGCCGGGTTCGAACATCGGGCGCACTTCTGACTCGCCTTCGAATTCGGGCCAGTACTTACGGTGCAGCTCCATAAACTCCTGGGCAACGCGCAGCGCCTCGGCCTTCGAGTCCGCGTTGAGAATCGCCCACCCGCCAATCACTTCCTTGGTTTCCGTGAACGGACCGTCGATCACCTTGATGGCGCCCTTGGCAAGCCGTACACGGAAGCCGTCCTTGCTCGGCAGCAAGCCTCCCGTATCGACAAGCGAGCCGTCCTGAAGAGATTTCTGCACAAACCGGCCCATCGCCTCCATAAGCGCCTTCGGGGGCCCGGCTTCGCGGTGAGCTTCGGAATGGCGGATGAACGCAAGATATTTCAAGGCATGCTCCTGAAGATGAAAAAACGACTATCAGTACGACGAATCAGGCCCGTGAAAATCGACATACCCACATTTTGGCTGGGCCTTTGGGCGCAACTTTTCACTCGAGCCTGCCCGCCGCGCGGATAGTTCCGCGGAACCCAATCAACAGGCAGTGCTGAAGTGCGACGAGCGCCTGCAGTTCGCATTGATGCCAAGGTATCGGTCCGCGACATCTCGTCGAGTCCGGCGGTCGGCAATACCAATCCCGCCGACGCGCACCAGGAAACCTTCAACGCAAATCGCGGGCCTCTCTACGATCGCTTGCGGGCTGACGATTTTGCCGACTGGCGGCTCAAGGTCGAGAAGAGACGGCAGCGACATTGCGCGACGGGTGGGTCCACACGGGGGCGAAGCCGTGCACGCGATTGTCATCCCGAAGGATGGCCAGCTGAACCCTTCCCTCTGTCCGGCGTCGGCAAACTACTCAAGCGCGAGCTCCGCAAGCCCTACTGGGGAAGCCGAGACCGCCAGGTCCGTCGAGGGCACTTTCCCGAAGAGCGCTTAGGATTCGGTCAGTTCCCAAGGACTCGGCAACGATTTAAATAGTAGTTGTATGACGCTGAAAAATAAGAGAATTGGTGCCCAGGAGAGGCCGCTTAAACGGGTGAAACGCGGTACGTGATCGTACCCGTAATGGTGCCGCTGCCGAGCGAGAACTTGGTCGCGAACGCACTGCCCGGCGGCCTCTCTGACGATACTTTCGAGCTAGCCGGATCGAACATCCGTATTTTGTTGTCGTCGCGCGCAAGGACGTAGCTCGGCGCCTTGAGCTGCTGGGCGGTGTTGATGTCATCGTCCGAGAACTGCGTCGAGCGGTCTCCTGACGGGTGCGTGTGATAGGTCGAATTCAGCTGCCAGCCTTTCGGTACGCCTACCGCCGCTACGAAGTGAGATCCGTCGTTCTGTCCCACTGGCTCAGTTGCTGCGCAGACGTTTTGCTCTTTGTTGTAGAGAATCCCGCCACCGCGCTCGAACTGCTTGTTGGTAATGCTGCGAAGCGCCGCGACCGCGGCGGCATTCGCCGTCGGATAGGTCTGGTACGCGTCCGCGAGTCTTGAAGGTGCTGGTTTAGCCATACGGTTCCGGCGCCCCGCTTTTTATTTGTATCCCGTGCCGCTCTAGGTCGGGCAACATCTCGTTGAATCTTCGCAGCCACAACTCCGGCTGCGGGTTGGTCCATGCGTGATCGTTATGGAAGTTGCCCGACATATTGAAGTCGTAACCGAGCAGGTGCAGGCTGGTGTACCCCAGCTGCGCGGCCAGATTGATCGCGGCGTTGCCGCTACAACAGCCGCCATGAATATGGCCGGGTGCTAGTGTGAATTTTCCGCGCGGCTCGAAATTCCAGCGACGCACCCACGGACGGTTCACCCATTGCTCTTCACCGCTCACGCCCTGATGCACCTGCCCGGACACCTGCCGCAGCTCAGGCTCCCAGCGCTCGAACCAGTCTCGATTTGCAAAGTAGATGTGCCGCGCGTCCGGTAGTCGGAACGCGCTGTTGTTGATCGCTATCACGTCCTTACCGCGCAGTGAGGCCCAGTCAAAACTGCGCAGCGAGGGTCCTCCGGCCACGATGGTGCATTCAGTATTCATCGTGCGGCTCGCGGTTATAGGTCAGCATGAGCGTGTCGCGTACGGCACCATCAGGCAGCTCGCGCAGCGAATGGAAGCTGCTATCCGAGCGCACGAACGCGTAGCCGGTGTTCGGAAGAAAGTCGAGCGTGCGCACCAGGGCTTTGTTTTTGTCGTGCACGGACGTACCAAGCGCGCGCAAGCTCGGATCGGGGGGTAGATAAAACTGCACGGTCAGCACCTTCATATCCCAGTCCGGGTGGACGTCGATGTAGTGACCTTTTTTATCGCGCACGAGACAGGCGAACGGGTGCGCCAGAGAGACCCCGAACATCTCTTCCAGCTGCTGCCTAACGTCGGCGGAGTGCAGAGCGTCCCGAACGCCGAGCCAGAAGGATTGATTAGGGACCGCACGTAGACGCCTTGGCACGAGCGACAGCGACGTGCGGGCGGGCCCGCAATGTCCGCCGTGCTCGTTGGCTATATAGAAACGATCATCAGGGAGGTTCCCCAGCAGCTCCCCGTAGCAGGTCCACACATCACGAAAATACGTCAGCGGGAACGGGTGCTCATATCTTGAATGGTTTCGTAGGTTGATCATGTTTCCGCGCCTCATGAGTAGTAGAACACTACGGCGCCGGTAGATCCCGTGTTGCCCGAGCCCAGGTACCCGCCGGCACCGCCGCCGCCATACGGTGAACCGTCACCGCTGATGTGGCCGCTCAAGCCCGTGGTGGACCCTGTCGTTCCGGTCGTGTTTGATACGTTGCCTCCAGACGCCGTTCCGCCCGCTCCTCCAGTAGTCCCCGCCCCTCCGGCGCCGCCGTTTCCTGTCATAGTGGCAAAGCTGGTGACGGTTCCCGCAGTTATCGATCCAGCCGTGCCAGCCGTGCCAGGATTGTGTAACGCACCGCCCGCGCCCCCGGCGGTGATGGTGTACTTGAACGTTTTGCCGGAACCACCCAACGTGCTGGCAGCATACGAGCTGTAAGCTAAGCCGCCGCACCCACCTGTAGCACCGACGCTAGAGCCGCATCCTGAGCCAACGCCGCCCGCACCTCCGCCGCCGGATCCCCACACCTCGCACTTCACTGTCGTCGTATTGGTCGGGATTGTCTCGGTCGCGTTAGTCGTCACGGTCGTGTAGACGTGGATCACCGTACCTGCGTTGACGCTTAGCGAGATCGTACCGCTGCCGAGCACGGGCGTACCGCTCGCGCTACTGGAGATCTGATACGTACCGCCGACGCTGACCGTGCCTACGTCGCCCGTGTAGCCGGTCATGCCTATGCTAAGGCCGCTATTGGTGATGTTGGTCCACGAGCCTTGCGCAGCAGAGAAGTTTACGCCCGCCGTGCCGCTCGTACGTGTGATGTTGATCCAGTAGCCGGAGCCGACGTTAGAAGCGTTCGGCGAGTACCAGCTCGACGTGCTGACGCCGTTAAGCGTTGCAGAGCCATTGCCCGCTAGGTTCAGCGGAGTCGTGCCGCTCCAGTTCGGGGACTGCACGTTCGTGCCGCCGGTCAGCGTGATCGATCCGCTGCCGAGCCGATT
>DATJSL010000043.1:0-79254 GCA_035504115.1 Steroidobacteraceae bacterium | reverse complement strand
TGATTACTCCCCTTACGCAAAAGATAACTTCCAGTTTGAGCGGCGGATTTCCGGGTGGCGCAAGCTTTCGCTGGTTGATCTGAGACGCAAGTAGTATTATTCTTATGTCACATGGCGCGATCCACAAAAGCGCAAAAGGCGCAAAGGCTGAACGCCGCGTATCGCCTGATAGAGCGTCAGATGAGTGTGGCAGAGGCCGCAGCGACATTGGCGCGAGAGGAAGCGATTTCATTGCGTCATGCCTATCGTTATCTCGATCAAGCCGCCCGGCTCAAGCGACCGGTGGCGATCGCCGAGCCGGCACAACCCATCACGTTCAAGATCTCCGGAAACGTCATTGGCGCGTTGCGCGCGTATGCCGCCGCCCACGATTTGACGTTGAGCGAGGTCGTCACTCGCGCGATCACGGAGTTCGTGAGGCGTGCGCGCCGACATGCGTAGGCGGCATAGCCCGCGCGATATCGGTCTCGAATACACCTTCGATCGTTTGTTCCCCGCCAAACTCCAACAAGTCTACGAGCTGCTTGTTCCCGATCGCGTGCGCAGCACACGCGACGCTTTGACGCCCGAGGGAGAACGCCATGAAGAACGCCGCGATCTACGCTCGAGTGTCCTCCACCCAACAGAAGGAGGAGCACACGATTGCGAGTCAAACCGCAGCGCTGATCAGCTTTGCACAGGAGCACGGCTATCACGTGCCGCGAGAATGGGTCTTCGAAGACGAGGGGTATAGCGGCGCGAGCCTTGAGCGGCCGGGATTGGAGCGCATTCGTGATTTGTCGGCGGAAGGCCAGCTGCAAGCCGTGCTCGTCTACTCGCCGGACCGTTTGAGTCGCAAGTACGCCTATCAGGTTTTGGTGATGGAAGAGTTCGCTCGTCACGGCACGGAGACGGTCTTCATCAAGGCGCCTGCCGGTCACAGTCCTGAGGATCAGTTGCTGGTGCAGTTCCAGGGCATGATCGCCGAGTACGAGCGTGCGCAGATCCTGGAGCGCTCGAGACGTGGCAAGCGCCACCATGCCCGCCAGGGGCATATCAACGTGCTGTGCGGCGCACCCTACGGCTATCGCTACGTGCGTAAAACCCAGGACACTGCGGCGTACTACGAAATCATCGAAGAACAAGCCGTTGTCGTGCGCAAAGTCTACGACTGGTACACCGTTGCGGGACTGAGCATTGCGGCCATTACCCGTCGGCTCAATGAACAGAGCATCCCCACCCGCAAGCGCATCTCGCGCTGGGAACGCACTACGGTGTGGGCCATGCTGCGCAATCCAGCCTACAAGGGGCTGGCGTGCTTCGGCAAGACCAAAAGCGCGCAACGCCAGCGCATCACGCGCAAGCTCCGATTGCGCGGCGGGTTCGCTCAGCGCGACAGCGCTGGCCACGAGCGACCGCGCGAGGAATGGATTGAAATCCCCGTGCCGGCGATGGTCAGCGGGACCACCTTCGATTTGGCGCAGGAGCGACTGCGAGAGAACAAACGTCTCTCCCCGCGGCGAACCGTCCAATGGAGTATCGTGCAAGGCTTGGTGAGCTGCAGCAAGTGTAGCTACGCGATGAGCCGATCCTCCGGTCGTTCGACCGCACGCAAAATCCACTACTACCGCTGCATCGGCTCTGATGGATGGCGCCATTTGAATGGTCCGGTGTGTGATAACCATCCCGTTCGCCAGGATCTGCTCGATCATCTGGTGTGGAGCGAGATCCTCAAGCTCCTCGAAGACCCGCGTCTCATCCAAACGGAAATCGAGCGACGGCTCTCGGCTGCCAGAGACTCCAGCCCCAACAAACGACGCGAGGAGTCTTTGCAACGCGATCTGACGCGGGCGCGCAAGAGCATGGAGCGGCTGGTCACTGCCTATCAGGAAACGCTGCTCTCGCTGGAAGAGCTGCGCATACGGATGCCGGAACTCAGGCGGCGAGAACAAACATTGAACGCTGAACTCAAATCCATCACTGATCAAACCAACGACCGCGCCACTTATTTGCGCCTGACCGAAACGCTGACCACGTTTATGGCGCGGCTGCATTCCTCGGCTCAAACTCTGGACATCGCCGAGCGTCAGCGTATTGTTCGACTGCTGGTCAAAGAGGTCCTCGTCGGTGACGACACCATCATCATCCGCCACTCGATCCCGATACCGGCCGCACCCTCGGGTAACGACACACCACCTACTTCCGGCCGCCCTGCGGGGCCCGAAAACGCAAGTTATCTTTTGCGTAAGGGGAGTAATCACGCCCCCTTGCGGCGTGCCCGCCAGCGTCTTATGAACCACGCCCTCTTCCATCACACCCGCCTCGAGCCATGCCTTAAGCAGCTTCAAGACCCGCCGGTCCGAGATGCGTCGCTCGAGTAGCTTTACTAGCTTCGCTCGGTCGATGCTGCCAAAGGACCACTCGACAGACTGCCCACCACCGCCGTCATCTGGACGGCTATCCCGCCCAAGTAACCATCGTTCGTCCTCACCACCCGTTCCAGGGATCGGTCCTCGAGGTACTCGGATGGTGTAACCGCGGCGGCGAGCGGCGTTTGACGCTCGTACTACCCGACGGAACCAAGGCGCTGGTGCCGGCGGCATGGACCGACCTGCAAGGCGACGCAGCACCACCGGCCGGTCACGCAGCATCGCTCGCCTCCCGCACGGAACTCTTGCATGCGCGCACCGTTCTCGATGCGTTGCTGCGGCGGCTCGACGGTGTAACAACAGTCCCTTCGCCGCATCCAGAGGAGAGGGACGACCGTGCAGCAGCTGAGCTTCCTCGAACCACCGGCGTCCAGGGACGCCGCCGCCCCACCACCGGTCCTAAACGCGCTCGACGAGGAGCAGCACGCCAAGCTCGTGCTGCGACTCGCCCGGCTGATCGTAAGAACTCTCGATCCAACCGCAACCGCAGGAGGAAAGACCGATGAGCGAGATGAGTAAGATCACGCAAGATCACGTTCGCCGCTCGGCGATCGTCTACGTACGTCAGTCGAGCACCACGCAGGTCGAGAACAACCGCGAGTCGACCGCCCGCCAGTACCAGCTCGCCGATCGCGCCGTGAGCCTCGGCTGGCGGCGCGAGCAGGTGAAGGTGATCGACGAGGACCTCGGTATCACCGGCTCCGGTGTGCGCGAGCGAGCGGGCTTCGCGCGTATGATCGCCGAAGTGGCCCTGGGCTTGGTCGGCATCGTGCTCGGGCTCGAAGTGTCGCGTCTGGCGCGCAACAACGCCGACTGGTACCGTTTGCTCGATCTTTGCGGTCTGACGCACACCCTCATTGGCGATGCCGACGGCATCTATCACCCGGGGTTGTTCAATGATCGGTTGGTTCTGGGGCTCAAGGGCACGATGTCGGAAGCAGAGCTGCACGTGTTGCGGGCGCGGCTCCTGGGTGGCATCCGCAACAAGGCCGAGCGCGGCGAGCTCTCGCGCGCACTGCCGGTGGGCCTCGTCCGCGGTGAGGGCGATGGCGAGGTGCTCCTGCATCCGGACGAGTCGGTGCAGGCGGCGATCCGCGCCGTGTTCGAGCGCTTTGCCGAGATGGGCTCGGCTCGCCGCGTATGGCTCTGGTTCCGCTCGCAGGGGCTGCGCTTCCCGCTGCACTCGAACTTGCTTACCGATCTGCGGTGGGTGGCACCCACATATACCAAGATCCACCAAGTCCTCACCAACCCGTTCTACGCCGGCGTGTACGTGTACGGCCGCTCGCAACAGATCTGCTATCTTGATCCTGAGGGCCGCGTTCGCAAGCGTCAAAAGCGCCGCACACGCGCCGAGTGGCCAGTCTTCATCCGCGATCATCACGCCGGATACATCGACTGGTCGACCTTCGAAGCGAACCAGAAGCGTCTTGGCGAGAACATCCGGCCACGGCCGCACCAAAGCGGTGGCGCGGTGAGAGAGGGATCCGCACTCTTGCAGGGAATTGCCCTCTGCGGGCACTGCGGCCGCAGACTCGCCGTGCACTACAGCGGCCGATACTCTGCACCCGGCTATCACTGCGCCGGCAAGAATATCGTCAACGGCCGCGGCGAGTACTGCTTGAACATCGGTGGCGTGCAGATCGATGCGGCCGTCGCGGAGGCATTCCTCGCAGCGCTCGCGCCCGCCGGCATGCAGGCCTCGCTCCAAGCCCTCGAGCAGCTCGACACGGATCAGGAGAGCACGCTTGCGCAGTTCCGACGCGATGTCGAACGTGCGCGCTACAACGCGCAGCGTGCCGAGCGACGTTATCGGTCCGTCGACCCGCAGAACCGACTTGTTGCACGCGGTCTCGAGGCAGAGTGGGAGAACACGCTGCAGGAGCTCAAGAGCGCCGAAGCAGAACTCGCGAACCGGGAGCAGGCCCGGCCGCGGCTGCTCACGCGCGAAGAGCGCGACTCGATCCTCGCCTTGGGTAAAGATCTCAAGAGAGTTTGGACGGCGCCGACCACCGAGGACCGCGATCGCAAAGAACTGCTGCGTGCGCTCGTCGAAGACGTCACCCTGAAGGTAGAGCGCGACAACTACAACGCACATCTGACGCTGCGATGGCGAGGCGGCCTCTTCAGCGAACTCGACGTCGCGCTGCCGCGCTCGCACCCCGCGCCAATCCGCACCGCCGATGACACCATCGATCTGCTGCGCCGTCTCGCAGCGCTCTATCCGGATACGAAGATCGCCGGCATCTTGAACCGCCAGGGACGCACCACGGCGACGGGCTTGTCCTTCACAGCGAACCGCGTGGCGAGCTTGCGCACGCACTGGCAGATCCCGTGCTTCGAACCGAGCGAGCACGCAAGAGACGGCGAGTGCATGACCATCGAGCAGGCCGCACGTGCACTCAGCCTCGCGCCCTCCACCTTGCATCGTCAGCTCAACGCTGGCTTCATAGCAGGCGAACAGGTCACGCCAGGCGCGCCGTGGCGCATCCGCGTTGACGACGAGTTGCGTTCCCGCTTCGTGGAAAACGCGCCCGAAGGCTACGTGAAAATGTACAAGGCGATGAGACTTCTCGGCATCTCGCGCCAGGCGGTCTTGCAGCGTGTAAAGCGCGGCGAACTCAAGGCCGTTCATGTCTATCGCGGTCGCGCAAAAGGCCTGCGAATACAGATACCTGCAGTTGCTGCCGACCTCTTCGATACCCTCAAAACAGCTGGAGACGTAGTGTGAAGAAGCATCCAAGTAGTTCCTGATGTCGGCATCCAGTACGTGATGGCCCCCTTTGGCCCCGAGCTTTCTCAAGGTCTCAAGAGCCATCTGCGCACTGCGCTTCGGGCGAAAGCCATACGAGCACGGCAAAAAGTCCGCCTCGAACACCGCCTCCAGCACCAGCTTCGCCGCCATCTGTACCACTCGGTCTCTCACCGTCGGTATCCCTAACGGCCGCTCCTTCCCATCCGTCTTCGGTATGTACCGGCGTAGCACCACCCCCGCCCGATACTCGCCCGCTCGCAGCTCGCGCTGAAGCTCTTCCAAGAACCTCTCAACGCCATACTGCTCGACGCTGCCGAGGGATTGGCGATCCACTCCGGCTGCGCCGCGGTTCGCTCTGACTCGTCGCCATGCCTCCTGAAGAACGTCACTTCTCCAAATGTGGTCATACAGGGCATGAAAACGCCTACCCGGGGCGCGCTTGGCTGCCGCCCATAGCTTGCGTTGCAGTTCTCGCACTTTCTCACGCGGTGTAGCACCGCCGGAGTCGTTAGGTCCGGTCATGCCGGCCATTCTCTCGCGCTTACCCGCTTCGCCCGCTCGATCACCGCAGGGACCCTTCCCTCCCGCCGCGTTATTCTGCGCGGCGTTCGTTCCTCCGGATCGCTCCAGCGTCCTCGGTACTTCGATCCCCTCGGACTGCCGCTGCACGGCGCTCGCCTTCGCCTTTGGCTTATACGAACTACCTTGCCCTGACTTGGGCTGTGCAGACGGCTCTCTCGTGTCCCGCTCCTCTCCTTGCACACGTGCTGCGCCCCTTACCCCGCCGCAGTCCGCCATGGGCTTCGGTACTCCCATCGCTGCTGTTGCCTTCGCCGTGACATGATCGGCTCGGCCTGCGGATTGTTCATCTGTCGAGGCTGCAGGCTTCACTTTATGTTGCGGCCCGCGTGCTTGCTCCCCGCCGCGCAACTCTCGTTGCCTCGCAGGCTTTTGACACCCCGCTCGGGCATTCGGATCTCTCCTCATACCTGGGGCCTGCTATCCGGCGCACCGATGCTTACCGGAGTGGGTCTAACTCCCACCGAAGAGGCGCAGCACGTCATGAACCCCTTAGCCCACCATGCGGCTTGCTTGTCCACGACATCACGACGCACCATGCATTCGATGCTACACAGGGCGCCCCGCCCGCGCCAGGAGTCCCCGCCGCGGTGGCGCACGGCGCGCCGGCGCGGCAGAATGCCGGCCCCGTCCCCACGGACACCATGCTCACGGACAGCCTCATGTCGAAAGTCACTGAGACGCTCGAGCGGCTCGAGCTCGGCGAGATCAATCCCGGCACCTGGTCGGGCAGTCACGGCTGGAGCGGCATCGATGCAGGGCCCCTGCTCGAGTCGATCAATCCGAGCACCGGCCGTACGCTCGCGCGCGTGCGCGGTGCGACCGCGACCGACTACGAGCGCGTGCTTGCGGCGGCGGTCGAGGCGGCAAGGCAATGGCGCCGCGTGCCGGCGCCGCAGCGCGGGGAGGCGGTGCGCGCGCTGGCCGAGGAGCTGCGCGCGCACAAGGATGCGCTCGGGAGCCTCGTTTCGCTGGAGAACGGCAAGATCAAGGCCGAGGGCGACGGCGAGGTTCAGGAGATGATCGACATCGCGGATTTCGCCGTCGGTCAATCGCGCATGCTGTACGGATTGTCGATGCATTCGGAGCGCGTGCAGCATCGCATGTACGAGCAATGGCATCCGCTCGGGGTGGTGGGCGTGATCTCGGCCTTCAACTTTCCCGTCGCCGTGTGGTCCTGGAACGCCTTCCTCGCCGCCGTCTGCGGCAATGCCACCGTATGGAAGCCCTCGCCGAAGACGGCGCTGTGCGCGCTCGCGGTTCAGCGGCTGTGCAATCGGGTGCTCGAGCGCAGCCGGCTGCCGGCGATATTCCAGGTTTTCATCGACGCCGGCACCGAGCTCGCCGGCCGCTTCGTCGAGGATCGTCGGGTCGCCCTGGTCTCCTTCACCGGCTCGACGCAGGTGGGCCGGCAGGTGGCGGTGCGCGTGGCCGAGCGGCTCGGCAAGAGTCTGCTGGAGCTCGGCGGCAACAACGCGATCATCGTCGATGAGTCCGCGAACCTCAATCTGGCGGTGCCCTCCATCGTGTTCGGCGCGGTCGGCACCGCGGGTCAGCGCTGCACCAGCACTCGTCGCGTGCTCATCCATCGATCGCGCGCCAGCGAGCTCGAGCAGCGCTTGCTCGCCGCCTACCGGCAGGTGCGCATCGGTGATCCGCTCGAGCCTGGCACGCTGATGGGCCCGCTGATCGACGCCGGCGCGGTCGAGCGCTATCGCGCCGCGATCGAAACGGCGCAGGCGCAAGGCGGCACGCTGCTGTGCGGCGGACGCGTCCTCGATCGGCCGGGCCATTTCGTCGAGCCGGCCATCGTGCGCGCATCGGCGGCGATGGCCATCGTGCGCAGCGAGACGTTCGCGCCCATCCTCTATCTGCTGAGCTACGACACCTTCGAGGAAGCCCTCGAGCTGCAAAACGCCGTCCCCTATGGCCTGTCCTCGGCCCTCTTCACCGACCGCCTGCAAGCCGCCGAGCGGTTCTTGTCCGCCGAGGGGAGCGACTGCGGCATTGCCAACGTCAACCTCGGCACCTCGGGCGCCGAGATCGGCGGCGCGTTCGGCGGCGAGAAGGACACGGGCGGGGGACGCGAGGCGGGCTCGGACTCCTGGAAAGCCTACATGCGGCGCCAGACGACCACCATCAACTGGGGCGCGCAGCTGCCGCTCGCACAGGGCATCCGCTTCGATCTGTAGCCTCCTGCGTCGCGAGCCACGCCGGGGCCGGGTGCCGGCGCTCAGCGCGCCAGCCAGGCCTGCAGCGCCGCCTCACGCTCGCACAAGCGGCTCGCCGAGACCGGGCCGATGGTCTTGAGGTCCTGTGCGTACAGCGACACCCGGTACTCCTCGAGCCACAGGCGCAGCTCGTCGAGCTCGGGCGGGTGGCGCTGCTCGGCGCCCGCCTGCGCCTCGAGCGCTAGGCATCGCGCGGCCCAATCGCGCAGCTCCGCCAGGATGTGCGGCTGCTCGGCGCCGCGGGCGAGCGTGCGCTGCCAGCGCCGCTCCTCGGCGCGCAGGTAGCGCGGCAGCTGGCGCAGCCAGTCCGGACTCATCGAGCCAAGGAGCGGCGCATCGAGCAGCCGCTCGAGGTGCGCACGAGTCTCCTGGGCCGCGGCCGCGAGCGCCTCGGCGCGCACATCCTCGAGCAGCGCGCGCACGGCGCGCGCCTGGGCAAGCCAGCCGGCCATGGCCGCGCGCAGCTCATCGAGCGCCGGATGCAGCGCGGCGCGCCCCTGCTCGAGCGCCGCCTCGTAGGCGGCTCGATCCCGGGGCGCTTCGCCGTCCGCGAAGCAAGCGCGCCGAAAGACCAGCTGCAGCAGGGTGTCGATCAGGGCATCGCGCGTGAAGTACGGCACCGCGGCGAGCAGCAGCACGGCATCGCAGCCGATGCGCCTCTCGAGGTCGCGCGCCTGCCCATCGAGGAGCGCGCGGGCGAGCCGCGCGGCACCCTCACGCCAGCTCCGCGCCGCCTCCTGCGCCGACCACTCGAAGCGCACCTGAAGGGCGCCGCGCACGCGCGCAATCGTCGGGTACACGCAAAGCGCGCCTTCCGCGAGCTCGAGCGTGGCGGTGCGCGGCAGCACCTGCGCCTCGAAGCGGCGCCACGCATCCGGATGGAGCAGGCGCGCTTGCTCGTCCAGCTCTCGCCGCGCCTCGCGGGCGAAGCCCCGGCGCAGGTCGGCGAGGTCGGTTGCGCTGCCGAGCTCCTCGCCCTTCGACATCACCGCGATGCGCGGCTTAAGATGCGCGGGAATCTGCGTCGAGTCGAATTTCACCAGGCTCGGCGGCACGGCGCGCGTGTCGGTGAGCCAGGTCCTGAGCGCGGCGGGGTCGGTGCTGGGAAATCCCGCGAAAGCCACATAGCTTTGCACCGCGCCCGCCATCGGGATCAGACTGCGGCGCGCCTCCTTGGGGAGCGAGCGCAGCATCGCCGCCACGCGCGGCTCGGCGAGAGCGGCAATGGCCGCATCCACGGCGGCGCGCGTCAAGGTGGGGAGCGCCAGCACGGGAACGCGCAGCGTCGCTCCATCCTCGGCCTCGCCGGGAGCGAAGCGATAGTCCACGCGAATCGACAGACCGGCGAGCGCGGCGCGCTCGGGAAACCTCTCGAGCGCCTCGGGATCGGGCCGCCGTGCGAGGATCTGCTCGGTGCGCAAGGTGAGCGCTTGCCGCGCCGCCGCGCTCAGATGCCGCGTGAAGTGCTCGAGCGTCGCGCCGCTCGATACCTGGCGGGGCAGCGCGCTCGCATAGAAATCGACGAAATGCTCGGGCGGATGCAGCAGATCGCGCACCCGCAGCCGCTCCTCGAGCAGCCGCGCGGCGCGGATGGCCGCATCGTTGGCCGCGAGCCAGTCCGGCCGCCGGCCGAGGCGGCCGTACACCAGCGCCTCGCGCGCGAAGATCAGGCGCGCCTCCTCGGGAGCGATGGGCCCATAGTTGACGATTCGATTGGCGCTCAAGGTGAGCCCGAGGAAGGTGATGCGCTCGCGCGCGACCACCTGCTCGCGCGACTCGTCCCAGTCGGGCTCGAGGAACTCGCGCCTCGACAGGTGCTTCGCGGCCGACTCGATCCAGCTCGCCTCGACCTCGGCCACGCGCCGCGCATACACCCGCGAGGTCTCGACGATGTAGGCGGCCATGACCCACTTGGGCTTGCGCCGGCGCAACGGCGAGCCGGGAAAGATGTGAAAATGGATGCCGCGGGCGCCGACGTATTCGCCCTCCTCGCCGCGCATGCCCACCATGCCGCAAAAGCCCGCGAGGAGCGCCCGATGCACCCCCGCGTAGCTCGCCGCACGGCGCTGCGCGACGATGGAGAGCTCCGCGGCGCGATCGGCCAGCTGTGCGTACACGTCGTCCCACTCGGACAGACGCAGCAGCGAGAGCTGGCGCTCCTTGCACCAGCGCTCGAGCTCGCGCCGCGGCCCCTCGCGCGCCTTGCGGTAGGCGCGCCACAGCCGCACCAGAGCCGTGAATTCCGATCGGGCGTCCTCGAACGCGGCGGCCCGGTCCTCCTCCGTGGACTCCTCCCTGCCCGCCGCGATGCGCACGTCGGCCACGCTCAAGCCCGAGGCGATGGCGAGGATCTCCCCCTCGGCCTGAAAGCGGCGGCTCTCGAGCAGCGCGCGCGCGAGCCGCGGGTCCAGCGGCAGGCGCGCCATGGCGCGGCCGCGGCTGCTGATGCGCCGCTCGCCGTCCAGGGCTTGAAGCTCCTGCAGCAGCCGGTAGCCGTCGGCGAGCGCGCGCCCGTCGGGCGCATCGATGAACGGAAAGCTCTCGGCCTCGCCGAGGCCGTCCGCCGCCAATCGCAGCAGCAGCGCCGCAAGATTGGTGCGCAGCACCTCCGGCTCGGTGAAGGCCGGCCGCGCCTCGAAATCTTCCTGCGAGTAAAGTCGCACGCACAACCCCGCGCCGATCCGTCCGCAGCGCCCCTTGCGCTGCTCGGCGCTGGCGCGCGACACCGGCTCGACGGGCAAGCGCTGCAGGCGGTTGCGCGGACTGTAGCGGCTGATGCGCGCGAGGCCCGAGTCGATGACCGAGCGAATTCCCGGAACCGTGATCGAGGTCTCCGCCACGTTGGTCGCGAGCACCAGCCGCTGGCGCGGCCCGCGCTTGAATATCCTGCTCTGCTGCTCCCAGGAGAGGCGCGAGAACAGCGGCAGCACTTCGACGTCCGGGAGCTCGCGCTCGAGCAGCTCCGCGACGTCGCGGATCTCGCGCTCGCCCGGAAGAAACACCAGCACGTCGCCGCCGCCGATCGCTCCCGGAGTCGTGGCGATGTCCAGATACGCCGCGAGCACCGCCGCGGGCAGGTCGGGCTCCGCCGAGTCGGGCGGCGGCGCATGGCGCACCTCGATCGGGTGACTGCGGCCGCTCACGGTGATGACCGGCGCGCCGCCGAAGAAGTGCGCCACCTGCTCCACCGCGAGCGTCGCGGAGGTCACGATCAGCCTGAGCTCCGGACGGCGCGGCAACAGGCGCTTGACCACTCCGAGCAGCAGATCGACGTTGAGCGAGCGCTCGTGCGCCTCATCGACGATGAGGGTGTCGTAGCGGCGCAGCTGCGGATCGGATGCGAGCTCGGCGAGCAGCAGTCCGTCGGTCATCAGCACGAGCCGGGTGTCGTGGGAGACCCGATCGGCGAATCGCACCCGGAAACCGACCGTGTGACCGACCGGCTGCGAGAGCTCCTCGGCGATGCGGGCGGCGAGCGCGCGCGCCGCCAGGCGGCGCGGCTGCGTGTGCGCGATCAGCCCGCTGCTGCCGCGGCCGAGCTCCAGGCAGTACTTGGGCAGCTGCGTGCTCTTGCCCGAGCCCGTATCGCCCGCCACGATGAGCACCTGATGGCGCTCGAGGGCATCGAGGATGTCCTGCCGCCGCGCGAAGATCGGCAGGTCGGCGTCGTGCTTGAACACCAGCGGCGGGGAGTGGCGGGGTTGCGGCCGCGCCTCACTCGGCACGTTTGACGTCCAGCCACAGCCGCTCCTGTGCATCGAGGCGCAGGCTCGCGAAGCGCTCGCCGCGACTCCTTGCGAGCGCTTCCATGGCGCGGAAGCGCCGCTCGAATTTCGCGTTGGCCGCGCGCAGCGCCGCCTCCGCATCGACCTCGAGCTTGCGGGCGAGATTGGCGGCCGCGAACAGCAGGTCGCCGATCTCCTCGAAGGTCTCCTGCGAGGGACCTGGCGCACGCGCGCTGCCGGCGGCAGCCGCCGCCTCGCGCACCTCGGCCAGCTCCTCGGCCACCTTGTCCGCCGTCTGCTGCGGGTGCTCGAAATCGAAGCCGACGCGCGCGGCGCGCTTGCTCAGCTTGTAGGCGCGCATGAGCGCCGGCAGCGCCTGCGGCACGCCGTCGAGCGCGCTCCCCCCATCCCCGCCGCTGCGCTCCTCGGCCTTGATCTGTTCCCAGAGCGCGCTCTGCTCGGCCGCGCTCCCCACACCCCGCCCGGCCGCGCCGGGCTCGGCAAAGAGGTGCGGATGACGCCGGCGCAGCTTGTCGCAGATGGCGCCGGCGACCGCCTCGAAATCGAATGCGCCCTGCTCCTGCGCCATCTGCGCATGGAACACCACCTGGAACAGCAGGTCGCCGAGCTCGTCCTTAAGATGCGCCAGGTCATCGCTCGCAATGGCGTCGGCGACCTCGTAGGCCTCCTCGATGGTATAAGGAGCGATGCTCGCGAAGCTCTGCTCGCGGTCCCACGGGCAGCCGTCGGGAGCCCGCAGGCGCTGCATGATCGACAAGAGCTCGGTGATGCGCGAGCTCATGTCGCGGCGGGACCGGCCCGGCCGCCCTGCGGCGGCTGCAGCATGCGCCGCAAGGTGTGCAGCATGCCGGCGGTCGCGCCCCAGATGACGCGCTCGCCGTACGGAATGTCGTACACCTCCACCGTGATGTCGCTGATGAGCATCTGGCGCGGTCTGTGATTGGCGCTGTCGAGAATGAATTCCAGGGGCACCTCGAATACGTCGTGGACCTCCGCGGTCGCGATGCGCAGCTCGAACAGCGGCTTGACGAAGCCCACGGCGGGCGTGACCCGGTAGCCCGTGCCCACCCAGTGATCGGGCAGGAAGCCGGCGAACTCGACCAGGCTCTCCGACAGACCGATCTCCTCGCGCGCCTCGCGCAATGCGGCCCGCCAGGGATTCTCGTCCTGCGGATCGATCCGGCCTCCCGGGAAGCTGATCTGCCCGGCGTGATCCTTGAGCGTCGCGGCGCGCTGCGTGAGCAGCACCGTCCATCCCGCCGGGTGCTCGACCAGCGGCACGAGCACCGCTGCGGGGACGCGATGCGTGTCGCTCAAGGCACGCATGCGCTCGAGCAGGTCGGGCCGGCCGGCGGCCAGCCACAGAATTGCCTGCTCGGGCCCGGAGGGCTGCTGCTGCAGCGAATCGCGGATGTGCGCCTTGGTGAAGAGCGGGTCCATCAACCCGACGACCCCGGACCCTTGATGCCGCCGCTGGTGAGCGCGAGCGGATCGAGCAGGCGGCGCAGCTGCGCCTCGTCCATCTGGGTCATCTGCGCGGCCACCTCCAGGATCGGCCGGCCCTCGGCGTAGGCCCGCTTGGCGATTGCGGCGCCCTTCTCGTAGCCGATGATGGGATTGAGCGCGGTGACCAGAATCGGGTTGCGGTCGAGCGCCTCGCGCAGCCGCTCCTCGTTCACGACGAACCCCGCGAGCGCATGATCGGCGAGGTTGCGGCTCGCAATCGCGAGCAGCTCGAGGCTCTGCAGCAGGTTGTAGGCGATCACCGGCAGCATGACGTTGAGCTGGAAATTGCCCGACTGGCCGGCGATGGTGATGGTCGTGTCGTTGCCGATGACCTGCGCGCCGATCATCGCGACCGCCTCGGGCACCACCGGATTGACCTTGCCCGGCATGATGCTCGAGCCGGGCTGCAGCGCCGGCAGCGCGATCTCCGCGAGCCCGGCGAGCGGTCCGCTGTTCATCCAGCGCAGATCGTTGGCGATCTTCATCAGGCTCACGCTCACGACCTTCAGCTGTCCCGACAGCTCCACCGCCGTGTCCTGGCTCGACAGCGCCTCGAAGTAGTTGTGGCTCGGCACGAACTTGAGCTGCGTGGCCGCCGCGAGGTGGCGGGCGAACACCGAGCCGAAGTTCTCGCGCGCGTTGATTCCCGTCCCGACCGCCGTGCCGCCCTGCGCCAGAGCCTGCAGGCGCGGCATCACCGAGGTGAGGCGCGCGCAGCCCTTGTCGATCTGAGCACGCCAGCCGCCGAGCTCCTGCGCGAGCGTGATCGGCATCGCATCCATCAAGTGCGTGCGCCCGGTCTTCACCACCTTCTCGAGCCCGCCGGCGCGCTCCTCGAGCACCGCGCTCAAGCGGCGCAGGGCCGGCAGCAAGGTCTCGTTGAGCGCCAGCGCCGCCGCGACATGAATCGCGGTCGGGATCACGTCGTTGCTGCTCTGGCCCATGTTCACCTGATCGTTCGGGTGAACCTTGCGCCCCAGGCGCTGGCCCGCGAGCGTCGCGATCACCTCGTTCGCGTTCATGTTGCTGCTGGTGCCCGATCCGGTCTGGAACACGTCCACCGGAAACTCGGCGTCGTGCCGCCCCGCCGCCACCTCGGCGGCGGCGGCCTGAATGGCCGCGGCGATCGGTTGCGGCAGGTCGCCGAGCTCGGCGTTCGCGCTCGCGGCCGCCTGCTTGATGAGTCCCAGGGCGCGAATGAAGGCGCGCGGCATGGTGAGGCCGCTCGGCGGAAAGTTACGGACCGCGCGCTGCGTTTGCGCGCCCCAGAGCGCTTTCGCGGGGACGTCGAGCGCGCCCATGCTGTCGTGCTCGACGCGAGTGGATGAGGTCATCGCGTCTTCCTGCTAGAGCCGATCGGGTTTCCTGTAATATCAAGTATTCTATCATCTAGCGAGGGCATTCGAAGATGTCCATGCCCGCCACGGGTCAAGCCACCGATGCGCTCTCCCCGCTCGACGGGCGATACGCCGCCAGGCTCGGATCGGTGCGCGAGATCTTCTGCGAAGCGGGACTGATGCGCGAGCGCGTGCGCGTCGAATGCGCCTGGTTCCTCGCGCTCGCGACCGGGCCGGCCGCGGGCGTGCTCTGCTCGCTCCCCGCGCCGGCGCGCGAGTGGGCGCGCGATCTCGCCGCCGATCCGCGCGCGACCGATGTGGCCGCGATCAAGCAGATCGAGGCGCGCACGCGTCACGACCTCAAGGCGGTCGAATACTGGATCCGCGCCGAGCTCGGGCGCCGCGGGGCGAGCCCGGCGCAGCTCGAGTGGGTGCACTTCGCGAGCACCTCCGAGGACATCAACAACATCGCCTACGCGCTCATGCTGAGGCGCGCGCGCGCGACCTTGCTCTCGCCCAGGCTCGAGGCGCTCGGCGCACGGCTCGATGCGCTCGCGCACGCCCACGCCGAGGCCGGCATGCTGGCGCGGACCCACGGCCAGACCGCGACGCCCACCACCGTCGGCAAGGAGCTCGCCAACTTCGCGGCGCGCCTCGAGCGTCAGCGCCTTGGGATCGAGCGCGTCGAGATCCTCGGCAAGATGAACGGCGCCGTCGGCAATTTCAACGCGCACTTCGCCGCGCTGCCGCTCATCGACTGGCCGGCCTTCAGCGCGCGCTTCATCGCCTCGCTCGGACTCGCGCCGAACGCCTACACGACCCAGATCGAGCCGCACGACTGGATCGCCGAGTACTGCCACGCACTGGCGCGCGCCAACACGGTGCTGGTCGATTTCGCCCGCGACATGTGGAGCTATATATCGCTCGGCTACTTCCGCCAGAGGCTCATCGCCGGCGAGGTCGGCTCATCCACGATGCCGCACAAGGTGAACCCCATCGACTTCGAGAATGCGGAGGGCAACCTCGGACTCGCGAACGCGTTGCTGGCGCACTTCGCCGAGAAGCTGCCGGTGTCGCGTCTGCAGCGCGATCTGAGCGACTCGACCGTCATGCGCAACCTGGGGGTCGCGCTCGGCCACGCCGTGCTCGCCTACCAGGCGCTCGAGGCCGGATTGGAGAAGATCGAGCTCGACGAGGCGCGCCTGGCCGCGGACCTGCGCGATGCCTGGGAGGTGCTCGCCGAGGCCGTGCAGACCGTCATGCGCGCACACGGTATTCCCGATGGCTACGAGCGGCTCAAATCCTTCAGCCGCGGGCGGCCGGTCGACGAGCCGGCGATGCGCGAGTTCATCGGCTCGCTCCCCCTGCCGGCGGAGGAGAAAGCGCGCCTCCTGGCGCTCGAGCCGCGCTCTTACCTCGGAATCGCCCCTCTCCTGGCGCGCCGCGGCAAGTGAGGGGTGCTCGAGCGGGCGGCCGCGAGCGTCGAAACGTGACACAGTTGGCACGAGGGTCATCGGGCGGGACTGTACTATCGGCCTCAAAGTACGAGGCGTCGGCAGCACGCCCTGCTCCAACCGAGGCAAGGACTTATGGCGGGTAATTCGGAGAACAAGCTCATCGCGGACAAGCTGTCCGGTCCAGCGAGCGAAGTCGTATCGAGCACCCGAACCATACTCACGACCATGCCCGAGGTGCGCGAGGCGAGTCTCAAGGTCGCGAAGTCGGCCACGCGCCTGCTGTCGATCTTCACGCAGGACTTAGAGCCGCTCATCTACGGCGAGGAGCCGTTTCTCGAAGCCATCAAGCGGCTGGTGCTGGCACGCTCCTACGCCAAGGTGCGGGTGCTGCTCGCCGATCCGTCGCGCGCGATGGTCGACAACAACCGCTTTCTCGCGCTGGCCCGCCGCCTGACCAGCTGCATCGACCTGCGCGCCATGAGCCCGGAGTATCCGGCGAGCGCCGGCGCCTTCATCATCGCCGACGACAAGGCCCTGGTCTACCGGCTGCAGGCCGACCGCTGGGACGGGATCTCCGACATGAACGATCCGGCGGTCGTGCGCCGCTATTTGAATTTCTTCGACGAGGTCTGGCAGACCAGCATGCAAGAGTCGCAGATGCGGCAAATGCTCATGTAACACGCGGCTCGCCGCGTCCGTCCCCGCCTCGATCGCACGCCGCTATAATCGGCGTATGGTCGCTCCCTCCTCCCATCCCCTGCTCGGCGGCTCGCGCGGCGCCGGCGTACGGCCCGCCTGCTCCGACCTCGTCATCGTCGGCATGTCGGGTGGCGTCGACTCGGCGGTCGCGGCGCTGCTGCTCAAGCAGTCCGGCCACGCGGTTCAGGGACTGTTCATGTCCAACTGGGAAGAGGACGATGACCTGTACTGCACCGCAGCGGCAGACTTCCAGGATGCGCGCCGCGTGTGCGATGTGCTGGACATCCCGCTGCATCGGGTGAGCTTCGCGGCGCAGTACCGCGAGCGCGTGTTCGCCCATTTCCTGCGCGAATATGCGGCCGGCCGCACGCCGAATCCGGACGTGCTGTGCAATCGCGAGATCAAGTTCGGCGTGTGCCTCGAGTACATGCACCGGCTCGGCGCGGGCCGGGTGGCGACCGGACATTATGCGCGGCTGATGCCTGCCGCCGGGGCCGACGGCGTCCGACTGCTCAAGGCGGCCGACCATGCGAAGGATCAGAGCTACTTCCTGCACGGCGTTGCGCCGGCGGCGCTCGCACGCACGCTGTTCCCGCTCGGCGATCTGCACAAGCACGAGGTGCGCGCCCGGGCGCACGCGGCCGGACTGGAGGTGTTCGACAAGCCCGACAGCACCGGGATCTGCTTCATCGGCGAGCGGCCGTTTCAGGAGTTCTTGAGCCGCCATCTCGACACTCGCGCAGGCCCCATCGAGGACGAGGACGGACGGGTGATCGGCGAGCATCGCGGACTCGCTTTTTTCACGCTCGGGCAGCGCTCGGGGCTCGGGATCGGCGGCCGCGCCGGCGCCGCCGAGGCGCCGTGGTATGTCGCCGCCAAGGATCCGAGGCGCAACGCGCTCATCGTGGTGCAGGATCACGAGCATCCGCTGCTCATGTCCGATTCGTTCCTGGTCGATGAGATGCACTGGCTGGTCGCCCCCGAGACGGACGAGCTCGAGTGCGCGGTGAAGACGCGCTACCGCCAGAACGATCTGCCCTGCCGCCTGCGCCTGGCCGGGGGCTGGCGCGTGACCCTGCGCGAGCCGGCGCGCGCGGTCACGCCGGGACAGTACGCGGTGTTCTATCGCGGTGAGCTGTGTCTCGGCGGCGGGGTGATCGCGCAGCGGCAGCAGGCGCATGCGGCCGCAGGAGCGGGGATTTTCGTATAATCGCATTTTTCCCTGGAGGGGTCATGACCGATAGCTTCAAGGCAAAGACGACGCTCAGCGTGGGCGGCAAGGGCTATGAGATTCTCTCGCTCGCCGCTTTGAAATCGCATCACGTCGATCGGCTGCCTTTTTCGCTCAAGATCCTGCTGGAGAACCTGCTGCGCTTCGAGGATGGGGTGAACGTGAAGCGCAGCGACATCGAGGCGCTGCTCGGCTGGGACCCGAAGGCGGCGCCGCACCACGAGATCGCCTTCACGCCCGCGCGGGTGATCATGCAGGACTTCACCGGCGTGCCCTGCATCGTCGATCTGGCCGCGATGCGCGAGGCCATCGTGCGCCTCGGCGGCGATGCCGAGCGCGTCAATCCGCTGGCGCCCGCCGAGCTGGTGATCGATCACTCCGTGCAGGTCGATGAGTACGGCACCCCGGGCGCGCTCGAGCGCAACAACGAGATCGAGTTCAACCGCAACGGCGAGCGCTACATGTTCCTGCGCTGGGGCCAGACCGCGTTCAGCAACTTCAAGGTGGTGCCGCCGAACACCGGCATCGTGCACCAGGTCAACATCGAGCGCCTGGCTCGCGTCGTCTTCCCGGACGAGAGCGGCGCGAAGCCGCGCGCGTATCCCGATACGCTGGTCGGCACCGATTCGCACACCACCATGGTGAACGGCCTGGGCGTGCTCGGCTGGGGCGTCGGCGGGATCGAGGCCGAGGCGGCCATGCTCGGCCAGCCCATCACCATGCTGATCCCGCAGGTCATCGGCTTCAAGCTCACCGGGAGCCTGCCGGCCGGCACCACCGCGACCGATCTGGTGCTCACCGTGACCGAGATGCTGCGCAAGAAGGGCGTCGTGGACAAGTTCGTGGAGTTCTTCGGCGATGGCCTCAAGGGACTGCCGCTCGCCGACCGCGCCACCATCGCCAACATGTCGCCGGAGTTCGGCTCGACCTGCGCGATCTTTCCGATCGATGAGGAGACGATCCGCTACCTCGAGCTCACCGGCCGCACGCCGCAGCAGATTGCCCTCGTCGCAGCCTATGCCAAGGCACAAGGCCTGTGGCGGCTCGACGGCGCCAAGCCGGCCGATTACACCGACGTGCTCGAGCTCGATCTGGGCCGCGTCGAGCCGGCGCTCGCCGGCCCGAAGCGGCCGCAGGACCGGGTGGCGCTGCGCTCGGCAAAAAGCGTCTACCGGGCCAGCATGAAGAAGATGGCCGAGGAGCGGGCTCAGAAGAATCCGACCGCCGCGGGCAAGGCCACTGCCTCGGTGTCGGGGCAGAACCTCGAGATCAAGGACGGCGCAGTGCTCATCGCCGCGATCACGAGCTGCACCAACACCTCCAACCCCGCGGTCCTGGTCGCGGCGGGACTGCTCGCCCGCAAGGCGCGCGCGCTCGGCCTCTCCTCGAAGCCCTGGGTCAAGACCTCGCTCGCGCCGGGCTCGCGCGTGGTCACCGATTACCTGAAGAAGGCCGGCCTGCTCGCCGACCTGGAGGCGCTCGGGTTCTACACGGTGGGCTATGGATGTACTACCTGCATCTCCGAAGGCACCCCCGTGCTGCTCGCCGACGGTACCTCGCGCCGCATCGAATCGCTGCCCTCTTCAGGCGGTATACGCCTGCTGGCACCTCAGGCCGAAGGCCACCTCGAGACGGCGATCCAGAGTGAGAGAATGGATCAGGGCGAACGGGAATGCGTAGCGATCGTTCTCGAGGACGGGCGCACCCTGACCTGCACGCCCGATCATCGGCTCCTTTGCGCGGACGGGCGCTGGGTGCGAGCGGATGAGCTGCTGTTGAATGGCGATCGCGTTCTGGTCGGGCTGGAGTCGCCCATCGACGAGCCCGCCGCGGACGAGCAGGGTTATGAGCTGCGCGCGGGGAACCGGGTGTTCAGCATGGCAACTGAACGCCGATCTACTCTCGCTTTTGCCCGCCTCCTCGGGCACCTGTTGAGCGATGGGTCCATCAGTTGCCGGGGACAAGCGCGGATGAACGTCGGGCAGATGTTCGACCGGGAGAGCGCCCTCAACGATGTCGAGCTGCTGACCGGCAAGCGACCCGTGGCCTCCGCCTACGACGAGCGCAAATGGTCCATCGTGCTTCCGAAGGAGCTGTCGCGGAGCGTGCAATCCCTGGCCGGCGTACGCATTGGCCGGCGCATCGATCAGGCTGCTTTCCTGCCTGAGTTCCTGCTGGACGTGAATTGCCCGGTCGCCGTCGTACGCGAATTCTTGGCTGGACTGTTCGGTGCGGATGGGCACGCGCCGGTGTTGCGCCGCTACGGCGCGACGGAGGATGAGGCGAGCCTGGAACCACCAGCCTACTCGCAGAGCGCGAAACCCGAGTTCGTCGACTCGACCAAGCGGAAGATGACGCATATCCTCGACCTGCTCGCTCGTTGCGGGGTCGAAGTGCAGGGCGCCGCGATCCGCGAATACCCTACGCGGCGTTCCGCCTCGACCTATTCGAGCCCTCGCGACGGAATCGCTCGCCGCGAGATCCGTCTGGAGCTGCCCGATGGCCTGTCCTTCATCGAGCGCGTCGGCTACCGCTACTGCATCGACAAGACCTTGCGCGCGAGCGCCGCAGCCGTTTACTGGCGCACCGTCGCCACGATCAACCGTCAGCGCTTGTGGATGGCGGATCGGCTCGAGAGGATGCATCGCTATCCGACCCAGCGCTCATTTGCGCGGTGGCGGTCGGTCGCCGCCGCCGAGCTCATCGAGCTCGAGACGCCTGTGTTCCCCCATTACTCACTGCTGGAGCGCCACGATCGCTTCACGCGCTTGCCGGCGACTACAGGACGGCGGTTTCGTCCGGTTCATCGAACGAGTTGCGATTTTCCCTCCCCGGCCCGTCTGCTGGCGCAGCTCGGCGTGCGACACTGGTTCGGCGCGCTCGGGGGTGCCGAGTCGCTCGGTCAGACGAAACGCTACTGCCTCGACAAGCACTCCCTGACCATCCCGGCCTTGAGCCTGCGAGTGATCGACCGCCGTTCAGCGGGAGCGCGCCGGGTATTCGACCTCGCGGTACCGAAGGTGCAGGCTTTCATCGCCGGCGGCATCGGTGTCCATAACTGCATCGGCAATTCCGGGCCCTTGAAGCCCGAGATATCGGAAGCGGTCAAGACCGGCGATGTGGTCGCCTGCTCCGTGCTCTCCGGAAACCGCAACTTCGAGGGTCGCGTACACCCGGAGATCAAGATGAATTTCCTCGCCTCGCCGCCGCTCGTAGTCGCCTACGCGCTGGCGGGCGACCTCGATCTCGATCTCACCACCGAGCCCCTCGGGCAGTCGAAGGACGGCAAGCCGGTCTATCTCAAGGACATCTGGCCGAGCGCCGCCGATGTGGCCAAGGCGATCGCGGGCTCGCTCGACTCGGCGATGTTCAGCAAGGGCTATGCGAACGTGTTCCAGGGCGATGAGCGCTGGCGCGGCATCAAGACCCCGGCGGGCAAGATTTACGCCTGGGATGGCAACTCGACCTACGTCAAGAATCCCCCCTACTTCGACGGCATGAGCATGACCCCGGCGCCGGTGGGGGACCTCGAGGGTGCGCGCGCGCTCGCGGTGCTCGGCGATTCGGTCACCACGGACCACATCTCGCCCGCCGGCAACATCTCCAAATCAAGTCCTGCCGCGAAGTATCTGATCTCCCAGGGCGTGAGCCCCGCCGACTTCAACTCCTACGGGGCGCGCCGCGGCAACCACGAGGTCATGATGCGCGGAACCTTCGCCAACATCCGACTGCGCAATCTGCTGTTGCCGGGCACCGAGGGCGGCGTCACCGTGCACATACCGAGCGGGGAGACGCTGTCGATCTTCGATGCCGCCATGAAGTACAAGGCCGAGGGCACGCCGCTCGTGATCCTGGCGGGGAAGGAGTACGGCACCGGCAGCTCGCGCGACTGGGCCGCCAAGGGCACCATGCTCCTCGGCGTGAAGGCGGTGATCGCCGAGAGCTTCGAGCGCATCCATCGCTCGAACCTCATCGGCATGGGCGTCTTGCCGCTGCAGTTCAAGGAAGGCGAGACTGCGCAGAGCCTGGGCCTGAGCGGCAAGGAGACCTTCGACATCGTCGGCCTCGACCGGGGCGCGGCGAAGTCGGTGACGGTGATCGCGCGCGGCGCGGACGGCAAGAGCCGGGAATTCCAGGCGCGCCTGCGCATCGACACCCCGAAGGAGCTCGACTACTACCAGCACGGCGGCATCCTGCATTACGTACTGCGGCAGCTCGCCGCGAGCCGCAAGGCGGCCTAGCTCAGTTATGCTAGGGCGCGCCGCCCGGCGTCGCGGCCGCGACGCTGCCCGCTTCGACCAGGGTCATCTTGGCCGGGTCGAGGTGGGTGCGGATCGCACGGTTCACTTGCTCGAGCGTGACGCCGCGGATGGCTGCGGGGTAACGGTCGAGCCAGCTCAGATCGTAGCCGCGCTCGATCGAGGTGAGGATCGTGCTCGCGAGGCCGCCGCTGGTCGATAGCCCCACCAGGTAGCCGCCCACCAGTCCCTGCTTGCGCGCCTGCAGCTCGCTCTCGCTGATGCCGTCCTGCCACCAGGCCTGCACCACCTGGCGCGTCGATGCGAGTCCGCGGTCGAGCAGCGCCGGCGCAAAGGTCGCAAACACGCTAAAGTCGCCGTAGGTGATGCTGTCTGCGCTCACCGCAGCGCCGATTCCATAGGTGAGCCCCTGGCGATCGCGCACCGTCCCCATCAGGCGCCCTGTGAATCCCTGGCCCAGCACGGCCGTGCCGACCCGCAGCGCCAGCGCGTCGGGATCGCGATAGCGCAGGCCGGTCGCCTGACCGATGAGCACCGAGGTGCTGGGCTTGTCCTTGAGCGGCACCTCGATCTCACCTGCCCGCGCCGCGACGGGCGGCGCCGAGCGCAGGTAATCCTCGCCGCCGGTCCAGCCCGCGAAGCGCCTCGCGACCTCGCGGCGCACCTCGGCGTCGTCGACGTCCCCCGCGAATACCAGCGTCAGATGCGCGGGACCGAAGTACTTCGCATGAAACGCCTTGACCTCCTCGAGCGTCACGGTGTCGGCGGCGCTCAGATACTCCTGGATGGTGTGCGGGCGGTTGGGATGGCCCTGGGGAAACACCGCGCGCGCGAACGCTTCCCGGGCGCGCGCCGCGGTGTTCTGCAGAGAGTCGCGCTCGGTGCCGATGAACTGGCGCCGCGCCTTGGCGAACTCGGCCGCCGGGAAGGCCGGGGTCCTGAGCTCCGCGGCCAGCAGCGACAGCACCATGGGCAGATCCTTTCGCAGACACTTGGCGCGAATCTGCAGGCTCTGCGTACCGACGGCGAAGGAGATGCTGGCGCCCACGTCATCGAGCCGCTCGGCGATCGCGAACTTGTCGAGCGTGCGGGTGCCGCGGTCGAGCATCATGCCGGTGAGCGTCGGCACGGCGATGTTGCCGCCGCCCGCCATGGCATCGCCGGCGGGCAGCGCACCGAGCACGATCACGACCCCGGGCACGTGGGTGCGGTAGGTCACCAGGTCGATTCCGGCGGTGCGCGCGCGGCGCCCGCGCTCGGCCATGCCGGCCGGTGCCGCGGCGCTCGCGATGGCACAGACCAGGAGAAGGGAGCCGGCGCAGGCTCGGCGCAGTGATTTCATCGGGGCTTCTCCGCGGCCGTCGGCGACGCGATGCGGGGTGAGGGTGCGGCCTGCGCCGCGGGCACGAACCATCCGGTGGTGCTCTGCCCGCGCGTCAGGTACTGCTTCGCGACGCGCTGCACGTCGGCGGCCGTCACCTGCTCGACCTCGCGGGGAAAGCTCACGTACAGCGTCCAGTCGCCGACCGCGATCCACTCGTTGAGCTCGCTCGCGACTCCGGCCGTGCCGTCGCGCTTGTACGCCTGCGCGGCCAGCTCCTGCTGCTTGACGCGCTCGATCTCCTGCGCCGTCACGCCCTCGGTCTGGATCCTCTCGACCTGCTCGATCAGCGCCTGCTCGACGCTCTCGGGCGTGGCGCCCGGCGCGAGCGTCGCATACAGGGTGTGCAGCGACAGGTCCCGCCGCAGGTCGGTGTCGGACTCGGCGCTCAAGGCCAGTCCCTTGTCGACCAGCGCCCGGTACAGCCGCGAGCTCTTGCCCGAGCTCAGAATGCCGTCGAGCGTCGCGAGCGCGGGCTGATCCGCATCGCGGCCATTCGGCACCTTGTGCGCGATGATCACGGTGCCGAGCTCGCCCGGCCGCGTCACGATCACGCGCCGCGGCCCGAGCTGTGCCGGCTCCTCCGTATACATCGCCGGGATCGGCTGCGGCGAGCGCGGATAGGCCCCGTAGTACTTCTCGACGAGCGCAAGGACCGCCGCCGGGTCGATGTCGCCCACCACGGTGATGGTGGCATTGTTCGGCCAGTAGAACGTGTCGTAGAACTCGCGTAGTTTCTCGATGGGGACGTGCTCGATGTCGCTCCTGTAGCCGATCACCGGATGGTGATAGGGAAGCGCGACATAGGCGGCGGCCGCGACTTCCTCCATCAGCAAGGTGTTCGGATCGTTCTTGCCGCGCTCGTACTCGTTGCGCACCACCGTCATCTCGGCCTGCCGGTCGGACTCGTGCAGCCACAGATGGCGCATCCGGTCCGCCTCGATCGCGACGTAGCCCTCGAGATCGTCGCGGCCGAGCGTGGCGAAGTAGTTGGTGCGGTCGTAGGATGTGGTCGCGTTGAACTGGCCGCCGACGCGCTCCAGGTATTGCTTGATGCTGTTGCCCTTCGCGTCGTTGAAGCGCTCGGATCCCTTGAACATGAGATGCTCGAGCAGGTGCGTGGCCCCGGTGGTGCCGGTCACCTCGTTGCGCGATCCCACGCGGTAGGTGACCTGAAAGGTGACCACCGGGGCCGAGTGATCCGGCACGATCAGGACGGTGAGCCCGTTGGCGTCGAGCCGGTACTCGTCGATGCCGCCGAGCGATCGCACCAAGCTGTAGCCTGCGAGCGCGGCGGGCGCCGGCTTCGGCTCGGCCGCTGCCGCGTGCCCGCCCGCCGCCGGCAGCGCCGCGAGCGCGGCCGCGCACAGCCACGGCGCCCGCGCGCCCCTCCGCCCCGATCTCATCGTCGCCGTCATTTGCTCTCCGGATTTCTCGAGCCCCGCCATGCGCGACGATATGATAGGCGCATGAGCTCCGCCGCCCGCGCCTCCACGCCCGCCGTGGCACTGTTCGATCTCGACGGCACGCTCACGCACCGCGACACCCTGCTTCCCTTTCTCGCCGGCTATCTCGTCCGCCACCCGTCACGGCTCGCGCGCCTCTGGCAGCTGATTCCCGCCCTGCTCGAGTATGCGCTGCGCGGCCGCGACCGCGGGCGGCTGAAGTCGCGCGCGATCCGCGCGGTGATGGGAGGCGATTCGCGCGCCGCGATCGAGGGCTGGGCGCAGCGCTTCGTGGCCTCGCTCGCGCCGCGGCGGCGGTTTCGCGCGCAGGCGCTGGAGCGCCTCGAGGCGCATCGCCGCGCGGGCGATCACCTGGTGCTGCTCTCGGCGAGCCCCGACCTGTACGTGCCGCTCATCGGGCGATTGCTGCGCTTCGAGCGCACGCTGTGCACGGAGATCCGCTGGAACGGGGAGCGGCTGGACGGGGCGCTGGGCAGCGAGAATCGGCGCGGCGCGGAGAAGGTTCGCTGCCTGGAGCGCTTGCGCGCGGAGTATCCGCGCGCGGCGGTGATCGCCTACGGCAACAGCGCCTCGGATCTTGCTCATCTCGAGCGCGCGGACCGGGCGCTGCTGGTGAATGCCGGCGCGGCGGCGCGGCGCGCGGCGGCGCGCGCCGGCATCGCCGCCGAACAGTGGCGCTAGCGGCGAGCTCAGCGTACCACCGTGCGCAGGGACTCATGGAGCTTGAGCAGCAGCGCTTCGGTGGTCGCCCAATCCATGCACGGATCGGTGATCGACACGCCGTACTCGAGCTTGCTCAAGTCCTTGGGGATGGGCTGATTGCCCGCCCTCAGATGGCTCTCCAGCATGAGTCCCACGATGGAGCGGTTGCCGTCGAGGATCTGCGTCACGCAGTTCTCGGCGACCAGCGGCTGCACGTTCGGATCCTTGTTGGAGTTACCGTGGCTGCAATCGACCATGATGTTGGTCGCGAGGTTCGCCTGGGCGAGCTGGCGCTCGGCGAGGGCGATGCTCACGGCGTCGTAGTTCACGCGCCCGCCGCCGCCGCGCAGCACGATGTGGGCGTGGCGGTTGCCGCGCGTGCGAAACACCGCCGACTGGCCCTGCTGCGTGATGCCCAGAAAGTGGTGCGGCTGGCGCACCGATTCGAGCGCATTGATCGAGGTGGCGAGCGCCCCATCGGTGCCGTTCTTGAACCCGACCGGCGTCGACAGGCCGCTCGCCATCTCGCGGTGCGTTTGCGATTCGGTGGTGCGCGCGCCGATCGCGGTCCAGGTGATGAGCTCGGACAGGTACTGGGGCATGATCGGATCGAGCGCCTCGGTACCCGCCGGCAGCCCCAGATCGGCCACGTGCAGCAGCAGCTCGCGCGCCAGCATGATGCCCTTCTCGATTTGGAACGAGTCGTCGAGGTCGGGGTCGTTGATCAGGCCCTTCCAGCCCACCGTGGTGCGCGGCTTCTCGAAGTACACGCGCATGATCAACAGCAGACTGGAGGAGACCCGGTCGGCGAGCGCCTTCAGGCGTGCGGCGTACTCGCGCGCCGCGGCGACGTCGTGAATCGAGCAGGGACCGACCACCACGAACAGGCGCGGATCGCGCCGCTCGAGGATGGCGCGCACGCTCTCGCGGCTGCGGTACACGGTATCGGCGGCGCGCTCGGTCAGCGGCAGGCGCCGCTTCACCTCCTCGGGGGTCGCGAGCAGGTCGCTCGAGGCGACGTTGACGTTCTGCAGTCGGTCTTGGAGTTCCACCACGCAGCCTACATGGACGTGCGCACGGTCCATAGTTCCGGGAAAAACTTCAGCTCCAGCGCCTTGGTGAGGTAGGACACCCCGCCCGTGCCCCCGGTACCGCGCTTGTAGCCGATGATGCGCTCGACCGTCTTCACGTGAGTGAACCGCCACAGCTGGAACTTGTAATCGAGATCCACCAGCCGCTCCGCGAGCTCGTACAGGTCCCAGTCCTTGACCGAATTGTGGTACACGCTGAGCCACGCCGCAGCCACCTGCTTGCTCGCCTGATAGGGCTGCGTGAAGTCGCGGTCGATCGCCTGCGCCGGGACGTCGAGCCCGCGCCGGCTCAGCAGCCGCAGCACTTCGTCGTACAGGCTCGGGGCCTTGAGGGCGCGCTCGAGCAGCTCGTAGGTCGGCGGATCGGCGCGAAACACCTCGATGAGGTCGGCATTCTTGTTGCCGATCAGGAATTCCAGCATGCGGTACTGTGCCGACTGGAATCCCGACGAGCGGCCGAGGGTGTTGCGGAACGCCGAGTAATCGGACGGCGTGATGGTGGCGAGCACGTCCCAGGACTGCAGCAGCTGCTGCTGGATGGTCGACACGCGCGCCAGCATCTTGAAGGTGGGCCCCAGATCGTCGCGGCGCACGCAGTCGACCACGGCGTTGAGCTCGTGCAGGCACAGCTTCATCCACAGCTCGGACACCTGGTGGATCACGATGAACAGCATCTCATCGTGCTGGTACGACAGCGGATGCTGCGCATCGAGCAGCTTGTCGAGATGCAGGTACTGGGAATAGCTGAGCGAATCGCTCAGATCCCAGTGCACCTGCTCGTCGCTCAGGTCGACGAACGGCTTGATTTTGGCGTCGCCGGCGGCCACGGGGCTCAGCTCCCGAACACCCAGAGCGGAACGGTGCGCCAGCCCGCGAGCAGCTCGCGATCGAGGCGCCGGTAATCCGGCTCGAGCGACTCCACCAGCCGCCAGAACCCGGGCGAATGGTTCATGTGCCTGGTGTGCGCGAGCTCGTGCAGGAACAGATACCGCACCACCGCCGGCCGCAGGAACACCAGCGAGCAGTTCAGGCTCACGGTGCCGCGCGTCGAGCAGCTTCCCCAGCGCGTGCGCTGGCAACGAATGACCACCCGCTCGATCGTATAGCTCAGATCGCGCGCCAGCTGCAGCAGCGGCGGCGCCAGGCGGTCTTGCGCCGCCTGCTTCAGCCACTCCTTGAGCTTGAGGCGCGCCTGCTCGACGTCCGGCGCGCGCACCAGCAGCCGCGCGCCGCGCGCGCACACATCGCGCCGCGTGGTGCTGTGCCACTCGACCTCGAAGCGCTCGCCGGTGTAGGCGAAATCGACGAGCGCCGGCACGGTCGCGGCCGGCTCCGCGTAGCATTGCATGGCGGCGACCTTGCGGTCGATCCAGGGAGTGAAGCGCTGCACGAAGTCGCGCACCGCCCGCGCATTCACGCCGACCGGCACCACGATCTCCACCCGCCCCCCGACATGAACGCGCGCCGTGAGGCGGCGGGCGCGAGCGCTCACGCGCACCGCGAACGATTCGCCCGAGCTGCGCGTCTCGAACAGCGAGAGCTGGGTGCCTTGTGGCTTCATCGCGGCTGATGATACCAGGTTCGGCGCTTCCCGCGATCCGCGCTCAGCGCCGAACCAGCGTCGCCAGTTGCCTTTGCGCCGCCTTGTAATCCGGCGCCATGATCAGCGATTTCTCGATCCAGTTGCGCGCGCCCAGAACGTCGCCGCGCGCCTCGAGCTGCGTGCCGAGCGCGAGATAGGCTTCGGCATGCCCCCAGCCGGGCACGTCCTCGCGCGTGGCGGAGGACTGCTCGAACAGCTGCGCGGCCTGCTGCAACTGCGCGAACGCGCGCTGGTTTTCGGCCGACCGCGGCTTCGACCGCGACAGCTCGTCCATGGCCATGAGGTAGAGCACGCGCGGATTGCGCGGAGCGATCTCAAAGGCGCTGTGCAGCTTCTCCTCGGCCCTCGACCGCAGCAGGACCGCCTCCAGGTGCCGCTCCTTGGCGAGCTCGGCATAGCAGGCCGACTGCAGCGCCAGGGCCTCGGCCGATTTGACATCTTGCTCGAGGACCCGCTTGAGCTCATCGATGCAATCCGCGAACGCCGGCGCGGCCGCCTTGGGCCGCTTCTGCCGCGCAAGCAGGCCGAAGCGATATTGCGCATGGGCCAGATGGTAGCGAAGGGCCGCATCGCCGCCGTCCGTCTCGATCTGGTTGCCGAGCTTCTGCACGAGATTGGCGAGCTCGTTGGCGTCCTCGCTCTGATAGGCGTAGAGGATCTGCGCCTGCAGGTCGCCGCCCTCCTGGGCGCCGAGCGCGGCGGCGAACAACAACAGCACAGCACCCCAGCTTCCGACTCCCCGCATGCCGCAGCTCCCGAACGCTCCGCGCGTGTACGATACCGATCGAAGATATCATATCGGGCTGGCCGTTCTTGAGGCGCGACTTGATCGACATCGGAGCGAACCTGACGCACGCGAGCTTCGCCGCGGACCTCGACGCCGTGATCGCCCGGGCGATCCAGGCCGGGGTGCTGCGCCAGATCGTCACCGGAACCGACCTCGAGAGCTCGCGCGCGGCCGCGCGGCTCGCCGCCGCGCGGCCGGGCGTGCTGTGGAGCACGGCCGGCCTGCATCCGCATCACGCAGCCGAGCTCACGGCGCAGCTGCGCAGCGAGCTTAAGGAGCTGCTGAAGCTTCCGCAGATCGTCGCGGCCGGGGAATGCGGACTGGATTATTTTCGCGACCTGGCGCCGCGACCCGCGCAGCGCGCCGCCTTCAGCGCACAGCTCGAGCTCGCGGCGGCGGCGCGCAAGCCCGTCTTCCTGCATCAGCGCGATGCGCACGAGGACTTCACGGCGATTCTCGCCGAGCACCGTGCGGGGCTGGTCGGCGGGGTGGCGCACTGCTTCACCGGCGGTCCGCGCGAGCTCGAGGCCTACCTGGCGCTCGCCTTGTCCATCGGGATCACCGGCTGGGTTTGCGATGAGCGGCGCGGCGGGAGCTTGCGCGAGGCCGTTCCGCACATTCCCCGCGATGCGATCATGATCGAGACCGATGCGCCGTATCTGCTGCCTCGCGACCTGGCGCCGCCGCCCAGATCGCGCCGCAACGAGCCGATGTACCTGCCGCACATCGCGCGCACCGTCGCAGCCCTGCGGGGCGAGCCGCTCGAGGAGGTCGCAAGGGCGACCACGCGCAACGCGGCGCACCTCTTCGGGCTGGACGGCGCGCCGGGCGCGGCGCGCGAACGCCCCCCCGGCTGAGCTCTGACCCGGATCCTAGAGATTGGTGAAAAGATGCGGGCTCGGCTTGAGCTGTGGGACCACCCGCCCCCACACCTCGGCGAACGGCGCGAGCGCCGCCGACCCTTTCAGGCTGCGGTCGACCTGCGGGAACTCGACCTCGATACCGTCCAGCATCATCACGTACTTGGGCATGCCCTTGGTGAACTTGCCGATGTTCGAGAACAGCAAGCGCCCTTCCACGGGGAACTCCCCGACCAGCGCCTTGACCGCGGCGATGCGGTCGTAGAGCGCCGGCTGCGGGTTGTCGAAGGTGAAGCGGCGCCGGCCGATGACCGTCCAATCGCTCATCTGATCGCCCCCGAAAATGAGCCCCGCCACGCGCCGCGTGTCCAGCACCAGCAGGCCGCGCGGGGTGAGCAGCAGATGATCGATGTGAATGTAGCCGCCCATGCCGTCGGGGACCAGCACCTGGTGGGCCGACTCGTAGGCGATGCGGTCGAGGCGCGCGAGCAGCTGCTTGCGCCGCGCCCGGCGCTGGTAGGCGCCGATGGCCACGTAGCCGCCCGCACCGATCACCAGCAGGGCGGCGCCGGCGGCAATCCATGCCGGCTCGATGCGCAGATCGTTCATTCGAGCGCGGCGGCGACCGCCTCCAGCGTGGGGGGCAGGTCGAGGAAGCGCTGCGGCAGCGCGAGCAGCCGCGCGAGGGACGGCGGCACCTCCACCGGCTTGCCGATGATGGGCTCGACGATGTCGTTGAACTTCGCCGGGTGCGCGGTGGCCACCAGCACCCAGGGGCTCGAGCGCCGCTCGCTCTCGCTCAAGCGATGGTAGATCTCGGCGGCGGTGGCGGTGTGCGGGCACCATTCGCGTCCAAATCGCATGAAGTCCTCTCCAATCCTCGCGCGGATTGTAGCGTCATCGACGCTCTGCGCGGTCAGCTGTTCGCGCAGCGACGCGAAGCTGGGATAAAGCGCGCGAACCCGCTCCATGTTGCTGGGATTGCCCACGTCCATGGCCGACGCGAGCGTCGCAATGCTCGGACGCGGCCGCCACTCGCCGTCGCGCAGAAAATCGGGAACCGTGCGATTGGCGTTGTGGGCGAGAACGATGCGCTCGATCGGAAACCCCAGGGCCCGGGCCCACATGGCGGCGAACGCGTTGCCGAGATTGCCGGCGGGAATCACGAACGAGGCCTTGCGGCCGGTGCGCCGCTCGATCTCGAGGCTCGAGGCGACGTAGTACACCATCTGCGGCAGCAGGCGGCCGATGTTGATGCTGTTGGCGGAGCTGAAGCGGTGCCGTGCCTTGAGCCGTGCGTCGAGGAAGGCTTCCTTCACCAGGCGCTGGCAGTCATCGAAGGTCCCCCCGATGCGCAGCGCAGTCACGTTCCCGTCCCAGCAGGTGAGCTGCTGTTCCTGCCGCGCACTCACCAGTCCCCTGGGGTAGAGGATGACGATTCGCACCCAGGGGCGGCGGTGAAAGGCAGCCGCCACCGCACCGCCGGTATCGCCGGAGGTCGCCACCAGAATCGTCATGGGCGCGCGCGCGGCGGCGAGGGGGGCATCCACGGCCGATTGCGTGCGCTCGAGCGTCTCGGCGAGAAAGCGCGCACCGAAATCCTTGAACGCGGCGGTCGGGCCGTGAAACAGCTCGAGCACGAACAAGGGGTCGGCGCACCGGTCCACGGCGGTGGTGGGCGCCGGGAAATCGAGCGCCGCCTCGGCGATCTCGCCGAGCTTGGCCTGCAGAGGATCGCCTGCGAAGAACCCCTCGAGCGCCCCGCGCGCGATGTCGGGCAGCCGCGCGGCGCGCGCGATTCTCCCGGGGTCGACGCCGGGCAGCCGGTTCGGCACATACAGCCCGCCGTCGGGCGCCAACCCCTGGCGAACCGCCTCGCTCAGCCCGACCTCGGGCGAAGCGCCGCGCGAGCTCGAGTATCGTAGGCCCGGCATCAGCCGCTCACCCTCGGCATCAGCCGCTCACCAGCCGGGCGCCCGGATTGTCGAGCGCGGAGATCCACGCGTCGGACTCGAGGCCATGATTCAAGAACGCCGCCGTCATCGCGCCGCGCACCGCCTCGGTGTGCTCGACTTCGGCCCAGGCGAATATGGTGGGGCCGGCGCCGGAGATCGAGCAGCCGAGCGCACCGGCGGACATCGCGCCGCGCTGCACGTCCTTGAAGCCCGGGATCAGATTCTGGCGCTGCGGCTCGATGATGACGTCGTTGAATGAATCGCGGATCATGTCGAGATCGTTCGAGTAGCAGCCGCTGATGAAGCCGGCGAGATTCGCGGTTTGCCAGACGAAATCCGAGCGCGTCACGTCGCTCCTCAACAGCGCGCGCGCCTCGCGCGTCGCGAGGTGCATGTGGGGATGGACGAGCACGCAGCGCAGCGTGCGCGGGACGGGAATCTGCTTCACGCGGGGATGATCGATGCCGACGGTGAGCACCAGGCCGCCGTACAGGCACGGCGCGATGTTGTCCAGGTGCGCCGAGCCGCTCGCGACGATCTCGCCCTCCATCGCGTACTTGAGGAGCCTGAGGAGCGGCAGCGGATGCTCGATGAGCGCGTTGGCGGCGACCACCGCCGCCACCGCCGAGGCGGCCGACCCGCCGAGCCCGGAAGCGAGCGGGATGCCCTTGTCGATGTCCATCTCGAAGCCGTAGCCGAGCTTGAGCGCCGCATGCATGGTCTGCACGGCGCGGCCGGCGGTGTTGCTGTTCGGATCCACCGGCAGCTCGCCGGCGATGCCGCTCACGCTGCGAATCCGCACCGCCGGCTCATCGATGCGCCGCAGCTTCACCCGATCGCCCAGCGCCTCGACCGTGTGCCCGAGGATGTCGAAGCCGATGCCGACGTTGGCGACGGTGGCGGGAGCGAAAGCGGTGACCTCGGTGTGCACGGCGGCGCCTTGCGTCCTCAGAGGTGCGCGCCGAGATAGGCGGAGAGGCGCAGCAGATCCGAGAACACGCCGCCGGCCGTCACCTCGGGACCGGCGCCGGGGCCCTGCACGATGAGCGGGTTGTCGCAGTAGCGGCGCGTCGCGTAGCGCACGACGTTGTCGGTGAGCGCGATGTTCGCAAAGGCGTGCTTCGCGTCCAGGCGCGTCAGGCCGACCGTCGCCTTGCCGTCCGCCTCGACCCGCCCGACGTAGCGCAGCACCTGCGCTTGCTTCTCGGCATCGGCCAGCAGCGCCGCCATGGCGGCGTCGAACTCCGGCAGCCGGCGCATGAACTCCTCGACGCTGCAGCCGTCGAGCGGGTCGGGCACCAGCCCCTTCACCTCGACGTCGGACAGCTCCAGGGTCAACCCCATCTCGCGCCCCAGGATGATGAGCTTGCGCGCGACATCCATGCCGGACAGATCATCGCGCGGATCGGGCTCGGTGTAGCCCTTTTGCTTGGCTGCACGCACGATCGAGGAGAACGACTCGCTGCCGTCGAACACGTTGAAGAGATAGGCGAGCGTGCCCGAGAAGATCCCCTCGATGCGCGTGATCTCATCACCCGTCTCACGCAGATCGCGCAGGGTCTGGATGACGGGCAGGCCCGCACCGACCGTCGCCTCGTACAGATAATGAGTGCCGGCGCTGCGCGCCGCCTCCTTGAGGGCTCGATAGGCCGGCAGCGCACCGCTGTTCGCCTTCTTGTTCGGCGTGACGATGTGGATGCCCCGCGCGAGCCAGTCCCGATAGCGGCCGGCCACCTCCCCGCTCGCCGTGCAGTCGATGATCACCGTGTGCGGAATGTACTCCGCCTGGCAATGCGCCGCGAATTTCTCGAGATCGAGCGGCTCGCCGCGCTCGGCGAGGAGCGCGGGCCAGTGCGCCAGATCGATGGCGTTCTGCGCCAGCAGCATGCGCTGCGAGCTGGCGATGCCGCGTACGCGCAGATCGAGATTCAGGGCCCGCAGCCGCTCGAGCTGACTCGCGATCTGCGCCAGCAGCACCCGTCCGACGGTCCCGGGGCCGATCAACCCGATGGACAGGGTGTTCGGCGACAGATAGAACGCGGCGTGCACCGCGCGCAGCGCCTTCGCCGCGACCTTGCCGTCGACCACCAGCGAGATGTTGCGCTCCGAGGCGCCCTGGGCGATGGCCCGCACGTTGATGGCGGCATCGCCGAGCGAGTTGAAGACCTTGGCGGCGACGCCGTGCGCTCCGGCCATGCCGTCGCCGACCACCGCGAGGATCGCCAGGTCGCGCGCCACCTCGACGTGCTGGATCTGTCCGTCGCGCAGCTCCGAATCGAAGGCGCGGCGCACCGCCTGCTCGGCGCGCTGCGCCTGCGCGGCGGGAATCGCGAAGCAGATCGAATGCTCGGAGCTGCCCTGCGAGATCAGGATGACCGAGATGCCCGCGTCGCGCAGCGCGCCGAACAGCCGATGCGCCGTCCCCGGGACGCCGATCATTCCCGCGCCCTCCAGGTTGACGAGCGCCACCGGGTCGATGGTGGTGATGCCCTTGACCTTGAGCGCCGAGACCGGATGCGCGCAGATCAGCGTGCCGGGCTTTTGCGGAGCGAAGGTGTTGCGGATCCAGATCGGGATGTCGCGCGCGACGGCGGGTTCCATGGTCTGCGGATGGATCACCTTGGCGCCGAAGTAAGCGAGCTCCATGGCCTCGTTGTAGGACAGCTGGTCGATCGTCTCGGCGTTCGGCACCAGGCGCGGGTCGGCCGACAGCACGCCGTCGACATCGGTCCAGATGATGATCTCCGGCGCCTCGAGCAGGGCCCCGAAGATGGAACCGGAAAAATCGCTCCCATTGCGCCCGAGCGTCGTCTGTATGCCGCCGGTCGTGGTCGCCACGAAACCGGTGACGATGAGACGGCCGCGAAACCCGGTCGGGATCTTCTTGCTCAGGTTCTGTCCGCTCAGCGCCCACTGCACCGTCGGGCCGAGCGGCCCCCACTCGACGATGATCACCTCGCGCGCATCGACCCACAGGATCTCGCCCTCGATGCGTCCGCGCTCGCGCAGGAACGGGGCGAACAGCCGCGTCGACCAGATCTCCCCGTATCCCGCGATGATGTCGCGCATCGAGTAAGTCGCCGAGCGGATCAGGCGCACGGTCTGCAGGACGCCGGCGATGTCCTTGCAGTCCCGGGCGAGATCCATGCAATAGCGCTCGCAGGCGGACGGCGACAGCAGCTCCGCGGCGAGCTTCTCGTGACGCTTCCAGAGCTGCTCGATCGCCCCGCTCACGTCTCCGTCCGGACGCTCCGCGAGGGTGACGGATTCGAGCAAGGCGTCGGTGACGCCGCGGCAGGCGGATAGCACCACCGCCTCGCGCGGATTGGGCGAGGCCTCCAGGATATCCGCAACGCGGCGCAGGCAGCTCGCGTCAGCGACGCTCGAACCGCCGAATTTGTGTACGATCCACTTGTCCATACTGCAGTCAACCGCTCCAGCGTCGTTTCGCGGCGTCCTTCATCTTGATGAGTGGCGGCGGCAACCGCTCGGAGCCCGACTGGGCCCCTAGACAGCCCGGAACTTTAATCGCACCGCAGGCGGCGTAGCAAGCACAAAAAGCGCGCGAGCCGCTGCATGCCCGCGACGGCTCCCGCGGCGGGCGGGCGGGCCCGCGCGGCCGGACGAGGCTACGAACGGCTCCTGCGGGCAGCGCGAGCGGCGCCGCCTGCGCCTGCGGGTGGAAGTCCCGTATGCTGCGTGCGAAAGGGCCGCGCAGGCGTACGCGCCCCCACCGGCTGATACGCCGGCACCAGATGGTGCTTGCCGTTGCCGATCAGATCGGCACGGCCCATGCGCCTCAGCGCCTCGCGCAGCAGCGGCCAGTTGTCCGGGTCGTGATAGCGCAGAAACGCCTTGTGCAGCCGCCGCACGCGGATGCCCTTCGGGACCGCGACCGCCTCGCTGCTGCGCGTGATGCGCCTCAACGGATTCCTGCCCGAATGGTACATGGCCGTGGCCGTCGCCATGGGCGAGGGCAGAAAGGCCTGCACCTGATCGGCGCGAAAGCCGTTCTTCTTCAGCCACAGAGCGAGCTCGAGCATGTCCGCATCGCGCGTTCCGGGATGGGCTGCGATGAAATAGGGAATGAGGTACTGCTCCTTGCCCGCCGCTTTGGAGTACTTGTCGAACAGCTCCTTGAAGCGGTAATAGGCGCCCACGCCCGGTTTCATCATCTTCGACAGCGGGCCCTCGCTGATCGCCTCGGGCGCGATCTTCAGGTACCCGCCGGTGTGATGAGTCGCGAGCTCCCGCACGTACTCGGGCGACTCGACCGCGAGGTCGTAGCGCACGCCGGAGGCGATGAGCACTTTCTTCACGCCCTTGAGCGCGCGGGCGCGGCGATACAGATCGATGAGCGGCGCATGATCGGTATTCAAGTTCGGGCATACGCCCGGATATACGCAGGAGGGTCTGCGGCACGCCGATTCGACCGCCGCACTCTTGCAGTGCAGGCGGTACATGTTGGCGGTCGGGCCGCCGAGGTCGGAGACGACTCCGGTGAAGCCGGGAACGGTATCGCGGATGGTCTCGATCTCGCGGATCACCGACTCCTCGGAGCGGCTCTGGATGATGCGCCCCTCGTGCTCGGTGATCGAGCAGAAGGTGCAGCCGCCGAAGCAGCCGCGCTGGATCGATACCGAGAAGCGGATCATGTGGTAGGCGGGAATGCGCGCCTGCCCGTACGCCGGATGCGGCCGCCGCGCGTAGGGCAGCTCGTAGACCGCATCCAGGTCCGCCGTGGCCAGGGGAATCGGCGGCGGATTGATCCACACCTCGGCGCCGCCGTGCCGCTGCACCAGCGCGCGCGCGTTGCCGGGATTCGATTCCAGGTGCAGGATGCGCGAGGCGTGCGCATACAGCACCGCATCCTCGCTCACGCGCTCGAAGGAGGGGATGCGGATGACGCTGCGCTCGCGCTGCGCGTTCGGCACCTTGCGATGGAATTTCACCACCTGATGATTCGCCGGCGCGGCGGCGGGCGGCGCCGCCGCGAGCCGCTGCGCCTCGTCGGCGTAGGGGTCGGGCGCAGGCGCCACGGGTCCCGGCGTATCGAGCTCGCTCGAGTCAATCTCGATCCAGCCCTCGGGCACCGTGCGGCGCATGCAGGCGGTGCCGCGAAGATCCGTGATGCCCGAGATCGGCTCGCCCGCATCGAGCCGCTCGGCCAGAGCCACGATCTGCCGCTCCGCGTTGCCGTACACCAGCAGGTCCGCCTTGGCGTCCACCAGCAACGAGCGGCGTACCTGATCGGACCAGTAGTCGAAATGCGCGATGCGGCGCAAGCTCGCCTCGATACCGCCGACCACGATGGGCACGCTCTTGAACGCTTCGCGCAAGCGCTGCGCGTAGACGATGACGCAGCGGTCCGGCCGCTTGCCGGCGGCGCCATCGGGCGTGTAGGCATCATCGCTCCGGACGCGCCGATCCGCCGTGTAGCGGTTCACCATCGAGTCCATGTTGCCGCCGGTGACGCCGAAGAACAGGCGCGGCGCGCCGAGCGCGGTGAAATCCTGCGCGCTGCGCCAATCGGGCTGCGCGATGATGCCGACCCTGAAGCCGCGCGCCTCCAGCACGCGGCCGATGATGGCCATGCCGAAGCTCGGGTGATCCACGTAGGCATCGCCGGTGACGATGATGACGTCGCACTCGCGCCAGCCGAGCGCCTGCATTTCCGCGCGCGTCATGGGCAGGAATGGCGCGGGCGGCGGGCGGCGCTTCGCGGCGCCGTCCGGCAGTGCGGGGGCAGGCGTAGACACGCCGCGATTACATCCGAATGCTCAGCCGATGTCGATCGGGATGTAGATCTGGGCGTCCTCGCGCTGGATCAGCAAGGCCACCGTATGGCCGGCGCGTGCCACTTCGCGCTTGAGATCCGCCAGCGTCGAGACGCCGGCGCCGTTGACGCCGAGGACCACATCGCCCGCCTGCAGCCCGGCCGCGAGGGCGGGCCCCGTGACATCCTCCACCACCAGGCGCCCGCGCGTGTGCAGCTCCTGCTGCTCGCTCGGCGCGAGCGGCCGCACCGCAAGACCCAGCGGGCCGCCGGAGTCCTGGGCGCCGTTGCGCGCCGTCTGCGCCGGGGTGTCCTCGAGCAGCACCGTCTTGACGGTCACTTCGGTCGCCTTGCGGTCATGCCACACGCCGAGCCGCGCCTCGCTGCCCGGCGGCAGCTGCGAGATCACGCTCGGCAGGTCGTAGGAATGGTCGATGTTCTTGCCGTTCACGCTGGTGATCACGTCGCCCGGCTTGAGGCCGGCACGCTCTCCCGGGCCTTGCGGCTCCACCGAGCTGACCAGTGCGCCATGCGGGGTGCTCAGTCCGAAGGTGAGCGCCAGCTGTTGGCCGATGTCCTGCACCGAGACGCCGATGCGGCTGCGGCTCACCTTGCCGTTCTTCAACAGCTGGTCCTTGACGTTGAGCGCGGTGTCGATGGGAATCGCGAACGACATGCCCATGTAGCCGCCCGTGCGGCTGTAGATCTGCGCGTTGATGCCGATCACCTCACCTTGCAGGTTGAACAGCGGGCCGCCGGAATTGCCGGGATTGACGGCCGCATCGGTCTGGATGAAGGTCTCGACGGAGCCGCCATTGTCGTCCGGGAGCGGCCGGCCGACGGCGCTCACCACACCCGCCGTGACGCTGTTCTCGAAGCCGAAGGGCGAGCCGATCGCAATCGCCCACTGGCCCGGCCGGATCTTCGAGGAGTCCCCGAAACGCACCACCGGCAGGCCGGTCGCGGGTATCTTGATGAGAGCGATGTCGCTGCGCTTGTCGACGCCGATGACCTTGGCGCGAAACTCGCGCCGGTCCGTCAATTTCACCGTCACCTCGGAGGCGTCGGCGACCACGTGGGCGTTGGTGAGCACGTAGCCGTCCGGGCTGATGATGAAGCCCGAGCCGATGCCGTGCGCCGGCGGCATGTGCTCGGGGCTCGGCAGCTGGAAGCGATGGAAGAACTGCGACAGGGGATCCTCGTCGTTCCCCTCATCGCCGCCGGCCATCCTCTGCGGCTTCTCCACCACGGAGATATTGACCACGGCCGCGCCGTTCTCCGCCACCAGCCCGGAGAAGTCGGGCAGACCCGTCACCCGCTCCGCGGGAGGGTGCGCGGGTGCCGCCGCGGTCGCGGTCGCGGCGGTTGCCGCCGCCGCATCGGCATTCGATCCCTGGTGAGCCACGACCACCACGAGGATTCCGGCCACCGCCGCCAGCGACCAGGTTCTGATGCTTCCCATTGCAATATGTCCTCTCATAGGTGTTCTAGGGCCCTGGACAGGAGACCGGATCATGAGGCCGACGTTTCAATTTTCCAGGGTTATGGGCGTCCTTGACAGGCTTTTTGCATAAGCACGCCCAGAAATGTGACTTCTTGACGGGCCAGCCGGGCGCGGCGGGGGCTAGGCTCAGCCTCCTCGATAGACGAACCTTCCATCTATGCCCGATGCAACCGGTCCCGTGCTGTTGGTGGTGGGCGGCGACGCCAAGCGCCTGCAATGGCTGAACCACCATGTGACCAGTCATTGGCCCAGCGCCCAGGTGACCACGGCGCCGGGCGCGGACGCGGCTTCCCTGGCGCAGTTCGTCCAGGAACGGGCACCGGATGCGGTGGTTCTGCAGATCGACTTCAGCAACGAGGCGCAGGCGAGCACGGGCTTGAGCTACCTCACACAGATGCTGCGGGCGCAGCCGAGCGTGTACTGCATCATACTGGCCGAGCACGGCAGCGAGCTGTCGGCGGTGAGAGCGCTCAAGTGTGGCGCGAAGGACTACCTGCCGCTGGCACGCATCACCCGCGATCTGCTGCTCAAGGCGGTGACCGAGGCATGCGCGAAGCAGAGCGCCGCGGCGCTCGCCGCCGAGGCCCTGCTCACCCCCGCCGAGGACGCCCCCTCCATCAAGGTGCCCGGCTACGGCATCGTGAAGGAGATCTCCACCAGCAATTTCTCCTCGGTGTATCTGGCGCGCAGCGAGCGGCTGCGGCGCAACGTCGTGCTCAAGGTCATGAGCCGGGGAACCACGCAGCGCGAGCTCGACGACGCCGAGCGCTTCCAGCGCGAGTACGAGATCATCTCCAGCATCGCGCACCGCGCCATAGCGGAAATCTATGATTTCGGCGCGCTTCCGCAGCATCAGTATCTGGCCATGGAGTACATCCCGTGCGGCGACCTGCGCGATCGGCTGCGCAATCCCTTGAGCATCGACGAGAGCCTGTACTACCTGCGCACCATCGCCGAGGCGCTGCGCGTCATCCATGTGTTCGGCATCCTGCACCGGGATCTGAAGCCCGCGAACGTCATGCTGCGCGAGGACAACTCCCCGGTGCTCATCGATTTCGGCCTTGCACGGCGCTCGCTCGAGCAGAGCAGCACGACCAACGCCGGGCAGGTGCTCGGGTCGCCCTACTACATCAGCCCCGAGCAGTCGCAGGGGTTTCGGGTCGACGCGCGCACCGATCTGTACAGTCTGGGAGTCATGTTCTTCGAGATGCTCACCGGTCACCGTCCCTACATCGGCAAGAGCGCCATGGAGATCATGGAGCAGCACGCCACCGCCCCGGTGCCCCGGCTGCCGGCCCATGCGGCCCTGCAACAGGCGCTCGTGGACCGGCTCATGGCGAAGGACCCCTCGGAGCGCTACGCCTCGGCCGATGAGCTGCTCGCGGACCTCGGGCCGCTGGTCGCCGCCGTTGCCTAGCGGGCCGCCCGGCGCGCAAGAGCACGCTCGCCGCGCAGGCCCAGGCGATCCGCCCAGGCGATCCGCCCAGGCGATCCGTGAGGTGCGTCACACCCGGCCCTGACCCGCTGCACCCCAGGTAAGAATCCCGTTAAGCTGTGACACTCCTCCTGTCGCACGCTGCGCCGCTTTGGCACGCTGCGATCATATGTTCATCACCCGCAAGCGCCACGAACGCGAGAAGCAGGAGCTCATCGGCGCCAGCAACCGCATCACCGAGGCGATCCTGCGGCACAGCGAACAGGGACTGTTCTTGCTCGATGCCAGGAATCGGATCCTGCCGCAGGTGTCGCAATCGCTCTCCAGCCTGTTTCGCCGCGACGATTTCAACAACCTCACGTTCGACAAGCTGCTTGCGCCCCTGGTCACTGCCAAGGTTTTGACCCAGGCGCGAAACTACATCGCCCACTTGCTCGGCACCGCGCCGCCGCGCGATGACGGGGGCATCGTGAGCACCGAGCCCCCGCAGCCGCAGGCCAGCCCCTTGAGCGACGTCGAGATCCGCCTGCCCAACTCCGACGGCTCCTTCGACTCGGCCCATTACGCCTTCGAGTTCGATCCGATCGGCGCCGCGGGCGAGCAGCGCACCTGGCTGGTGCGCGTCAGCGACATCACGGCACGCATGCAGGCGGCACGCGAGCTCGAGGAGCTGCGCGCGCAGGTGCAGACGCAGAGCGAGATTCTGCGCAGCGTCCTGAAGTCGGGGGGCGCGCGCTTCGCCGCACTGCTGCATCGAACCGACGGCGCGATGAAGACCATCAATACGGTGCTGAAGAAGCCGGCGCGCGAGCAGGACGCGTTCCGCCAGAAGCTCGAGGAGACGCTCGAGGAAGTCGACCGGATCCGGCGCGACGCCGCGGCCTTTCACCTCGGCGCCCTGGAGGGCTCGGCCCGGCAATTCGAGGACGCCCTGCACGATCTGCGCAGCCGCCCGGCGCTCAGCGGGAGCGACTTCTTGCCGCTCGCGGTCAAGCTCGATCATCTGTACGGCCAGTTCGCGCTGCTCAAGTCGCTGAGCGCGGTCACGGCGGGCGCGCGCGCGGCCGACCCGGCCTCCAAGGCTGCGCCCAAGACCGCGACCGGGACCCAGATCATCGAGGCACCGAAGTTCATGGCGAGGTCGAAGAGCGCGGCCGTTCCCGGAGCGCAGCTCTCCGCGCCCGCCGGCAGCCTGGAGAACACCCTGCGCGCGCTGTGCGACCACGTGGCGCAGGAGCACGACAAGACCGTCACGCTCGAGGCGCTCGGACTGGTCCTGGTGCCCCCGGCATATCAATCGGCGATCAAGAACATCGCCATCCAGCTGATCCGCAATGCCGTCATGCACGGCATCGAAACGCCCGTGCAACGCGATGCCGCCGGCAAGACGCCGCTCGGCACCATGCGCCTCGAGTTCAAGAGCGGCCCGGACGGCAGCTACGAGCTGCTGTTCGAGGACGACGGCTGCGGCCTCGACCCCGACAAGGTGCGCGCCACGGCGATCGCGCGCGGCATCATCACCGGCGAGGGGGCGGCACGCATGCGCGATCGCGAGGCCATCAAGCTCATATTCAAGTCGGGCTATTCGACCTTGCCGAGCAGCCCGGGGGAGCCCGCGCACGGCACCGGGCTCGCGCTGGTGCGCCGCTACGTGCACGAGGCAGGCGGCAAGGTGGCGCTCGCGAGCCTGCTGGGACACGAAACCCGCTTCAAGGTCACCCTGCCGCCCCTGGTCGAGGCGTCCGCGTCCTCTAGCTCAGCGGCCTGAGCTCGGCGAGCACCGAGCCCGCCGGCACGCGATCTCCCACGGCGAAGGGCAAACCGTGCACCGTGCCTGCATGCGGGGCGGTGACGGTGTGCTCCATTTTCATCGCCTCCAGGGTGATGAGCGGCGCACCGCGCTCGACGCGTTCCCCAAGGCGGGCATGCACCGCCACCACGGTGCCGGGGAGCGGCGTGACCAGCGAGCCTGCGTCCGACTCGGCCGTCGCCTGCAGCGCATCCTCGGTGCAGCTCAGGCGCAGGATCACGTGACGGCCCGCGCGAAACAGGTCGAGCTCGGGTGCCCGTAGCGCGATGTGCGCCTGCTCGCGGCGGCCGGCGATCTGCGCCGTGATCGAGGTGGCATCGCGGCCGAGCAGGCGCAGCTCCTGGTCGCCTGCGGCGAGGCTCCCTCGATAGGTGTCAGGGCCCGTCCTCTCGAGGCGCACGGTGCGATCGCCGAAGCGCCAGTGGGTGAGCGGATGCGCGCCGAGGCGCCAGCCCGAGGTGTCGGACCAGAGCACGCCCGGCCCGGTGCGCGCGGCGGCATGCCAGAGCGCGGCGAGCAGATAGTCCTCATCCGCGGGCGTGGGCTCGGCGAGCGCGAGATGGCCCCGGCGCGTCTCGAGAAAGCTCGTGGCGAGCGCCGCGCTGCGAAACCCCGGGTCGTCGAGCACGCTCGCGAGCAGCGCCCGGTTGGTGGTCACGCCGGCGATCTCGAGCTGTGTCAGCGCGCGCTGCAGCCGCTCGCGCGCCTGCTCGCGCGAGTCGCCGTGCGCGATCAGCTTGCCGAGCATGGGATCGTAGAACGGCGACACCTCATCGCCCTCATCGACCCCCACGTCGAGCCTCAGCTCCCCGCCGCCGCACGGCGGCCAGCGCAAGTGCGTGATCCGCCCCACGCTCGGCAAATACTCGTGCGCCGGGTCCTCCGCGTACAGGCGCGCCTCGATGGCCGCGCCGCGCGCGGCGATCTCCTGCGCGCCGCGCGGCAACGGCGCGCCGCAGGCGACCTGCAGCTGCCACTCCACCAGGTCGAGCCCGGTGATGAGCTCGGTCACCGGATGCTCCACCTGCAGGCGCGTGTTCATCTCCATGAAGTAGAACTGCTGCGCCGGATCGAGCAGGAACTCGACCGTTCCCGCGCCCACGTAGCCGACGGTGAGCGCGGCGGTGAGCGCCGCCTGCGACATGGCGGTCCGCACCTGCGGGCGCAGCCCCGGGGCCGGCGCCTCCTCGATGATCTTCTGATGGCGCCGCTGCACCGAGCAGTCGCGATCGAACAGCGCCACGGCCGCGCCGCGCGAGTCGGCGAATATCTGCACCTCCACGTGCCGCGCCGTCGGGAAATAGCGCTCGAGCAGCAGCCGATCATCGCCGAAGGCCGCGCGCGCCAGCCGCTGCGCCGACTCGACCGCGGCCGCCACTTCGCCCGCCGAATGCACCACCTGCATGCCCTTGCCGCCGCCGCCGGCGCTCGCCTTGATGATGAGCGGGAAGCCGACGCGCTGCGCTTCGGCGCTGAGCCGCTCGAGCGATTGCTCCGCGCCGTGGTAGCCGGGAGCGACCGGCACGCCGGCGGCCGCCATCGCGGCCTTGGAGGCGCTCTTCGAGCCCATGGCGCGAATCGCCGCCGGCGGCGGGCCGACGAAGATCAGGCCGGCATCGATGCAGCCTTGCGCGAAATCCGCATTCTCGGACAGAAAGCCGTACCCCGGGTGCACCGCGTGCGCGCCGACGCGGCGTGCGAGCTCGATCACCCGGGCGCGATCGAGATAGCTCTGCGCCGCCGGCGAGGCGCCCAGATGATAGGCCTCGTCCGCTTCGCGCACGTGCTTCGCTGCGCGGTCGGCGTCGGAGTAGACGGCGATCGCGGTCCAGCCGAGCCGGCGCGCGGTGCGCGCGATGCGGCACACGATCTCGCCGCGATTGGCGATGAGCAGGCGTTTGGGATCGGCGGGGGTCATGCGGGGTGAGGAGCGGGGATCACATTCTGAAAATGCCGTAGCGCGTCGCCGCCGCCGGCTGCTCGAGCGTGAGCGCGAGGGCGAGCCCCAGGGCGCGCCGGGTGTCCCCGGGATCGAGCACGCCGTCGTCCCACAGCCGTGCGGATGCGTAGTAGGGGTGCCCCTGCCGCTCGAACTGCTCGCGGATGGGCGCCTTGATGCGCTCCTCCTCGGCGTCGCTCAAATCCCCGCCGCCGCGCTTGAGGGCATCGCGCTTGATGGTCGCGAGCACGCTCGCCGCCTGCTCGCCGCCCATCACCGAGGTGCGCGCATTGGGCCACTCGAACAGCAGCCGCGGCGAGTAGGCGCGCCCGCACATCGCGTAATTGCCGGCGCCGAAGCTGCCGCCGATGGTGACGGTGTATTTCGGCACCGCGGCGCAGGCGACTGCGGTCACGAGCTTGGCGCCGTCCTTGGCGATGCCTCCCGCCTCGGCCGCCTGCCCGACCATGAAGCCCGAGATGTTCTGCAGGAACAGCAGCGGAATGCCTTCCCGGCAGCACAGCTCGATGAAGTGCGTGCCCTTGAGCGCGCTCTCGGAGAACAGGATGCCGTTGTTGCCGAGGATGCCGACGCTGATTCCGTGAATGTCCGCGAAGCCGCACACCAGCGTGGTGCCGTAGAGCGCCTTGAATTCGTCGAACCAGGAGCGATCGACGAGCCGTGCGATGATCTCGCGCACATCGTAGGGCTTGCGCGAGGTGGGGGGAATGATCCCGTACAGCTCGGCCGGGTCGTAGTCGGGCTCATGCGGGCGCGCCGGCCCCGCCGCGGCGAGCGCCGGCGGGCGCAAGCGCGCGACCGCGCGCCGCGCCAATGCGAGCGCATGTGTGTCGTTCTCGGCATAGTAATCGGTGACGCCGGAGCGGCGGCAATGCACGTCGGCGCCGCCGAGCGACTCGGCGTCGATCTCCTCGCCGGTCGCGGCGCGCACCAGGGGCGGGCCGCCGAGAAACACGCGGCCCTGGTTGCGCACGATCACCGCGTGATCGGACATCGCGGGCACGTAGGCCCCGCCCGCCGTGCAGGAGCCGTGCACCACGGCGATCTGCGCGATGCCCTGCGCCGAGAGGCGCGCCTGATTGTAGAAGATCCGGCCGAAATGATCGCGGTCGGGAAACACCTCGTCCTGTTTCGGCAGGAACGCCCCGCCGCTCTCGACCAGGTAAATGCAGGGGAGCGCGTTCTCCCCGGCTATCTCCTGGGCGCGCAGATGCTTCTTCACGGTGAGCGGGTAGTAGGTGCCGCCCTTCACGGTGGGATCGTTGGCGACCACCATGCAGGGACGGCCGGCGACCCTGCCGATGCCGGTGACCAGACCGGCGCCCGGCAGATCATCGTCATAAACGCCGTGCGCGGCGAGCGGCGAGAGCTCGAGAAACGGTGATCCGGGGTCGAGCAGCGCATCCACCCGCTCGCGCGCCAGGAGCTTGCCCGCCTCCCGGTGCTTTGCGCGCGCGGCGGCGCTGCCCCCGAGGGCGTTGCGCGCGAGCAGCGCCCTGAGATCCTGCACCAGGGGCAGCATGGCCGCCCGATTGGCGGCGAACTCGGCGCTGCGCACGTCGATGCTCGAGGCAATCTTGGCCATGCTCTTATCCTTTCGCACCCCATTCGAAGCCGCGCCCGGGGCAGCGGTCCGGCGCCATCCCGGCCGGCGCCATCCCGGCCGGCATCATCCCGGCCCGCGCCGTCCCGGCTCGGCGCCGTCCCGGCCCGAGGCAGCGATTGTCAATGCAGTGCCCCGGGCGCACAATTGTCCGACAGTCGGACCATCGATCGATTATCCGTCGATTTCGGGTCGGATGACAACGGGGTATCGAGCCATGCCGGGCGCCGCCTACCGCGAGTTCAACTTCGGCCTCGGCGAGGACATCGACGCCGTGCGCGAGCAGGTGCGGCGCTTCGCCGCGGAGCGCATCGCGCCGCGCGCCAACGAGATCGACCGCAGCAACGTGTTTCCGCGCGATCTGTGGCGCGAGCTCGGCGAGCTCGGTTTCCTGGGCATGACGGTGCGGCCCGAGTACGGCGGCGCAGGCCTCGGCTACCTGGCGCACATCATCGCCATGGAGGAGCTCTCGCGCGCCTCGGCCGCCGTCGGATTGAGCTATGGGGCGCACTCGAATCTGTGCGTGAATCAGATCGCCCTGAACGCCACGGATGCGCAGAAGCGGCGCTACCTGCCAGGCCTGCTGAGCGGCGAGCACGTCGGCTCGCTCGCCATGTCCGAGCCCGGCGCGGGCTCGGACGTCGTGTCGATGCAGCTGCGCGCACGCCGGCACGGAGATCATTACCTGCTCGACGGGCGCAAGATGTGGATCACCAACGGACCGGAGGCGGACGTGCTGGTGGTGTACGCCAAGACCGATCCGGAGGCCGGTGCGCGCGGCATCAGCGCCTTCCTCATCGAGCGCGGCTTTCGCGGCTTCAGCGCCGCCCAGAAGCTCGACAAGCTGGGCATGCGCGGCTCGAGCACGAGCGAGCTGGTGTTCGATGAATGCGAGGTCCCGGCCGAGAACCTGCTCGGCACGGAGAACCAGGGCGTGAGCGTCTTGATGCGCGGCCTCGACTACGAGCGCGTGGTGCTGTCAGGCGGTCCTCTGGGCATCATGGCGGCAGCGCTCGACGTTGCGGTGCCGTATGTGCGCGAGCGCAAGCAGTTCGGCCAGGCGATCGGCACGTTCGAGCTGATCCAGGGCAAGCTCGCGGACATGTATGCGGGCCTGAACGCCTGCCGCAGCTACGCCTACACGGTGGCCGCGGCCTGCGATCGCGGCGATGCGACGCGCAAGGACGCCGCGGCCTGCATCCTGTTCTGCGCCGAGGCCGCCACGCGCGCCGCGCTCGACGCCATTCAACTGCTCGGCGGCAACGGCTACATCAACGACTACCCCACCGGGCGGCTGCTGCGCGACGCCAAGCTCTATGAGATCGGCGCCGGCACCTCCGAGATAAGGCGCATGCTGATCGGGCGCGAGCTGTTCGGAGAGTCCGGATGAGTGCGCGTGCCGCGGGCGCCGCGGCGGACCCGGCGGCCGCGCGCTTCGCCCCGCTCGAGGATCTGCCCGCCTACCGGCAGATCGCCAAGCTCATCGAGCAGCGCATCGTCACCCGGGCGCTGCGCGCGGGCGACTCGTTGCCCTCGGAGAGCGAGCTGGCGCGCCAGTTCGGCGTCAACCGCTCCACCGTGCGCGAAGCGGTGCGCGAGCTGGAGACCCACGGGCTCATCGGGCGCGGTCGCGGCGAGAAGCGCCTGCGCGTGACGCGCCCGGAGCCGAGGCAGGTGAGCTCGGGCGTGAGCCGCGCACTCGCCCTCAACGACGTCACCTACCTCGAGCTGTGGGAGGCGATGATGGCCATCGAGCCCGCCGCCGCCCGCTACGCGGCGGCGCGGCGCAGCGCGCTCGAGCTGCAGGTCCTGGCGCGCACCGGCGCGCGCTTTCGCCGCGATGGCGCCGACACCGCGCTCGCGGTGCGGGCGGTGCTCGACTTCTTCAACGCCGTGGCGGCGGCCAGCGGCAACCAGGTTCTCGCCCTCTCGCAGGCGCCTCTGAACCTGCTGCTCGCCCCCGCGCTCACGCAGATCATCGAGCGCGTGCCGCAGGCGCGCACGCGCATCGGCGAGGCGCAAGCGCGCATCGCCCGCGCCATCGAGCTCAGGCGCAGCGAGCTGGCGCGTACCTGGATGGAGAAGCACATCCGCGATTTCAAGCGCGGCTACGAGCTCGCCTTTCCCCCTTGACCTCGTGCCAAAGGCGCGCGCCCTATCTGTCGCTCGCGCGGGCGTGGCGGCCGGCGCGAGCGCGGCGCCGGCGCGCCATCACGGGTTCCAGTAGCCGAACCAGTAGCTCACCCCGATGCGGATGATGTTCGAGCTGAAGGCGCCATGGCTGCTCTGCAGCGTGGTGGCCGCAAACTCGGCACAGGTCACCGGCGCCCCCGTGCAGCCCGCGCTCGTGCTCGATCCCCTGCCGAGGCTCGCGTGCAGATACTCGAGCGACAGCGAGACCGGGCCATTCAGTCCCCACTCGGCGCCGCCGCCGGCGACCCAGCCGACCGAGTCGTAGTTCTTGCCGCCGCTGAATTCGGCCGCGGACTTGGCCGCGCCCGGCGGCGTATAGCTCAGGCCATCCTGGTGCGCTGCGCCGGTGATGAGCGCCCCTCCGCGCACGTACGGCAGCCACAGCAAGCCCCCGTAACCGATGCGTGCGCCGAGGATGGCGAAGTCGGCGGGTGTGAGCCGGCCCGAGGCGCTATAAGTCCCCGCGGGCGCGCCGGCGCCGGTGTAGGTCCAGCTCTGATTGCGGCCCTTCGCGGTCCAGGCGTCGAAATCCGCGCCCCAACCGAAGACCAGCCGCCGGGCCTGAAAGTTCTCCCCGACCTGCAGGCCGCCGACGAAGCCCCCGCTCGCGCAGGCGCCATGCGCGAACGCGCCGCCCCCCGCCTGCATCCCGGTGCCGCTCGCCGACCAGCTGTCGCAGGTGCCGGTCGATGCCCCGCCGGCATTGAGGCCCGCATAAAAGCCGTCCCAGGGATTGTCGCTCTGGGCCGCGGCCGCGCCGGCGAGCGAGGCGAGCAGCAGCGCCGCGGCGGCGCGCACCCGCCAGCCTCGCGGCGTCGGTGCGCTCATCGGCAGGCTCGCGCCATCATCACAGGATTTGCTCGCGTCGCGTGTCGGCGGTATTCGGGTCATGGATCTCGGTGCTGAAGGAGATCAGCACCATGAGCGACTCCCCGGTATTGCGGAAGGCGTGCGCCACGCCGGGTGGAATGGTGAACCGCCAGGTCTCGCCCGCGGGCACCTCGACGTCGCGAATCCGCTGCGCTTCCTTGAGCCTCACCAGGCACGGACCGACCACGCTGGTGATCTCGACCGCGCGCTCGTGCAGGTGGTTGCCGCGCACTTCGTTCGGCCGGGTGAGCACCACGTGCACGTTCCTCTGCGCTGCGAGCTCGGCCGCGTCGAGCGGCTCGAAGACGCTGCCACGCGGGTCGCGGTGGGTCGTGACGGGCTCGATGCGCACGCTCATCGAGCGGGCACGCGCAAAGGATGCGGCTGGCTCATCGCGCCATTCTAGCGGAGCTCACCTGCGGGCGCGCGGCCGGGGTGGCGGACCGGTCGGCTTGAATCTCGGGCGCCTCACCGCCAGCAGCACGCCCGCGACGAACAGCAGGTCCAGCCAGTCCAGCGAGCCGCCGCCCCCGCCGCCGCCCGGCGCGGTCACGGTCAAGGTGGCGGAGGCGCTCGCGGCGTTGGCACCTGCCGGCGCGGTGACCAGCGCCTGAGCCGCGATCGATATGCCGTAGCTGCCCGCAGTCGCGCTCTCGACCGGCACCGTGATGGTGCAATTGCCGTCGGCGGGAATGTTGGCGTTCGCGAGGCTCACCGAGCTCATCGTGCTCACCAGCGAGAGCGCGGCGCCGCTGCAAGTGGTGGCCGCGGCCGGCGTGGTCGGGATGGTGAGGCTCGCGGGCAGGCTCAAGCTCAAGCTCGATTGCGTGAGCGCGAAGCCGTTCGAGTTTGCGAGCGTGACGGTGAGCGTCGCGGCCGAGTTCTTGACCACCGAGGCGGGCGCGAAGCTCTCCGTGACGGTGGGTGCGGCAGGATGCACGACCACGGCAGCGGGGCAAGCGCTCGAGCTGGTTCCCGACGAGGTCGGTGCCGTGCTCTGCGCCGTGCTCGCCGTGAGCGTCACGCTCTCCGTGTCGACGTTGCCCGCCGAGTCGGTCAAGGTCAGGGTCAGGGTGCCGGGCGCGGGGTCGATGGTCACCTTCGAGGTGCTCGCGCCGCTCACGATGATGCCGGCGGGCGAGGCCGTCCACTGGAAGGAGACGATGCTGAGCGGCGCGGGCGCACTCGCGCTGCCGTTGCAACCGGCGACGCTGCCGCTCGCATCCAGCACCGAGCCGTTGGCGAGCGTCGCAGGGATGACGATGACGCCGATCGGTCTCTGCGCGGCCCGCACCGCGGCAAGCGCATTGACCATGCCGGCACCGCACTGGCTGCCGTCGATCGGGCAGATGCACTCGCCGGAGGAGGCGTCGGTCGCTGGGCATGTGGGAGGCTGGCTGGTCTCGTCGGCGGAGCTCTGCGGGAAGGGCGTGGCGCTCGCTTGCAGGCGCGCGGCAAGCTGCGCGGGGGTCAGATTGTAGTTGACCGAGCGCATCAGCCCGGCGATCCCGGACACGATGGGCGCCGAGAAGCTCGTGCCGAGATTGGGGTTGGCCTCGTCGGTGTAGCTGTCATCCGCCGGCGTGGTGGTGCCGAGGTTCGTGGTCGTGTCGATCGAGCGCAGGCAATCGCCCGTGGTCTGCACACAGTTGCCCGCCGGCGCGGCGATGCTCGAGCCGCTCCCGAAGCTCGAGTAGCCGACCTTGGTGCCGACGTTGCGCAGGCCCACCACGGCCACCACTCCCGGCACGAGCAGGCTGCAGTTGGCCGGTGTATCGACAGGCGCGGCCTGACCCGGATTGCCGCCGTTGCCCGCGGAAGCGACCACCAGCACCCCGAGCTGAGTCACCTGGGTAAGCGCATCCTGATAATCGCTCGGGCAAGAGCCGCTTCCGCCGAGGCTCAGATTGATGATGTCGGCCGGATAGGGGTTGCTCGGAACCGGCGGCCCGTCGGGATTGGTGACCGGGAGTCCCGCGGCCCATTCGATGCCGGCGATGATGTCCGAGTCGTATCCGCCCCCCTTGCCGAGCGCGCGCACCGGCAGCACCCAGGCACCCCAGGTCATGCCCGCAATGCCCGCGGCGTTGTTGGTGATCGCCCCGAAGACCCCGACCACCCGGGTGCCGTGCCAGGAGCTCGCCTGCGCGGTGTCGCTCGCGAACAGGGCGTTCGACAGGTCACTCTCGCTGATCCAGTCGCCCGGATCGGAAGGATCCGGGTCCCAGCCGTCCCCGTCATTGGCGATCAGGAAGGTGCCCAGCGCCGCGCCGCTGCTCGGATCGTAATCCTCACCGACGAAGTCGTACCCCGGCAGGAGCCGCCCGCCGAGGCCCGCGCGCAGCAAATCCGGGTGGTCGAATCGAACGCCGGTATCGACATCGGCGATCACGATGCCCGGGCTCCCGGTGGTGATGCTCCAGGCCGAGACGGCATCGGTTGCCGACAGGTCCTCGGTGGTGTTGCCCTCGAGCACGATGGGCGTGGAGCTCGGCGTATTCATGTACCACTGTCCGCTCGCGCCGGCGCTCGGCGCGAACAGCGGGTCGTTCGGCATCACGCCGCTCACATGGCGCCGCTCGTCCACCTCGGCGAATCTCACCGCCGGGTCGGCGCGCAGCCTCCCAAGCGCCGCATCCAGGGCGGCCCCGTAGAGAGTCTGCGGCAGGAACAGCACGTGCATGCTCGGCGTGAACTGGCGCGACTTCGCGATGGGCAGGCCGACGCGCGCGCCGAGGGCCGCAACGTCGGCCGCGCTGGTCTGCGCCTCGATCACCGTGTGCGGCCGCCCCTGCCGGCGCGACTTCACCGCCAGGGTCACGGCGTTCTGCGGCGTCGCGCGAAAGCCGACGATGAGGCGCGCGGCCGCGGGCCCGATGCCGACCGGGGCGCGCGCCACCGGGTTGTATTCGGCGGACCCCGCAACGCACGATCCCTGCGCCCACAGGGCGAGAAACCCCGCCAGCGCCAGCGCCATCGACCATCGAAGCATAGCGGAGAGCTCCCGCGGCGCCGCGACGGTGGCGCCCGATCCTTGCGCCCAAGGCTAATGCCTCGGGCCGCTCGAGGCCCGGCTGAGTTGTGGAAATGCGAACTGCGACCGCCGTCGGGCCCTCCAGCCGGATGAGGCCGGCGCGCGCGCCGTCGGCGGATGGCGACAGTGAGGCAGCGGCGCGCGGCCCGAGCGGTTAGAATGGCGGGCGGAATCGACCAAGAAATGAGGGGCATCGGAGATGAGGTACGACAATCGGCAGTTCTACATCGATGGGGCCTGGGTCGATCCGGTCGAGCCCAAGGAATTCACGGTCATCAACCCCGCCACGGAGGAGCCCGCCGGGGTGATCTCCATGGGCGGACCGAAGGATGTGCAGCGGGCCGTGGCTGCTGCCCGGCGGGCGTTCGATGGCTACTCGCGCACCTCCCCGGCCGAGCGTCTCGCCCTGCTCGAGCGCATCCTCGCCGCTTACAACGCCCATTACGATGCGATCGCCCAGGCGATCTCCACCGAGATGGGCGCGCCCATCAACCTCGCCAAGGGCTCGCAGACGCGCATCGGCGTGGGGCACATCAGCGCCATGATCGAGGTGTTGAAGCAATTCAAGTTCGAGGAGCGCCGCGGCACCACGCGTCTGGTGCAGGAGCCGGTCGGCGTGTGCGCCCTCATCACGCCGTGGAACTGGCCGATGAACCAGGTTGCGGCCAAGGTGGTTCCGGCGCTCGCGGCGGGCTGCACCATGGTCCTGAAGCCTTCCGAATACTCGCCCTTCAGCGCCATCCTGTGGGCGCAGGTGATGCACGAGGCCGGGGTACCGCAGGGCGTGTTCAATCTGCTCAACGGCGATGGGCCGAGCGTGGGGGTGCCGCTCTCCTCCCATCCCGACATCGACATGGTGTCGTTCACCGGCTCGACGCGCGCGGGTACGGAAGTGGCGCGCAACGCCGCGGCCTCGGTCAAGCGCGTGCACCAGGAGCTCGGCGGCAAATCGCCGAACGTGCTGCTCGACGATGCGGATTTCGAGCACGCCGTGAAGCGCAGCGTGCTGCATGTCTTTCAGAACTCGGGGCAATCCTGCAACGCGCCGACGCGCATGCTGGTGCCGGCGTCGCGGCTCGCCGAGGTCGAAGCCATCGCGCAGCGCGTCGCAGCCAACGTGGTGGTCGGAGACCCGGCGTCCGAGAAGACCAATATCGGACCGCTGGTGTCGAAGGTGCAGTTCGACCGCGTCGAGCGCTACATCGAGAAGGGCGTCGCCGAGGGCGCCAAGCTCCTCACGGGCGGCGCCGGCCGGCCCGAGGGTCTCTCCAGGGGCTACTACGTGAAGCCGACGATCTTCTCGAACGTGCGCAACGACATGACCATCGCGCGCGAGGAGATCTTCGGGCCGGTGCTCTGCATCCTGCCCTACGAGACGGAGGAGCAGGCCATCCAGATCGCGAACGACACGCCCTATGGGCTCGCCGCCTATGTCTGGTCGCAGGACAACGTGCGCGCCCGGCGCGTGGGCAGCCGCATCCGCGCGGGCCAGGTTGCGCTGAACGGCGCCTCCGGGGACATGCAAACGCCGTTCGGGGGCTTCAAGATGTCGGGCAACGGGCGCGAATACGGCGAGTTCGGCCTGCGCGACTTCTTGGAGGTCAAGGCGGTGATCGGCGTCGACGCCGCCTGACCTTGGCGGACCGGCGCGCCGTCTTACGGCTCGAGGGGCTGAGCAAGCGCTATCAGGCCGATCGCGCGCCGCTGTTCGAGGGACTCGAGCTCGAGATCCTGCCGGGCGAGTACCTCGCCATCATGGGCGAATCGGGCGTCGGCAAATCGACGCTCCTGAACTTGCTGGCCGGACTCGATGCGCCGAGCGGCGGGCGGATCTGGATCGAGGAGCAGGAGATCTCCTCGCTGAGCGATGATGCGCGCACGCTCCTGCGCCGGCGCAGCATCGGTTTCGTCTTTCAAGCCTTTCACGTGCTGCCCTATCTGAGCGTCAGCCAGAACGTCGCCCTGCCCCTCGCGCTGCTCGGCGTGACGGACCCCGAGCGCGGGCGGCGCACGCTCGGGATGCTGAGCGCCGTCGGCCTCGCGGCGGCCGCGGCGCGCCATCCGCGGGAGCTTTCGGGGGGCGAGCTGCAGCGCGTCGCCATCGCCCGAGCGCTGGTGCACCAGCCGCGACTGGTGCTGGCGGACGAGCCCACGGGCAACCTCGACCCGCGCACCGCGGGGGATGTGCTGCGGCTGCTGCGCGATCAGATCAAGGCGAACGCCGGGGCGGGCATCCTCATCACCCACTCGCGCGCGGCGGCCGAGACGGCGGACCGCATTCTCGTGCTGGACGCCGCCGGACTCGCGCCGCGGGTCGAGGCCGCTTGAATGCGCCGCCCCAGGGCGGCCGGGCCCTCCTCCTCGCACGAGTGCTGCTGCTCTCGCAGCTGCGCGAGCAGCCGGCGCGGCTCGCCGTCACGGTGCTCGCGATCGCCCTGGGCGTCGCTCTGGGGGCCGCGGTATACCTGGTCAACAGCGCGGCGCTGAACGAATTCGGGCTTGCCGCCAAGCGGCTCGTGGGCGAGGCGGACATCGTGATCCGCGGCCCTCCGGAGGGATTCGACGAGCGCCTCTACGCCGAGCTCGCCCGCGATGCGGCGGTGCGCGCGGCAAGCCCGGTGCTCGAGCTGCAAGTCGCGCTGCCCGCGAGCCGCGATACCCTGACGGTGCTCGGTCTGGATCCGTTCCGGGCGGCAACGCTGCAGCCTGCGCTCATCGGCGACGTCGAGCGCCGAGCGCTCGATCTGTTCGCGCCCGATGCCATCATCTTGAGCAGCGAGGCTGCGCAGGAGCTCGGCCTGACGCGCGGCGGTACGCTGCGGGTGATCGTGGGCGATGCGCCGAGGTCACTGCGCGTCATCGACGTGCTTCCCGGCGCCACCTACAGCCAGGCGCTGGGCATCATGGACATTGCCTCGGCGCAATGGACGCTCGAGAAGCTCGGCCGCTTGAATCGCATCGATTTGAGCTTGATGCCCGGCATCGATGTTGCGAGCTATCGCGCCGCGCTCAACCGGCGCCTGCCGGCGGGAACCGTGGCGGTGGCGCCGCAGGTCGAGCGGGATCGCGCGCGCACGGTGACCCGCGCCTACCGCGTCAATCTCGACATGCTCGCGCTGGTCGCGTTATGGACCGGCGCCTTTCTGGTGTTCTCCACCCAGTCCCTGTCGGCCCTGCGCCGCCGCCGCGCCTTCGGCCTGCTGCGCGCGCTGGGGGCGAGGCGCGCCGAGATCGAGCTCGCGCTGGTCGGCGAAGGCGCCGCGCTCGGTCTCGCGGGCTCCATCATCGGCATCGCGCTCGGGCTGCTGTGCGCGGCGGGGCTGCTGCGGCTGCTGAGCGGCGATCTCGGCAACGAGCAGCTGTACGCGGCCGGCGCCGCGCTGCATGCCTCCGCAACGAGCCTGCTCGCCTTCCTCGCCATCGGTACCGCGGTGGCGAGCGCCGGAGCGTGGCTGCCGGCCCGCACCGCCGCGCGCCAGGCGCCCGCTCAGGCGCTCAAGGGGGGCGACCCGCAGCACCCGGGCACGGCGAGCGGCGGGTGGATGGCGGGCGTTCTGCTGCTCGCCCTCGGGGGTGCGCTCGCAAGGCTCCCCGCCGTGGCCGGCCTGCCGCTGTTCGGCTACGCGGCCATCGCCGCGCTGCTGTTCGGCGCGGTGCTGCTCGTGCCCACGCTCACGATGTGGATCTTGCGCGTCGCGCCGCGCACCGATCGAGCCGTTCCGGACGCGGCGCTCGCGCAGCTCAAGGACAACATCGCCCTGTCCACCTTGAGTCTCGCCTCGATCATCGTGAGCTTCAGCCTGATGGTCGCCATGGCCATCATGGTGTACTCGTTTCGCGTATCGTTCGAGCACTGGCTCGGCAAATTGCTGCCCGCCGATCTGCAGCTGCGCGAGCCCCTGGGCAACGATACCGCCTACTGGAGCCTCGAGGATCAGCGCGCGGTCGCGGCCCTGCCCGGCGTATCGAGGGTGGAGTTTCGGCGCACCCGCCGGCTGCTCCTCGATCCCTCGCGTCCCGCGATCACGCTCATCGCGCGCGCCTCCACCCCGGCGCAGGTGACCGAGGAGCTGCCCCTGGTCGGCGGCCTCGGAGCGACGGCGCGCGGCGATGCCCCGCCCGCCTGGATCTCCGAGGCGCTCGCGGATCTTTATGGCTATCGGCTCGGCGATCTCATCGAGCTGCCCCTGGGCGGGCAGCGACGCCCCTTCCGGATCGCGGGCATCTGGCGTGATTACGTACGCGCCACCGGCGCCGTGGTGATCACTCGTGCGGCGTACCTGCAGGCGAGCGGCGATGATCATGCCAACGAGGGCTCGGTATGGCTCGTGCCGGGCGCCTCGGCCGCTGCGGTCGAATCGGCGCTGCGCACGATCCTCGCGCATGCGCCGGCCGGCGCGGGGCCGGGCGATGCCGCGGCGGCGGCGGGCTCCTTCGAGATTCTCACCAGCACCGCCTTGCGGGAGCGCTCGATGCGGATCTTCGATCGGGCCTTCGCGATCACCTACGCCCTCGAGGTGGTCGCCGTGCTCATCGGCCTGCTCGGCGTCAGCTTCGCGGCGAGCTCGACCGCCCTCGCCCGGCGCGCCGAGTTCGGCATGCTGCGTCACCTGGGAATGCGGCGCGGCCAGGTGATCTCCATGCTGGCGAGCGAGGGCATGCTCATGAGCCTGTTCGGCGTCGTGTACGGCCTGATCCTGGGCATCGTGCTCAGCCTCGTGCTGGTGTTCGTCGTCAACCGCCAGTCCTTCAACTGGAGCATCGATTTCGCCGTGCCGCTGCGCCCGCTCGCCCTGCTCTCGGTCACGCTGATTGCCGCCGCCGCTCTCACCGCCGTGTGGAGCGGGCGCATCGCCACGGGGCCGGATGCGGTGCGCGCCGTGCGGGAGGACTGGTGAGACGGGTGGCGAGGACGTGGCCGGGCCTCGGGCTCGCGGCCGCGCTCGCCATCCTGCTCGGCGGCCCCGTGCCCGCCCAGCCCCCGCCCGCCCAGCCCCCGCCCGCTCAGCCCGCGCCCGCTCAGCCCGCGCCCGCTCAGCCGGCGCAGCGGCCTCGCTACGCCGAGGTGAGCGCCGGGCATCCGATCGAATTTCCGCGCGATCTCGGCAGCCATCCGGACTTTCGCATCGAATGGTGGTACGTGACCGGCTGGCTCAGCACGGCGCGGGGCGAGCCGCTCGGCTTTCAGATCACCTTCTTTCGCACCCGGCCCGACATCGACGAGCGCAATCCGAGCGCCTTCACGCCGCGCCAGCTGTTGATCGCGCACTGCGCGCTCAGCGACCCGGCGCGGGGCCGGTTGTGGCAGGATCAGAAGATCCGCCGTGCCGGTTTCGGCCTGGCACAAGCGGCGGTCGGCAATACCGACGTGCGCATCGATCAGTGGACGCTGGCGCGCGCGGGCGGCACCTACACGGCCCATATCGACGCGGAGGATTTCGCCCTGCACCTTGCGCTCACCGTGACGCAGCCCGCGCTGCTCAACGGCGCGGGCGGCGTGAGCCGCAAGGGCGTCTCGCCGCTGGCGGCGAGCTATTACTACAGCGAGCCGCATCTGGCCGTGACCGGCTCCATCGTGCGCAGCGGCCGAGCCGACTCCGTGACAGGCGAGGCCTGGCTCGACCACGAGTGGTCGAGCGAGTATCTGGAGCACGGCGCGGTCGGCTGGGACTGGATCGGCATCAACCTGGCGGATGGCGGTGCGCTCATGGCCTTTCAGATCCGCGGCTCGGACGGCCAGGCGCGCTGGTCCGGCGGGACGGTGCGCGCCGCCGATGGCACGGTGCAGGTTCTCGAGCCGAACGAGGTGCGGTTCGAGCCGCTGCGCCGCTGGCGCTCACCCCGCAGCGGAACGCTCTACCCCGTCGAGTGGCGGGTGCAGGCGGACTCGCACGAGCTGCACCTCGCGCCGTTGATGGACGACCAGGAGAACGATACGCGCCTATCCACCGGAGCGCTCTACTGGGAGGGCGCAGTCCGCGCCTACGAGTCCAACCACCTCGTGGGGCGCGGCTATCTCGAGCTCACGGGCTATGGCGCACCCTTGCAGCTAAGATAGCGCATGGCCCGCGATCCGCGATTCGACATCCTGTTCGAGCCCGTGAAGATCGGCCCGGTGGTGGCCCGCAACCGCTTCTTTCAGGTGCCCCATTGCAACGGCATGGGCTACGCGCGGCCGCGCGCGCACGCGGCCATGCGCGCCGTCAAGGCCGAGGGCGGCTGGGCGGTGGTCAGTACCGAGGAAGTGGAGATTCATCCATCGAGCGATGTCGCGCCGTTCATCGAGGGGCGGCTGTGGGACGACTCGGACGTGCCGGCGCTGGAGCTGCTCACGCAAGCCGTGCACCGACACGGCGCGCTCGCGGCGATCGAGCTGGCGCACGCCGGCATGAACGCCTCGAATCTATATTCGCGCGAGGTGGCGCTGGCGCCGAGCGCGATCGCATCGCCGGCCAATTACTATCCGGCCCAGGCACGCGCCATGAGCAAGTCCGACATCCTCGCGTTTCGCCGCTGGCACCGGCAGGCGGCGCTGCGCGCACGGCGAGCCGGCTTCGACGTGATCTACGTCTACGCCGCCCACAGCCTGTCTCTTCCGATGCACTTTCTGCAGCGGCGCCACAACGAGCGCACCGATGAGTACGGCGGGAGCCTGGTGAACCGGGCGCGATTGCTGCGCGAGCTCATCGAGGATACGAAGGAGGCCGTCGGCGCACACTGCGCCGTGGCGGTGCGCTTCGCGGTCGAGGAGCTGCGCGGCGCGGATGGCATCGCCGCCGGCGAGGAAGGGCGCGAGGTCATCGCGCTGCTCGCAGAGCTTCCCGACCTCTGGGACGTGACGTTGAGCGACTGGTCGCACGATTCGCAAACCTCGCGCTTTGCCGCGGAGGGCTATCAAGAGGAGTTCGTGCGTTTCGTCAAGTCGGTGACCCGCAAGCCCGTGGTGGGCGTCGGGCGCTTCACGTCGCCCGACGCCATGCTCTCGCAGATCCGCCGCGGCGTTCTCGATTTCATCGGCGCCGCGCGTCCCTCCATCGCGGATCCCTTTTTGCCCCGCAAGATCGAGCGCGGCGACATCGACGATATCCGCGAGTGCATCGGCTGCAACATCTGCGTGAGCGGCGACTTCACCATGACGCCGATCCGCTGCACGCAAAACCCCACCATGGGCGAGGAATGGCGCCGCGGCTGGCACCCGGAGCGGGTTGCACCGCGCACCGGCGATGACGCATTTCTGGTGGTCGGCGCGGGCCCCGCCGGGCTCGAATGTGCGCGCATCCTCGGGCAGCGCGGCCACCGCGTGCATCTGGCGGAGGCGCGCACGCAGCTCGGCGGACGTGTGACGCGCGAGTCGCGCCTGCCGGGCCTCGCGAGCTGGGCGCGCGTGCGCGACTACCGAGTGAGCCAGCTCGAGCGCATGCCGGAAGTGGACATCCTGCGCGGCAGCCGCGTCAGCGCGCAGGATGTGCTGGAATTCGGCGCACCGCGCGTGGTGCTCGCCACCGGCGCGCGCTGGCGCCGGGACGGCGTCGGGCGGGCGAACCGCAGACCCATTCCGGGCCTCGAGCCGGGCGCAGGATGCGTCTTCACGCCTGACGATGTCATGGACGAGAGCCTGCCGGCGCGCGGCACGGCGATCGTGTTCGACGACGACCACTACTACATCGGCGGTATCGTGGCGGAGCTGCTCAGGGCGCGCGGGCTGGAAGTAACCCTGGTGACGCCGGCGGAACGCGCCTCGGCCTGGACGGTCAATACTCTGGAGCAGCACGCCATCCAGCGGCGGCTCCTCGAGCTCGGTGTCATCGTCATGGCGAATCACAATCTGGTCGAGTTCGACGGAGCCCAGGCAACGCTCGAGTGCGTGTACACCGGCCGCCGCACCCCGCTGGCGGCTCAATCGATCGTGAGCGTGACCTCGCGGCTCGCAAACGACGATCTCGCGGTGGCGCTCGCGGCCTCGCCCGATGCGCTGCGGGCCGCGGGTGTCGTGTCGCTGGCGGCGATCGGCGACTGCTGGGCGCCGGGCACCATCGCCGCGGCGGTTTATGCAGGTCATCGCCATGCGCGCGAATTCGACCGCGCGCCGAGCGATGCGGTCGGCTTCGAGCGCGAGGCCATCTGACAACGAACCCCACCCCTACAGGAGGCTTGCCATGAAAATCGGTTTTCTGGGTCTCGGGCAAATGGGCTCCGGCATCGCCGCCAATCTGCTGCGCGCCGGGCACGAACTCGCGGTATGGAACCGCTCGGCGAGTAAAGCGCAGCCGCTGGTCTCGCAAGGCGCGCTGCTCGCGGCCACGCCGCGCCAGGCAGCCGCCGGTCGGCCGCTGGTGATCACCATGCTCGCCGATGACGCGGCGCTCGATCAGGTGCTTCAGGGCAGCAACGGGATTCTCGAGGGGCTCATGCGCGGCGCCCTGCACGTCTCGATGAGCACCGTGGCCGTGAGCACCGCCGACCGGCTCGCCGCCCTGCACGCCGATCGCGGCCAGCGGTTCCTGAGCGCGCCGGTATTCGGCCGGCCGGACGCCGCTGCAGCGGGGAAGCTGTTCATCGTGGCCGCCGGTGCCAAGGCGGACTTCGAGGAAGCGAGCGCGCTGTTCCCGAGCATCGGCCAGAAGGTGTTCTACATCGGCGAGACGCCCGCATCGGCCAACCTCGTGAAGCTTTGCGGCAATTTCACCATCCTCGCGGCCATCGAGTGCATCGCCGAGGCCATGACCCTCGCCCAGAAGGGGGGCGTCCCCAAGAAGCTGTTCGCCGAGGTGCTGACGGGCACGCTGTTCGATGCGCCCGTATACCGCAACTACGGCGCCGCCCTGGTCGAGGAGCGATTCAAGCCGGCGGGCTTCGCCGCGCCGCTCGGCCTCAAGGACATGCGCCTGGTGGGACAATCCGCCGAGGCGCTGCGGGTGCCGATGCCCGTGCTCAATGTCCTGCGCGATCACCTGCTGCAGACGATCGGCTCCGAGGGCGAGGACATCGATTGGTCGGCCATCGGCATGACCGTCGCCAGGAACGGCGGGCTGTAGCGGCCAGCCTGCAGCGGCCATTTCCTGCGCAGCGCGGCGGCCCGAGCGAGCCCCATCCATGAGCGAGTCATTTCACACGTTCCGGGAGTTCTACCCGTTCTATCTGACCGAGCACGCGAACCGCACATCACGCCGGCTGCACTTCGCCGGCACCAGCCTCGCCGCCGTGCTGCTCGCCGCCGCGCTCATCACGCGCATCGGATGGCTCGCCGCCCTCGCCCCGGTCCAAGGCTATGCCTTCGCCTGGGTCGGCCACTTCTTCTTCGAGCGCAACAGGCCCGCCACCTTCCGCCATCCGTGGTACAGCCTCATGGGCGACTGGCGGCTGTGGTGGGAGACTCTCTCGCGGAAGATGCCGCTCTAGCTAGCGGGCTGCCCGATGAGGCTTCATCGCCCGGCGCGAGCGCTTCACCAGGCGTATGCCGCCGACAAGATGAACACGTGCTGAGTGTCCCTCTGCGTGATGGGACTGCGCGCCGCGCTGCCGAGCAGATGGTTGATCGCCGTATCGAAGTTGATGAGCCAGTGCGGCGTGATGAACCCGGTGGAGCTGAAGCCCATCCCTATCGCATCGGAACCGGTGTGCGCATCATAGACCGGATATCCCGAGGCGATCGATTGAGCCGTGGTGACGCCGAACTCCTTCTGCAGATAGCGATGATCCGCGAAGGTGAACGAGGGCCCGGCGAACATGACCAGCCGCTTGGAGCTGCCCGGCAGCGGCATGTAGACGCCGACATCGCCCACCATGCCGTCCGCGCCGCCGATGATCTGGCGCACGTCGGCGCGCAGCACCAGCGGAAATCGCTTGGAGATCGCATAGGAGATGAACGCCTTGGTGGCGGGCGCTATCTTGATGTCGCCGAGGCCGCTCAGATGGCTGACGTCATCGTGAACATAGCGTCCGAGGTCGTAGCAGAGCGCGACTCCGGCGCGGTAATGCTCACCGCTCAGCAAGTTGACGCCGATCCCCTCGCCCACCGATGCGAACCACAGATCCTTGTAGCGGATGTTGATGAGCGGGCCGCCCAGCGTCCTCGTGAGCGAGGACCCGTCGTAGATGGGCTTGTGCTCCACCGCCACCCCGAGCACGACGCGCCAGTCCGGCACGTTCGGCTCGAACAGCTTCTCCAGCGCGACGCCGCTCGAATACTGCCATTCCTGCAGTGGCGAGGGCGTTTGTGCCGAGGCTGGCGCGGGCAGGCACGCCGAAACCAAAACGCCGGCCGCAAATCCATCCCAACCGATTGCTTTGAAAAATTTACCAAGGTGCACGTTGAATCAATGGACCTCGTCGTATCTCGTTCGTCTGACGACCATAGCACACTGCCTCGAGATGCTGGCAAGCAGGCGAGCTCCTGCGAGGCGCGCGCGGCACGCCGGCGTATAATGGGCGATGGCCAGTAAGCTTCGCTCAGGCACTCAGGAGGCGCGCCTGGGACACGGTCGGCAAGGTCGCGAGGGGCTGCGGCGATGAATGAGAGCACGCCGATCGTGCGCTTTGCGGTGAGCTGTCCGGTGTGCCGCAGGGAAGTGACCGTCGAATACCGTGCCGCGGACGTGGCCGGCGCACTCTTGAATCACCGCCCGATCCGCTTGCATACGCCCTGTCACGACGCGAGCTGGACTGCGGGGTACGTGGAGACCCAGCAGATTCGCGCGCACCTCGAAGCGGTTCAGCTCGGCTCGCCGCGAGAGGCGCGCTCCGCCGCGAGCGAAGACGGCACCGAGGACTAGGAGCGGCGGCATCGACAGCGAACTGCGCCGTGCGACTTTTCGAGTGGCTTCGGCACGGCGGGTGTGGATTATAGCGGATGCCGCCCGCGACGCCGAAAGAAATATCTTTGCCGACCCACGCGGCCCGGGCGAGCCGCAAGCTGTAACGCGTTGCTCTGGAGTTGCATTAGCAACTGCTTACGCGAGTTTCGATTGCTGAGAATTGAAGTCAACAATGACACGCCGGACGCTACGGCAGCGCCAGTTAGTTAGCGCAGCCCAAACTGTGTCCGGCACACGCAACCATTCCATGGTTCAAATCTCCTGCGATGTTACGCCGATGGATTACCAGCTTCCGCTAGTATTTCCCTACTGGAATGTCTCGCCATCGCTTCGCGACAAGGGCGAGTCTGGTTAAATCGCCAACATCTGTCGTTACGACAATGACCATCTCTCCGCCCGGGGTTGCAAAGCGGCCAGCCTGTGCTGCGAGAATGACATCGGCATCCAATGCGTGGTGCGGTGCTGTGGGTTTGCCTTGGCGCCGCATCTTTGCCCACAATTCAGCGGCGTCACGCATGGCGGACGTCGTGATTGGAATGTATTGCGCCACCTCCGAACCAAGCTCATCCAATCGTCTTAGCGCGTTCGTGTTTGTTCTTCTCACGTAGTCGCGCCGAAGCTCATAGTCACAAATCTCTGGTAGGCAGACTGTGGAGCCGGCGTCCACGCAGCCGATTAGCCAAGAATGACATTCGCGGGCCTCATCATTCGCGCGCGGATGAGTCACCAGCCCGAGCACCCCTGTGTCAAGAAACAGAGGCATTCAGTCGCGAAACAATTTTCGTTGACCGCTGCGGCTCTCATTCAAGTCATCCTTCAATTGCCGAAAAGCTGCGGCTTGATCGTCGGACTCGTGCGGTTCCAACCAACTGCGCAGAATCTCTACCGCGCGGGCGCGTGCTTGTGCGGTCTGAGCGGGCCTTGCAGCTACTACCGATATGTGCACATTGTCTGAGGCGTTATCGGAATGGAAGGGAGCCGCGAGAAGATAGGCTACAGGAGTTGTATATCTGAATGCGCTGACACGTCTCTCCGACGGCAACCCGGTATAGCTTGACTCTGGATGGACAGGCTGCGCCGGATATGCCCATGCATTGGCAGGCGGCATGGCCGTGGATGTGCTCGTGACGAATATTACTCGGCCCGATTCTTGAGGCCTGCGCCGCGTTTCTAGTGTGACTATTGAATACTCGTTCACGGCACGTCTCCAGAGGAGAGAAGCTCGCCGGCTAATTCTATAAACTCATCAAGCAGCGGTCCGCGCAGTTCTGCCGAAATTGTGTCGTGCCGCTCGAATGAAGAGTTTATGTCTAATTCGACCCTTGTCGCGTGCAGCCCAGGTGATGCGGGGCTCACGGAGGTCTCGGGCGAAGTGGAAGGAGACGCTGTGATTTGCAAGCGCAATCCTTGTACACCAACGCTCGTCCAGCGCGACAGGCGATTGATCGTGAGGCCGCGCACGGATTTGGATGCTCGCGGCCTGTTTATTTGGTACATGAAGTCCGAAGCTGCCGAGAGGCGCAGCGAAGCGTTGCCGAGTAGTTCGGCTAGCTCTAGGTAACTTGCCTTTTTAGTCGGCTGTTGGTGCAAAGCAACAAGACCGAATGCGAATCGAGGGGCCGCGTATGCGCGCGCGAAGTGCTCGAAAATGAGATTGCGAAATTTCTGCGTGGTGTCTGCAACGTCTCCTAAATTAGGTATCCCTGGGAGCTGAATGTCCGGCGGAATAACCGGAGTAAGTACCCAATCAGCACGGCCCGGAGAGGAGCGAAACTCCAGCGCTGCAACTCCACCCCAAACGGGGCCGACCTCGCGGACTGTACCGAACCGGGGCTGAGTTTCCCGCTGCTCCGGTTCAGAGCCGATGACAGTCTTCCAGTCCAGCAGGCTTGAGACATCCTCGGGGGCACGCCACAAGGCGCTTACCCGAATCGATTCGCAAAGCCAAGCCGTTTCCATGAGTACAATTAACCCCCTTGCAAAGGCGATCCGTGCCCCCTCGGCGACTGCCTGGAATAGGAGACCCATAATGCCATATCTGTGCGGAGGCAAAACCCCGAAGGCTTATTACGACCGCAAAGGCCGCCGCCCCCGCGAGCAGGTGGCCAGAGAGCGAAGCGTGGGGTATCGGATCCGACAATGCGGGGATAATCGGATGCGATAACCCATTAGGCGGGAGCAGCCCTACCAGCTCCGCGTGTGTTGAATCGCATCCCTTCCTTGTAGACGCCGAACCCAGAGGCTTCGGCGAGTTGCATCGCACGCGACGCGCGATCGTTCGGGACACCGAGATCTAATAGTCGCGTGGCGCTACCATTGCCAATCGACCGCCGTCCAGCGCCGCCGTGGCCAGGCATCGGGCGCGTGCTGATACACGTGCTCGGTGCCGTTTAATCGAATGGCTACAGGTGGCCGCCTCCTCGCCAATGTGGCGAAGGGTCCGTGCGATTAGCGACTTTGGAAGGCAAAGCGCGGTCCCTCAGACAGTGGGTACAAACAGGGGTACAACCCACCAAGGAACCGCGTAAGTAATTGGTCGGGGCGAGAAGATTCGAACTTCCGACCCCTTGCACCCCATGCAAGTGCGCTACCAGGCTGCGCCACGCCCCGACCGGATACGCATGATAGCCGAAAAGGCCCTCGGGAGGTTTGTTGCGCAGCCGACCGCCGCCCCTTCGGCGGCTGCACGGCTCGCCTCGGGAGTCGCTAGCGGCGCAGGATCTTGATGAGCTCTTCGAGCTCGAGCCGCATCTGATGGATCAGCTGCTGGCTCTGATTGAGGTCGACTTGCGCATCATCGCCGGTGAGCCGGTTGCGCGCGCCGCCGATGGTGAAGCCCTGCTCGTACAGGAGGCTGCGAATCTGACGTATCACGAGCACGTCCTGGCGCTGGTAATAGCGGCGATTGCCGCGGCGCTTGACGGGTTTGAGCTGCGGAAATTCCTGTTCCCAGTAGCGCAGCACATGCGGCTTCACGCCGCACAGATCACTCACTTCACCGATGGTGAAGTAGCGCTTGCCGGGGATCGGCGGCAGCTCGGCGTTATTGCTTGGTTCCAGCATACGCCTCGACGCGCGCCTTCAGCTTCTGGCCAGGACGGAAGGTAACGACGCGACGCGCGCTGATGGGAATCTCTTCCCCGGTTTTCGGGTTTCTGCCGGGCCGACGATTCTTGTCGCGCAGATCGAAGTTGCCGAAGCCGGACAACTTCACCTGCTCCCCGGAAGATAGAGCGGCCCGGATCTCCTCGAAGAACAGATCGACCAACTCGCGCGCTTCGCGCTTGTTCAGACCCAATTGGTCGAACAAGGCCTCGGCCATCTCTGCCTTGGTGAGGGCTGCCATGCTTATTGATCTCTTATCGTGGCGCTCAAAACATCCCGTAACCGAGTGACCACCGAGGCCACCACGGCATCTGCGTCAACGTCGGTAAGAGTGCGGGAAGAATCCTGTAAAATCAAGCCTAAAGCGATACTTTTTCGTCCAAAATCTATAGCGGGTCCCCGATATACATCGAATACCCGCAGGTCGCTCAAGAGGCCGGAAGCGCTAACAGTAACATTTTCACGCAAAACTGCGAGAGGGACGTTCTCGTCCACCACCACGGCCAGATCGCGCCGCACACTGGGGAATTTTGAAACCTTGATGAATTGCGGCAGCTTAGATCGAAAAGCTGACTCCATTTCTAACTCGAACACGAACAGCGGGTGCGCGAGGCCGAGCGGCTTCGAGAGCCGCGGATGCAGCTCGCCGATCCATCCGATTGGCGCTGCGCCGCGCATCAGCCGCGCCGCGCGCCCGGGACGCAGGCAGTCGAGCGAATCGGGCTCGAAGCGCACGTCCTGCCCATCGCCCGTGAGGGCGAGCACGCTCTCGATGTCACCCTTGACGTCGAAGAAATCGAGTGCCTCGCGCGCGCTCCCCCACTGCTCGGGCGAGCGGGCGCCCGCGGCGACAGCGGCGAGCGTTTCGATCTCGCGCAGGCCGCCGGCCGCAGCCTCGAACTTGTTGCCGATCTCGAACAAGCGCACCCGGCTTTGCTGGCGATGCATGTTTTCGCGGCATGCCGGAATGAGGCTGCTCCACAAGGAGACGCGCATTTCGCTCAGGTCGGCCGAGATCGGATTCGACAACGCGAGCGCCGGTGCGTCGGGGAAGAGGAGCCGCTGCACCGCGGGGTCGACGAAGGTATATGTGATCGCCTCGCGATAACCGCGGTCGGCGAGCGCGCCGAGCAAGCGCTCGTTGGACACGCGACTCTCCGTGGCGCGGCCCGCGATCTGCGGGGCGATGGCGTGGCTTTCGGCAATGGTCTCGAAACCGCGCAGCCGCGCCACCTCCTCGATCAGGTCCTCCTCGATGCGCACATCGAAGCGATGCGACGGGCGACGCGCGCGCCATCCGGCCGGCCCGCTCTCGACCCGCTCGCTGATCGCCCCGAGAATCGCGTGCACCTCCGCATCCGGGATGGAAGCGCCCAGCAACCGCGCCAGCCGCTCGCGGCGCAGACTCACCCAATCGCCGTCCTCGCCCCCCGCATCGCTCCGTGCCTGCGCCCACGTCAGCTCCACCGGACCGGCCTCGCCGCCGGCGATCTCCTGGATGAGCGCGGCAGCGCGCTCGAGCGCAATCGCCGGCAGGTTTGGATCGACACCGCGCTCGAAGCGTTGCGCGGCGTCGGTGAACAGCCCCAGGCGCCGAGCCCGGCCCGCGACGGCAGCCGGCGTGAAGTGCGCGGCTTCGAGCACAATACTGGTGGTGTGATCGCCGATGGCGGTGGCCTTGCCGCCCATGATGCCCGCGAGCCCGATCGCCTTGCTCGCATCCGCGATCACCAGGAACTGCGGGTCGAGGATGTACTCCTTGTCGTCGAGCAGCGTGATGCGCTCGCCAGGGCGCGCCGCGCGCACGATGAGCTGCCGGTCGAGCCGCGAGAGGTCATAGGCATGCAGCGGTTGCCCCAGATCCATCATCACGTAATTGGTGACGTCGACGATGGCCGAAATGCTGTTGAGTCCCACCCGGCGCAGCCGCTCGCGCAGCCAGGCGGGCGACGCGGCGTTTTGGCGGATGCCCCGGATCACGCGCGTGCCGAGCACCGGACAGCTCGCCGGCAATTCGATGCGCACCGCGAAGGCGGCATCATCGGCCGCCGGCACCGGCGCCACGCGCGCGCGCAGATAGCGGCGCTGCTGCGCGGCGGTGTAGTCGCGCGCGATGCCGAACACGCTCATGCAGTCGCCGCGATTCGGTGTCGCATTCACCTCGAGCACGGCATCATCCAGGTCGAGCGCTTCGCGCACGTTGAGGTTCAGGGGGAGCGATTCGGGGAGCTCCAGGATGCCATCGTGCTCCTCGCCCAGACCGAGCTCGCGCGCCGAGCACAGCATGCCGTTCGACTCCACGCCGCGAATCCTGGCGCGCTTGATGGTGAGGCCGCCGGGCAGCTGCGCCCCCACCGTCGCCACGGCCACTTTCAGACCCGCGCGCACGTTCGGCGCGCCGCAAACGATCTGCAGGCGATTGGTCCCGTCGGTCGTCACCTCGCACAAGGACAGCTTGTCGGCGTCCGGATGGCGCCGGCAGTCGATCACCTCGCCCACGATCACGCCGGAAAACGGCGGCGCCACCGGGGATACGGACTCCACCTCGAGGCCCGCGAGGGTGAGCTGCCGTGCGAGCTGCTCGGGGCGCACGCCGAGCGGGGTGTGCTCGCGCATCCAGGAGTAGGTGATCTTCACGGGAACTGCTTCAGGAACTGCACGTCGTTGTCGAAGAACAGACGCAGATCATCGACGCCATAACGCAGCATGGTGACACGCTCGATCCCCATCCCGAACGCATAGCCCTGCCAGCGCTCGGCGTCGATGCCGGCCGCGGCGAGCACGTTCGGATGAATCATTCCGCAGCCCAGGATCTCCAGCCAGCCGCTGTGCTTGCACACCCGGCAACCGGCGCCGTGGCAGAACACGCACTCGATGTCCACCTCCGCCGAAGGCTCGGTGAACGGGAAATAGGAGGGCCGAAAGCGCATGCCGAGCGGCTGCTCGAAGAAATGCTCGACGAAGGTGTGCAGCATCGCCTTCAGGTTCGCGAAGCTCACGGTCTCGCCGACCACGATGCCCTCGACCTGGTGGAACATCGGCGTGTGCGTGATGTCCGAGTCGCACCGATACACCCGCCCCGGCGCAATGAGCGACATCGGAGGCTTGCGCGCGCGCATGGCGCGGATCTGCACGGGCGAGGTGTGCGTTCGCAGCAGGCGGCCGTCCGGAAAGTAGAACGTGTCGTGCATCGCGCGCGCCGGATGGTCCGCGGGAATGTTGAGCGCCTCGAAGTTGTGGAAATCATCCTCCACCTCCGGGCCGGTGGCGATCTCGAACCCGGCCTGCGTGAAGATGCGCTCGATGCGCAGCCGCGTGCGCGTCACCGGATGCACGCTGCCGGGCTCCTGCCCCCGCCCCGGCAGGGTGACGTCGATCGTGCCGCTCGCGAGCTCGGCATCGAGCGTCGCCTGATCGAGGATCGCGCGGCGCGCGTCGAGCGCGGCCTGAATGGCGGCCTTCGCGTCGTTGATTCTTTGCCCGGCCGCGGGTCGCTCGGTAGCGGGCAGCTTCCCGAGGCTCTTCAGCTGCTCGGTGAGCAGTCCCTTCTTGCCGAGCAGGCGCACGCGCACCTCATCGAGCTCGGAAAGAGTGTCCGAGGCGTCGACATGGGCGAGGGCCCGCCCGATGAGCTCGCTGAGATCTTCCGCCATGGATCCCCTTCGAGAGCGGCTCTGGGCGCGGCCGCGAGCGGCCGCGCCCCGAGCGCCCGTCGCATCTTGCTCAGGCCGTCAGATGGGCCTTGGCTTTTTCCGCGATCGCCGTAAACGCCGGCATATCGTGCACGGCGAGGTCGGCAAGCACCTTGCGGTCGATGGCGAGGCCCGCCTTGTTCAGGCCGTCGATCAGCGTCGAGTAGCTGAGGCCGCACAGACGCGCGGCGGCGTTGATGCGGGTGATCCACAGTGCGCGGAACTCGCGCTTCTTCTCGCGCCGCCCGCGGTAGGCGTACTGGCCCGCCTTGATGACCGCCTGCTTCGCCGCGCGAAACACCTTGCGCCGCGCGTTGTAGTAGCCCTTTGCCTTCTTGAGGATCTTCTTGTGCCGGCGTCCTGCGATGACGCCGCGTTTGACTCGTGCCATGTGTTACTCCCTCGCTCAGGCGTACGGCAGCAGGTGCTTGATCCGATTCACATCGGTCTCATCCACGTGCATCTCACGGCGCAGCTGGCGCTTACGCTTGCTCGGTTTCTTCGTCAAGATATGACGACGATGGGATTGGCTGCGCTTGAAGCCGTTCGCTGTCTTGCGAAAACGCTTCGCCGCAGCCCGTTTTGTCTTCAACTTGGGCATGTCGACTCCTGATTTTTAGCCTGGCTCGCAAACGCTTCGGCGCCTCTTGCGACGCGCCGAAAACGCCGCTCACCGGCGGATGTGGCAAGCTTCGTTAGGGCCTGCCGCTCACTTCTTTTTGGGCCCGAACACCATGACCATCTGCTTGCCCTCCATCAGCGGGTTCTGCTCGACCACCGAGTAGGGGGCGAGATCCTCAGAAATCCGCGACAGCAATCGCCGGCCGATGTCTTGATGCACGAGCTCACGGCCCCGGTAACGCAACGTCACCTTGGCCTTGTCACCCTCGGTCAGGAATCGCACGATGCTACGCAGCTTGACCTGGTAGTCCGCCTCCTCCGTACCGGGACGAAACTTCACTTCCTTGACCTGAATCTGCTTCTGCTTACGCTTCGCCGCGTGCGCCTTCTTGTTCTGCTCGAACAAGAATTTGCCGAAATCCATCACTCTCACGACAGGGGGCTCCGCCATCGGCGAGACCTCGACCAGGTCCAGTGCCTGTGAGCTTGCCATCTGCAGCGCTTCCGCGCGGCTCATAACCCCTGCTTGGCTTCCATCCGCTGCGATCACCCGCACCGACGGTGCGGAGATCTCCTCATTGCGCCTTACGCGCTTCGACGTTGCGATATACGATCCTCCAAAACAATACGGCCGCGGCTCGCGACTTCCTCACAAAGCAAGGCGGCGAGCTCATCGAGCTTTAAACTGCCTAGATCTTTGCCAGCGCGCGTGCGTACGGCCAGGGTATGTCCCTCTACCTCTCGGTCGCCAGCGACCAGGAGGTAGGGAACACGCTTAAGTGTGTGCTCGCGGATTTTAAAGCCTACCTTCTCCGACCTCAAGTCCGTCTCGACTCGAAGCCCATGATTTTTAAGGTTTTCGGTGACTTGGGCACAGTATTGGTCCTGCCTGTCGGTGATTCCCATCACCACCGCCTGCACCGGCGCGAGCCAGGTGGGAAGTTTTCCCGCGTGATGCTCGAGCAAAATGCCGATGAAACGCTCGAGCGATCCGAACATGGCGCGATGCAACATCACGGGGACATGCCGCTGGCTATCCTCGCCGATGTAGCTCGCCCCGAGGCGCGCCGGGAGATTGGGGTCCACTTGGAGCGTACCGCACTGCCATTCCCGACCGATGGCATCGCGCAGCACGAACTCGAGCTTCGGCCCATAGAAAGCACCCTCGCCGGGATTGAGGGTGGTCTCGATGCCCGCCGCGGCGGCCGCCTGCTTGAGCGCCCCCTCGTAGATGTCCCAGACCTCATCGGACCCGACGCGCTTCGCCGGGCGGTCGGAGAACTTGATGCGCACCTCGTTGAAGCCGAAATCCCGGTAGATGCTCAGGATGAGCTCGGTGACCTTCACCGCCTCGGCCGTGATCTGCTGCGTCGTACAGAAGATGTGGGCATCGTCCTGGGTGAAGGCGCGCACGCGCATCAGGCCATGCAGCGCCCCCGAGGGCTCGTAACGATGCACCTTGCCGAATTCCGCGAGCCGCAGCGGCAGCTCGCGGTAGCTGCGCAGGCCCTGTTTGAACACCTGGATGTGCCCCGGACAGTTCATGGGCTTGATGGCGAACGTGCGCTCGTCGGGCGTTTTCGTCATGAACATGTTCTCGCCGAAGTTCGCGATGTGCCCGGACTGCACCCAGAGCTCGCGATCCATGATCTCCGGCGTATTCACCTCGACGTAGCCTGCATCGTTTTGCCGCTGGCGCATGTAGGCGATGAGCTGCTGAAACAGCGCCCAGCCCTTCGGATGCCAGAACACGGCGCCCGGCGCCTCCTCCTGCAGGTGGAAAAGATCGAGCTCCTTGCCGATGCGCCGGTGGTCGCGCTTCTCGGCCTCCTCGAGGCGCGTGAGGTATTCCTTGAGCTGCGCACTCGTAGCCCACGCAGTGCCGTAGATCCGCTGCAGCATTTCGTTGCGCGAGTCCCCGCGCCAGTACGCGCCCGCGACCTTCATGAGCTTGAAGGCCTTGAGCTTGCCGGTGCTCGGCACGTGCGGACCGCGGCACAGATCCTCCCAGTCGCCCTGCCCGTACAGGCTGATGGCCTCGCCCGCGGGAATCGCCTGGATGATCTCCGCCTTGTAGTGCTCGCCGATGCGCTTGAAGTGCTCGACGGCGGCATCACGCGGCAGCACCCGGCGGTGCACCGGCAAATCCTTGGCCGCGATCTCGGCCATGCGCTTCTCGATGGCCGCGAGGTCATCGCTCGAGAACGGCACCTTGTAGGCGAAATCGTAGTAAAAGCCATCCTCGATCACCGGGCCGATGGTCACCTGCGCGCCCGGAAAGAGCTCCTGCACGGCATTGGCGAGCAAGTGGGCCGTGGAATGGCGGATGATCTCCAGGCCCTCGGGATCCTTGTCCGTGACGATGCTCACCTGCGCGTCGTGATCCACGGTTGCGGAGGTGTCGAGCAGGCGCCCGTTCACCTTGCCGGCGAGGGCCGCTTTGGCGAGCCCGGGACCGATGGCGGAGGCGATGCCCGCCACCGTCACCGGCTGCTCGAAGCTCTTCTGGCTGCCGTCGGGCAGTGTAATTACGGGCATGGCACCTAGATTCATCTACGCCGCGAAAGTCGCCCTGGTCGGCCGCCCCGGCCGGCATCCCAGCAAGTGGTGCGCGCTAGTGGGATCGAACCACTGACCCCCACCATGTCAAGGTGATGCTCTACCGCTGAGCTAAGCGCGCTCGGAGGGCGCGAACGATACCGGATTCGGGGCCGCCTATAAAGGGCGGGCCCCCACAGGAGCCGGCCGGCGGGCGCCGGCGCGCGTGGCGGATGGCTGGCGGGGCGCTTACGACTCGCCCTTGGCGGCCTCGACCGGTCGCAGATCCGCGACGTTGCCCGGTCCCGAAGCCCCCGATGCGCCGCCCGCCGCGAGGTCGGCGGGACCTTCGGCGGCCCGCGCGAGGGGCTTGATGAGGCATCGAAACTGAATCTCCCCGACGGTGAGCACATCCCCGTCGCTCAACAGGTGGCGCGACACCTTGCGCCCATTCACCAGCACGCCGTTGGTGCTATTGAGATCCTCGACGATGAGCTCGCGCGGACCTTTGAGGATCATGGCGTGGTTGCGGCTCACCGACTGGGAATCGATCTGCAGCTCGCAGCCGGGCGCGCGCCCGATGCGGGTGCGCCGCGCCAGGGTGAAGGTCATCTCCGGCCCGGCGTCGAGGCGCACCAGCTCCGCCGTGTACTCGGCCGCGGCCGCCGGCGCGGATGCAGGGGCGCCGCCCAGCCGCTCGATGCTCGTCTGCAGCCGTCCGAGCACGTTGGCGTTGTTGCTCGCGCTGCGCTCCAGGCGCCGGATCAGCAGGTCGCGCTCCTCGAGCGCGCCGCGGGTGCGCTCCAGGGTTGCGCGCAAGGTGCGGTTCTCCTCGCTCAGCTGCTCCATGCCCGAGGTCTTGAGCGCGAGCTCATCGCTCAACCGCTTGAGGTCCCCCTGGACCGACTGGACGGGCCGGCGCGCCTCGTTCAGATGCGCCATGAGCACCGTCATCTCTTCCTCGTGAGTCTTGGCCTCCTCGAGAAGCGTCTCGATCTGCGCGCTGAGCGCCCCTTGCCGTGCCTCGGACTGCGCCAGCAGGTCCTTCCACTGCTGGGCGGCGGCCACGGCCTGCGCGCGGCTGTCGGCGAGCTCCTGTGCCCGCAGGGCGAGCTCGCCGTCGAGACGCTTGCGCTCGGACTCGACCGCCTCGATCCGCGCGGCGAGCTCCTGCTGCGCGCGCTGCGACTCCTGAAGCTCCTGGTCCCTGCGCGCCAGCCCCGCCGCATCGCCCGTGCGGGAGGCATTCAATGCCGCGATCGTGTCGTTCTGCTCGGCCAGCTTACCGTTCATCGCGGCGGCCATGAGCTTGAGCCGATCGCACTCGGCCTGCAGTGCGCCATGGCCGCTCTGCGCCGCCTGAATCTTCTCGTCCCATTCGCGAAACAAATTCTGGTTGAAGCCCCCGCGCCACTCGCGCGTGCGCAGAACCTCCAGGTACGACTCCGCCTGCGCCTTGACGCCGGCCACCTCGCGCCGATTGGCGTTGAGCTCCGATTCCCCGCGCGCGACCCGCGTCATGAGATCGGAGACGGACTGGCGGCTCGCCTTCAAGTCGAGCGTCAAAGCCTCCGCCCGCTCCTTGTATTCCTTCAGCTCCCGCTCGAGCTGGGCGCCCGCCTGGGAGCGCGCCTCCAGATCGGGCACCACCTTCGCATGCTCGCGCTGCAGCGCGCTGAGCTGCGCGTCGCGCTCGCCGAGCGAATGCATGACCTGGGCGATGGTCGTCTCGCGCGCCGCGAGGGCATCGCGCAGGGTGCGCGCCTCGGTCTGCGCGCGCTCGGCTTCACGCAGCGCCTCCTCGACGCGGACTCGCGTCTTCTCGCTCGCCGCGTTGTTCTGGGCGAGCAGCGCCTGCATCTCGCGCACCCGGTGCTGCTCCACGGCAAGCGCCGATTGAACGGTGCCGAGCTCCGAAGCGAGCGCGTCCGCGCGCGTGCCGGCGGCGAGCTGTGCATCGCGCGCCTTCTCGTACAGCCGATTGAGCGCCTCGTAGTCGGCGCTCTGGCGCGCGATGCGCGCCTCCACCGAACGAACGCTGTCGGCGAGCGAGGGCAGATCGAGGCCGCTCGAGCGCAGATCCGGCACGCCGGGAGCGCTCGCGACGATGACCGTGCCGGGCTGGGTGGAGGAGAAGTCGAGGCGCACCGAATCGTCCTCGACGTCCTCATCGATCGAGATGCCCTCGAGGATCGGCAGCTTGTCCGTGCGGTCGAGATCGCTTTCCCTGGATTGACTGTTATCGAGCGCCATGTCGCCTCCGGGCTGCCTAGCCGGCCAAGGTGTTCGGTGCGCCAAAGGCGGACTGGCGCAGTCTTTGAATCTGGTCACGCAATCGCGCTGCCTGCTCGAACTCGAGATTTCGGGCGAGCTTCATCATCTCGGCCTCGAGCTTCTTGATGCGCTTGACGGCCTGTTCCGGGGCGAGCGCATACTCGGTCCCCGGCTCGCGCGCCAGATCGTCCGGCATCGCGCGCGCCCCCTCCATCACATCGCCCACGGCCTTGACGATGGTGCGCGGGGTGATGCCGTGCTCGGCATTGAACTCGATCTGCTTGTTGCGGCGCCGATCGGTCTCGGCGAGCGCGCGCTCGATCGAGCCGGTTCTCCGATCGGCATAGAGAATGGCCTTGCCGCGCACGTTGCGCGCGGCGCGGCCGATGGTCTGAATGAGCGAGCCCTCGGAGCGCAGGAATCCCTCCTTGTCGGCATCGAGGATGGCCACCAGCGACACCTCGGGCATGTCGAGGCCCTCGCGCAACAGGTTGATGCCCACGATGACGTCGAACTTGCCGAGGCGCAGATCCCGGATGATCTCCGAGCGCTCCACCGTCTCGATGTCCGAGTGCAGATAGCGCACCTTGACGCCGTGCTCGTTCAAGTAGTCGGTGAGATCCTCGGCCATGCGCTTGGTGAGCGTGGTCACGAGCACGCGCTCGTTCGCCTGCGCGCGCAGGCGAATCTCCGACAGGAGGTCATCCACCTGGGCGCGCACCGGACGCACCTCGACTTGCGGGTCGGTGAGTCCTGTCGGGCGCACCACCTGCTCGACGATCTGACCGGAGATGCGCGTCTCGTAGGGCCCGGGCGTCGCGGAGATATAGATCGCCTGCGGCGCCAGATGCTCGAACTCCTCGAAACGCAGCGGGCGATTGTCGAGGGCCGAGGGCAGACGGAAGCCGTATTCGACCAGCGTCTCCTTGCGCGAGCGGTCGCCGCGGTACATCGCGCCGAGCTGCGGGATGGTCTGGTGGCTCTCATCGACGACGAGCAAGGCATTGCCCGGCAGATAATCGAACAGGCACGGCGGCGGCTCGCCCGCCTGCCGGCCCGACAGATAGCGAGAGTAGTTCTCGATGCCGGCGCAGTAGCCCACCTCGTTCATCATCTCGAGATCGAACAAGGTGCGCTGCTGCAGGCGCTGCGCCTCCAGGAGCTTGCCCGCCGCGTTGAGCTCGGCGAGGCGCCCGCGCAGCTCGTCGCGAATCTCATCGACCGCTTGGTGGATGCGCTCCTTCGGAGTCACGTAATGGGTCGATGGATAGACGGTCAGGCGCGGCACCTTGCGCAGCACCTCGCCGGTGAGCGGATCGAACAGGCTCAGAGTCTCCACCCGATCGTCGAACAGCTCGACGCGCACCGCCTCGCGCTCGGACTCGGCCGGGAAGATGTCGATGACATCCCCGCGCACCCGGTAGGTGCCCTGGCGCAGATCGATCTCGTTGCGCGTGTACTGCATGTCGGCGAGGCGGCGCAGGAGTTTGCGCTGATCGGTGCGGTCGCCCCGGTCCAGGTGCAGGATCATCGACAGGTACGCCTTCGGATCGCCGAGGCCGTAGATCGAGGAGACGGTGGCGACGATGATCGAGTCCGGACGCTCGAGCAGCGCCTTGGTGGCGGAGAGCCGCATCTGCTCGATGTGCTCGTTGATGGAGGCGTCCTTCTCGATGTAAGTGTCGGAAGACGGCACGTAGGCTTCCGGCTGGTAGTAGTCGTAGTAGGAAACGAAGTACTCGACGGAGTTCTGCGGAAAGAAGCCGCGGAACTCGCCGTAGAGCTGCGCCGCGAGTGTCTTGTTGTGCGCGAGCACCAGCGTGGGACGCTGCATCTGCTCGATCACCTGGCTCACGACGTAGGTCTTGCCGCTGCCGGTGACGCCGAGCAGGGTCTGCGCGCCCAACCCGTCGCGCAGGCCCTCGACGAGCTTCGCGATCGCCTCGGGCTGATCGCCCGCCGGCTCGAAGCCTGCCTCGAGTTTGAAGGGAATCTGTTCCATGCCGCTCCTGCCGTTGCAGTTGTATGAAGCGCTGGATCCGGGCATCCTGCCCGGCCCAGCGCGCGTTGAGCAAAAAAGCGCGGTTTTTTGCACAACGCCCGCCACCTGCGGCGGCGGGGCACCTGCTGTGCCTGGCCCGCGGATCGTGCCGCTTCGTAATTCGGGGTCGACCGCCGATCGATGGGCAACTAATATAGCGGTGCCCGCCGCGTTTCGGTGAACCACAGGTAGTTCCGTGACCCTATCCGTCTCACGACGCGTCCAGCGCGTCAAGCCTTCGCCGACGCTCGCCGTCACTGCCCGCGCCGCCCGCCTCAAGGCGGAAGGCAAGGATGTGATTGGCCTCGGCGCGGGCGAGCCCGACTTCGATACCCCGGTGCCGATCGCGCAGGCGGGAATCGACGCCATTCGCGGCGGCTTCACGCGTTATACGAACGTCGAAGGCATCAATGAGCTCAAGGATGCCATCATCGCGAAGTTCGCCCGCGACAACGGCATCCAGTACGAGCGCTCGCAGATACTGGTGTCCTCGGGCGCCAAGCAGACGATCTTCAATCTCTGCATGGCCGTCCTCGACAAGGACGACGAGGCCATCATCCCGGCGCCCTACTGGGTCTCCTACCCGGACATGGTGTTGCTCTCCGACGCGCAGCCGGTGATGCCGTTCGCCGGCGCCGCGCAGGGCTACAAGATCACCGCTCGCCAGCTCGCCGCGGCCATCACGCCGAAGACGCGGCTGGTGCTCCTCAACAGTCCCTGCAATCCGACCGGCGCGGCCTACACCCGCGCGGAGCTGCGCGCCCTGGGGGAGGTGCTGCTCGAGCACCCGCGCATCGTCATCGGTACCGATGACATGTATGAGAAGATCTATTGGGCCCCGGAGCCCTTCTGCAGCCTGGTCACCGCCGTGCCCGAGCTTTACGGCCGCACCGTGACCATCAACGGCGTATCGAAGGCCTATGCCATGACGGGCTGGCGCATCGGCTACTGCGGCGGACCCAAGGAGCTGATCACGGCGATGGCCACGATCCAGGGGCAATCGACGTCGAACGCTTCGAGCATCTCGCAGAAGGCGGCGGCCGCGGCCCTCGCGGGCGACCAGGCCTGCGTCGGCAAGATGAACGAGGCCTTCAAGCAGCGGCACGACTACGTGGTGAACGCGCTCAATGCCCTGCCGGGAGTGAGCTGTCTGCCAGGCGCCGGCACCTTCTACGCCTTCGCCGATGTCTCGAAGGCGATGACGGCGCTCGGGTGCACCACCGACGGCGAGTTCGCGGAGCTGCTGCTCAACGAAGGCGGCGTCGCGGTCGTTCCCGGCTCCGGCTTCGGCGCGCCGGGTCACATGCGCATTTCCTTCGCTTGCAGCCTGCAGACGCTGGAGAAGGCGGTCGAGCGCATCGGGCGAGTCCTCGCCACTGGCGGCGCGGTGGCCAAGAGCGCCTGAGGCCTGGAGCCTGATGGGCTGGAGGATCCTGGCGGACCTGCTGGTCGTCCTTCACCTCGCGTTCGCTGCGTTTGTGGTCTGCGGCGGCTTTCTCGCCTGGAAGTGGCGGTGGGCGATCTTCGCCCACCTGCCGGCGCTCGCATGGGGCTTCTGGGTGGAGACCTCGGGGCAGATCTGTCCGCTCACCCCGCTAGAGAATCATTTCCGCCACCTCGCCGGTGAGGCCGGATACCAGGGTGGCTTTCTCGATCACTACCTGGTCCCGATCCTCTATCCGCCCGGGCTCACGCGAAAGGACCAGTGGGTGCTCGCGGTGCTATTGCTCGGGATCACGATCGTGGCGTACGGCGCCCTGCTTCGCCCTCGCCGGCACCTGCGCCGCAGGGTTCCTTGACTAATTCCCGGCCCCCGCCTCAGAATTCGCGCCCTTTCGCGATTCCTTCGCACGGTTCCCCGGTAGCTCAGTCGGTAGAGCGTCGGACTGTTAATCCGTTGGTCGTTGGTTCGAGTCCAACCCGGGGAGCCA
>DATJSL010000042.1:0-87713 GCA_035504115.1 Steroidobacteraceae bacterium | reverse complement strand
CGCCGCCCGCCGAGGAGCTGGTCCTCAAGGGCGTCAACTTCGAGACCGCCTCGGCCAAGCTCAGGCCGGAATCGACGGCGATTCTCGATGGCGTCGCGGCGACCATCCAGCGTTGCCACTGCTCGAGGGTGACGATTCGCGGCTATACCGATTCGGTCGGCAAGCCCGAGTACAACCAGAAGCTCTCCGAGCGGCGCGCAACCGCCGTCAAGGACTACCTCGAATCGCACGGCGTGCCCGCCGGCATTCTCAACGCACAAGGATTCGGCGAGGACCATCCGATCGCGACCAACAAGACGGCGGCGGGTCGCGCCGAGAACCGGCGCGTGACGGTGCAGTTCGAGGCGCCGGCCGGGACGGGCTGAGGACGATCATCGGCGGCGCGGGTCGGCGCAGGCCGCCCGCGGCCTCGCACGGGAGGAGGGCGCGGCGCCGGGCCGCGCGCGTCAGCGATTGTCGAGCGGCGGCACCGGCACGGTCGATTGGACCGAGCCGGGCACCGCCCGCTTGCAGTCGTCGCAGCGGTCGATGGCGCGCACCTCGAGCTCGCTCGCCGTGTGCCCCTTCGATTCCGGGGTCAGATTCAGGTAGCTCGAGACGTCCACCCGCGCCCCGCCGCTCTTCGGCTTGCCGTCGCGCGCGAGCTCCTGTCCGCTGCTCGCGTCGAATACTCCGGCTCGATATTTTCTCGCGCACGCTCGAAACGTGCCGCCGCCCTGGCACAGCACTCGATCGATCCACACCAGCCCCTCGCCATCGCTCTCGGCAGCGACCAGCTCGCCCGATCCGCCGAACGGCAAGGAGGAGGAGAGCGAGGCGGTTCGCCCAGCGCCTGCGAGCGTGGATGGCACGAAAACCCGCCTGTGCGCCGATCCGACCGGCAGGATGCCCGCGGTCTGAATGGATGCCCAGCCGGCGAGCCTCGCTTGAAACTCGGCCGGCGCGAGCGCAGGGGACTTGCCTGGATGGCGGGATGCGGCGAGCCTGAGGTAGCTCTGGTAGGCACCCTTGCGCTCATCCTCGCTCAGCGGGTGCAACGGACCCGTCCTGCCGATGATCAACAGGCCGGGCGGCGCCGACTCGGCGGCGGCGGGGGGCGAGGCCATGCCGGCACCCTCCCCGGAGGCGGCGCATCCGCAGACGAGGGCGGCGGCGAGCGGGGCCACGAGGAGCTTTCTCATGGTTTCGTTTCCGTGGCGTTCGCCTGCCGCGCTCGCGGCTCCTAGCTCATCGTCGTGACGTGTCGTGGCTCGATCTTGTAAATGACCCGAACCTCGTTGGGCTGGCGGAATGGGTACTTGTCCTTGCCGAGATATTTCTTCGCCATGGCATCGATGTGCTCATCGGCGCCCTTCAGGGTGCGCTCCGCGACCTGCCCGCGCACCTCCAGGTATCGGTAGGGATTGTCCGGATCGATGATCGAGAGCGCGACGCGGCCGTCGCGCTGCAGATTCTTGTCCTTCTGCCGGCCCTGGGCCGTGTTGAAGATGACGTGCTGTCCGTCGTAGTCGATCCAGACCGGGGTCACCTGCGGTTGATCCCCGGGCATCAAGGTCGCAAGATGGCCGAAGGCTTTTTTCTGGAACAGATCGGCATGGGTGCTGGGAATGGCAGTGGCGGGCATGGCTGACTCCTCCAGTTGGGACTCGCGCTAGTCTAGCAAAGGCTGCTCACAGCGCCGACCAGTCGAGGATCACCTTGCCCGACTTGCCGGAGTTCATGATCTCGAAGCCCTCGCGATAATCGGTGATGCCGAGGCGGTGGGTGATCACGGGCCGCACGTTCAATCCGCTCTGCAGCATGCTCGCCATCTTGTACCAGGTCTCGAACATCTCCCGACCATAGATGCCCTTGATGACCAGGCCCTTGAATATGACCTGGTTCCAGTCGATGGCGGTCTCGCCGGGCGGAATGCCGAGCATGGAGATGCTGCCGCCGTGATGCATGGTGCGCAGCATCTCGCGCAGCGCCGCGGCGTTGCCCGACATCTCGAATCCCACGTCGAAGCCTTCCTCCATGCCGAGATCGCGCATCGCATCGTCGAGCGACTGGTGCGCCACGTTGATGGCCTTCGAGGCGCCCATCCGGGCGGCGAGGTCGAGGCGGAACTGATTGACGTCCGTGACCACGATGTGCCGCGCGCCGCAGTGGCGCGCGATCGCCACCGCCATGATGCCGATCGGGCCCGCCCCGGTGATGAGCACGTCCTCGCCCACGACGTTGAAAGCCAGCGCCGTGTGCGTGGCGTTGCCGAACGGATCGAGAATGGAGGCCACCTCATCGTCGATGTTCGCCGACAGCTTGAACACGTTCGCCGCCGGCAGCGTCAGGTATTCGGCGAAGGCGCCGGGGCGGTTCACGCCGACCCCCAGGGTGTTGCGGCACAGGTGGCGGCGTCCAGCACGGCAATTGCGGCAATGCCCGCAGGTGATGTGTCCCTCGCCGGAGACTCGATCGCCGGGCTTGACGCCGCGCACCTCGCTGCCGATTTCGACGATCTCGCCGGAGTATTCGTGGCCGACCGCCATGGGGACGGGGATGGTTTTCTGCGCCCAGGCGTCCCAGTTGTAGATATGCATGTCGGTGCCGCAGATGGCGGAGCGGCGGATCTTGATGAGCACATCGTTGTGGCCGACGGCGGGCTCGGGCACGTCCTGCATCCAGATACCGGGTTCCGCGCGAGCCTTGACCAATGCTTTCATGGAGCCGCCTTCAGTCGATGATGTTCAGGTCGATGATGTTCAGTGGATGACGCCGAGCTCGCGCCCCGCGCGGCCGAACGCCTGCACCACGTGCTCGAGCTGCGCGGTCGAGTGCGCGGCGCTCAGCTGGGTGCGGATGCGGGCCTTGCCGTGCGGAACGACCGGGTAGGAGAAGGCAACCACGTACACGCCCTGCTCCTGCATGCGCTCCGCAAGCCGCACCGCCGCCGGCGCCTCCCCGAGCATGATGGGCACGATCGGATGCTCACCGGGCAGCAGGTCGAAGCCGAGGCGCTGCATGTGCTCGCGGAAGAAGCGCGCGTTCGAGTGCACGCGCTCGCGCAGCTCGGGCGTCGCCTCGAGCAGGTCGAGCACTCTGAGCGTCCCCGCCGCGACCGGTGGCGCGATGCTGTTCGAGAACAGGTAAGGGCGCGACCGCTGGCGCAGCCAGCCGACGATCTCCCGGCGCGCGGCCACGTAGCCGCCGCTCGCACCCCCGAGCGCCTTGCCGAACGTGCCGGTCATGATGTCCACTCGATCGATCACGCCGCGCAGCTCGTGCGAACCGCGTCCGCGGGCGCCGATGAAGCCGGTCGCGTGGGAGTCATCGACCATGACAAGCGCCGCGTAGCGCTGCGCCAGCTCGCAGATGTCCTTCAATCTGGCGATGCTGCCGTCCATGGAGAACACCCCATCGGTCGCGATCAGCCGCACGCGCGCGCTCTGCGAGTCCTTGAGCGCCTGCTCGAGCTCGTTCATGTCGTTGTTCGGGTAGCGCAGCCGGCGCGCCTTGCAGAGCCGGATGCCGTCGATGATGCTCGCGTGATTCAGCGCATCGCTGATGACCGCATCCTGCTCGTCGAGGAGCGTCTCGAACAGACCGCCGTTGGCGTCGAAGCACGATGAGTACAGAATCGAGTCCTCCATGCCGAGATAGCCGCTGAGGCGCTCCTCGAGCTCGCGGTGCACGCTCTGCGTTCCACAGATGAAGCGTACCGAGGCGACGCCGTAGCCGTACTGCTCCAGCGCCCTGCGAGCGGCCTCGAGGACCGCGGGATGATTGGCGAGCCCGAGGTAGTTGTTGGCGCAGAGATTGATCATCTCGCGGCCGTCGGCCAGCCGGACCAGCGCGCCCTGCGCGGAGCCGATGATGCGCTCGCGCTTCAACAGGCCGGACGAGGCGAGCGCCTGGGTATCGCGCTCGAGCCGTTCACGAAATTCCTTGAGCACGCGGATCCTTTGGGGTTGCGGCGGACCGAGGCGCGCTATTATAGCGCCGCGGGACTCTTGCAAAATGAGCGGCCCACGAGGAGGTCGGCGGTGACTGAGACGAGGGATGCCAGCCGGCTGGACAAGTGGCTCTGGTTCGCGCGATTTTACAAAACCCGCTCGCTCGCCACCGCGGCCATCAGCGGCGGCAGGGTGCACCTGAACGCCGAGCGCGTGAAGCCCGCGCACCGCGTGCGCATCGGCGATCGGCTGAGCCTCGCGCTCGACGGTGTGGTCGCCGAGTTCGAGATTCTCGGGCTGCCGCAGCGCCGAGGTCCCGCCGGCGAGGCGCACAGGCATTACCTCGAGACGCCGGCGAGCGCGACGCGGCGCGCCGGGCTGCGCGCGCAGCAGCGGCTCGCGCAGATCTCCCGGCCGCGGCCTGAGGGGCGGCCGGACAAGCGCGACCGCCGCCGGCTCATGCGGCTGCATCGCGATCAGATGTGAGCGCGGCGGCATCGTGCGCGGGCTCCAGCGCTCACAGGTCGAGCGGGCTCTCCGGATCGTACAGCTCGCAGCTCGCTGCGGTCTCGGGCTGCATGCTGTCCCAGTCGGTGTTGATCCACACCGCCGTCGCAAGTCCGCCGGTCGGCAGGTTGCGCCGCTGCGGGGTCGGACCCAGCCGGCTCGCGACCTGGCTCAAACCCGGATTGTGGCCGCAGATCAGAATGTGGCGCAGCCCCGGGTCGCGGCGCGCGAGCAGCCGCCAGGTCGACTCGGCCGTCGCCAGGTAGAGCTCGCGCGCACATTGCACCTGCTTGGTATCGAGCTCACAGGCGCTCGCCACGATCTCGGCGGTGGACCAGGCGCGCTCGGCGGGGCTCACCAGGATCAGGTCGGGAATCAGGTCGCGATGCACGATGCGCGCCGCGATCTCCTGCGCCTCGATGCTTCCGCGTCGCGTCAAGATCCGCTCGAAATCCTCCGGCGAGGTGTCGAGCGCCTGCGCCTCTCCGTGCCGCAGCAGCGTCAGTCTGCGCGTATCCACAAGCGGCCGTCGTCGATCTTGGTTGCGAACACCCGCACCGGCTCATAGGCCGGAGGGCTCAATGCCTCGCCGGTGCGCAGACAGAAGCGCGCGCCGTGCCGCGGGCAGATGATCTCGGCGCCCTCGATCGCTCCCCCGGTGAGCTCCGCGCCGTCGTGGCTGCAGACATCCTCGATGGCGAAGTACTCATCGCCGCTGCGGGCCACGGCCACCATGCGCCGCCCGACCGCGAGCGTGCGCGTCTCGCCGTCGCCCAGGTCCGCCCGTCCGGCATCGATCCAGCTCATCGGTCACATCATTCCGGTCTGCAGTCGAGCTTCGTCGGACATCATGCTGTGGCTCCAGGGAGGATCGAACACGAGCTCGACGTTCGCGCGCGCCACCGTGGGCACGAGCTGCACCTTGTCGCGCACGTCCTGAACGAGGATTTCGCCCATTCCGCAGCCGGGCGCGGTCAAGGTCATGCGGATGTCCACGTTGCGCGTCTGGTCCTCGTTCTTGGTGACCTCGCATTCGTAAATCAACCCCAGGTCGACGATGTTCACCGGGATCTCAGGGTCGTAGCAGGTCTTGAGCTGCTGCCACACCACGTTCTTGATGTCCTCCTCCGAGGCGCCGGGCGGGACCTCGGGAAGCTTCGTGGGAGTCTTGCCGATGGCGTCGGCATCGTGGCCGGCAATGCGGAACAGGTTGCCGTCGATGTACACCGTGAAGCTGCCGCCGAGCGCCTGGGTGATGTAGCCCACGGAGCCGAGCTTGAGGTTGACTTCCACGCCGGCCGGAATGGCGACGGCCTTCACCTCGCGCTGCACGACCACCGGCTCGTTCTCATGGGAGCGCATCGCCGCGCTCACTCCGTCGATATCGGCGTCTCGAGGGCGCCGGGCGATTTGAGAGCGGACACGAGCGTGTGCCAGCACAAACTCGCGCACTTGACGCGCGCCGGATACTCGCGCACCCCCGACAGGGCCGCCAGCTTGCCGAGCCGCTCGGCGTCGTCCGCGTCGGCCGCATCGTCCGTGAGCAGGCGATGCACGCGATCGAACAGCTCCATCGCCTGCTCGCGCGACTTGCCCTTCACGGCCTCCGTCATGAGCGAGGCGGAAGCGGTCGAGATCGCGCAGCCCTGGCCTTCGAAACGGATCTCCTCGATCCGATCCTGCGCGAGCTTGAGCCGCAGGGTCAGACGGTCACCGCATAGCGGGTTCACACCCTCGGCGGTGGCGTCGGCCGGCTCGAGCGGTCCGAAATTGCGCGGCCGCCGGTTGTGGTCGAGGATCACGTCGCGATACAGGTCGGTGAGCTGCATGACTTTAGACTCTAGCGCGGGCCGTCGGGCGCGATGAGCGCGCGCGCCCGGGCAGTTGCCTCCGCGAGACGCTCGATCTCCTCGAAGGTGTTGTAGAAGGCGAACGTGGCGCGCGCCGTGGCAGGCACCTTGAAGAACTCCACGACGGGCATGGCGCAGTGATGCCCGGTGCGGATGGCGATGCCGTCGCCGTCCAGTATGGTGCCGAGATCGTGCGGATGCACTCCCTCGAGCACGAAGGAGATCAGGCTCGACTTGTGCGCGGCCGTACCGATGATGCGCAATCCCGCGATCGCGCCGAGCGCCGCGCTGGCATGGTCGAGCAGCGCATGCTCATGCGCATGCGCGGCGCCCAGATCGAGCGAGTGCAGAAAATCGATCGCGGCGCCGAGGCCGACCACGCCCGAGATGTTCGGAGTGCCGGCCTCGAACTTGTGCGGCAGGGCGTTGTAGACGGTCTTGCCGAAGCTCACGGTCAAGATCATGTCGCCCCCGCCTTGCCAGGGGGGCATGCGCTCGAGCAGCGCCTCGCGTCCGTAAAGCACCCCTATGCCGGTGGGAGCGAACATCTTGTGGCCGGAAAATGCATAGAAATCGCAGCCGAGCTCCTGCACGTCCACCGGCGTGTGCGCAATGGCCTGGGCGCCGTCGATCACCGTGACGATGCCGCGCGCCCGGGCGGCGGCGGTGAGCCGGCGCACCGGCAGGACGGTGCCGAGCGCGTTGGAGATGTGCGCGAAGGCCAGAATGCGGGTGCGCTCGCTCATCAGCCGCTCGACGGCGTCGGCGTGGACTTCTCCGCGCTCATCGATCGGCGCCACCACCAGCCTGGCCCCGGTCTGCTCGCACAGCATCTGCCAGGGCACGATGTTCGCGTGATGCTCCAGGTGCGTGATCAGCACCTCATCGCCCACCCGCAGCGTCGGCCGGCCGTAGCTCTGCGCGACCAGATTGATCGCCTCGGTGGTGCCGCGCAGGAACACGATCTCGTGGCGCGACCGGGCATTGATGAACCGCACCACCTTGTCGCGCGCGCCCTCGTACAGGGCGGTCGCTTCCTGGCTCAAGGTGTGCACGCCGCGGTGGATGTTGGCGTGATGCCTGCGCTCGTACTCATCCACGGCATCGATGACGGCGCGCGGGCGCTGCGCCGAAGCGCCGTTGTCGAGATAGCACAGCGGCTTGCCGTGCACCGTGCGCGCGAGCACGGGAAATTCCCGGCGCACGGCAGCGACGTCGAAGTTGCGGGGTATTGCGCGGGCGGTGTTGTTCATCGAAATTTCTGCAGCGTTTGTGAATCGGGAAGCTGAGCGATGAGGGCATCTTCGATCGAGGCGCGGGCGCCGGCGGCGCCCATGCCGGTGAGCACGTCGGCGAGAAACGCGTACACCAGAAGGCTCTGCGCGGTGCCGCGATCGAGGCCGCGCGAGAGCATGTAGAACAGCATGTTCGGATCGAGCCGCCCGGTGGTCGCGCCGTGGGCGCACTTGACCTCGTCGGTGTGGATCTCGAGCTGCGGACGCGAGTCGATCTCGGCCGCGGCCGACAGCAGAAGCCCCCGGCAGGATTGCCGCGAATCGGCCTGCGAGGCGCCCGCATCGACCACGACCTTGCTGTTGAAGATCACGCGGCTGGTGCCGCTCGCGATCGCCCGCGCCGTCTGGCGGCTCTCGGTGCAGGGCGCCGCGTGCTCGACCAGGTTCACGCAGTCGACGTGTCGGTCGGCATGGCCCGCGAGCAGCGAGTAGCTCTCGAGCCGCGCTGCGCGCCCGATCAGGCGCGCCTCGAGAGTGGCGCGCACCAGTCCTCCGCCGAGGATCGCGGTGAACTGCCGGCACTCGGAGCCCTGCTGCTGGCGTACCTGCAGCGTATCGAGATGGACCGCGTTCTCGCCGGCCGCGAACACGCGATAGTGCTCGATGCGCGCATCGCGCCCGAGCTCGAGCAGCGTCGCGGAATTGGACAGCGGCGCCTCGGCGCCGACCTGGATGTGCTGCTCGATCACGGTCGCCGCCGCGCCCGGGGCGGCCTCGAGAATGACGCGCGGGTAGGCGGCGGTGTCCGGCCGGGCCGCCGTGCCGACGTGCAGGAGCAGGAGCGGGGCGCGCAGGGCGCCATCGATCCTCAGGTGCAGTCCGTCCGTCGCGAGCGCGGTGTTGAGCAGCAGCCAGCGCAGCTCCTCGGCGTCCGACAGCGGCTCGAGGCGGCGTGCCAGGAGGTCCGGATCCTGGCGCGACAGATCGGCGAGCGTGCTCACCTCGAGGCCCGGGGCCGGCGCCAAGGGCGCGCCAGGCACGAGGGGATGGCCATTCACCAGCAGGATGGTCGCCGCGGCTCCCCCCGCGCCGAGCAGCGTGCGCTCGGCCTCGAGTCCCAGCCGCTCCGGGTGCTCGAGCGCGGCGATGCCCGGCGCGGCGACGCCCGGCGCAGCGACGCCCGGCGCAGCGACACGGGGTGCGTCGACGAACGAGCGCGCGGCGAGCGGGCGCAAATTGGTGTAGCGCCAGCTTTCGTCGCGCATCGTCGGCATGCCGAGCTCGAGGAAGCGCCGCAGGGCGCGCTCACGCACGCTCGACAAGCGGTCCGGCGCGCGCGCCAGCCACTGCGCCTCGAAGGAGCGCAGTGCAGCCGATCCGCCGGCATGCTCGAGAGCGCTCATGCGACCCGGCTCTCGCGCACCCAGTCGTAGCCGCGCCGCTCGAGCTCGAGCGCGAGCGAGCGGTCGCCCGACTTCAGTATCTGTCCGTCGGACAGCACGTGCACCTTGTCCGGCACGATGTAATCGAGCAGGCGCTGGTAGTGGGTGACCAGGACCACCGCGCGGCTCGCATCGCGCAGGCTGTTCACGCCCTGGGCGACCACCTTGAGCGCATCGATGTCGAGGCCCGAGTCGGTCTCGTCGAGGATCGCGAGCCGGGGCTCGAGCACGAGCATCTGCAGCACCTCGTTGCGCTTCTTCTCGCCCCCGGAGAAGCCCTCGTTGACGCCGCGCGTGAGGAAGGTCTCGCTCATCTGCATGAGCTTCATCTTCTGCTTGACGATCGCCAGGAACTCGTAGGCATCGACCTCGGGCTCGCCCGCGGCCTTGCGCTTCGCGTTGAGCGCGGCCTTGAGCAGGTACACGTTGTTCACGCCGGGGATCTCCACCGGGTATTGAAACCCCAGGAACAGCCCGGCGCGCGCGCGCTCCTCGGCCGGCATGGCGAGAAGATCCCTTCCCTCGAAGGTGACCGATCCGCCCGTCACCTCGTAGTCCTCGCGCCCCGCGAGCACCTGGGCCAGAGTGCTCTTGCCCGAGCCGTTCGGCCCCATGATGGCGTGCACCTCGCCCGCGCCCACATCGAGGCTCACGCCTTTCAGGATGTTCTTGCCCGCCACACGGGCGCTCAAATCGGAGATTCTCAGCAGCATCGCGTCCTCGGTCACCCCACCGCTCCTTCCAGGCTCACGCTCAGCAGGTTCTGGGCCTCGACGGCGAACTCCATCGGCAGCTCCTTGAATACCACCTTGCAGAAACCGCTCACGATCATGTTGACGGCGTCCTCCGCGGAAATCCCGCGCTGCAGGCAGTAGAACAGCTGATCCTCGCCGATCTTGGACGTGCTCGCCTCGTGCTCGACGGTGGCGGTGGGATTCTTGACCTCCATGTAGGGGAAGGTGTGCGCCCCGCAGGCCGGTCCCATGAGAAGCGAATCGCACTGCGTGAAATTGCGCGCGCCGTGCGCGCTCGGCAGCACCTTCACGAGACCTCGATAGGTGTTCTGCGCATGGCCCGCCGAGATGCCCTTCGAGACGATGGTGCTCTTGGTGTTGCGGCCGATGTGGATCATCTTGGTGCCGGTGTCGGCCTGCTGGTAGTTGTTGGCCACGGCAACGGAATAGAACTCTCCGGTCGAGCCCTCCCCCTTGAGCACGCAGCTCGGGTACTTCCAGGTGATGGCCGAGCCGGTCTCGACCTGCGTCCAGGAGATCTTGGAGTTGCGGCCGCGGCATTCCCCTCGCTTGGTGACGAAGTTGTAGATGCCGCCGAGCCCGTTCTCGTCGCCCGGGTACCAGTTCTGCACGGTCGAGTACTTGATCTGCGCATCGTCGAGCGCGACCAGCTCGACCACCGCGGCATGCAGCTGGTTCTCGTCGCGCATCGGGGCGGTGCAGCCTTCAAGATAGCTCACCGAGGCGCCTTCCGCCGCGACGATGAGCGTGCGCTCGAACTGTCCGGTCTTCGCCGCGTTGATGCGGAAATACGTCGACAGTTCCATGGGCGAGCGCACGCCCTGCGGCACGTACACGAAGGAGCCGTCGGAGAATACCGCGGAGTTCAGCGCCGCGAAGAAGTTGTCGCCCGTGGGCACCACGGTTCCCAGATACTGCTCGATGAGGGCCGGGTGCTCGCGCACCGCATCGGAGAAGGAGCAGAAGATGACGCCGGCCTTTGCGAGCTTGTCCTTGAAAGTGGTCGCCACCGAGACGCTGTCGAACACCGCATCGACGGCCACGCCGGCGAGGCGGGCGCGCTCGTGCAGCGGAATGCCGAGCTTCTCGTAGGTGGCGAGCAGCTTGGGGTCCACCTCATCGAGGCTCTGCGGCGCGTTCTTGGGCGCGCGCGGCGCGGAGTAGTAGGAAATGTCCTGATAATCGATCGGCTTGTAATGCACGTGCGCCCAGTTCGGCTCGCGCATGCCCTGCCAGTGGCGGAACGCCTTGAGGCGCCAATCGAGCAGGAATCTCGGCTCCTTCTTCTTGAGCGAGATGGCGCGCACCACCTGCTCGTCGAGGCCCGGCGGCAGGCTGTCGGATTCGATGTCCGTCACGAAGCCGTGCCGATATTTCTGGCCAATCAGTGCTTCGACATCTTGCATTTTGCTCGACACGATATGGGTTCCTAAAAGGTTACGCTGGCGGCGCGCTGCGCTGTTTCAAGTGCCGGGACGCTTCGAGTGCTCAGGACGCCGCGCGGCGGATGTCCAGGGTCAGGCCCGGCACGCGCCCCGCGGAGGCGTCGAGGCCGGCGAGCTGCTCGAGCGTCACATCATCGAGCGCGCGCCGGATGGCGGCATTGATGCGCTGCCACGCACCGCCCACGCGGCATTGCCGCTCGATGCCGCACTGGCTCGAGGCGCTCGAGCATTCGGTGATCGCGATCGGCCCCTCGAACACGTCGAGTATCTGCGCCGCCGTGATCTCTCGAGGCGGGCGCGCCAGACGATAACCGCCCTGCACGCCGCGCGAGGAGATCACCAGGCCCGCCCGCTGCAGGCCCTTGAGCACCTTGCTCACCGTCGGACGGCTCAGACGCGTTCGCTCCGCCAGCTCCGCCGCGGCGCGATGGCGCGCGGGCTCCTGCGCCAGACTGGCCAGCACCACCGTCGCATAGTCTGTCAATTTGCCCATTCTGAGCATGATCGGTTCCCTCGACCGCAAACCGTTTATGTGGGACAATTTTAGTCCTATTTAGTTTCCAGTTCCAGCCCGGCATTGCGGCGCGCTCGCCCCGGGTCGCGGGCGCGCAAGGTGTTTTGTTATCCTTCGCCCTGGTCATTTCAGCGAGAGACGCCCGTCATGAACACTGCAGAGCTAGCCGCCACCGCCCGCGCCATGGTCGCGAAACACCGGGGACTTCTGGCGGCCGATGAGAGCACCGGCACGATCCTCAGGCGCTTCAACAGCATCAAGCTCGAATCCACCGAGGAGAATCGCCGCGCCTATCGCGAGATGCTGTTCACCACGCCGGGGGCGAGCGAGTTCATCAGCGGGGTCATCCTGTACGACGAGACCATCCGGCAGAAGACCAAGGGCGGCGTGCCCTTTCCGGCCTATCTGAGCCAGCACGGCATGATTCCCGGCATCAAGGTCGATCTGGGCGCGAAACCTCTCGCCGGCTTTGCCGGCGAGACCATCACCGAGGGCCTCGATGGCCTGCGCGATCGCCTCGCGGAGTACGCCAAGCTCGGCGCGAAGTTCGCGAAGTGGCGCGCGGTGATCGACATCGGCGCCGGTGTGCCGACCCGCTACGCCATCGAGGCGAACGCCGAGGCGCTGGCGCGCTACGCCGCGCTTTGCCAGGAGGCGGGCATCGTTCCGATCGTCGAGCCGGAAGTGTTGATGGACGGCGACCACACGCTCGAGCGCTGCGAGGAGGTGACCGGACAGGTGCTCGAGACCGTGTTCGATCGGCTGTTCGCGGCGCGCATCTTTGCGGAAGGGATGATCTTGAAGCCCAACATGGTCATCGCCGGCAAGAAATGCCCGAAGCAATCCTCTCCGCAGCAAGTCGCCGAGGCGACGCTGCGGACGCTGAAGCGCCACGTGCCCACGGCGGTGCCCGGCATCGCCTTTCTCTCCGGCGGCCAGAGCCCGGCCGAGGCGACGCTGCACCTGAGCTTGATCAATGCGGCGGGCCCGCTGCCCTGGGCGCTCACGTTCAGCTACGGGCGGGCGCTGCAGGACACGGCGCTGCGTGCCTGGGGTGGCGCGCCGGCCGGCTTCGAGGGCGGTCAGAAGCAGCTCTATCTGCGCGCCAAGCTCAACGGCCTGGCGGCGGGCGGGGCGTACCAGCCGGCGATGGAGACTTCCGCGGCGTAGGGGCTGCGCGACGCGGATGCGCGGCGCCGAAGAATAATTGAACCCATTGAATCAAGCCGCCCCCATCGTCGAGGCCCGAGACCTGAGCTATGCCGTGAATGGACGGCCGGTGTTCAGCGGCCTCGACCTCGACATATTCCCGGGACGCATCACGGCGGTCATGGGCCCGAGCGGAACGGGAAAGACCACGCTGCTGCGGCTGATCACCGGTCAGCTGCAGGCTCAATCGGGGTTCTTGCGCGTCGCCGATCAGGACATGAGCAAGGTGCGCCGCCGCGCCCTGTACGAGCTGCGCAAGCGCATGGGCATGCTGTTCCAGAACGGCGCGCTGCTCACCGATCTGTCCGTGTTCGAGAACGTCGCCTTTCCACTGCGTGAGCACACCGATCTGCCGGAGCGGCTCATCCGTCAGCTGGTGCTCACCAAGCTGCAGGCGGTGGGCTTGCGCGGCGCGGCGCAGCTCATGCCGGCGGAGCTTTCCGGCGGCATGGCACGGCGGGTGGCTCTGGCGCGCGCCATCGTGATGGATCCCGAGATCCTCATCTACGACGAGCCGTTCGTGGGTCTCGACCCGATCTCCCTCGGCGTCATCCTGCGGCTGATCCGGCGACTCAACGACACGCTCGGGCTGACCAGCATCGTGGTGTCGCACGACGTGCACGAGATCGTCACGGTGGCCGATCGCGTGTACCTGCTGTCCGGCGGGAAGGCGGCCGCCAAGGGCACGCCGCAGGAGCTCGAGAACGACCCCTCGGCGGTGGTGAAGCAGTTCGTGGGCGGACTCGCCGACGGGCCGGTTCCCTTTCATTATCCGGCTCCGGACTACTTCAGCGAGCTGCTCGCGCGCGGGAGCCGGCGATGAGGCTCATCGGGGAGCTGTGGAGAAGCCTGATCGAGGCGCTCGAGGGCCTCGGCGCCATCAGCCGCTTCTTGTTGCGGCTGATCGCCGACTCGCCGCGCGCGCTGCTGCGCTTCGACCTGATCGCGAAGCAGATCTTCAATTCCGGCGCGCTCTCGCTCGTCATCATCATGCTGTCGGGACTGTTCGTGGGGATGGTTCTCGGTCTGCAGGGATTTCAGCTGCTGCAGCGGTTCGGCTCCGAGGAGGCGCTCGGCTCGGCCGCCGCGATCGGGCTTGTGCGGGAGCTCAGTCCAGTGATCACGGCGCTGCTGTTTGCCGGGCGCGCCGGCACGGCGCTCGCCTCGGAGCTCGGGCTGATGCGCGCCACCGATCAGCTGTCGGCGATGGAAATGATGGCGGTCGATCCGATCAGGCGCGTGGTCGTGCCGCGCTTCCTCGGCGGAGTCATCACCATGCCGCTGCTCACGGCGATCTTCAGCGTCATCGGCCTCTACGGCGCGCAGCTCGTGGGCGTGCAGATCATGGGCGTGGACTCGGGCAGTTTCTGGTCGCAGATGCAGGCCGCGGTCGAGCTTCGGGACATCAACGAGGGGTTCACCAAGAGCTGCATCTTCGGCGTCGCGTGCAGCCTCATTGCCGTCTACCAGGGCTACAACGCCATGCCGACCGCGGAGGGCGTCGGTCTCGCGACCACGCGCACGGTGGTCACCTCCGCGGTGGTGGTGCTGTTCCTGGACTACTTGTTGACCTCGGCGTTTTTGTAAGAGGACCGTTCCTATGGGCAAGTCGAGTACATTGAATGTGGGGGCAGGGGCGTTCGTGCTGCTCGGCTTCGCGGCGCTGGCGTTCCTGACCACCCAGACCACGAGCCACGGCATTCATATCGGCTCCGGCCGTTACTATGACGTGATCGCCAAGTTCGACAACATCGGCGACTTGAAAGTGGGCGCGCCGGTGTCCATGGCGGGGGTGGAGGTCGGGCGCGTCGCGCACATCGATCTGGACACCCGCGAGTACAAGGCCGTGGTGCAGATGCAGCTCGACGCGAAGTACGACCAGATCCCGACCGACACCGATGCGAGCATCTACACCCAGGGGTTGCTCGGCGGCAAATTCATCGGCTTGACGGCGGGCGGCGCGGACACTTACCTGAAGAACAACAGTGAAATAGACTTCACCCAATCTGCGATCGTTCTCGAGAACCTGATCGGCCAGCTGGTGGCGAACTTCGGCAAGAGCGGGTCTTCCGGCTCCTCGGGGTCCTCGGACTCCGCCTCCCCCGCGCCGAAGAGCACCGCCCCGAGCGGCCCGGAGAAGCCCAAATGACGCTGCACGAATCGCTCACCCGCATGGCGCTCGCCGCCGCAATGATGCTCCCGGCCGCCGGCGCCGTGCCCGCCCTGGCGCAGCCGCCCGCCCAGTCCGCGCCTGCCGCGCCCGGGCAGGCCCCCCCGCAGCCTGCCTCGAGCACGCTCGGCCCGCAGGAGCTGGTGGAGGATTCCGCGAAGCGCATGCTCACCGAGCTCGACGCCAATCGTGCGATGTACGCCAAGGACCCGGCCAAGCTCGAGGCGCTGGTGGCCAACGTGCTGCTGCCGAAGTTCGACATCGACTACGCCGCCCGCCTCGTGCTCGGACAGACCTGGCGCAGTGCGACTCCCGATCAGCGCAAGCGCTTCGTGGATGCCTTCTATCATTCCCTGCTGCGAAACTATGGCAACGCGCTGCTCAATTTCACCGCCGGCAATTTCACCGTGCTGCCTTATCGAGGCGATCCGGGCGATACGCAGGCGACGGTGCGCACCGAGGTCAGGAAATCCGACGGCGAGGTGGTGCCGGTCAATTTCAGCCTGCACAAGACTCCCGAGGGCTGGAAAGCGTGGGACGTCGTGATCGAGGGGATCTCCTACGTGAAGAGCTTCAAGACCGATTTCGCGGCGGAAATCGAGCAGAAGGGGCTGGATGATGTCATCGCGCGCCTCGAGAGGGGGGAGATCAAGCCCGCTCCCGGGGGCGGTCATTGAGCGGCCGCAACTCCGATGAGCCCCGTTTCGAGCCGGTCGAGGGCGGGCGCTCGGTGGTGCGCGGCTTGCTCGGATTTTCGACCGTGGCGATGCTGCTCGCGCCGGGCAGCGCGGCCATCGAGCAAGGTCGGGCCGCCGTCATCGACCTCGCCGCCGTCACGCAGAGCGACAGCTCGGGGCTCGCGCTGCTGATCGAGTGGCTGAGCGTTGCGCTCGAGGCGGGGCGGCCGCTGCGCTACGAGAACATTCCGGCACAGCTGCATCAGCTGGCGCGCCTGAGCGATGTCGACGCCTTGATCTCCGAGAATCGATTCGCGGGGCTCGAGGCGGGCGGCTGACTCGGGCGCGCCCGGGCCCCGGCACCGCTCGAGGGTGCTGCCGGGCGGGCGCGGCGGTCGAGGGTCCCGCTACTGGGGCGGGGGCGTGGTCGGTGCCGGCGCGGGCTGAGCGGGCTTGGGCGAGGGCTTGGTCGCAGGCGCGGCGATGGAGGAGCCCGCCGCTGCGGGGCTCTGGTCGGCGGCGTCCGCATCGGGATCCACGAGACCTTGATCGGGCTGCACCTTCCCATCGGAGACGAGGTAGGCGCGCCGCGACAGGAAGGCGTCCCGGATCAACGCGTAGGGGTCGAAGGCCTGATCGATGGTCGATTGGAGCGGCAGAAGCGAGGCGCGGGTGTCGAGGGCATAAGGCAGATACAGGCCGTATTTGACCCAGTCGTTGGGGATGTAGGTGATCGGCTTGAAGTAGGTGTCGACCAGCTTGGAGGGGCCGTCGCGCAGATCCGAGGGGCCGAGTATCGGCAGCTCGAGGAAGGGCCCGGGAGGCGCGCCCCAGTGGCCGAGCGTCAGTCCGAAATCCTCGTAATTGCGCACCAGTCCCGCGGAGCTCGCCGGGTCGAGCAGACCCCCCACGCCGACCACGCTGTTCATCAGGAATCGGCCCAGGTCGTTGCCGGCAGCCTTGAATTTTCCTTGCAGTGCATCGTTGATCATCACGACGGGGGTGTCCACGTTGGCAAAGAAATTGCTGATGCCGGTGCGGATGGGGGAGGGCACGTGGCGCACGTAGGCCCGGGTGACCGGCAACGCCACGGCGCGATCCAGCTTGTTATTGATCCGGTACACCCCCCGGTTCCACGATTCCCATGGATCTTGCGGGGAGCGCTGATGGTTGGGGGGGAGGGTCACGCAAGCGCTCAATGCAGCCGCGCCGGCGCCGGCAAGCAGCCAGCGCGCCAAATCTACCTTGCTCATTTTTCGTGACTCTCCCGTTTGAAGATGGCGCCCGCGGCCGGAGCGCTGCGCTCGAATTCTCGGTCAGCGGCGCCCGTCGTTGTCGTCGGCAACGGTATTCTTGCGATTTTTGGGCAGCGCTGCACGCACTTCATCGAGCATCGCGCTGATGCGTGCGCGCTGGATGGCGTTGAGGTTCGGCACGCCCAGGGCAAGCGTGAGCTGATTCGAAGCCATCAGCAGATCGCCGTTCATGAGGTAGTAATCCGCCATGTAATAGTACGAATCGGCGACGTTGCCGGCATCGTTCGCGGCCTTCGCGATCAGCTTTGCCTGATTCGGGGTCGGCTCCACCTGGTTGAACAGATCATCGAGAATGAGCTGTGCGCGCTTGTTCTCGCCGGCACGCATGAGCGTCTCGGCGAGCCGGATGGTCACCGGCGTATTGCGCGGGAACAGGGCGAGACCCTTCTCGAGCACCGCCTGTGATTCCTTGACCTGGCCGTTGGCGAGGTACGCCTGCCCGAGCGCGCCGTAGAATTGCGTCACCCGCGGATAGTCGTGCAGCAGAGCTTGCAGGTCGGGAATGGCGAGCGCGGGCTTGCGCGCGTAGATGTCCGCGATGTCGCTGCCGTAGCGCTGCTCCATGTCCAGCCCGCCGCTGTTCTTGGCGAGCTCCGCGTAATAGTCGCGCACGCTGTCGGGATTCAGAACCAGGGCCCGCAGCCGCTCGCGCGTCAGCAGATAGCCGAGAGAATCATCGTGGTGGATGCGTCCCATCTGCTGCGCGCGGTTGCGCGCCTCGGCGATGCGCTCGTCGTTGAGCGGGTGATCCATCAGAAATGCCACGGCCGCGACCCGGTCGGGGCTCGGTGAATTGCGGTTGAGCGCGCTGAACATGGTCGCCATGCCGAGCGGGTCGTAGCCGGCGGCCGCCATGGTCCCGATGCCGATGCGGTCGGCCTCGAATTCCTGCGTGCGGGTGTAATTGATCTGGTGCTGGATCGCCGCGCTCTGCGCGCCGAGGATCGCCCCCTCCATCGCGCCCGGGTCGCCGCGTCCGGCGGTGGCGCCGAGCACGATGGCGGCGAGCATCGCGGCGGTGGCGAGCAGGCCCGTGTGCGTCTGGTCGATCATGCCGCGCACCAGATGGCGCTGGGTGACGTGGGCGGTTTCGTGCGCCAGCACGCCGGCGAGCTCGTTCTCGTTGCTGGTTGCCAGGAACAGCCCGCTGTTGATCATGATGAAGCCGCCCGGCATCGCGAACGCGTTGATGACCGGGTCGCGCAATACGGCATAGTTGAACTGGTGCTGACCCTCCTCGGCATGGCTGGAGAGGCTGTGGCCGATCTGCTGAATGTAGTCGCTCACCTCCGGGTCTTCGAGCACGAGGCCCTGAGCGCGCATCTGCCGCGCCCACGCCAGGCCGACCTGATACTCCTCCTCGAGCGATACGGCGGCGGTGGCGGGGCTGCCGAGATCGGGCAGGTCCTGCTCTTGCTGCGGGGCGGCGGGGTCGGCGGCCCAGCTCACACTGGCGCAAACCCCTGCCGCGAAGGCGGCAACGGCGAGAAATGCGGCCAGGGATCTCAACAGCTTCATTCAGACTCCTACAAACAGCCTTGGAGTGCCGATGGCAGGCCAAAGTTCTCCTGTTCGGGCTGCCCTGAGCGGGGAGCCGGCCGGGGGCTCCTCAGAGGACCTCGGACGCATAGTCTGCCAGACGCGACCGCTCGCCGCGCACCAGGGTGATATGCCCCGAATAGGTCCAGCCGTGGAAGCGGTTCACGACATAAGTCAGGCCGGTCGTGGTTTCCGTCAGATACGGCGTATCGATCTGTGCGATGTTGCCGAGACAGACCATCTTGGTGCCCGGGCCCGCGCGGGTGACCAGCGCCTTCATCTGCTTGGGCGTCAGATTCTGCGCCTCGTCGATGATGATGAAGCGGTTCAAGAACGTGCGCCCGCGCATGAAATTCAAGGATCGGATCTTGATCCGGTGGCGCAGCAGGTCGGTGGTCGCGCCGCGGCCCCAAGCGCCGCCCGATTGGCTCTGGGTCAAGACCTCGAGATTGTCCATCAGAGCGCCCATCCAGGGCTCCATTTTCTCCTCCTCGGTCCCCGGCAGAAAGCCGATGTCCTCGCCCAGCGGGATGGTGACGCGCGTCATGATGATCTCGCTGTAGCGGTTGTGATCGAGGGTTTGCGCGAGGCCGGCGGCGAGGCTCAGCAGCGTCTTGCCGGTGCCCGCCGGACCCAGCACCGTCACGAAATCGATCTCCGGATCCATCAATAGATTGAGCGCGAAGTTCTGCTCGCGGTTGCGCGAGCTCACCCCCCACACGTTGTTGCGCTCGCTGCGATAATCCACGGTGAGCTCGAGCACCGCGGAGTCGCCCTCGATGCGCCGCACGACGGCCTCGACGCCGTTCTCGCCCGGATCATAGACGAACTGATTGGCCTGCCACTCGCGCACCAGGGGCCCTCGGACGCGGTAGAAAGTGCGGCTCTGCTGCTGCCAGGACTCCATGCCCTTGCCGTGCTTTTCCCAGAAATTCGGCGGCAGCCGCTGCACGCCGCTCGAGAGCAGATCGGCATCCTCTATGGTCTTGTCGCTCGAATAGTCCTCGGCCTGCACCCCGACGATGGCCGCTTTGATGCGCAGGTTGATGTCCTTCGATACGAGCGTCACCCGGGCCGGGGAGTACTTCCTTTGCAGCGCCAGCGTGTCGGCGAGAATCGCGTTGTCGGCGCCGCCGCCGGGCAGACCTTCGGGCAGGACGGATTCGAGCAGCTGGGTCTGAAAGAACAGTCTGCCGGCGGGGGGGCGCTTGCCGTGATTGATGGGCACGGCGGTCGGCAGCGCGAGCCCCCGGTCGATCTGCTTCTTGCTCGCGTCGCGCATCAGCTCGTCGAGAAAACGGCTCACCTGACGAACGTTGCGCGCCGACTCCGACAGTCCCTTCTTGCCCGCGTCGAGCTCCTCGAGCACGGTCATCGGAATGTAGATGTCGTGCTCCTCGAAGCGGAAAATCGCGGTGGGGTCGTGCATCAGCACGTTCGTGTCGAGCACGAATATGCGCCGCTGCTGGCGGGACTGCCGCGCCCTGGGGGGAGGGGCGGGGAGCGGCACCGGCCGCAGTGCGCCCGTCACAGCGCCTTCACCGCCGCCAGGACAGCCTCGGCATGGCCGCTCACCTTCACCTTGCGCCACTCTCCGCGCAGCACGCCCTTTGCGTCGATGAGAAACGTGCTGCGCTCCACGCCCATGTATTTCTTGCCGTACATGCTCTTCTCGCGGATCACGTCGTAGAGCTTGCAGACCGCCCGATCGGGGTCGCTCAGCAGCTCGAAGGTGAAGCCCATCTTTTTCTTGAACTTCTCGTGCGAGGCGACGGTGTCGGGGGAGACGCCGACGATCAGGGTATTCAGCCTCTTGAGCTGCGGCCGGACGGCCGTGAAGCTCTCACCCTCCTGGGTGCATCCCGGCGTGTTGTCGCGCGGATAGAAATACAGGATGAGGTTCGCGCCCGCAGCGTCCTCGAGCGACCAGCGCCCGCCGCTGCCGTCCAGGGTGAATGCGGGCGCCCTCTTGCCGACTTCGATCTTGCTCATGGGCTTCTCTCGACTGGTGTGCTCAGTTCTTGACCGGCTCGAATATCGCGTCCAGGTTCAGATGGTCGCAGAAGTCCATGAACTCCTCGCGCAGCACGCCGATATGCAGCCGGCTCGGGACGTTGACGATCATCTGCACGGAGAACATCGGGGCGCCGGTGTGCGCCGCCGCATAGGAGCGCGTGGACAGCTCGGCGATATCCACGCCGCGCTGGGAGAAGAAGCCCGAAAGCCCCGCCACGATACCGGTCTGGTCGAGGCAAACGACGTCGATCGAGTAGGGCAGCATGTCGTTGCGTGCGGCGCGCTCCTCGGTGCGTCGCAGCTGGATGTCCATGCCCGTGGCATCGGCCAGCTTCTTGAACTCGCCCTCGAGCTTGGCGAGGGTATGCCAGTTGCCGTTCACCAGCAGCAGCATCGCGAACTCGTTGCCAAGCGTGGTCATGCGGCTCTCGCTGATGCTCCCGCCGCAGTCGGCGATCGCCTTGGACAGCTCGTGCACCATGCCGACGCGGTCGCCTCCGACCGCGCTAATCACGATATGTTGTTTCATCGATGCAAATTCTACCGGATGACCGCCTGCCGCGTGCATGTGCGCGAATTATCAATTATGGTAGCGGTTATTTGCCGCAAGGAGCCTCAATGCGTGGAAGCCTGGTCGCCATCGTCACGCCGATGAGCGCCGATGGAAGTCTGGACCTGATCTCGTGGGACCGGCTGCTCGACTTTCACCTGCGCGAGGGAACCGACGGCATCGTCATCGCAGGCACCACCGGCGAGTCGCCTGCGCTCTCGGTCGAGGAGATCGAGGAGCTCACCCGCAGGGCCGTGACCCGCTTGAGCGGCAAGGTGAAGGTCGTCGTGGGCGCCGGCACCAATTCTACATCGAGCACCGTGGCGCGGACTCGCGCGCTGTCCCGGCTCGGGGTCGACGGCGTCATGCTGGTCACGCCATACTATAACAAACCGCCCCAGGAAGGTCTGTTCCGCCATTTCATGGCGGCGGCCGATGCCTCCGCGGTGCCGATCGTGATGTACAACGTGCCCAACCGAACGGCGGTGGACATGCTGCCGGCCACCGTCGCGCGCCTGTCCCGCCACCCGCGCATCCGGGCGCTGAAGGATGCGAGCGCCAGCGCGAGCCGCATACGCGACCTCAAGGAGGCATGTCCAGCCGATTTTTCGATTCTGTCCGGCGATGATGCGACCGCGATCGAGTGGATCGGCGCCGGCGCGCACGGCGTCATCTCCGTGTCGGCGAACGTTGCGCCCCGGCGCGTGCGCGAGGCGTGCACGACCGCGCTGCGCGGCGACCTGGCCGGCGCGCGCGCCATCGACGCCGATCTGCAGCCCCTGCACAAGGATCTGTTCGTCGAGGCGAATCCGATTCCGGTCAAGTGGGCGCTGGCGAGGATGGGGCTTTCAGGGAGCACGATCCGCCTGCCTCTGGTCGAGCTGTCGCCGGTGCACCACGAGACGGTGCTGCGTGCGATGCGCTCCGCGGGCGTCAGGCTCGAGGATCAGGCGGCGTGAGGCTGCATGGGGTTCGCTCGACGCGGCTGGCAGTGCTCCCGATGATCGCCGCGGCGCTCGCGCTCGGCGGTTGCACGCGCTTGCTGCACGGATTCGAGCCGAATTGTCACAAGCGGCAGGAGTATCAGCGCGCCGTGCAGAGAGCACCGCTGAAGGTCCCGCCCGGGCTCGACACGCCGAACACGCGCGGCGCCCTGGTGATACCGGCGGCGGACATCGCTCCGCCCCCGCCGGGGCCTCGCGATCCCTGCCTGGACGCGCCGCCTCGCTACAAGCCGCCTCCCCCCTACAAGCCGATCCGCAGCGGCTGACGGTGGGGTGGGCGGCGCGGACGCGGTGCCGTTGCATTTGCCCGCCTCGCCGGGGTCCGGTACCCTTGCGGCCTCCCGGCGGAGAGGTGGCCGAGTGGTCGAAGGCGCTCGCCTGGAAAGTGAGTAACACCCCAAAAGGTGTTCGAGGGTTCGAATCCCTCCCTCTCCGCCAAACGAGTATTCCCGAGTCCATGGCGGCTCGCGTTGGCATCTTCGCGGCGACTGGCCCCGAACCCCGTCAGGCCCGGAAGGGAGCAGCGGTAGCGGCATCATGTCGGGCGCCGAAGTCCTGCCAGCGCGGGCCGCCTCCCCGGACATCCGTTAAACTGAGCATATGGGCTATATCGTACTGGCGCGCAAATGGCGGCCGAAGCGCTTCTCCGAGATGGTCGGACAGGAGCACGTGCTGCGGGCGCTCACCAACTCGCTGAACAGCGGCAAGATCCATCATGCGTTCCTGTTCACCGGGACGCGCGGGGTGGGCAAGACCACCGTGGCGCGCATTCTCGCCAAGTCGCTCAACTGCGAGCGCGGCGTGAGCGCGGAGCCTTGCGGGGTCTGCGCGGCCTGCCGCGAGATCGATGAGGGGCGTTTCGTCGATCTGATCGAAGTCGACGCGGCATCGCGTACCAAGGTGGACGACACGCGCGAGCTGCTCGACAACGTGCAGTACGCGCCCACGCGCGGTCGCTACAAGGTGTACCTCATCGACGAGGTGCACATGCTCTCGAATCATTCCTTCAATGCGTTGCTGAAGACGCTCGAGGAGCCGCCGCCGCACGTCAAGTTCCTGCTCGCGACCACCGATCCGCAGAAGCTGCCGGTCACGGTTCTTTCGCGCTGTCTGCAATTCAGCCTCAAGCGGTTGCCGGCGAGCCTGATCGTGGAGCGTCTGAGAGTCATCGCCGCGGCCGAGCAGCTCGAGTACGAGCCGGCCGCGCTCGCGCTCGTTGCGCGCGCCGCCGAGGGGAGCCTGCGCGATGCGTTGAGTCTGCTCGATCAATTGATCGCCTTCGGCGGGGGCAGCTTGAGCGAGGCGAGCACGCGTGCGATGCTCGGAACCATCGATGGCAGCCGCGTGACGCGCATTGCCGAGGCGCTGGCGCGCGAGGACGGGCCGGGCATGCTCGCCGAGGTCGCGGCGCTCGATCGCGACGCGCCGGATTACGACCGCGCGCTCGGCGACCTGGCCGCGCTCCTGCAGCGTGTCGCCATCGCGCAGATCGTGCCCGAGGCCGCACGCGAGGACGAGGAGTTCGAGGCGCAGGTGCTCGAGCGTTTGAGCCGCGCAATGGCCGCCGAGGATGTGCAGCTTTATTATCAGATCGCGCTCGCCGGACGGCGCGATCTGCCGCTGGCACCCGATCCGCGCATCGGCTTCGAGATGACGCTGCTGCGCATGCTCGCATTTCGCCCGGATGCCGCTGCAAGCGGCGGCGCCGCCGCGGGCCCGCTTCGAGAGAGTCGCCCGGCGCCGCGGGCCTCGACCCAGGCCGCCGCCACGGCACCCGTGCCCACCGCCACGGCACCCGTGCCTAACGCCGCAGCACCCGTGCCCACCGCCGCGGCACCCGTGCCCACCGCCGCGGCGGCGATGCCCACCGCGGCAGCACCGGCGGCCTTCGCGGCGCCGGCTCAGGCGATCGACGCCGCGGGGTGGCCGCGCATCGTCGAGGCGGCAGGCTTGAGCGGCATGGTCCGGCAGTTCGCGCTCAATTGCGTGCCCGCCTCGTTCGAGCGTGACGTGCTCGCGTTGAGGCTCGATCCGGCGGCCGACGGCCTGCGCTCGGCGCCCCTCGAGGAGAAGCTTTCGCAGGGACTGAATCGCTACCTCGGGCGCAGTGTCCGGCTCACCTTCGAGGTGTCGCAGAGCGCGCTCGCCACGCCGGCTCGGCAGCGTGTGCTCGCCGATCAGGACAAGGCGCTGCGGGCCGTGGCCGCATTCCAGGCGGATCCCGCGGTGAAGGGATTGCAGGAGCGATTCGGGGCCGAGGTGGATACGGCCTCGGTGAAACCCGGTTAGTCATGCGGCGTGCGCGCCGGGAGGATTTATGATGAAAGGCGGACTGTCGAATCTCATGCGTCAGGCTCAGCAGATGCAGGAGAACATGCAGAAGGCGCAGGCCGAGCTCGCGAGCATCGAGGTGACGGGCGAGTCGGGCGCCGGCATGGTGAAGGTCGTGCTCAACGGCCGTCACGAGGCGAAGAAGGTGACGATCGAGCCCAAGCTGGTATGCGAGGATCTGGAAATGCTGGAGGATCTGGTGGTCGCGGCGATCAACGACGCCTCGCGCAAGATCGAGGAGCGCAGCAAGGAAAAGTATGCCGGGCTCATGTCCGGCATGAATCTGCCGCCGGGAATGAAGCTGCCCTTCTGAGCACCTCGATGCACACGCCCGGATGAAATACACGCCCGCGCTCGCCCGCCTGATCGATGCGCTGCGCTGTTTGCCCGGCGTCGGTCCGAAGTCCGCCCAGCGCATGGCTTTCTACCTGCTGGAGCGCGATCGCGAAGGCGGGCGCGCGATCGCGCAGTCGCTCGCGGACGCGCTCTCCTCGGTCGGCCACTGCAAGCGCTGCCGCATGCTCACGGAGAGCGAGCTGTGCACGATCTGCGCATCCGCGCAGCGCGACAGCGCGCAGCTCTGCGTGGTCGAGTCGCCGGCCGACGTCGTCGCGATCGAGCAATCGGGCGGGTATCGGGGCCGCTATTTCGTGCTCATGGGCCACTTGTCCCCCCTCGACGGCGTCGGGCCTGCCGAGCTCGGTCTCGATGAATTCGAGCGTCTGCTGGGCGAGGGCGAAGTGCGCGAGGTGATACTCGCCACCAATCCGACCGTGGAAGGGGAGGCAACGGCGCACTTTCTCGCCGAGCTGGCGCTGCGCCGGGGATTGAAGGCATCACGCATCGCGCACGGAGTGCCGGTGGGGGGCGAGCTCGAGTACGTCGACGGGGGTACTCTGGCCCATGCGCTCGCCGGCCGCACGATCGTGTCGTGAGCGAGCGCTAGGGTTCCTGGCTGAGCTTCTGATACAGCCGCTGGAGCCTGCGATAGCTCTCGTAGCGGCGCGCGCTGACTTGACCTGACAGCACGGCGCTGCGCACGGCGCACCCCGGCTCCTCGAGGTGGCGGCAGTCGCTGAAGCGGCAGTCGGCGGCTAGGTGGTGCACCTCGGTGAAGCCGCGCTCCGCGGCGCGCGCAAGGCTCGCCGGCGGAGCGAAATCACGCACGCCCGGAGCGTCGATCACCGCCGACTCGCCGCCGCCGTGCTCGGCGCCTGCGTGCAAGCGGTAGCGGCGCGCGGTGGTGGTGGTGTGCCGACCTTCCACGTCGCGGGTGAGCTCGGCTGTCTGCGCCGCGGCGTCGGGCACGAGCGCATTCACGAGCGAGGATTTGCCCACTCCGGATTGACCCACGAACAACGTGGCGCCGCCTTCGAGCGCCGCGCGCAGGGCGCCCACGCCCGCCCCGCTCTGGGCGCACACCTGCGGACAGCCAAGGCCGAGCGCGCGATAGGTACCGAGCTCCGCCTCGAGCTCGCCGGTGCCGAGGTCGGATTTGTTCGCGACCACCAGGGCCTCGATGTCCTTGAGACGCGCGGCGGCCCAATAGCGATCGACCAGGAACCAGTCCGGCGCCGGCTCGCTGCACACGACGATGGCCAGGCGGTGGATGTTGGCGGCGACCGGCTCGGCGCGGCCGCGTGCGTCGATGCGCTCGAACAGGTTGCGGCGCGGCTCGACGGACTCGACCGCCGCTCCCGAGGGACCTGCGAGCCAGCTCACGCGGTCACCGCACACGACGCGCTGCTTGCGCCCCTTGAGTGTGCAGCTCAAGGCGGTCTCCCCGGCCTGCACCAGCACGCCGCGTCCATAGCTCGCCAGCACGATGCCGCTGCCGTGCCTGCCGTTCACTCGCCGGCCTCTGCTACCATGAGATGATGAAATCTCCAGAGAATCTGATATGGATCGATCTCGAGATGACGGGGCTCTCGCCCGAGACCGACCTCATCCTCGAAATCGCCACGATCGTAACCGACAAGCACCTTGCGGTGCTCGCCGAGGGACCCGTGATTGCGGTGCATCAGAGCCCCGCCGTGCTCGCCGCCATGGACGACTGGAACCGCAAGCAGCACGGCGGCTCGGGCCTGGCAGAGCGGGTGCTCGCCAGCCGCACCGATACCGCCACGGCGGAGCGCGAGACGCTCGCCTTTCTGGAGCGCTGGGTCGAGCCGCGCCGCTCGCCGATGTGCGGCAACAGCATCTGTCAGGATCGGCGCTTCCTGGCCCGTCTGATGCCGGCGCTCGAGCGGTTCTTCCATTACCGCAATCTCGACGTGAGCACGCTCAAGGAGCTCGCGCAGCGCTGGGCGCCGCAAATCGCCCAGGAGTTCCACAAGAACTCGACGCATCTCGCCCTGAACGACGTGCGCGACTCGATTCGCGAGCTGGCGTTCTACCGCGAGCGGCTGCTGCGGCCGCTCGCCGGCTCGGCCGCCTGAGCGCGATCAGGGGCGGCTGGCCGCCTCCGCCGCGAGGAACATCCAGGTCTCGACCACCGTGTCGGGATTGAGCGAGAGGCTGTCGATACCCTGCTCGACCAGCCAGCGGGCGAGCTCGGGATGGTCGGAGGGGCCCTGTCCGCAGATGCCCACGTACTTGCCCTGGGCGCGGCACGCCTTGATGGCCATCGCCATGAAAGCCTTCACCGCATCGTCGCGCTCGTCGAACAGCTTGGCCACCACGCCCGAATCGCGGTCGAGGCCGAGCGCAAGCTGAGTCATGTCGTTCGACCCGATGGACATGCCGTCGAAGTACTCGAGATAGCGCTCCGCCAGCACGGCATTGGTCGGAAGCTCGCACATCATGACGTGCTTCAACCCGTTCTCGCCGCGCTTCAGCCCATTGTCGGCGAGCAGCTGCGTGACGGTCCTGGCCTCGGCGATCGTGCGCACGAAGGGCACCATGATCTGAACGTTGACGAGCCCCATCTCCTCGCGCACGCGCTTCAGGGCGCGGCACTCGAGCTCGAAGCACGGCCTGAATGCCTTGTCGATGTAGCGCGACGCGCCGCGGAACCCGAGCATCGGATTCTCCTCGTGCGGCTCGTAGGCCTTGCCGCCGATCAGGTTCGCGTATTCGTTCGATTTGAAGTCCGAGAGGCGCACGATCACAGGCTCGGGGGCGAAGGCTGCGGCGATCTGAGCGATGCCCTCGGCCAGCTTGTCGACATAGAAGCTCACCGGATCCGCATAGCCGGCGATCTGCTGGGAGATGGACTCCTTCAGTTCCGGCCCCTGCCTGTCGAACTCGAGAAGCGCGCGCGGATGCACGCCGATCATGCGATTGATGATGAATTCGAGGCGTGCGAGCCCCACGCCGCTGTTGGGCAATCCGGCGAACTCGAAGGCGCGGTCGGGATTGCCGACGTTCATGGCGATCTTCACCGGAATCGGCGGCAGCGAGTCGAGCTCGATGTTGCGCTGATCGTATTCCAGCATCCCGTCATAGACGTGGCCGGTATCGCCCTCGGCGCACGATACCGTCACGGCCTGGTTCTCGCGAATCACCTGGGTTGCGTTCACGCAGCCCACCACGGCGGGGATGCCGAGCTCGCGCGCGATGATCGCCGCGTGGCAGGTGCGTCCGCCGCGGTTGGTGACGATGGCTGCGGCGCGCTTCATGACCGGCTCCCAGTCGGGATCGGTCATGTCGGCGACCAGCACGTCGCCGGCGCGCACGCGCGACATCTCCTTTGCGTCGCGGACCACGCGCGCATGGCCGGCGCCGATTTTCTGTCCGATGCTGCGGCCGCTGACCAGGAGCGTGGAGCGCGCCCTGAGGGTGAAGCGCTGGATGGTGCGGCCGGCCCGGCTCTGCACCGTCTCGGGCCGCGCCTGCAGTATGTAGATCCTGCCGTTCGCGCCGTCCTTGCCCCACTCGATGTCCATGGGCGTGCCGTAGTGCTGCTCGATGATGAGCGCCTGCTTCGCCAGCTCGATCACGTCCGCCTCGTCGATCGAGAACCGCTGGCGCTCCTCGCTCGGCACCTCGACGGTGCGCACGCGCTCCTGCGTGTCCGGCGCTGCGTAGATCATCTTGAGGGCCTTCTGGCCGAGGTTCTTGCGCAGGATGGCGCGCCGCCCCGCGCGCAGCGCCGGCTTGTAGACGTAGAACTCGTCCGGATTGACGGCTCCCTGAACCACCGTCTCGCCGAGTCCGTAGGACGAGGTGATGAACACCACCTCGCGAAAGCCCGAGTCGGTGTCCAGCGTGAACATCACCCCCGCCGCTCCCAGATCGCTGCGTACCATGTGCTGCACGCCCACCGAGAGCGCCACGGCGTGGTGGTCGAAATGGTTGTGCACCCGATAGGCGATGGCGCGGTCGTTGAACAGCGAGGCGTACACCTCGTGCATGCAGCTGAGCAGATGCTGCTCGCCGCGCACGTTCAGGAAGGTCTCCTGCTGCCCTGCGAAAGAAGCCTCGGGCAGGTCCTCGGCAGTGGCGGAGGAGCGCACCGCGACCGCGAACTCATCGCCGCTGCCCATCTTGTGCCAGGCCTCGAGGGCCTCGGCCTGAAATCGCGCCGAGAAGGGCGTGGCGAGCATCCAGCCGCGGATCTGCGCGCCGACCGCGGCCAGCCTTTCCACGTCGTCGACGTCGAGCGGGGCGAGCGCCTCCGCGATGCGCTTTCCCAGGCCGCCCTGGGCGAGAAAGTCGCGGTACGCGTGCGCGGTCGTGGCAAATCCCCCGGGAACCGACACCCCGAGACCGGAAAGCCGCGAAATCATCTCGCCGAGCGATGCGTTCTTGCCGCCGACCAGCTCGATGTCCTTGCTCTTCAACTTCTCAAACGGAATGATGTACGGATTCATCGGTTCTTGAACTCGCTGCTTGTCCGGCCGTGGAATAAGTGAAACACTTTCGGAGCGGAGCTCCGCCCACACATGGAATCACCGTGAGCAAACGAACAGTGTTTTTTGTATCGGACCAGACGGGCATCACCGCTGAGACGATGGGCCATAGCCTCATGACACAGTTCGACGGAATAGAATTTCGGCAGGTGACTGTGCCATTTATCTCCACCGTTGACAAGGCGATAGAGGCGGTACGCAAGATCGATCTGGTCGGCAAGCACGAGGGCGTGCGGCCGATCGTGTTCAGCACCTTGGTGCAGGAAGACGTGCGCAACGTGGTCCGCGGCAGTACGGGGTTTTTCCTCGATTTCTTCGATGCCTTCCTGGCCCCGCTCGAGAACGAGCTCAAGACGCAGTCCTCCCACGCCATGAGCAGGACCCACCGCAACGCCGACACGCATTCCTACGCAATGCGCATCGACGCGACCAATTTCGCGCTCGCGAACGACGACGGTTCCGTGCTGCGCGATTATGAGCGCGCCGACGTGATCCTGATCGGGGTCTCGCGCTCCGGCAAGACGCCGACCTGCCTGTACCTCGCGATGCAGTACGGTATCTTTGCGGCCAACTATCCGCTCACCGAGGATGATCTGGAGTCGCGCAAGCTGCCGCGCGGGCTCGACCTGCACGCGCGCAAGCTGTTCGGCCTCACCATCAAGGCCGATCGGCTGCAGCAGATCCGCAACGAGCGGCGCCCCGACAGCCGCTACTCCTCGCCGCGTCAAGTCGCCTTCGAGGTGCGCGCGGCGGAATCCCTGTACGAGCGCCACGGCATCCCGTTCATCGACACGACCGAAGTGTCGATCGAGGAGATCTCGAGCCGGATCCTCGACCGCACCGGCATCGAACGGCGATTGCGGCCCTGACAAGCGGCGGCTGCATGGTATAGTCGGGCCATGATCGCGGATCAATGGTGCAGGACCTCGTGGCGGGCACGGCCCGGAAGCTTCGTCAGCCTGATGACGCTGTACGAGAGCAACTTCGTGCGCCTGGGCTGGCTGGTGCGCGACTTGCGATCGATCGCCTCGCGCTCGGTCTCGAGCGTCGCTTCGGATTGTGACCTCCATCTCATCCCGCTCGAGCGGTGCCGCTACACGAGTGTGTTCCGGCTCACATACGAATTCGAGACCGAGGGCGGGCCCATCCGCGATCCGGATCTGGAAGTGTGCGTCTATCACGATGCGCGGCTGGCGGAAGTTCGCAGCTTCTGCGGCTTCAAGAGGCATCCGGAGCTCGCGCAGCTCGAGTCCGGACTCAAGCGTGAACTGGATCAGCGCTGGGGCCGAAACATGATGTTAAACAAGTGGCTGGAATATTGCGCCGAGCGAGGCCATCACTTCTAGTGGGTAGAAGCCCTTTGGTGTCCCGCGACTGATCGTGCGGCTCGAGGCGGGACATTGATCGATAAGCTCAGTTTTCTCAAGGGAGGGTCGGAGGGGGGCGGCGTGAGCGCAGACGAAGAGCGCCTCATGCAGCTCTTCCAGAACCGCGCGGGCCTGAAGAAAGCCTACGCCGATCTCAAGGACGAGTTTCACCTGCTGCGCGACCGCCTGAAGCAGCAGGAAGGCGCCACCATCCGAGTCCAGGAGCAGCTCGACGCGCTCGGCGACCTGCTCGCCGATCCCGCCACGGGCTTCGGTGCGCTCGTGTTCTTCCAGCTGCGCGGGCTGTGGAAGACCTGCCACCAGCAGCTGTCGCAATTCGCGAAGGACTTGACCCGCCAGCAAGAGACGCGCGAGACCGCCAGGCACGCGGCGGAATGCCAGGCGGCCAAGGACGAGCGCCTGGCTGACGTCGACCGGCGCCTGCAGGCGGCGGCCGAGGACGCCGATCTGAAGCGCGAGCGGCTTGCGAATGCGCAAAGCGAGCTGCTGCGGCTCACCGCGTTCTGGCACTACTTCCGGCGCCGGCGCCAGCAGCGCTCCCTCGAGGCGCTGCGCCAGGGCGTGCTGGTGGCCGACGCGGCGGTGGGCGACCTGCACGCGGAGAGAAGCGCCATCAGCAACGAGGCCCTGGCCGAGTTTCCCGGCATCTCCCTCGGTGCGCGGCGCAACATCAATCTCGCCATCATCAGCTACGCCGAGGCGCTGTGCGAGCATGTCGATGCATTCAGCCTGGCGGCGCGCACCAAGGAGGCGGTCGCGCGCCGCGTGCACGAGATGAGCTTCGGATCCCGCGCCGAATGCGAGGACTACATGCAGCGCGTGCAGAAGGCGCAGGCGGCGATCGGCAATCAGCGGCAGATCACCGCCGGCGTCAAGACCAGGCTCGAGCGGCTGCGCTCGATCAGCGAGTACCGAAACCTCGCCGACACGGTGCCGACCGCGGACTCGCTCGCGGCCGCGGGCGCCGCCGCCACGGGCGGCTGGAACGTGCTCGCGGAGGACTTCTGGGATCTCTATAACCTGCTGCTGCGCTGAGCCGCCCGACGCAGGGTGCGAAAGTCACGCCTTTCGCGGCCGGGCGACGCAGTGACTCCGAAAAAGCGCCGCAGGCGACTTTTTCCAATTGACCAGTACTAGCCTCGATTACCACGGGGCCTAGCGCGGCTAACGCCGACGGGGTGGCCGGGGCCCCCGGGGCGCGTTAACTGAACCGTAGACACCACGGTAGTCCCGGCCGATGGCGAAGCGCCGACGCTGTGCGCTGTGGCGGCTTTGAGCTTGGCGAGGTCAGGGCTCATTAATCTCGTCGACATGGATCCCGTCCTCGAGAGCTGGGCCCAGCGCGCGCTCGAGTCGATCGAGTAGTTGATGTAGCGTTTCGCCGCGCTTGCGCACGAGCGCCACCAGCATGTCGTGCCCATCACTTGCGACGGCCGTGTAGCCCAGCGAGGCGTCGTTGATGGCGCCAAGGGTAATGTCGCCCTCTTCGGAGTCGAGAAATTCCTCGATGGTCGGCCAAGGGGTGGAAGCTCCGCGCTTGGGTGCGGGCGGAGTCCGTCGACGCTTTTGCGCGGTAGTTTTAGAGCGATTGCGCGCAGCACGCGCCATAAGCCACCTCGTGGACACGATGGATCCGTTGGGAGACACTGAGCGGCAGTGTGGCTCTCATGTCAGTTGTTGTGCAATCCCCGTTGTTTACCGAAAAACAAGGACAGTACCTGGCATTCATCTACGCCTATACGCGGGTGCTGGGTCGGCCACCGGCCGAAGCGGACATCCAACGGTACTTCAAAGTCACTCCGCCCACCGTGCATCAAATGGTGCTCACCTTGGAACGTCTCGGCCTGATCCGCAGAACGCCCGGTGTGGCCCGTAGCATCGAGCTGCTCATTAAGCCGGAATCGCTACCCGTGCTGCGCTGAGCGGCACCTGCGAGCCCAGGCACTATCCGAACACCAGCTGTAACCGCTTTCTTCCCAGCCACGGCACCGGCAGATCAGTCTTGTCAAAGCCGGCAGCCATGAGCAAGGGGTTGTGGGCGCGCTTCTGGAAACGCACCGTCATCTCGCGCTCGGTGATCATCACGTGGGCCGCGGCATTGATGAAGTCGCGGAAGATGTGCTGGGACTTGGCGGTCGCGTAGCCGTTGCCGATGCGCTCACCGAGGAGCCGATACAGACTGCTGGCCATGAGGGTGAGCTGCAGATCGCAACTGACCTTCATCGCCACCGCCGAGGAGAGCGCGTCCATGTGGAAGAAATCCACTCCGTCGGCAATCCCGTTCTCGATGAGCATGCGTTGCGCGTACCGGCCGACCAGATGAACGGCGGAACGCCGCAGCTGGTTGGTCAGCACGAAGGTCGGCTCCTCGTGGCCGAGATCGGTGACCACAATCTGACGAATGGGTCCGTCATAGTCGCGCAGCGTGATCGTTTGATCCAAAATCCGTGGCGTCCGATACGCACGCGCAATACTCTCGAGCTCGATGCGCCGCCAGGCCGAACGCGGTTGCTGATGGATCTCCTGGAGCATTGTGCGATCCCGCCGCCGCAACGTGATGAACTGGATGCCGAGCGCATTGAGCCGACTGAGGTTGCCATAGGTGGTGAGCTTGGAGTCGAAGACCAGCTCTTCGGGTAAATGCCCCGTGCGCTGCTTCCAGTACTCGATAAAGCGCAGGATCTCATCGTTCTGACCCTCTTTGCGTAGGGCCGCGTTGGCGTAGCAGAATACGCGCTTGTCGGCATCCTGCGCGAGGAAGGCGAGCACGCCCTTCTGGCGGCGACTGCGCTTGGAAACATAGTGCTTCTGCAGCAGCGCATCCTCGCCGTGAAAGGGAATGGTGTGGAAGTCCACGTCAAAGGAGACCCCGTGTTGGAACCCCAAGGTTTGCAGGGCATCAAACCAGCGGTGCATGAGCTTGGGATAAGCCGCCGGCGGAATCCGGCAGCTGTACTCGGTCAGAAAGCTGCGCTTGGGTGTTACGTTGAGTCCGGCAAACAACGCCAGCCCCTCATCGAAGACCGAACTCATGACGTGACTGTGTCGCGCGTTGCCGAAGAGCTTCAAGGCCAACAGAGAACGCATGGCCTGCGCCGCCGGTAACTGCTGCGTGCCGGGGAAGCCTGTCTGCTGAAGCATCCGCTCCAAGGGAATCTGCACCAGATACGGTACGAACAAGAAGAGTCCGCCGAACTGGGTGCGAAAGTGTCGTGGGGACAAATCCAGTTGCCGGACGTCGGCCGCGGCAGCCGCTTCGGGCTTAAGCGTCTCGGGGCGCTCCTCGTCGGCGCGACGCGGGAGCTTGGCGAAGCCCGCCTCCTTGAGCAGCTTCGCCACCGCCGCCGGACTCAACCGGCGATCTTCTTCCTGCAACGCTCGGCTGATATCGTAGATCGAGAGGTTCTGCTTACGTAGCTCGATGATCTTCTCCCCGGTGCTATTGCGTTTGGCGGAAGCGTGCGGCCCCTTGAGTACCGGCAGGAAGAACGAGCGATGCGGGTCCTGCCGAAACCAGTGGCACAGCACTCGGAAACTTCCCGGGGTATAGCCAAAGCGCGCCGCGGCCTCAGCCGAGGGGACTCCTTCGACGAAGTAGGCGCGGAGGGCTTCGTATTGGCGGTGGGTGGGGTTGGCCGGTTCGAGAAAGACCTGCCTGATGTTACTGTCTGTTATCTCTATACGAGACCTACTAGACATAGTTCCACTATGTCACATCAGGACTACCGTGGCAAGCGGAATCAAGGATTTGGAGGAAAAAACTCGCGTGAAACGCGGAAAATAGGCCACCCTCTGCACAGGAATAAGCCACCGTGATCACGCCCGCCTGGATCAGAAGATCTGATAACTCTGTGGAATATACGAGTATATCTACAGAACGGATAATGTCAGCGAGCGCCGAGCAGCGCGGTTCCGACCGAAATGAGCCTTGCTCAAGTGGGCGGCGTTAGCCCACTACCCGTGGTGGGGTTCCAGGCTAGTGCAGCTCGCTGCACTAGTGCAGCTCGCTGCCCACCTCCGTGCGCCGGGCCTGCGTCGGACCCTCCTTGTGCGCCGAGGTCACCGCGAAATCGGCCGCGATCTGGGTGGTCTCGTCGAGGATGATACCCGCCGCGGCATCGTCCTTGATCTCATCGAGCGACTTGTACGGCGGCTCGCCGTGTGCGATGCGCAGCGCGTTCTCCCGGTCGAGCCGCTCCGCATCCATACGCTTGCGCTCGGCCTCGCGAGTCTTCAGATTGAGCGACACCGTCTTCTGGCTGCGGATCGTGTCGAGCGCGGCAATGTCCTCGCTCAGGTAGCGGAAGTCGGGGCTGCCCGCGGTGCGCTGCTCGTGCAGCTTCTCCAGCATGGCGGCGACCGGCTTGAGATCGCCCTCGGCCTTGAAGGCGGCCGGCTCGATGTGATCCCACGGCAGCGCGCGATCGCGCGTGCTCTCGCCCACCTCGCTCGCATCGATGAGCGAGGGGATGGTGATATCGGGCGTGACGCCCCGATCCTGCGTGCTCTCCCCGGTGATCCGGTAGTACTTGCCGATCGTGACGTTGAGCTGTCCGAGCTCGGGCTTGCGACCGAAGATGGTGTAGTTCAGGGGATGCGCGTTCTGCACGGTACCCTTGCCGTAGGTTTGCTGGCCGACGATGAGTCCGCGGCCGTAATCCTGGATGGCGCCGGCAAAGATCTCGGAAGCCGATGCGCTGAATCGGTCGACCAGCACGATCAGCGGCCCGCTGTAGAAGATCGCCGGATCCGGATCGTCGTCGACTTCGATGCGCCCGGTGGTGTCGCGCAGCTGAACCACCGGGCCGCGGTCGATGAACAGCCCCGTGAGCGACTCGGCCTCGGGGAGGTAGCCTCCGCCGTTGCCGCGCAGGTCCATGATGAGCGCCTCGGCCCCTTCCTTGCGCAGCTCGCCGATGAGACGCTGAACGTCGCGCGTGGTGCTGCGAAAATCCTTCGCGCCGGCACGGCTGGCGTCGTAGTCCTGATAGAAGCTCGGCACCGTGATGATGCCGATCTTGACGTCGCGGCCGTTGCGCTGCACGGTGCGCAGCGCCTTGTGCGAGGCCTGCGCCTCGAGCGATATGCGGTTGCGCGTGAACTCGACCACCTTCTGCGCCGATCCCGGCGCGGCGCCCGCGGGCAGAATCTGCAGGCGCACCTGGGTGCCGCCCGGTCCGCGGATCTTCTGCACGACGTCGTCGAGCCGCCAGCCGATGACATCCGTCATCTCGCCGGTCTTGCCCTCGCCGACCGCGGTGATGCGGTCGTTGGCAGAGAGCTTGCCGCTCACCGCCGCCGGGCCGCCCGCGATCACGTCGATCACGGTGACGTAGTCGTCCGTCAGCTGCAGCGATGCACCGATGCCTTCGTAGGACAGGCTCATCTGAATGTTGTACTCCTCGGAGTTGCGCGCCGAGAAGTAGTTGGAGTGCGGATCGAGCGACAGCACGAAAGCGTTCATGAACGCCTCGAACACATCCTCGGGCTTGCTCTGATCCATGCGCTTGGCGACGTGCTCGTAGCGCTTGCGCAGGATGTCGACCACCTCGGGCCACTGCTTGCCGGTGATGAGGAGCGAGAGCTCGTCGTTCTTCACGCGCTTGCGCCACAGCTCGTTCATCTCCGCGGTATTCGCGGGCCAGGGCTCCTTCTCACGATCGAAGTTGAACGACTCGTCGAGGTCGAAATCAGGCTTCTTCGAGAGCAGCTCGATGGCGTAATTCATGCGCTCGCGGCTGCGCTGCTGGAAGCGGCGGAAGATGACGAAGGCGGGCTCGACGTCGCCCGCCTTGATGGCATCGTCGAGCTGGTAGCGGTACTTCTCGAACTCCGCGATGTCACTCGCATAGAAGTAGCTGCGGTTGCTGTCGACCGCGTCCAGGTAGCGGTCGAGTATCAGGCTCGAGAGCCGGTCATCGAGCGGCGCACGCCGATAGTGCTCGCGAGCGACGATATCGCTCACGCGCCGCGCGACGTAATTCTCCTGCTCCGTCGGCTCGAGCACGGTGGTGGTGGCAGGCAGCGGCATGACCGGCGGCGTCATGGCTGCGCCCAGCAGAGCGGCGAGCCCCACGGCGCTTGCGCACACGGCTATCGCGCCGAGCCAGCGCGCGCGGCGGACCTTGGATCCGCGATTGGTTTCGACCGTCATCAGCTGCCGTTCTCCTGTAAAATGTGCCGCCCCGGGTGACTCCAGAGAGTGAGCCAAGGCTAGACGAGGCCATGCCGCAAGCCAAGTGTATACGAGCCTGAAGATATGCGTCCGTTCACGGTTTTGATCGGCATCGTGCTCGGCACGGCCGCCTCGATCAGCTTCAGCCTCGCGGCGGTGCTGATCGTGTTCTGTATCCTCGCCGGCAGAAATCCGGATCTATGGCGCGAATTGCCGCGGCTGGCCTCGACTCTGGCGGCATTCGCGCTATTGACCGCGGCCAGCGCCAGTAGTTTCCTCGCGCAGATCAAGACGCGCCCCTGGCGCGCCTGGGCGCACGTGGCGACTCTCATCGTCCTCTCGGGGATCGTTCTGTGGTATTGGCCGCACCGTGCCTGACGGGCAGGTCGCGCCGCTTCAAACGCCAGGAGAAATCCATTCACATGCGACATTGGGGTCATCGGCTGCTGTGCGCGGGTTGCCTTGCCGCAACGCTTGGCGGTTGTGCGCACCAGCACCGCCACCGCATGGGGGCGCCCTCGCTCGACATGCAGGAGATGACGTTCCGACAGGATGTGCGTCTGCTGTCATCGGACGAGTACCAGGGGCGCGAGCCCGGCACGGCGGGCGAGGACAAGACGGTCGCCTTCCTGACGGCGCAGTTTCGCCGCTTCGGGCTGAAGCCGGCGAGCGGGGAAAGTTATGTCCAACAGGTGCCCCTGATCGAGACCCGGGCCGAGGCCGAGCCGGTCATATCCGTGGGCGGCGGGCGCGGCGCGCTTCTGCCGCTGCACTACGGCAAGGACGTGGTCCTGTGGACGCTGCGCCCCGAGCCTGTGGCCGCGCTCGCACAGAGCGAGCTGGTGTTCGTGGGGTACGGCATCGTCGCACCCGAGTATCACTGGAACGACTACGCGGGCGTCGATGTGCGCGGCAAGACGGTGCTGGTCCTGCTGGGCGACCCCGGCCATGGCAGCAAGAATCCCGGCGTATTCAAGGGCGAAACCATGAGCGCCTACGGCCTCTGGTCCTACAAGCTGCGCGAGGCCGCTCGTCGGGGCGCCGCCGGGGTGCTGCTGGTCTATGATGAGGACGCGCTGGGCTACGGCTGGGAGGCGGTGAGAAACACCTGGGGGGGCGCGCAGCTCGAGCTCGCCTCCGCGGCGCAGGGGAGCGAGCCGGCAATCGCGGGGTGGCTGAGTGCCGACGCGGGACGGGCCCTCATCTCCCAGGCCGCTCTCGACTACGGTGCGCTCGCCGCCGCCGCCGCTCGCCCGGGCTTCAAGGCGGTGGCGATGGGCTTGAGGGTGAGCGCCGAGCTGCATGCCAGCGTGCGCCGCTTCAACTCCGCCAACGTCATCGGCGTCCTACCCGGCAGCGGGCATCGCAAGGAATTCGTGCTCTACACCGCGCATTGGGACGGCCTCGGTCATGATGCCGGCGGCGCCGTGCTGGGCGGCGCCGTGGACGATGCGAGCGGGGTGGCGGGACTCCTGGTGCTCGCCCAATCCTTCGCAAGATCGCGGCCGGCGCCGGACCGCTCCATCGCGTTCATCGCGTTCACCGCCGCGGAGCCGAACCTGCTCGGGTCGCGCTACTACGTCGAGAATCCGGTGATTCCACTCGATCAGATCGCGGGCGCAATCGATCTGGACGATCTGCACATCGGCGGGCGGACCCGCGACGTGAGCATGCTGGGCGCGGGCAATTCCGAGCTCGAGGACATCGTGCGCCCGACGGCGCTTCTGCAGGGCCGGGAAGTGCGGCCGGAGCCGCATCCGGAGCAGGGCCGTTACTACTCGTCCGACGGCGTCAACTTCGCACGGCACGGCGTGCCGGCCGTGTACGTGCGGGCGGGCATCGACGATGCGGCGCTCGGGCCGCAATTCGGCCGGGCGCAGCTGGACGATTACATGGCGCACCGCTATCGCCAAGCGGGAGACAAGTACTCGGATAGCTGGAACGTCGCGGGCACTCTGGAGGATCTCGCCCTGTATCGACAGGTGGGCGAGCATCTGGCATCGATGCGCCGCTTTCCGCGCTGGTACCCAGAGAGCGAGTTCAGCGCGGAGCGCGGCGCGGCGCCCGGCGAATAGGGGCGGGCGCGAGCAGGGGCTTTAGCGCTTGCGCACGCGCTCCCAGTTCTTCTTGCGGTCGAAGCTGCCCGAGGAGTTGTAGGGATCGAAGCCGGCGCTGTCTTTGCGCTTGCGCTCGCGCTCGCTCTCCGCTATCGACAGCGCATTGCCCGCGGGCGCGGCCGGGCGCTCGGCGCGGCGCAACTCCCGAGTCGCGAAGCTGAATCTTCTGTCGCCATCCGAATCGTTGTCGTTCGCCATGATCTGTTTCCTCATCGCCAATCGCAAATCACTCATGCGATTTAGATGTCCCCCGGGGAACATGTTCCCAAACGGCGACAGTGAGCGAGAAGAAAGAGTGAAAAACTGTGACGCGCTTCAAACGAGTGGTGACTTAACGCCGCCGCGAGGCAACTTAATCCTCTCTCATGGGCGGCGCAGCCGGCGAGGGCGGCCGTGTCACGCCCTGGTGGGCGCGGATTTGGCCGATGCGGCGAGCACACTGGGCAGGTGCCGGTCGAAGGGCACGGCGCGATTGCGGCCGCGCAGCTTGGCGGTGTAGAGAGCCTGATCGGCGGCCCCGATGAACTCGGCGACGTTCGCAAAGCAGATCTGCGCTGCGTGCGTGGCGCAGCCGATCGAGATGGTCACCTTGGCGTGCTCGGCGCCGATCAGATGCCCGGTGTTCTGGAATGCCGTGACGATGCGCTCGCAGATGCCGCGCGCCGTATCGGCATCCGTGGCCGGCAGCACCACCACGAACTCCTCGCCGCCGTAGCGGGCGATCAGGTCCGTCTCCCGGGTATTGCCGCGCAGGATGCGCGCCGTCGCCTGCAGGATGCGATCGCCTGCCTGATGGCCGAATCGGTCGTTGATGCTCTTGAAGTTGTCGAGATCGGCGAAGGCGACGCTCAAGGGCCATTTGTGCCGCGTCGCGTGGTCGAACTCGCGCGCCAGCACCTGATCGAGGTAGGCGCGGTTGTACACGCCCGTCATCGCGTCGCGCCGAGTTTCCTCCTCGAGCTCGAGCGTGCGCGACGTCGAGATCTCGGCAACGGTGCGCAGCGTGTTGATCTCGCGCAGCGCCACCAGATTTCGCAGCATCAGGGCCTCGCGGGCCTGCTCGAGGATCAGCTCCGGATGCTGCTCGGAGAGCAGGTCGGTCTCGAAGATCGCTTCGGTCTCCGGCAGCATCGAGCCGATGGTGCCGAGCACCTGTCCGAATGCCACCTTGTCCATGCCGAGGCTGCGCTCGACGGAGAGGCCGACTTCCGCGAACGGGCGATGCTGCGCGTCACGCAGAAACAGATCCGCGACCGGCCCCGACAGAGCGACGCAGCGCTCGAAGATTTGGCCGGGGTCGCTCGAGGGCTGCAGATCGAGGCTGTGGCTGTGCTCGATGGCGCGGCACAGGCGGGCCGGCAGATTCCAGTTCTTCATCAGCCAGCCGCCGATCGCGGCATGATCGACCTGCAGCGCCTGCTTCTCGAGCTCGGCCAGCGCGAGATGATCGTGCTGGATGGATTCCTTGCCCCGATACAGCTCCGGCTGCGCCCTGTCGAGCGCCAGGATGCCGACATCCTGCAGCAGGCCCGCGAGGAAGATCTCCTCCGCCGCGGGCTGGCGCAAGGCGTCGGCGAGCGCGCGCGCGGCGGTGGCGGCCACCAGGGCGCGGCGCCAGTAGAGCGGGTAATCGATGCCGTTCGACTTGCCCGTGCGCAGCGATTTGACCAGCGAGAAGCTCAACGCCAGCGTCAAGGTGGCATTGAGGCCCAGCACCACCAGAGCCTGGCGCAGGTTCTCGCTCTTGCGCCGCTGCGCGTAGAGCGGCGAGTTGGCGATGCGCAGCACCTTGGTGGAGAGCGCGGAGTCCATGCTCAGGACCTTGGCCACCTTGCCCATCTCGATATCCGGGTCGCGGGCGAGCTCGATGATGTGAGTCGCCACTCCGGGCGGAGAGGGGAAGTTCACCAGCGAGCGAAGATGATTTTCGATCTCCGGATTCAAACGGCGCACCCACGGAGCAAACGCGGCCAATGGCCTTACCCCGGGTTAGCGTCCGCGGGTCACATAACTTAAGCGGCGGCGCGGGAAGCCTGCGAACCCCGTGCCGCCCGGGGGGCGGAACCGGGGCTGCGGACCCCGGCCCGAGGGGCCCGGGCCGAGCGCTCAGGCGAGCCTGGCGCTCGCCCGCCACCACAGGCGCAAGCCGCGGAAGATGAGCAGGATCCCATAGGGGCCGAGCAGCACGATCCACGAGGCCACCGAGCCGCTCTGCAGGCCCGCGTAGACGCTCGCAAACATCCCCCGCAGGCTCGCTCCCTCGTAGCGCCCGAGCGCCGCGGAGCCGGCGAAAAAGATCAGCGCGGGCATCGCCAGGAACCCCGTGATGAGCGCAAGGGCGGTGAGCAGCAGCTCGCGCGGCCAGCCCCTCGAGCCCAGTAAACGCCTGGAATTTTGCCAAAAACGCATACTGCGTCATTGTAACGAAATGCCTGCGTGCTGGCGCGTCGGCGTACACTAGCTGCATGCGCTGGTGGACTCCGCAGACGCTCTATGAGGCCAAACCGTGGGCCCTGACCGGGGCTGGCGCCGTGCTCGCCATCGGTGCGACCTGCTGGTCGCTCGCGGTGGGTTACTGGACGGTGTGGCGCGGACTGTCCCTGTTTGCGGGCGCCACGCTCGCCGTGATCGGCGGCATCGTTCTGCAGATGCGACAGGACTACCGCGCCCGCAGCAAGCTGCGGCGCGAATCGTCGCGCTGATGCGTACCGCCGTCGTCGGCGCCGGCTATCTCGGCCGCTTCCATGCGCAGAAATACCAGCAGGCGGCAGGCTCGCAACTGGTCGGCATCGCCGACCCCTCCCCCCAGGCACGCCGCGACGCTGCCGCCGAGTTGAATGTCGCGGCGCACGAGGACCATCGCGAGCTCCTCGGCCGGGTCGATGCAGTGAGCATCGTGACACCGACGCCGCTGCATTACGCCATCGCCCGGGATTTCCTCGAAGCAGGCGCGCACGTGCTGGTCGAGAAGCCGATGACCGCGACGATTGCCGAAGCCGAGCAGCTCATCGAGGCGGCGCGGCGCGCGAACCGCATCCTGCAGGTCGGACACCTCGAGCGGTTCAACGCCGCCGTGCAGGCGGTGCAGCCGATGCTGACGGTACCGAGGTTCATCGAGTCGGCGCGCCTCGCGCCCTTCAAGCTGCGCGGCACGGACGTCAACGTCGTGCTCGATCTCATGATCCACGACATCGATCTGATCCTGAGCATCGTCGGCGCGCCGGTGACGGCGGTCGATGCGATCGGCGCGAGCGTGTTCTCGCAGCAGATCGACATCGCGAATGCGCGCCTGCGCTTTGCGAACGGCTGCGTGGCGAACGCGACGGCGAGTCGCGTGAGCATGAAGACCGAGCGGCGCCTGCGGCTGTTCCAGGATGATGCCTACGTGTCGATGGATCTGCATCAGAAGGTGCTCACCGTGATCCGCAAGAGCGGCGCGACCGGCGCGGACGGGGTGCCCCAGGTCGACATCCAGGAGACCTCCTACGAGCAGGGTGATGCGCTGAAGACCGAGATCGAGGCGTTCCTCGAAGCCGCGGCGGCGGGGCGCGCGCCCGCGGTCAGCGGCGAGGACGGGTTGAAGGCCTTGCGGGTCGCCATGGAGATCACCGAGCAGCTGACCCGCGCCATCCCCGGCCCCCGCGGCTAGCGCGGCGAGCCGCCCGGCGCAGCCGCCGGGGCAGGGGGTGCCGCAGGGACCGCCGGCGCCGCGGGGATCCCCGGCGCCGGCGGCCGGACAGGGGCCGCAGCGGGCGGTGCCGTGGGCGGCGCGAGCGCCGGCAACGGATCGGTGATGGTGACGCGGTCGACGAAGTAGCGGGTGTCCGCGAAGCAGCTGGAGGGCACGCCCGGGTGCTCGGTGTAGTGCAGCTGCACGCGGGCGCCCACCGCTTTCTCGAGCTGCGCGGCGACGCCCGGGTCGCGCACGCTGAAGCGCCAGATCTGCGGCGTGAGGCCTGCCACCCAGTACGCCAGCTCTCCTTCCTCGGTCTTGCAGATCCATCCCCGGTGGGTGAATTTTTGCAGCACACCGGCGCGGGTCCCGTCGGCGTAAGCCCATCGCAGGGTGAGCCAGGTCCACAGCGCGACGCCGGCGATGACGAGGATGAGGAACAGCAGCAGATAGCGCATCCCTCGCCGGGCGCGCGGGCGGGGGGAGGCGGTGGGGGCGGTCGAATTCAAGGCGTCTCCCGCGGCTTCAGCATCCGATTGTAGCAACGCGCATTTCGACAACGCTAATTCTGCGCCTTCAATCCGACCAGCTCCTGGGTTTTCCTCACCAGATCGATGGCCGTATCCGCCCCGAGCTTGGCCTTGATGATGGACTGATGGTTGGCCACGGTCTTCGGGTTCAGACCCATCGCCTCCGCGATCTCCTTGACCGTTCGACCCTGCGCAAGCAGTTGCAGCACCTCGAATTCGCGCTCCGTCAAATCCTGCGCACCGGCGGCGGCGAACTCGCGCAACGCCAGTTTCTGCGCGACCTGCGGGCTCAGGTACTTCCTTCCGCGGGCGACCGAGTGGACGGCCTCGACCAGCACGTGCGGCGCGCTCGCCTTGGTGACGTAGCCGAACGCTCCGGCGGCGAGGGCGTGCGCGGCGAAGATGGCCTCCTCGTGCATGCTGAAGATCAGCACGCGGGCGCCGGAGTCATGGGCCAGCATGCGGCGCATCGCCTCGATCCCGGTGCTGCCCGGCAGTGTGATGTCCATCACCACGATCTGCGGCCCGAGCCTGCAAAACAAGGCCTGGGCGGTGGCCGCATCGCCGGCCTCCGCGATCACTTCGATGTCGCCCTGGCGCTCGAGCAGCCGCCGGTAACCCTCGCGTACCACGGCATGATCGTCCACGAGGAGGACGCTCAGGTGCTTTTCCGGATTACCCATGAGGCTCCGCGGGCGCGCTTCGGGCGGCCGGGAAATATTCCCGGCATCTTCCGGGAAGCCTTCTCTGGCCCAAGTGCCGCCGTTCCCTGACACTGCGGTGAACATAGAATAATGCGTCGGAGTTTTCCAGTGACCAATCTCGGGGCCGCGCTGCGCTGGTGCGCAATGCTCCTGTTCTGCGCCGCGGCGGTGGTGGCGCGCGCGGCGGGCGATGCCGGCGCAGGCGCGGAGGCGACCTCGGACGAGGCGCCCGCCGCGGGCCGCAGCGCGGCGAGCGCAACCGTGCCGGCGGGGCCTGCCGAGAAGCTGCAGCCGGTGGTGGTGACGGCGACGGCGATTCCCGGCGTCTCCATGGACATCGACCGAATTCCCGGCAACGTCCAGGTGCTGTCATCGGAAGACCTGACGCGCGAGGGCTCGGCGAGCCTGATCAGCGCTCTCAGCACCAATCTCTCGAGCATCAACGTCAACGACGATCTGGACGATCCGTTCCAGCCCGACATCCTGTACCGCGGCTTCGAGGCCTCGCCCGTGCTCGGCACGCCGCAGGGACTTGCGGTGTACCAGAGCGGTGTGCGCATCAACGAGGCCTTCGGCGATACGGTCAACTGGGACCTGTTTCCCGACATCGCCATCGACCGGGTGGAGCTCGTCAGTGCAAGCCCGCTGTACGGGCTGAACGCGCTGGGCGGGGCGATCGCGATCACCATGAAGAACGGCTTCACATATCAAGGGGCGGACCTCGAGCTCTCCGGGGGCTCCTACGGGCAGCGCGCCGTCAGCGCGCAATATGGCATGAATTCCGGGGCGTTCGGATTCTATGTGGCCGGGCGAGCCCTCGACTGGGACGGGTGGCGCTGGTTCTCCAGCGATCGCACACGCAACCTGTTCGCCGTGTGGAGCGCGCACAGCGAGACGGCGACGCTCGACCTCTCCTATGCGCGCGCCGACAACGTGTTGAACGGGCAGGGTCCCTCACCCGTGCAGGAGCTCGCGGTGAACCGCTCGCTCGTGTTCACCGGCCCGCAGACCAACATCAACACACTCGATTTCTTCGTGCTGAACGGCACCCTGAAGGTGGGCGAGCACTGGTCGGCGCAGAGCGTGCTGTACTACCGTGCGTTCGCCCAGACGGTGTCGAACGGCAACACCACCGATTACAGCGCTTGCAGCAACATTGCGGGCGTGCTGTGCCAGCCGGACGGCGTCACACCCCTCAGCAACGCCGCCGGACAGTATCTGCCGGACATCTCCGACGGCGGCACGCGCATCATCGGCGAGAACGACTACGAGCTGATCGATTCCTGGAGCCGCGGCGCCACCCTGCAGGCGAGCGATCAGCAGCCGCTCGGCGGCCACGACAACCAGTTCGCCGCGGGTGTGGCGATCGATTATGCGGCAACCAGCTTCTTCAGCGGCGCGCAGCTCGGCCTCATCAATTCGCAGCTCCTGGTGCAGCCCTCCGACCTCATCGTCGACACGCCCGAGAACTCGCCCGGCGCCGTCGCGAACGGCGATGCGACCCCCGTGAGCGTCGATTCCATCAACCAGAATCTGGCGGCGTATCTGACCGACACCTTCAACGTGACATCCGACCTTGCCGTGACCGCGAGCGGGCGCTACAACATCGCGCACATCGATCTCGAGGATCAGCGGGGCGAGAACCTGAGCGGGGACAACCGCTACGTGCATTTCAATCCGGACATCGGCGCGACCTACAAGCTCTCGCAGGCCGTGACCGTCTACGGCGGGCTTTCCGAGAATACACGCACGCCGACCGCGAGCGAGATCGAATGCTCGAATCCTCGTGCGCCCTGCCTGCTGCCGACCGATCTTGCCGGCGATCCGCCGACGCTGCGCCAGGTGGTCGCAAAGACGGGCGAGCTCGGAGTGCGCGGCCGGATGGCCGATGCGGCGGGAGAGGGGAGCGAGCTGGACTGGAACCTCAGTGCGTTTCGCACGCTGCTCGAGGACGACATCTTCGGCGTGGCGACCTCGCTCAGTCAGGGATTCTTCCAGAACATCGGCGATACCCGCCGTCAAGGCATCGAGCTCGGCATCAACTACCGAGTCGAGCGCTGGTCGGCGTACCTCAATTACAGCTTCGTCCAGGCGGAGTTTCGCTCCCCGCTGACCGTACCGTCCCCATCGAATCCCTATCATGACGCGCTCGGCGACATCCAGGTGCAGCCGGGCGATCATCTGCCCGGCATTCCCGAGCACCGCGTGAAGCTGGGCGTGGATTACCGGGTGATTCCCGCCTGGACGGTCGGCGCCACGCTCAGCTGGGTGAGCAGCGTCTTCTACGTCGGCGATGAGTCCAATCAGCTTGCGCCGGTTCCGGGCTACGCGGTGGCGAAGCTGCACTCGACCTACAAGCCCACGGAGCATCTGCAGCTGTTCGCCTCGATCAACAATCTCCTCAACCGCAAATACGCGACCTGGGGCATCCTCAGCGACCCGACGGGGGTGGATGCCCCGGGCATCCCGCCGAATGCCGTGACCAACGGCCCGGGCGTCGACAACCGCTTCCTGAGCCCGGCGGCGCCGCTCGAGATTTTCGGGGGAGTGAGGATCCTGTTTTGAGCGCCGGGCGACGAGCGCAGCCCAAAGCACCCGCGTTGCGCGGCCTCGGCGCAGGTCGGACGCCATCGTCCGATCCAAATGGTGGAGCCGGGGGGAATCGAACCCCCGTCCACAAGTCCTACGCTTCAAGATCTACGTACGTAGCCGCAGTCTATTGTTCTCGCCGCTCGCTACCCGACGGGCAGGGAAAGCGTGCGGCCAACCCGGTGACGATTCGCGCAGTACACCCCGGATACGTGTACTGCGCTAGCTGATGAGCGCTACCCCTGAGTCGTTCGCACCAGCACGAGCCGGTCAGGGTTCAGCCGCGATTAGGCGGCTAGAGCGTAGTTGTCTTCGTTGGCAACTATAGATTGCAAGTAGTTTAACGAGGTAACTCGCACCTCGGTACGCACCTGAAGTTTCGCAACCCGTGTCGAAACCGGTCGGCCCCAAGCGAGCAGCCATTATACGCCTTCCGAGGGGGCGCGGGTTCAAGAGCCGGCCCGGGGGCTCGCTGGGCCGGACAGGCGGCTCGCTGGGCCCGACAGGCGGGCTCGCGGGGCCGGACGAGGGGGTCGCTGGGCCGCACACAAGGGGGTCCCACGGCCCGGCGGCAGGCGGCTCGCAGGGCCCGGCGAGGCTCGCAGCGCCGGCCGCGGGACTCGCAGCGCCGGCCGCGGGGGACTCGCAGCGCCGGCAGGATCCGCGCTCAGCGCCGGTTCGCCTTCAGGATGCGGCCCTTGTCGCGCTGCCAGTCGCGGTCCTTGTCGGCCGCGCGCTTGTCGTGCTGCTTCTTGCCCTTGGCCAGTCCGATCTCGAGCTTCGCCCGCCCTTGCTTCCAGTAGAGCTGCAGGGGTACGAGCGTGTATCCGCGCCGCTCCACTGCGCCGACCAGATGATCGAGCTGGCGGCGGCTCAACAGCAGCTTGCGCGTGCGGGTCGGATCGGTGTCGACGTGCGTGGAGGCCGAATTGAGCGCGTGAATGTGCGCGCCGAACAGGTACGCCTCGCCGTCCTTCAGGTACACGTAGGCCTCGGCAATCTGTGCCTTGCCGGCCCGCATGCTCTTGACCTCCCAGCCGAGCAGCGCAATGCCCGCCTCGTAGCGCTCCTCGATGAAGTAATCGAACCGCGCCTTGCGGTTGACGGCAATGGGCGGCGCAGTCTCGGCAGTGTTGACCATGGCGGGAGTCTACCGTGCGATGTGCGAGAATTCCCGCATTGCGGCGCGGATGCCGCGGCGGAGCCGGTTTTTCAGTGAAGGTCATCGAGCGCAGCGCCATCGTGACGCATACCGCGGGGCAGATGTTCGCTCTGGTGGATGACGTCGCGCGCTATCCGCAATTCCTGCCCTGGTGCAGGGACGCCCGCATCGAGAGCGCCTCGGCGAGGGAGCGCCTCGCGGCGCTGCAGATCGCCAAGGGCTCGCTGCACATGGAGTTCACCACCCGCAACACCGTCGAGCCCGATGCGCTGATCACGATGGAGCTGGTGAAGGGCCCTTTCAACCGGCTCACCGGCCGCTGGAGCTTCACGTCTCTGGGCGAGCGCGGCTCGCGCGTGGTGTTTCGGGTCGAATTCGAGTTCAAGAACCGGTTGATGCGCATCGCGCTCGATCCGCTGTTCGAATCGATCTGCGACAAGATCGTCGATGCGTTCGTCAAGCGCGCGCAGGACGTGTACCGCGGCGCCTCGCAGCCATGACGGGCAGAACCGTGCACGTCGAGGTGGCTTATGCGCTGGCGCAACGCGCCATCCTCAAGGCCTTCGAGCTTGCGGCGCCGGCAACGGTGCAGGACGCGCTGCGCGCGGCGGGCGCTGACGCCGATTTCTCGGGAATCGACCTCGATCGGGGGGCGGTGGGAGTGTTCGGCACGGTGGTGCGCCGCGACCATCCGCTGCGCAGCGGAGATCGGGTCGAGATCTATCGCCCGCTCCCGGTCGATCCCAAGGCGGCGCGGCGCGCTCGCGCCAAGGACAAGGCAACGGGGTCGGCGCGCTCGCGCGCCTCGACCCGGTAGATACCGGGCGAAGCCCCCTGAAGCCTCAATAAATCCGGCCGTTCTTGATCTTCGCCGCCGAGCGCTCCTGTTCCGCGGCGAGCGCGTCGGAGGGCTTGTCGAGCCGCGCGACCTTGTCGCCGTCGAAGTACACCGTGACCCGGCGTGAATCGACGTGGCGGGTGCGCCCCTTCTTGAGATAATAGATATAGTCCCAACGTTCCTTGTCGAACGGATCCGCCGAGAGCGGCGTGCCGAGGAGGTAACGCACCTGGCTGCGCGTCATGCCGGCCTTGACCTGATCGACCGCTGCCTGGTCGAGATAGTTGCCCTGCTGAATGTTGATGCGATAGACGCAGCCGCCGGCCGCGAGCGAGAACGACATGGCGATCAACCAGGCTTGAATGGTCTTCATCGAAGTGGTGCGCAGCCCCTAAATGATCAATAATCGTCACCGTATCATACCGGATGCCACCGCATGCCGCAGCGATTGAAGCCACCGTCGACGAGCGAGAGCAAAGACCTGCGCAATGCGGGGCTCAAGGTCACGCTGCCGCGCCTGAAGATTCTCGACATCCTCGCCGACGGCTCCCGGCACCTGAGCGCCGAGGACATCTACAAGAAGCTCCTGGTGTCCGAGGAGGACATCGGTCTCGCGACGGTGTATCGAGTGCTCACGCAGTTCGAGGCCGCGGGCCTCGTCACCCGCCATCATTTCGAGGGCGGCATGGCGGTGTTCGAGCTCAACCACGGGGTCCACCACGACCACATCGTGTGCGTCGATTGCGGCAAGGTGGAGGAGTTCATGGACGGGGGCATCGAGGAGCGGCAGCAGGCGGTGGCGAAGCGCCTGGGCTTCGAGATCAGCGATCACTCGCTCATCCTCTACGGGCATTGCCGCAAGGTGAACTGTCCCAATCACAAGCGTGCCAAGCAGTAACCGCGCCAAACAGTAACCGCGCCCGGATCCCGGCCGGCGCCCTGCTGCTCGAGCAGCGTCGCTAGCGACGCCCCGCGCCGCTCGCGGGCGGTCGTTTCTTCTTCGCCGCGCCGCCGTTCGCCGTGCCCGCGAGCAGCATCTCGCGTGCATGGGCGCGCGCCTGCTCGGTGATGTTGACGCCGCCCGACATGCGGGCGATCTCGTCGATGCGCTCCTCGCTGCCGAGCGGCTTGACCGCGGTGCGCGTGGCTTTCCCGTCGGTGAGCTTGGTCACCCGGAATTGACGGTGCGCCTGGGCGGCTACCTGCGCGAGGTGGGTGACGCAGAGCACTTGCGCGCGCTCGCCGAGCGAGCGCAGCTGCCGCCCGACGATCTCCGCGACAGCGCCGCCGATGCCGGTATCGACCTCGTCGAACACGCGGCACAGCGCACAGGTCTCGGCCGCCGCCGCCACCTGTATTGCCAGGCTGATGCGCGAGAGCTCCCCGCCCGAGGCCACCTTGGCGAGGCTCTTCGGCGGCTGTCCGGGATTGGCGCTCACCAGGAACTCGATGCTGTCGAAGCCATGCGCGCTGAAGGCGGTCTCCTGCGCATCGACGCTCACGGCAAAGCGACCGCCGGCCATGCCGAGCGACTGCATGAGTGTGCTGATCTGCTCGCCGAGAATCTGCGCGGCTTGCCGGCGCGATTGCGTCAGCTGTTGAGCCGCGGCGCGGTAATCGCGCTCCAGGGCCGCGAGCGCGCGCTCGCTCTGTGCGAGACTGAGCTCGGCACCCTCCAGCAGCCGGATCTCCTGCGCGGTGCGCGCGAGCTGCTCCGGCAGCTCCTCGACCCGCTGGCGGTGCTTGCGTGCCAGCCCCTCGAGCGCCGCCGCCTTGCGCTCGATCTCCTCCTGGCGGGCGGGGTCCATGTCGAGCGCATCGAGATAGTGCCGCAGCGCGTCCGCGGCCTCGCGCGCGAGGATGGCCGCCTCGCCCAGCAGCTGCGCCGGGGGCGCGAGCTGCGGGTCGATCTGCGCCGCGGCGCGCAGCGCCCCGGCCGCTTTCGCGAGCCGGTCGTGCGCGCTCGCGCTCTCGTCCTCGTAAACCGCCTCCAGGGCCCCGCTCGCCGCCGCAGCGAGGCGTCCGCGGCCCGCAATGCGCTTCTGCTCGGCGAACAAGGCCTCGATGTCCGCGACGCTGCCGACCTCGCCCTCGAGCTCGGCCAGCTGGTAGCGCAGCAGATCGAGCCGCGACTCGCGGTTCTGCGCGGCGGCCCCGAGCGCATCGTGCTCGGCGCGGCAGGCACGGTAGCGCTCGTAGATCTCGGCGACCCGGGAGCGGTCCGCTTCGGGCACGCGGGCATCGAGCAGCTCGCGCTGCGCGCTGCGCTTGACCAGGTGCTGATGCTCCTGCTGGCCGTGAATCTCGATCAGCAGCTCGGCCAGCTCGCGCAGCGACTGCAGCGGCACGAGCTGCGCGTTCACATAGGCGCGCGAGCGCCCGTCGGCGCCCATCACGCGGCGCAGGATGATCTCCCCTTCATGCTCAATCGACTGCTCCTCGAGCCAGCGCAAGACCGCCGGGGAGAGGTCGCAGAAGCCGGCGGCGACCTCGGCGCGCTGCGCCCCCTGCCGCACGATGTCCCCGCTCCCCCGGCCGCCGGCGATGAGCAGCAAGGCATCGACCACGATGGACTTGCCGGCGCCGGTCTCCCCGGTGAGCGCCGTGAGCCCGGGCCCGAGCTCGAGCTCCGCCTCGTCGACGATGACCAGATCGCGCAATCTGAGATGCGTGAGCACGCCCGCGCAGCCTTATTCGCCACCGCTCTGATGGCCGCCTCGGCCCCAGTGGAGCTTGGAGCGCAGCAGCCGGTAGTAGTCGTAGCCCGGCGGGTGCAGCAGGGTGATCTCGGCGTCGGCGCGCTCCACGAACAGATCATCACCGTGCTCGAGCTCGCCGATCAGCGAGCCGTCGCAGGTGACTTGCGCGCGCGCGCCCTGCCGCTCGCACAGGCGAATCTGGATCCGGCTGCCCGCGCGCACCACGATGGGCCGATCACTCAAGGTATGCGGAGAGATGGGCGCGAGCACCCACACCTCGAGGTTGGGCTCGACGATGGGACCGCCGCAGGACAGGGCATAGGCGGTCGAGCCGGTGGCGGTGGCGAGGACGATGCCGTCGCCGCCATGCGAATTGACGAAGCGACCGTTGATCGAGGTCTCGAAATCCAGGGTCCGGCCGGTCTCGACCTTGTTGAGCACCACATCGTTCAAGGCGAGGGCCGCCACGGGGGCCACGCCGCGGCGCTCGAGCCGTGCCGCGAGCAGCGAGCGGCGGTCCTCGGTATAGCGCCCGGCGAGCACGGACTCGACGTCCTCGAGCATCGAATCCGGGCTCACGTCCGTGAGGAACCCGAGCCGCCCGCGGTTGATGCCAAGCAGCGGCACCGGCTGGCCCGCCACCAGGCGCGCCGCGTAGAGCAGCGTTCCGTCGCCGCCGATCGCGACGATGAGATCGGCGCGCTCGGCGAAGGAGGTCTCGGGGCAGGACACGACGATGCGCTCCGGGAAGGCGGGCGCGAGGCCCGGGTCGACCAGCGCCCGGCAGCCGAGCGCGTGGAAATGCCCGGCCAGGCTCAGCATGCAGTCCGCGACGCGCGCGTCCGCGGCGTTGCCGACGAGCGCTATCGACTTGAAGGAGGCCCCCATTGGTTCCTTGTAGCATGTTCGATGCGAGCGGGTCACCCGCGAAAGGCGCCGGCGACGCGCGCAACGGCGGCGCATTCGACCATTGCCCCGCCACTTGACCTGTGCGGACGCCCTAGGTAGCTTCAAACATGGTATATGGAGGGAATGACAGAAGGTGGCGAGGAGAGCTTGAGCGAGCGGGCGCAGCTGCTGCTCAAGGCACTCATCGAGAGCTATATCCGCGACGGCCAGCCGGTCGGCTCGCGCACCTTGTCGCGCGACTCGGGGCTCAGCCTGTCCTCGGCCACGATCCGCAACGTCATGGCGGATCTGGAGGATCTGGGGTTCGTCGTTTCGCCGCACACCTCGGCCGGAAGGATTCCGACGGACAAGGGCTACCGGCTGTTCGTGGACAGCCTGCTCAAGATCAAGCCCTTGCAGAACGAGGAGATCGACGAGATCGAGCGGCGCCTGAGAAACGATGCCGCGAACGGCCGCGCCCTGGTGCAGACCGTGTCGCAGATGCTCTCGAGCGTCACCCGCATGGCGGGCCTGGTGACCCTGCCCAATCCGCACTACGTGGCGCTTTCTCAGATCGAGTTCATCGGCCTTTCGGAGAATCGCGCCCTTGCCATCATGGTCATGAACAACGGCGAGGTGGAGAACCGCGTGATCCAGCTCGACCGCCCCCGCTCGGCCGAGGAGCTGCGCCGCGCTGCCAACTACTTGAGCGAGGCCTTCGCCGGACACTCGCTGCCCGACGTGCGCTCGATGCTGCTCAAGCAGCTGCAGGAGACCCGTCAGGACATGAACCAGCTGATGCAGGACGCCATTCAGGTGGCGCAGAAGCTGTTCGAGACCAAGGCCGAGGAGCAGGTCGAGTACGTGATCGCCGGCGAGACCAATCTCATGGGCTTTGCGGAGCTCTCGAACGTGGACCGCCTGCGGCGGCTGTTCGAGGCCTTCAATGAGAAGCACGACATCCTGAGGCTCCTGGACAGCTGCCTGCGCGCTCAGGGGATCCAGATCTTCATCGGCCACGAGTCCGGCTATCAGATCCTCGACGACATCAGCCTCGTCACCGCCCCCTACATGCTCGATAACCAGGTGGTCGGGGTCCTGGGGGTCATCGGCCCCACCCGAATGGCCTACGAGCGCGTCATTCCGATCGTCGACGTGACGGCAAAACTGCTTGGATCGGCCTTGAACACCCGCAAGTAGCCCCCAGGTTGGCCGCTCCGAGCGGGTCAATCCCGCCATTGCTTCGAGGGGTTTGCCAGTGAACGAATCGAACCAGCCCGTGGAGGAGCTGCACGGCCCGGCGCAAGCGCCCGGCGGCATCCAGGACGCTCTGGCCGCGGCGGAGGCCAAGGCCCAGGAGAACTGGAACAGCTACATGCGGGCGGTCGCCGAGCTCGACAACTATCGCAAGCGCATGGAGCGCGAGATCGACCAGGCGCGCAAGTTCGCAGTCGAGCGCTTTGCACAAGACCTGGTCACGGTCGGCGATGCGCTCGAGGCGGGAATCCGCGCCAGCAGCGCGAACCCGGGGCCCGCTCTGGTGGAGGGGGCCGAAGCGACGCTGCGCGAGCTGCACCGCGCCTTCGAGAAGGCGGGCATCAAGGTGATCGATCCCAAGGGCCAGCCCTTCGACCCGAACTGGCACGAGGCCATGGTGGCCCAGGAGAGCGGCGAGCAGCCCCCCAATACGGTCCTTTCTGTGATTCAGAAGGGCTATTCGCTGAACGGCCGATTGCTGCGCCCCGCCCGCGTGATCGTCAGCAAAGCTGCGGATTCCAATTGAAATCGTTCAAGATCCCCCAAGGTAGGGGTCAGTATTCGGATCTCATTTCAGAGGGTGTAAGCAATGGCTAAGATAATAGGCATCGATCTGGGCACGACCAATTCCTGTGTCGCGATCATGGAGGGCGGCAAGCCCAAGGTCATCGAGAACAGCGAAGGGGACCGCACCACCCCCTCGATCGTTGCCTTCACCAAGGATGGCGAGGTCCTGGTGGGCCAGTCCGCCAAGCGGCAGGCGGTCACCAACCCGCAGAACACGCTTGCGGCCGTGAAGCGGCTGATCGGGCGCAAATTCAACGACGAGGTGGTCCAGCGCGACATCGGCATGGTGCCCTACAAGATCATCAAGGCCGATAACGGCGACGCCTGGGTGGAAGTGCAGGGCAAGAAAATGGCCCCGCCCGAGGTTTCGGCGCGCGTGCTCATGAAAATGAAGAAGACGGCCGAGGACTATCTGGGCGAGCCGGTCAGCGAAGCGGTGATCACCGTGCCCGCCTACTTCAACGACTCGCAGCGCCAGGCCACCAAGGACGCGGGACGCATCGCGGGCCTGAACGTGAAGCGCATCATCAACGAGCCCACCGCCGCGGCGCTCGCCTACGGCCTGGACAAGGAGGGCGGTGACCGCAAGATCGCCGTGTACGACCTCGGCGGGGGCACGTTCGACATCTCGGTCATCGAGATCGCGGAAGTGGACGGTGAGCGCCAGTTCGAGGTGCTCTCGACCAACGGCGATACGTTCCTGGGCGGCGAGGACTTCGACCTGCGGGTCATCAATTACCTGGCGGAGGAGTTCAAGAAGGAGACCGGCATCGACGTGCGCAAGGACCCGCTCGCGATGCAGCGCCTGAAGGAAGCCTCGGAGAAGGCAAAAATAGAGCTGTCCTCGAGCCAGCAGACCGAGATCAATCTGCCTTACATCACGGCCGATGCGGCGGGGCCGAAGCATCTGAACATGAAGCTCACCCGCGCGAAGCTCGAATCGCTGGTGGAAGACCTGATACAGAAGACCATCGAGCCTTGCCGCATCGCATTGAAGGATGCGGGCTTGACCATGAAGGACGTGGGCGAGGTCATCCTGGTCGGCGGCCAGACGCGCATGCCGCTCGTGCAGAAGGCCGTGCGGGATCTGTTCGGCCGCGAGCCGCGCAAGGACGTGAACCCCGACGAGGCGGTCGCGGTGGGCGCGGCGATCCAGGGCGGCGTTCTGTCCGGCGATGTGAAGGACGTGCTGCTGCTCGACGTGACCCCGCTGTCGCTCGGCATCGAGACCCTGGGCGGCGTGATGACCAAGGTGATCGAGAAGAACACCACCATCCCGACCAAGGCGACGCAGACGTTCTCCACGGCGGACGACAACCAGACGGGCGTGACCATTCACGTGCTGCAGGGCGAGCGTGACCGGGCGAGCGACAACAAGTCTCTCGGCCGTTTCGACTTGACCGACATCCCGGCGGCGCCGCGCGGCATGCCGCAGATCGAGGTGACCTTCGACATCGACGCGAACGGCATCCTGAACGTCTCGGCCAAGGACGTGAAGACCGGCAAGGAGCAGCGCATCGTCATCAAGGCCTCGAGCGGACTGTCCGAGGCGGAGATCAAGCGCATGGTGGCGGATGCCGAAGCGCACGCCGAGGAGGACAAGCGGTTCCGCGAGCTCGTTGCGGCGCGCAACAAGGCGGATGCGACGGTGCATACGGTCGAGAAGGCGATGACCGATGCGGGCGAGAAGCTGTCCGAGCAGGACAAGAAGGCGGCCACCGAGGCGATTGCCGCGGTCAAGACCGCCATGGCGAGCGAGACCTTAGAGGACATCGAGCGCAAGACCCAGGCTCTGGAGCAGGCGGCCTCGGCCCTCATGCAGAAGGTTTACGAGTCGTCGGCGGGCGCAGCGCAGGGCAGCTCCGGGTCGGGCGCCTCCGGACCGGGCGCCTCCGGACCGGGCGCGGCAAAGGGTGGCAAGCAGGACGATGTGCTCGACGCCGAGTTCGAAGAGGTCAAAGAGAGCGACCGCAAGAAGGCTTGAGGCGCGCTCGCGGCGCGAGCTCGCGGGGCGTTGAAAGCTCCTCGAGTGGAGGTTATGTGAACCGCCGGCGCCCACCCGTGCCGGCGGTTCTTTATTATGGGCACCGAACGTGTGGGCGGCCGGTCAGGTGCCGCATCGTCCAAGGTGGAGAATGGCCAAGCAGGATTATTACAAGCTCCTGGAAGTAGCTAGAGACGCCAGCGAGGCGGAGATCAAGAAGGCCTATCGCCGCCTGGCGATGAAATACCATCCCGATCGCAACCCCGACGATCCGGAAGCCGAACACAAGTTCAAGGAAGCGAAAGAGGCCTACGAGGTGCTCTGCGACGCCCGCAAGCGCTCGGTCTACGACCAGTTCGGGCATGCCGGGCTCGAGGGCGGCCGCGGCGGCGGTTTCAGCGCCGGGGAGGCCTTCGGCGACATCTTCGGGGAGATGTTCGGCGATATTTTCTCCGGCGGCCAGCGCAGCCGCTCGCAGGTGTTTCGCGGCGCGGACCTGCGCTACGAGCTCGAGCTCGATCTCGAGCAGGCCGTATTCGGCACGGACACGGAGATCAAGATCCCGACCCTGTCCGAATGCAAGGTATGCAAGGGCACGGGCGCTGCGAAAGGCTCGACGCCGAAGACCTGCGAGACCTGCCACGGCCAGGGGCAAGTGCGGGTGCAGCAGTCCATATTCACCATCCAGCAGCCCTGCCCGCGTTGCAAAGGACGCGGCAAGGTCATCAGCAATCCCTGCGATACCTGCTATGGCCAGGGGCGCGTGCGTCAGGACAAGACGCTCGCAGTGAACGTGCCCCCCGGCGTCGATACGGGCGACCGTATCCGCCTGAGCGGGGAGGGTGAGGCCGGGCGCAACGGAGGTCCGACCGGCGATCTGTACGTGGAGATCCGCGTGCGCGAGCACGCCATCTTCGAGCGTGAGGGGAGCCATCTGTCCTGCGAGGTGCCCGTCAGCTTTGCCACCGCGGCGCTCGGCGGCACGGTCGAGGTGCCGACGCTTTCGGGCGACGTCGTCCTCAAGATCCCGAGCGAGACGCAGTCCGGCCGCGTCTTTCGCATGCGCGAGAAGGGCGTGAAGCCCGTGCGCGGCGGCGCGGCGGGAGACCTGTTCTGCCGCGTGGTGGTGGAGACCCCGGTCAACCTGACTGCGGAACAGAAGGATCTGCTCGAGAGGTTCGAGGCGACGCTGCACGCCGGCAGACACAAGCCGCGCGAGCAGTCCTTTCTCGAAGGGGTGAAGAAGTTCTTCACCGGCGCGAGCTGAGGATGCCGGGTGCGGCAATTTTCGGGATCGGCGGACGCATGGGGCAATGCCTGGTGCGCGCTTTGCGCGAGGCGGCCCCGCAGCCGGGGGTGGGCACCGCGGGGTCGCAGGACGGCTTGCAGCTGAGCGGCGCCCTGGCTTCGCCGTCGAGCGCGCGCCTGGGACAAGATGCCGCCCTGGAGGGTCCGCCCACCGGAATAGCCGTCACCAGCGATGCGCTCGCCGCGCTGCGCGGTGCCTCGGTCGCGATCGATTTCAGCCTGCCGCACTGTGTCTGGGAGCATGCGCAGGCCTGTCTCGAGCAGCGCACGCCGCTGCTGGTCGGCGCCACCGGGCTGGATGCCGGCACGCACGCCCGGCTCGAGACGGCGGCGCGCAGCATCGCCGTGCTGATCGCGCCGAACACGAGCCTCGGCGTCGCCGTGGTGACGCACCTGATCGCGCTCGCGGCGCGGGCGCTCGGCCCCGGCTACGATGCCGAGATCAGCGAGGCGCATCATCGCATGAAGCGCGATGCGCCCTCGGGCACCGCCCTGGCCTGGGGTGCGGCCATCGCGCGATCGCGCGGCGAGGAGCTTTCGGACATCGCCGTACTCGGCCGCCAGGGCGCGTTCGGGCCGCGCAAGCCCGGCAGCGTCGGCTTCGCCTCGCTGCGCGCCGGCGACATCGTCGGCGAGCACACCGCCCTGTTTGCCGCGGACGGGGAGCGCATCGAGCTCACCCACCGTGCGAGCGACCGCATGATATTCGCGCGCGGCGCGCTGCGCGCCGCCGCCTGGCTCGTCGGCCGGCCTGCCGGGCTGTATGCCATGGGGCATGTGCTCGGGCTGTCCGGGACGCTCTGATGAATTTGCGCGTCCCGGGGCTGCGGGCTGGGCGTTGCATCGAGAGCATGGACAGTGGCCGTGCTCATCGTTAATATTCGCGCCCGGCAAATGCCGCGATGATCATTCCAAGCGGGAGGACGTTCTTGAAGGAGCGCCTCCCGCTTTGCACATCTGCGGGCGGGCGCGCTGCGACGGGCGCGAAGCGAGGAATCCGGAAGTGACGACACCTGCAGTGCTGGCTCTCGAAGATGGCACCGTGTTCCGAGGCGTCTCAGTAGGCGCGAAGGGCAACACGACAGGTGAAGTGGTTTTCAATACGGCGATGACGGGTTACCAGGAGATCCTCACCGATCCGTCCTATTGCCGGCAGATCGTCACCCTCACCTACCCCCACGTCGGCAATACCGGTACGACGCCCGAGGACCTCGAATCCGGCGCGGTGTATGCGGCCGGGCTCGTGATCCGCGACTTGCCGCAGATTCATTCCAACTGGCGAGCCACCGAATCGCTCGGCAGCTTCCTGATGCGCTGTAAGGTGGTCGCCATCGCCGACATCGACACGCGCAAGCTCACGCGCCTGTTGCGCGAGAAAGGCGCTCAGGCGGGCTGCATCATGACCGGCGACTCGATCGATGAGAGCGCCGCGGTGCGCGCCGCCAAAAAATTTCCCGGCTTGAAGGGGATGGACCTCGCCAAGGCGGTGTCCACCAAGAAGATCTACCAGTGGAACGACGGGGTGCTCTGGAAGTCGAGCGGCCGCCCGCCGCGGCCGCAGAGCCGCCTGCACGTGGTGGCGTACGATTTCGGCATCAAGCGCAACATCTTGCGCATTCTCGCCGAGCATGGTTGCCGCATGACCGTGGTGCCCGCACAAACTACGGCAGATCAAGTACTTGCAATGAATCCTGATGGTATATTCTTAAGTAATGGGCCGGGCGATCCCGAGCCTTGCGATTACGCCATCCAGTCGATCGCGCGCTTTCTCGGCACCGAGATCCCCGTGTTCGGCATTTGCCTCGGACATCAGCTGCTCGGGCTGGCGAGCGGGGCGAAGACCCTCAAGATGAAATTCGGCCATCACGGCGCGAACCATCCCGTGGCCGAGCTCGATTCGGGGCGGGTGCTCATCTCCAGCCAGAACCATGGATTTGCGGTCGACGAGACGACGCTGCCGCAGAACCTGCGCGCCACGCACCGCTCGCTCTTCGACGGCTCGCTGCAGGGGATCGAGCGTACCGATCGCCCGGCGTTCGGCTTCCAGGGGCATCCCGAGGCGAGTCCCGGGCCGCACGACCTGCGCCTCTTGTTCGAGCATTTCATGTACCTCATGGTGAAGCGCATCCAGAGCAATTCGCGCGGTCGCACGCCCGTCAAAAGCAAGACCGCGGAAGGCTAAATGGCGAAGCGCAGCGACCTCGACAGCATCCTCATCATCGGTGCGGGGCCGATCATCATCGGCCAGGCATGCGAGTTCGACTACTCTGGAGCTCAGGCGTGTAAGGCCCTGAAAGAAGAAGGCTATCGGGTCATCCTGGTGAACTCGAATCCGGCCACCATCATGACCGACCCGGAGATGGCCGACGCGATCTACATCGAGCCGATCAACTGGCGCACCATCGAGCGCATTATCGAGAAAGAGCGCCCGAGCGCCTTGCTGCCGACCATGGGCGGGCAGACCGCGCTCAATACCGCCCTCGACCTGGTGCGCGAAGGGGTGCTCGAGAAGTTCAACGTGGAGATGATCGGCGCCTCGCAGCGCGCCATCGACATGGCCGAGGATCGGGAGCTGTTCCGCCGCGCCATGACCGACATCGGGCTCGCATGCGCGCGCTCGCGCATCGCCCACAGCATGGAAGAGGCGCTCGCCGTCCAGGCGGAGATCGGCTTCCCCACGGTCATCCGTCCGTCCTTCACCCTGGGCGGAAGCGGCGGCGGCATCGCCTACAACCGCGAGGAGTTCGAGGAGATCGTCGCGCGCGGGCTCGACGCCTCGCCCACCAACGAGGTGCTGCTGGAGGAGTCGGTGCTCGGATGGAAGGAATACGAGATGGAGGTGGTGCGCGACCGCAACGACAACTGCATCATCGTCTGCTCGATCGAGAACCTCGATCCGATGGGCGTGCATACCGGCGACTCGATCACCGTGGCGCCCGCGCAAACCCTGACCGACCGGGAGTATCAGCGCCTGCGCGATGCCTCGATCGCGGTGCTGCGCAAGATCGGCGTGGACACGGGCGGCTCGAACGTGCAATTCGCGGTGAACCCCGAGGACGGGCGCGTGCTGGTCATCGAGATGAATCCGCGCGTATCGCGCTCCTCGGCGCTCGCCTCCAAGGCGACCGGGTTTCCGATCGCGAAGATCGCCGCCAAGCTGGCGGTGGGCTACACGCTCGATGAGCTCAAGAACGAGATCACCGGCGGGGGCACACCGGCGTCGTTCGAGCCCACCATCGATTACGTGGTGACCAAGATCCCGCGCTTCACCTTCGAGAAGTTCCCGGGCGCGAACACGCGGCTCACCACGCAGATGAAGTCGGTGGGCGAGGCGATGGCGATCGGCCGCTCGTTCCAGGAATCGATGCACAAGGCCCTGAGGAGCCTCGAGCTCGGCTACGACGGGTTCGACGAGCAGCTCACGCTTCCCCTCACGGAAGAGGCGGCCGACAAGCTCGCCTACGAGCTGCGCTGGCCGGGGCCGGCGCGCATCCTGTACGTGGCGGACGCGCTGCGCGCCGGCTGGACGCTCGAGCAGGTGCAGCAGGCCACGCGCATCGACCCGTGGTTCTTGTCGCAGATCGAGGATCTGCTGCGCGAGGAGGGCAAGGTGCGCGAGCAGGGATTCGAGAGCCTGGATCTTCCGCGCCTGAGGAGCCTGAAGCGCAAGGGATTCTCCGATGCGCGCATCGCCCGCCTCGCGGGGCGCGAGGAGCACGAGGTGCGTGCCCGGCGCCGCAAGCTCGGGTTGCACCCGGTCTACAAGCGCGTCGATACCTGCGCGGCGGAGTTCTCGACCAGCACCGCCTACCTGTACTCGAGCTACGACGAGGAGTGCGAGGCGAGCCCGAGCACGCGGCGCAAGATCATGATCCTGGGCGGCGGCCCGAATCGCATCGGGCAGGGCATCGAGTTCGATTATTGCTGCGTGCACGCGGCCATGGCGCTCTCCGAGGAAGGCTTCGAGACGCTCATGGTGAACTGCAACCCGGAGACCGTCTCGACCGACTACGACACATCCGACCGGCTGTATTTCGAGCCCCTGACGTTCGAGGACGTGATGGAGGTCATCGAGAAGGAGAAGCCGGAGGGCGTGATCGTGCAGTACGGCGGCCAGACGCCGCTGAAGCTGTCGCGCGCGCTCGCCGCCGCGGGCGCGCCCATCATCGGCACCACCCCCGACAGCATCGATGTGGCGGAGGACCGGGAGCGGTTTCAGAAGCTGGTGGCGAGCCTGAAGCTCAAGCAGCCGGCGAATGCCACCGCGCGCAACGAGGAGCAGGCCGTGCTCATGGCCCGCGAGGTGGGCTTTCCCCTGATCGTGCGGCCGAGCTACGTGCTCGGCGGGCGCGCCATGGAGGTGGTCTTCAACGAGGACGACCTGCGCCAGTACATGACCGATGCCGTGAAGGTGTCCAACGACAGCCCGGTACTGCTCGATCGGTTCCTCGACCTCGCGATCGAGGTCGACGTCGATGCGGTGAGCGACGGAGAGGACGTGCTCATCGGCGGGATCATGGAGCACATCGAGCAGGCGGGCGTGCATTCCGGCGACTCCGGCTGCTCGCTGCCGCCGAACGGACTGTCCAAGGAGGTTCAGGACGAGCTGCGCGCCCAGACTCGAAAGCTCGCGAAAGCGCTCAGCGTCATCGGGCTCATGAACATCCAGTTCGCGATCCAGAGCGGCGTGATCTACATTCTCGAGGTCAATCCGCGCGCCTCGCGCACCGTGCCGTTCGTATCCAAGGCCACGGGGGTGCCTCTCGCCAAGGTCGCGGCGCGCGTCATGGTCGGCAAGACGCTCGCCGAGCAGGGGCGCACGCAGGAGCGCATTCCGGCGTACTTCTCGGTCAAGGAGGCGGTGTTTCCGTTCATCAAGTTCCCCGAGGCCGACCCGATCCTCGGGCCGGAGATGAAGTCCACGGGTGAGGTCATGGGGACCGGGCACACCTTCGGGGAGGCCTACGCCAAGGCGCAGGCGGCTTCCGGGGTGGTGCTGCCGACGCGCGGGCTGTGCTTCGTCAGCGTGCGCGACCGCGACAAGCCGGGCGCGGTTCAGCTGGCGCAGATGCTGATCGCGCGCGGCTTCGAGATCGCCGCCACCGGCGGTACGGCGAAAGTCCTCGAGGAGGCCGGCATCGCCTGCCGCCGGGTCAACAAGGTGCGCGAGGGTCGCCCGCATGTGGTGGATATGATAAAAAACGACGAGGTTGCGCTCATCGTCAACACCACCGAGGGCAAGCAGGCGGTGCGCGAGTCGCGCTCGATCCGCCGCGAGGCGGTGGCGCGCAGAGTGACCTATTACACCACGGTGGCCGGCGCGCGCGCGACCTGCGATGCGCTCGATCATCTGGGCGACATCGAGGTCAACAAGCTGCAAGACCTGCACAAGGAGTTGGCGTGAAACGGACTCCCATGACCCTGCGAGGCGCCGAGCGCCTGCGTCAGGAGTTGAAGCAATTGAAGAGCGAGGCGCGGCCGAACGTCATCAAGGCGATCGCCGAGGCGCGCTCGCACGGCGATCTGTCGGAGAACGCCGAGTATCACGCGGCGCGCGAGCAGCAGAGCTTCATCGAGGGACGCATCAACGATATCGAGAACCGCCTGTCGAACGCCGAGGTGATCGACGTGACCAAGTTGACCGCGAGCGGGCGCGTGGTGTTCGGCTCGACGGTGGAGCTCGAGGACCAGGAGGGCGGCGCCAAGGTCGTTTATCAGCTGGTCGGCGACGACGAGTCGGACATCAAGCACGGCATGCTGTCGGTGTCCTCGCCGATCGCGCGCGCCCTGATCGGCAAATCCGAGGGGGACATCGTGGATGTGACGGCGCCCGGGGGAAGGCGCACCTACGAGATCCGCTCCGTGCGCTACGTTTGAGGCGCAGCTCCCCCTCGACCGGTGCGCGAGGCGCGGCGATGCGAGGCGCGGCCGCGCGAGGCGCGTCAGGCCGTGATCCGTAGCGCCTTTCGCGTGCTGCTGGTGTTGTGGGCGGGGAGCCTGTGGTCGCTCGCGGCCTGGGTGGCCATCACGATCTTCCATGCGCTGCACGATGCGCGCCTCGCCGGCTCGATCGCGGGACGGCTGTTCTCGATCGAATGCTACCTGGGGCTGGCCACGGCGCTGATCGCACTCGCCATGCCGGCGCGGCGCAAGCTCGGCGGACTGTACGCGGCGGCGGCGCTGCTCGCCTGCAACGAATTCGTGCTGAAGCCCTTCATGCAGACCGCGCAGGCGCGGGGCGCGGCGCTGGGCTTGAGCTTCGGCGCCTGGCACGGGACCTCGGCGCTGCTCTACGTGATCGCCTGCCTTGCCGTGCTGCTAGTGATCTGGAAGCAGGATCTTCGCTAGCTTCTTGCCGCGGCGGAACAACACCCCGACGTGGCCAACGCGTTGCACCACGACCGCCGAGGTGCGCTGCGCCAGCTGCGCGAGCGCCTCGTCACGCGCTGCGCGATCGCCCACCCGCACGCTCACCTTGACGAGCTCATGATCGGTGAGCGCGCGGTCGAGCTCGCTCACCACGCCCGGCGTGAGGCCGGCATTGCCGAGGCTCACCAGCGGGTGCAGCGGGTGGGCGAGACGGCGCAAGTGCTTCTTTTGCTTGTCCGAGAGATCCATGGCCGCATTATAGTGGCGGCACCCATGCCCAAACGATCCAAGAGCAGCGCCCGCTGGCTCGCCGAGCACGCGAGCGATGAGTTCGTCAAGCGCGCTCATCGGGAAGGCTGGCGCTCGCGGGCCGTGTTCAAGCTCGATGAGATCCAGCAGCGCGAGCGGCTGTTCAAGCCCGGCATGCGCTGCGTCGACCTCGGTGCGGCGCCGGGCGGATGGAGCCAGTATGCGGCGCGGATCCTCGGCGCCGGCGGGCGCATCGTCGCAACCGACCTGTTGCCCATGGAGCCGATCCCCGGTGTCACCTTCATCCAGGGCGATTTCCGCGACGAGTCCGTGCTCGCGCAAATCCTCGCCGCGGTGGGCACCGAGAAGCTGGACCTTGTTTTGTCCGACATGGCCCCAAACATGGCAGGGATTGACGCGGTCGACCAGCCCCGCTCCATGTATCTGGCGGAGCTGGCCCTTCAGTTCGCTGATCGCGCGCTGGCGCCGGGCGGCAGCGCGCTGGTGAAGCTGTTTCAGGGTGCCGGGTTCGATGACATCATCCGCGCGGCGCGGCGCCGCTATGGACGGGTGGTGACGAAGAAGCCCAAGGCGTCGCGCACCCGTAGTCCTGAGATCTACCTGTTGGCGCGGCAGTTTGGGATGGTGTAACTTCGGGCCATCCCCCATCCCGCCCGGCGGAACGCGGGTCTGACGAAGTTGTCGTATTATGTTTGCGGCCGTAGGTGAAACTTGAACGATTTGACCAAACAGATTCTCTTGTGGGTCGCGCTCGCCGTCATTCTGCTCGCGATTTTCAGTCAATTCGGGATGCGCACCGGGCAGCCGCAGACCATCCTTTATTCCCAGTTCCTCTCCGATGTGAAGAGCGGCAGCGTCGAGTCGGTGACGCTCAAGGGCGAGGTGATCGAGGGCAAGCGGCGGGACGGCAATCAATTCGTCGTCTACAACCCGGAGACCAACAACAGCGCGCTCATCGGCCTGCTCACCCAGCAGAACGTCAAGTTCGGCGGCGAGCCGCCAAAACAGCAGTCGGTGCTGCTGCAGCTGCTCATATCCGCCTTCCCCATCCTCATTCTGATCGGCTTCTGGGCGTATTTCATGCGCCAGATGCAGGGCGCCTCGGGCGGTCGGGGGGCCATGTCCTTCGGCAAAAGCCGTGCGCGCCTTTTGGGCGAGGACCAGGTGAACATCACCTTCGCCGATGTCGCGGGGGTCGAGGAGGCCAAGCAGGAAGTCGTTGAGATCGTCGATTTCTTGAAAGATCCCGGCAAGTTCCAGAAACTTGGCGGCAAGATCCCCAAAGGTGTCCTCATGGTGGGGTCCCCCGGGACCGGCAAGACGCTGCTCGCCCGGGCCATCGCGGGTGAGGCCAAGGTACCTTTCTTCACCATTTCGGGCTCGGACTTCGTCGAGATGTTCGTGGGCGTCGGCGCCTCGCGGGTGCGCGACATGTTCGAGCAAGCGAAGAAACATGCCCCCTGCATCATCTTCATCGACGAGATCGATGCGGTCGGCCGCCATCGCGGCGCGGGCCTCGGGGGCGGTCATGACGAGCGCGAGCAGACGCTCAATCAGCTGCTGGTCGAGATGGATGGGTTCGAGGGCAACGAGGGCATCATCGTCATCGCGGCCACGAACCGCCCGGACGTGCTCGATCCGGCGCTGCTGCGGCCAGGCCGCTTTGACCGCCAGGTGGTCGTTCCGCTGCCCGACGTGCGCGGCCGTGAGCAGATCCTGAAGGTGCACATGCGCAAGGTCCCGCTCGGCGACAACGTGAAGCCCTCGGTGATCGCGCGCGGCACGCCGGGCTTTTCGGGCGCCGACCTCGCCAATCTCGTGAACGAGGCGGCGCTGTTCGCCGCGCGCGGCAACAAGCGCTCCGTGACCATGGAGGAATTCGAGCGCGCCAAGGACAAGATCATGATGGGGGCCGAGCGCCGCTCCATGGTCATGACCGAGCAGGAGAAGCGCAACACCGCCTATCACGAGTCGGGCCATGCCATCGTGGGCCTCTCCGTCCCCGAGCATGACCCGGTGTACAAGGTGACGATCATCCCGCGCGGGCGTGCGCTCGGCGTGACCATGTTCCTGCCGGAACAGGATCGCTACAGCACCAGCAAGCGCCAGCTCGAGAGCCGCATCGCGACGCTGTTCGGCGGGCGCGTGGCGGAGGAGCTGGTGTTCGGCCCGGATGCCGTGACCACCGGCGCCTCGAACGACATCGAGCGGGCCACGGAGCTGGCCCGCAACATGGTGACCCGCTGGGGTCTGTCCGACCGGCTCGGTCCGCAAACTTACAGCGAGGAGTCGGGCGAGGTATTCCTGGGGCGCAGCGTCACCCAGCACAAGCAGGTGTCGGATGTGACCGCGCATGTCATCGACGAGGAAGTGCGCCGCGTGATCGACAGCAACTATCAGCGCGCCTACAAGATCATCCAGACCAACATGGACAAGCTTCAGATGATGTCCGAGGCCCTGATCAAGTACGAGACCATCGACGAGGAGCAGATCAAGGACATCATGGAAGGGCGCGAGCCGCGTCCGCCGCGCGACTGGGACGACACGCCCACGCCGACGCCGCGCGGCCCGACGGCCGAGAAACCCACCGCGCCGCTCGTGAGCCCGGCGGGCCAGCACTGATCCAGTGCCGCCCGCGGGCGCGGGCGGCGCCCCGCCTCTCGCCACCGCGCGAAGGCGGCCCATTCGGGCGCTCTGCGATGCAATGGCAATGCCGAAATAGAATCATCGATCTGTCGCGGCCGGTCATCATGGGCATCTTGAACGTCACTCCGGACTCCTTCTCCGACGGCGGCCGCTACGCCGAGCTCGGCGCCGCCTTCGATCGCGCCGCGCAGATGGTGGCCGAGGGCGCCGCCATCATCGACGTGGGCGGGGAGTCCACGCGACCGGGCTCGGCCGGCGTGGATGCGGCCACCGAGTGCGCGCGGGTGGTCCCCGTGATCGAGCGCATCAGCGCATCGCTCGATGTGGCGCTGTCCATCGATTCGAGCAAGCCGCAGGTCATGGCGGCCGCGGCTGCGGCCGGCGCATGCATCGTGAACGATGTGCGTGCATTGCGCGCGCCCGGCGCGCGGGAATGGGCCGCCGGCGCCGGCGTCGGGGTGTGCCTCATGCACATGCAGGGCGAGCCGCGCAGCATGCAGGAGAGCCCGCAATACCACGACGTGGTGGGCGAGGTGGGCGGCTTCCTGCGCGATGCGCGCGCGCAGTGCATCGCGGCGGGCATCGCGCCCGAGGCCATCGCCCTCGATCCGGGATTGGGATTCGGCAAGCGCCAGGAGCACAATCTGGCGCTGCTCAAGCATCTGCAGCACATGGCGGGGCTCGGCTCGCCGCTCCTGGTCGGGGTGTCGCGCAAGAGCCTGATCGGCCAGGTGACCGGGCGCGCGGTGCACGAGCGGCTCGGCGGCGGGCTGGGGCTTGCCGCCTGGGCCGTGAGCCACGGGGCGCGCGTGCTGCGCACGCACGATGTGGGGCCGACACGCGATGCGATCCGCATGGTCAGCGCGGTGATGGAGGGGAGGGTCAATTGATTCGCTATTTCGGTACCGACGGAGTTCGCGGGCGGGTCGGGGAGCCGCCGATGACCGTGGATTTTGCACTGCGCCTGGCGAGCGCCGCCGCGCGCGTGCTGGCGCCCGAGGGCGGGCGCGTGCTCATCGGCAAGGACACGCGCGTCTCGGGCTACATGTTCGAGTCCGCCCTGGAGGCGGGATTCGTCGCCGCGGGCGTGGACGTGCTGCTGATCGGACCTTTGCCGACGCCGGGCATCGCTTACATGACGCAGCGCCTCGGCTGCAGCTTCGGCGTGGTGATCAGTGCCTCGCACAATCGCTACGAGGACAACGGCATCAAGTTCTTCGACGGCAGCGGCAGCAAGCTCTCCGACGAGCTCGAGAGCCGCATCGAGGCGCTGCTCGCGAGCCCCGTGGTCACGCGCGAGTCGCGGCGTCTGGGCAAGGCGGTGCGCACCGACAAGAGCCGCTCGCAGTATCAGGAGTTTTGCGCATCGACCATCCCGGCGGGCATGAGCCTCGCGGGCTTCAAGATCGTCATCGATTGCGCGAACGGCGCCGGCTACAAGGTGGCCCCGCGCGTGTTCGCCGATCTCGGCGCCGATATCGTGCCCATCGGCTGCTCGCCCAATGGACGCAATATCAATGACGCGTGCGGCTCGACGGCGCCCGAGTTCCTGCAAATGACGGTGCCCGGCGTGCGCGCTCACGTCGGCATCGCCCTCGACGGCGACGGCGATCGGGTGGTGATGGTGGACGAGCTCGGCCGCTGCGTCGACGGCGACCAGCTCCTGTACGTGCTGGCACGCGCGCGGCGCGATGCGGGCACGCTCAAGGGGCCGGTGGTCGGCACCGTGATGAGCAACCTCGGGCTCGAGCACGCGCTCGCCGCGGCGGGCATTGCATTCAAGCGCGCGCAGGTCGGAGACCGCTACGTGCTCGCGATGCTGCACGAAACGAGGGGCACCCTGGGCGGGGAGACCTCCGGGCATATACTGTGCCTGGACAAGACCACGACCGGAGATGGCATGATCAGCGCCCTGCAGGTGCTCGCCGTCATGAAGAGCACGGGCGCCAGTCTCGCCCAGCTGTGCGCGCCGATGCCGAAGTACCCCCAGGTGCTCTTGAACGTGCGCGTGGTGCAGCGCTTCGATCCGATGGGCCATCCCGACATCATGGCCGTGGTGGCGGCGGTCGAGCGCGAATTCGGCGGCCGCGGGCGCACGGTGCTGCGCGCCTCGGGCACCGAACCTGTCATCCGCGTCATGGTCGAAGGGCAGGATGCCAAGCTGGTCAAGGCCGGCGCCCGGGAGATTGCCGCTGCAGTCGAGGCAGCAGCGGCGAATGCGGTCGGCGCGAATGCCGGTCTGGGGCTTGCAGTTGGCGGTCCGCGCGGCTAAAGTTCGCCGCCTTTCGTCGCAGGGGGGCAAAGGCCCCGAAAATGAACTGGGGTGCTGGCTATGCGTCGTCCGGTGGTGGCAGGTAACTGGAAAATGCACGGATCGCGCGCTACCAACGAGACGCTGCTCACGGAAATCGAGCAGCGCGTCAAGCCCGAATGGCAGGTCGACGTGGCGGTGTTCCCGCCCTATGTGTACCTCGCTGATGCGGTGCGCATTCTGGACGAGGGAGGGATCGATGTGGGCGCCCAGGACGTGTGTGCGGAAGCGGCTGGCGCGTTCACCGGCCAAGTGGCGGCATCGATGCTCAAGGATGTTGGCTGCCGCTACGTGATCGTCGGGCACTCGGAGCGGCGGCGGCTGTACCACGAAGACGACGTACTGGTGGCTCGCAAGTTCGGTGCGGCGCTCGGCGCGGGCCTCACGCCCGTGCTGTGCGTCGGCGAGACGCTCGAGGAGCGCGAGGCGGAGCGCACGCAGGCGGTGGTGGCGCGCCAGCTCGATGCGGTGACGGCCATGAACGGGGTGTCGAGCCTCGCGCAGGCCATCGTTGCCTATGAGCCCGTGTGGGCTATCGGCACCGGGCGCACGGCATCGCCCGAGCAGGCTCAGGCGGTGCATGCGTACCTGCGCGATCGGATCCGCGGGCAAGATGCTAAAATAGCGGCGCAGCTGCGGGTGCTGTACGGCGGCAGCGTGAAAGCCTCGAATGCCGCGGAGCTGTTCTCGCGGCCGGATGTGGACGGTGGATTGGTGGGCGGTGCCTCGCTGAGCGCCGATGAGTTCATTGAGATCTGCGCGGCCGCGGCCGTGCGCAATTGAGAGAAGAGTCGCATGCTGCGTGGTTTCATCCTGTCCGTGCATATTCTGTTCGCGCTGCTGATCATCGGCCTGGTGCTGATGCAGCGGGGCAAGGGCGCGGAAGCAGGAGCTGGATTCGGTGCCGGCGCTTCGGGCACCGTATTCGGCGCGCGCGGCACGGCGACGCTGTTCTCGAAGTTGACCGCCGTGTTCGCGGCGCTGTTCTTCGCGACCAGCTTGCTGCTCGCGTACATGGGCACGCGCACGAGCGCGGAGCCGACCTCGGTGATCGAGCGCGCGGCGCAGGCTGCCGCACGCGCGCACAGCGCGGCGCCGCCGCCCGCGGCGACACCGCTCGCGCCGAAGCCGACGACGCCGCCGAAGTGATCGTTCAGTGACAACGCTTTCTCACCGGCGCGCAGCGCCGCTGATTTTGCGGGGTTGGTCCTCGAACCCCGCTCACAGTTTGGGCGAAGCCCATGGATAGCCGACGTGGCGGAATTGGTAGACGCGCTAGTTTGAGGGGCTAGTGGGGCAACCTGTGCCGGTTCGAGTCCGGCCGTCGGCACCATAATGGTCGCAACGCCTGATATACTCGAGCATCAGCTGCTCATTGCTTGATTTCACGGTCGGCCGATGTTGCGACAGTATTTGCCAATCTTGATCTTCTTGGGACTGGCCACGGTGCTGGGCCTGGCCCTGTTCACCCTCGGCTGGATCGCAGGCCCGCGCCGTCCCGATCCGGAGAAGCTCTCCCCGTACGAGTGCGGATTCGAGGCGTTCGAGGATTCGCGCATGCGCTTCGACGTGCGCTATTACCTGGTCGCCATCATCTTCATCGTCTTCGACCTGGAGATCGCGTTCTTCTTCCCCTGGGCGGTATCGCTGCGGGCGACGGGCGCCTTCGGCCTGGTGGCGATGCTGATCTTCGCGCTCGTGCTGGTGGTTGCGCTGATTTACGACTACCGCAAGGGAGCCCTGGAATGGGACTAGAACCGGCGGCGGCCGACGCCGGCACGGTGCGCGGCTTCGAAGTGACCACCGTGGACAAGCTCATCAACTGGGCACGAACCGGCTCGCTCTGGCCCATGACCTTCGGGCTCGCCTGCTGCGCGGTCGAGATGATGCACGCCGGCGCGGCGCGCTACGATCTGGACCGCTTCGGCGTGGTGTTTCGACCGAGCCCGCGCCAATCCGACGTCATGATCGTGGCCGGGACGCTGGTGAACAAGATGGCGCCGGCGCTGCGCAAGGTGTACGACCAGATGGCCGAGCCGCGCTGGGTGATCTCGATGGGATCGTGCGCGAACGGCGGCGGCTACTATCACTATTCGTATGCGGTGGTACGCGGCTGCGATCGCATCGTACCGGTCGATGTATACGTGCCCGGCTGCCCGCCCACCGCGGAGGCACTGCTCTACGGCATCATCCAGCTGCAGAACAAGATCAAACGCAACAAGGCCATTATTCGATGAGTGACGCCGAGCCGACCCCAGGCGCTGCCGGGGCGTGCGCCGCCCCGAGCCGGCTCGAGCGGCTCGCCACCCTGGTCGAGCAGGCGCTGCCGGGCCAGCTCACGCGCGTCGCGAGCCACACCGGCGAGCTCACCTACGAGGTGCGTCCCGCCCAGCTCATCCAGGTCGCGACCGCGCTGCGCGACCGCGAGGGGCTGCAGTTTCAGATGTGCATGGACGTGTGCGGCGTCGACTATCTGCAGCACGGGCGCGCCGAGTGGAAGACCGAGCAAGCGACGCTCTCGGGATTCAGCCGCGGCGTGGCGCGCGCGCCGGCGAGCGGCGCGGCCGCGCCCGGCGCGATCGGGCCCGGCGCAGCAGCCCCCGGCGGCCTGTCGAGCGCCGGCCTGTCGAGCGGCGGGGACTCGACGCCCGGCAGACGCTTCGCGGTCGTCTATCATCTGCTCTCGATTGCCCACAATCATAGGGTGCGGCTGCGGGTGTACTGCGAGGATGACGGGCATCCCGCGGTCGATTCGGTGACCGGCGTGTGGGCCGCGGCGGATTGGTTCGAGCGCGAGGCTTTCGACCTGTTCGGCATCCTGTTCCGCGGGCATCCGGATCTGCGCCGCATCCTCACCGACTACGGCTTCATCGGCCATCCGTTCCGCAAGGATTTTCCGCTCTCGGGCAACGTCGAGGTGCGCTACGACCCGGAGAAGCGGCGCGTGGTCTATCAAGCCGTGAGCATCGAGCCGCGGGTTCTCGTGCCGAAGGTCATCCGGCACGACAACCGCTACGATCCGGCCCTGAGCGGCGTGCCGGCAACCTCGCTCGAGCCCGCTGCGCCGCAGATCGTTCCGCCGCCGGCCCCGCCCGCACCGGCCAAAGCCAATGGCTGAGATCCGCAACTACACCATGAACTTCGGCCCGCAGCATCCGGCGGCGCATGGCGTGCTGCGCCTGGTGCTCGAGATGGACGGGGAGGTCATTCAAAAGGCGGACCCGCACATCGGGCTTCTGCACAGGGCCACCGAGAAGCTCGCCGAGAGCAAGCCCTTCAACCAGACGATCGGCTACATGGACCGCCTCGATTACGTGTCCATGATGTGCAACGAGCATGCTTACGTGATGGCGATCGAGAAGCTGCTGGGCGTGCAGCCGCCGCTGCGCGCTCAGTACATCCGCGTGATGTTCGATGAGATCACGCGCATCCTCAATCACCTGATGTGGCTCGGCGCGCATGCGCTCGACATCGGCGCGATGACGGTCTTTCTCTATTGCTTCCGCGAGCGCGAGGACCTGATGGATTGCTACGAGGCGGTCTCGGGGACGCGCATGCACGCGACCTACTACCGTCCCGGCGGGGTTTACCGCGACCTGCCCGAGCTCATGCCGAAGTACCAGTACACCCCGTGGCGCAGCAACAAGGAAGTGGACCGGCTGAACGAGCGGCGCTCGGGGGGCCTGATCGATTTCATCGCCGATTTCGCGGCGCGATTTCCCGCCTGCGTGGATGAATACGAGACCCTCCTCACCGACAACCGCATCTGGAAGCAGCGCACCGTGAACATCGCGACGGTGAGTCCGGAGCGGGCGATGCAGCTCGGCTTCTCGGGCCCGATGCTGCGCGGCTCGGGCGTGGAGTGGGATCTGCGCAAGAAGCAGCCGTACGACGTCTACGACCGCATGGATTTCGACATCCCCGTGGGGGTGAACGGCGATTGCTACGACCGCTATCTGGTGCGCATCGAGGAGCTGCGCCAGTCGACGCGCATCATCGAGCAGTGCGTGCAGTGGCTCAAGGCCAATCCGGGTCCGGTGATGATCGATGACCGCAAGATCCGTCCGCCGCACCGCGAGCGGATGAAGGACGACATGGAATCGCTCATTCATCATTTCAAGCTGTTCACGGAAGGGTACTGCGTGCCGGAAGGGGAGGCGTACGCGGCGGTCGAGGCGCCGAAAGGCGAGCTCGGGGTGTACCTGGTATCGGACGGCGCCAACAAGCCGTACCGGTTGAAGGTGCGCGCGCCCGGGTTTCCCCACCTGGCGGCGCTCGATGAGATGGTGCGCGGACACATGCTCGCGGACGTCGTGGCCGTGATCGGCACCCAGGACATCGTGTTCGGGGAGATCGATCGATGAGCGCCGAGCTGTCGGAGCACGTGCGCGAGGAGATCGACCGCTGGGTGGCGAAATTCCCGCCGGACCGCAAGCGCTCGGCGGTGATCTCGGCCCTGCATGCCGTGCAGCACGAGAATCAGGGCCATCTGACCCCCGCGCTCATGGATGCGGTGGCGGAGTATCTCGGGCTGCCGCCCATCCATGTCTACGAGGTGGCCACCTTCTACTCCATGTTCGAGACCAGGCCCGTCGGGCGCCACCACGTCTCGATCTGCACCAACATCTCCTGCATGCTGCGCGGCGCCGAGGAGATCGTGCAGCGAGTCGAGAAGCACCTCGGCATCAAGACCGGGGAGAGCACGCCGGACGGGCGCATCTACCTCAAGCGCGAGGAGGAGTGCCTCGCGGCCTGCACCGGTGCGCCCATGATGATGGTCGATCACGTGTATCACGAGAACCTGACGGCCGAGAGCGTCGGCAAGATCCTGGATGAACTGACATGAGCAGTGCGAATCGCGGCGCGAGCGGTGGGTTGACATGAGCTACCAGCAGAACATGGTGCTGTTCGAGGCGCTCGAGCATGAGCGTCCCTGGACCCTGGAGACCTACCGCAAGATCGGCGGCTACGAGGCCTGGGAGAGGATATTGCGGGAGAGGACGCCGCGCGAAAAGATCATCGACGAGGTGAAGGCGTCCGGTCTGCGCGGCAGAGGCGGTGCTGCGTTTCCGACCGGTGTCAAGTGGAGCTTCATGCCGCGCTCCTCTCCGGCGCAGAAATATGCGGTCTGCAATTCGGACGAGTCCGAGCCCGGCACCTGCCACGACCGGGAGATCCTGCGCTACAACCCGCATTCGGTGATCGAGGGCATGGCGATCGGCGGCTATGCGATGACCGCCACCGTGGGCTACAACTACATCCGCGGCGAATTCATGGCCGAGCCCATTCCGCGCTTCGAGGCGGCCCTCAAGGAGGCGTACGATGCCGGCCTGCTCGGCAAGAACATCCGCGGCTCGGGGATCGATTTCGATCTGCACACCTTCGTCGGCGCGGGCGCCTACATTTGCGGCGAGGAAACCGGGCTGCTCGAGTCGCTCGAAGGCAAGCCCGGCAAGCCGCGCAACAAGCCGCCGTTTCCCGCAAACTTCGGCCTGTTCGGCAAGCCCACCACGGTCAACAACACCCAGAGCTATGCGTCGGTGCCGACGATCATGCGCAAGGGCGCCGCGTGGTTCGCCGGACTCGGCCCGCCGAATTCGGGCGGCACCCTGATTTTTTCGGTATCGGGCCACGTCGAGAAGCCGATCAACGTGGAGCTCGCGCTGGGGATTCCCTTCAAGGAGTTGCTGGCGCTCGCCGGCGGCGTATGGAAGGGCCGCAAGCTCAAGGCCGTCATCCCGGGCGGCTCCTCGGTTCCGGTGGTGCCCGGCGAGGTGATGATGGCCACCAACCTCGACTACGACTCGGTCAAGAAGGCGGGATCATCGGTCGGCACGGGCGCGGTGATCGTCATGGACGAGACCACCTGCATGGTGCGCGCGCTGCAGCGGCTGTCGCGCTTCTATTACTCGGAGAGCTGCGGTCAATGTACGCCCTGCCGCGAGGGCACGGGCTGGCTGGACCGCATGCTCAAGCGCATCATCGCCGGCCAGGGTCGCAGCGAGGACCTGGGGCTTCTGCTGGACGTCGCGAATCGCATCGAGGGCCACACCATCTGCGCGCTCGGCGATGCGGCGGCATGGCCGGTGCAGAGCTTCCTGAAGCACTACAGGCACGAGTTTCAATACATGATCGAGCACAAGGGTCGTTCGATCGTCGAGGGCCAGCCGGCCGCGGCGGCATAAGGACGGGCGATGAGCGACGATGTGGTCAATATCCAGGTGAACGGGGAGCCGCTGAAGGCCCGCAAGGGCCAGACCGTCATCCAGGTGACCGATGCCGCGAACATCTACATCCCGCGGTTTTGTTATCACGCAAAGCTCACCATTCCAGCCAACTGCCGCATGTGCCTGGTCGAGGTGGAGAAGGCGCCGAAGCCGCTGCCCGCGTGCGCGACGCCGGTGATGGAAGGCATGAAGGTGTACACGCGCTCGCCGAAGGCGGTCGCCGCGCAGCGCGCCACCATGGAGTTCCTGCTCATCAATCATCCGCTCGACTGCCCGATCTGCGACCAGGGCGGGGAGTGCGAGCTGCAGGATCTGGCGATGGGCTACGGGCGCGACATCTCGCGCTTCACGGAACGCAAGCGCGTCGTGAAGGACAAGAACCTCGGCCCCCTGGTGTCCACCGACATGACCCGCTGCATCCAGTGCACGCGCTGCGTGCGCTTCGGCGAGGAGATCCAGGGCTATCCGCAGCTCGGCACCACCTTCCGCGGCGAGCGCATGCAGATCGAGACCTACGTCGAGCAGGGCCTGGACCACGAGCTCTCCGCGAACATCATCGACATCTGCCCGGTGGGAGCGCTCAACAACAAGCCGTTCCGCTACCGCGCGCGCGCCTGGGAGATGACGCAGCGCCCGCTGGTCTCGCCGCACGACGGATTCGGAACGAACATCTTCGCGCACGTGCTGCGCGGCAAGCTCATGCGCGTGGTGCCGCGCGAGAACGAGGAGATCAACGAGACCTGGATCGCCGATCGGGATCGCTTCGGCTTCGAGGGCATGTATTCGCAGGCGCGCGTGACCGAGCCGATGATGCGCGTGGACGGCGCCTTGCAGCGAGTCGAGTGGGAGGTGGCCTTGACCGCCGCCGCCGAGGGGTTGCAGAAAGCGGCAGGCATTGCGCGCGGCGCGGAAGGCGCCGGCGCGGGCGGCGCGCGCGCCGGTGGCGCGAGCCTGGGGGTGCTGTGCTCGCCCATGGCGACGGTGGAGGAGATGTACCTGCTCGCCCAGATTGCGCGCGGTCTGGGCTCGAGCCATATCGATCACCGCCTGCGCCAGCTCGATTTTCGCGGTGAGGCGCAGGAGCCCTGCTACCCGAGCCTCGGCCTCAAGATCGCCGACGTCGAATTGCTCGAGGGTCTGCTGGTCGTGGGCTCGAACCTGCGCCACGAGATGCCGATGCTCGCGCACCGCGTGCGCAAGGCCGCGCTCAAGGGGGCGAGCGTGGCGTTCCTCAATCCGCGCCGCTTCGAGTACCTGTTCAAGGTCGCGGGCTACGCGCTCGCGGAGGATCTGGTCGGCGGCCTGGCCGCCGTGGTGCGTGCCGCCGCCGCCGCCGCGAATCAGGCCGTGCCGGCCGGTGTGCGCGAGGCGTCCGTCGAGGAGTCGCATCGCGCTCTGGCCGGGGCGCTCATGCACGGCAGCCGCCGCGCCGTCATCCTGGGCACGCTCGCGCAGCGCCATCCCGCCTACTCGGAGCTCAAGTCCCTCGCCGCTGCGCTCGCCAGCCTCTGCGCGGCGAGCGTGGGATTCATGACGGAAGGGGCCAACGCAGCCGGGGCCTACCTCGCCGGCGCCGTGCCGCATCGAGAGCCGGGCGGGGCGCCGGTGTCCGCGGGCGGCCTGCCGGCGCGCGCCATGCTGGAGAGCCGGCTGAAGGGGTACCTGCTGTTCGGGGCCATCGATCCGGCGAACGATCTCGGCGGCGCCGAGGCGCCGGGGAGCGATGCGCCGGGAACCGCCGCGCTCGCGGACGCGGAGTTCGTGGTGGCGGCGACCACCCATCTGACGGACAGCCTGCGCCGCACGGCCCATGTCGTGCTGCCGGTCGGGACGTTTGCGGAGAGCTCCGGAACCTTCGTGAATCTCGAGGGCCGCTGGCAGAGCTGGGCCGGCGCCGCGAGCCCGGTGGGCGAGAGCCGGCCCGGCTGGAAGGTACTGCGAGTGCTGGCGAATCTGCTGAATATTCGAGGCGTCGATTACGTCAGCTCCGAGGAGGTGCGCGACGCCTTGCAGAAGCTCTGCGGCGACCGCGCCCTGCCGGTCGCGGGCGCGGGGGCTGCTCCCGCCGCAGCGCCGCCGGCCGCGGCCGCCTCGCGACCGTCCGGAAACGAGGGCAAGACTCCTGCGGGCGCCTGGGTCGACATTCCGCCGTATCAGATCGACCTGCTGGTGCGCGGCTCCGAGTCGCTCGCCAAGACCAAGGACGGGCATGCGGCCCGCGCCGTGCTCTGATGTGGCAGTGGAATCCCCTTCGCGATTGGCTGGCGGCGTATCTCACGCCTTACTGGACGACCCCGCTGCTGCTCGCCGTGCAGACCTTGATGGTCATGATCTGCCTGATCCTCGTCATGGCGTTCTACACCTTGGCCGAGCGCAAGGTGATCGGCTGGATCCAGGCGCGCAAGGGACCGAACCGGGTGAATCTGCTGTTCATCCGCGGCGGCGCTCAGCCGTTCGCGGACGTGATCAAGCTGCTGTTCAAGGAGATCGTGATTCCGGCGAACGCGAACGGATTCCTGTTTCGCGCGGCGCCCTTCCTCTCGCTGGTCCCCGCGCTCGCGATCTGGGCCGTGGTTCCCTTCGCCCCCGAGCGTGCCTTCTCCAACATCGATGCGGGACTTCTTTACATCCTCGCGCTCACCTCGATGGGCGTGTACGGCATCATCCTCGCCGGCTGGGCGGCCAATTCCCGTTACGCCTTCCTCGGTGCGATGCGCTCGGCGGCGCAGATCGTCGCGTACGAGATCGCGATGGGCTTCGCCATGGTGGGCGTCCTGATGGCCTCCGGAAGCCTCAACATCGGCGAGATCATCCGCGCCCAGCAGGGCGGACTGTTCACATGGAACTGGACATGGCTGTTTCCGCTGATGCTGGTTTACTTCATCTCGGGCGTCGCGGAGACCAACCGCGCCCCCTTCGACGTCGCCGAGGGCGAATCGGAGATCGTCGCCGGGTTCCACGTCGACTACTCCGGCATGGCGTTCGCCCTGTTCTTCATCGCCGAGTACGTGAACATGATCCTGATCTCGGCGCTCACCGTGATCTTCTTCTTCGGCGGATGGCTCTCGCCTTTCGACGGCTGGCTGCCGCATGACTCGATCCTCGCGCAGCCGGGCTTCTTCTGGTTCGGCCTGAAGACCTTGTTTCCGATGTTCACGTTCCTGTGGCTGCGCGCGACCTTTCCGCGCTACCGCTACGATCAGATCATGCGCCTCGGCTGGAAGGCGCTCATTCCCGTCACGCTGGTGTGGCTCACGGTGGAGGGAGTCCTGGCGTACTTCCACGTGGGACCCTGGAAAGGGAGCGTCTGATGGCGTCCGCCCGCGCTTTCTTCAAGACGTTCCTGCTGCTCGAGCTGCTCAAGGGTCTGGCCGTGACCTTCAAGGAGATGTGGAAGCCCAAGGTCACGGTCAACTATCCCGAGGAGAAGACCCCGCAGAGCTTTCGCTTCCGGGGACTGCATGCGCTGCGCCGCTATCCGAACGGCGAGGAGCGCTGCATCGCCTGCAAGCTGTGCGAGGCGGTGTGTCCCGCGGTGTGCATCACCATCGACTCGGACGTGAACAACGACGGCACGCGGCGCACGACCCGCTACGACATCGACCTGTTCAAGTGCATCTATTGCGGCTTCTGCGAGGAAGCCTGCCCGGTCGATGCCATCGTGCTCACGCGCATCCACGAATATCACATGGAGAACCGCGGCGAGAACATCATGAACAAGGACAAGCTGCTCGGGATCGGCGAGCGCTACGAGGCCATGATCGCGGCGGACCGTGCCGCCGACGCGAAGTACCGCTGATGTTCGCGACCATCCTGTTCTTCGTCTTCGCCTCGGTGCTGGTGTGCGCGGCGCTCGGCGTGATCCTCGCGCGCAACCCCGTGCACTGCGCGTTGCTCCTGGTGCTGTGCTTCTTCAACAGCGCGGTCATCTGGCTGCTGCTCGATGCGGAGTTTCTCGGCATCGTGCTGGTGCTCGTGTACGTGGGCGCGGTCATGGTGCTGTTCCTGTTCGTGGTGATGATGCTCGACATCGATACCGAGGCGCTGCGCAGGGAGTTCGCCACCTACTGGCCGCTCACCGTGGCGGTCGCGGGCTTCGTCGTGTTCGCCATCATCAATGTGATCGTGGTGCGCCACCTGGGCGGCGCCGGCCTGCGCATGGCGCCGCCGCTCCCCGCGGGCTACTCGAACACCCGGGTGCTGGGCACGGCGCTGTTCACCCGCTATGCCTATCCCACCCAGCTCGCGGCGGTCATCCTGCTGGTGGCGAGCATCGCTGCCATCATATTGACGCTGCGCAGCCGCGTCGGGCACAAGCCGCAGGACATCGCGGCGCAGGTGGCCGTCAATCCGAAGGACCGCGTGCGCATCGTCAAGATGGCTGCCGAGAAAGGACCGTGATCGACCTTACCTACGTGCTGGCGCTCTCCGGCGTCCTGTTCGCGATCGCGGTGGCCGGCGTGTTCCTGAACCGCAGGAACGTGATCGTGCTGCTCATGTGCATCGAGCTGATGCTGCTCGCCGTCAATTTCAACTTCATCGCGTTCTCCCGCTTCATGGGCGACATCGCGGGCCAGATCTTCGTGTTCTTCATCTTGACGGTGGCCGCCGCGGAGGCGGCCATCGGTCTCGCTATCCTGGTCGTGGTCTTCCGCGAGCGGCGCAGCATCGACGTCGAAGATCTCGACTCGCTGCAGGGCTGACGGCACAACAAGGGGCTTGAGGGATCACATGGAGTCGATTTACCTGACGATTGCGCTCGCGCCGCTGGCGGCCGCTCTGGCGGCGGGCTTGTTCGGGCGCGTCATCGGAAGGGCGGGAGCGCACAGCGTCGCCATCGCGGGTGTCGCCCTGTCCTTCGGACTGTCGGTGTACGTGCTGTATCAGCTCGTCTACGGCGGGATGGCGCCCTTCGATGGTCCGGTCTACACCTGGCTCCTGAGCGACAACCTCCCGATCCATGTCGGATTCCTCATCGACCGCCTTTCGGCCCTGATGATGTCGGTCGTGACGTTCGTCTCGCTCATGGTGCACATCTACACCATCGGCTACATGCACGATGACGACGGCTACCAGCGCTTCTTCAGCTACATCTCGCTGTTCACGTTCGCCATGCTGATGCTGGTCATGTCGAACAACTTCATGCAGCTGTTCTTCGGCTGGGAAGGCGTGGGCGTGGTGTCGTACCTGCTCATAGGCTTCTGGTACACGCGGCCGACCGCGACCTTCGCCGCCCTGAAGGCGTTCATCCTGAACCGCGTCGGCGACTTCGGCTTCATCCTCGGCATAGCGGCGATCCTGAGGTACACGGGGTCGCTCGATTACGGCACGGTGTTCGCGCACGCCGGCCAGCTCGTCAATGCGCAGATCCCCATCACCCATACGGTGTCGTGGCCGGCGATCACCTTCGCCTGCCTGTGCCTGTTCGTGGGCGCGATGGGCAAGTCCGCGCAGGTGCCGCTGCACGTGTGGCTGCCCGATTCCATGGAGGGCCCGACGCCGATCTCGGCGTTGATCCACGCGGCCACCATGGTCACCGCGGGCATCTTCATGGTGGCGCGCATGTCGCCCTTGTTCGAGCTGTCCGAGACGGCGCTGTCGTTCGTGCTCATCATCGGCGCGACCACGGCGTTCTTCATGGGACTCGTGGGCGTGGTGAACAACGACATCAAGCGCGTGATCGCCTACTCGACGCTCTCGCAGCTCGGCTACATGACGGTGGCGCTCGGCGCATCGGCGTACGGCGCGGGCATCTTTCACTTGATGACGCATGCCTTCTTCAAGGCGTTGCTGTTCCTCGCCGCCGGGTCGGTGATCATCGCGATGCATCACGAGCAGGACATGCGCCGCATGGGCGGCCTGCGCAAGTACATGCCGATCACCTACTGGACGTTCCTCATCGGATCGCTCGCCCTCATCGGGTTCCCCGGCACCTCGGGCTTCTTCTCCAAGGATCTGCTGATCGATGCGGTGCACGCATCGCACCGTGCAGGCGCCGGCTACGCCTACTTCTGCGTGCTCGGCGGCGTGTTCATCACCGCCCTGTACACGTTCCGCGCGTTCTTCATGACCTTCCACGGCCAGGAGCGCATGGACGAGGAGACGCGACATCATCTGCACGAGAGCCCCTGGGTGGTGACGGTGCCGCTCATCCTGCTGGCGATTCCCTCGCTCGTCGTCGGCTGGTTCGCCGTGCAGCCCGTCCTGTTCGGCGGCTATTTCGACGGCGCGATCCACGTGCTGCCGGCTCACGACGTGCTGCGCAGGATCGGCGAGGAGTTTCCCGGCCCGGGCACGTTCGCCTGGTCGGCCGTCGCGTCTCTGCCGCTGTATCTGGCGGGGGCGGGCGTGCTCACCGCGTGGCTGTTCTTCCTCAAATATCCGTCGTGGGCCGACACGGCCGAGCGCCGCTTCAAGTGGCTGCACACGATCCTGATCGACAAGTACGGCTTCGACTGGTTCAACGAGCACGTGGTCGCTCCGTTCGCGCGGGGTCTGGGCGGCACCCTGTGGAGAGGCGGCGATGAGATCGTGATCGACGGGGCGTTCGTGAACGGCAGCGCGCGCCTCATCGGCTGGTTCGGCTCGGTGATGCGCTATGCGGAGTCGGGCTATCTCTATCATTATGCGTTCGCCATGATCATAGGCCTGGCGACGCTCCTGCTCTGGCTGATATGGCGGCCATGAGCGAACATCTGCTGGCGATACTCATCTGGCTGCCCATCGCCGGCGGCATCGTGGTGGTGGGGCTCGGCAAGCGCGACAGCGCCGCCAAGTGGCTTTCGCTGTGCGTCTCCGTGCTCTCGTTCCTCGCGAGCGTTCCGCTGTGGGCGCTCTTCAAGACGGGCACGGCGGAAATGCAGTTCGTCGAGCGCACGGCCTGGATTCCTTCGCTACACGCCGACTTCTACATCGGCGTCGACGGCATCTCGATGCCGCTCATCCTGCTCACGACCTTCACGACCGTGCTCATCGTGATCGCCAGCTGGACGAACGTCGCCAAGCGCATCGCTCAGTACATGGGCTCCTTCCTGATCCTGGAAGGGCTGATGATCGGGGTATTCTCGGCGCTCGATGCGGCGCTCTTCTACGTATTCTGGGAGGCGATGCTGCTGCCGATGTTCATCATCATCGGCGTGTGGGGCGGTCCGCGGCGCGTGTACGCGACCATCAAGTTCTTCCTGTACACCTTCATCGGATCGCTCCTGATGCTGGTTGCGCTCATCTACATGTACTTGAAGGCACACTCCTACGAGATCGCGCTCTTTCAGGGGATGCCGCTCACGCTCACCGAGCAGACCTTGATCTTCCTGGCGTTCTTCACCGCGTTCGCGGTGAAGGTGCCGATGTGGCCGGTGCATACCTGGTTGCCGGATGCGCACGTCGAGGCTCCGACCGGGGGCTCGGTGATCCTCGCCGCCATCATGCTGAAGATGGGCGGATACGGCTTCCTGCGCTTCTCACTGCCGATCGCGCCCGACGCGAGCCGCGAGCTCGATTGGCTGATCATCGCGCTCTCGCTGATCGCCGTCGTGTACATCGGCCTGGTGGCCCTGGCGCAGCGAGACATGAAGAAGCTGATCGCCTACTCCTCGATCGCGCACATGGGTTTCGTGACCCTCGGCGCCTTCATCGGTTTTCAGATCGTCGCCCATACCGGCCGCACCACGGGCGTGGAGCTCGGCCTGGACGGCGCCCTGGTGCAAATGCTCTCGCACGGCCTGGTGTCGGGCGCGATGTTCCTGTGCGTCGGCGTCATGTACGACCGCGTGCACAGCCGCGAGATCAGCGCCTACGGCGGCGTGGTGAACACCATGCCGATGTTTGCCGCGTTCATGATGTTGTTCGCGCTTGCCAACTCGGGGGTACCCGGCACTTCGGGCTTCGTCGGCGAGTTCCTGGTCATCCTCGCCGCCTTCAAGGCGAACGTCTGGTACGCCTTCCTCGCCGGAACCACGCTGATCCTGGGCGCCTCGTACACGCTGTGGCTGATCAAGCGCGTCATCTTCGGGGAGGTCGCCAACGAGCACGTGCGCGCGCTGAAGGACTTGAACGGGCGTGAGTTCCTGGTTCTGGGGCTGCTCGCGGCGGCGGTGCTGCTGGTCGGCGTCTGGCCGGCACCGCTTCTCGACGTCATGCGCGCGACCATGCAGCATCTCTCGGAGCAGCTCCTGATGTCGAAGATCGTTCCCTGAGGTCCCCATGAACGCTTTCAACGCCGAGCAATTCAACGCGGGCCTGCACTACGCGACGCCGGAGATCTTCTTGAGCGCCGTGGCGTGCGCCATCCTCGTGCTCGATCTGTTCATCTCGGAGGCGGCATCGCGGCGCTGGACCGGCGCGCTCTCGGTGCTGAGCCTGCTGGTGACCGCCGTGCTGGTCGCCGTCGAGCCGGTGGGACAGCGCATCGTCGCGCTGGGCGGCCTGTTCGAGCTCGACCGCATGGCGCAGCTGCTGAAGGTGGTGACGGTCCTGTCCGTGGCCGTGGTGTTCGTGTACTCCACCGACTATCTCAGGCGCCGCGCGATCTTGAAGGGCGAGTATTACGTGCTCGGCCTGTTCGCGACCGTCGGCGCCATGGTGCTCATCTCGGCCGGCAACCTGATCACGCTCTATCTGGGGCTCGAGCTGCTGTCGCTGTGCCTGTACGCGATGGTGGCCTTCGACCGCGATTCGGGCATAGCCGCCGAATCCGCGATCAAGTACTTCGTGCTGGGCTCGATGGCGTCGGGAACATTGCTCTACGGCATGTCCATCGTGTACGGCGTGACCGGCCATCTGGAGCTCGGCACGGTGGCGATGATCGTGCGCTCGAGCTTCGCCGACAACATCGGGCTGGTGTTCGGCATCGCGTTCATCATCGTCGGGGTGGGTTTCAAGCTCGGCGCCGTTCCGTTTCACATGTGGATCCCGGACGTGTACGAGGGCTCGCCCACGTGCGTCACCGTGTTCATCGGCACGACCTCGAAGCTCGCCGCGTTCGCGCTCGCCATGCGCCTGCTGCCCGAGGCGCTCGCGGCATCGCAGCCGGACTGGAGCCAGATGCTCGTGGTCCTCTCGGTGCTGTCCATGACCATCGGCAGCATCGTCGCCATCGCCCAGAGCAACATCAAGCGCATGCTCGCGTACTCGACCATCTCGCACATCGGCTACGTATTGCTGGGAATTCTCGCCGGCACCGCTCAAGGCTATCAGGCGGCCATGTTCTACATGATCAGCTACGTGATCGTGGCCGGCGGCTCCTTCGGCATGGTCTTGCTGCTTGCGCGCGAAGGCTTCGAGGCGGACAAGATCGCGGACTTCAAGGGGTTGAACGCCCGCAGTCCCTGGTTCGCCCTGATGATGTTCATGCTCATGGTCAGCCTGGCAGGCGTGCCGCCGTTCATCGGGTTCTGGGCCAAGCTGGGCGTCATCCAGGCTGTCCTCGGCGTGGGCTACACCTGGCTCGCGGTGGTGGCGGTGCTGTACTCCGTCGTCAGCGCATTCTTCTACTTGCGCATCGTCAAGCTCATGTATTTCGACGAGCCCGTCGACTCCAGTCCCATCGGTGGATCCACCCTGATGCGCACGGTGCTGTCGGCGAACGCACTTCTCGCCATCGCGCTGGGCGTGGTGCCCGGCGCATTGCTCGCGCTGTGTCAGCGCGCGCTGTCATAGGTGGCAGAGGCCTGACGGCGAGGTCGACGACGTCGCGCAGCCGCCATCCTCGATACATGCAAGCTGCTGATTCAGAAGGGCGACGTGCGAGAGTACTTGCAATACCTCCGGTAGGGGGTAAGATACGCGGCTCTCCGGTGCGGGGTGGAGCAGTCTGGCAGCTCGTCGGGCTCATAACCCGAAGGTCGCAGGTTCAAATCCTGCCCCCGCTACCAATTAAAACAAAAACTTACGAGAAAAATCTCCAAATTGGATTGACCTGGCTGTGCCCAAATTGTGCCCTAAAAAGGCACAGTTCTGGCTCGAGTCAAAATAACGGCGGCTCATCGCGATTCGCCAGATCAATCGTGAATCGCGAAGTGAATTTACTGGCGCTCATAATCCCGGCGTCGCGCATTGGTCGCAAATTCAGCACCTTGCGATACGTATGATGCCCTTCTTCCGCGACGTAGCGGCGTGCGTGCGACCGGCTTGTTCATCGCACTTGGCGAGGCAATCCTCATTGACGACCATCGGGTTCCTGCCCCGTACGTCGATGCGGGAGCCTTGATTTATCGTCGGCGAGTATGTCCGGTCGCCCTCGTAGATTTGTTGTTGATAACTTTGCTCTAAGCATTTCAAGTCGTCGCGTGAACATTCGCGGTATTGGCATCGACTGGGAGTAAGCGCTCGATCTTCCGCACCCTAGGGTTGGAGCTTGATATTCCAGGGCAGGAGCGCCTCGATTTGCTCGAGGGTCTGCGCAGCCGGTAGCTCACTGAACAGACGGCGCAGATATGCGTACGGTTCGAGATCGTTGCCCCGCGCCGTTTGCACCAGGCTGTAAAGGTGGGCACTCGCCTTGGCACCGCTGACTGTGTCGGCGAAGAGCCAGTTGCGGCGCCCGAGGGCCATCACGCAGTCATTCTGCCCATGTCGGGCAAGAAGTTGTAGTCCACTATCCTTGGCATCCGTTTCACGGGCGCCGCGCACGAGCTCATTACAGCGAGCAACGTGCCGGCGGCCGCGTCGTGCACGTCGAGGTTGAAGCCGGGGTCGTAACAGTGCTGCCGGCCTGGATGCTCGAAGCAAGCGTTTGCGCGAGCATGCGACTCGGGACGCCACGCGTCAGCGTGGACTGTCTTCGCGATCTTGATCGATTACTCCTTGCGCGTGGTTTTCGGCGAAGCTCTTCGGGCGACGCTTCCGTCGCAGTCGCTGAGGAGATCGAGGATGACCGAGTTGCCACAGAGGTGCAAGAACAAGCCGCCGAAGCCAGCGAAGCGCCGCCAGATCAGCATTGCATTCGAGTCGACGGAACTACTGGGCTTGATGGAAGGGCAGCGGATGAGGATTGTGGCGAAGCTGTCGCGATTGCTGATGCTCGCAGCCGGGGCCGCGCTCACGGAGAGCGACGATGAGCGCTGAGACACTGCCCGATGCGCTCCTCAGTCGCAAAGCGATCGTATACGTGCGCCAGTCCACGCAGACCCAGGTACAGACGAACCTCGAGAGCCAGCGCCGACAGTACGACCTGGTCGAAGTCGCCCGCCGTCATGGTTTCGCCAACGTCGAGGTCATCGACGACGACTTGGGCCGGTCAGCGAGCGGCAGCATGACTCGTCCCGGATTTGACCGACTGGTCGCTTCGGTGTGCGCAGGCGATGTCGGCGCGGTTCTCTGTCTCGATGCGTCCCGGCTCTCGCGCAACGGCCGCGATTGGCATCATCTTCTCGAGCTGTGTGGCTTGGTCGGTGCCCGCGTCATTGACGTGGACGGCATTTACGATCCGCATCGACCGAACGACCGGTTGCTGCTCGGGATGAAGGGCAGTATCAGCGAGTTTGAGCTCAGCGTGATCCGCACTCGCATGCTCGATGCCAAGCATGGTAAGGCGCTGCGCGGGGATCTGCGTATTGCCGTGCCGATCGGTTATACCTGGCACCGCGACATCGGACTCGGCCCCGATCCGAACCTACGAGTGCAGGAAGCGGTACGCACGGTGTTCGCGCGCTTCCGCCAGCTCGGCAGCGCACGTCAGGTATTGCTCGCCTTGAGCGCCGAGCAGATGCATTTTCCGCGTCCTTCGGACGGCAAGACACTGGTGAGCTTTGATTGGACTCCCGTTCGCTATCGCAATGTCATTGCGGTGCTGAAGAACCCCTTCTACGCCGGGGCCTATGCCTACGGAAAGAGTGAGAAGCGAACCTCGCTCGTCGATGGCCGCATGCGCACGACCTACAAGCATCGCAAGCCTTTCGATCGATGGGGAGTTATCATCAAGGACCACCACGAAGGATACATTGAGTGGAGCGAGTTCGAACGCAACCAGAAGCTTTTGGCGGCGAACGCGTATGGCAAGGCGGGCGGCGTCAAGTCAGCACGCGGCGGTCGAGCCCTGCTGCCCGGGCTTCTGCTCTGCGGAACCTGTGGAACTCGCTTGGTGGTCGCGTATTCGGGACACTACAGTTCACCCATCTATCGCTGCGATCGACCTCACCAGATGTTGGGTCGGCGCCGATGCCTGACTTTTGGGGCCAAGCGGGTAGATGTTGCCGTCGGCCGCGAGATGTTGCGTGCCGTCGAACCAATCGCTGTTGAGGCGGCTTTGCACGCCGAGCATCAATACGGGGAACAGCAAGGCGAGCAACGGCGTATGCTCGAGTTGGAGTTGCAGCAGGCGCGCTACGAGGCCTCGCTCGCCGAACGCCGCTACGCGGCCTGTGATCCGGACAACCGGCTCATCGCTGCACAGCTCGAGAAGAGCTGGGAAGCAACGCTACAGCGCGTCCAGGACTTCGAGGCGAGGCTGGCGGCTTGCGAGCGTGCGCAAGCGGCTGTCCCGACACCCGACTTTACGGGGATTGCTGCGGACTTGGAGGCTGCCTGGAATGCCTCTGGCGTCACCATGCGGGCACGCCAACAGCTGGCGCGCACCCTCATCAGCGAGATCATCGTCCGCTATGAGGCAAGCTCGGGCGAGATCGTTCTCATCATCCATTGGCGCGGCGGACAGCACTCGGAGCTGCG
>DATJSL010000041.1:0-38653 GCA_035504115.1 Steroidobacteraceae bacterium | reverse complement strand
TGCCCGCAAGGCCGGCGCAGGCTCGAGATTGCATGGTCGAGACTCCCACCGTCTCGTAGGACACCAGATGCCAGAGCACGGCGAAACCCTCGAGCTCTCGCTCGAACAGCTCGCGAAACGTCTCCGGCGCGACCTCGCTCGGGGCGAGGCCGGTGCCGCCGTTCGATACGATGACATCGATTGCGGGCTCCTCGATCCAGTCCCGGGCCTGCGCCCGGATGGCGGAGCGCTCGCCGCGCACCAGCGCCCGCGCCTTGAGCGCATGGCCGGCCGATGCGATGCGCTCGGCCAGCAAGTCCCCCGAGGTGTCGCTGGCGCGGTCGCGCGAGTCGGAGACGGTCATGACGGCGATGCCGAGCGGCGTGAAGCTTCCGTCGAGGTCGATTCTGCCGCCCGCCATGGCTCAACCCTCGAGCTTCGCGCGCACCGCCGCGTAGGTCGCCGCGCTGTCGGCGGCGCAAGCGCGCGACAGGCGCTCGACCTCGTCGGTGGCACGCTGTGCGAAATCTTTATCCTCGAGCGCCGGTGCGTTGATGAACACGTTGAGCGCGGCGCTGCGCAGCGCCGCGTCGGCCGCGGCGACTCCCACGCCGGCATCGCTGATCACGTGACGGTAGCCCTGAGCGGTCACGCGCTGCGCGAGCTCGACCACCTCGGCGCAGGCGCGCGCGCATTCGAGCGGCACTTCGGTGGCGCGGCGCAGGCTTGCCTGGATGATCTGGCTGCGGCGCGCCTTCTCCTCCTGCGACGCCTTGGGGAGCTTGTAAGCGGCCATCAGGGCATCGAATGCCGCGATGTCCTCGGCCACCATGCCGGCGAGCCGGCGGCGCAGCGTCTCGGAGCGCTCGAGAATGGCGCGCAGCTGCGGCTCGGCGGATTCGCAGCCCTTCTTGCCGAAGGAAACGTTGCACACCATGGAGACGAGCGCGGCCCCCATGGCGCCCATGATGGCCGCGGCGCTGCCGCCGCCCGGGGTCGGTTGGGCGCCGGCAAGCTGGTCCAGGAACTGGTCGATCGAGCCTTGCGTGATCACGGGATTCCTCGGGGTCATCCCACCATCGTCTTGGCCAGAGCATAGATCTGCTCCGCGTCGAGGATGAGATCGTTTTGCTGAAACAGCCGCGCGATGCAGGCGCGGTGCAGAGCGAGCTTCAGGGCGCCGAAACCGAGCGGCCCGAACAGGATCTTGCCATGGCTCTTCGTGCCGCGATCGCCCATCGAGACGCCCTCGATCCCGGCCGGCGGGGAGGCGTTCGCATCGGCCAGGAGCTCGAGCGTGGGGCTCTCCTGCCACTGCTGCGCCTCGAGCAGCGTGATGCCGGCGGCGCCCGTGGCGAGCACGATGTGCGCGCCCGCGATCGCCGCCGCGCGCTCGGCGCCGCCCGGCGCGGCGATGGCGCGCACCTCGCTGCCGAAGCGCGATTTGATCGAGCGGCAGGCCGCCTCGACCACCTCGAGCTTGCGGCCGGTGATGGCCACCGCGGCGCCCTCGCTGGCGAGCAGCGCGGCGGCGCGCTGGCCGACGGGCCCGGTGCCCGCAAGCACCACCGCGCGCTTGCTCTCCAGGGAGCGGCCATGCTGCAGCCAGGCCACGGCGGCGGCGGCCGTGGTGTTCGAGCCGTTGCAGTCGAACATGACGGATACCCGGAACTTGGCGAAGAATCTCTGCTTGACGGCCTCGAGCAGGACCGTGCCCTCGGCCATGTTGCTGCCGCCGATGAAGAGGGCGGTGTTCTGCTTGTCCTTCGGGCCGCGCGTGAAGATCGCACCCTCCACCAGCGCGCCGACGTTGGCTGCGCTCACGCCGCCATAAGCGGTGACCTGATCGGCGCCGCCGTCATAGGCCACGACATTGTCGAAAACCGCGGGCAACGGGTCGGTATCGAACTGGTAGAGCAGCTTTTTCATGGGGCCCATTGTAGCCGTGTTCTTGCCGCGACCGCGCGCCGCGCCGGGCGATGCGCCGCGCCAGGCCATGCGCCGCGCCAGGCCATGCGCCGCGCCAGACCTGCGCCACGCGGGTCATGCTGCGACTCAGGTTACCAGGTGCCGTGGCTTTCCCGCCGCCCAGGCGTCGATGTTGTCGATCAATTGGTCGGCCAGAAACTGCATCGCGCCATCCGAGGCCCAGGCGATGTGCGGCGTGAGAATGAAGTTGGGGCGCCGTACGTCGAGCAGCGGATGCCCGCCGCTCGGCGGCTCGACCGTGAGCACATCGAAGCCGGCCCCGGCAATCAGGCCTTCATCGAGCGCTCGAACGAGCGCCGCCTCATCCACCAGTCCGCCGCGCGCCGTGTTGATCAGCAGGGCGGTGCGCTTCATCTTGCGCAGCGCCGCCAGATCGATGAGATTGCGCGTCGCCGGCATGAGCGGACAGTGCAGCGAGAGCACGTCGGATGCGGCGAGCACCTCATCGTGCGGCGTGAAGCTCACGCCTTCCATCTTGGGCGGCGGGTGATCGGCGAACAGCACGCGCATCCCGAAGGCGCGGCCGATGGCCGCCGTACCCTGGCCGATGGCTCCCTCGCCGATGATGCCGAGCGTCGCGCCATGCAGATCGCCGATCGGATGGGTGAAGAAGCAGAATTGCTCCGAGCGGTTCCAGACGCCGTTCTCGACGTCCTCGCGGTAGGCGAGGAGATTGCGGCGCAGCGCCAGGATCATCATGAATGCGTGCTCGGGCACGGTGTGCACGGCGTAGTTGCGAATGTTCGCGACCGCGATGCCGTGCGCCTTGCAGTACGCCACATCGATGACGTCGTAACCGGTGGCGGCGACGGCGATCATCCTGAGCCCGGGGAGCTGCTCGAGCGTCGCCGCCCGCAGCGGGACCTTGTTGACGATGGCGACATCGGCGCCCTTCAGGCGCGGCACGATCTCCTCCACCGACGTCTTGGCATATTCGACGTAGTCGCCGGCGCTCGCGGGCCTGCGCACCGCGGCACGGAGCGAGGCGCGGTCCAGGAAGACGATCCGATGGCTCACGCGGCCTTGCCCGCCGCCATTTTCTGCGCGGCGGCGGCGGCGGCGCTGCGCCAGTACTTCTGCGCGGCGGCGACACCGCTCCCGGGCTCGATCTTGACGCCCAGATCGAGCATGGCCATCTCCGCGCCCGCAATCGCGCCGAGCAGCATGAGCTCGTTCAGATCCCCCAGATGCCCGATACGAAACAGCTTGCCTGCGACCTTGGAGAGTCCTGCGCCGAGCGCGAGATTGTAGCGATTGAAGGCACGCGCGATGACCTCCGCACCGTTGATGCCTTCCGGCACCATGATGGCCGAGACCGTATCGGAGTACCATTTCGGCGCCACCGCGCATAGCTTGAGCTTCCAGCCCTCGAGGACGGCTGCGCGCGTGCCCGCCGCCAGATAGCTGTGGCGCCGGAAAACGCTCTCCAGGCCCTCCTCGGCGAGCATGGCGAGGGACTCGCGCAGCCCATGCAGGAGCGGCAGGGCGGGCGTGTAGGGGAAATAGCCCGAAGCGTTGGCCTGCACCATGTCGGCGTAGTCGAAGTAACAGCGCTTGGAGGTCGCTTTCTTCGCGACCTCGAGCGCCTTTGCGCTCACGCAGGTGACGCCAAGACCTGCGGGCAGCATCAAGCCCTTCTGCGAGCCGCTGACGCAGACATCGACGCCCCACTCGTCCATGCGAAAGTCGATGCTCGCGAGCGCGCTCACCGAGTCGACGAACAAAAGCGCCGGATGCTTGACGCTATCCATCGCCTGCCGCACGGCCGCCACGTCGCTCGTGACGCCGGTCGCGGTCTCGTTCTGGCACACGAGCACCGCCTTGATCTTGTGCTGTTTGTCGGCGGACAGCGAGGCGAGGTAGCGCTCGACCGGAGCACCCTCGCCCCAGGGCGTCTCGAGGATTTCCACCTCGTAGCCCAGCCGCTGGCACATGTCGACCCACAGGTGGCTGAACTGGCCGAAGCGGGCAACGAGCACCTTGGCGCCCGTGTCGAGACAATTGGTCAGCGCCGCTTCCCAGCATCCCGTCCCGGAGGAGGGAAAGATGAACGGCGTGGCGCTGGTGGTCTTGAAGATCGGCTTCAGCCCGTCGAGGCAGGCGCGCGCGAGCTGCGGGAAGACGGGCGAGCGGTGATCTTCCATCGCGATCACCATGGCGCGCATCACACGGTCCGGCACGTTGGTGGGGCCGGGCACGAACAGAAAATTACGACCAGCCATCGCGAACTCCTTGACGATTGAGAGCGGCTCTTGGGGCTATCTTAACGGCGCAGCCGGGGGCGCAGCTTCGATTGATTGTAGCCGGCCGAATTAGGCTATGATATATGAAATATCTAGCCTAATCACAGATCTTGCGCGGCGCCGCAATCCGGGCTCCCTGCAGCGATCCGGATGGGGGCGGCGGCATCGGGTTGGCGGCAGCGGGGTAGCGAGCCATGCGCATTGCGATCATCGGACAGCAAAAATTCGGCAAATCCGTGCTCGATGCCTTCATCGAGCGGGGCGACACCGTGGCCGGCGTGTTCTGCACGCCCGACAAGGCGGGCAGCCCCCCCGATCCGTTGCGGGTGGGCGCCGAGGAGCGCGGCGTGCGGCTGTTTCAGCTCAAATCGCTCAAATCGCCCGAGGCCCTCGAGGCGTTGCGCTCGCTCGACGTCGATCTCGGCGTCATGGCCTACGTGCTGCAGTTCGCGCCGCAGGAGTTCACCGCGATCCCGCGCCACGGCATGATTCAATACCACCCCTCGCTCCTGCCCAAGTACCGGGGACCGAGCTCGATCAACTGGCCGATCATCCGCGGCGACACCCGCACCGGACTCACCATATTCCGGCCGAGCGACGGGCTCGACGAGGGGCCGATCATCCTGCAGAAGGAGACGCCGATCTCGCCCGACGACACGCTCGGCTCGGTGTATTTCGATCGGCTGTTTCCCATGGGCATCGAGGCGCTCAAGGAGGCCGCGGATCTGGTCATGAGCGGCCGTGCCAAGGCCGCCGTGCAGGACGAGGCGCAGGCGAGCTACGAGGGCTGGTGCCGCGACCCGGAGGCGCGCATCAACTGGCACAGCCATGTCGACCAGGTCTACAACCTGATCCGCGGATGCAACCCCGCGCCGGGCGCCTGGAGCTCGCTGAACGGCAGGAAGATTCGGCTGTTCGACGCGCGCAAGCATCCGGCGCGCACCTTCTCGCAGGTCAAAGGCCCCATCGGCACCGTGACCTCGGTCGGCGAGCACGGCCTCACGGTGAGCGGCCAGGGCGGGCAGATCGAGGTGCTGACGCTGCGATTCGACGACGGCAAGAAGCTCAAGGCTGCGGAATTTTGCGCTCAGGCGGGAATCAAGTCGGGAACGCAGCTCGGCGAGTGATGCCGGTGCGCGCCTCGACTCTCGAGCCTCGAGCTGCCTGCCGGGAGCGGCGCCGGCTGCTATATTGCGCGCCGCCTCACGGGATTCGATCGTCCGCCGCGCACATGCGCGGCGCCAATGAACCATTGTCACAGGGGAGTTAATGTGCGTTCCGACATAGAGATTGCGCAAGCCGCCACCATGAAGCCTATCGGCGAGATCGCCTCGCGGCTCGGCATTCCGGCCTCGAGCGTCGAGAATTACGGGCACTACAAGGCCAAGATCGCGCTCGACTACATCGACAGCTTGAAGGACAAGCCGGACGGCAAGCTGATCCTGGTCACCGCCTTGAGCCCGACACCCGCAGGCGAAGGCAAGACCACCACCACGGTGGGTCTCGGTGATGCCCTCAACAAGATCGGAAAGAACGCCGCGATCTGTCTGCGCGAGCCGAGCCTCGGACCGGTATTCGGCATGAAGGGGGGCGCCGCCGGCGGCGGGCTCGCGCAGGTCGTCCCGATGGAGGACATCAACCTGCACTTCACCGGCGACTTCGGTGCCATCGGTCTCGCCCACAACCTGCTCTCCGCGCTCATCGACAATCACGTGCACCATGGCAACGAGCTCGGCTTCGACCTGCGGCGCGTCGCGTGGAAGCGGGTGGTGGACATGAACGATCGGGCGCTGCGCGACATCACGGTCGGCCTGGGCGGTCCGGGCAACGGCTTTCCGCGCCAGGACGGCTTCGACATCGTGGTGGCCTCGGAGGTGATGGCCATATTCTGTCTGGCTCGAAACTTGGGCGATCTCAAGCAGCGCCTCGGCAACATCGTGATCGGCTACCGGCGCGATCTGAGCCCCATCCGGGCGCGCGACCTGAATGCGCAGGGCGCCATGACGGTGCTGCTGAAGGAAGCCCTGAAGCCGAACCTGGTGCAGACGCTCGAGAACAACCCGGCCTTCATCCATGGCGGACCGTTCGCGAACATCGCCCATGGCTGCAACTCGGTGCTCGCCACCTCCACCGCGCTCAAGCTCGCCGATTACGTGGTGACCGAGGCGGGCTTCGGCGCGGACCTGGGCGCCGAGAAATTCATCGACATCAAGTGCCGCAAATCCGGACTGCGCCCCTCGGCCGTGGTCCTCGTCGCCACCATACGCGCGCTCAAGTATCACGGCGGCTGCGACCTCAAGCAGATCAACACCGAGAATCTCGGCGCCCTGGAGAAGGGGATCGCGAATCTCGAGCGGCACGTGAACAACGTGCGCAATCACTACGGCTTGCCCTGCGTCGTGTCGGTGAATCACTTCACCGCGGACACCGCGGCGGAGCATGCGCTGCTCGCCAAGACCATGAAGGGCCTCGACGTGCCGCTGGTGCTGGCGCGGCACTGGGCCGAGGGCGGCGCCGGAGCCACCGACGTGGCGCGCAAGGTGGTCGAGATCATCGAGCAGGGCAAGGCGGACTTCCGCTTCGTCTACGACGAGAAGCAGACGCTGTGGGACAAGATCAAGACCGTCGCGACCAAGATCTACGGCGCGGCGGACATCTCCTCGGACGCCAAGATCAAGGCGCAGATCGACAAGCTCCAGGCGGACGGCTACGGGCATTACCCGATCTGCATCGCGAAGACCCAGTACTCCTTCTCGACCGACCCTGCGGCGCGCGGCGCGCCGAGCGGGCACACCCTCAACGTGCGCGAGGTGCGCCTCGCGGCCGGGGCGGAATTCATCGTGGTCGTGTGCGGCGACGTCATGACCATGCCGGGACTGCCGAAGGTGCCTTCCGCGGACAAGATCGACATCGACGCGCAGGGCCGCGTGATCGGCCTCTTCTAGGGGCGGCCGGCGAGCAGGGGGCGCGGTCGGCGCGCGCAGGGCGGGTTTGGCGGGTGGGCGCGGTGAGTGAGCCGGGGGCGCGGTCAGCGAGGCTCGATCGTCAGCACGATCTTGCCGATGTGCTTGGAGGACTCCATCAGCCGGTGCGCCTCGCTCGCCTGCGCGAGCGGGAAGGTGGCGTAAATGATGGGTTTCACCCGGCCCGTGGAGAGCAGCGGCCAGACGTTGCGCCGCACGCCCTCGGCAACCAGCGCCTTCTGCTCGACGCTGCGGCTGCGCAGGGTCGAGCCGGTGAGCGTGAGGCGCTTGGTGAGGATGGTGCCGAGGTTGAGCTCGGCGCGCGCACCGCTGAGGAGCGAGATCACGACCAGACGCCCCTCGACCGCGGCCGCCTCGAGATTGCGCGCGAGGTAGCTCGCGCCCACCATGTCGAGAATCACATTGACGCCCGTGCCGTCCGTCTCGCGACGCACCACCTCGACGAAATCCTCGGTGTGGTAATCGATGCCTCGCGCTGCGCCGAATTGCTCGCAAGCGCGCACCTTCTCGGGCGTGCCGGCGGTGGCGAATACCCGTGCGCCGCGCGCGGCGGCGAGCTGGATGGCGGTGGTGCCGATGCCGCTCGTTCCTCCGTGGATGAGGACGCTCTCGCCCGACTGCAGGCCGGCGCGGTCGAACAGGTTGGTCCACACCGTGAAGAACGTCTCCGGAATCGCCGCCGCCTCGATCAGGGACACACCCTGCGGCAGCGGCAGACAGAGCGGTGCCGCCGCCACGGCGTACTCGGCGTAGCCGCCGCCGGGCAAGAGCGCCGTGACCCGATCGCCGATCGCGACACCCGAGGCGCGCCCCCCGAGGGCAACCACCTCGCCGGCGATCTCAAGGCCGGGAAGGTCCGATGCGCCGGGCGGGGGCGGATAGCGGCCCTGTCGCTGCATGACGTCGGGCCGGTTCACGCCCGCAGCCGCCACGCGCACCAGTACCTCGCCCGCGGCGGGTCGCGGGGTGGGGCGGCGGCCGAGCTTGAGCTGCTCGGGGCCGCCCGGCGCCGCGATCTCGATCACGGCCATTTCTTCTGGGATGTTCGACATCGATCAACCTGCTCGATCCGGAGGGGCCGCGCGGCCATGAGGCGATGCTACACGAAACGCGAGACGGCGCGCTCTGCACGAACCGCGGTGCGCCATGGGCGCGGGACCGCCCGCTCATCGAGCCTGGTATGATCCCGCATCACGAATTGCAGCGGCCTGATCCGCAGCGAGCCGGACGGCGGCCGAGCCGCGCGCATCGAGCGGTAGCCGAGCGCGGTGCCCGCAAGGAGTTCTCATGACCACCGCCTACATCACCCATGCCGACTGCCTGCGCCACGAAATGGGCCCCGGTCACCCCGAGAATCCCGAGCGGCTGAGCGCGGTCAACGAGCACATGCGCGCCTCGGGCCTGCTGCCGGCGCTGCGCTCCCTGGAAGCCCCGCTCGCCGAGGCGCCGGATCTGAAGCGTGTGCATCGCCCCGCCTACGTGGACCTGATATTCGAGAACGCGCCGCGGGAGGGCTACGTGCAGCTCGATCCCGATACCGCCATGAACCCCTACAGTCTCGCCGCGGCGCGCCGCGCCGCCGGCGCAGGCCTGCTCGCGGTCGATGAGATCATCGCGGGGCGGGTGCAAAACGCCTTTTGCGCCGTGCGGCCGTGCGGCCATCACGCCACGCAGGCGCGGCCCATGGGCTTTTGCATTTTCAACAACGTCGCGGTGGCCGCGGCCTACGCGCTCGAGGCGAAGGGGCTCGCGCGCGTGGCGATCGTGGACTTCGACGTTCATCACGGCAACGGCACCGAGGACATGTTCAGCGCCCCCGAATGGCGCGAGCGGGTGTTGATGGCGAGTTTCTTCCAGCACCCGTTCTACCCCGGCAGCGGCACCGAGAACCCCGCGCCCAACATGTTCAACGTGCCGCTTGCCGCCGGCAGCGACGGCCGCGCGGCCAGGCGCGCCGTAGAGGACACCTGGCTGCCTGCGCTCGATCGATTCTCGCCGCAAATGATATTCATATCCGCCGGATTCGACGCTCATCGCGAGGATCTTCTCGGCGGTCTCGCGCTGGTCGAGGACGACTATGCGTGGATGACGCGCGAGCTGATGAAGGTCGCCGCGCGCCACTCGGACAAGCGCATCGTCTCGATGCTCGAGGGAGGCTACAACCTGTCGGCGCTCGGACGCAGCGCCGTCGCCCACGTGGCCGCGCTCGCCGAGCATTGAGCGGCGACGCTTGAGCGGCGCGTGCGCCGCGTTGTAGGCGAGGTCAAATCGACTTTCCAGCGAGTTTGAATTTTTAGTGGAATCGGTCAATCGAGCCAAGGCAGATCGCTTCAGCCCGGAAAACTCCTTCGCATCCGGCGGCTCCTTTCGAAGCGACTTACCGGCGCCGCTCAGGTTCTCAAGTGGAGAGGTCACGATCTGTCCCGATCAGCCAGAACTTGGGCTGCGCCAACACACGCTTGACGAAGGCGTTGCCATCGTGAATTTGCCAGACCAACGAGTTCGTCGCTAGCCCGCGTCTCCGCCCGGCGGCTCCGGGATCTTGGGTGCGGCGGCCCGAGCAAGGCTCTGCAGCGCCTCGCGCGGCAGCTCGTCGAGGTGCGCATCGCCGTGCTCCTTCAGGTGCGCGAGGAGCTTCTGCCGCATGCGCGGCGTCCAGAACTTGGCGATGTGGTTGGCGATGCCCGCCACGGCGTCCTTGTGCTCGGGCTCGGAGCGGAAGAAATTGCCGATGTCGTTGGCCATCTGCACCAGATGCTCCGCGCTGCCATGCCCGGCGTGGCCGTCCTCGCCGTGCGGGTCGGGGGCCGCGGCGCCGGCTCGCGCGCCGCCGCCGGCCGCCGGTGAGTTACTTGGCGGCGACGACATCGCTGCCGGCGCTCTTGAGCAGCGCTTCCTGGGTCTCGGTGAACTCGCGGAAGCGGCGCTGCCACTCGGAAGGCTGGCTCACCCGCGTCGCCTGCACGGCGGTGACCTTGTATTCCGGGCAGTTGGTCGCCCAGTCGGAATTCTCCGTGGTGATCACGTTCGCGCCCGACTCGGGGAAATGGAAGGTGGTATAGACCACGCCCGGCTGCACGCGCTCGGTGACGCGCGCGCGCAGCACCGTGTCGCCGGCGCGGCTCGCGATGCCCACCCAGTCGCCTTCCGCGATGCCGCGCTCCTCGGCATCGTGCGGGTGGATCTCGAGCCGATCCTCGTCGTGCCAGCGATTGTTCTCGGTGCGCCGCGTCTGCGCTCCGACGTTGTACTGGCTCAAGATGCGTCCGGTGGTGAGGATCAGCGGATACTTCGCGTTCACCTTCTCGGCCGTCGGCACGTACTCGGTCAGCAGGAACTTGCCCTTGCCGCGCACGAACTCCCCGACGTGCATGGTCGGGGTGCCCTCGGGGTGCTGCGCGTTGCACGGCCACTGGATGCTGCCCAGCTCATCGATGCGCGCGAAGCTCACGCCGGTGAAGGTGGGCGTGAGGCGCGCGATCTCATCCATGATCTCGGACGGATGCGAGTAGCTCATCGCAAAGCCGAGCGCGTTGGACAGGAGCTGGGTGATCTGCCAGTCGGCATAGCCGGCCTTGGGCCGCATCACCTGGCGCACGCGCGAGATACGCCGCTCGGCGTTGGTGAAGGTGCCGTCCTTCTCGAGGAACGAGGAGCCCGGCAGGAACACGTGCGCGAACTTGGCGGATTCGTTCAGGAACAGGTCCTGCACGATGATGCACTCCATCGAGGTGAGCGCCGCCGTCACGTGCTGGGTGTTCGGGTCCGACTGGGCGATGTCCTCGCCCTCGATGTACAGGCCCTTGAACTCGCCATCGAGCGCGGCCTCGAACATGTTCGGAATGCGCAGCCCCGGCTCGTTCTGCAGGCTCACGCCCCACTCGCCCTCGAAGGCCGTGCGCACCTTGTCGTCGGAGACATGGCGGTAGCCCGGGAACTCGTGCGGGAAGGAGCCCATGTCGCAGGAGCCCTGGACGTTGTTCTGGCCGCGCAGCGGGTTGACGCCCACCCCCTCGCGGCCGAGATTGCCCGTGGCCATGGCGAGGTTGGCGATGCCCATGACGGCGGTGGAGCCCTGGCTGTGCTCGGTGACGCCGAGCCCGTAGTAGATCGCGCCGTTGCGGGCGGTGGCGTACAGCCGGGCCGCGGCGCGCACCTCGCTTGCGGGCACGCCCGTGATCTGCTGCATCGCCTCCGGGGAGTTCTTCTCCAGGGCAACGAACTTGCGCCACTTGTCGAAGGAGTCCACTTCGCAGCGCTCGCGCACGAAGTCCTCCTTGACCAGGCCTTCGGTCACGACCACGTGCGCCAGCGAATTGAGCAGCGCGACGTTGGTGCCCGGACGCAGCTTCAAGTGATGCGCCGCCTGGATGTGCGGCGTGCGCACCAGGTCGATGCTGCGCGGGTCGGCGACGATGAGCTTCGCGCCTTCGCGCAAGCGCCGCTTCATCTGCGAGGCGAACACCGGATGGCCGTCCGTGGGGTTGGCGCCGATCACGACGATGACGTCGGCCTGCATCACGGAATCGAAGTTCTGGGTGCCCGCCGACTCGCCCAGGGTGTTCTTCAGGCCATAGCCGGTGGGCGAGTGGCACACGCGCGCGCAGGTGTCGACGTTGTTGTTGCCGAAGCCGGCTCTCACCAGCTTCTGCACTAGGTAGGTCTCCTCGTTGGAGCAGCGCGAGGAGGTGATGCCGCCGATGGAATTGCGCCCGTATTTCGCCTGGATGCGCTTGAGCTCGGAAGCGGCATAGGCAATCGCTTCCTCCCATGACACCTCGCGCCAGGGCTCGCTGATGTGACCGCGGATCATGGGCTTCAGGATCCGGTCCGGGTGGGTGGCGTAGCCGATGGCGAAGCGGCCCTTCACGCAGGAATGGCCGTGGTTCGCATGCCCGTCGAGGTTCGGCACCATGCGCACCACCTCCTCGCCCTGCATCTCCGCCCGGAACGAGCAGCCGACGCCGCAGTAGGCGCAGGTGGTGGTGACGCTGTGCTCGGCCTGCCCCTTCTCGATGAGGGAATTCTCCGACAGCGTGGCGGTCGGGCAGGCCTGCACGCAGGCGCCGCACGACACGCACTCCGAGTCCATGAAGGGCTCATCCTGGCTGGCGGCCACGGTCGAGTCGAAGCCGCGTCCCTGGATGGTGAGTGCGAAGGTGCCTTGCTGCTCGTCGCAGGCGCGCACGCAGCGCGAGCACACGATGCACTTGCTGGCATCGAAGGTGAAATACGGGTTCGAGGTGTCCTTGGGCGCGTCCAGATGATTCGCGCCGGCGTAGCCGTAGCGCACCTCGCGCAGCCCGACCACGCCCGCCATGTCCTGCAACTCGCAGTGTCCGTTCGCGGGGCAGGTGAGGCAGTCGAGCGGATGGTCCGAGATGTACAGCTCCATCACGCCGCGCCGAATGTCGGCGAGCTGCTTGTTCTGGGTGTGCACCTTCATGCCCTGCGCCACCGGCGTGGTGCAGGAGGCGGGCAGGCCCTTCATGCCCTCGATCTGCACCAGACACATGCGGCACGAGCCGAATGCCTCGAGCTGCTCGGTGGCGCAGAGCTTGGGGATCTTGATCTCGGAGAGCGCCGCGGCGCGCATCACCGATGTGCCCTCGGGCACGGTGACCTCGCGTCCGTCGATGATCAGGGTCACGAGCTTGCCGCTCGTTCGCTCCGGGGTTCCGTAATCATGCTCGACTATCGATAGCATCGCAGGCAACCTCTCGTGAAGAGCGCCTCAGGCGGAAGCCTGAGCGCTGCCATGTTTGACAAAATCCTCGGGAAAATGGTTCAGGGCCGACAGTACCGGAAAAGGCGTGAGTCCGCCGAGCGCGCACAGCGAACCGTAGACCATGGTCTCGCACAGGTCGCGCAGCAGCACCTCCTGCGCCGCGGCACTCTCGCCGGCCACCAGCCGGTCGATCACCTCGACGCCTCGAGTCGAGCCGAGGCGGCACGGCGTGCACTTGCCGCATGACTCGATGGCGCAGAACTCCATTGCGTAGCGCGCCTGCGCCGCCATGTCCACGGTGTCATCGAAGACCACGATGCCGCCGTGACCGAGCATCGCCTTGATGTCGGCAAAGGCCTCGTAATCGAGCGGCGTATCGAATTGCGATTCGGGCATGTACGCCCCCAGCGGGCCGCCGACCTGTACCGCCCGGATGGGTCGCCCGCTCAATGTGCCGCCGCCGAAGTCGTACAGAACCTCGCGCAAAGTCATGCCGAAGGCCACCTCGACCAGACCGCCCCGCTTGATGTTGCCGGCGAGCTGCAGGGGCAGGGTGCCGCGCGATCGGCCCATGCCGAAATGCTGGTAGAACTGCGCGCCGCGCTCCAGGATGATCGGCACGGAGCCGAAGGTGATCACGTTGTTGACCACGGTGGGTTTGCCGAACAAGCCCGCGATCGCCGGCAGCGGCGGCTTGAAGCGAATCTGTCCGCGCTTGCCTTCCAGGGACTCGAGGAGCGATGTCTCCTCGCCGCAGATGTACGCGCCGGCGCCCATGCGCACTTCCAGGTCGAAGCGCCGGCCGCTGCCGCGGACATCGCCGCCGAGGTAGCCTGCCTCGTAGGCGGCGCGAATCGCCGTATCGAGCGCGCGCTTCGCATCGGGGTATTCCCAGCGCAGGTAGATGTAGCCGCGGTCGGCGCCCGTGGCCAGCCCGGCAATGGTCATGCCCTCGATGAGCAGGAACGGATCGCCCTCCATCAGCATGCGATCGGAGAAGGTGCCGGAGTCGCCCTCATCGGCGTTGCAGACGACGTACTTTTGCCCGCCGGGCGCCCCGAGCACGGTCTTCCATTTGATGCCCGCCGGGAATGCGGCTCCCCCCCGTCCGCGCAGCCCCGAGGCGGTCACGCTTTCCACGATGCCCGCCGGCGTGAGGGCGAGCGCGGCCGCGAGGCCGCGGTAACCACCGTGCGCCAGGTAGTCCTCGAGCGAGACCGGATCGGTGATCCCGACGCGCGCGAAGGTGAGGCGCTGCTGACGCGCGAAGTAGGGAATCTCCTCGGTGGGTCCGAGCGCGAGCGGATGGGAGCGCCCCGCATCGAGCAGCCCCGCGTCGAACAGGCCCGGGACGTCTTTTGCTTGCACCGGCCCGTAGGCGTGGCGGCGGCCGTCGATTTGCGCCTCGACCATCGGCTCGAGCCAGAGCAGCCCGCGAGAGCCGTTGCGCACCAGCGTGACATCGAGGCCGCGCCGCGCCGCCTCGGCGGCGATCGCGCGGGCGGTCTCGTCCGCGCCCATCGAGCGGGCGGCAGCATCGCGCGGCACGTAGATCTTGCCGGCGCTCATCTTGTCCGCGCTCACGAGGCCTCCACGCGCAGCGATGCCATGAGCTCATCGAAGCGCTGCGGCGATACGCGGCCCTTGAGCTCCGTGTCGATCATGATGGAGGGCCCCAGGGCGCAGTTGCCCAGGCAGTAGACGGGCTCGAGGGTGACGGCGCCGTCCGTGCTGGTGCCGTGAAAATCGACGCCCAGACTGTGCTTGGCATGCCCTTCGAGCGCCACCGCCCCGAGCGCCTGGCAGGCCTCGGCGCGGCACAGATGCACCACGTGCCGCCCGCCGCGCTCGGTGCGAAAATAATGATAGAAAGTCACCACGCCGTGCACCTCGGCGCGCGACAAGTTGAGCTCCTTGGCGACCAGCGCAACCGCATCCGGCGGCACGAATCCGAGCGCCTCCTGCACCGCGTGCAGGATGGGCAACAGTGCCCCCGCCAGCGCCTTGCCTTCGGCACAGGCACGAATCACCGCGGCCTGCTCGGCGGCGCTGAGCGAGGAAGGCCGCTCGACCTTGATCGGAATTACTCGAGCCTTGGCCATGCGCGATGAGCCCCCGGTGGTTCGACACTCAGCATAGCCTGATATATTACGCCGATATAGCGACGCCGACACAGCTTCAGCCCCTCGCGGTGCGCACAGATCGAGCGCGAATGCGACATGCGCGCAGGCCGACCCGCATATATGCCGCGCACGACATATGTCGGGCGGGCGATGCTATGCTCTGCGCTCGTAAATGCGCGTGCCTTCCCTTCAGATCGGGCGAGGCGGTCGGCGCGCCCGTCGGGGCGCGATTGCCGGCCTGCTGCTGTCGCTGTTGGCCGCCGGCAGCGTCGCGCAGCAGGCCCCGGCCGCAGCCAGCGGGGCAGCCGCATTCGATCAGTTCGCCGACCGCCTGGCCGCGCAGTGGATGCGCGCGAACCCCCTTGCCGCGACCTCGACGCAGTACTTCGGCGGCGCGCAGCAAGACACGCTCGACCGCGAGCTGCGCGCGGTGGATGCCTCCGGCATGCCGCTCTTTGCTCAGGACCGCGCCGCCTTCGTGGCGCGTGCCCGGCAGGGTCTCGAGCAGCTGAAGCGCTTCCCGCGCGGCCCGCTGTCCGCGGTGCAGCGCGTGTCCGCCGCTGCGCTCGAATGGCAGCTCGCCGATGCCATCCGTCTTGCGGGCGTGGCGGATCAGCGCTTCGTCTTCGAGCAGTTCCGCGGGCTGCAGGTGACGCTGGTCAATTTTCTGACCCAGATTCAACCGCTGCGCACGCCGCGCGACGTCGATAACTACCTCGCGCGCCTGGGCCAGATGGCCGCGGTGCTCGATCAGGGCATCGAGGTCGCCAAGCTGCGCGCATCGATGGGCACCATTGCGCCCAAATTCATCCTGCAAGCGACGCTCGATGGAATCGATCGCTTCCTCTCCGCGGCGCCCGATCAGAACGTCCTGGTGAGCGCGCTGGCGACCCGCACCCAGGGCATCCCGGGCCTCTCGGCGGATCAGCGCGAGGCGGCGCTGGCTGCCGCCAAGCGCAGCGTGAGCGAATCGGTACGCCCCGCCTTCGCCCGGGTCCGGGCGGCGCTCGCCGACCAGATGAATGCCGCCAAGGACGAGGCGGGCTTGTGGAGCATGCCCAACGGCGCCGAGGCGTATGCCGCGCTGCTGCATGCGAACACGACCACCGATCTGACCGCGCAGCAGATCCACCGGATCGGCTTGCGCGAGGTGGCGCGCATCGAGCGGCACATGGACCGGGAGCTGCGCGCCCTGGGGCTCGCGCAAGGCAGTGTACGGGAGCGCTACGCGCAGCTCGAGAGGAGCGTGCAGCCCCCGCCCGATCCCGATCCGCGCCCGGCCCTGCTCGAGCAGCACGAGCGCATCCTGCGCGACGCCGAGGAGCGCGCCAGAAGCCTGTTCGACATACGGCCCAGGGCCGGCGTGCGGGTGCTGCGCGAGCCTGCGTTCACCGAGAAGAACGCGGCGGCGCATTACTCGTCCCCGGCACCGGACGGCTCGCGCCCCGGCACGGTGTGGGTGCCCCTGCCCGGGCCCACCTATCAGATCCTGGAGATGCGCACGCTCATGTACCACGAGGGCGTTCCCGGGCACCACTTTCAGATCGCCTTGCAGCAGGAATCGGCCGACCTTCCGCTCTATCGGCGCAAGCGGGTGTTCGGCGGACTGTCCGCTTTCGCCGAAGGCTGGGCGCTGTACGCCGAGCAGCTCGCGGTCGAGGCCGGCTGGTACCAGGGCGACCCGAAGGGGCGCCTCGGCCAGCTGTCCGATGAGCTGTTCCGCGCCAGGCGCCTGGTGGTCGACACGGGCTTGCATGCGCTGCATTGGACTCGCCAGCAGGCCATCGATTATGGGATCCCGGTTGCCGAAGTTGAGCGCTACGTCGTCATGCCGGGGCAGGCATGTGCGTATAAAATCGGCGAGATGCAGATCCTGGCGCAGCGGGCCAAGGCCCGCCATGCCCTCGGCAGCCGATTCTCGCTGCAGGGATTTCATGATCTGCTGTTGCGCACCGGCACGGTACCCTTGGCGGTCCTCGGGCAAGTGGTCGATGCCGACATCGCTGCGAGGCGCGGAGGCGATCAGCCATGACTCATCGAGCGAGCATCCGATTCGAGCACGGTCATTGCGGCCCCTGGATCGCGGCGGCGCTCATCGCCGCCGTGCTCATCTTGAGTCCCCAGCAGGCGCCCGGCACGATCCAGGCAGTGCCGCCCATCGGTCAGCCGAGCGAGCCGCCGGCATCGGCGGCCTCCGATGCCATCGATCAGCTCGCCGACGTGATGGTGGAAGCACCCGAGCCGCGCTACGTGGCGCCGACCCGGCGCGATGAGATCGGACGCATCTGGGCGCCGGTGCTGATCAACGGCCGGGGGCCGTTTCGCCTGGTGCTCGATACCGGGGCGACGAGCACGGTGGTGACCTCGTTGGTGGCCGAGGCGCTCGGCATTCCGATCAACGATTCGGCGCCCGTCATGCTGTTCGGGGTGACCGGGCAGGCCGCGGTGCCGACCATCCATGTCGACACGCTGAGCGTGGGGGATCTCGCGGTCGACTCGCCGCTCCTGCCCATCGTGCCCGATGCGCTCGGCGGCGCCGAGGGAATTCTCGGCTCCGAGGGCCTGAAGAACAAGCGCATCTTCATCGACTTTCGCCACGATAAAATCGCCATCACCTATTCGCGCGGCGAGCGGCCGGGGCGCGGCTTCTACACGGTGCCGTTCCGGCTGGTCCACGGGCAGCTCATCGTCATCGATGCCCTGGTCGGATCGGTGCACGCCCAGGCGATCATCGACACCGGCGGTGAGAGCACCATCGGCAATCTCGCGCTCAAGGATGCGTTGAACGATCACAACCTGAGCTACCACGGCCGTGTCGACCAGATCGAGGGCGCGACCAAGGCGATCGAGGAGGGCGAGCTCATCAGCGCGCCCGCCATCACCATGGGCCCGATTCTCATGCGCGATGCCGGGGTGACCTTCGCCGACCTGTTCATATTCAAGCGCTGGAAGATGACCGGCGAGCCGGCGATCATGATCGGCATGGACGCGCTCGGTACGCTCGACACCCTGATCATCGACTACAAGCGCAAGGAGCTGCAGATGCGCACCGCCAGGGCGAGCGGCTAGGCGAGGGCGCGCGGCGAGGCGCGCGGCGAGGCGAGGGCGCGCGGCGAGGCGAGCGGCGCTGATTTTTTCGGCCGGTTGGGTGAGAATGCCCCCGGGCACAGATCTTGCGGGAGCAGCGATGGTCAACAAGCCGATGGTCGTGGTCGCAGTCGTGGTGGTGGCGGCGGGACTCGGGGTTGCATACTACTTCCACAGCCGCAGCGCCGCGCCCGCATCGGCGCCCAGCGTCGTGCAGCCGCCGCCGGCGCCGCCGCCCGAGCCCGCGATCGAGCATCCCGTGCCGAGCGGCGCAGGGGCCACGGCGCAACCGCTGCCGTCCCTGAACGACAGCGATCCGGCGGTCAAGGATGCGATCAGCGGCGCGATCGGCGCGACCGCCATGCAGTACGTGGTGCCGGAGAGCATCATCCGCCACATCGTGGTGACCATCGACAATCTGCCGCGCCAGAAAGCGCCTGCCGCGAAGCGGCCGACCGTCGCGGTCGCCGGCTCGTTCCTGGTCGAGGGCGACGAGATGCACGCGACGCTCGATCCCAAGAATTTCGCGCGCTACGACCCGATGGTGAACGTGGTCCGCCAGCTCGACATGCAGCGGGTGGCGGATGTGTACTTTCGCTTCTACCCGCTCTTTCAAAGTGCCTATCAGGATCTCGGCTACCCGAAGGGTTATTTCAACGATCGGCTGGTGCAGGTGATCGACTCGCTGCTCGCGACTCCCCAGCCGACCGGTCCCATCGAGCTCACCCGGCCGAACGTCATGTACCTGTTCGCCGACCCCAAGCTCGAGGCGCTGCCGGCGGGCCAGAAGGTGCTGCTGCGCATGGGGCCCGACAACGCGGCCGTCATCAAGGCGAAGCTCAAGGAGCTGCGAGAGATCATCACGGCGAGTCCGCCCAAGCACTGACCGGGGGAGGCGCCTGCAAAAACCAAGGGGGAACGACATGAACAACACGGCCGCAACCGCGGATCTGTCCCTGGACAAGCCTCAGGCGCCCAATCAGTGGCTGGTGATCGGCGCATCCTCGCTCGGAACGGTGTTCGAGTGGTATGACTTCTACATCTACGGGCTGCTCGCCGGCATTCTCACCACGCAGTTCTTCTCCGGAGTGAACGAGGTCACCGGATTCATCTTCGCGCTGGCGACGTTCGCGGCGGGATTCGCCGTGCGTCCATTCGGCGCATTGGTGTTCGGGCGCCTCGGCGACCTCGTCGGCCGCAAGCACACCTTTCTCATCACCATGAGCATCATGGGCGGCGCGACTTTCCTGGTGGGCTTGCTGCCGAGCTATGCGGCCGTCGGTCTCTGGGCGCCGCTCGCGCTGGTGTTGCTGCGGCTCCTGCAGGGACTGGCGCTCGGCGGCGAATACGGCGGCGCCGCCATCTACGTCGCCGAGCACGCGCCGGCGGACAAGCGCGGCCTGTACACCAGCTGGATCCAGACCACGGCGACGCTCGGCCTGTTCGCGGCGCTGCTGGTCGTGATCGGCACGCGCACCGGCATGGGCGAGGACAGTTTCAAGGCCTGGGGATGGCGCATTCCCTTTCTGCTGTCGCTGCTGCTGCTGATGGTGTCGCTGTGGATCCGCCTGAAGCTCGACGAGAGTCCGGTGTTCATGAGCATGAAGCGGCTCGGTACCACGTCCAAGGCGCCGCTCGCCGAAGCGTTCGGGCGCTGGAGCAATCTGAAGATCGTGCTCATCGCCCTGCTCGGGGCGGTGATGGGTCAGGCCGTGGTCTGGTACACGGGGCAGTTCTATGCGCTCTTCTTCCTGGAGAGGATACTGCGCGTGGACGGAGCGACCACGAACATTCTGATCGCCATTGCGCTCGCCATCGCGACGCCCGCCTTCCTGTTTTTCGGCTGGCTGTCCGATCGCATCGGCCGCAAGCCCATCATTCTCGCCGGCTGCCTGCTGGCGGCGTGCACCTACAGCTCGTTGTTTCATGCGCTCACGCTGTACGCCAATCCCGCCTTGTTCGCCGCCCAGGCGAAGGCGCCGGTGTCGCTCATCGCCGATCCGCGCGAGTGCTCGTTCCAGTTCGATCCGGTCGGAAAGAACAAATTCGATTCCTCCTCCTGCGACATCGCCAAGAGCTTTCTCGCCAAGGCGGGAGTCTCTTACCGGCGCATCGACGCCCCGCCCGGCAGCGTCGCGCAAATCCGCGCCGGCCAGAGCACTCTCGCCGCGCCCAATCCGCGCTTGGTGACGGGCGCGGAGCGCAAAGCGGCCATCGCCAAGTTCCAGGAGTGGGGCAAGGCGGCACTGAGTGCAGTCGGCTATCCAAGCAAGGCGGATCCTGCGGGCATCAACAAGCCCATGGTGGTGCTGATCCTGGTGGTGCTCGTCCTGTACGTGACCATGGTGTACGGACCGATCGCGGCGCTCCTGGTGGAGCTCTTTCCCGCGCGCATACGCTACAGCGGCATGTCGCTGCCCTATCACATCGGCAATGGCTGGTTCGGCGGATTTCTGCCCACCACCGCCTTCGCGATGGTGGCGGCCACGGGCGACATCTATTACGGGCTCTGGTATCCCATCGTCGTGGCCGCGGTGACGGTGGCGGTGGGCGTGTTCTTCTTGCCGGAGACGTTCCGCCGCGCCATCGCCGCGTAGCGCCGGGCCGGATGCGCGCGCGGCGCGAGCCGCGCGGCGCACGCGCTGTCAAGGCGTCGCGATGTCGCGACGCTCATCGAGGCGACCGCGCGACGCTGCGCGCCTGCGCGCGCGATGCTCGTTACATTTGCTTCACACACCTGGCCGTTGCGCCGAGCCTCACGTTATATGCCCTGAGGAGCGGCTCGCTGCGAGGGCCGCCGTAATAACCATCACAGGGCTGTCACATGTCGCAACCACTCGAAAGGCTTTCCGGGATTCTGAGATCAAGAAGCGCGTGCTACCTGGCGCTGGCCGCGGCCAGTCTGCTGGTCGGATGCGTGGCCACGGTGCGAGTGCCGCCACCGCCACCGCCGCCTCCGGCGTACGTGCCGCCTGCATCGGCGGACGTCGAGGTGTCCGGGCCCGCGGCGCAGGTCGAGATGCAAGCCTCCGAGCCGCCGCCGCCGCTGCCGCAGTACGAGCAGCCCGAGTGCCCCGAGCCGGGCTGGCTGTGGACCCCCGGCTACTGGGCCTTCTCCACCGGCGGCTATTACTGGGTTCCCGGGACCTGGGTGGCACCGCCGGCGGTCGGACTGCTGTGGACTCCGGGCTACTGGGGATTCGTGGGCGGCGTGTACGCCTTCCACGCCGGGTACTGGGGCCCGCACGTCGGCTTCTACGGCGGTGTGAATTACGGCTTCGGCTATGGCGGCGCCGGCTTCGTCGGCGGCCGCTGGGTCGGCAATTCATTCTCGTACAACACCGCCGTGGTGCGGGTGAACACCACCGTGATTCACAACACCTACGTGAACAACACCGTCATCAACAACGTCACCGTGAACCGCGTGAGCTTCAACGGCGGCGCCGGCGGTATCCACGCGCAGCCCACGGCGGCGGAGCGAGCGGCGATGACCGAGCGGCACATCCCGCCGACGCCGGCGCAGACATCCCACGTGCAGGAGGCGCTGCGGGATCCGCAGCTCTCGGCGCGGGCAAACGGAGGTCATCCGCCGATCGCCGCCACGGCACGGCCGGCGGCCTTCAAGGGTCCCGGCGTCGTGCCGGCCCATGGCGCGCCGGCGCCCGGATCGACCGCCCCGGCGGCTCACGGAGCGGCGCCCGCCATGCATCAGCAGACGCGTCCCTACCAGCCCTCGCACCCACAGACGGGGCATGCGCCCAATGCGGCTCATGCGCCGGCGGCTCATGCGGCTCCGGCCCGCAAGCCGGCGCCGAAGCCCAAGGCTGCGCCCAAGAAGCCGGAGAAGGGCGACAAGCCCTGAGGCCTGCGCAAATCCGAGCGCATCGCCGCGCCCTCGCCGGTCATCGCACCGGCGAGGGCGTGGTCTTGAGGAGCGGCAGCTGATGGCCGATCGCGCTGCAATGCAGAGCCGCGCCGGACCGGCCTGGGCTCCCGCCGTGCACCGCTCCTGCGCCCGGTTGCGGCAAACCGAGACAGGGCGCATGATCTTGATCGGGACCATTCTGCGTTTGACAGAATCAGCGGGGGTGCCGGGCTGGCGCCGCTGAGCGGGAGGCGAGAAGATGAATTCGTTGTCCGTGGCGGTGGCCGACGGTGTTGCGACGCTCTGCATCCAGCGGCCCCAGACCAGCAATGCCATCGATATTTCCATCATCCGCTCCATGCACCTTGCGCTCGATCAGATCCAAAAGGGCGACAGCGGCGCGCGTGCCGTGGTCATCACGGGCAGCAACGAGGTGTTCTGCAGCGGGCTCGATCTGCACTCGGTCGACCTGAAGAGCCAGCAGGCGCGCCAGCGCGCGCATTTCGAGATGCGCCGCTTCATGGATCCACTGATTCTGCGCCTCAGCGGCTTTCGCTTTCCCATCGTGGCGGCGGTCAATGGCGCGGCGGTGGGCGCGGGCATGAGTCTGGCGCTCGCCAGCGACATCATCGTGGTCGGCGAGCACGCCTACTTCTGCCCCTCCTTCGCGCGGCTCGGGCTCGTTCCCGACGCGGGCATCACCTTTCACCTGGCGCGGCGCATCGGCGGCGGGCGCTCGCTCGCGGCGCTCATGCTGGCGGAGAAGATCCCGGCGAAAACGGCGCTCGATTGGGGGCTGGCCTATGCCGTGGCGCCGGACGCCGAGGTGGTGTCGAGCTCTCAGGCCGTGGCGCGCCGGCTTGCGTCGGGTCCGTGCGCGGTGCTCGGGCAGATCCGCTCGCTGCACACCTCGACCTTCGACAACTCGCTGCAGGAGCAGCTGCGCGCCGAGCGCAGCGCACAGGAGATGACGCTCGAGACGCACGACTGCGTGGAGGGCGTGCGCGCCTTCTTCGAGAAGCGCGAGCCTCATTTCTCCGACCATTAGCCTCTGCGACCATCAGCCGCGAGCGCGCTCGCTCGTGAGCACGGCGCGCAACGCTGCGATATCCTCGGGGCTGGTGCCGCAGCAGCCGCCGATCAGCCGGGCCCCCGAGCGCACCCACTGCGCCGCCTGCAGGGCGAAGGGGGCGTGCGCCCCGACCCACCGTTTGCTGCTCGCATCGTAATTCTGGCCCGCGTTCGGGTAGGCGATGAGAGGCTTGCCGGTCTCGTCGCGCATCCGCCGCAGCAGCTGCGCAACGTGCCGGGGCGCCGTGCAGTTGATGCCGACCGCGCTGATCTGAGGATGGTCGCGCAGCGCGGCCGCGCACTGCGCAATGCTCTCGCCCTCGCAGTTCCGCTCGCCGTCCCGGCAGGAGAAGCTCAGCCACGCCGTGGTGCCCGGATGCCGCGCGAGCAGATCGGCGAGGATGCGCGCCTCGCGCAGGCAGGGAATGGTCTCGAACGCGACCAGATCCGCGCCCGAGCCGGCCAGCAATTCGAGCCGTGCGCGGTGAAAGGCCTCGAGCTCACGGTCGCTCAGCGCATAGTGCCCGCGGTACTCCGAGCCGTCGGCCAGCATTGCGCCGTAGGGCCCGATGGAGGCTGCGATGAGCGGGCGCGAGGCACCCGGTGCGGCGAGGGAGCAGTACTGCTCGCGCGCCTCGGCGGCGAGCTCGACCGCGCGCAGCATGAGCGCAGCCGCCGCGCCGTGCCCGATGCCGCGCCTCGCGAAGCCCTCGAAGCTCGCCTGATAGGTGGCCGTGGTCGCGACCTGCGCTCCCGCGCGGAAGTACTCCAGATGCACCGCGCGGATCATCTCGGGCTGCTCGAGCAGGCACTTCGCGGACCACAGCGGATCGCGCAGATCCGCTCCGCGCCGCTCGAGCTGCGTCGCCAGCGCGCCGTCGAGCACGACGAGCTCGCCCGCCAGCGCGGCGATCGGGTCAGCGGTTGAGCGTGCGACTGCCACTCAAGAAGCCGCTCCCCGCGATGTAGTAGCGCAGGCGCGCTTCGGCGCCCTTGGTGAGTCCGATGCGCACGCTCTCGCCGACGGCCCCCGTCCGGGCACCGTCGCTGCCGATCCACAGATCGCCGCGGCGAAGCAGGTCGATGCCGTCGAGGCTGCGGTCGATGCGCAGCGCCTCGGCCAGCCGGCCCGGCCCGCGCGCCAGGTCCTTGACGCTCGCGCGCGCGCGCGCGCGGCGCATGTGCTCGATGCCGCGCAGCGGCTCGAGCGCCCGCAGCAGCACGCCGGCGCCCGTGCCGGGCGCCTCGCTCGACACGTTCAGCATCCAGCAGGTGCCGTAGCAGCGGTAGACATAGGCGTGGCCCACGTCGAGAAACAAGGAGCGATTGCGCGGCGTCATGCCGCGGTAGGCGTGACAGGCGGGGTCGCCGTCGAGATACGCCTCGGTCTCGACGATGCGGCCCGTGGCGAGGCCGCCCTCGAGCCGGCGCACCACGATCTTGCCCAGAAGAAAGCGCGCCAGCGCGATGGTGTCGCGCGGCAGCTCGGCGCGGGTCAGCAGTCGCGGCAAGGGTGGCCGCAGCGAGGCGGGCGCGTCGGGATGGGAGCCGATCATGCACAGATGGTAATCTCAACGACCCGCCGAGCGCACCATCGTGACATCCTCCTTTCGTATCAGGTCGCATCCCGTCGTGCCGTCCATGGCCGCGCTGCTCGTGGCCATGGTGAGCGTTCAGGGCGGCGCCGCGCTCGTCAAGGGACTCTTCCCGCGCGTGGGCGTCGCCGGGGCCACGACGCTGCGCCTGGGCCTCGCGAGCTGCATGCTGCTCGCCGTGTGGCGCCCGTGGCGATCGCTCCCCGGGGCACGCGCGGCCCGCAGCATCCTCGTGTATGGCCTGGCGATGGGCGTGATGAATTTTTGCTTCTATGCGGCGCTCGATCGGATCCCGCTCGGCATCGCGGTGGCGCTCGAGTTCACCGGTCCCCTGGGCGTGGCGATGGCCGCCTCGCATCGGCGGCTCGACTTTCTCTGGATCGGGCTCGCCGCGCTCGGGCTCATTGCCTTGCTGCCGCTCGGGCTGGAACGCAAGGCGCTGTCGGCGACCGGCATCGCGTTCGCGCTCGCCGCGGGCGGCTGCTGGGCGCTGTACATCGTCTTCGGCCGGCGGGCCGGCGCGGGGCATGGCGCGGCCAGCGCGGCGCTCGGCACCGTGGTCGGGGCGGCGCTGATCGCGCCCTTCGGCATCGCTCAGGCGGGCAGTGCGCTCATCGATCCGCTCATCCTGCCGGCGGCGTGCGCGGTCGCGCTGTTGTCGAGCGCGCTGCCATACTCGCTCGAGATGTTCGCATTGACCCGGCTGCCGACGCGCACCTTCGGCGTACTCATGAGCGGCGAGCCGGCGCTCGGGGCGCTGTCGGGATTGTGCTTCCTGCACGAGCGCCTCTCGCTCATCCAGTGGGGCGCGATCGCAAGCATCATGATCGCATCGGCCGGCAGCGCGGCGAGCAGCGGGTTGCGGGCCGCGTCGGCGCCGTTGCCCGACTAACCCGCAACGGCGGGCGCGGCCGCCGACTCAGCCGATGAGACGAATGGCGATATAGCTTGTCGCGCAGCCCCAGTGCGAGCAGTCCTCCCGCGAGGGTGCTCAGGAACGCAGCGGCGGCGATGAGGGCAAGCAGCACTTGGATTTTTCCACGCCCGCAGGCCGCGGGGTTATATTGTCCTGCATCGCAATGAGCTCTGGAGGCATCGTGAGCTACGAGGCATATCATAAACGCAAAATCGGCGGTCATGAGCTCAAGCCCGAGACGCAGATGATGGGATACGGCTATGACCCGTCCCTGTCGGAGGGCGCGCTCAAGCCGCCGATATTCCTGACCTCGACCTTCGTGTTCAAGACCGCGCAGGACGGCAAGGACTTCTTCGACTACACCTCGGGCCGCCGCGAGCCGAGCGCGGGGAAGAGCGCGGGGCTGGTCTATTCGCGCTTCAACAACCCGAATCTGGAAGTGCTGGAGGATCGTCTCGCGCTGTGGGAGCAGGGCGAGACGGCGGCGGTGTTCTCGAGCGGCATGTCCGCCATCTCGACCGCGCTCTGGGCGCACGTGCGCCCGGGCGACGTGATCCTGATGAGCCAGCCTCTGTACGGCGGCACCGAGACCTTGATCGACAAGACCTTGCCGCAGTTCGGCGTGAGCGCCGTGAGCTTCACCGCGGGGCATGATCGGCGCGCCGTCATGGAGGCGGCGCAACGAGCGCGTGCGCGCGCCGCCGAGAAGGGCGGACGCGTCTGCATCATCATGACCGAGACGCCCGCGAATCCGACCAACAGCCTGGTCGATCTGACGCTCATGCGCGAGGTATCCGAGCGCATCGCCGGTGAGCAGCGCGGCGCGCGTCCGCCGGTGCTCGTGGACAACACCTTCCTCGGGCCGGTGTTCCAGAGGCCGCTCGCGCACGGTGCCGATATCGTGCTCTACTCGCTCACCAAGTACGTGGGCGGCCACTCGGACCTGGTGGCGGGCGGCGTCGTGGGCGCGCGCAGTCTGGTGGACCCGATCAAGCGGCTGCGCGGCGCTCTCGGCACGCAGCTCGATCCGAACACCGCATGGATGATCATGCGCTCCATGGAGACGCTCTCCCTGCGCATGCACCGCTCGGCGCAGAACGCGGCGCTGGTGGCGCAGTTCCTGAGCAAGCATGCGAAGATCGCGGGCGTGAATTACCTCGGGTTTCTCGCCGCCGACGATCCGCGCAAGGCGGTGTTCGAGCGGCAATGCGGCAGCGCCGGGTCGACCTTCGGCTTCACCGTCAAGGGCGGGGAGCGCGAAGCGTTCAGGCTGCTCGATGGCCTGCAGGTGATGAAGCTGGCCGTGAGCCTCGGGGGCACCGAGACGCTCATCTCGCACCCGGCAAGCACCACCCACTCCGGCGTGTCCCGCGAGACGCGCGAGCGCATCGGCATCAACGACGGCCTGATCAGGATCTCCGTGGGCATCGAGGATCCGGACGATCTGATCGCCGACCTCGACCAGGCGCTCGCGGCCGTGTGAGGGCCGCGGTTCAGCGCAGCCGCTGCGCGCCGAGCTCCACGCTCGCGCGGCCCCGGGTGGTGACCTCGATCTCGGTGCGGCCCTCGTTCTGCAGGCTCCACGGCAGCGGCAGGTTGTCGGAGATCACCGTGATCACGTGATGGCCGCTCGCCACCACCGGGAAATCGAAGCGTCCGGCGGCGTCGGTCTGTACCGAGAATCGGCCATCCAGCACGACGGTGAGGTTGGGGACACCGGACTCTCCCGCATCGATGCGCCCGTTGGCGTTGGCATCGAGATAGACGATGCCCGCGATCTCGCCGGAGCCGCCCCCCGGCGGTCCGCCGAGCGGGGCGAAGTGCGAGCCGCTCGAGCGTTGATAGCGCAGCGTGAGGAACGCGCCGCGCTCGGAGATGGCCGGTACCGCCTGCGGCGTGGGCGGCGTCAACGGCGACTCGACGATGAGCGGTGTCCATGAGGCCGTCTGGCTGTCGTAGTAGGTCGCGAGAATCTGCCAGTTCGCCGCGATCTGATAGGTGAGCGACACGTTCGCCGACACGCCGGGCGCCGCCCTGCCTTGCACCGTGGTCGCCCAGCGCACGTTGCCCTCCATTCCCAGCCGAGCGCTGAACCGCCCTCCGCCGTAGGCGCTGAGCGCGAGCATGGTGCTGTCCTGCGTGTAATCATCCACGGCGGCGCCGCTGATGCGCTCGACCGAAGCTCCCGTGCTCAGGCGCGTGCCGGGCGCCGTCGTCCATGTTTGCAGGAGCGTGAGAGAGGCATCCTTGCCCGCCGGGGTGCCGGCGAAGTCCGCCTGCACACGGCTGGTGCCGAGCGGATCCAGATGATCGAGGTAGCCTTCGAGCGACCAGCCGCTGCCCCCGTCGGAGCGGCTGAGGTTGGCCACGCCGCCGACGCCCCAGTCGCGCAGGATCTGATAGCGCGCATCGCCGGTGAGAAAGGTGGTGTTGTTGCCGAGATCGTCCACCGAGCGCACCTCGTCGATGCCGAAGTCGGTGGTCCATTGGCGGCTCTGATAGTCGAAGCGGTAGTAGCCGCCCTGCGCGTCGTTGGCGATCAGCTGATTGCCCCAGGTCATGTTCGGATCGACGCGGAACAGGCCCGCGCTTTGCTGAACGTGGCCCTGGGTGATCGACGCGTCGACCCAGCTGCCGAGCGAGTTGCTCTTGCCGCTCACCTCGCCGTCGAGGAGATTGAACTGAATGCGCCCGCCCTGATCCTGCCACAGCGCGCTCAACAGCCCCGCATCGGAGGACAACCGCGAGTCCCCGTCGATCAGCGGACCGACGGCCAGGTTCACGTCGTGGGCGTCGATGAACTGCCCGCCCACGGTCCAGTGCGCCGCCGGGGACCATTCGGCGCCGGCGGTCGCGGTGGAGCCGCCCAGGGTGCGAAAATCCGGGACCTCGATACCGTCATACAGGCCCGGCACCCCGACCCCCGCGACGATCTGCATGTCCGAGGGTCCATGCCATTCCGTGGTCGCGCCCTGCATGGGGCCTGTGGGCAGATAGAACCGCGCCTGCAGGCGAGCGAGGCTCAAGTCGGGTGCATTCAGGTCGCCCAGGCCGTTGTCCGCCTGCCAGCCGCCGTCGAAGGGCATGTCCCGCTGGCGCAGCGTGAGCACCCCGCCTTGTCCCTCCTCGGATGGCCCTGCATCGGAGCTCATCGCGCGCGCGGATGCATCCAGCGACCAGGCGCCGTATTGAGCGGTCTCCCATTGCGCCTTGCCGACCAGGCCGTCCTCGACCGCGTTGCTGCTCGTACCGGACTCGCGCGAGGAGAGCACGCTCGCGACCGCATCGATCTGAATCGAGCGCGCGAGCCCCTCGGCGGCGTCGCTGTCCGTGCCGAGCTCTCCCGCGGAAATGTCCGGCGCCAGCGTGCCCCCGCCGATGTAGTGGTCCTGATAGACCGGCTGGCCGGGCAGATTGACTTCGCTCCAGGACGCGGGCGGCGTCATGGAGGCCGTGGCAGGCGTGACCACTGGCGTGGCGGCCGCCGCGACGGCGGGCGTGACGGCGGGCGCCTGCAGCGGCGCGGCTGCTTGCGCCTGGGCCCGGGCGGCGCCCGCGTGCATCAGCGCTGAGAGGGCGCACAATCCGAACGCGAGCGGGCGAGCGAGATTGGCGCGCGGGGTCATTCAAATCGCTGATCGATATCAGCCCGGTGATCTCCCCACTCCAGCGTGCCCTTCACCGTGACCGGGAAGGTGAGCGTCGGATGATCGTCGGTCGGGGTCGAGGGGGTGAGGAACACCGGACGCTCCTCGTGCGGCAGGATGGGAAAATCCGACGGCGTGAAATCGTAGGAGACGCCCTTCGCGTCGGTGCCGCTGAGAAAGCCGCTCATGCGGCCGTGCGCATTACCGCCGTTGTGCACGCGCAGGACCGGTACGCGCCGGCCGTTCAGCATGGCCACATCGGGCCCAAGCACCTCGAGATCGGCCGCAGCATCTCCCACCGTGACGTAGACGATGACGCCGATGCGGCCGGTGACGGGCACATCCAGTCCCCGGCTGCGGGCGATCGAGGGCTCGGTGCCCTCGATCATGACGGCGAACCGGCATTCGCCGGCCGGCGCATCCGCAGGCACGCTGACCTCGAAGCGGTAGCGCATGGTTCCGGCGCCGGGCACCACGATCTCGGGGCGCTCGATGGCGACCCACGGGCGGCAGCTGCCGGGCTGCAGATCGTCGTGGAAGGTGACGCTGAAATCGGGCGAGAGGTCCCAGTCGGCCGTATGCACGATGTATTTGCCCGGCGCCGTCGATCGGTTGCTGATCTCGATCACGCTGCGCAAGGTCTTGCCGGGTTTCGCCGCCAGCTCGAAGCGCGGCGGCGACACGAGTGCCGCGAAGCCCTGGGCGTGCACGGGCGCGCAGAGAAACCATGCCAGCAAGGCGAGGGTCGAGGCCAAGGGCCGTGCAATGAAGTGCCGCATGTCAAGTCTCATCCAGTTCGAAGTGAAAGCTCACCGGGCAGGCGCGGGTGATGAGCGCCGCGCTCACGGTGAACTCGAAGCGCAGCGTGTCCTCGATGAAGGGGGTGCTGATGGGGCCGGCATAGACGAGCACCCGGCTGCCCGACTGGATCTGTCCCGGCAGCAGCCGGCCTTGCGTGATCCAGGAGGCGCTGATGGGTCCCGGCGGCTGAGCCGGCAGCGCCAGGTAGATGCGCCCGGAGCGCTTGAGCCAGGGCATGACGTTGATGCGCACACGGATCGTGGTGGTGCCGACGAGCAGATTGCCGTCGCCCGAGCGCGTGGGGGTGGCGGTCTTCCAGCGCAGGCTCACACCCGGCTCGAGCGCCTGCGTGCCCGAGTCATCGAGCGTGACGGTGTTAGATCGCGCCGGGGATTGCCAGATTATGGCGAGTGCCAGGGCCAAAAAAAAACTCGCGAGGCGGCGCCTCATCAGGGTGCGCTCAAGGTGTACAGCACGACGCCGGTGAACGTTCCCGCCGGCGGCACGCTGTTGTTGAGGTAGGTGAACGTCCAGCAGCTCTCGTTCCAGGTATTGCTGGCCATCGAGCCGACGGTCTGCACGCCGCCATTGACGAACGTGCCCGCCGGAAAGGGCTCGGCGCCGCTGTCGCCGTTGCCGCTCGAGGTCCAGTGGATCTTCGAGAACGGCAGTGAGTCGCCGGTCGCATCGGTGAGCGCCGCGGGCACCGTGGCGGTGACCTGCGCGGCGGCGGTGGCGGCGCCCGTGGTGCGGTAGAAGCCGCCGATATAGAGCTGTCCCGGCACGCTGCAGAACGTGTAGCCGTCCCAGTAGCTCTGCGCCGCGGTGCTGTTGGTGGTCATGGACTGCGCGGTGCCGTTGCCGAGGACCGAGGAGGCGACGCTCACCGACACCGTGTTGATGGTGGTGTTGTTCTGCGGCTGCCCGCCGTAGATGTAGTCGTTGGTGAAGCTGCCGACGCCCACCTGCAGATACACGGTGAGCGGGGCGGCCGGATCGAGTGTGGCGGTGAACGCGACGGCGCGGTCGGCCGTCGCCGCGGCGAGGAGCGCGCTCAGGAGCGACAGCGCCCTGCGCAGCCTACGATGGGCCGGCGGCGGCAGCGCGGAGACTGACGCCGCCGGCGATGGCGGTCTGGCCTGCATCGGAAGTCGCCGTCAACGCGGCGCCCTTACGGCATCGTGGCGGTGTAAACGACCCGGCTGTTGTTGGTGTTCACGCCGCCGTAGGTGCCGGTCGGCACCATCGCGGTGTTGGCGTAGGCGAAGGTCCACTTCGCATCCTGCGTGATCACCTTGGTCGCCGGCGCCGTGAGCACCACGTTGGCGCTGGTCGAATTGGTGAGCACCGGTGCCGGCAGCGCCGTTGCCGACGTGAGGGTCGAGGCGGTGGTGGTGATCTGCGCGAAGGAGATCGAGTCGCCGTTCCCGTCGGAGAGCGCGCCCGCCGCCGTGGCGTTCAGCGTGACGTTGCCGCTGTTGCTCACCACCGCCGCAGTCTCGACGCCGCCCGAGAGGTCGCCGCCCGTACCGGCCACGGCCGTGCCGCTGCCGATTTGCGCCGAGGTCGGGGAGAACGTGATGAGGTCGATAGTGGGCGTGGAAGTCAAAGCGCCGGTGGTGTAGCTCGAGCCGGTGCCGACCCGCAAGTAGAGAATCTTCGGAATCACGACCTCGAAGTCGACGTGCGCGGTGGCGCCGGGCGAGGAGGTCGAGGCGCCGGTCTGGACGTTCGACTCGGCAAATGCGCAGAGCGGCAGCGCCAGGGACGCCGCGCCCAACAAGGATTTCACTGCAATCGAGGTCTTCATGAAACTGCTTCCTGTGCTGTGTATGAGTACTTGGCGCTGCTTCGAACACCGCCGCCGCCAGCCGCCGCCTAATGCAGCCGCCGCGCGTCATGCATACTAGGGGTTGCCCTCACAGACACATTGATGCAGGTCGCAAATCGATTTGGGGACATTCAAGTTCGCGCCGTCTCGGCCGATATCCTTTGGTTTCTGTGCAGCACGTCGCATAGTGGCGCGCGGGCGTTGCGCCCAAGGGCGACGGCGCTCGGGCCGCGGATCAGGGCGTCGATGCCGTGCAGACGAGCGGCGCGTGCGCGCCGGGCACCGCAGCGCAGCGCGCCACCTCCGCGATTCCCTTGCGGGCGGCGGAGCTCAGAATGAGTCCTGCGCGATACGCCGGCGCGGCGCCTGCGCCGAGCAGCACGTCGTGACCCGTGCTGTACACGGCCACCGCGTCTCGCGGCGCGCCCGGCCGCTCGAGCGCGGCGAGATCCAGCGAGAGCATTCTGGGGATGACGATCTTGAAGTCCACGTGCGCGGCCGCGCGCAAGGCCGCGCGCCCGGCGCCGCTCGCGGTCTGCGAATCGGCGGCCGCGAGCAACGGCAATACGAGGGCGCTGCCCGCGAGCGCGGCGCGCACCGCCCTCAAGCGGATTGCAGCTGGCTTGTCCAAGACCTAACTAGCGGCGGGCGCACGGCGGACTTGAGCACGGGCGTCCTCGGGAGTGCATGGTCCGGGATGATGACATAACATGCCGTCAGGGGCCCACATGCTCCGCAGGGCCCATCGCTTCGCCGGCAGCGGGTCCGCCAACGATCAAGTACACGGGGATCGCCGCTCGATGCGCAGATGGAAGGGAATGTTGCTTGCCGCGGCGCCGGCGATGCTCGGCGGGCCGTACGTCCGGGCCGCCGCCGAGCAGGGCGCCGGGACCGATCTGTCGCCCATCGTCGTCACGGCGACGCGAGTGGCCGAATCGAGCTTCGATGTACCCGCCTCCATCGACGTGGTGGGGCGTGCGGAGATCCAGGACGGCCAGCTCCAGGAGAACATCTCCGAGTCGCTCATGACGGTGCCCGGCGTATCGGCGCAGAACCGGCAGAACTATGCGCAGGACCTGCAGCTGTCGGTGCGCGGCTTCGGCGCTCGATCGAGCTTCGGCGTGCGCGGCGTGCGCCTGTACTCGGACGGCATTCCCGGCACGATGCCCGACGGGCAAGGGGAGTTCTCGCAGTTCGACCTCGGGTCCGCGGGCCGGATCGAGGTGCTGCGCGGCCCCTTCTCGGCGCTCTATGGAAACTCCTCGGGCGGGGTGATCTCGCTGTTCACCGAGGACGCGCCGGCCGGCCATTTCCTCGACGGGACCGCACAATACGGCACCTTCAATACGCAGCGCTATGCGCTCAAGACCACGGGCGATGACGGCACGCTCAACTACGTCATCGACGCCGTGCATTTTCAGACCGACGGCTATCGCGCTCACAGCCACGCCGAGCGCGACAATTTCAACAGCAAGCTGCGCATCAGCTTCAGCGAGGCCTCCAAGCTCACGCTGGTCGCCAACGTGATCGAGACCCCCTTCGTGCAGGACCCCCTCGGACTCACGCAGGCGCAGCTCGATCAGAACCGCACTCAGGCAGGCATCGGCGCGCTGCAATACAACACCCGCAAGTCCCTCGATCAGGAGCAGCTCGGGGCGATCTACGACCATACCTTCAGCGCGCAGGACTCTCTGTCGAGCACGCTCTACATGGGGCACCGGGCGACCACCCAGTTTCAAGCCATCCCGCAGATCGTCGAGGAGAAGGAGCCGCTCTACCCGGGCGGCGTGATCGATCTCGATCGCGAGTTCTATGGAATCGACTCGCATCTCACCGACCAGCGCTCGATCGCCGACATGGCGCTGCAAACCGTCGGCGGGATCGCCTACGACGACCTGGAAGAGACCCGCTACGGCTACCTCAACTACGTGGGGGACGAGCTCGGCGTCGAGGGCGCCGTGCGCCGCGACGAGGCCAATCATGTCTATGATTTCGATCAATATCTGCAGAGCCAGTGGGATCCGCAGGCGCGCTGGCGGTTGACGGCCGGGGTGCGCAACAACCTGGTCGAGGTGAGCTCGAACGATCACCTGCCGGGCACCACCGAGCCGCACTCGAGCGTGCGCTACACGGCCGTGAGCCCGGTGGGCGGCGTGCTGTTCCATGCGAGCCCGGCGGTGAACCTGTATGCATCCTACGGCAAGGGCTTCGAGACGCCGACCTTGAACGATCTCGCTTACCGCTCGGTGAATGGCAGTCTTCCCGGCCTCAATACGGCGCTCAAGGCGGCGCGCAGCGAGAACTACGAGGTGGGCGTCAAGGCGGGCACCGGCGCCGTGCGGGCGCAGCTCGACGGGTTCTATATCGAGACCCGCGATGAGCTCGCGGTGCTGCAGAACTTCAACGGCCGCTCGGTGGAGACGAACATCGGCGAGACCGCGCGCCACGGCGCCGAGCTCGCCGTCGATGCCGACTGGCGCGGGGGCTTCTCCGCGCGCGTGGCCTACACCTACATCCGAGCGGTGGTCGGGCAGGCTTACCAGACGTGTGTGGGATCGCCGTGCCTGCCGGCAACGGTGGAGCCCGGCAGCTACCTGCCCGCCGTCCCGAGGAACGACTTCTACCTGGGTCTCACCTGGAAATACGCACCGCTCGGTTTCGTGACGACCCTGGAGGAGCAAGGTCGGGCGGGGATCTTTGCGGACGACCGCAATACGGCCTTTGCGCCCGGCTTCTGGGTCACCGACTGGCACGCAGGCTTCGAGCAACAGACCCCGCGCTGGCGGTTCAGCGAGTACCTGAGGGTTGATAACCTCACCAATCGCCACTACGTGGACTCGGTGATCGTCAATGCCAGCGGCGGGGAGTATTTCGAGCCCGACCCGGGGCGCACCGTGCTCATTATGTTCAATGCCAAGTGGCGCATCGATTGAGCGCAAGTTTGCACTCCTTTGCACAGCCGTTGTCCACCGAGAGTGCCGCGTCGCGTTGTCGCTTCAGGGTCTTGAGATTTTGAACAATGCGCCCGCCTGCCACGGGGCGGGTCGCGGAGAGACGATCATGGACACAAGTCTCGCAGTCCTGAGCAAGAGTCTGGCGGTGGGAATCCTCGGTGCGGTGCTCGCCGCCGCGCCGGCGCTGGCGCGTCCAGGGGGCGGGGCGCATGGCGGCGGGGGCGGCCATTTTGGCGGCGGCGGCCATGCCGCAGCGCCACATTTCGGCGGTGGGGCTCGCTTCGGCGGTGGGGCTCGATTTGGCGGTGCGCACTTTGGCGGGGGCGCGGCCCGCTTCGGCGGCGGGGCTCATTACACGGCGCGCTACGCGGCTCCAGCGCGCGCTTACGGCGGCTACGGCCGCAGCTACGGGGGCGTCGGCCACGGCGCCTATGGCGGCCGAGGGGCGGCCTATTCGGGCGGCTATGGGCATGCCTATGCGTCCCCCTACCGCGGCACCTTCGGCGCCTACCGGGGTGGATATGGCGCCTACCGCGGCGGCTGGGGCTATCACGGCTTTTCGGCGGGGGCGCACTGGGGCGGCGGATGGTGGCATGGCGGCTTCTGGCCGCGCGCCTATTACGGCCCGGGGTTCGCCTGGTTCCTGTCGGCCCTTCCCCTTGCCTATGCGACCTACTGGTATGGAGGCATTCCGTATTACTACGCGAATGACGCCTATTACACCTGGGACCCGAATTACGACGGCTACGTCGCCACCGATCCGCCGCCGGCGGCCGATCCCAACGGCGCGGGACCCGAGGCTCCTGCGCAGGGACCGCCGCCGGCGGGCACGCAGACGCTTCCCGGCAGCCCCGACATGGCCCCTCCGGCCGGCGAGCCGGGACCCGAGGCAGAGCCCCCTCAGGCGGCGCCGGTGCCTGCGCCGCAGTCCGAGCCAGGCCCCACGCCCCTGCCGCCGGCATCGGTCAATCCGGTGAGCACCGGGTTGCAGGCCAACCTCACGATGGTACCCCGCAACGGCCAGAGTGCGGATCAACTGTCGACCGACCGGCGCAGCTGCGAGCAATGGGCTGCGCAGCAGGCAGGGACCAGTGCGGCGAACGGCTCGGACTATCAGCGCGCGATGGTCGCCTGCGTCGAGGGACGCGGGTACGCGGTCAACTAGCAGCGATGTCAATTAAGCCCGGCGGCCGGGTGGCCCCGGCTCAGGCCGCGAAGGCGCCGGCGGTCGGCGCCGGCTACCAGCAGCCCGTGGCGCTGGGAGCGGAGGTCTGCACGCCGGTAGAGTCGACCGTGAAGGTCAGGCAGGCCGTGTCCTTGACTTGATTGCCGATCGCGGTCGCGGTGAACTGATAGTACGCCGGCGTGCCGGCGGGCGAGGCAGCACTCGGCGGAGCGGCGGGCGTGAAGACGGTCTGGTTGACCGAATAGTAGCCGCTCCCCACCGAGGGAATGGGGAAGGCGGCGGTGCCGTAGCCCAGATCCGTCGGCAGCTGGCTGTACACATTGTTGGTACTGAAGTAGCGCTCCTCCATGCTCGCGAGGTCGAGGAGCGCGGACTTCGCGTCGGTGCGGTGGGACTTGAGCACGTAGCTCTGATAGCTCGGGATGGCGATCGCCAGCAGGATGGCGCTGACCACCATGGCGACGACGAGCTCGATGAGCGTGAAGCCGCGCAGCGCGCGCCGGCCGCGTGCCGGCAACCCGGAGATCGCGCGGAGCGAAGTATTCATGCAAATGCTGTTCATCGCGAGCAGAACCTCCGCGTTAGCGTCTCTGTATCCAGGTCACGCGGTTGCCCTTCAGTCCGTGCTTGCTCACGGCCGTGAGGTTGCCCTTGCCGCCGGGGCCCTGGCCGATGAGATAGGCCGCCGTGCCGCCGAGGAGCCCTGACTCGCTGCCGGTGTTGCCGGTGGCCTCGCCGCTGATGCCGTAGCTCGAGGTGGTCGTGCCGCTGCCCGTGGTCGTCGACTGGGTCACGTTGATCGGGGTCTGCGTGCCCGGATTGACGAAGGAGGAGACCGAGAAGGCGCCGCCGGTGGTCGGATCGATGGCCATGGTCCAGCCCGAGGCGGCGGCCGAGAAGCAGGTAGTCGAGGCGGTCGCCGCCGGGATGGTGGTATTCACCACGAAGGCACCGAACTCCAGCGAGGGGTTGTAGATCACTTGCTCGTACACCACGGGGGTATTGGCGTAATTCGCGTTGCCGTTCTGAGGTATCGCGGGATCGGGCGAATAGGCGTTGCCCGAGACCAGGTTCAGGTACCAGCCGAACTGATTGCAGCCGGTCGTGTCGGCCCAGCAGATCGGGATGGCGCTCAGAGTACGGTAATCGCTTCCGGTATTGGCGACGGTTGCGGCATAGGTGCCGGTGATGCTCTGCTGCTGCAGATTCGCGGTGCCGGAGATGGGCGTCGAGGGCGCCGAAACGCCGTTGCCGGGCAGGCCGTCGTACTGACTGGCCGATTTCGAGTTCCAGGTACCGACATTCCAGTCCCATACCCCGTAAAGGGCCTGCTGGGTGGTCAGGAAGGTGGCGCCGGAGCTGTTGCTGAGGGGTGTCTGCTCGCCGGTGCCGAACTCGACCAGCAGGCGAGGGTTGCCGTAGTTGTTGGCGATGGCGACCACCATCACCTGCGAGGTGATGGGCTGCACGCCCGTCGGGCTCGCCGTCGAGAAGAGCGGCGTCGGCGTTCCGCCATTGCTGTTGACGGAATTGCCGGCGGCGTTGTCCACGCCCCAGTTGGCCGGATTCGAGCTGGTGAGATCGAAGCGCCAGATGTTGCCCTGTAGATCGCCCGCATACACATAGTCGACGATGTTGTCGCCGTCGAGATCGGCGGAGGACACGTAGTAGATGCCGTTGGGACTCGCCTGCGAGCCCGTGGAGGTGCTCAGGTAATAAAAGGTGATGCCGCCGTTCGAGGGGCCGAAGGTGGGGTTGACCAGCATGACGTAGATACCGCCATCACCGCCCACGCTGCTCGCCCCATTGCCGAAGACCGCGCCCCAGCTGCCATTGTGGAAGCGGCGAATCTGCGGGATGCCGTAGGTCTTGCCCAGATGATTGCCGCAGGGGCCGGTCGCGCCGGTGTCGTTCGCGCAGCTCAAGGTCGTGCTGTTGACCACGGGAGTGACGGTGACCGGGGGGCCCGGGTTGACCACGCTGCCGACCGACGTGCTCCATTCCCCGATCACCAGGCTCGCGGCATTGGCCTCGCTGAACTGCGTCGGGTCGGTCACATCGATCGCGTAAATGGCGTTGCCGCCGGGCCCGAGGCCGCCCACGAGCCAGGTATGCCAGGCGCCTGCGTAGAACAGATCCCCGGTGCCCGGAGGCGCGTCGACGTCGAAGCGGTGGCCATACTGCGGATCGGAGTAGTTGAGCGGCGAATCATAGACAGGCGGCGGTCCCGACCCCGGCAGCGTCGTCTGGATATCGTAGCTGACGTAACCCGGCATGTAGGCGAGAACCTCATAGCCGTCGTTGGTCGCCGGCTGATAGGTCGTGGCATCGCTGAAGTAGCCCGATCGAAAGCCGTGCAGCAGTCCATCGTTCGCGCCCACGTACACGACGTTCTCGCGCGACAGGAACCCGGAGGTCGAGGCGAAGGTGCCATAGCTCTGCCCGGCGTTCTCCGGCGTGGGGTCGCTCGCGCCATCGTAAAGATCCGCCCAGCTGTTCGGATAGCTCGCGTCGGGCGGCCCGACCCAGGTGGGGTTCGAATCGATGATGTCGCCGAGCACGCTCGCGCGCGTGCGGAAGGTGCCGACGTAGGTGGTGCTCGAGGTCGGCGTCTGCTCGTTGCTGCGATCGCCGCGCAGGTAATTGAGCCGCGA
>DATJSL010000040.1:0-4727 GCA_035504115.1 Steroidobacteraceae bacterium | reverse complement strand
GGGTACGGCGACTCGGGTCCCTATCGTGACAAGAAGGCGTATGACCTGCTGATCCAAAGCGAGGCGGCGTTTCTTGCCGTCACGGGCACTGAAGAGGAGCCCAGCAAGGCCGGCTGCTCGATCGCCGATATCTCGGCGGGCATGTATGCCTACAGCGGCATTCTCGCGGCATTGCTGCAGCGCGGACGGACCGGCCGTGGGTGCCGCATCGAAGTATCGCTCCTCGAGGCGTTGACCGAATGGATGAGTTATCCGCTGTACTACGCCTTCGAGGGCGCTGCGCCTCCGCCGCGAAGCGGTGCGGCTCACGCCACCATCTATCCTTATGGGCCGTTTCCCGCCGGCGACGGCAAGCTCGTGATGCTCGGCCTGCAGAATGAGCGCGAGTGGCGGACTTTCTGCGAACAGGTGCTCGGGCAGCCGCAGCTCGCGTCCGATCAACGCTTTGCATCGAATGCTCGCCGCGTGGCTGCGCGCAGCGAGCTGCGGGCACTCATCGTCGAGGCGTTCCGACCGCTGTCGGCCGAGGAGGTCATCCTGCGGCTCGAGCAGGCACGCATCGCAAACGCGCGACTCAACGAGCTGAGCGAGTTGTGGAGTCATCCGCAACTGGCGGCGCGAGGCCGCTGGATGCAGGTGCAAACTCCGGCAGGCCCCATCCCGGCACTGTTGCCGCCCGGGATGCCGAGCGGCGTCACTCCACGCATGGATGCGGTGCCGGCACTCGGGCAGCACACGGACAGCGTGCTTACCGAACTCGGTTATGATGCCGCGGCGATCAGTGCGCTGCGTGCGGAGGCAGTCATCTAATGGCGGGGAATATGGTGAGCTATCAACAGATTCTCTACGAGGTGAAGGAGCGTATCGCTACCATCACTCTCAATCGGCCCGAGCAACTCAATGCCTGGACGGACGTGATTGCCGAGGAAGTGTGGCAAGCCACTCATGCCGCCGAGGCCGACAATGATGTGCGGGTCATCGTGATCACGGGGGCAGGGCGGGCGTTCTGTGCGGGCGGGGATATCACGGGATTCAAGAGCGAGAACCCGCGCCAGCTGATCGACAAGCTGCCTCGCACTTATGATTTCAGCCAGCGCCCGGATTACCAGAGCCGGGCGGCCTATTTCCCTTCCTTGAGCAAGCCGGTCGTGGCGATGCTGAATGGCGCGGTCGCCGGGCTCGGACTGGTGCACGCGCTGTTCTGCGACGTGCGATTTGCCGCGCAAGAGGCGGTCATCACCACCGCCTTCTCGCGGATCGGTCTTGCCTCCGAGTACGGCATGGCGTGGGCGCTCACGCGGGTGGTGGGTCACGCGAACTCGCTCGACCTGCTCTTGTCGGGCCGCAAGATCCGTGGCGCGGAGGCTTTGCGGCTCGGGCTCGTCAACCAGATCCACCCGCGCGACGGGCTGGCAGAAGCGACCTACGGATACGCACGCGAGCTTGCCGATCTGGTTTCGCCGCGATCCATGCGCATCATCAAGCGGCAGATGTGGAACCTGCCATTCCAGACCTTGCACGAAGCGCTGATCAGCGACTGTGACGAGATGATGCAGTCCAATGTCTGCGAGGATTTCCAGGAGGGCAAACGCGCCTTCATGGAAAAGCGTCCACCGCGGTTCACGGGCAAGTAGCCTCGGCACACGCCTGATATGGACCTTGAGGAGACACCCGAAGAAGAGGCACTGCGGCAGGAAGTGCGACAGTTCGTGGCTCGCAACTTGCCGCAGGAGATTCGCGAGCGGGTGCTCGGATTCAAGCGCGTCGAGCGCGAGGACTATGTGCGGTGGCAACGCATCCTCAGCGAGCGCGGCTGGGGCGCACCGGGCTGGCCGATTGAGCACGGCGGCACGGGCTGGAGCGCCATGCAGCGTGTCATCTTCGAGGAAGAATGCTTTCGCGGCGGCGCGCCACGACAGATGCCCTTCGGACTGTCGATGGTGGGGCCGGTTTTGATCCGGTTCGGCACGCCGGCCCAGCAGGCGCGCTTTCTGCCGCGCATCCTCTCCTTCGATGACTGGTGGTGCCAGGGCTATTCGGAGCCGGGGGCGGGTTCGGACCTCGCCTCCTTGAAGACACGCGCCGAGCGCCAGGGTGATGTCTACATCGTCAGCGGTCAGAAGACCTGGACCAGTTTTGCCCACTGGGCCAACTGGATTTTCTGCCTGGTGCGTACCCGGAGCGAGGGCAGGCCCCAGGAGGGCATCACGTTTCTCCTGATCGACATGGGCTCGCCCGGCGTGCGAGTGCGTCCCATCCGTACGCTCGATCAGGGCGCCGACATCAACGAGGTGTTCCTGGACGAGGTGCGAGTGCCGGTCGCGCAGCGCATCGGCGATGAGAATGGCGGCTGGGCGATCGCCAAGTATCTGCTCGGCCACGAGCGCACCAACATCGCCGGTATCGGCATGTGCCAGCGGCTGTTGCGGCGGCTGAAGGACATTGCGGGAAGCTCGCTCCAGGGCGGTAAACCGCGTATCGCTGATGTGCGCTTTCGCGATCGGCTGGCCAAGCTCGAGATCGACGTGCTGTCGCACCAGTGGTCGCTCATGCGGCTGATCTCGCTCGAGCGTTCGGGTAAACCCATCGCGACCGAGGCTTCGATTCTCAAGATCCGTGGCTCGGAGATTCAGCAGGACCTCGGTGAGCTCCTGATGGAGTGCGCCGGCGCGTATGCGCTGCCCTATGTGCCCGAGGCGCTGGCCGCCGAGTCGGCGCTCGAGGTGGCGGCCGAGCCGCTGCTCAACGTGCTCGCGGCCCAGTATTTCGACCTGCGCAAGGTAGCCATCTACGGAGGCACCAACGAGGTGCAGAAGAATCTCATCGGCAAGGCGCTTTTAGGACTCTGAAGCGATGGACTTCGAGCTTTCCGAAGATCAGCAGCTCCTCGAGGATGCACTCAACCGCTGGCTCGCCCGCCATTATGGCTTCGACAAGCGACAGGCGGTTGCGCGCAGTGCGCGGGGCTTTTCGGAGGAGAACTGGCGCGCGCTCGCCGAGCTGGGATTGCTCGGCCTGCAGGTGCCGTCGGAGCACTCGGGTCTCGGCGCCACCGCGGTTGAGACCTATATCGTGATGCGCGCGCTCGGCCGCGCGCTGGTGCTCGAGCCCTACGTTTCGACGGCGGTGATTGGTGCGGCGATCTTGGGCCGTGCCGGCAGCGCCGCACAGCAAGCGCAGCACCTGCTCGCCTTGGCCGCCGGCGAGCGGAGGGTGGCGCTGGCTGCGCTCGAAGCGCAGGGCCGCTTCGATCTCGGCGACGTCAACACGACCGCGCGAGCGCGGGGCGATGGCTTCATCCTCGACGGATCGAAGGCCGTGGTGCTCAATGGGGACAGCGCCGATGTCTTGCTGGTCAGCGCTCGTACGGCGGCTGGTCGCACCGCCGCCACTGCCATCACACTGTTCCTCGTCGATGCCGCCGCGCCCGGCGTGAGTGTGCGCGGCTTCCCTACTTTCGATGGCGGGCGCGCCGCGGAGGTTCGTCTGGAGGGCGTTGCGGTCGGGGCGGGCGCGCGGATCGGCGCGGCAGGCGAGGGGCTCGAGCTCATCGAGTGGGGCGTTGATCGCGGTATCGCGGCACTTTGCGCCGAGGCTGTCGGCGTCATGGAGCGGGCGCTCGAGCTCACCCTCGAGCACCTGCGCACGCGCAAGCAGTTCGGTCAACCGATCGGACGCTTTCAAGCGTTGCAGCACCGTGTGGCGGAGATGGCCACGGCGATCGAGCAATCCCGCTCGCTGGCGCTGCGCGCTGCGGCCGCGGTCGATGCGGCCGATCGCAATGAGCGCCGCCGGGCACTGTCGGGGGCCAAATTCATGGCGGGACGCTGCGGGCGCTTCATCGGACAGCAGGCGGTGCAGCTGCACGGGGGCATGGGTATGACCGACGAGCATGCGATCGGCCATTACTTCAAGCGGCTCACCGCTATCGATCTCGCCTGGGGTAACGCGGAGCATCATCTCGGGCTCTACGGAGAATTGCTGTGACAAAGGCGGCGGAGCAAGACATCGTCCAGGTGCGCTACGAGGACTCGGTCGCGGTCGTGACCCTCAACCTGCCCAAGCGCGTGAATGCATTCGGCATGGCCATGCGCACGGAGCTCTACGCGCGATTGCTGGACATCGAGGCCAACGAGACGTGTCATGCCATCGTGCTCACCGGAGCCGGCGGCAATTTCTGCTCGGGTGGCGACATCTCCGAAATGGAGCGTCGCGAAGTGATCCATGGCCGCATGCGGATGGACCTGCCGACACGCATCTTCAAGTTGCTCGTCAACGGGCCCAAGGCGTTCTTCACCGCCGTCGAGGGCAACGCCGCGGGTTGCGGGGTGTCATTCGTCGCCGCCAGCGACTTCAGCGTCGCCGCGGCCGATGCGAAATTCTCCTGTGCCTTCATGCGTGTGGGTCTCGTGCCGGATGTCGGGGGGCTCTGGTCGATTCCACGCAAGGTGGGGCACCGCAGGGCCATGGAGATGATGATGTTCGCGGAGACCTATACGGCCCAGCAGGCACTCGAGATGCAACTCATCAATCGGGTGTGCGAGCCCGGCAAGGCCCTCGATGTGACCCTCGAGCAGGCGCAGCGTGCGGCCAAGAAGCCCGCGGTCGCCATGGCGCTGCTGCGCTCGGCACTCAATATCGGCGCCGACAGCGTGGATCAGGCCATCGCCACGGAAATCAACTTCCAGTCCCTGCTGCAAAGCACGGAGGACTTCGGTGAGGCCGCC